>NZ_JAQIIV010000005.1:0-394141 GCF_036946585.1 Pedobacter terrae | reverse complement strand
TCTGTTTTTAATAATGTGTTGCAAACTCCGAGGGATATCGATTTACCGGCATTGAGAGATTTAAATAACAAATATTACGGTTATGGCTATATTGATGCTGCGGGTATTCCGCACCCTAATTCATACGGATATTATGGAACATATACTCAAAATCCATATTGGATACTCGAAAATTTTGCAAACTATAATGATGTAAGCAGAGTTACAGGTAACTTTAATATAAATTATAAACCGTTAAATTGGTTAGATATTCAGGAAAGAGTTGGTATTGATACTTACTCTGATAGGAGAAGAACAATATCTCCAAAATATAGCTTTGTTGACATTGATCAAACTGCGGAATATGCAGGAACTAATACCAGAACCAATGTTGGTGCCTATCAAATAGATCAATATAATGTTACTGAATTGGTTCATGATTTCATGGTTACTGCTAGACATAAATTTAACGAGGATTTTGAAGGATCGTTAATGTTGGGTAATAATATCAGACAAAGAGGAACAAATACACTTAGTTCTGCTACCAACACATCTGGTGGGCTAGTTGTTCCAGGGTGGTACAATTTGTCGAATAGTAATGGTCCGGTAAACATCATTGCTGATAATTTATCAAAAAGAAGGTTAATTGGTCTTTATGCAGATTTGAACTTATCTTATAAAAATCTCTTATTTTTAGAAGCTACAGCGAGAAATGACTGGTCATCAACACTACCAAAAAACAATAATTCGTTCTTTTATCCAAGTGTAAGTGGCTCTTTCGTTTTTACTGAATTACTTAAAGACTCGCCAGTATCCAATGTTTTAAACTACGGTAAATTAAGATCAAGTTGGGCTCAGGTGGGTAATGATACCGATCCTTATCAGTTGTTATCTACTTATGGAAAGACGACTATAAATGGCAATTTTGGAAGCACGGTGTTCCCTTTTGGTAACGTTGCTGCCTTAACACCAGGATCCACCTTAGGTAACGTAAATCTTAAACCTGAAATTACTACAGCTTTTGAAATTGGAGCAGATTTAGGCTTATTAAATAATAGGATTACAATAGATGCAAGTTATTACAAAAGCAATTCTAAAAATCAGATTTTGGCCATTCCAATTCCTAACTCAACAGGTTATGGATTTAGCGTAGTTAACGCGGGTGAAGTCCAAAATAATGGTATTGAGTTAAGCTTAAAAGGAACTGTACTAAAATCTAATGATTTTGAGTGGGGTTTATTCGGATCATTTACGAAGAACAAAAACAAAGTGGTTTCACTAATGCCTGGTATTGATCAGTTTGTAGTCGGTGGATTCTCAGGAATGTCAATCGTTGCAGCAGTAGGTAGACCATATGGCGAGTTCTATGGCGTTACCACATTAAAAGATGATCAGGGAAGAACTGTTGTTGACGAAACAACGGGCATGCCGTTAAGTACTTCGAAGGCAGAGTATCTAGGCAATTATAATCCTAAATATCAAGCTTCATGGGGTACCAGTATTAAGTATAAACAATTGTCTTTCAATGTTTTGTTTGATACTAAACAAGGTGGAAAATTCTATTCTAGGACGAGATCAATTTTAGCTTTCGTTGGCGCTTCCGCAGAAACCGGCGGAAATAGATTTGGAGAAATATGGCCTAATTCTGTATATCAAGATGCTTCTGGGGCATTTATTCCAAACACAAGTGTTGGTTTTGTTAAACAAGATTATTATGGTGGTAGTTTGCCTGCAGGCTTTAGTATGGTTGATGGGTCTTTCGTAAAATTACGTTCAGCTAGTCTTTTTTACACATTTAACAAGGCTCAGCTTCGACGCTTACCAGTAAGTTCTATCGCAGTAGGTCTTTATGGAAATAATTTATTCATGTGGACAGCTAGTGAGAATCAGTTCGCTGACCCAGAAATTAACTCAGCAGGCGCTGGAAATACTCAAGGATTTGACTTTACTGCGCAGCCTTCGGTTCGTAATTATGGTATCAACCTTAAAGTTACATTTTAACAAATTAAAGGAGTTCAATATGAAAACGAAAATACAAAAATCAAAATATACGCTTTTGCTAATATTAGTTATTGGCATACTGAGTATATCAGGATGTAAGAAATTTTTGGATATCAATGCAAATCCAAATAATCCGGATACCGCGGAACCATCTTTATTGCTTCCAACCGTAGAGGCTGCAATCGGGCAGATTGTTGGGAACAGTTTCCAGGTTTATGGAGGTATGTGGAGCCAGTACTGGACACAGAGTCCAAACAGTTCACAGTATAAAACAATTGATCAGTATAATTTGGCCAATACCGCATTTGACAGACCTTGGTTGACACTATATCGTAATGCATTAATTAACTGTAATCTGATTATCAATAGTAAAGGTTCAAGTTTGGAATACATGAAAGGTATGGCGTACATTCTTAAGGCTTATTCTTACCAGCTTACTACTGATGCTTTTGGAGATGTGCCTTTATCTCAGGCTTTAAATCCTAGTCTTTATGGTTCACCAAAATATGATTCACAAGCACTTGTATATGATAGTATCTTCAACTATATCGATAAAGGTATTGCTTTATTAAAGGTTTCATCAACTTCTCCTGGTGCACAAGATATTATTTTTCAAGGGGATATTCCAAGTTGGCAAGCATTTGCAAATACGCTAAAGCTTAGAGCATATCTTAGAATTGTAAAAGCTGATCCAGCAAAGGCCGAAGCGGGAATAAAAGCTTTATATGCTACTAATCCAACTTTTTTAGCTAAAGATGCTGCAATTAAATACTCTAGTATTGGTGGTAATGAAAACCCACTTTACAATGAAATGTTAGCCTTAGGTAAAGTTCAGAATTTGGTAGCCAGTTCTACCGCAGTAAACGCGTTTACGAGAAATTCGGATAAGAGGTTGCCAAAGTTTTATGATCTAGTTGATGGACAAACAACTTTGAACTCTATAGTACAGGGTAGCTTTGCAGCATCTGGTGTTGCTAAAGTTGTTTCTATACCATCTACGTTAACTGGTGGTAATGCAGCTAACAGTAGTTCTGCAACCGCTCCTGTAAAATTAATTTCCGCGTCTGAATCTGCATTTTTACAAGCAGAAGCAGTGGCCAGAAATTATGCTAGTGGTACAGTTTCTAATTTATTAACGGCAGGAGTAAGAGCGAGTTTTGTTGCCACGGGATTGACAGCTAACGATGCTGACGCATATTTTGCGACTGCGCCAGATGGTCAGGCTGCATTAAATGCGGCTACAACGTCTGAGGCTTTGGTGAAAGTAATTATCACCCAGAAATATTATGCAATGTGCGGAACACAAGGATTTGAAGCTTGGTCAGAATATAGAAGAACAGGATACCCTGATTTTCTTATCACCTCTGTTGGCTCAAATATTGGTGCAGGTAGAACGCCATTGAGATTACTTTATTCAAATGCAGAGTCAACTTCAAACTTAAACTTCCCAGGGAACGTTTTAATTTATGTTCCAGTTTGGTGGGATAAATAAAATTTTTGAAATAATCGGCATCAGTTTTTTTACTAGCGATTAGATGTCTTAGAACTAATGAACATGAAATAGCAGTCAATTATTTGGCTGCTATTTTTTTATGAATCCTAATTTAATTTAACGCGAATTCGGCTTACGAAGATAGTGTTAGCTTCTTTGCGCTATCAATTTAAATATTGAGTAATGGCTTTTTCAGTAAAAATAAATATGAAAATAAGATTGTTAGTTGAAAGTTATTTCTAATCAGTGTTATATATGCTGTAGCTCGCAGATATCTTGATTTCATAATTACCCGGTCTATTATGACTCTTTTCCTAAAACATAATCTACATCTATCGGCTGGGTCAAGTTAATGATCTTTATGTTTTTCTTTAACTTGTGGAGCATCATTTGAATTCCGTCTCCCCCTAAAGTATATCCGTCAGAACTTTGGACACTTATATGTATAAATAATTAACCCACCGAGAATAATTCAGATCATTTCAATAAAATGCTTCCGGCCCCGATCTTCAAACTCTCCTTCTCTATTTTGTTATAGCACAAAGACGCTTAATCCGCTTTAGAATTTCAGCGCCATCTCTTCATGATCGTTGAATGGATACCCTACTATATCGTGGTTGAATTGAATATTTTCTATTTCAGCTAGTCCCTTTTTAAACTCGGAAATTTATGGCAGGTTTGTTCATGGGTATAAGTACTCTGCTTTGATTACAACAGATTCACAAGCCAATCAATATCATTTACTTATAAATTCGAAAATCGCCCAGCTTACAAATGGATAGATTTTTTTACCAGTTTCATTTATTTTAATCACGTTATTCCATTAAGGTTTAACTAAAAACTTATTTATGTATTTATAATCAGATAAAATTTTAACTAAAAAGCCAGTTTTTATTTGATTAAGTTGTTTTTTTTGCTTTCTAGGCCATTTTTTTTAAAAAAGCAAGATAATTGTTAAAAAATGTTAAAAAATATTTGGTGTTATTCGTAACTAACTATACATTAGCATTAATTAAATCATTAACTAACCTATTTTCAAATTATGAAAAAACTTCTACAAAGTTTGTTCATTCTCGTGCTGTGCGCATTTTCAGCGTTTGCTCAAGAAAGAACAGTCACTGGTACAGTTACTGCACAAGAGGATAACCTCCCAATCCCTGGCGTAAGTGTAAAAATTAAAGGTACTCAATCGGGTACAGTTTCCGCTGCTAATGGCAAATTCTCTTTATTAGCACCAAATGGATCAGTTTTAGTATTTACTTATGTTGGCTACAAACAAAAAGAAGTAACCGTAGGTTCTTCAGCTGTAGTTAATGTAATGTTAGAAAGTGATGCCAATCAATTAACAGAGGTTGTTGTTCAAGGTGCTTATGGCACAAAAACCACGGCTAGAGCTACAACAGCAAATATTCAAACGATTAGCGGTGAAAAGCTAAATACTGTACGTGGAACAAATATCAACAATGCTTTAGCGGGTAAAGTTGCAGGTATTCAGGTAAGAAGTCAATCGGCAGCGGCTTTGGGAAGAAACACTCAAGTAAGGATGCGTGGTGCAGGTGGCTTCGGTACAGGTAGTGGTGCGCTTTATGTTGTTGATGGAACAATTCTTCCTAATGCAGATGACGTTAACTTAGATGATATCGAGGATATTTCTATTTTGCAAGGTCCTGCAGCAGCGGCTTTGTTAGGTTCACAAGCGGCTGCTGGCGCAATTTTGATTACCACAAAAAAAGGTAAGAAAACCGAAGGGGCAGGTATCACCCTTAATTTGGGCGCAACATTTGAAAATGCCTATATTTTACCGAATTATCAAAATACTTATGCCGGTGGTAACTCTGCTGATCTTATCCAGTACAACTGGAAATCCGGAGATCCTATAGAGTGGAAGGCACTTGATGGTAAATATTATCATAACTATAGCGATGATTCAAGCTGGGGGCCTAAAATGGTAGGTCAAGAATATATTCCTTGGTACGCTTGGTATCCAGGTACTCAGTATTCATATAAAACCGCTTCGTTAACACCACAGCCAAATAATGCCCGTGATTACTTTAACACTGGTATCGCCATAAATAACTCAGTGACCTTCGCTAATGCTGGAGAAAAGTATAATTTTAAAATGACTTATGGAAACCAATATACTCAAGGTTTGGTACCTAATACAAATTTGAAAAAAAATACTTTAAACTTGGTTTTAAACTATGATCTTAACAAACACTTTACAGTAGGAGCAAATATCAACTACGTTAAAACCGCATTAGGTGGAGATATCGATGATGCTTATTCAAGTCAAAGTACAGGATCATTTAACCAATGGTTCCATAGAGATTTGGATATGGGAATCATGAAAGAATTAAGAGGATTAACCGTGCCAGGATTGAATGGAACTAACATTTATGGTAGCTGGAACCATAATGACCCAACTTCGTTCAACGCAGCAGATCCAAAAGCATTTTACGCAGGTAACTATTGGTATAACTTTTATACCTATTACGATTTATTAAATAAAAATAACCAGAGAGATAGACTTTACGGTAACGTATATTTAACTTATAAGGTTAATGACGATTTGAAATTTACAGGAACTTACCGTAAACAACAAAACACAACATTTACTGAAGACAAATACAGTACACGTTTAAATGATAGTGGTACGCAAACGACAGGTAATGATCCACAGGCTCGTGGTTATTATTATACTGCTAACACTTATTCAAATAGGGAAAACTATGAGTTGTTAGGTCAATATACTAAGAAAATTCAGGATTTTACTGTTGATGCAACTGTGGGTACAGATATTTTCAGAGCAGATTACAAAGATAATTCGGCACAAACAGATAATGGGTTGGTGATTCCAGATTTGTTTACTGTTCAAAACTCTGTTAATCAGCCTATAATCGGTAATACGAGATATATAGAAAAATACAGAGCTGTTTTTGGCAAATTAACTTTAGGCTATAAAAACTACCTGTTTTTAGAAGGAACGCTTCGTAACGACTGGTTCTCAACTCTGCCACAGGCAAACAACAATGTACTGTCTAAATCCATTGGTGGTTCATTTGTGTTCAGCGACTTACTTCCTAAAGAAAGTTTTGGTTGGTTATCAAATGGTAAATTGAGGGCTTCTTATGGTGAGATTCCGCAGGCCCTATCTGATCAGTCAGGTCGTTTTGGCGCGTATGTTTACCCTGGTTTTGCATATGGTGTAAATGCGTTGAAATGGAACGGTAATTTATTAATGACCACTCCTGATGCTTTAGTGGACCCTGATATTACAGGCGCTACTTCTTCAAACTATGAATTCGGGATCGATTTAGGATTCTTAAATAAGCGCCTTACCTTACAAGCGACTTATTGGGACGCAACAGAGAAAAATTTCCCAAGATCTATTTCAATCAACGCTGCTTCGGGCTTTAGCTCAATCTTTACTAATATTGGCCAGGTTAACAAACGAGGATTAGAATTTCAACTTACAGGTAATCCTATTAACTCTCCAAACTTCTCTTGGAGTATTTCGGGAACATATGCTAACTTATTAGATAATAAAGTGGTAGAGGTGAGTAAAAAATACGGTATCACTCGAATTTCAGGAGTTGATGCTGTTTGGGGTACAACTATGCCATATATGGTACACGAAGAGGGTAAGCAATGGGGACAGATTTTCGGAAATGGAAAGAAAAGAAATGCAGATGGGGTTCCGTTATTAGATGCTAATGGGCACTTTGTAAATGATCCTAACGTATTTTTTGGTAGTGTGCTTCCGAAACACACTGGTGGTTTGCAAAACTCATTTACCATATTTAAAGATTTCAATGTGAGTGCTAATATCGATTACCAATTTGGTGGGAAATTCGTATCGTTATCAAATATGTGGGGGTCATATAGTGGTTTAACAGCTCGCACTGCTGCCTTGAACGATAAAGGCGTTTCTGTTCGTGATAACCCTGCGGATGGTGGCGGTGTTAGAGTGGATGGTGTTGATGCCACAACTGGCCAGCCAAAAACCTACTATTTAAGTGCAATTGATTACTATCAAGGTTTATATAATTCTAGAACATTTGATGATTACATTTACGATTTAACATTCATCAAATTACGTGAGGTATCAGTTGGATACAATATTCCAGTTAAGAAGCTAGGAATAAGTAAATATATCCAAAATGCAACTTTCTCGGTAATTGCGCGTAACCCTGTTTTAATTTATGCCAAAACAAAAGATTTTGATCCATCAGAAGTATCTGCTACAAGTGGTGAAACTGCTCAGCTACCAGGTACAAGAGGATTTGGTTTTAACTTAAGAGTAGGATTCTAATCTAAAAAACAAAAGAAATTATTATGAAAAAGAAATTTATATATGCATCCTTGATAGGTTTGGTGTTGGCCAGCTCAGTGGGGTGTAAAAAAATAGAGGATTTTGGTGTAGCAAATGATAATCCAGCTGCAACGACAAATCCAAGGGTTGATGCCTTGTTAACTAACTCGATCGCAAGCTTGAGCGGTTATGCGTTTTATGTAACGGGGGGCTATTATTCCCAGTATTTTTCACAAAGCCAATATCCTGATGCGATGTTATATGCTTTGGATCAAAGTGCATTTACTGGTGCTTACAGTGGCATACTATATGATTTGGAAAATATTCAACTGGTAAACACAAGCAACAATCAAAACCAGATTGCCAAGATACTTCAACAATACGTATATTTTCAGTTGACCAATCGTTGGGGTGACATTCCTTATAGCCAAGCATTAAAGGGAATTACTGTAAATGCACCGGCCTACGATACACAGGAAGCAATTTACAAAGGGATGTTAGCGGCATTAACTACCGCAGCAACTTCTTTTAATTCTTCTGCAATTACAGGTGATATCATGTTCAATGGTGATGTTGCTGCCTGGAAAAGAGTAGCAAATTCCTTGAGATTGGTAATTAGCATTCAATTATCGAAAAAATACCCTGGGGCAAGTGATTATGCGGCGACACAATTTAAAGCTGCTTTAGCTGATGCTGGAGGTGTTATCACTTCTAATGCCCAGAATATGCAGCTCACACCTGCTGCACCAAATTTCAGAAACGTGATTTGGGATGGCTATAATGGCCGTAAAGATTATGGCGAAAGTAAAACGATGACTGACTTAACAGCTAGTTTAGGAGATGGCAGACAGGCTGTATTTGGAGGCGCTAGTGAACAATCAGGAAATGTAGCAACGTCAAATGTAGGTATTCCTTATGGCGGTGATAAAGCATCAACAGAGAGTTTTACAAATAATAACCCGACTTGGGCTCGTGTTTTGCGCGGCGATAAACGAGATCAGGCTAGCCCTGTATACTTCATAACTGCTTCGCAAATCGCATTGATCAGGGCCGAAGCGGCTAATCTAGGCTGGACTAATGAAAATTTGTCTGATTTGTACATCCAAGGTATTACCTTATCATACGAGCAATGGGGAGTTGGTACACCCTCTTCAGCATACCTGGCTAATGCCAATGTGGCTATTGGGGCTGTTGGAGCGGCAAACAATGTTAAAAATATTTCTACTCAACGGTATTTGGCTAGTTATCCTGATGGACAACAAGGATGGAACATTTGGAGAAAAACAGGATTCCCTGTACTTACACCAGCCGCTGCTGCTGTGAACTCTTCAAAACAGATACCAAGGAGAATTGCTTATTCTCCAACAGAACAAACGACCAATAAAGCAAATAACGATGCAGCAATTGCTCGTTTATCCGGGGGTAATACTCAGGATGCCAGAATGTGGTGGGATCAATAATCGTTAACGTTTAAATTAATTAAAATGAAAAATCATTTTTTAAAATATGCTGGGATTGCGTTATTGTTCGCTATTACAGCCGTATCTTGTAGGAAAGATGCTTTTGAAGGAACCGAAACCGGAGATTCAGGTACTACCTATTTTAAAGTGCTGGAAGGTAGAGAGGTAAAGTTGTTCTTCTCTCCTTTTTCAGATATTAAAAAAGTTGCCATGTTCAGTATCCGTCGTGATGCAGCAAGTAATGCTGATCTGCAGCAGTCGGCAACTATAAAATTAGAACAAAATGCTGGTATTATCACAAAGTATAACACAGACCATGCAGACACATTTGAAGAATTACCCGCAACCTATTATACTTTTGGAGGTGATGGAGGTTATTCCAAAACTGCTACTGGCTATAATGTCAATTTCGCATCAGGAGTATTCTCTCAGAATTTCAAACTAAATATAGATGGTTCCAAGTGGACAGATTTAGGTAAAAAATATGCACTTGCTTTTCGTGTAACAGACTGGGGTGGAATTAAAAAAACAGCGGCAACAAGTGATACAATAATGGTTTTTGTTAGCATCAAGAATAAATGGGATGGAGTATATAGTGTAGCAGGTAGTATGGTTGATGTTACAAATGCTACCTTAGGCCACATCAATGAGTATTTAACCTCTTCAAATAATACCGTTGGTGTTACAGCTCCGATGGAGTATGAGTTAAGAACATTATCACCAACTAAATGCATTGTTTATGATAACCATTTCTTTGGAGGTAATTATGTTCCAATTCGTTCAGGAACAAGTTATAGTCAATATGGCAGTTTCGCTGTGACAGTAGAATTTGATCCTGCAACTGACAAGGTTGTAGCTGTAACCAATACGTATGGGCAACCGGCTTCTAACACACGTTCAGGTAGGCTGGACCCATCAGGAACGGTTAATGCTTATGACGCAGCAACGAAAACAATAACCATTAAATATAACATGCTTCAGCCAAGCGTAGTAACTACTTCTCCATTTGTTAGAACAACATGGAACGAAGTGTGGACCTATCTTCGCGCAAGACAGTAATTAAATTATAAAAAAACCCGCTTCATGCGGGTTTTTTTATATTAAAATATTAAATTCGGTATAACTTCATCAAATAGATTATGAAAAAAATATTCCTTTTATTAGTTGGTACAATAGGATTTGTTTCAGCTGAAGCCCAAGTGTACAGGAATGTAAATATGGGAGGCGATCACCAAACCATTCGTGCAAAAAGAACAGATGCTGATTTTGAAGGTTCCCCGTACCTATTTAGTGATTGGCAAAAAGCAGTCGTGCAATTCGGGAAAGGTATAGAGCCCTCATCTAGCGAAGTGAAATATGATTTGCTAGCTGATTTACTGGTGTTAAAAGGTAAAGATGGCGAAGAGTATGAATTTAAAGATCAACCTAAGGAATTTTTATTGACATCATCAAAAGAACTATATAAAAATGGTTTCGCTCCTGTTGATAAATTTACGGATAAAACTTTTTACCAAATCATTTATGAGGGTAAGATTAAATTCCTTAAAAAAACAGCAAAAACTATAATTGAAAGCAAGGGATATAATACTGCAACAGTAACCCGAAAAATAGCTGATGATACGCAATATTACATCGTTAAGGCAGATAATAAACCAATTAAAGTAAAGTATACTGAAAAGTCGATTTTCTCTACATTAGGCAGAAGTGAAGAGCTAGCTAGGTATTGTAAAGAAAACAAACTAGATATAAAATCTACTGACGGCATAGTTAGACTGTTAACTTATTATGATACATTTTAAAATGACCTAGACTTCAACTGGTACGTTTATTAAAGTTCCTTTTATGCCGTGTGTTTCCGGTTTCATCTGTACTAAACTTCCAGATGTATTTATTTGAACATTTCAATGGGAAAATGCACTTGGCTTCCGAGGTTAATCAAATGCGGTGAATTTAGGTGAATAAAGTAATTTCTTCAACATCTTATCAAAGTTTATGCATGCCTATTCTTTTTAATTTGGGCTTTTTCTCTATGAATAGATAACCATTTTCGAAAATGATCATATCTTACATCTCACGTAATTCTGTTCATTTTTATTATTTTATAATGGTTGCTTAACCGGCAACAAATATATTTGAGGATGAAATCCGGGTGGCCTATACTTTTACTGTTCGTTAACAACGCTGAGTGTACTTGATAAAATAATTATCAAGTGTAACTGGATTAGATTCAGAAAAGCGTAAACCAAAGCCGAAGCTTTAACTATTAATCGATGCGTAAGTTAAATGCTATTTTTGGAGTTTTTTTCTCTAAATATTGACTTGAGTATAAATGTTGATTATTGAATTTTTTCTAGCCAATTCACGATCGTATTAGATAAAACCTTATGCAGTCTATACAATCCTACCAGTAAAATAGATAAACCTACATGATTGAATGCCTAAATAAAGAGTTTAAAATTGTATTCAAGTCGCCGTATCCGAGCCACGCTAGTAAACGTTCTAGATATTTGCAAAAACGTATATTCATTTTTCTTTGAGAGCCGTTACCAGATATTTGATTTGCTAATTTAAGCAAGCTAGTTCTAAATAAACGTAACTCATATCATGATACTATCTTATTTAAACATTATTTTCTAATAGCGTTTTAATGTATTTGTATCTTTTTTGCTAAAGATATTGTCCATAAATATGTGTGTGTTTTTCATTTGTTGAGAATTTAGGTGTTCCAGCATGTTTTTTAATGATATTAAGTACCCATTATTCGGTTTTGCTAAATTATAATATTAAAAATATCTGTTTGTAATATTTGCATGACGAAATACTAAGTCATATCTTGTATTATTATTAACTAAACTCAACTTTTTTTATGAAAAAACTTCTACAAAGTTTGTTCATATTGCTTTGTATTGCTACAACTGCAATAGCGCAAGAAAGAACAATCACAGGTACAGTTACGGGAAAGGATGATGGAATGCCGCTCCCTGGTGTAAGTGTAAAAATTAAAGGTGCATCTGGAGGAACTGTAACAGGTGCAAACGGAAAATATTCCGTTAAAATCTCGCCACAAGCTACAGCTTTAGAATTTTCTTACATTGGCTATATTGCCCAATCAAAAGCAATTGGTGGAGGATCAATAATCAATGTTGCTTTAGTGAGCGACTCCAAAACATTAACCGATGTTGTAGTAACAGGTTATGGTGTAACCAGAAAAAAAGACTTTACAGGCGCTGCGGCTACGGTAAAAGGTGACGACCTTAAAGATAAACCAGTACAAAGTTTTGTACAGGGTTTAACTGGACAGGCAGCAGGCGTTAGCATCATTCAGCCAAATGGTTTGTTGAATAACCCTCCTGTTATCCGTGTAAGGGGTGTAAGTTCGATCTCCTTAAGTTCTTTTCCTTTGGTTGTGGTAGACGGTATCCCCTTTCCTACCAACGATGCATCTGCAAACTCTGCAACAAACAATCCACTGGGAGATATCAATCCAGCAGATATTGAAACGATTGATATCTTAAAAGACGCAGCCTCTACAGCGCTTTATGGCTCAAGGGCAGCTGCTGGTGTATTGGTCATTACTACTAAAAAAGGAAAGAGCGGCGATGCAAAAATCACTTATGATGGATGGTATGGCGTAAACAATGCTGTCCGCTTGCCTGAGTTGTTAAATGCACAGCAATATATAGATAGTAAGAATACAGCCATTGCAAATGCTTTGGCGCTGAATCCAAACGCAGTACCTGCATCTCAAAGAGATGCAAATAACAAGAGTTTCTTTCCAAGTTATAATGCTGATGGTTCACTGATTGATACAAAATGGTACGATGAGGTTTACAGAACAGCCCAGTCTCAAAATCATAATGTAACTTTAAGTGGCGGTACTGCTAAAACAACTTACTATTTATCTGGAGGTTTGTCAGATCAAGATGGTTTCCTTAAAAATAATACCTTCAAAAGGTATGCCGCTCGCTTAAATGCAACACATAAAGCTACAGATTGGTTAAGCCTAAGCATGAATGTGAGTTATAACAATAGTATCAACAAAGCACCAAATAGCGGATCAGCTCCAGGCGCAGCATTTAACTCTTCAGGATTAGGCCGTATCGCTATCGCTATTGCGCCAAATGTACCGGTGTATAATGCTAGCGGTGGCTATAATATTTCTGCTAATAACGTAGGTAATGGAGCAAATCTTATTACCAGTACATGGGCCCACCCAACGGTATTAGTAGACAAAGATTTAAATAGCTCAGAGAATAACAGGTTCTTAACAAATTTGGGAGCAGATCTTAAAATTATTGATGGCTTAAATTTCAAGACCAACTTCTCTTGGGAAAGAGCGAATACGGAAAACATTCAATTCTGGAACCCGCTTCAAGGGGACGGATATTCTTTTAATGGATATGCTTATAATAACGCTGCAAGAAGAAATAGCTGGAACTGGATAAATACCTTGCAATATATGAAAACCTTTGGTGGAGCACACAATTTAAGCTTAACCATTGGTAGTGATGTTCAAAATACGAGAACAACAAATTGGGGTGCAGTTCGTCAGGGATTAGGAGATCCAACTTTCTTCAATCAATTTCAGGGAACGTTCACCACCAATGTTCCTGGGGGAAATAGTATCAATGAAATCGCGTTTCAGGCTTATCTGGCCAGCGCAAGCTATAATTATAAAGGAAGGTATTACCTGAGTGGAAATTTTAGAAGAGATGGAAACTCTGCTTTGTCATCAAATAATAAGTGGGGTAATTTTGGTGGTGGATCTGTAGGGTGGACAATTTCTGAAGAAGAATTCTTTAAAAATGGTTCATTAAGCAAAACAATCAACTCTTTAAGATTGAGAGCAAGTTATGGACGTGTGGGTAATGGTAATGTGCCTGCTTACAGTGAATATACAACTTATAGCCCAGGTCTTTATGGAGTTACTCCATTTGCATGGATTTTTGGGCAGGCTGGAAATAAGGAACTCAAGTGGGAAACAAGTAACCAACTGGATATCGGTTTAAACCTTGCTTTGTTTGATAACCGATTGACTTTTGAAGCAGACTATTTCAAAAAGAACATTAACAACTTGTTACTTAACGTACCGCAGGCACTATCAAAAGGTATTCCAAATGATCCTGCCGGAACAATTCTAGCCAACGTTGGCTCAATGTACAATAAAGGATTTGAATTTGCATTAGGCGGTACACCGATTAAAACAACTAAATTTTCCTGGACAGCTAATTTAAATTTAACCACTATTAAAAACGAAGTAACGGCTTTAGATCCAAACGTATCACAAATCATTGGTACAACTGGCGGTCTTGAATCAGCAAGCGTAACTAAGGTAGGAGAGTCAATTGGTAGTATTTATGCCGTTAAAACGAATGGCGTTAACCCAGCCAATGGTAGAAGAATTTATATTAATGCCGCTGGTCGAGAAGTTCAGTACCAGCACTTTGGAGGTGCCAATGCATGGACTTATTTGGATGGTACACAAGCTACCTCTCCTGCAGGCGACGCCCAGGTAATAGGAGGCACTTTGCCAAAATGGTATGGTGGTTTCAATAACACTTTAAATTATGGAAACTTCGACTTGAATGTTATGTTTACCTTCTCCGGTGGAAATTATATTTACAATGGTACCCGTGCCGGGCTTTTAGATCAACGTGTTTGGAACAACTCAACTGAAGTGCTGAATGCATGGACAACCCCAAACCAACAGACAAATATTCCAAGGGTGGTTTATGGCGATAATGTTTCAAATGGCTCATCGTTTGCTATTGATGCTAACGTAGAAAAAGGTGATTTCTTGCGACTACAGGCTGCAACTTTGGGTTATCGCATTCCTAAAAGCGTTTTTGGTAAATCAGGCATTAACAGTATCAGGGTTTATACATCTGTAAACAATGCTTTCTTGATTACAAAATATACAGGAGTAGACCCAGAAATATCAACAAATGGAAATAGTAATCTCGCAAGTGGTGTTGAGCGCAACTCTATCCCACAAGGCAGATCATTTACATTTGGTATCAGTTTAGGCTTATAATATTAATTATTACATTCATGAAATTATTTCATATCAAAACATATCAATTGAAGTTAGCTACTGCAGCTATACTAGCAATACCCTTAATTGGAAGTATTTCATCTTGCAAAAAAGAATTTTTAGAAAAGGTTCCGGAATTGACACTTCCTGATCAAGATGCATTTGCAAACCCAACAAGGATTTTAGGTCAGGTAAATGGGCTATATTCTTCTTCCAAAGCGGGTTCACTATTTGGAGGAAGGTATCTGATATACAATGATATCAGAGCGGAAGAATTTGTTAATAGGACCGGGAATTCGGTTACTGGTTATGATGTTTATCAGGGAACCAATAACTCAACCAATACTTATGTTGCCAGTTTTTTTTCGCAGGCATATCTAACGATCAATAGGGTAAATCTGTTTTTAGATGGCCTTTCTAAGAACAGTTCGGTGTTAACACCGGCAGTAAATGCGAACTATGCTGGTGAAGCCAAATTTATAAGGGCATTGAATTATTTTGCCTTAGTACAGATTTTTGCTAAGCCATATGTACTTGATAATGGTGCTTCTAGGGGCTTGCCATTGCGTTTAACACCTGAAACATCATTAGCGAACAATGCATTAAAAAGTAGTACCGTTGCCGCAGTCTATGCGCAAATTTTAAAAGATTTGGATGAGGCAGAAGCCGGTTTGCCTGATACTTATGGTACGCCTTTATTGCGCACTACAAGAGCCCACAAGAACAGCGCTATAGCCCTGAAAACCCGTGTTTATCTGGCAATGGGCAACTACCCAAAAGTATTGGAAGAAGGAAATAAAATAGTGCCACAGGCAGCACCGTTTAAGAATACAGCTAGAACTGCCCACGAATTACAGGCAAGTATTGTAAGTGTTTTTCAATCTCCATTTACAACTTCAGAATCGATATTTTCTTTCCCAATGGCAGATACCAATGCACCAGGTACGCAAAACCAGCTTGGATATTACTATAGTTGGGCTGGCAATGGAAACCTGGAATATTCACTAAACAAGACGGGCGCTGGTATCTATGCTGATCCTGCATGGCCAACAAGCGATGCAAGAAAGTCACTTTTGACACAGGATGCAACAATTTCAGGGGTATTACATTCTTTTCCAATTAAATACGGGGCGGTATCTCCATTTATTGATTTTGTTCCGATAATCAGGTATGCAGAGGTATTATTAAACGTAGCGGAAGCTGAAGCGCTGGCTCCCGGAGGAAATCTTGTCCGTTCAAATGCGCTTCTACAAGCTGTACGTACGCGTTCAGACGCATCTTATATTTATGGTGCATTGCTCACTCCAGCAACACTAGAAGCCGCAATATTAAAAGAAAGAAGGATTGAGCTTCTGGCTGAAGGATTTAGGTATAATGATCTGGCAAGAAAAGCCGCTCCACTCCCATCATTCGGTGCTGGTGCATCCATTCCTGTTAGCGATCAGCGTTACACATTCCCGATACCAATTGGAGAGTTAAATACAAACCCATTGGTTAATACACTTTAATAAAAACTCGATTAAAAAAACGAAGGTTGTCTTAAATGACAACCTTCGTTTTTTTACGTTTAAATCAACCTATTTCTTATCCACACTGTATTTCCCAGGGCCTATAAAAATCAAACCTAAAAATACAATACCTAATTCAATGGCATGGCTGGCACCTTGCAAGCCTTCGCCCTGGCCAAAATGCACAAGGGCAGCAATCATCATCGTAAAAATCAATAGGATCAGCGCCGGGCGGAAAAACAATCCTACAATCAGGAGAAAACCACCAAAAGTCTCTGCAACCGCAGCCATAAATCCCCAAAATATCGGTATAAAATCTATCCCGATCACTTTCATGCTTCCACCTAAGCTGGTCCAGCCACTTGGGCCACCTGCAAGTTTTGGAAAACCATGAATGATAAACATAATACCCAAGCCAATACGTAGCAGTAACAAGCCCGTATTGCGGTATTTTCCTAAGTTGTCTAAAATTGCCATCTTATAAGTATTTAAATTGAACGTTATTTGTTTCTACTTTTAAGGCCACTTCAGCGCCTAAAACCATGCTGAGGTTATTGTCGATATGCCCCGTTGGAAAATTAAAGCAAACCGGGAAGCTGTATTCTTTAACCAGATCCCAAATGACCTCATCAGCAGTTTGCCCAAAAGAAATTTTTTCTTCTTCAATTTCCGTAAAGGCACCAACAATCAAGCCTTTTAAATTTTTTAGTTTTCCGGCTCTTTTTAGCATGCGCAACATGCGGTCTATGCCATATTCCTGTTCACCTACATCCTCCAAAAATAGAATTTTATCGGTAAAATCCATTTCCGAAACCGAACCCTGTACCATAGTGAGCAAACTTAAATTTCCACCTATTAAAACTCCGTTTGCCTCTCCTGCCTTGTTCTTAAATAAGCTCTGATATGAATAGGTTTGTTTCTCACCAAACAAGGCCTTTTGTAAAGAGCGCAAAGCCTCTGGGGTAGATTCATCAAATGTGTAGGGCATTTGCGCATGTATACATTGGCAATTGCATTGCGCAACCAGATGGGAGAGCAAAACCGTAATATCGCTAAAGCCTACAAACCATTTGGGGTTCTTATTAAACTCTGTAAAGTCCAGATCATCAATAATCCGGATGGTACCATAACCTCCACGCCCAGAAATGATTGCTTTTATTGATGGGTCATCTAAAAAACGCTGAATATCTTTCGTTCTTAAAGCATCGGTACCTGCGAATTGATGGTGGCTGGCATATACGCTATCGCCCATAGCAACTTCCAAACCCCAGCTTTCCAATTGTGCTATGGCTTGGTCAATAGGTTTGGGTAATTTCTTTGCCGGACATACCAGCGCAATCTTATCTCCTTTTTTTAAATATGGGGGCTGCTTAATCATCTTCAAAACACTTATCTTTGCCAAATTAATAAAAATTGTTTTGGATAATAGTAAAATAAAAAGATATACCGTAACTGCAGCCCTTCCATACACCAATGGGCCAGTTCATATCGGGCACCTGGCTGGGGTGTACATCCCTGCAGATATTTATGCCCGTTATTTAAGATCGAATAAACGCGATGTAAAATTCATCTGTGGATCTGATGAAAATGGTGTTCCCATTACGCTTAAAGCCAAAAGAGAGGGCATTACACCTCAGGAAGTGGTAGATAAGTACCATAAAATTATTGGCGATTCTTTTAAAGAGTTTGGGGTGTCTTTCGATATATATCACCGTACTTCATCGCTTACGCATCACCAAACGGCTGCTGATTTTTTCGAAACCCTTTACGATAAAGGTATTTTTACCGAAGAGGTTACCGAGCAATATTACGATCCCACTGCAAAACAATTTCTGGCCGATCGTTATATTACCGGTACCTGCCCTAAATGTGGCAACGAAAATGCCTATGGCGATCAGTGTGAAAACTGTGGGTCTACACTTAATGCGACTGATCTGATTAATCCAAAATCTACCCTATCAGGCGATAAACCTATCTTAAAGGAAACTAAAAACTGGTTTTTGCCGCTTGATAAATATGAAGACCGTTTACGGACCTATATCGAAAGCCATAAAGAATGGCGGCCTAATGTTTACGGCCAGTGCCAAAGCTGGTTAAACGCAGGTTTGCAGCCAAGGGCAATGACCAGAGATTTAGACTGGGGAGTACGTGTTCCACTCCGCGATGCCGAAGGTAAAGTGCTTTACGTATGGTTTGATGCGCCAATTGGATATATTTCTGCAACCAAAGAGTTGTGTAACTATGCTAAGCTTGATGTTTGGAACCCTAAAGCTGAAGAATATTATATTAACAACTATGAAAACGATAAATGTGGCTGGGAAGAATACTGGAAAAGTGACGAAACCAAATTAGTCCACTTTATCGGCAAAGATAATATCGTTTTCCATTGTATTATTTTTCCGGCGATGTTAATGGCGCATGGAGAATATACGCTGGCTGATAATGTGCCTGCAAACGAATTTTTAAACCTGGAAGGACAAAAAATCTCCACGTCTAAAAACTGGGCCGTTTGGTTAAACGAATATTTAAGAGAGTTTGAAGGTAAACAAGATGTATTGCGTTATGTATTAACCGCAACAGCTCCTGAAACTAAAGACAATGATTTTACCTGGAAAGATTTTCAGGCCAGAAACAATAACGAGCTTGTAGCGATACTCGGTAATTTTGTAAACCGTGTGGTGGTGCTCACACATAAATACTTTGATGGTGCTGTACCAACCTGTATGGAAATTACAGAAGTAGACCAAGCTGTTATTGATGAATTGGCAGGTTATCCGGCTAAGATTGCTGCATCTATAGAAAACTACCGTTTTAGAGAGGCTTTATCGGAAGTAATGAACGTGGCCCGCTTAGGGAATAAATACCTGGCCGAAACCGAACCCTGGAAACTGATTAAAACCGATGAAGATCGCGTAAGGACAATCTTACATATTGCGCTTCAAATCGCGGCCAATATTCAGATTTTGATTGAGCCTTTCATGCCTTTTACCGCAGAGAAGTTAATGAAGATGCTTAAAAATGGTGGCCATGATTGGGATGATGCCGGTACAGTTAATCTATTAAAGCGTGGTCACGATATTGGCGAAGCTGTGCTGTTATTTGAAAAGATTGAAGATGCAGAGATCGACTTCCAGATCGAGAAGTTGAATCAAAGCAAAGCCAGTAATGCGGCTGGTAATGTTGTTGCTGCTCCGGCAAAAGAAAATATCCAGTTTGACGATTTCTCTGCAATGGATATCCGCGTAGCCACTATTGTTGCTGCTGAAAAGGTAGAAAAAACGAAAAAGCTATTAAAATTAACCGTAAATACGGGTATTGATGAAAGAACGGTAGTTTCTGGTATTGCAGAATATTATAAACCTGAAGACATTGTAGGTAAACAGGTAAGTATGATTGTGAACCTGGCACCCAGAGAGATCAAGGGAATTTTATCACAAGGTATGATTTTGATGGCCGAAAATGCAGAAGGCAAACTTACTTTTGTGGCACCTGTAGAAAAATTCCAGGAAGGCAGCGTAATCAGATAGTATTTAGCTGTTCAAAAATATCAAGCCATTCGGGATCATCCGAATGGCTTTTTTATTGATTTATTTCAACGTAAGCTGATTTCTGATATTAAGGATTCATCCGGTTAAAATAGGCAGCGATGGTCTCATTGTTAGCGGCTGCCCTATCTGTACTGGTGCCAAAAGTTAATTCCGTTTTACCTTCTCCCATCTGCTTAAATACCGATTCTACAAAGTCGCTTACCGATGGATATTCATCATGTAGCCCTTTACCGCCTAAATCGGTATTTAGTGCTGGTGGAATCATTTCAATCACTTCAATACCCGAAGCCTTAAGACTATGGCGTAGCGAGAGCGTAAAAGAGCGCATAAATGCTTTAGTTCCGCAATAAACAGGCACTGTTGCTAAAGGTACAAATGCCAATCCCGATGTTACATTAATAATGGTAGCTAACGAATTGAGCCGACAGAACAATGTTGTTAAATGGAGTGGCGCTACAATATTCGTAGTAATTTCCGCACCTGCCTTTTCGGAAAAGTCGTTGTCGTTGATATTCATCCAGTTTTGGATGCCCGCATTATTAACCAATACATTTAAATCACTATGATGTTTAGCAACCCAATTGTACAGTTCAATCCGGTCTGCTTCAACAGCCAAATCGCATACTTTGGTAATTACGGTAGGTAGTTTTTCTGCGGCTTCCTTTAAAGCCGATGCTCTTCGTCCACAGATAATTACAGTATTGTTTTCACTGATAAACCTTTCAGCCAATCCAAAACCGATTCCGGTTGCACCTCCTGTAATCAGGATTTTATTTTTTGTTAGTTTCATATCCTTAATCAATTTAATCAGACAAATATGAAGTTATTGAAATGATTTATTATGGTGAGTAGTACAGTTTTTATTAATGTGTCTAAATGCGTAATGATTTGGATAGATGAGCTTCATAGTTAATTCTTTAAGTGTTTAAATTCAATTCATTGGGGTAAACCCTTATGAAATGAATTCTCTTGAGACAAAACTTTTACTATATTTGCGCAACAGATGGTCCCGTAGTTCAACGGATACCCGCCTGAACGACGTAGTCGGGCAGGGAATAGAAGTTTCCTAAACTTTAAATACGAGTTACTTTGCCTATGTAATTAAAAGTGTACACTTTGATTATTTTTATAAAGGACATTGTGAAGATTTAGATAAACGATTAAAAGAACACAACGCTGGTAAGACGACGTCAAATAAGGCTTACCTCCCCTTCATAGTTTTTTATTATGAAGAATTTCCAACAAGGAATGAAGCGATTAAAAGAGAAAAATATTTTAAATCTGCTTCAGGAAGGCGATATTTGAAAAATAAAATGGTCCCGTAGTTCAACGGATACCCGCCTGAACGACGCAGTCGGGCAGGGAATAGAAGTTTTCTAAACTTTAAATATGAGTTACTTTGCCTATGTAATTAAAAGTGTACACTTTGATTATTTTTATAAAGGACATTGTGAAGATTTAGATAAACGATTAAAAGAACACAACGCTGGTAAGACGACGTCAAATAAGGCTTACCTCCCCTTCATAGTTTTTTATTATGAAGAATTTCCAACAAGGAATGAGGCGATTAAAAGAGAAAAATATTTTAAATCTGCTTCAGGAAGGCGATATTTGAAAAATAAAATGGTCCCGTAGTTCAACGGATACCCGCCTGAACGACGCAGTCGGGCAGGGAATAGAAGTTTTCTAAACTTTAAATATGAGTTACTTTGCCTATGTAATTAAAAGTGTACACTTTGATTATTTTTATAAAGGACATTGTGAAGATTTAGATAAACGATTAAAAGAACACAACGCTGGTAAGACGAAATCAAATAAGGCTTACCTCCCCTTCATAGTTTTTTATTATGAAGAATTTCCAATAAGGAATGAGGCTATTAAAAGAGAAAAATATTTTAAATCTGCTTCAGGAAGGCGATATTTGAAAAATAAAATGGTCCCGTAGTTCAACGGATACCCGCCTGAACGACGCAGTCGGGCAGGGAATAGAAGTTTTCTAAACTTTAAATATGAGTTACTTTGCCTATGTAATTAAAAGTGTACACTTTGATTATTTTTATAAAGGACATTGTGAAGATTTAGATAAACGATTAAAAGAACACAACGCTGGTAAGACGAAATCAAATAAGGCTTACCTCCCCTTCATAGTTTTTTATTATGAAGAATTTCCAATAAGGAATGAGGCTATTAAAAGAGAAAAATATTTTAAATCTGCTTCAGGAAGGCGATATTTGAAAAATAAAATGGTCCCGTAGTTCAACGGATATCCGCCTGAACGACGTAGTCGGGCAGGGAATATGAGTTACTTTGGCTATGTAATTAAAAGTGTACACTTTGATTATTTTATAAAGGACATTGTGAAGATTTAGATAAACGATTAAAAGAACACAACGCTGGTAAGACGAAGTCAAATAAGGCTTACTTCCCCTTCATAATTTTTTATTATGAAGAATTTCCAATAAGGAATGAGGCGATTAAAAGAGAAAAATATTTTAAATCTGCTTCAGGAAGGCGATATTTGAAAAATAAAATGGTCCCGTAGTTCAACGGATAGAATAGAAGTTTCCTAAACTTTAGATATGAGTTCGATTCTCGTCGGGACCACTGTTTTAAGCCCCCTTTAATTCTTCTAAAAGGGGGTTTTTTTATTGATAGCACTGATGTCTTTTATTAGTGTGAAAGTAGATACGTATATCGTGTATCTCTCAAATAGCAATAACCTGTAAACCTTTAAATATATTTCATGTGCAACCTTTTTGGTTAATCTCTCGTCTACAAAATGTATCAATATTTTACAGTACTAATTTATCTATATTTAAAACATGAAGATCCCTGCCTATCTATTAATCGTCTTATGGGGTGTACTTTATAATCCCGTTTATAGCCAAAGCAACTCACCTAGCCGTACTTCAGTAAAATTGAATAAAGAAATTTTCAATATACTGAAAAATAATTCCATGTTTAGCGACAAACTGGATTGGCGAAACATACAAGAGGAAAGTAAAGCCCTATCGTTAAGCAGTAATGATTCCATCAGCCAACAAGTGCTTTATAATTTCTACACAGAAAAGTTAAGGGCAGTTGGTGATAAACACTCTTTTTTTATATCAGCAAAACGGATGGAGCAGATTGCTGAGGCCCCAATGGTAGAACGGCCACAAGGTGACTATCTGGGAGATGGAGTGGCCTGGGTCAAGGTGCCAAGGTGTTTGAGTTTTGATGAAACGAAAGACGCTCTTTTTGCCGACACCATCCGTCGCATCATTCAAAAATTAGATACAGAAAACATCATTGCAGGCTGGATTGTAGATTTGCGACATAATACTGGTGGTAATATGTGGCCTATGTTGGCGGGGCTCAATGGGCTGATTGATGATGGTACCGCAGGTTATTTTGTATCTGGTAGCATGGAAAAAAAGAGGTCTTGGCCAAATGAAAATGGTCAAATTTCGGGTAAGCCAGCGAACATTAGTACATATAAAATCAAAAATAATTCCCTAAAAATCGCTGTGTTGCTAGATGCAAGAACCGGAAGTAGTGGCGAAATGGCAGTAGTTTCCCTATTGGGGCTACCCAATGTTAAATCTTTTGGGCAAACATCAGCCGGATATACCACGGCAAATTATACCTACAATCTTTCCAATGGTAGCCAGTTGCAACTGGCCAGAACCTATGTAGCCGACCGGACTGGAAAGGGCTATCCTGAAAATATTAAACCTGATGTTTTTGTGGAAGATCTTTCTAATACCAGGAATGACCGCGTTATTGCCGCCGCTAAGGCATGGTTATTAGAGAAGTAGCCCTGGCAGCCGTAAGCAATTCATTCTTTGTTGCCTGTGAGTTATTGAATAGTCAATTTTCAATTCACTTTTATGGCTCGTTATGGTAGGTAAATAAACAGCAACCTTTACATCGTCATTATCAAGCAGAGTACGTCATTCAGGATATTGAAATGCAATCGGAATAACACCATTAGCCTTATGCTGGCGGTGATGAACGATCATGCGTAAACACGTAAGCGTAAAGGAAGGTACGGAAAAATTTTGGGAGGCGTTCGTCTAGAAATTACGGGCGTTGGTCTATTGGTTACCAACAATGGTATAATACCAGATTTTTGCCTGCAACGTTTACCGCACAACTGCGTCTTAATAACAAACAATAGCAAAAACCTAAAATATAAAAGATATGAAAACTTTAGCAAAAACAATATTCGCAGTAGCATTAACAGCAGTGGTATTCACTTCATCAGCAATGGCAACTTTTGCGGCTGAGCCAGTTAAAGCGGAAATAAAAACTTCTTCATTATCTACATTCAACAGGATCTGGGTAAGCGGTAATGTAAAACTGATCTTAACGCAAGGCGAAAAACAAAATGTAGCAGGCGCGAACAACTACGATGCTGCAAAAACTTCAGTACGAACTGATGGAAAAACCTTATTTATCAATTCAATGGAAACTGGTCAGGTAACGCTTAATATTACCGTAAAAGATTTAGAAAGGATTGAAGCTTATGGCCAATCTGTTGTGGTAACCAGTAATAATTTTGATGTAAAAAACCTTCAGTTATTTTTAAGCCAGAGCGCCACAGCGAAAATAAAGACTACAGCAGGCAGTTTGTACACTATCGTTAAAGAAGATGCGGTATTAAGATTAAATGGCACTGCTGATCAAAGTACAATGATCGTAAGCAACATGAAAAATATAAAATTGGCTGATTTTGCGAGTCTTAAGTCAAACTCGTACGCTTCTGAAGCGATTATGGAAGCTGAGCAAAATGCAATGGTTTTAGCAAAATAGAAAATATCAACCAGAAGAGTTGAAGCTGCCCGTTGGGTGGCTTTTTTTGTTTAAAGTAGAGGGATTTAGAAATATGGTTTTATGCCCAGACATACTAATTGCCTATTTGTAAATAAGCATGAGCAGTTTTCAATCTGGTTGATAATCTTGTTTTTAGACCGTTAATTTATTTTTGATTTCATGCAATCCCGGTTGTTTTCTGGCGTCTTTTGATTTAATGCTAAACCTTAAACAAATTAAAAATGAAACGCGCTATTTTATTCTTACTCCTTTTTTCAATAACAACTACATTCGCCCAAACGAAGCTCAAAATTATTAAGGCCACTTCTACAAGTGTTGATATCAAGGATGATAACGATCCTGTAAGAAAGAATGCCTGGACAGTTATGCCGAAGGAGAAATTAGATGTTTATGCTACTTCAGCCAAAAAAGTAACTTTCTACACTGATCAGGAATCTATATCTTTCAATGTTGACCCCAAGGTTGGGGAATATAATTTTATCATCCTGGTCAATGGAACGGATACCGCAATGACACAGGTAAAATTTGATGCCAAGGCGCCCAACAGGAGACCAATTGCTTATCTGGATACCCTTAAAAAAGCGGGAAAATATAATCTTTCTGATAGGCGCGAAATCCCGGTATTTACCTATCAATCTATGGATAACCCCAATCTGGTGCGCATCAGAAAGGATCTCAAGTTGGATTCGGTTGCAGGTAAAGGAAATGAGCTTTCTAAAATTTTCAATCTATTGCACTGGGTACATAATTTAATCAGGCATGATGGGAACAGTGATAACCCTACCCTTAAAAATGCAATTGAGCTAATCAGAGTATGCAGGGAGCAAAACCGGGGGGTAAATTGCCGCATGCTGGCCACGGTACTTAACGAATGTTACCTCGCTATGGGCATTACGTCAAGATACATTACCTGCATGCCAAAAGAAACCAACTTTGATGATTGCCATGTAATTAATATGGTTTACAGCAAAGACCTCCGTAAATGGATCTGGATTGACCCTACCTTTGATTCGTATGTAATGGATGAAAAAGGCAACCTGCTCGGTATACAGGAAGTAAGGGAGCGGTTGATAAAAGGTATGCCATTGGTATTAAATGCTGATGCAAACTGGAACCGTACAGCCCTTCAATCCAAAGAATATTACCTGCAAACCTATATGGCAAAAAACCTTTACCGTCTGGAAACACCAGTGATCAGTCAGTATGATACCGAAACCTGGACCAGCGGAAAAGAAGTAGCCTATGTAGAGCTGTTGCCATTGGATGGTATTATTCAGGGCCCCCAGAAAAGAGAATCAACATTTCAGAAAACTGGGGTCAAGTTCATCAATTATAAAACCAATAATCCCGAACTGTTCTGGACTACCCCAAGATAACTTTTCATGAAAAAAATGGATAAAGCATGATGGGTTCATTTCCCATCTACCGCATTTAACTTAATTTTTCACCTATTCGTTAGGTATAATTTTCGGATAACGATGTAGGTTTAATCTGTACGATTAGGTATTTTTCATTTTATCCAATAAGCCAGCAATTGAGTAAGTTATGCTTATTTAGCTGTTTCTGCCTGGATAAGTTCACTTGGCGCTGATCCGAATTTCTTTTTAAAGGCATGTGAAAAATGCGAAAGGCTTTCAAAGCCTAAATCCAGATAAATGGCAGAAGGCTTTTGGTGTTTATGCTCAATTAAAAACTTTGCGGCATCAAGCCGTTTCGAGAGCAACCACTGGCGTGGAGGAAGGTCGAATTTTTTTTGAAAATCACGTTTAAACCCAGCCAGGCTGCGGCCTGTAAGTTGGGCAAATTTTTCTACAGGGACATTAAACTGGAAGTTATTAAGCATGAACTTTTCCAGATCTATTTTATAGGGTTCTGAATAATCAAATAAAAAACTTCGTAATATGGGCATCGCCAGCAGCAATAATTTAACGCCCTCTTTTACTTTCAAAATGCCCATTTCGTCAGTCATAGAGGCTCCTGAACTTCTGGCATACGGAACAATGGAGTGAAAATAGCCCTGCAAAAATTCATTGGAGGGAATCAGGAGGTTTGGCGGGCCTGTGTATTTCCCGCCAGATTCCAATTTTTCCTCCAATGCAATTTTGCGCATCAGGTCTTCCTGTAATGAGATGACGATGGTTTCATAGCTGCCCCCGTCGCCAGGTGTTTTAGTCAGCGTACCCAGCTGATTTTTACCGATCAGCAACATTTCTCCTGCACCCATTGATAGGGTTTGGGCAGAAGTTTCCAGCGTAAATTGTCCTGAAACCTGCAATATCAAGGTATGATGATTCCAAAAGCATGCCTTCTGCTTCCTTTCGGTTGACAGGTAGGAATAAAAAATTACACCAGGAAGAATTTCTGCCGGACTTTCCATTTATCGTTCTAAGTAAGTACCACCTTTAATGGCCCCTATTGCAAAAGTAGTATTTAATGTATTCATTTCTTCTTGGGTAAAGCTGATTTCCATTGCTTCGATATTTTCGGCTAAACGCGATCTTTTGCTCATGCTTACCAATGGCATGATCTGATCGCCCTGCTCTTTTACCCAGGCAATCGCAAGCTGTGTCGGTGTACAATCCTTTATAATGGCTAAATGTTTCAATACCTCAACCTTCTCAAGATTATGTATGAGATTTTCATTTTGGAAACGGGAAAAATGGTTCCGGTAATCATTATCCGGCAGTGGTGCGGTCATTCCGCCGGTCAGTAAACCTTCTGCTGTATTGGCAAAAGCTATAACCGCAACATCTAATTCCTTTGCCGCGGGTAGCAATTCATTTTCTATTTGTCTTTCAGCAAGCGAATAACCAATTTCCAATGCACTGATTGGGTAAACCTCATTGGCTTTCCGGAGTTGCTCAGCGGTAATTTCAGATACACCTATGTATTTAACTTTACCCTCCTTAATCAGATCAGCAACAGTGCCGATAATATCTTCCACGGGCACGCTGTTATCCATCCGGCTAGGTTGATAAAGGTCAATGGTTTCAATACCAAGGCGGGTAAGTGAGTAATTGATAAAGTTTTTGATCGAATTCGGTCTCAGGTCCATGCCTAACCATTGGCCGTTATGAAAGATGGCGCCAAACTTTACGCTAATGAAAGCATCGTCGCGTCTTTCCCTAATTGCTTTTCCAATCAGCATTTCATTGTGGCCGGCTCCATAAAAATCGCCGGTGTTCAGAAAATTGATACCAAGATCCAAAGCTTCATTTATGGTGGCTATACCTTCTGCTTCATCAGGTGTTGGTCCTCCCCAAATTGACGACATACGCATGCAGCCTAATCCAAGGTTGGAAACTAATGGCCCATTCTGGCCTAATTGAATTTTTTTGATGTTTTTCATAACACAAATATCTCTGTTCGAACGATAAGAAAATTGCTTGTGCAGCTCAATTTATTTGCTTCTGTAGCTCATTTGGTAACTAATTAAAGCAGCTTTTATATCTTTCTCATTACATCAATCAGGAATTGGAATGCCCAATTTATAAACATCATATATCGATCTGGCTGGCGGCGATGGATGATTATGCACAAACACATCGATGTTAGCCAAAATCAGGATAAAATTTGGAAGGCGTTCGTCTAGAAATTACAGGCGTTCGTCTAGAAGTTACTGACAGTGGTATAATACCGGGTTTTTGCTTGCAACGTTTACGAATCAACTGCGTCTTAATAACAAAACAATAACAAAGAACTTAAAATATTAAAGATATGAAAACCTTGACAAAAACCTTATTCGCAGTAGCATTAACAGCAGTAGTATTCACTTCATCAGCAATGGCAACTTTTGCGGCTGAGCCAGTTAAAGCAGAAATAAAAACTTCTTCATTATCTACATTCAACAGGATCTGGGTAAGCGGTAATGTAAAACTGATCTTAACGCAAGGCGAAAAACAAAATGTAGCAGGCGCGAACAACTACGATGCTGCAAAAACTTCAGTACGAACTGATGGAAAAACCTTATTTATCAATTCAATGGAAACTGGTCAGGTAACGCTTAATATTACCGTAAAAGATTTAGAAAGGATTGAAGCTTATGGTCAATCGGTTGTGGTAACCAGTAATAACTTTGATGTAAAAAACCTGCAGTTATTTTTGAGCCAAAGCGCTACTGCCAAGATCAAAACTACAGCACGCAGTTTATACACAGTCGTTAGCGAAGATGCAGTTTTAAAAATGAATGGTACTGCTGATCAAAGTACAATGATCGTAAGCAACATGAAAAATGTAAAGTTAGCTGACTTTGCGAGTCTAAAGTCTGAAACCTATGCTACTGAAGCAATCATGAAAGCAGAACAAAATGCAATGGTGTTAGCAAAATAGCAATATTTATTTTTGATAAACAGAGCTGCCTATTAGGCGGCTTTTTTTTGTTTATGGGGATAATTTAAAGAATATTTCTGCTTAGCTGATCGTAAATTTTAAGTGGCTGTAAGTCTTTACCTCTTTCTGTGAACTTTATCATCCAAATGATTAGGGTACCATTAGCTTGAAGTGATTGGCTCAAGTGCTCAAAAAATGATGGCTTCTAAAAATTAAATCAAAATTTTGTTGCTATAATTTTCTCTTTACGGTTTTCCGTAAGGATTGCCGCTGCCGTGCTTATACTTTTGGTCAACTAAATAATACTCCAAGCACTAAAATGTATAAATTATGAAAACAGGCAATACCCGGAACTTTATTAGAATCATAGGATTATTGGGACTCTTTGCAGTTTCAGCTTGTAAAGGATCCGGAGGCTCCCAATCACAAGATCCTTTCGCAGCTACAAATTTCAACTTTTATGATCAGGACTTAGGTAAACGTATCGAAGCTTACCATAACGCTAATACGTCTAGTAGCAATACTAAAAAAGGTACTCCGGCACTTTATATTGATTTCTCATCGGGAATAAATAAGGCTTTTAGCGATCCTACGATTAAAAGCATGATGTCGAGCTGTTTTAACACCATTCTGGCCCAGCAATTTGAAGTTTATAAGTTAGGTTCCAATAAAATCTCGTTGCTGAATGTAGCCAATACCACTGAATTGGGCCAACAGGTAAGCGACCCAAATCAATATGCTGATATTTGGGCGCCATTGCAAGCATCGGTCGAGAAAATTGTAAGTGGTAATGGAGATGCACTTTTGATCACCGATTTTGAGGAGTGGCAAAAAAATATAGAGGTTACCAATACCGCGTTTCTAAAAATCTCTTTCTCCAAATGGCTTGAAAAAGGAAATTCGATTCACTTTTTTATCACTGATTACAAAGAGGGCAAGGTGAATAAACACCTCTATTTTACCATATTCAGTTGTGGTCATCCGGATGAAAGAAGTTTGATTTCAAAACTCGAATCAAAACTTTCATCATCAACAACCAGGTTTGATTTATCGAGCAGGGCGTATCAACTATCAACCGCATATCCTTCAGAAAAATCAGGTGGTATTTTTTATGATGAGGCCGCAAAATCAGCCAAAGCCAAAAATATACTGGATTTAAGAGAGGGTTATATTAATGGTCTTAAAAAAGGGCAGAACTTTGAGTTTTATCCACTTGGATTAGATTGGAAAAGCATCGATCAGTTGCATACTACTTATGCAGCGCAAAACCAGTTTAATGATTTTTTCCGAAGACTATTTATCGACCTCAGTAATGAAGATAGTTACACTTTTGCAAACTTCGGCGTAAAAGTTTCGGATATAACGGCCGATTTCGAAAACTTTGCAAAAGCGGATGAGGCTAAAAAACACCAGCCCAAATTAAGTAAAGGCAATAATGGTGAGGCTAAGTTTTCTGATCAGGAAAAAGATGCAATTGCACTGGCGTGTTACAATACCGACGGAAAATTAAAAGAACAATGGATTTATAAAGCACAGGCATCAAACCCACTCAATGAGGTTTTTACCCTCAATCAAACGCTTTTTACCAATACCAGGGCCTCCAACCCAAAACGTGTTGAATTTGGTACCTCCTTCGACCCTAAATTTAGTGTAGCCAACATCCATAATCCAGACGGTTTGATTAAGGTAGATATTTTATCAAACACCGCCACACCAAATCTACAGGGAGGCAAAATGGCCAAATTCGAGTGGGTAAATGCAAAAAACACCCCTAATACCGCTTTGTCAGAATCTATAAAAAATACTTTACAGGAGCTCAAACCTGTGGACAGAGTCGTGCACTCTTACTACATCAAAACCAAACAGTAATCTAAAATCATTAAAATAAATTCTAAAAATGGAATCAACCTCAGCTTACATCATATCGATCATTATCGCATTGATCTTTCTTCTTTTATCTGCCATTATTGCAAACGCCATTAAGTTTGAGGGTGGGAGCAATCCCAAAGATCCACAGGCACGTAAAACCTGGTTTTGGATATTGGCCATCTTAAATCCGGCAGTCTGTTTTTTATTGGGCTATTATGTATTCAAACCAGATGCAAACATTATGGTGTTGAATAATTATGTAACAGCCTTGAGTATTGGTACGGCTATCGGTTTTATACTCTACATCATCATCGGTTTTGTAATGAGCAAAATATTTGCCACCGGAAAAATCGGACACTGGTTTTAATTCCTAAACAAGAATAGCAATGGATAAATTATTCGTAATCGCCATAGGCGGTACCGGGATGCGTTGTTTGGAAGCCTTTACGCATCTGTGCGGAATCGGGATGTTCGATAATCAGGAAATCGAAATCCTCACGCTCGATACCGATCAAAATAATGGGAACAAGGGAAGAGTTGAAGAGCTGATCAGCCTTTACAACAGGATTAAAACAACTGGTACCAGCGTTGGCGGAACTCCAAATGCAAATACCTTTTTCTCGGCCAAACTGAATTTATATCGATTTTTTACCAATTATGCCGGGCCTGGAAGGGAAACCTATAAAAACATTAGCAAAATTACCACAGGCTCGGCTGAGCAACAGAAAGCCAATAAATTAATCTCTGATCTGTTTTTGGACAATGGTTCAGTACAGGAGTTTGCTTTAGATCATGGCTATAGGGCACAAACCCACCTCGGCTCCATGCTGATGTATCACGGCATAGTGGAAGCCGCCCGTAACATTATCAAAGGGGCGGCAGTGCAATCGGAGGAACGTGAACTGGACACTTTTATGGGCAAACTGGAAAGTGCTGGTGCAAATGCGAGGGTTTTCATTTTTGGTTCTATATTCGGTGGTACAGGTGCTTCATCTATCCCGGTAATCCCCAAAGCACTGCAGGATTTTGTGAAAATCCGTTCTAATGGCAATGCCAGTATCGATTTCTCCAAGGCTAAATTTGGTTCTACCTTATTAACAGCGTATTTTACTTTTAATAAACCAGATGATAAACAAAAAGCCAGCAAAGCCAATAGCGTAATTGCCGATTCGTCGTTTTTTCCGCTGAATAGTCAGGCAGCCTTGCAGTTTTACCAAAGCGATCCTACCGTTCAGAAATGTTATAAGTTGTTTTACCATATCGGCTGGCCAATTGAAAGTAAAAAAATTGACGGGAACAATATTTCCAATCAGACCACAACCGGTGGCAGTGAACAGAAAAACCCATGTCACATTACAGAATTGTTATGTGCCTGTGCTGCTTACGATTTCTTCACCCGAAACGACGGGTTTAATAGTGCAAAAGTCGACTATCTCTATAAAGCGGTAGAATTTAAAGATAATTCGTTCAATTTTTCCTTTGATGACTTTGTTGGAAACGAAAATAAATCAGGTGAAATATTTGTAAATAAATTGGGTGCCTTTTTCTCCCTGGCACACATTTCTTTAACCAAAAACGGTGGTGCTTTTGATGATGCAGGCATAAAAGGTTTCATTAAACAATGCGAAAACCAAAAACTCAACCAGTACAGTACCATTACCGATGCGGAGTGCAAAGACATCAATGAATATTTTAAACTCTTTGCTTACACCTTTAAAGATGCCAGATTTATACCTGGCTGGCTTTATCAGGTGAGAAGTTCCGTTGCCCCGGGCAGGTTTCTTTTTAATAGCAAGGCATTTCCGGATAATCCTTTAGAGCTAAAGAAACTGGATGTTGGTACCATTTTTCTTGATGAAAAACACCATTGGAGTAAAGGACGATTTTTTAGCGATCGATATAATATTTTTGTTGAGAATCTGATAAACACGAATCCTAAGGAAGAGCAAAAGGTAAATACCACCAAAGAAAAATTCCTCGCGCATATTTTTAATGCACTTACCATTTCACAAAACTTCGATATAAACTAAAGCACCATGTCTGATAAACGAATCAAAGCACTGGCGATAAAAGTTCATCCCAAAACAGAGCCAAATGGAGTTGAATTTGCGTGGGATAAAATCCCCCAGCTTGAAGTATTTACCAAAAACATCCTGATCCCGGAAATCGCTGTAGATCAGGATGGTAATTCTGCTGTTAATATCGGAACAATTGTGTCTGGCATACCTTCGGTATTTGCCCGGGCCAGTTTATTCAAAAATGCCATAGATCATATTCGCAATAAAGACGCTGAAGCATCAGGTTTGATGTTGTTCTATAAGTCACTGATCAGTGAATGGAAAGGATTGATCAGCTGTATAGCCTTAAACTATAAAGATATAGAAGCAAATAGAATTCATCTATCTTATTCAGACGGACAGCATTTAGATACAACTGCAAATATTTACGAGCCTACCGGCGCATTTGGTAATATGTTATTCGAGCGTAAACCTTTGTGGTGCGATCAATCTTTGGCCAATAATGCCGACAGGATCCCTTTCATTGATGTCATTTCCTTTAAAGGCAATGTGATAGGTGGCACTTCTCCTGATAGTCTTGTTTTTACTTCAGTATCCTATCAGATCAGGGAAAAGTTTCCTTTCATTAACGTACAGAACGGAAAATTTATCGATCCTTTACAATCGGAAATTAATCCGCAGGAACTTTTTACGTTGTATGGTTACGCCAAACACATTCTGGATAACATGGAGCGATTCAGGTTGAATTATGCTGGTGTAGACGAACTGATCAGGCCTGAATATGGTAATATTTCTACTTGTATCCAGGCCTGGATGAGCGATATGGTTATTTATCAGCAAACAAAAGGTTATCCTAAAATCGATAAATCTACCCCGCCAGAAGTTGGTTCCTTATTCAATTATCCTTTTAGCCTTCTTTTTAACTATTCTACCTCATTATTCGGCTCTGAAGGAATTATCTACAACGAATCGAAAGAAGGAAGTATTCTGTTTGATCCGAAAGATTTACTACTTCCGGATACTACTGAAATTGCACAGATCGATTTTGGGAGAGAGGGCATGGAAATTAGGAATTTTCTGAAGACCAAGCCTATATTACTGCTTGCGGCCGAAACCAAAGGACAGCTGAACAACTACGCCTATTTTACCTTACCCTTAACGCCTTTGGCATTAAATGTTTTTGGTGCTACACTCGACGCATTAACTGGCATTTCCGAATCATCGAATGTAAAATCGAGGATTACCGCCATTTACGATCCAACGGATAAAGATGGCGAACGCCTGATTGTACAGTTAAAGTTATATACCGAGACCGGAAACGAGATCGTTAAAGAAGTTATTTACAAGGTAACATCCGAATCGATCAGCGGTAAGGATATTTTGATGTGGCCTAATTTTATTTCCAAACAATGGAACCGCTATTTTCTGTATTCTGAAATACCACATAATGATGCTAGGTTTCAGGCTACGCCATTTATCGGAAATGTGAACGACGATTTTTTCAGGATTGTACTGGATGAAAATGGTATTCCTTTATACCTCGCCAGTAACGGAAAGGCTGCGGTAATCTCCGAAAAATATGGCAATATTAAAGCGCACTTACATATTGCATCCAATAATGCAGTTGCAGACAATAAATACAAGTACGAGATATACGAAAGTAATAAACCTTTTAAAGGTGTAAAATTTGCACATGCAGGGGCTGATTGCGGTTTTGGGATTATCCGTTACGATGGATCTGGCAACACTCAGGCTTTACCGGTGAACATGTTAAACGCGCCGAGGACCTTATCGCCGGCCTTTTTAGGCGTCGATTTTGGCAGTACAAACTCTTCTATAGCCTACTTTTCCGATCAGCGAAACGAGGTTTGTGAAAACCTGAAACTCACCAACAAAAGGGTATCATTACTGGCTTCCGATAGCAAAAACAACGATGAACGGCCAGCTGTTGAAGATGAAATTTTCTTTTTCCAAAACGATGAAATCCTCACTAATTCCATCAAATCTGTATTAACCATCCACGATTCAAGACGAGTGGTAAATGATGGCAACATCCAGATCAATTCGCTAATGGCTCAGGGGGTAAAAGGTGGTTTTCCTTGTTTTGAAAAAAACCTACCCATCGAAAATGCCGAAAACAACCGCTATATTTTAGGTTATAACCGGATTGGCAGGGCAGAGCTGGTTTACAATATGAAATGGTCTACCCAGCAGATTGATAAAAGTTATAAAACAGCCTATTTAAGTACCCTGCTGCTCCATGTATATGCCCAATTGTTTATTGAAGGCCACGAACCCCATACCTTAAAATGGTCGTACCCTTCATCAATGGGTAAAGAATTATTAAGCGAATACAGAGGGATTTGGGATTCGCTCAAAGAAATTTCGCCAATTGAAAGTCGGGTGAAATTAAAGACTTTCCCTCCTTCTGATCTTTCGGATATCGGCGATACCTCGGGCAACAGCAGCTGGGGTTCTCCTATTGCTCCATCGGGTGGCTGGGGCAGTCAAGTTTCAACACCTGAGGCCACAGCCTCAACATGGGGTTCAACTGGCACCAGCAATAGCTCCTGGGGCGAACAAGCCAAAGCAGAAGTTGCTACAGGGTGGGGCAATGAAGCCAAAAAAACACTTACAACGGTAGATATTAAAACGGAGACAGGTCCGGTAAGGTTCGATTTTAAAAAATTAAGCAACGAAGAGTCGTTATCAGAAGCCTGTGCTGTAGCCAATTATCTGGTTCGCCCAAATGGGGGTTACTCCATTAATCCCGGAGAGCTGGTACTTTGTTTCGACATTGGTGGCAGTACAACAGATATTACAGCGCTGTGCCAAATGGAAGGTGGAAAGGCCATGATCAAACAGAACTCCATCCGTTTTGCGGCCGAACGTGTGGCGCAGGCGACCAAATTTTCACCCAACTTTAAAAACGTACTGCTTAGGATCTGTGAAAAGAAAAAAATATCCATTCAGGGGCTTAATTCCGGCATAACTAAATTTAACGAAAATACCGCACCCTATTATTTCGAACAAGTTGTTGATCGTTTAGAGGCTTCAGATTTTGAAACTTTTTACCTCTTAATCGCTGCGGAGTGTAAAGAAATGATGAGCGTTAACCTTTACGTTACCGGCCTGATTATGTTTTACGCAGGTCAGCTGGCTTATAAACTGCGGAAGGAGATTGTGAAATCAGAAGATGCGCCACCAGCCGTTAAAGCCATTCCACCAAAAGTAAAAATTGCGTTTGCAGGCAAGGGAGCGAGGATATTTGACTGGTTTAACGCGGTAAATCCGACAGCAGCAGATGATTACTATACACAGATGTTTATCAGGGGAATGGGTGGAGAAGCAGTGGCCAAACAAACCATTAGTCCGATTACCACAAACCCTTTGAAAATAATCGATATCAATTCGCAACGTGGAACAAATAATACGGATATTAAATACGAAGTGTCGAAAGGTTTGGCCATTCCAACAAACATCACCAGCATTCTGGTGCCGACCAATAAACAAGCGATTGAGATATTGGGCGAAGATAATTTTTGTGTGGTTACGCCAAATGGCGAATTTAAATACCTGGAATCAACCAATTCCGTTACACCCGAAATGCTGGAGCACATTGGCAACCACTTTATCTGTTTACCACAGGAAGGCAAAGCACACTGCCCCAGGTTTATGGATTTTGCTGACCTGTTTTATAAGGTATCATCCGGCATGTTCGGTTTAAAAATGAATGCGACAGATTTTATGGCTGGTTTTCAGGATATGAACATTGAGAATTATATCAAAGGAGAACCCGACTTTATCAAAGCACAAAAGCGGAAACACGATGATCAGAAAGATTTCGATTATGTAGCACCGATCATTATTCTTGAAGGGATGAAATTCTTTGAAAAACACCTGCTTAAGGGCATTCAAAAATAATAGTTGCGATGGGATTTTGCGTATTGGCGAAAATAGCGAAGCGAACGGTTACTTTCTGGTATCAATCAGACAGTAACCCTTATGCCCCATTAAAAATGAGGGAATCAAACGAGGTTCCCCTATACTTTTATGTAAATGGCAACGATTTTATATTTGGTGCCGCAGCAAAAGAACGCTTTTACAAAAACGATCCTTACGCTTATGGCAACTATTTCGAAATTGTAAAAGATCCGACAAAACATTTCAGTATATATGGTCATAAAAAACCGGTTAAGCAGCTATTTTATTATGGTATTGAACAATATTTATCACACTTCTTAAATGCGGTCTTGTACAAATCAGATTCTATCGAATCGTACAGGCAGCAATTCCCTTTACGTTTTTTATTTGATGATGATATTGAGGACAATGAGAAATCGCTGATCGAAAACCTGTTTCAGGAGGCCGGCTATTTTAATTTAGACCGTATTACGTATCACCAGACTCTTTTTAATATACTAGCCCAAAAGCAGATTTTGCCAAACCACAAAGCCATTTTATTGATGAATGGCATTGATAATGTACTTTATTTAAACCTCTACAAAAATATCCAGGCAGAATCTTTTGGATCAGCCAAACTGTTAGGTCAGGGTGCTGACCCAAGGGTAAAAATCCTGGCCGATATGATTGTAGAATACATCCTCCTGCAAAATTCTTACCTGTCGGTTGATAAAGATATGGAAATTGCTTTCCTGCTCCCGTTCTGTGCCGCTCTACTTCAAAACATCAGCCCGATTATTAAAGGCGAGGCCGAATTATCTGATGGAAACCGATATTGGTTTAACGTAAGAGAAAGAAATCTAAACGACAGGCTGCAATATTATGCCAATGACGGGATGATTTTTGCCGCAATAGACGATCTCCTGAGGACAAATAATTTACAGGCAGATGGGGTAATGATTCTGCTTGGATCAGAAGAAATCAGCACTGTTTATTTTTCGGATAAACTGCTTAAAAAGTATCATCATGTTATCGCATTGCAGCCTGTTGATGTTAAAGATACCATGCTGGCTATTTTTCAGGCCATTGCCAAAGCCGGTTACCATGTTGAGGTGAAAGCACCCACTGCGTCTCCGGTAGTGGTTCGCCCCCCGCTCCCAACGCCCAAATTGCCACCGCCATTACCACCAAAAAAGCAAAACGATATTCCAAAACCCATAAACATCCCCAGGTTGCCCGAAATAAAAGCAACACCAAACACGAAAAACAATCCCGTAAAACCACCGCCTTTACCTACAAAAAAAGTTAGTGCATATAACATCTAAAAATTAACAGAATGGCTATACAAATAGAAAAAAGAAAACCCGTTTCCCTGACCGGGGAAAAACCTGGCTTGAAACACATTATTGCCGGACTTGGCTGGGATACTGCTGTTATAAATGGACACCGGGTAGATCTAGACCTCTCCGTATTTATGCTGGGTGAAAATGGAAAACTCCTTGCTGATGAATACTTTGTTTTTTATAACAACAATACCAGTCCTGATGGCTCTACTCATTACCCGGGTGATAGCAGGGGCGGCGAAGGCGATGGAGACGATGAGGTAATCCACATCGATTTATCAAAAATAGATCCGAAAGTAGAATTCCTTTATTTTGCCGTAACCATTGATCAAAGTGAAGAAAGGGGCCACCATTTTGGCCACGTTCAAAACTCCTACATTAATATCAGGAACCATGCCGATCAATCGGTTTTATGCCAGTACCTGCTTAAAGACGAATTTACAAATGAAGATTCCCTCATGATTGCGTCCATTTCCAGAAACGGGGGAACATGGAATGTAGAGGCCCTTGGACAGGCCTTTTCAGGCGGTTTAAATACACTAATAGCATTATACCAATAGATGAGCAGTTTTAATTTAAATAAGGGGGACAGGTTTTCTCTGTCCAAGGCAGCGCCCGGACTCTCCTTGGTAAAAATAGGAATGGGCTGGAATCCTAACGAAGAACCGGGCGGTCCTGAGTTTGATCTCGATGTTTCAGCATTTTCGATTGGAAACGATTTTAAGATCCCCTCTGATTCATACTTTACCTTTTACGGGCAAATCCGAATGGGTAATAAAATTGAGGATAAATTAGAAAAAGGCCTCTTTAGACCGTTTACGGAAGACGGTGCAATTATCGGTGCCATTGATGATCCTGACGGGAGCAGAAGTGATGGCGATGATGATGAAGATATGTTTATCGATTTATCCAAAGTTAGCTATAAGGTGGAGCAGATTATTATATGCTGTACGATCTGTAAATACCCGAACGACAATAAAAAAGACCGGAGGACATTAGACCTCAATTTTGGAAAGGTAAACGACTGTTACATCAGGATTGTGGATGAAAGCAATGGTTCTGAAATATTGCGTTACGACCTTAAAGACCAATATACAAATGAAGATGCCGTAGAATTTGGGCGATTGTTTCGTGTTGGCGAAAGCTGGGAGTTTGAAGCGATGGGCAGGGCGCATACGGGCAGTTTGCAAACTTTGGTAGATATGTACACTTAGAAAATAAAATTATGGCATTCGATTTAAATAAAAACGATGGTATTAAAACAGCGCCATCCAAATTTGATCTTTCAAAAGGAGAGATTGAAAAACCTGCCGGCAGATCGCGAGGCTGGTTAATCGGTTTATTTGGGATACTGGTTGGTGGCGCCGGCATCTGGTATTACGCGGCAGGCAAAACAGATCCTGCAGCAAAGGCATCTACATCAAACGTTTCTTCCGATCCTGCTTCCGTTGTTGTACCTGCGGAACCAGCAAAAGAAAAAGTTAGTGGTATGGATACAATGGCTCTAGCACAGGTAAAATCACCTATAATAAAAGAAGATTCGATCAGCAAAACTGGCCCGAATCCAGCATTTGCTAAATTAGCAATTAAAGCACTCAAAGCTTTAAACCATACGGTGCCGGTAACATTTGTTCAGGGTTCATCATCTTTCGCCAGCACCAACAACTCTATAATCAAACGCATAATTGCTTATTTGATCAAAAACCCTGAGGCATCCATCCATCTTGATGGTTACGCCAGCAGCGATGGTCCGATAGCCCTAAACGAGCAGATATCGCAGGCAAGGGCCGATGCCTTTAAAAATCATTTAATGGCATTAAATATCGAAGCAAACAGGATAACCGCTACAGGAAAAGGCATCGAAAATCCGATTGCTTCAAACCATACTGCTAGTGGAAGAAAAAAGAACAGGCGTGTTGAAATTACATTGCTATAAACCTAAATTCGATTAATATTTATTCTTAAGGACTAATGAGTCTAGCGCGATCGTCATGCTGAATTTATTTTACAAGTTGTGCTAGTATTTTTAATTGCCTTGTAGCTACTGCGTGGTCAGCATCTTTCCTCCTAGATAGACCCTGAAATAAATTCAGGGTGACGACCATGAACTAAAAATATCTTCAAGAGACTGTTTAAGACTATATCAATTATCGGAATCAGGTTATTAGTTAATCATTTAAAAAAATCTTGTGGCAAAAAGAAAGACCAGAAAAACAAAACAAAGGGGTTTTAAAGAAACCTTAATCCTGTTGGGGATGCTTTTTAGCGGCATCCTCTTTATCATCAAAGTCATTTTTGGGCACATAGGCTGGTTAGCAATTTTTGCGCCTGTCATTTTCGTATTTCTTATCCTTTTTCTCCTTTCGGTATTAAAAACTGCAGTGCGGAAAATGTAGCTAAAAAAACAAAAATTTAATAAACCCTGCTCCAACCGCATCATAGCCGCTCGCAGCAGAATTTATTATTTAAGCCCCTGGTATGGTAAAATTATACAGGTATTAGGCTGTTTGATAGCATGTTATTTCTCGTTTATCCGCAAAAACCCATCCTACACCAGCTACCGGCTTTAGTGATGCATTATTGCGGACTTAACCTACCTAAAAAAAGTTATAGATATACCTTAGCCAAAATATACCTTTAACTTAATTTATGAGAACTGCGCACATGGTAGCAGACAGCTGGCGCCGGGCACAACCCTATCGCCGACATAAAAAGACCCCGGCGTTACCTTTTGTTTACCTAAAAGGTAACGCCGGGGTAAACAAAAGGTAAAGAAAGGGTAAACAAGGGGTCAGCTTGTCTCGAACAAGAGGTAAACAAAGGGTAAAGGATGGGTAACTAAATGCACCCTTCTGGCTTTTTAAATATGAAGCCAATTGGCCTTCCAGATAAAAACGGTCGCTACCCAGCAGTTTTATGGGGTTTAACGATCGCCTTTTACCTTACATGGTAGGTGCTTTCGCTTATGTTAAGGTAATCTTTTAGCTACTGGCGGGCGAGCTGTTCTTTCGGGCCGCCGAATAGATGGTAATGGTAATGGCGGTCTTTATACAATATGCTATAAATATTGTACAAAATTTTCACAAGCGCTCCATAGTCTTTGAGGTATAACGGTTAAAACGTGTAGCATGAGAAATGTTACTTCGCCAAAACATGCTTCATCCACCGCCATTCCCATGGAGCAATTGCAGTGCTATCTTGCCATAAACCTACTTTATGTTTCCTCGCGGTAAGTTCCAGCTGCGCATAAAGCGGATCGCTGGAGTATTTTTTAAAATGCCAGGCCATGCCCTGTTTAATCATTTCCTGATTGATCACCTGTTTTTTATTGTTAATCACTATGGCGATTAATCTCTTGTAGCGGTCGTATTTTTGGCCCCCAATGGTTACCATTTGCCCAAAGCATAAATGGGACAGGGCTTGTTTGGCTTTGGTGCCAAAAGGCTGGTGACCACGTTTCTCGGGGCAATCGATATGCGCCAAACGGATTGTAACAGGATGATCCTGATACAATACTTCCATGGTATCGCCATCTAAAATCCGGATAACCCTGGCCGTAAAAACCAGATTATTATCATTGATGCCTTTATTTCTGGCTGGCCGGATGAAGCAGGACTGAAGCGTGAGCAACAACAGCAGTACGCTTACTTTTCCCAGCCGCATAATGTTTTGCCGTCTTTTTTGGCTTTTTCGATATCTACCTTTACAATTTTGTAAGTACAATTATTTAAACCGCGACAATTTGAGCTATTGTGGTATTTTTTAGCACCAGGACTGTTGCAGGTGTATACGGTTGTACTTTCTTTGCAGGTGATGTTAGCGAAGAAGAAGATGAGTAGGGAGAGTGTTTTCATTCTATCGGGATTAATTTTAAGGAAGTTGGGAGGAGTTAATTATCTGTTGATAAATGAATTATTAAATATAGAAATTATTAATCTATGGCTTTCCGTTAATGAAATTAGTGATTACTGGCTCCAATGCAGACGGCAAATCATTTGTCAGTAGTTCAAATTTCTTCACTCTCATCGCTTTAAACCAATCGCCCCAGTATTGTTTGATCACATCTTCTTCGTATGGATTCTTAACCGATGGATTGATGCCCAATACCAAAATTTCGAGTTCTTTTAAGTTGTAGGGGAAGGCAATAAAACCAAGGTTGTTTTGCTTCATAATCTTTTGATAATTTGCAGTGACCAGTTTTTTAGTGCTGAGATAGTCTGCAGTGATATAAGAACTTTTTCCCCCTACCTGCATTATACTGGTCTTATGGTACATGTAACCATCGGTGAGTATCACCAAAATGTTCCGATGGGCTGGCTTGATACAATATAGCTGCACATTGCTTTTAAAAAATCTCCAGATATCAGAGCCTACGTAGTTGTGGTCCTTAATGGCAGACTGGTAAATTTTAGCAGGATTTTGGTTATAAACCCTATCTATGTTCAGGAAATCATTTTTACTCGTTTTTGGATTAAATTCAACCTTTAGCTGTTCGCTCAACTGATCAATATTTGGGATATTGGGCAAAGGATTGAAGAAAACCTGCATCTGGTCTTTTAACAGGAGTATCTTTTTCCCTTTTATTTGGTTAACAAATGCTTTTTGTACTGATTTGATATATTGCAGGTCGCGCTGGTAAATTCCGGGATTTTTTTTAGGATCGATGCGATCAGATAAATCGAGTAAAAAACTGATGTTGAGGTTTTGTGCTTTAACTCCTTCGGCGAAAGTACCGGTGATCAAAAAGATCAGCAAAAGGCTTTGTAATTTTCTTTTCATGCTGGCGGGTTATAAGGTAGTTGTGTAAACAGAATTTTGAGCATCTTCGCTGGCACCAACACTTTTAAGGTTTTCCTGATAGGTAGCCATACATTCGGTTTGGAGCACTGTTTTTTCGTGCTGAGAAATCCGGAGTTTTTCGTTAACGAAGGTAATCCAGCCCTGCATATATTCCGAAGCATATAATACGTATTCTTTAGTGGGTATAATTACAGCATCAATAAGGTTTTGTAATGTTTTAACCCGCTCTTGCGCAGCAATCGAATCTGCTTTGATTTTATTCAGTTCGTCTACCAACTTTTCTTTGTGTGCTTCGATGTCGGTGATTCTGTCGTGATGGATCTGAATATCTTTTTTTCTCCGCAGCTGTTCGTGTTTCACTTTGTCTTTCTCCCGATGTTCTTTCATGATAAAATCGAACACCACTCCCCAGATGAGGTACACCACAAAACCGGCAAAGATGATTCCCCAGAACTGGATTTTGCCGAAAGCTATTGGGATGTTAAATTCAGGCGTATTAAATGTTTTGGTCAGCTCATAAATTTTTTCTTCAATCTGATAAGCAAGAATAGCATCAAATACAAAAGTGGTGAGTAAAAGCAGTCCAATTTTAACATAATTCCCGATACTTTTAACCTCTCCGAACATGTGGATTAAATAACCCAGTCCTAAAAATACAAAAGGGATAAAGGTGACAAAAGCACCTTCGAGCGATCCATCATGCCAGGCCTTTTCAAATGCTTTCGAATCAAGCACATTCATGATGATGGTGCTATTCGCATCAAAGGGTTTAAAAAAGGCAGAATAAGAGGTAGAAATATAAAAGGTAAATAAATATAGGCTTAAAGGCATCAGGATGATTAAACCGATCCAGAACTTGCTTGAAGCGCCTTTTGAAGCACTGACATGATATTTTTCGGGGTTCCGGGGCAGATCGTTGATTTCAAATTTTAATTCTTCAATATTGTCTTTTACCGCCCTGATATCGGCTTCTGATTTGTTGATTTGTTGTTCTTTACTTTCTTTGCTGACGACGAGTGTTTTTATTTCAGTTTCTTTGGTTTTCTGCTCGTTGATATAGGGTTCTTTCGCCAGCTGCTGCTTTTCTATCAGTTCCTTTTCTTCGTTTTGAAACCTGGCATAAATGGCATTCAAACATATTGAAAGTGCCAATGGGCTACCGCTGTTCCTCGATCCGTCCCTAAAGCCCGCTTCATGGTAAGTTCTTTTTCTTACCTCCTCTGTCTCTTCGGTATCAGGCGCCTTGATCTCCACATTTTCATCCTGACTCGGATCGGCTGTTTTTAAGTTAAAAAAATTCTCTATTTGGGAAATCATAACATTAAGTTTTTAAGTTTGATTGATTATTTTATTTCTCTTTTTGCCGAAACTACCCGGTCTCTGGCGTAGGTTTTTTGAACGGGTAAAATTTCAGTGGCTTTTTCTTCTTGTTTTGGAGGTTCACTTTTCTTATAAAAAGCAATGATTAAAAACAACAATCCGGTAATGATATCAAGAGGAATCCAGATGCTTTTGCGGTGCAGGTAAATGGGAGAAATGGGGTTAAAAAGGAAGAGTATCAGCGCAAAGACAATTGCCAGGTAATAGTTTTTTTGTTTGACCCAGTGGTAAATGAGCAGCACGGCCCCCAGCGAAACTATTGTTCTCAAAAAGGTATAATATTCAATGGGCAATTTCAATATTGCGACAAAGCAGCAGATTGAGCAAATGATCAGGAATGGTTTCATAGGAAAAATTACACTCAATAGTTAGCCACATTTTTAACCCCTGTACACAATTGCATCATTCAGTGCACTTACGATATTCTGAATGTATAACCTATCTTTTGAAACAATACTATTAACTTCTCCAGAATTTGTGCTGATTCTGACAGAGAATTCATTTTTAGTAAATGCTAAAATGAAAATACCTAAAGTCAAAAGAATTAGACCTAGTACTCTTGAGGCATCTGAAAAAAGCATCAGAACACCGATGATAATCATAGTAATAGGTAGTGTTTTGCTTTTTATGATCTCAAAAATATGAACAGAGGAAATGTTCCGCATTGCATAAGTTTTTGAATTAGTTACAAACCTTGATTGTGTAACAGTTACATTTCCATCTTGATAAAATGTGAATTCGTTTTGTAATGGTGCTTCCATGTTTAAGTTATTAGATTTTTTTAAGTTTATACTTCAAAAGTATAGAAGCCCAAGCCTCAAACCTTACGGGAAACCGTAACACTAAAAAATATTTCCTTAGAAATAACCATTGTAAATGGTTTATTTTCAATGTCTTAAATTTGTCAGAATCTTCAATGAGAGAAAACCTGTCATTCTTTTATCGGTTTGGTATAATCTTCTGATTTTTCTTTTTTCCACCAGCTGTTATCGAGGCGTTTAACAGACATAAATGTTCGGGTAAGGCCAGGTTTCATGGCTGCGGTGTCGAGGTGCCTGGGCCATACGTGGATAATGGTATCGGTTCCAATAACGACCCACCAAAAGGTTTTGCCATAACGTTTTGTGGTATATACCTCGCTAATGGTTCCTTTTATTTGTTTTTGGTTAAAACCAGGTTCCATTAACTGATAAGTAATTACTTTTTGTTTTTGCGCCTGGGCGGTGCCTATTGCGAATATTAATAATAGCACCATGATCAATTTTTTCATTGTGCTAAGTTATTCAGGCTAAAAATGGATTCTTTACGGCTAACCCCAGCGAGGGTTATTTAAATTAAAAGATGTAACGCATTAGCTATACTTGATCATTCATACTCTTCATAAAGATCCTTCAACTCTGTTCAGGATGACAAATAGAAAAGGATTTTATGCGTTTAAAAATGAGGGATTGTCCTGACTGCTCCCAACAATCCATGGAGCAATCCCTGCATTTTGAGTATGGAGCAGCTAATTAATAATTTTCTAAAGTTTGATGCAATTGAGTCCTGTAATCATAAAGTTCATCGAGATTAAACAACTGCTTTTTCTCACCCGCATCTTTGCCTTTCTCAAAAGTCTCGATGTACTTGTTAACCGTATTAAAATGAAGCCTGCAGATGGGCTTCCGGTTATTATCATCTAACAAAACGCCAAAGTAAGATTGGGTATCACGGGCAGCTATGCGCGCTGATGGAATTTTTTCGCGTAAAATGGCCTTTACAATCTGGAAGGCCTCCAGTTCTTCTTCGGTAGTGACAATTTTTGAATTATCAGTATCTTCAATTATCGGAATTACTTTATCTTCTTCCTTTTTCTCTATTTTCTCATTGATGTGCAGTGCCGATTTTAAGCGGTCGCTGATGGATTCATTAATGGAGACGGCGAGTGCTTTTTTAGTATATTCTTTAAAGGCAATCATCCGGTTAGCGGTTAATGGTTTGTTGAAAAACCTGTTCACCAATAGTTTTACCATTTCATCGGAAGGGCTGTCTATTTCTTTTTCAAATTCCTTTCTAATGGCTTTGATGTATTTTAAACCTTCGGCCGAGTCGAGGATTGTTTCTAAATTATATTCGTTTTTGGTAAAACTCTCCAGGATTTTAATGGCGTTATCTTTAAGGTCTTCAATATCGATGGTGAGGAAAGGCTTCTCATCCATAATATTTGGTTTTTCAAGGTCGGCGTAAAAATTATAAACCGTGCCGTTGGTTAATACACCAAACCGTGCTTTGGAAACATGGTAGTAGCGGTGCAGCTGAGAATTGTGTGCATCAGCATTTTCTTTCCAATGTTTGCATTCGAAAATGAGGATGGGCTCGTTGTTTTTACGGATCACATAATCTACCTTTTCCCCTTTTTTTGTTCCGATATCGCAAATATGCTCCGGTATCACTTCTGTAGGGTTAAAAATATCGTAACCCAGGATTTGAATAAATGGCATTACAAATGCATTTTTCGTAGCCTCTTCGGTATTGATCTGATCTTTTAATCCGACCACCCGCTGGTGAAGTTGTTCTAACTTTAATTTAAGATCCATTTGTCTGTTTTGATTTTTGGTTCAATCAAAAGTAGTACAGAAGGTCAGGTGTTTATTACGGGAAACCGTAGGCATTTAGCTAAAAAGTGAGAACAGATAAAGCGTCAAATGATCTTATTGGCAATACAATGTGCAATCAATTGTCCGTTATTTAAAATATTCAAAGAAGTTTTAATGTGATTGATCCTTTTCTCAATACTGCTTAGACTATGTGGTTCCAGTTTTTTCTGTTTCAAAAGATCAGGCATCTCCTTTTGTGTTCTGCCTTCCAATAGTAATAACACAATAGCCTTATCATATTCAGTAAAAATGTGTGAGCTAACCTGTTTTTGCCGCAGATTGGGAGAATGGTATTTTTTATTTTTATAAATGCTTTCCATAGCCAGTTTCAAATCCTTTGCATCATGACGCGCTTTTGGAACGAAGGCGTCAATATTTAATTCCTGAAAAAGTGCATTCGCGATTGATGCCCGGTTTTCGATAGAAAAGACTAATACTTTAATATCAGGCTGTACTGCCCGTATAGCTGTAATTAATTCACGGCCATCAACTATTTTCTGTTGAGTATATTCCTCATCAAAAGATAAATCAGTAATAATCAATTCGTAGGGATCAAGTTCCTGCAATGCTTTTTTTATTCTGGTTAAAGCATCATCACAATAAAATACATAATCCTGGTTGTTGATGGTGATGTTTAAATCAGTAAGCGCATTGCGAAGAGAGAGGCTAACAATTTCATGATCTTCGGCTATTAATACCTTTTTGAACATAGATATATATTTTATATTGGAAACGAGAGTTTAATTTCAAGTCCTGCATCAGGCTTGGTGTCAAAAGTAATGCTACCTGAAATATTTTCTATACGGTTTTCCGTATTGGTTAAACCGTTCTTTTTAAGAGCCCCCTGCATACCCTTTCCATTATCAAAATACATAATTGATATTACGCTGTTTTTTTGGGCAAATTCAATACTTACATAATCTGCACCACTGTGTTTGGACATATTGGTCATCAGGTTTTGCAGAATATAATAAACCTCATACTTGGTACTTTCCTCAACCTTCTCCCAAAGTTTTTCATCACTTCCCTTTACTACTACTTCAATCTTGTCTGACGAATAAGCATATAACATTTTATTAACATCTCTAAAGAAACTTTCCTTAATGTTAATGTTCGTATTTTGGTATAAAATATTTCTTGATATGTTATAGACAATTTCAAGTTGATCTGCAACCTCAATTCTGTCCATTTGCGGATCATTTTCAACTTCAGTCATCATCTGGTATATCTTGTTAGCAACCTCATCATGAACCTTCTTAACATATTTGAGTTCAGTCTTTTTGACCTCTAATTCTTTTTCCTTTCTTAATTCATTCCGCCTTTTCCGATAAAATATAAAACCAAGTATCAGGCAGGTTAAAAGCGCCGAAATACCTATATTTCTTAGGATAATGTCTTTATTTTTTCGTAGATTTTCAGCTTGAGATTTAAGATAGTCTGCTTTGCTTTTTTCGGTTTCATAGCGGATCAGGGCAAATTGGTTTTTGGCGGCGCTACGCGCGGTTTGCAGACTGTCATTTAATTTTTCATAGATACTAAAAAAACCTTTAGTTTCTTTAGCAGGACTTAGTTTTATAAGCATTTGTAATGCACTTAACTGATCATCAGGGCTTTCTATTACCTGCGCAGTATGATACATTTTGATTGCATAGAAGAGCGCTGAATCTAGATCACTTTTTACATAGAAATCTGCAAGGTTGGCATAACTTGAATTTAAGCCCCATTTGTCATTTTCTTTCTTTCTAATTTGTAGTGCTCTTAATAATTCTGGTGCAGCATTATATTTTTCATCCTGTTCCCATTTTGAAGATGCCATATTGGTTAATGTCATCGCGTAGTTTCTGGGGCTGATGATTTTCTTCTGTAAAATCTGCTCATAAATGGCTTGTGATTTTGAATATTCTTTTTGGTTGCTATATGCATTTGCTAGATTATTCCTTGTTGTTAACACGCTAAGGCTATCCTGTGCATACTTTAATGATTGATTATAAAAGATTATGGCCTGTTTATAATCTTTTAAAAGAGAGGATGCCAAGGCAAGTTCATGATAATTAGATTCCAGATACACAAACTGCTTTTTTTCATTTAAGTTAAAATAAGCCAATGCTTCAAGTGAGATTTCCTGTCCACCAAAATAATCTCCCTTATCAATAGAAATCATAGCCATGTTGATCAAACATTTTGCGATTCCTAAGCTATCTTTTTGCTGCGAAAAAAGATCTTTGGCTTTGTTAAAATATCGAAATGCACTATCTGGGATCTTTTTTTCTAGGAACTCAAATGCCTGATCATAATAGGGATTGATAACAACTTTCTCTTTCTTCGCCTTATTTTGTGAACATGAAAAGAGAAATAATAATAAGAGAGAAGTTAAGTAGTAAGTTTTCAAAGTTTTTGGTTTTATCCTAAATTAGGAAATAATCATGATTATCTCTCTATTAAATCTTCTAAAGTGCTTAAACAAAAAAGGCGACAATAATGTCGCCCTTTTTGAATGCTATTAATCATTGATTTTTGGAGGAGGAAGGTGTCCGTTATCTCCACCATGATCACCAGTACCATCATTACCAGGATCTGTCGACGGTGGGTCTCCCGGATTACTAGGGGTACTATTATTAGTTGTTACTGTACCACCGTTGTGGCCGCAATTGTTATTTGTAGTTGTAGGCGTTGCCAAGCCAAGTAATATGGCAATAAAAAGAGGTAAAAACATCTTGTCAAAAATTTAAAAGTTGATGTACTAGCAGTTCCCCACGCCCCGTGCGTGGGGGATGCTGCGAATGGTCATCAGAAGGCCTTCTGAAATTTTTGGGAAGTGTTTGAGTGTCTGTCGCGGGAGTTAATAACTGCTTCCCAAACCGGCTATTGACTACCGCGATTTCTACTCGTTTTTATTAATCAGTTTTTTATTTAGCTTTGATAATGAATCGCCGCCTGTGCCGATCAACGATACAAATATGGGGGCTTCAAATTGCTAGTTATCAAAAGATTCCGTTCGTTCCTGTCATTCCGTTAGAATTCCGGTTAACCGTAAAAATTCCGGAAATTCCGTCTTATTTTTACGACTAAATTTTTAAAAAATGCCCGAAGAATATAGAAAAGTTGTACTGGATGCCTATCAAAAGAAAAAGATAGAAGGCAGTCTTTCGTCAAATTTATTGGATCCAACTCCTGGAAATGTACGGGAAGAATGTTTAATCATTTATCGAGAAAGAGAACGTAATGCTAAAGATGACGAGATCTTCAAACAATTTTTCAAAGGAGTAGATAAGGAAAAGGGATATCTTACTGTTCTTGAGAATTCTTTAGCAGAAAAATTTAAACAAATGCCAAAAATTTTAAAAGGAGGTGTGCCGAATTATGGGGTTAGGTATGCTGAGCTTTTGGCATGGTTAATAGATTTTCAACCTAGACCAAGTACATCTTATTACACAAGTTTTTATAAAGATAAGACATCAGATATAGTAAAAGTTGTCGATACACCTGATGTTGAAATTGATGAAACACTTACCGAGATAACAGGTGGAAACAATGATAGTAGTCAGAATCCTGAAAATGAAAAAATAAATAAAGGCGAGGTAGAAAATAAACAGACCGGCATAATTGAAAAAGTAAAGGAACCCATAGTTGAAACGACTGGTATAGGAGTTTCCAGTCAACTTATTGATATAGAAGGGCAAGAAGAAAAGAAAACTAAAGTAGATCCCCTTGAAACAAAATATGTCCGTATCTTCTCTCCTAATTACATCACTATCTCCTGCATCCTTTTACTCTTTATTGGTACTGCATCTTTTGCTTATTGGGAACTTAGGACAAAAATCAGGAGGCCAGAACCAGATGAAAAATTTATGTACTGGGATGAAGATCACTATGAACCTATTAAGGACGGAAAACAAAATGTTGGTGCATCAATAATTCCGTTAAACGTTCAAACCTTAACGCGTCAAAGAAAAATAAATTTACCTGATACGCTGACAAAATATTCGATTGGCAAAGTATGGTATAAAGGACATGGAAAGGATCATGAGTTTTTTACTGATAGCGGTGCTTATCCTCAAGATTTACAAAGAGTATTAAAACCACTTACCAGTACGATTTTAACCAGGTACACATCTAATTACAGGTATATACTTACCCGGCTGGTATGGTTTATATGTGCTGCTTTTTTTATAAGCCTGTGTGGTTATGGAGCAAGTAAGCTGGAGAAAAAAGTTAAACCCTTTGTGAAAGAACCAGATACTGAGGAAGAAGAAACAACAGCGCTTCTTGGCAATGAGTTGCAGGCTACTGGTGCGTAGCGTGAGCCGAAGTTGGCCGGGAGGTTTTGGAAGTTGATAATGGTTTAATTCAAATATTCAAACCTGAATTAAACCATATATGAGTTTTATTTTCCCCAGTTTACCTGGATATTGTGTTCCCGAGCATAGGTTTTACCTTTTTCCATTAAGGCATTAAAGTTTTGCTCAAAACGTGCTCCATATTTTTCATCGATATTTTTAATCATTTCATCTTTGGCTGCCCGACTGCCTTTACTGTCGCAGAGTTTGGCGTAAGCCAGGTATTCATTTTTATAAACAGGAATAACCAGTTCATATAACTGCTGGGAGAGGCCTTTAATTTCTTTTTCTTCTTCTCCTGAGTCTGAAAGTTTTTTCACTTTTTCGAGCGATTGTTCGAGGTATAATATTTTGTTATTGAGGCTAACTGCTGCTTCGTCGCCTTTCTTTTTACTGGATGGGATATCGGGATATTCTTTCGTTTCATCTTCAATATGACGGGCCAGATCGGCACTGGCAAAATCGTTAATCATATTGGTGTTAAGGATGGCGATGTCGAAGAAACGTTCAGGGGTTTCGGAGCAGGCCGAGCAGAAAAGGGTAAACGGGATTAAAATTGCGGCCAATGGCTTTAGGGATAGTGCTGGTAATTTGTTCATGATCTAAATGGTTTCCTTACTAAATTTAAGCCTCGGTAGGAGCAAAGATTGAGCCGTTTTTGGGTTTGGAGTGGGTTAGCTGTCCTCAAACAATTATCCAGTTAATCTAAAACAATCGCAGGTAAGGTAATAGGTGAATAAGAAAGCTGAAGATGCTTTTCATCCGGGCAGGGATTTGAAATGGATATTGCAGGAATAATTTAACGGTATAATTTTAGCAAAATGCATTTCCAATAACAGGTACCTGCAAACCCATTTGACTTGGTTGCTGTACGCTGCTATTTTTATAACATTATGTGGCTTTGGTGCAAGCAGATTAAAGGACGATGTTAAACAGCCGCCTTTGGAAAAACCAGAGATTTAAAAAGAAACATTAAATTTTATACAGCAACAAGCTGTAAATTGTTAAGGTATAGGTAGACACTTTCCTGCATCTTTTTGAAATCTTCACATTCGTATTTTTCCAATACCTGGATACTTTGTAGCAGCAGGTTCTCCTTTAATTTATGATAATCAGGCGAAATTTCTTCGTCTTTTAAAAAGATACTGATGTTGTTTAAAAAAGCCTCTGGTCCTTCCTTAAAATAAGAGGCTTTTACATACATCCAGTTATATAGAATGCTGCGGTTATAGGTATCGGCCTCCATGGTTTCCAATAATTCCTTAAAAAAGAAATCGTAATAAAATAAATCATCAAATGATTTTTCTTGATTTGAACTGTTTAAAATAGCCAATTGTAGAAATACTGAATCAAGGGTGTTTTCCATCATTTGCCTTATCTGCGTAAATTTTTGATGGTTCCAGTCTTTTACATATAATCCATCGGTATTACCGCCAATGATAAAACGAAATATGGAGCGTATCAAAGTAAAACCTTCAAGATGTTTTTTACTGCTAAACAAAATGCGGGAAACATTCTGCAATTGTTCTATACGCCTAAACTGCAATACCTCGTAACCTTCAGCCTCTAGTTTGGCACTTAAAGATAAACCGGAAACTAATAAATCAATCCCTTGATTAAACTGCCCGGCTTTATAATGGTAATTGGCCCACGCTGATAGTTTAAAAAGCCTGATTAAAGATTTTGGTTCATCTTCAAAGTTTTCGAAAGCGGTATCACCATGGTGTAATACAGTAAGTGCTTCGTTAATTTTATTTTTTCTGCACAGCACCACGGCATTAAAATAGGTGTCTGTTACTTCCGAAATGCGGTTATTCATTTCATCCCCCATTTTTTTTGCTGCTTCCGCATTTAAAAGAATACTGAACACACCCCGCTGTGGCTTGGCAAACTTATCGGCAGTTTTATAGTGGTCGCTTAACTTTAAAGTTTCGATAAATGAAGTTATTGCTGTTTTCATGGCTTATTGATTAATTTCCTAATTCAAGCTGATTTTTGATCAATTCGTAATAATAACCGCGCTTGGCCACCAAAACATTATGGTCGCCCTGCTCCACCACATTACCGTTATCCAGCACTAAAATGTTATCCGCATTTTTAACGGTACTTAAGCGGTGCGCCACAATGAGCACGGTTTTTCCTTCGAAAAATTGATAAAGACGTTCCATAATTGTCTTTTCGTTTGATGAATCCAGTGAACTGGTAGCCTCATCCAAAAAAATATATTCGGGATTTCTGTACACCATCCGGGCAATCAGTACCCTTTGCCTTTGTCCGCCACTTAAACCTTTTCCATCTTCCCCGATTTTGGTATAAATACCCAGTGGCTGACTTTTTATATACTGCTCTATATTGGCGATGTGGATGGCACGGTCCATTTCTGCCGGATCAGTAAATTCTTCATTCAGGGCAATGTTGTTGGCAATGGTATCGGAAAAGATAAAACCTTCCTGCATCACCACACCACAGTGCTGGCGCCAAAATTTCGGACTGATCATGCTGAAAGGCAGGTTATCTACATAAATTTCGCCCGATGTTGGTTCTGATATTCTTTGCAACAGTTTTAAAATGGTGGTTTTACCACTTCCGCTACTTCCCACTATGGCTGTGGTTTTACCACCCGGGATGGTAAAATCAAGGTTGTTTAAAACCGGCTTATTACCTGCTCCTGGATAAATAAAACTCATGTTTTTAATTTGTATGCTCCTTCCGGGAGGCATTTTATAGGTATAATTTTTAGTTGGTGATTCTTCATCTTCCAGATGCTGGATCTGCTCCAAACGATCCATACTGATTTGAGCATCCTGATAGGACTGTAAGAAAGATGCCAGCTGTACAATCGGGGCATTCATCTGCCCGATGATGAACTGGATAGCCATCATATCGCCCAGGCTTACCTGCTTATCGATTACCAGGCGGGTGGCCAAAAAGAGAATCAGGATATTTTTAGACTGATTGATAAAAGTAGCGCCTACCTGTTGGTACTGACTTAGCGAAAGTGTACTCACATTTAAACGGAAGAGCTTGGCCTGTATACCTTCCCACTCCCATATTTTTTTGGTGCCGCAGTCGTTTATTTTAATTTCGTGAATACCATTTACTACCTGTAGGGTTTTTGCCCTATTTTGGGCCTGCAGCTCGAAACGCTTGAAATCGAGTTTTTTCCTCTTCTCCATAAAAATGTAGATCCAGGCAAAATAAACGGCACTGCCAATAATAAATACCACACATATAGTGGGGTTGTAGATAAATAATACCACGCTAAAAACCAAAAAAGCTATCATCATAAACAACGTATTCAGCGTGCTGCCGGTTAGCAGAGATTCAATTCTCTTATGATCCTCGATGCGTTGTAAAATATCACTGTTTAATTTGGTGTCGAAAAAAGACAATGGAAGATTTAATAGTTTGTTCAAGAAGTTGGATAAAATAGACAGGTTAACCCTTGCTGTGATGTGGAGTAATATCCAGCCGCGCAACAGTTCTACTGAAGTTTGTCCAAGCGTCATTAATAACTGACCAAAAAGTAGAATATAGATAAAATGGACATCGTCTCCTTTTACCCCGACATCTACCAGGGCTTTTGTGAAAAAAGGAAATATGAGTTGTATTACAGCCCCTGCCAACAAACCGGCAGCCAGTTGTTTCAAAAGTTTTTTATAGTGAAAAACATGTTTAAGCAATACGCCCATACTGCCGCGCTTCTCGGTAATATCTTCTTCGGTGAGGTAAAAATCGGGCGTTGGGCTTAATAGTAAGGCTATACCTGCCGCTTTTTGGTTAATGGAAGTATATGCCCAATTATTAAGAAATTCATCATGTGTGTAGGCATGCAGGCCGCTGGCAGGATCGGAAATGTATACTTTCTTTTTGGTAATTTTATACACCACTACAAAATGGTTTTTACGCCAGTGGATAATGCAAGGGAGCTGTCCACGTTTTTCGAGCTTTTCAAAGGTAATGTTGCCACCAACAGATTGAATGCCTATTTTCTCGGCCGCTTTGCTGATCCCCAGAAGCGATACGCCCGTTTTACCGATCTGGCTCAGTGTGCGGATTTTTTGGATGGAGAAAAACTTGCCATAAAACTTGGTAATGATCTGTAGGCAGGTTGGGCCACAATCCATCACATCGTGTTGTTTATAATGCGGAAAATTTGCGAGCTGTAACTTCATTCTTGTAAATATTTAATTATAGGAAAGTCTAAAACCTTCTTATTTATCAAAAGAAAAAATATATATTTATCTCTCAAGTTTTTTTCGACGAAATCACTTTTAAATGCTACAAAATTGAATATTATACATTCTGCCAAAGGGAATTTCAAGCGGGTTCAAGAGTTAGAATGGGACATTAAATATACAACCCCCATCAGGATTGCTTTACATCTGCTCTTATGGGTTTTGCTCGCTTATATGTATTATCGGGGTTATAGTAAATTCGATAAAACCATGGGTTGGTTTTTGGTGGGCAAAGACCTTGTTGCGGTTATCAGTATTTTTTATGTAGGCTCGTATTTTATACTTGATAGGTATCTGTTTAAAGGGAAGTTTTTGGCTACCGTTTTACTTGTAGTGTTGAGCTACTTATGGTGGGCAACACTTACATTTTTGGTATGTTTATATTTAAAAGCAAACCTTTCTGCAGATTCAAAATTGACGCTGTATGCCGATTTTGTGGTTAAAAGCGGCTTTTTCGGGATTTTCTCGGTTAAAATGTTTCTTTTTTATTTTCTGGATTTTTTATACCTCCTTTTCCCGCCACTCAGTATTAAACTAATGAAATCAATCGTGGCGCAGAGTAACAAACGTATTGCCCTGGAGCGCGACAACCTGAACCTGGAAATCAATTTTTTAAAGGCACAGATCAATCCCCATTTTCTGTTTAATACGCTAAATAATATTTATCGTATGGTAAATAAGAAAGATGAGCAGACAGGACCAATGGTTCTTCATTTGGCGGGCTTAATGCGTTATACCCTTTATGAATCGAACGATCCTGTGGTATTATTATCGCGCGAAATTGAATTTATCAGGGATTACCTTGAGTTGGAAAGTATCAGATATGGAGATGAAGTAAAGATTGACCTGGACATTGATAAGCCTGAAAAACCGTTGCGCATTGTACCGCTAATTATATTCCCCTTTATAGAAAATGCTTTTAAGCACGGACCAGATGCCAGCATAGAATCAGCTTGGATACGCATCAAGATTAAGATTTTAGGGGAGCAGCTTTATTTTGAAGTGGCCAACAGTTGTACCCATAGGCTTGCAAAAACAAAATTTGGAGGACTAGGTATTGCCAATATTAAAAAAAGGCTCTTGATTCATTATCCGAACGAGCACGAATTGATTATTAAGAACGAATTAAACGAATATGCAGTAACATTAAAATTAAACCTTAAATAGCCAAACTTTTTCATCCCTATCCAAACAAATCTATGACGCTTAAATGCTTAATTATTGATGACGAGCCCCTTGCTCGTGAAACTCTGGAAGAGTATATATCAAAAATCCCGTTCCTTGAGCTTGCAGGTAGCTGCAAACACGTTTTTGAAGCGATAGAGCTACTACAACGAGAACAGATTGATGTACTTTTCTCTGATATCCATATGCCAGAGGTAAACGGAATTGAACTGATTAAAATGTTGCAGTACCGTCCCTATGTAATCTTTATTACAGCTTATGCCAATTATGCTGTAGAAGGTTTTGAACTCGATGCAGTTGACTATATTGTTAAACCCTTCTCTTTCGAACGTTTTTTTAAGGCGGTAAACAAGTGTTTAACCATGAGCCAGCAGAAAAACAATAAACCCAGCACCGATCAGTCTAAATACCTTTTTGTTAAAGATGGTCACAAACTGCACCGCGTACTTTTTGATGAAATCTGCTACATTGAGGCAATGAAGGATTATATTAAAGTGGTTTTAAAAGACCGAAGTATTATTACACACCTCACGATGAAACGGGTTGAAGACCAACTTCCGGAGAGTCAGTTTATCCGAATACAAAAATCGTATATCATCAACATCAACAGTTTAAAGTTTATTAGCGGTAACATGGCTGAACTGCATGATGTAAGTGATAAACTGCCCATTGGCAAGCAATATAAAGATCTGATTTTTGAACGCTTTGGCTTAAAGAACGATTAATACAGTATACGCGAAAGAATGGTTTTATTGTCTAGAATCAAAGTAAGCTGGGCATCCAGATTTAAAATAGCTACATAATTCTGATCAAGTAGACTTCCTGATGCAGGCACTATCGTTCCGGTAAAATTAAACATGTTATTGGCTTTTAAGGGGCCGAGGGTGGTGAGTTTGCCATATAATTCGAGGTCATCACCCAACTGATTATTGGGTATTATTTTAAAGACGGTGTTTTTTGAGTCATTTAACAAGCGGGCATATTCAGAACTGATTTGTCCCTTAAACTTAAAGCCTCCTTTGGATGGCACAAACATAGCCACAGTATCTTTTTTACCGGTTTCAGTTAAAGCAGCATCATCATAAAACAATTTGCCAGTAAAGGGAGCGGTGATGATTTGCTTACTCCCGCCACGATAGGCCAGTGCAATAACTTCCCCCTTTTTTGCTGTAGCTCCTGATGCTTTTAAAAACTGGTGAATATTTAAACTTTTTAAAAGTACAACCGCATTTTGCTCACGGTAAATCTTAACCATCACAGCCTTTTTATCAGGATAATGGGTAAATGCTGACAATGCCACCAACAATAACAAAAGTAAGAGCAGACTCCCGCCACCAGATTTAAGCAGCCATTTTGGAGGTTCACCCACAATTTCTTTAATTTCTGCACTGTAAACGTGTTCTATCTTATCCATATTAATACAAGCTAGTGGTTAGTGTTTTTTGTTTGTTCCTGGCTATGATGCCCTGGTAATATTTGGTCAGGTAATGATAAATAACGAGTTCATGCGTGCGCTGTTTGGTTACAAAAATCCTGTTCAGCGACATGTGAATATAACTCGGAAGGATTTCTGCCAGCTCAGCATCAAGGTTACGATCAGGATATTGCAAGGCATATTCTGTTCTTATCGCATCATAAGCGATTATGTTTTCTGTTGATCGGATTTTGAAAAGATTAACGGCATGTGCTACCTCTTCAGTATCGTCATCTCCGTTTAAAAAGCCATTGAGTACTTTGCTAATGGCCCGGTATTTATTGTTAAGCTGCAAAGTAAGTTTGGCAGTTCCCCCAAACTCGTTCAAGAAAGCCTGTTGCATCCTGGTGGTAAGTTTTAGTTTTTGTTCGTTATCCAGGCCGAAATCTCCCATTAAAATATCAATGCTGCGGGCCGCAAACAACCAGCGGTAATATTCGCCTTCATCTCCCTCTATCAGATTCAGGAAATTGATAATGGCCTTGCTATCATAATAAAATACCGACTCGCTGAAGATCATCGTATGCGTACCGTAACGTTCAATTTCCTGTTTATAGGTGTCGTACTGGATATTATGTATAATCCGGTCCTCAACCAGTTGCTTTAAACCTTCATTTATCCTGCTAATAATATTGGCCATTATTTCGGGCTTTACAGGATGTAAGAAGCGGATCCTTAGATGGCCTTCAGGATCGTGGTATCTTAAGAAAAACCATTTTTCGATCAAGCCTTTATTGGTTAAAGTATTTACCAAGGGCAGCATATAATCTGTTAAAATTTTCTCTGCCCATTTAGAACCGCAGTATATTTTAACATAAGTCCACTCAGAGCCCAAGTTAAATTTGCGTTGCAGGTGATGTGCATTCACTTCTAAATTTTTCACCTGTTTTTCCGCAGGTCCTTCTTTACGAAAAGGAATGATCACTTCATTGATAAAGGTTTCACCGGCATCATCTATTATTAACGCATGATCATCTTCGTGCAGAAACTCATATAATATTACGGTGTTTTTTTTTAGGTTTTGTGTAAGCAGCTCCAGTCCTAAAACACTGTTAAAATCGATCAACAGTTCACGGTCGCCCTCTATCGAAACTACTTTAGTTGGCAGTTTATACTTGGCGAGGAAAAGGTTAAGTTGCTGCGGTGTGTTAATGGCCCTGGCTTCATCATATACATCTGGTGTCATTTTCCATCTGGCACGGCTCAAAACGAAATGTTTATATTCTACTCTGGGCAAATAAGGTTGATCATTTAAAATCCCCCAGTCCCAGGTGATGTTGTAAGCCCCATATTGGTGCTGCAGATCGCATAAAAATTTATATGCGGCTATTCCGTTATTATAGTTGTGTGCCGAAGAGAGGCGTGGAATCACAGTTTTATTAAGTCGTTTCGAACGGAGTTTAATTTCATTGTTGCTAACCGAAATCATCAGGTCTGAAACCGGGATCTGCTTATCATTTGGTAGGGAGGAAGTGCCCAAAAAGGGGATCTCGTATCCCCTTAGCTGTGGGCGCTGTAAAATATTGCCCACCCTCGAATCGGGTAAATGTACAATTTCGGCTATTACGGCTTCGTTCAGGTCTTGCTCTTCAAGGTTTGCGCATTCTTTTAGTTTTTGGGCTAAAAAGTTATCGTTTTGTGCAAAGCGGGCCAGCAGTGGCAATGCAGAAGGACCACAACAGGCGGTAAGGTTAAATTTAAAATGACCATTATCCAGGCTTTGGGTATTTTTGGTCACGAAGTTACCGATGGCGTAAAAAGTTGAAGGAATTTGCTGGTGATCTTTTTTACCGATCCCCTTTAAATCGTTATCAGTTAAAAGCACTGGGCTGCCATGGTTCTTGCTACTTTCTAAGAACTTATTAAAAACCAGTTCCCTGTAATTGTTCCAGCTGATATTTTTTGGAGAAGCGGTACCGCTAAGTACTAGATCATCAATTAATGGCGCATGGTTATTGTTACCGGTTCCGGCTTTATCATAACCAACTCCGGCGTCATTATCAAGTGCTTCCAGAAGTTCCACTTCTTGATCTTCATACCGTTCGATAAATTTTTTAATAAAATTTTTGATCCTTACAGGCGTTTTGTTCTCACTTAAAACAGAGAGCGATTGCATTTCATCAGCAAGAATATCCATTACCTGAATATTAATGTTGTTATGGTCCATTCCAATATGAAGGTCGGTTTGAACCAAATCCTTTGCATGTGATAAGGGGAAATTTTCTTTAATAATGTCATTGACCTGCTTACAGGTTTTAACAAAATCTTTCGGCTGGAGCAGGTGATCTTCAATGGCGGTAAGCGCCGAAATGCTGGAATGATCCGGATGACTGCTTTTAAGGGTATGGATAAGTTTTTTATAAAACTCATCTCCTGTAACTGTTGGTTCAAGTTCCGATACCAATATCTGCGCATCTATTACACTATCAAGGTAACTTTTAGCCTCATCAACCTTAAGATCCAGCAGGGTTAACTCGTCAAGTAAAAACTGATAGCATGCACCGGCACTGGCTTTCTCGATCAGACATTGAATGTATCTGGAATGTTTGATGGCCACTACATAGTAATGACGTTTTTTATTGATGAGTTTATATTCAAAATACCGGTAAATACCACCTATTTTATACAAACTGTTATTTACTTTAAAGATCAGTTTGGCTTTGATTTGATCATCTTTCAGTAGTGACCTCACCAGTTCCGAAATGTAGTTCATATCCAAACGGGTGTATTTGGTTAAGCGGCTTTCGGGCGTTTTTAATGTAATTTTACTGCCGCTTTCAGTAACCTTACCGGTATTATAGCCTGAAAACAAACCGTAAGGGGTTGCCCTGGTACCCATTCTTAGCAGGTATTTATAAAGCGTAACCAGGAGTTTATCATCTATGGCATCAGCAGGACCATCAAGCCATTTTATCACTTCTGTATGCAATTCGGGACTGGCCAGGTAAATGGCATCCTGTAGTTCTCTGGATTGGTATCGACGGTATATTTCCTGAATGAGCGTACTTCGGTTTTCTATATCGTTTAAAGCCAAAATGGCGTTTATGCTTTTGGCAGGAAGGCGCATTAAGTAGAAATCAAAAGGCTTGATGTAGTTTCCCATAGTTTGAATTTTTTATTTTACCGCTTTAAACGGAATCACTTTATTAAGGCTTTCTTTAAAACTCTCAAGAGAAAATGGTTTAAACAAGATGTCCCGGGCAAACTTTAAATTATACTCATCTAAATGTTTGTGAGAGAGCGCCGTAATAACGATTATAATATAGTCTTTTATCTTGAGTTTTGCAATCTGATTAATATCGCCCCCTCTAAATTTGATGTCTAAAAATAAAATATCGGCCTTATGTATGTTCAAAAGGCGTTCTAAACCCTGCATACTGCTTACTTTTCCCAATAAAACAAGCTCATCGCATTGCGAAATATATGCTTCTACCTGCTCCTGGGCAAGTGGTTCGTCATCTAATATAATGCAGTTAAATTTCATTGATTAATGGAGCCAGGTGAATTGATTAATCTTATAAAGATCTGAAGTGCATTGCATAATGGTTAAGGCAATGCCGATCAAGCCGAAGTTTAAGTCGAGCTGTGCATTATCGTACTCGCCAAAGAAAAAGGATTTAAAGCCTAAATATTTATTCTGCCCGGTAGCATACAAAGGGATCTGCGCCTCCCAATACGCCGAAGCCTTTTTAAAATCTTCAATTCCGGTAAGTTCGTAAATTCTGCTATAAATTAAGCAGGGCGAACATACACCATACTTAATGGAGGCATCGTGTAAAAAGGTTTCTTCTTTTGTTTTTCTTCTAATGGTTTGGAGTGCAATCAGTATGCCTTCTGCCAGGTAATTTTCCTCCTTTAAAATTTGGGCCGCCCTGATAATGGCATAGCTCGTACCGATATCGCCATAAACCAGGCAATGGTTAATTATTTTTTCGGGTTCTTTGATCCACAATGGAAAAACAGAGGTAAACGATTGACTGTCCATGCGTTTCTGCAACAAGAATTTTAAACCATGACGCATTAATTCAGCACATTTTTCGGATTCAATACCTGCTTCACTTACTGAAGATAAAAAGTTAATCACCATTGCGCTTCCATGTGCCAAACCGGTATAAACCCTGGGCTCGCAAAAATAATGTGTAGTCCAGCAGTAGCCGCTTTCCTTATCACCTTCTTTTAGCTCGTCGAGTGCATTAATGATCTGCAATAGCGCTTTGTGGGCAACAGTTGATGATGACGCCCTGTTGATGAGGTAAAAACCAATCCCTATGGCACCTTTAGACATCCCAAAGTTGCGTTCTGCAATATTTTCTTTAACCCTTTCAGCCAGTAAATCATCAATCTGCCGCTTAAAAGAAGTATAGTCTTCTTCTATATGACCTTCCCTTTCCAGATAGATCAGGAGACTGCCAAATTCTGCAATATCGAGGTAATAGTTTGAGGTAAGTGTAGATTTATACTTTGACGGATTAAGGTCATCGAAGGCCGCTTCCAGAAACTGCTCGGCGGCGGCGTAATAAATTTCGTTTTTTGTATAACGTGCATACAGGCAGTTTAACAGGACGGCCCCGCCTTTACCATGCCCCACACCAAAATTAGGTAGGGCATCAAGGGCATGTTTATTTACCAGGTCAATAATTTCTGGCAACAGCATTTGTGTATTAATTTTTCCTAAGTTCTTTGAAACAGCTTCCATAATTATAGTTTTAACCTTCCCAGCTCATCGCTATTGCCATTTGTTTGTACACGTCTGTCTTTGCTAACCTTACCAAAATTATAGCCAAAGGCAATTCTTGCTCTTCGTGTATCTACACGGTGTATGCTTTCTGTTATTAAGGGAACAATATTGGTCGATAGGAGCTGGTTGTTCTTGTAAAAAATATCACTTATATCCAACTTGATAAAACCCTGGTTATTAAATATTTTCTTCCTTATTCCCGCTGTCACATTCGAATAGCCTTCGTAATCGTAAATACCTGAAATGGTTGGTGATTCGTATGAAGCAGACAACTCCGCTGAAATGGTTGGCGAAATTTTAAAAGTATGGTTTGTGCTAATGGTAAAATAATATTTCTCTCTGATCATAGTATTGGCATTTGCTACCGGATCCGGGAAACGGATGTTCTGGTAATAGCCTGATAGGCGGTTGTTGGTATTCCACCAGGGAGCAAACTTGATGGGAAACCCTAAACTGGCACTTACCAAATGGTTTTTTAGGAAATTTGCTTTTGTTTTTATGAATTTTAAAGAGTTCTGATCGTACAAAACGGTGCTCATAATTGCATTTTCTGTTTGAGTGTATCCGAAACGGAGACTATATTTTTGGTATAAGTTAGACCATGTAAAAGCATGCTGATATTCTGGCCTAAGCAGTGCATTTCCCCTGGTAAGGGTGTAGTTATCAATGTAAAGCTCGTATGGAATCAGGTCGTCGTATGATGGGCGGTTAATGGTTTTTGCATAGGCTAATGATGTGGTGTAATTTTTAGTCACCTTATAATCTGCCCTGATATTGGGAAACAGATTAAAATAATTAGAGTCTAAGCCCATTACCACTTTGTATTGCGTGTATTCGCCCCTTAAGCCTGCCTGAAAATTAAATTTGCCTACTTCGTAATTCAGGTTAAGATAAGCCGCAGGAATTTGTTCCTTATAACCCAGGTTATTAAAGATACTACCCGTTTCCTGCCATTGGTTATTGATAAAATTAGCTGGGTTTTGGTTACTGTTATTGCTGGTGTAGGTATATTTTAAACCACTTTCCAGTTTCAATGCTGGATTAATATTTTGTGTGTAATCTAATGAACTGGTGTAAATATCGTAATTGGACGATGCCCTGTTCCTGAATAATGAAAGCTCGGGAGCTGTAGCGCCATTATTAAATTTATCCTGGTTAAACTGTTGGTTCTGGTTACTGATGTAATTGGTATAGTTGGCTGTTACCAACAGGTTGGAGCCTATGGTGTCTAAATCGAGTTTGTAGAATACATCGTAATTGGCAAAATCTACTTTCAGATCTAGGTCATTGAAAGTATTAACCCTGCTCGAATTGCCTGGTTGATTGATCAGCGCATTTACATCGCCTTTTCCATACATGTGTGCTTTTACGAAAGTATAATCAGCACCAATGGTATTCTTTTTATTAATATAATAATTTAAGCTTGCGTTAATACTTCCGTCAGCTGAAGCACCATCAGAAATATCTACCGTTTGGCTAAAATCACCAACACGGTTTATGCCCTGGAACAGTATCCTGTTGTCGTAGCCTTTTTCGATATGGCCACGTTTTCCATAACTGCCGTTCAATGTAAAATCGTATTTAGGCGCACCAATTCTTAGGCCGGCGTTTGCACCACCCCCAAACCGGTAGCCCTGGGTAAGGTTACCGCCCGTGTTGGCTGTCCAGCCTATTTTTTTGCTTCTTTTAGTGTAAATTTCAATTACACCTCCACTTGCATTTGCATCATATCTTGATGATGGATTCGTAATCAGTTCTATACGGTCAATCTGATCGCCGGGTATAGAACTTAAAATGTTGGATAAGGTTGCATTAGGTATTTTTTTTCCATCAAGAATAATCAATACATTTGATTTTCCTTCCATGGAGATGTTGCCATTGACCATCTGCACGGAAGGTGCCATGCCAATAATGCTATAAGCATCATTGCCCGCTGCAAGCACACTTTCCCCAACATTTAATATAATCCTATCTGTTTTTTGCTGTATAAATGATTTGTTCCCCACAATTTTAACTTCCTGCAGGTTCTGCACGTCGGTATTCAGTATAATTTCGCCCAACTCCAAATCATTACCGGTGGTAATCACGACTTTTTTTGTCGACTTAATAAAGCCCATATTGCTTAATATGAGCGTGTATTCGCCAGGTTTGGCTTCAATGCTAAATAATCCTTCCAGATCGGTAATAGCACCTTTTACCAGTGCACTCTGCCCGGCATTCCATAGTGCAACACTAGAATAGGGAATACCCTTTTTCTTGTCGTCTACAACTCTTCCTTTTACTTTTCCCTGAGCATATGCGAAATTAATGCCTGATAGTATTAAAAAAATTAGGAGCTTTAGATACGGGACGTAGGGGTTTTTTCTCTTTTTCATAGTGCAGATGATATTGGGTAGTTTATAAATAGATAGGTAGGGCCAGTTAATCGCCAAATGTCGTTCTGTTCTACTTTAATGGCGCCTTTACAGGAATCTGCAAAACAAGAACACGCTATTGCATTACCCCCTTGAATCTCTTTTAATTGATTTTCACTTAGTTCTGCAATAATTTCTTTTTCTAATTGAGGTTTATTTGATAACTTTACCTCATTCATGTTAAGAGATTAATATGATTTAAATCTTATCGCTTATGTCAATACCCCAGTACGTTGGGGTAACTAGCAGTATGAGGACCGATTTTGATTAATAAAAGAGTGCGCCGGGTCTAAGCGGCACACTCTTTAAAGGCTTTTAGCCACCTACTTCATCTTCAACAGAAGCTTTAGTGTTATTTTTGCAAGAATCTGACCAGCAAGATAATTCAGCTGCGTTTCCACCTTCAATTTCTTTTAATTGATCTTCGCTCAATTTTGAAATGATTTCTTTGTCTAATTGTACTTTTTCTGATAAATTAACTTTTTTCATGATGTTTAATTTTTAAATGATTTAATTGATTTTGATTAAGTTGTTTTCCCATTTAATTGCTCTAACCGGTATGAGTATATTATGCTGGGTTTATTAATGCCTAACTACGGGGCCAGCGCAGTCAGTGATTAAACTTTTGAAAACTGCCGTCGTTCTGATCGAAATGGTTACGGTGTTCTTCTTTTAAATAGTGAAGAAATTGTTCTTCGCCCCCTCCACCCAAGATCATTCCTAACTCATCATCCATAAAGGGGCGAAAATCTTCTTCATTACTTTCCGGGTTAAATTCATATTTTTTCATAATGGATAATTTTTTTTGTTTTTAAATTGCGAAACCTGTCATGGTACTGGTCATTGTTAGTGTGTCACCTAAAACTGTATTGTCTTTGTTAGCTATGCCACATTTAATATTTTCACATGTGATGATTTCTCTTTTCAATTCTAGTTCCTCAGTATTGTTTAGGTTGTGTTTCATAATAGTTTTTGTTTGTTGTTTATGATACAAACATTCACTTTTGATTTTAATCCATAGAATATATTCGACCAAATGATAGGTTTTCATGACCAAATCAGAGATCTATCACACATTAATTATTAGCTGGATTTGACTTTATTATCATACGGGATATATCGTGATACCCGTTTGAGCTTTGGGAGTATAAATTCAGGGTTTCAATTCCCGTTGTTTAAGCTCATGTAAATAGAATGCTAGCCTGGATGCACTTAGTACTAATTGTTTTTTTTACAACAACAGGAACGGAAGAATCAGTAATTCACTTGCCAAAAAATTGACATCGTGCGCTTTGTTTACGCTTTTTCTTTGATTGAAGAAAGGAAGATAGATATTATTAGAGAGGCGATAAAATGCAAAGCTTTCAATCAGTAGGTTAGGTATTTATAAAATGACAAAGAAAGCTTGATAAAGCCTGAAGTTAACGATAGGCTGACAGTCCTCTTCGTAAGCTGTAAACCTCCCCCTCATACACTTTTTCCAGCACATGCAAGGCCATTGTACTCCTTTGCCCCGTTTGGCAATAACATACCACCTTTTTGTTTTTAGGAATAGTATTGAGCGAATCTTTCAATTCGTATAAGGATATATTTACGCCACCAATATTGTTTTCTTCATGTTCGTAATCTTCACGTACATCAATCAGGAAAACTTCATCTTCGTTAGCCGATAGCCATTGATCTAAAGTTGCTTGATCAATTTCTTTAATTGCCTTCTTTTCGGATTTAATTATAGTTGTTTGTTTTTCGGAAGCAATTTTAAATACGGATACCTTGTTTGTTAAGGCATCGATAGTCATTAATTTGCCTGATAATGTATCACCTATGCTGCAGATCAGTTTAATAATTTCGTTGGTCATGTAAAGACCGATGATGCCAGGCAAAATACCGATCACTCCGCCCGTGGCACAGGTCATGCTTTCTTCTGGCGGTGCCGGGTAAAGGTCTCTGTAATTAGCGCCACCTTGATGATTGAACACCGCAACTTGTCCTTCAAAAGCCAGGATGGAGCCGAATACCAAGGTTTTGCCTAAGCTTACACAGGTATCGTTCACCAGGTACCGCGTGTTAAAATTATCAGAACAATCCATCACCAGATCATATTCCTGGCAGATTGATATTGCATTTTCTGCAGCAAGGCGTTCGTTATAGGCCGTAAAAATCACGTGTGGATTAAGCAATGCAAGTTTCGTAGCCGCTACCTTTGCTTTTGCCTGGCCAATATCGTTATGGTTATATAAAATCTGCCGGTGCAGGTTGCTTAACTCCACTACATCATCATCTACAATACCTATTTTGCCCACTCCTGCTGCGGTTAAGTATTGTAATATAGGGCAACCCAGGCCACCCGCACCGATAATCAATACTTTGGCGGCTTTTAACTTTTCCTGTCCTTTTAAACCTAATTCAGGCAAAATCATCTGCCTATTGTAGCGGTTCAGTTCTTCTTTTACTAGCATCATTTGCTGATTAAACTCCTGTCCCAATCTTTCCAAATCGGTTCGTAACCCTGTTTTCTGATCATTGCCGCAATTTCCCGGGCCGAACGTTCGTCGGATATTTCGAACTGTTCAAGCGATTGAGGTGCTACTTCGTAACCACCCGGATTGGTTTTAGAACCCGCACTAATGGCCGTGATCCCCAATTTAATGATATGGTTTCTAAAGGTCTCTGTTTCACGTGTAGAGATAGATAGCTCTACCTCGCTGTTCAATAAGCGGTACGCACAGATCAGCTGTACCAATTCCTTATCATTCATCACTACTTTAGGTTCCAAACCACCACTAAATGGGCGCAACCTTGGAAAGGAGATACTGAATTTACTTTGCCAATACTGTTTTTCAAGGTAGGATAGATGTAGGGCCGTAAAAAATGAGTCCGTTCTCCAGTCTTCCAGTCCGATGAGTACGCCAAGTCCCATTTTATGGATCCCAGCCTGCCCCAGGCGGTCGGGGGTTTCCAAGCGGTATAAAAAGTTGGCTTTTTTACCTTTCGGGTGGTGTTTGCGGTAATCGTCCTGGTGGTAGGTTTCCTGGTAAACCAATACGGTATTTAAACCATGAGGAATGAGTGTTTCATAATCGGCTACATCCAAAGGTTGTACTTCCATCGAAATATGGGCAAAATGCGGACTGATGAGATCCAATACTTTTTTAAAATAATCGGTGTGTACCGTTTGGTTAGCTTCACCTGTTACCAGCAGTACATGATCGTAGCCCATACCCTTAATTACGGCCACTTCCTGCATAATTTCCATGGGGCTGAGTGTTCTACGCCGCACTTTATTATCGTGACTAAAGCCGCAGTAGGTACAGATATTATTACACTCATTGGAAAGGTAAAGCGGAATATACATTTGGATTACCCGGCCAAAGCGATCTAAGGTTAAACGCTGACTGATCTGTGCCATATCTTCGAGATAGGGCAATGCGGCTGGAGAGATCAATGCTTTAAAATCTTCCAGCGTTCGCTGCTGATTATTTAAAGCGTTTTCTACGTCGGCAGCTGTTTTGTCGTAAATACTGGCTTTCGTATCATCCCAGTTGTAAAACTCGAATATTTTGTTAAAACTGTTCATCCAAAAATGAGGTTAGTGGGCTACTTGCCGTAGCATAATGTTGCTGGCTGCCCAGTTTAGATTTGAAGGCCATTCTACCTGCTTCTACTGCCAGTTTAAATGCGATGGCCATATCAGTCGGGTTTTTGGCAATAGCAATTGCCGTATTCACCAAAACGGCATCGGCTCCTATTTCCATGGCTTTAGCCGCGTCAGATGGTGCGCCGATGCCCGCATCGATAATTACAGGTACCCTGCTCTGGCTAATGATAATCTCTAGAAAATCGATGGTTCTTAAACCTTTATTACTGCCGATAGGCGATCCTAATGGCATTACTGCTGCGGTGCCCACATCTTCTAAGCGTTTGCATAAAACAGGATCGGCATGAATGTAAGGTAATACCACAAAGCCAAGTTTAACCAGTTCTTCCGTTGCTTTTAAAGTTTCAATCGGATCGGGCATGAGGTATTTGGGATCTGGATGGATTTCCAGCTTGATCCAGTTGGTTTCCAAGGCTTCCCGGGCCAATTGAGCGGCAAAAACGGCCTCTTTAGCATTACGCACTCCTGAAGTATTGGGTAATAAGTTAATATGAGGATGTTTAAGGTGCTGGAGAATGTCGTCGTCTTTGCCTTTTAAATCAACGCGTTTAAGGGCTACCGTAACAAGTTCGGAGGCCGAGGCGATTAAGGCGTTTTCCATTTCTCTTGCCGAAGAAAATTTTCCGGTGCCCGTAAAGAGTCGCGAGCTGAAAGTTTGATCTGCTATGGTTAACATATCTATGGTTTTAAAGCAATTGCATGATAAATTTACTATTGATTTCTGCTAATACTGACGAAATTTGGATTTGGTTAGTGAGTGCTGCCGAGATGGCAATTCCGTAAATTCCGGTTTTAAGTATAGCAGGAATATCGTCTGCTTCAATACCGCCAATGGCGATAATGGGAATGCTAAATCCAGCTTTTTTCACTTTTTCCATTAACTTTTGGTAGCCTGCTAGGTCCACAATAGGACTTAGATTTTCTTTGGTTTGCGTAAACCGGAAAGGGCCAAGGCCGATGTAATCTGCTCCCTCCGCTACCCTTTGCTGTATATGTTCAAAAGTATTTGCGGTACCGCCAATGATTTGATGTTTGCCGATAATTTTTCTGGCTTCGTGAATAGGCATATCCTGCAGACCTAAATGCACGCCATAACTATTGACGGCTTTTGCCAGTTGTGGGTAATCATTGATGATCAGTTTGGCACCATAACTTTCGCATAAGGCCTGTGCTGCCTTTGCGAAAGGCAGGATCTCGGCTTCGGCCCGGTGTTTGATGCGCAACTGGATCCATTTTCCACCGGCTTGCAATACCGCTTCAATGGCATCAATATGGGTACCTGTTTTAGGTGCTTGTGAGATATACTGTAAGGGCTCTATCATTTGGTTTAGGTAAGTTTTATGGTTAAGCCTGGCATTTGGCCTGGGCTTTTTTAAAAATAGTGAGTGCCTGTAAAGGATCGTTCCAGATGCTGCCCAATAGCGCAACACCATCGAAATTCATCTTTTTAGCCAGGTCGATTTCGGCTAAACCGATGCCGCCAAGGGCAATGACTTTAGGTGCTGTCTGCTGTTTTTCCAGCAGGAAGTTGGATGGAATTATGCCTTTATAACCAGGTTTGGAAAAGCTATTGAATACGGGTCCAAAGAAACTATAATCATATTGATGAATCAGTTGCAGATCTTCCAGTTGGTGAAGAGAAGTGCTTAAAATCTTATTGGCTTGACTTTCTCCATTATTACTTTCTTTTCTAAAACTTTCAGTATGGTGGATCCTTTTCATATTATAATTGTCGGCCAGCTCATGGAAATGATGTAAGGCAATGCGTGGATGGTATTCGGGTAAAATACCATCCATAAATTTACGGTGCGCAGCCTCGTCTTCAGCTGGTTTCCGCAAATGGAAAATGCTTAAACCGGCTTCGAATAGCTGGTTAACGAGATCGCATTCTTCTTTAAAGAAGGTCGGCTTGGCGATGACAATCAGTTCCATAATGGTTTATGAATAAATTTCACTTCCTTTTTCGGTAAACTCTTTCGATTTTTCCTGCATGCCCTTCGCCAAAGCTTCGTTTGCTTCTACACCCTGTTGTGCAGCATATTCGCGTACATCCTGGGTAATTTTCATGGAGCAGAAATTCGGTCCGCACATGGAGCAGAAATGGGCAATCTTTGCGCCATCTGCCGGTAGGGTTTCATCATGAAATTCTTTTGCTGTATCCGGATCAAGCGAGAGATTAAACTGGTCTTCCCATCTAAACTCGAACCTGGCCTTGCTTAAAGCATTGTCGCGGTATTGCGCACCAGGGTGTCCTTTGGCCAGATCGGCAGCATGGGCAGCAATTTTATAAGTAATTACACCATCTTTAACGTCCTTTTTATTTGGCAGGCCCAAATGTTCTTTAGGGGTCACGTAACAGAGCATGGCGGTTCCGTACCAACCGATCATGGCAGCACCAATAGCCGAAGTAATGTGATCGTAACCCGGTGCAATATCAGTTGTTAGTGGTCCTAAGGTATAAAAGGGCGCTTCTGCACAATGTTCCAGCTGTTTTTCCATATTGGCTTTAATCAGGTGCATGGGCACATGGCCAGGACCTTCAATAATGGTCTGTATATCATGTTTCCAGGCAATTTTAGTCAGTTCGCCAAGCGTTTCGAGTTCCGAAAACTGTGCGGCATCGTTGGCATCAGCAATACAGCCTGGCCTCAAACCATCACCTAAGGAGAAAGCTACGTCATAAGCTTTCATAATTTCGCAGATCTCCTCAAAATGCGTATAAAGGAAATTTTCTTTATGGTGGGCCAGGCACCATTTGGCCATAATGGATCCTCCACGCGAAACAATTCCGGTAATTCTTTTGGCTGTTAAAGGCACATAACGGAGCAGTACACCTGCGTGGATGGTAAAATAATCAACCCCCTGTTCGGCCTGCTCAATTAAAGTATCGCGGAAAATTTCCCAGGTGAGGTCTTCCGCTTTTCCGTTTACTTTTTCAAGGGCCTGATAAATGGGGACAGTACCAATGGGCACTGGCGAATTGCGGATAATCCATTCACGGGTTTCGTGAATATTTTTTCCTGTTGAAAGATCCATAATCGTATCTGCACCCCAACGGCAGGCCCAAACTGCTTTTTCCACCTCTTCTTCAATAGTGGAAGTAACTGCCGAATTACCAATATTGGCATTGATTTTAACAAGGAAATTGCGACCGATAATCATCGGTTCGAGTTCAGGATGGTTGATGTTACAGGGTATTACCGCACGTCCGGCGGCTACTTCATCCCGAACAAATTCAGGTGTAATATATCCTCTTGGGGTATTGGCGCCAAAACTATTGCCCTGATGCTGGTGATTCATTACCTCATGCTGTTCGCCCAATTGCGTATTCAGCAGTTCGATCTGTTGATTTTCTCTAATGGCAATGTATTCCATTTCGGCTGTAATGATCCCCTTTTTGGCATAATGCATCTGCGATACATTGGCGCCAGTTTTCGCCTTGTAGGGTTTTTTGATAAAATTAAAGCGTAAAGCATCCAGTTTTTCATCAGCTAGGCTTTGTTGCCCGTAAACAGAAGATAATTGAGGAAGTTCTTCGACATCAAGCCTACCTCTAATCCATTGTTCCCTTAATCGCGGAAGTCCTTTCCGTACGTCGATATCGGCATCGGGATCAGTATAAGGGCCACTGGTATCGTAAACCGTTACCGGTGGATTTGGCTCGGTTAAACCAAAGCCATTGTGGATTTTGGTTTCCGTTAAACTAATTTCGCGCATGGCCACCCGGATATCATGAATTTTGCCGGGCACAAATATTTTGCGTGAGGCTGGAAAAGGACTGCGGCTGATGGCTTCCTGATTGGGTGTTTTTTCTGTTTTCATTGTGAAATGTTTGAAGGATTGAAGGAGTGAAGGAGAAATGAAGGAATGATTGATTGAATGAGAGAATGAAGTAATGAGTGATTTGATGAATTTTGAGTGTAAGTATCCCCATTCCATCATTCAAAATTCCCTCATTTCTATTTACCCCCCTTGAGTGGCTTTAATAAGTATAATCTGATCGCCGGGATTTAGTACGTATGTGTTCCAAACAGACTTCGAAATGATGGTTTGGTTAACCGCTATGGCCAGACCATTTGTTTCCGTTGACATGACATCAGTAAGCATCTGTTCGATAGAACATGATTCTTTAAGTTGGTAGTTTTGATTGTTTATAGTGACTTCCATATTTGAAAAAATTGGAAAAACTATAGAGATTGCCCCAAAATGGAGATCGAAAAGACAGCAATGATTAGATTGCTTTCACTTTTCCCTTCGGCAGTACTAACTGCATCAGGTTCAAAGGGTATTTCTCAGCACGTAGGCACCCCTAAAGTTTTTTGTAAATATATGCGATTAAATTTTTAATGCAAATAAAATTGATATAGATAAAATTGATAGTTTTTTCTTAATAACATATTTGTCATTCTGAACTCAGTAAAGAATATTGACTCTATTCATTAAGGTTGTAACTGCGAGGAACAGCCTGTCCCGATTTCCAGGACGCAAACTTAATGCGCAAGCTGGTAGCGATCGTTTTAAGATTGCCTGACTGCAGCAGGTAGACTTCGTCGGCAGAAAAAGTCTTCTCGCAAGGACGATATGCGTTTACCAATACTCAGGATTTCAGACTATAGCGTTGGACTAATTTCCCCCCGCTACGCTGATCGCCTTTCGCAAAACGCAAAAAATCTTTACCTTTGTTTCATCATCAAAGCACCCGATACATGTAAGATTCATTTCTTTTCAAAAAATAGATAAGCGGCATCGCGTTTCCGTTGCTGCAATTATTTACCAATAAAAAAGAAATTTATGCTTAATCTACAAGGGGTAGGCTTTAGCCATGCTAATGGCGATTTATTGTTTTCAAATTTAAATCTTACCATCAACAAATATGAAAAGGTTGCACTTATTGGCCATAATGGAACAGGAAAATCAACACTTTTAAGAATTTTGGCAGGAGAACTCCTACCAAGTACCGGACATGTTAAAACCGAATCTGTGCCTTATTTTGTGCCGCAGCTTTTTGGCCAGTTTAATGAATTTACTGTTGCGCAGGCACTTCATGTTGAAGATAAACTTAAGGCGCTAAACCAAATACTCAATGGGGAAGTAACTGACGAAAATATGGCTATGCTTAATGACGACTGGACCATTGAAGAACGCTGTGTGGAAGCTTTAAGCCATTGGCGATTGGAAAATTTAAACATTAACCAAAAAATGGAAAGCTTAAGCGGTGGACAAAAAACAAGTGTATTTTTAGCGGGCATTGCCATCCACCGTCCCGATATTGTATTGCTTGATGAACCGACCAATCATTTAGATCTGGAAGGCAGAGAGAAGTTATACGATTATATCCGATCAACCAGGGCTACGCTGGTTATGGTTAGTCATGATCGTACCTTATTAAACAGCATAGAAAAAATAGGTGAATTAAGTCAGCATGGAATAACCCTGTATGGGGGAAATTACGATTTCTATGTTGCACAGAAGGAAGTTGAACGTGAGGCTTTGAATAATGATTTAAAAGCGAAAGAAAAAGCAGTGCGTAAGGCCAAAGAGGTAGCGTCAGCGTCGCTTGAGCGACAACAGAAGCTTGACGCCAGGGGGAAGAAAAAACAAGAAAAAGCCGGATTGCCAACTATTTCAATGAATACGTTGAGAAACAATGCAGAAAAAAGTACGGCAAAATTAAAGCATGTGCATAGTATAAAACTTGGACATATTTCTGCTGAATTAGGTCAGCTTCGGTCTGCGTTGCCTGATACAGATAAAATGAAAATTGGTTTTAATCATGCTACGCTGCACCACGGTAAAAGTATTGTGGAGGCTAAAGAGATCAACTTTGCCTTTCGGGATAAGTTGATTTGGAAAGCGCCTGTCAGCTTTCAGGTTTTTAGTGGTGAGCGTTATGCTATAAAAGGGCCAAATGGTTCAGGTAAAACTACTTTGATTAAACTTATTTTAGGTCAGCTGCAGCCGTCAAAAGGGGATTTGAACCGAGCAGGTGTTAGTACAATGTACATAGATCAGGATTACGCTTTGATCAATAATCAACTGACGATTTATGAACAGGCCCAAAAGTACAACCTGGGCGCATTGCACGAGCACGAAGTAAAAATCCGTTTAAACCGGTTTTTGTTTGGTAAAACCGACTGGGATAAGCCCTGTTCGGCCTTAAGTGGGGGTGAAAAAATGCGGCTAATCCTCTGTTCATTAACCATTAGCAACCAATCGCCTGATCTGATTATATTGGATGAACCAACCAATAACCTCGATATCCAGAATATAGAAATTTTAACTGCAGCCATTAACGAATACCAGGGAACGCTTCTGGTTATATCGCACGATGAATATTTTCTTGACGATATACAGGTAGAACATGCCATTCATCTTTAAAGTAAATATATAGCCTTATCTTCGTCTCCGATTTTAAACCCAGTACACCATGCAAAGCCTGTTAGCACTACAAAGCGGAAAACTTAAAGGATCGGTATCGTTAAAACTTTCCGAAAATTTAACTGAATTCCCGACAGAAATATTCGATTTGGCCGACACATTGGAGGTATTGGATCTTTCTTGTAATAGGTTGAGCACTTTGCCAGCAGATTTTGGACGTTTAAAGAAACTTAAGATTTTCTTCTGTTCAGAAAACCTTTTTACAGTTTTGCCCGATCAATTAGCCGATTGTCCTTTGCTGGATATTGTGGGTTTTAAATCCAATCAGATCACATCCGTGCCTGCTAAATCACTGAATCCTAATCTCCGCTGGCTGATTTTGACCAACAACAACATTGCCGAATTACCTAAAGAAATTGGTTTATGTACCAGAATGCAAAAGCTGATGTTATCAGGTAACCGTTTATCAGTCCTGCCCGAAGAATTGAGTAATTGCCAAAATTTGGGATTGTTAAGGATAGCAGCCAATACACTCCATGAATTACCCAAATGGATTACCAAAATGCCGAAACTATCGTGGATTGCATTTTCCGGGAATAACTTTAGTAAGACACCGGCTATTGAAGAACTTTCGTTGATTAACTGGCATGATTTAGAAATTAGCCATTTGCTGGGGGAAGGGGCTTCGGGCCTGATTTCTAAGGCCAACAGAACCATTGGCGGGGAAACCCAAGAGGTGGCGGTTAAAATTTTTAAGGGCGATGTAACAAGCGACGGCTTACCGGAAGATGAAATGACAGCTTATATCGCTGCAGGTTATCATCCTGGTCTGGTTAATTTAATTGGTCAGATTGCCCAACATCCGGAAGATAAAAAAGGATTGGTGATGGACCTGATTCCACTGCATTTTTATAATCTGGGACTTCCACCGAGTTTAGAAAGTTGTACCAGAGATGTTTTTCCTTCTGAAAGAAAACTTTCCGAACAGCAGATTTTAGGTATTGCTAAAACTATTGCTTCCTTAGCGACACAACTGCATGAAGCGGGTATTATGCATGGTGATTTATATGCACACAATATTTTGATTGACATTGAGGGCCATACTTTGTTCGGCGATTTTGGTGCCGCAAGCTTTTACGATAAAACAGCTGATACTGCAGATGCACTTGAAAGAATAGAAGTTAGTGCTTATGGATACTTACTCGATGATTTACTTTCTTTGAAAGACGAATCGGTAAGTGAGGAAATTTATAAGGCCATCAGCAAACTCCGAGATGCCTGTTTTGTTTCAATACCTTTAGATAGGCCTGGTTTTAAGGAGTTAGTAAAGGCCTTGGGTGAAATTTAATTGGTTTTAACTAGCATTCGTCATCCGAGCTTTCAGATGACGAATGCCTGATCTTTATTCCTTGCTTAAATCGGCAGCACCTTTTTTAAATAACTCGGCCTGCTTGTTCAATTTTGCTTTTGCTTCTCCGCTTGCAGCATCAGCCTGTTTCGCTTTGCCCTGTGCAGTTGCAGTATAAGCACCGGCAAGTTGTTTATTTAAATAAGGCTGCAATTTTAATCTTTCAATGGCGTTACCAATATTCTTTATACCCTGCTCGGTAACTGCCGGGTTGGTATTGGCTCTTAAATACTGAAAATACTGACCAACTACACCAAACACGTTATCCCGATCGCCTGTGAGCATGATATTATCATAAAATGCCTGATAGTCATCTTTTGGATCGCTGATGTATAGGGTTGCGATTGATGGGGCTATATGTGCTCTCGTATCTTCATCCAACCCTGCTATGGCCGACATCGTTTCCTGCGGTGCCAGTTTAGCCAAGCCATCAACACCGGCAGCAATTACTTTGTATGATCTATCTTTTAAGCTTTCCAATATTAATGCTTTATAGGTCTGGTCTCCGGTTTCAGCCAATTTCACAATGGCTGCTGATCTTGCTTCGGTATTTTTATCTGTTTTGGCCATCTGAAGTAAAATTGGTAAAGCTGCTGCTTTAATCTGGGCATCTTCTAAATTAATGCCAGCAATACTTAATGCACGTAAATCTGCCGATTTATCTTTTAAGCCTTCCAATAACACCATTTGACCGCTATTGGCTTTGCTCTGCATAATAAATTGTAAGGCTTCAATTCTATTGGCATAACTTGGCGCATTTTTATATTGGAAATAATAGTTTTCGGCCGTTTTATTGTCGTTGGTTTCGCCGACTAAGATTTTATCTACATCAAAATCGATTAAATCTGGTTTAGCACCCACTTCAAAACTAAAATTCTGCTCACGGCTATTGATCAGAATTTCTTTCCTGATTTTTTTACCGCCGGCATAAATATCCAGTTTAATCGGCAATGTAAAGGTTTGCACACTGGTATCTTGTGTTTGTTTAATTTTAATGGTTGCCTTGCCGTTTTCATAGCCATAATCGATACTTAAAATCGGATGACCACCTTGGTAATACCACTGATTAAAATAAGGGCTCCAATCTTTTCCGGTAACATCTTCCATGGCTAAACGCAATTGGTGTGTTTCGCCATTTTTAAAGGCATTGGTAGTCAGGTAACGGTTAAGCGATTTATAGAAAGCTTCATCGCCCATTTGGTTTTTTAAGGCGTAAAGAATGACCGATCCTTTAGCATAACTGATATTATCAAACATATCTTCTTTATCGTTATAATAAAAGCGGGCCAAAACCGGGCTTTCGCCTTTTTTAGTGGAACCGAGATAAGATTGTAATTTTTCGTAACGCGATTTATCTTCCGCATCCCTGCCGGCATCACGTCCATGCCAGATGATCTCGCCAAAGGTGGCGAAAGATTCGTTCATGGTTAAATTAGACCACGACTCAGCCGTCACATAATCGCCAAACCACTGGTGGAAAAGCTCATGTGCTATGGTACCTTCTTCGGTTCCGTCCAACAGCTCCCTGTCTGTTTTTTGCACTTGTTCTCCATGTAAGGTAGCTGTCGTATTTTCCATCGCTCCGGAAACATAATCTCTGGCTACCACCTGCGCATATTTATTCCATGGATAATCTACACCCAATAAATTGCTATAAAACTGGATCATATCAGGCGTTTTACCAAAAATCTGTTTCGCGTAAGGTGCATATTTAGGCTCCAGGTAATAGCTTACTTCTTTACCTTTATAATTGTCTTTGGTGATTTTAAATTCACCTATAGCCATCATAAACAAGTATGGTGAATGCGGTAAATCCATTTTCCAGGTATCGGTTCTTGTTCCGTCGGCGTTGTTTTTTTGGCCCACCATTTTTCCGTTTGACAGGGTGGTGTATTTCGATTTTACCGTCATCGAAATTTCCTGGGTTGTTTTCTGGTCAGGTTTATCAATGGTTGGAAACCAGGCCGATGAAGATTCAGTTTCGCCCTGTGTCCAGATCTGTGTTGGCTTATTTTTATCAGTACCATCAGGATTGATAAAATATAAACCTTTAGCATCGGTTATAGCCGCACTCCCTTTAACTTTCAATTCATCGGGTTTAGCCGTATAAGCAATGTATACCGTATATTTTTCGGTATTAGCATACTTTTTGTTTAAATTGATATACAGTTTATTGTCATTGTAGGTGTATTTTAGGGGGGTATTTCCTTTGGCGCCAACCAACGCAACCGTTTTAATGTCCATCCCTTGCGCATCAAGCGTAAGGGAATCGGTAGTGTAAAAATGAGGTTTTAAGGTTATCCAGGCTTTACCGTATAGATAGCGTTTGGCGTAATCAAATGAAACATCTAGCTTGGTATGTACCAGATCGTTAATCTTAGTTGGAGTGACGCGGTAAACGCTGAGGTTTGATTTCCCCGCAGCTTGTTCCTGTGCCAAAAGCGGATTAGTTGCAAAAACAGCGGCTAATAATACGCCGCAGGCAATAATTTTCTTATTCATTTTTGATTTTTATAAGTCAGTATCTTGATGGCAAGGTATTAAGAATTGCGGTAATTACCATTCACTTTTCTACCTTACCTAATTGGTTCCTATTGGTTTTAAGGTATAACCTTTATCTTGTAGTCCTTTTATCAGGCCCTCTTCACCCACTAAATGGCCGGCACCAACGGCGATAAACAATGATTCTTTTTCCATCAGGGCAGGAAGTTGATCTAACCAGCGTTGATTCCGGTTTTTGAGCATCTCGGTCATAAACTCTTTGGTTTCTTCATCCTGCGTTTTGAAGAATTGGGTTAATTTATCGATATCCTGCGCCAGGTAATAGGCGGTTAATTCTTGCAGTTTTAGCTTATTTTTATCCGATTCTCTTACCGATTTAAGCAAGGCTTTTTTCTGTTTTTGCAGGTCGTCATCAAACAAAAGTGCCCCCTGATATTCGGCAGTTTCTAAGCCATGTATGGATTTAGCATTGTCTTTGGCATATTTTTGAAAGCTTTCGTCTATGCCATTGGTCAGTTTTCTCATTTCGGGGTTATCAAGAAGCATCATCAGCACACCAACCATTGCTGGTTTAAACTTGTTTAATTGTTTTAAGTTTACAGCCGGATTCCTGGCTTTGATATAATCGTCTACCTCTTTGTATTCAGCCGGAGTAAATAAACTATCCAGCGTATTATTTTTCATCACTAAAAATGGGGCCATCCGCCCTTGCAAGGTACCATCCATTACAATTTCCCCTACTACACCATCAACCGATTTTAATTTTTGCTGTAAAACATGCATGGTATCTGCAAACTGCTTATCTGTAAAATGATGTGTTCCAAATAAATAAGATGGTTTCTTTAATCCGTTTCCAGATACTTCCCAAAGTAGGGTATTGGTCGCCTTTTTAGTCTGCGCGTTAAGGCCTAGCCCGAAGCATAAAAGGGCGATAAATAATAATTTGATGTTTTTCATTGCATGGTAGTATAGCGCAAGATATTAAGAATTGTGATAAAGTTAAGGGCAAAACGTTGTTTGCATTCCCTTATTTTTTTGTTTTTTTGTGTAAATCGTTAAAAATATGGCTACAGATATTCAATCCATTTTAAACAGATTAGGCGTAGAGGCAGAAAATGCGGCCTACAGTATTGGAAGTAATTGGGGCGGGGCCGCAAATGCAAAAACATTGGAAAGCTATTCTCCTGTGGATGGCAAGCTGATTGCTTCGGCTAAAGTTGCCAGCGCAGCTGATTACGATACTGTTGTGATGAAAGCACAAGAAGCTTTTACAACCTGGCGTTCGGTTCCGGCCCCAAAAAGAGGAGAAGTGGTGCGCCAATTTGGCGATGCATTACGTGAAAATAAAGATGCCCTGGGCACTTTAGTTTCTTATGAAATGGGAAAAAGTTTACAGGAAGGCCTGGGCGAAGTACAGGAAATGATCGATATCTGTGATTTCGCAGTAGGTTTATCCAGGCAGTTGTATGGTTTAACCATGCACAGCGAGCGCCCGAGTCACCGCATGTATGAGCAATGGCATCCGCTGGGTATTGTAGGGATTATTTCTGCATTTAATTTTCCTGTAGCCGTATGGAGTTGGAATGCAGCCCTGGCTTTGGTTTGCGGTAACGTTTGCATCTGGAAACCATCAGAAAAAACACCTTTAACCGCCATAGCCTGCCAACATATTATAGCAAAGGTTTTTAAGGATAATGATATAGCCGATGGCGTATGCAGTCTGGTTCTGGGAGATCGGGAAATTGGCGAACTCATGACCAACGATGGAAGAATTCCATTAATTTCTGCTACCGGATCAACACGCATGGGCAAGGCAGTAGCTGCTGCTGTTGGCGCAAGGTTAGGAAAAAGCCTCTTGGAACTCGGGGGCAATAATGCCATTATTATATCAGAACATGCCGATCTAGATATGAGTTTAATCGGTGCGGTATTTGGTGCGGTTGGCACAGCGGGCCAGCGTTGCACGTCTACCAGGAGGTTAATTATCCATGAAAGTGTATATGATGCCTTTACCGCGAAACTGGTTAAAGCTTATGAACAGTTGCGTATTGGCGATCCCTTAGATCAAAATAACCACGTAGGTCCGTTAATTGATACCGATGCGGTTGTAGCCTATTTAGATTCTATAGCTAAATGTAAGGCCGAAGGCGGTAATTTTGTGGTAGAAGGCGGCGTTTTATCTGGCAATGAATATACCAGCGGATGTTACGTAAAGCCATGCATTGCAGCGGTTCAGAATGACTTCAAAATTGTTCAACATGAAACGTTTGCTCCAATTTTATACCTGATCAAATATAAAACATTAGACGAGGCCATTACCTTACAAAATGCTGTTCCGCAAGGATTATCATCAGCTATTATGACTTTGAATTTGAGAGAGGCAGAGCAGTTTTTATCTGCTAATGGCTCTGATTGTGGTATAGCCAATGTAAATATCGGTACTTCAGGCGCTGAAATAGGTGGAGCTTTTGGCGGAGAGAAAGAGACAGGTGGCGGCCGTGAAAGTGGATCGGATGCCTGGAAAGCTTATATGCGCAGGCAAACCAATACCATCAATTATTCGAATACGTTGCCATTGGCACAGGGTATTAAATTTGACCTTTGATTTAATTTGTTGGTCAGGATTTCAAATTTTGTTGGTCGGGATTTGAAATCCAGACCAGCTAGCTTTATAAAAACAAAAAGGCGCTAAACTTAAATTTAGCGCCTTTAAAGTAAATATATGATGGGGTTAGAATAGTTTTTCTAATAAAGAAACCTGTATGTCATCATAACGGGACTTGTTATTTGCTAAAAGTGATTTCCCGGTTAATCTGATACTACTCTCCTCAGCTGTAAAACCGTCTACATTGATTTTGGATGCTATACCCATTATAGCTCGGTGTAAATGGGTAGTCCCTTCTAATTTTAAGGATGCACCATCTTTAACGTTTGTTGATAAACTAACGGTATTGGATTTAATATCTGCCGTTGCCTCATCATTTAAAACAACGCTTAGGTTTAACAGGTTAAAATTTCCGGCTGTAATTACATTTGCGGTATTTGAAGCTTCAATAGCAGTCAAGTTGTTTACGTGAGCAATTACGGTTAAGGCATTTTTATCAAAAGAGCTGATTCTGAGCGCTTCCCCCTGTTGTTGCACCAATGCATTTTTGGTGTAGTATTGATCATATACCTCAACACTTTCTTTGGCGTCCTGAACAAGGATCAGTTTCACGTTTCCTGACACTACAATTTTGCTGATGTTTTTAACTTTTGTTAATGCAGTATAACTGGCATTATTTTCTGTTGCATTTGCTACAACTGTTGCGCTGCTTAAAGTAATCATTACCAATGCTGCTGCGAATAAATTTTTGATAGAAGTTTTCATGACCTTAATATTTTTATGTTTATAAATTTTTATTTTAAATCCCTAATTATTAGGTAGTTTTGTAATTAAGACTGCGGTATAGTAAAAACGTTTCAGCCAGTTATGGGCTATTATACCATGCACTTTTATTTATAGACGAACGCTGAATTAACCTATACGAAAAATGATTGGTTAGTAAACCGAAGATCAAAATAAACTTGTATTTAGGTTTTAATGTTAAAAAAGGTTAAATCATTTCGAATAACTAATCCATTAGTTTATATTCGGCAAACAAAACCAAATCCTGTCTATGAAACGTTTGATGCTCTCGCTATGTCTTTTCATTTTTATCATTACGCATTCCAAAGCACAAAGCCTTCATACCATTAAAGGCCGAACCATTGATACCGCCTCAACAACAATTCTATCAGGAACATCTATTGCGATTCTAAATGCAAAGGACTCTACTTTGGTAAAATTTACGCGCGCAGCAGAAAATGGTACATTCGAACTTACGGGAATTAAAAACGGTAGATTTATTTTATTGGTTTCCTATCCGAAATATGCTGATTTCGTGGATCATTTCACCCTCGATTCTACCACCCAGGTAAAAGATTATGGGAAGATTAATCTTACCGGAATGGCCAAAATACTTGCTGATGTAATTATCAAGGGAGAAAAAGCAGCCATTAAGATTATGGGTGACACGACAGAATTCAATGCTTCAAGTTACAACATCCAGCCGAATGATAAGGTAGAAGACCTGCTAAAAAAACTGCCTGGTATACAGGTAGATAAAAATGGAAAAATTACTGCACAGGGTAAAACTGTACCAAAAGTACTGGTTGACGGTGAAGAGTTTTTTGGTGATGACCCAACCCTCGTTACCAAAAATTTAAGGGCAGATATGGTAGATAAGGTACAACTTTATGAAAAATCAAGCGATCAGGCAGCTTTTACCGGTGTTGACGACGGACAGAAAACACAAACCATCAATATCAAACTAAAAGAAGACAAAAAAAGCGGTTATTTCGGCAAAGTTGATGCCGGTTATGGTACTCACGATTTTTATAAGGGACAGGTATTATTCAATCGCTTTAAAGCCAAACAGAAGTTTTCTGTATATGGCACAACTGGAAATAATGGTACAACAGGACTAAGCTGGCAGGACAATAACAAACTGGGTACAGGAAATGATAACATGCAAATGGGTGATGACGGGAGTATGTGGTTTAGCTTTGGTAGTGGAGACGAACTGGAAAGTGGTAATTATTATGGAGAGGGTATACCAAGGGCAATAACCGGCGGCGTACATTATGATAATAAATGGAATAATGATAAGGAAACCATTAATACCAATTATAAGCTGGGCGCTTTAGGTATTAAAACCACTAAAAATACCATCAGCCAAAACAATTTGCCAGACGGAATCATTAACACTACTACCGATGAAAACTCTGACCGGAATGTATTTAGGCAGAAACTGGATGCTATTTATACCATTAAGTTAGATACCACAAGTAATTTAAAGGTATCAGTTGATGGAATGCTTAAAAACAGCGACAATACTTCTAACTCAAATAGCGAGGGTTTACGTGGCAACAATACGATGTTAAATAGTAATAATCAAAGGAACAGCAATGATGGTAAGGAGCAGAATTTTAACATTTCTGCATTTTATACCAAGAAGCTTAAAAAACCGGGGCGTAATTTTTCAGTGAGCATTAGTCAAATGATCAATCAGATCAATAGTAAAGGATTTTTATATTCGGATGTAAAGTATTTTAATGAAGCAGGTGTAAAAAATGGAGGTGAGGTAACCGATCAGTTTAAAACGAACAACACACATAATTCCGTTTTAAATACCAATGTAACTTATAATGAGCCATTAAGCAAATCGTTGGCATTAGTTTTAAATTATGGATTTAGTCTTAACGATAGTCGTTCTGACCGTAAATCTTTTAATCAATCGGTACCTGGGAATTACGATGTATTAGATAAAGAGTTCAGCAATGATTTTAAAGCCACGCAATACATTAATCAGGCTGGAGCAATCCTTAATTATAAAAAGCCTAAAACAACCGTTAGTTTTGGGAGTAAAGTAAGCGCTGTAAATTTTGATCAGCTGGAACAGCTTTCCGGTCAACATTATCAAAGAAGTTTTGTTAACTGGCTACCACAGGCCAGCTACCTATATAAATTCTCTGCTCAAAAATCTTTACGCATCAGCTATAATGGAAACACCAATCAACCTACAGTGAATCAATTGCAACCTGTAAAAGTAAATGATAATCCACTGTATCTACCATTAGGTAACCCTGATCTTGCACCATCATTTAATAATCGCTTTAGTGCCAGCTATAATTCTTATAAAGTGCTAAGCCAACGATCAGTATACATCAGTGGTAATTTTGGCTTCGTAAATAAAGCCATTGTTAGCAACACAGAAACCGATAGTTCAGGAAAGACAATTGCCAGGTCAGTGAATCTCTCAGATAAAACCCCTGTTAATTATAATATTTATAGTAGTATAAGTAAAAAACTGAAATTTTTATTTGATACAGAAGTTGGCTTAAGTGTGAATGCAGGGGGTAATACCAGTTATAATTATGTGAAAAGTCAGTTCAGTAACGAGGTAGAATTAAATCAGATTGTAAGTAACCGTTTTAGCCCCACTTTGGATATTAGCAGATATAAAGATAAAAGTGAAATTTCTCTAAGTTTTGGTCCAAGTTACAATGCACAGGTAGCCTCTTTACAAAAAGATCGATCTAATAAAGGCTGGGGCGTACAGGGCTGGGGAAGCATGAGTTTCACTTTACCGAAGAAAATCAAACTCCAGGCGGATGGAGAGTACAGCTATACACCTAAATCGCAGGCATTTGATACCAGTTTTGAACAGGTCATTATCAATGCTTCCATTACAAAATCGTTCTTTAAAAAAGAAGATTTGAAGTTTACCATCAGAGGAAACGATCTGTTTAACCAAAACCGGGGCTTCAGGCGATCTGCTTATTCAAATATGATTACCCAAACCAATTACAATAATATCAGCCGATATTTTATGTTCTCTTTAGTTTGGGATTTTAACAAAATGGGTGGAGGAACACCTCAAAAATAATTTGCATTGCTATCAAAGAAATAGTTTAAAACAGATATTTTGAAAAATTTTAGATGAAACTAAAACACGCTATACTCATGCTTATTTGCACTATAAATTATGCAATGGCACAAAATGCCAGGTTTGTAAACCAGGGTATTATTGAATTTGAAAAAAAGATTAATATATATGCTTTGCTCAAAGACCAGGCGAAACGTTACCCTGACAATTTTTGGAGTGCCCAAGCCTTGGAACAATACCAAAAAAATAACCCACAGTTTAAAACTTTGAAAAGTGAGCTTATTTTTAAAAATGACCTCACATTCTTTAATCCACTAGCTGATGAAAGCACTAATAACAATTGGGCCAGCAATTTCGCTTCTGCCAAACAGAACAATATTATATTAACAAATTTAAAGTCGGGCACGAGCATCAATCAAAAATCAGTTTACGAAGAAACCTACCTGGTCAAAGATTCTGTCCGTAAGATCAACTGGAAAATAACGGACGAGTTTAGAACCATTGCTGGTTACGATTGCCGTAGGGCAAACGCTTTAATAATGGATTCGATTTATGTGGTTGCTTTTTACACAGAAAGCATTCCTGTATCAGGAGGGCCAGAAACTTTTAATGGGTTGCCGGGAATGATACTGGGTGTAGCACTACCGCGTGAACATATTACCTGGTTCGCTACTGCGGTTAAGGATATAGAAATAGCTGATGACAAGCTTAAAGCGCCCGCTAAAGGAAAGCCTGTTGATAAAAAACAACTAAGTGACATTTTAAAAGGTGCTTTAAAAGACTGGGGCAATTATGCTAGTGATATTTTAAAAGCCGCAGATATGTAGGCGACCTAAAGGTTCTTGCTTATACTTTCAAACTAAGCCTAAAATTTAATTCAGCCAAATCGTGATGGTTATCATTATTTTTGTCTGGTAAATAAATTAGCAATGGGTAGCGCAATTTTTCAGCACATTAAAAAATTTATTGATTGGGGTGTGGATGACCAAGAAATTCTTACTCCGTTTCTGCAACCGCTATCTGTTAAAAAGAAAGGCTTTTTATTAGAACAAGGGCAAATCTGCAGGGCAAATTATTTTGTTGTGAAAGGCTGCTTAAGGCTATATTTCATTGATATAAAAGGTGCTGAGCAGACTATTCAATTTGTCATAGAAAACTGGTGGATTACTGATCTGACCAGCTTTCTTTTTCAGGAGCAATCTGAATTTTACATACAGGCGGCCGAAGCAACCGAAGTGATCGCTATTGAAAATCATCGCTATGATGAAATGTTCCAAAAATTACCCAAGCTGGAACGATATTTTAGATTGATCCTCCAAAAAAATCATCAGGCATCGCAGAGAAGGATCAAATTTCTTTATAGCCAAACAGCGGAAGAGCGATACCGCAATTTTAATCATTTATTTCCCGAGTTTGTACAACGCGTGCCTCAGTATATGTTGGCCTCTTACCTGGGTTTTACCCCTGAGTTTTTAAGTAAAATCAGGGCGAAGAAATAATCGTTGTTAACCGCAAAGTACGCAGAGGAAGAAACGCGAAGCACGCAGGACTGGGCTTACTGATTTTCATCATTTCGACCGGAGCAAATCGGAATGGAGAAATATGTACGTTCTGTTATTAAAGAATTACCCATAGATTTCTTCTCTGCGGTCGAAATGAATCGCACCAATTTTTCCAGTAACATTTAAATGGCGAACTAAGAAGACTCTTAGCCCTCCTATGCGCACTTTGCGAAAGCCTTGGTGTCCTTTGCGGTTAAATAATCATTTCTTAAACTACATTAAGTTTTTTCAGGGTCAGGATGTGGAACTTTACATCATAATCAAAAAACAAATAAAATGGAAAATAGAATTGATATCCCAAAAGTAGAACCTGCAGCTTACCAGGCCATGTATGGTTTAGAGAAATATTTATCAACCAGCAAACTGGATCCAATTCTTTTGGAATTGATTAAAATGCGTGCATCGCAAATTAATGGCTGTGCATTTTGCTTAAACATGCATGCAACTGATGCCCGTAAAATAGGTGAAACCGAACAACGTTTGTATTTATTAAATGCCTGGCGTGAAACTACCTTGTTCACACCACAAGAAGAAGCTGTTTTAGCTTTAACAGAAGAAGTCACCTTAATCAGTCACCATGTTTCTGATGCCACTTATCAAAAAGCGGCAAGCTTTTTTAATGAACAGGAATTAGCGCAAATTATTATGGCAATAGTGACTATTAATGCCTGGAACAGATTGGCCATTACCGCTAAAGTGATGGTTGGATAATCAGGTATTAAATTTCAATTTATTCCTAAGACACGGTAACATCTGGTTATTTCAAAATAACTTTGGCAGCCGTGTCTTGGTGATTAAAATAGATCGGCCAGTATACCTTATAGTACCCTCAACAACAATCCTTTTAAGTATTCCCCTTCAGGAAAGGAAATCCGTACCGGATGATCTTCCGGTTGGCTGAATTGTTTAATAATCTGTACTTCCTTCCCTGCATCAAGCGCTGCCCAGGCAATGATCTGTTTAAAGGTTTCGATATCAACGGCACCTGAGCAGGAGAAAGTTGCCAAAAGACCACCCTTTTCTAGCAATAGCATACCTAAACGGTTTAAATCTTTATATGCCCTCGCAGCACGGTCTAAGGCTGAACGTGATGGTGCATATTTAGGTGGATCAAGCACAATCACATCAAACCATTCACCAGCTTCTTTAAAAGCCCTGAGTTGTTTATTCACGTCCGACTGGATGGCGGTTACTTTATCGCCATCAAATTGGTTCAAGGCTATGTTTTGTTTCAGGGTTTCAACAGCTAAACCTGAGCTATCTACGCTGGTAACGCTTGCAGCGCCATTCGCTAAGCTATTCAGGCTAAAACCTCCACTATAGCTAAAACAGTCTAAAACTTTTTTGCCTTTTGTATAACTCGCTAAAATACTTCGGTTATCACGTTGGTCACAGTAAAAACCTGATTTTTGTCCCTCTGCAATGTTAATATGATAAATAATTCCGTTCTCCTTTACCTCCAAAAATTCTGGTGGATTTTCACCCCAAAGTAATCCATTCTCAATTGGTAAACCCTCGTGGGTACGTGCAGTTGCATCACTTTTATCAAATATTCCTTTTGGATTTAATTCAGTTTTTAAAATTTCTACAATTGCTGTTTTTACCTTCTCTATTCCAGTGCTTAAAATCTGCAAAGAAAGAAAATCGGCGTATTTGTCAACAATTAGGCCTGGCAGAAAATCGGCTTCACTAAAAACCAAACGACAAGTATTGGTCTCTTCGTTTAAAATAAACTGACGCGAAGCAATGGCTTGTTTCAAGCGGTTCTGGTACCAGCCATGATCAATGGCCTGAGTTTCGTCCCATTCTACAAGGCGGACAGCAACACGCGAATTGCTGTTGAAATATCCATAGGCTAGAAATTCATGATCGAAAGCAAAAACTTTTACCACATCACCATCTTTGGGTTTTCCCTTTACTTTTTCCAATGCTCCAGAAAATACCCATGGGTGCCTTTGTAGTGCCGCTTTCTCTTTGCCCTTTTTTAATATGATTTCTACCATCCTGCAAAGGTAATTAAAAGAGGGATAATGTTAAATGTAATATGGAGGAAGTAAGATTTATGAAAGTAGTGTTCGGCGCTTAGCGATAAGCGTTCATACGAGGCGCATAATCAGAACGCCTGCTAAATAGGAGTGCTTATTTGAATAGCGTTAAACGCTAACCGCCAACGGCTTATGGCCAGTCACTCACCGCTTCGCCATATTGACCAATTCTGTATCCAAAATCCGGGTTTCGAATTCGGTTACGGGCCTTTTAGCTTCAATCATTGAAATCAATAATTCGGTAGCTACCTGACCCATTTCAAATGCTGGCTGCTTCACTGACGTTAGGGATGGCGAAAATAAATCAACCAGATTGGAATTGGTAAAACCTGCAATTGCTAGCTTATGTGCCACTTCAGGATTGGTTTTCTTTAGCGCCATAATACAACCTGTGGTTAAGCGGTCGCTTGAAATAAAAATCCCATCGGGTTTAAGCGGTAACAGTTCTTTCACTGCTTGCTCCAGTTCAGCGCTATGCATCCCTCCATGTTGACAATATTTCACCAATTCGGGCCTAAATCCGATATGATATTTAGCTAAAGCGGCTGTATAACCTGCCAGCCTTTCTTTTGTTATGGAAAGGTTTTCGGAATTCGTTAAATGCGCAATAGTTCTTTTTCCTGACAGGATCAGGTGTTCTGTGGCATCAAACGAGCCTTTAAAGTTATTGGCAATTACTTTATGAGTTTCAAAATCAACCGGCACGCGATCAAAAAATACAATAGGCAAACCTTTAGCATACAATTGCCTTAAATAATCAATATCCTGCGTTTCAGACGATAACGCAATTAGCAAACCATCAATAGAACGCGATGCCAGGTGCTCTACGTTTAGTTTTTCCTGCTTGTATGATTCGTGGCTTTGAGAAATAATCACATGATAATCCTTATCATAAGCGATTGACTCGATACCATTGATGACCTGCGAAAAAAAATTATTGGCAATTTCACTCACAATAATGCCGATAGAATAACTCCGGCGTTCTTTTAAGCTGCGGGCAATGGGATTGGCACGGTAATTAACCTTTTCGGCATAGGCCAAAACCAGTTTTTTAGTCTCTTCACTGATTTCGTAACGGTCTCTTAAAGCTCTGGAAACCGTTGAAGTTGACAGCCCGAGTGCTTTAGCAATATCTTTTATGGTAGATGTTTCAAATCTCATGTTCGTATTGCGTACAAGTTACAAAAAATATCTCTTAAGGGCGATTTGTGCACTGATATTATAAACGTTAAATTAACGTTTTTGGGAACGTTTGCACACTTTTTTAGTTAAATCTGGTTTCAATTGCTTTTTAGTTTGTAAAATTGTTAACCCAATGTAACCAAATATAAAATAACTATAACATTCTGAAATAGAATTATATTCTACATGCAAGCGATTGCAGGAGCTTAAATAACCAAATCACATCAAATAAATAAATTATGAGCAGAGTTCTACTCTTTTTAGCATTTTTCTCTTTTTTTGGATCTTCCATAACATATGCTCAAACCAGGCAGGTTACCGGAATGGTAAAGGACAAAACTACAGGACAATCTTTGGTTGGCGTTAGTGTAACCGTTAAAGATACGAAGATAGGTGCAAGGACCGATGCCAATGGTATTTACAAAATAATGGCGCCTGCTAAAGATGCCGTTTTGGTATTTACCTACATCGGTTATAAAACCCGTTCTGTTCCCATGGGCAGCCAATCAAAAATGGATGTAATTTTAGAGGAAGATGCCAATACTTTACAGGAAGTTACCGTAAATGTGGGTTATGGAACTGTACGTAAGAAAGACCTCACCGGTGCGGTATCATCTATAGGTGCTGATGTAATTGCTGCTGCTCCTGTTTCTTCTGCGCTTGAAGCCATACAGGGCCGTGTAGCTGGCCTTAGTATTTCAACTTCAGAAGGTTCGCCAGATGCACAAATTAATGTCAGGATAAGAGGAGGTGGATCTATTACAGGAGATAACTCGCCACTTTACATTGTTGATGGCTTTCCTGTAACCTCTATAGCCGACATTGCTCCGCAAGATATCGAATCAATTGATGTATTAAAAGATGCATCATCAACAGCCATATATGGCTCAAGGGGTGCCAATGGCGTAATACTGGTTACAACCAAAAACAGTAAAGATGGGAAAACCAATATTACCTATAATGTTTTTGGGGGAACAAGAAAATTAGCTAAAAAACTAGGCGTTTTATCCGCTTCTGATTATGTGCACTGGCAATACGAACGCGCATTATTAGATGGTTCATTAACAGATTACACACAATATTTCGGAAATTATCAGGATAGAGATCTATATGATAATATTGCTGAAAATAACTGGCAGGACCTGACATTTGGACGTACCGGAACAACTTTTAACCAAAATTTAAGCATTACCGGCGGAAGCGACAAAACCAAATACAGCCTAAGCCACAGCTTTGTTACCGATAAGGCCATTATGCAAATGTCTGATTTTAAAAGACAAAATATCAATTTCAAGCTGAATCATAAATTGTACGATGCACTCACATTGGATTTTGGGTTTCGCTATGCTGATACCAAAACAAATGGCGGAGGGACCAATGAGCAAAATGAAAAGTCATCTGCAGATTCAAGGCTGAAGTATGCCATCTTATATCCGTCGTTTCCAGTACCAGGACTAACAGCATCAACAGATACTAATGATGAATTTAATTTATACAACCCTTTGGTAGCCATTTCTGATAATGACCAATATGCGCACCGTAAAACCTATAACGTTAATGCAGCAGCAACTTACGAAATCATTGATAATTTGAAACTTCGGTCTGAAGTAGGTTACGATGGATTTAGGAATGATCAGGATCGCTTTTACGGCATTACAACTTACTATGTAAAAAACCTGGCCGATTACCCGAACCTTCCTGTACTCAACTCCATGAATACCATTAGAAATAGTTTTAGGAATACGAATACACTTAATTATAACTTTAATAAAATCCTTGGAAAAAGCCATAACCTGAATGTTTTATTAGGTCAGGAATTTATCAAAACTGAGCAAAATACCTTAACTACCGAAGTTCGTGGCTTTCCAAAAACATTTACATTCGACCAAACCAGGGTATTAACCACGCAGGGTAAAGCTTCAATAATAGATAACAATTTTTTACCAGATGATAAATTATTCTCATTTTTTGGTAGAGCCAATTACGATTATAAAGGCAAATATCTATTAAGTGCAACATTCAGGGCCGATGGTTCCTCTAAATTCTCTGCCGTAAACCACTGGGGTTATTTTCCATCGGTTTCTGCAGGCTGGAGAATCTCTCAGGAAGAATTCATGAACGATACAAAATCCTGGTTAACCGATCTAAAGTTAAGGGGGAGTTATGGCGCCGCAGGTAACAACAATATTCCTTCAGGCCAAATTACCCAATCGTTCCAAAATTATAACACCACCTGGATAAATGGTTTCAACAACTACTGGGCGGCATCGAAAATCATGGCAAACCCCGATTTAAAATGGGAAACTACCATTACCAGAAACATCGGGCTGGATTTTGCTTTATTTGATTCTAAAGTTACAGGTACAATTGATGCCTACTTAAATAAAACAAAAGACCTTTTGATCTTATTCCCTGTTGGAGGTACAGGCTATGATGCACAGTACCGTAACCTGGGCCAGACACAGAATAAAGGTTTAGAATTTTCATTGAACTGGACAGCAATAAAAGAAAAGAATTTCGACTTAACAGTCAATGCAAATATCAGCTTTAACCGCAACAAGGTGATTTCTTTAGGTTCTGTTAAAAACATTAATGGTACCTCGGGATGGGCATCAACAGAAGTTGGCGTAGATTATCTGGTAGAAGAGGGGGCGTCCATTGGCCGTATTTACGGATATAAAAGTGCCGGCAGATACGAAGTATCTGATTTTACCGGTTATAATGCCACAAGCGGCAAATGGACATTAAAGCCAGGTGTAGTTGATGCTACTTCATTTGTAGGTACTGTACGCCCTGGCACAATGAAAATTGAAGACATTTCCGGAGATGGAAAAATTGATCTGTCCGACCGGTCTATCATCGGTAATACCAACCCATTAAACACCGGTGGTTTCTCGCTTAATTCGAGAATTTACAACTTTGATATTGGTGCATTCTTTAACTGGAGTTATGGTAACGATGTATATAATGCCAATAAAATCGAGTATACCTCTACCAGCAAATACGCTTCAAGAAACATGATTTCAGTTATGGAAAGCGGACAGCGGTGGACAAATTTAAGAGCGGACGGAACAATTAGTAATGATCCTGCAGAATTATCAGCCATGAATGCAAACACCACTTTATGGTCGCCATATACCAGAACTTTTGTATTAAGCGATTGGGCTGTGGAAGATGGTTCATTTTTAAGGTTATCGACCCTTACGCTAGGTTATACCCTGCCTGAAAAAATATCGCGTAAGTTAAAAATGAAGAAATTAAGGTTTTATGCTTCTGCTTATAACGTTTGGTTATGGACCAATTATACCGGTTTCGATCCAGAGGTTTCGACCAGACGGAACACTCCGCTTACACCAGGCGTTGATTACGCTGCTTACCCAAGAAGTAAATCGTACTTATTCGGACTAAACGTTAATTTTTAGAAGACCATTCAATTTCAAGAAAATGAAAAAAGTTATATATTCGTTATTGGTAATTGCAGGAATAACACTGGTTAGTAGCTGTAAAAAAACGTTAGATGCACCAACAAAATCTTCATTAGATGAGTCTGTGATTTTTTCTACGCCAAGTTTAGCTGAAGGCTCGATAGCTGGTGTACTTCAATCGTTCGGAGAAACCAATTCATACAGAGGCCGTTTTTTAGTGTTCTACGGGCTTAACAATGATACAGAAGTATACAATACTTTAAAATCGGTTGATGATGACAAAGCCAAACTCTCTAATTACAACTGTAATGTGAACAATAGCCAAATGAACACTACAGATAATGCATGGGCTAAATTTTATGAAGGTATTGAAAGAGCCAACCTGGCCATAAGGGGTATTAGAGCTTATGGCAATATAGAAAGTAACCCTGCAATGGCACAGATCCTGGGTGAAATTTTAACATTAAGGGCTGTGATATACAACGACCTGATAAAAGGCTGGGGCGACGTGCCTGCACGTTTTGAACCGATCAGTAGCGCGACAGCTTACCTGCCCAGAAGTGATCGAGATGTAATTTACAAACAATTACTGGCCGATTTAAATGAAGCTGCAGGTTACCTGCCCTGGCCTGGCGAGAACACCACAACAGCGAAAGTGGAGCGGGTAAATAAGGCTTTTGCAAAGGGCTTAAGGGCGCGCCTGGCATTAGCCGCAGGTGGTTACGCACAACGACTGGATGGAACAATAAAATTAAGTTCAGACCCTGAATTATCGCATGATAAAATGTATGCCATTGCCAAAAAAGAGTGTATGGAGATTATTAACAGTGGCAAATTGAGGCTCCTTGGATTTGAAGAAGTTTTTAGAAAATTGAATGAGGAAGGCGGCGCGGCAGGTTTAGAATCGATGTGGGAAATCCCATTTAGCGATGGCCGGGGCCGTGTAATTTTTGATTTGGGTGTAAGACACATTAAAACAGACCAGTACACCGGTCAGAATAAAGGTGGAACTGATGGACCAAACCCAATTATGTTATACGAGTATGATAATGATGACGTGCGTAGAGATGTAACAGTAGTGCCTTATGAGTGGGACGGTGGCGATGGAACAAAAGGTGCAATACAGGTTCCTTCATCGCTTGGCCGTTTGTATTTTGGCAAATATCGTTATGAATGGATGAAAAGAAGGGTAACTGCAACCAATGATGATGGATTAAACTGGATGTACATGCGTTATGCCGATGTTGTGCTGATGGCTGCAGAAGCCATTAATGATCTTGACGGACCGGCAGCAGCGGCTCCATATCTAAAAATGATCAGAGACAGGGCCTTCCCTACAGCTCCCGCTAAAGTTTCTGCTTTTATGGCTACGGCCACAGCGTCTAAATCTGCTTTTTTTGATGCAATTGTAAATGAAAGAGCATTGGAATTTACAGGAGAAATGTTGAGAAAAAGCGATCTGATCCGCTGGAATTTACTGGGTACCAAACTAGCTGAAGCCAAAACGAAATTACAGCAATTAGAAAGCAGACAAGGCAAATATGCCGCCCTACCTGCCAAAATTTATTACCGTACAGCGGCCAATGGTGAAACTGTAGAAATTTATGGGTTAAAATTTGGAGATACTGATGCGCAGGGCCTTGCTTTGGGTTATACTTCAAACAAAGCCTGGACTATGGTTACAACAGGAGAAACGGTTTCTTACTGGAATGCCCTTTACACAAAAGATCCTAACCTCCAGCAATATTGGCCAATATGGCAGGTATTTTTAGATTCATCTAACGGTATGTTAAACAATAAGCCTTTAAACTTATAAACCAGCGGTTATGAAAAAGATTAATAGATCTACATACACTTTCTTACTCCTGGCGACAGTTTGTTTATCAGCATGTAAAAAAGATAACCAGGAAGAAATTACTAAACTTGCGGTGGACCGGGTTTTTTCCAGCCCGGGTTTAACCGCAAGCATAGTCAATAAAACTGGAATTAGATTAACCTGGAATGCTGTGCCAAACGCCACTTCTTATGCCATCGAGGTATATGACAATACCGATTTTACAGGAACTCCAGTAAAATCGATCGCCAGTATTACTACTGCACAATTACCCTATACCATTACCGGATTAATAGGTGATACACAATATGCAATTAGGGTAAAAGGAGTTGCACCGGCTATTGCAGATTCTAAATGGGTAACTACCATGGCAAAAACAGATACCGAACAAATTTTTCAAACGGTAAACCAAACCAAACTAACAGCAACTTCTGTTGTGTTAAACTGGACACCTGGCGAAACAGCAACAACAATTACTGTAACACCTGGAAATATCACCCATACAGTTACTGCTGCAGAGATTGCCGCTGGAGAAGCCGTCATAACAGGCTTGACTGGAGAAACGGATTATTCCGCAAAATTACTGGCCGGCACAAAAGTTAGGGGAACGGCTACTTTTACCACGCTTTATAATTTTACAGGTGCGACACTGGTGAGCCCATCTGATAACCTGGCCACCCTGATCGCGAATGCCGCTACCGGAGCGGTTTTTGGGCTTGCACCAGGAACTTATACCGTTAATGCAGATGTTATTGCCTCAAAATCAATTACGATAAGGGGAACCAAACCAACTGATAGACCGATTATTAACGGTATGGTTTTGAGACTTAAAGCTAATGCAGGTTTAACGATTAAAGATGTGGTATTGGATGGTACCGGTTCACTAAATGGGAATCAGGCTTTTATCTACGATGAAGCATCTGATAATGCTTATGGCAATTTTGTGCTGGAAAATTCAGTTGTAAGAAACTATACTAAAGGGCTTTTCTATGTAAACATAAAAGCACTCATCGAATCGGTAACCATTAAGGGAAATATCATTAATAACATTGAATGTAATGGTGGAGATTTTATCGATTTTAGATCGGGCCTGGCCAAAACACTAAATTTCACCAACAATACCGTCTATGCCTCTGTTTTAGCTAGAGATTTTATTAGGATGGACCCGGTGGGCTCAACCAATTTCCCTACCCAAATAGCAATCATTACTGTTGCTACCAATACCTTAAACGGAATTAGCAATGGTGCTTCTAACAGGTTATTTTATGTTCGACTGGCCAAACATGAGATTTACTTTTCGAAAAATATTGTAGCCAATTCCGGAGGTATTTTAACCAATCAGGTCTCTACAAATATTGTAGCGGCCAATTTTATAGCTAACAACTACTTTGCTGCCCCAACGTTTATTTCTGGTAGTGCAACTGCTGGCGCTAAATACGATACCGGAACGCTTACAACCCTTAATCCTGGTTTTGCATCACCGTCTACAGGAAATTTTACCATCAGTCAGCAAGATTTAAAAATAAACGGAATTGGCGACCCTAGGTGGAGAAACTAATTGATCTTCTTTGAAAAGAAGTTATACCATATTATTTCGCCGCGAATTTGTGAAATTGAGACTGTCGGAAGGCCTTTAAAAATTTGATGAGGCCCTTCAACTACCTGTTCCATAATGAAAATTTAATCCGTAATCATCTCTTTGAAAAACAGAACCTGAAATGAATTACCTTCGGTGGACTCGCTTAGGCTAGGTTTACTGCGTAACCTTCCGCTGCGCTAAAGGTTAGGGTGGTAGCCTTGAGTTATCCCGCCGCCGGCAGATAGGGTTTTTCGAAGAAACTCATTGGCTCATCAGGGTTTTTTATGATTTCGAATACCACATAGCCCCAGGGTTTCCAGAAGTTTTCCAATACCTGTGCATATATCTTATGTTGCCAAACATCAAAAAGTGGTTTGGTCATATTGCCGCGTAAAGGCATCGCTTCAATATATGTGGTACCCTCCACAGGCATAAAGGTATATTCAGGTAATCGATTAAAAAGATAAGCCGAATAATAAAAGCGGGCGCTCAATTCTTCAAATTGCTCGGCGGTTAAGGTTTTTCCTTTTATCTCATTAATGATCTCCTGATGATAGCGTTTATTGGTGCCGTTATCCTGTAAACAAGCGATGATACCAAAATCTTTCATTTTTAAAGAGAAGGTTAAAGTATTAATCTCATCACGGAAACTGAATGGTGTTTCTGCGTTTTCCAGTTTTACTATAGTAATAGACCATGGCGTAAAATCTTCAAACTCCAGGCTGGTATAGAGGTTTTGCATCATGAAATTCAGGTTGGCAAATTTCATCATCAGCGATTGCGACATGTTTAAACCATCTGCAGTCATTTCTTTGCGTAGTGCGGAATGCATTTCGATATATACAAAGCCATATAAAAACTTGCCGATCCAATTGAAAAGATCCAGTTCTGGCAATGCAGAAACAGCATCGTAACCTTGTGCGAAGGCCTCCTCGATCTTATCTTCCAAAGGATTTAAAAACTGCTCGTTTATTTCAGTATTTACCGGAATAACCAATGTGTTGTACGAACGGATGCTTTCATCCAGAAATTGGATTTGCTCTTCACCACTTAGACCCGCTTGATCCAGCAACCACTTTGGAAGCAAAGGCACCTGAATTGTAGGGGAGTTAAATGTTTTTCCGCTTAAAAAGCAGGTTTTATATAAAAAATCGAAATTTTGGAAAGGATTGTATAGGCCGGTATTCATCACTACAATATTAGCCATTATATTTTTAGTGCTAAGCAATGATGTTTTATTTTAACGCAGGGATTACAACTACCTCACCCTGTTAACGGCGGTAGTATAGTACTGTCCACCATTTCCCCTCTCCTGCAGGAGAGGGAGGCACAGGTAGTGCATAAAGCAGTTCCTTAAACAGGGTGAGGTTTAGTAATTATTGTAATAATAACTGATATCATCAACCAGCTGGTTGTAAATGGGTTTGGTAAATTCTAAAAACAGTGCAGTTGGCGGAGGCGGTAATTGCTCCCTTCTTTTGGTAATGGCTAATTGTTGTTTACTAAGCGCCCTATCATCACCTTTATAACTTGCCCAGCTATCTCTCCACACATAAGTTCCTGGAAATTTCTGTTGGTGAACCAATTTTTTTGTTTTCCAATCCGTAATGCTCATATCCAATAATCCTGACGACGAAATATTTTTATCGAAAATACTTAACGTTGCTTTCACTGTGCCGTAAATTGGTTTTTTATTGCGTGTTTCCCCAATCACTACACTGTCGCGTTCTAATTTTTCAACCCTTTCTTTTATATAAGTTTGGCCCACTACAAAATCGTCGAAGTTTAAGCTCAATACCTGATCGGGTACAACTTTTTGTTCTGTAGCCTGCGCTTCACCATAAAAAATCACAAATTTGTTTCTGGCGTATTTCGCAATATACTGATCAATCTGCTGTTGGAAATAATCGCCGCTCAATTTGTATAGGTTGCTGTTTATTAAAATCGGTTTCACCACAACCCTCGTAACTGCTGCCCAATAAGCATCTTCCAGTTTAGCTTTTACATCCTTATAATTGGGTTGAAGATTGATCACTTTCTCAAATTCATAATAGGCTTTTTTCGCTGCTTTACGGTTGTTTTCGTTCAGATAGCCCAAACCAGAATTATAACGTGCGACAGCAGCGTTAAATTTGCTTTCGGCCAATTCGCTCATGTATTTTGAAGGATTTGGAATAATTGCCAAACACGCTGGACAGCTATTGATATTATCTGCCAGTTGATTGATTTTCTGATAATCGTACATGACCGATTCCCATCTGAATAGATCATTAGACATTTTAGCCTCCTCAATTTTCCTTAAATGATCTTTTAACGCTAAATCGTAAGCCATTTTTAATACCTGCATGGCTTCACTGTTTTTCGGTGAGTTTTGCAACCTGCTTACCGATTTTTCAACCGATAAATCGTAATCACCTTTTTGCAGGGCATTTTTTCCTGTAGTACATCCGGCAATAATTATTAAGGATAAATAGATAAAATACCGTAATCTTGAGCTGTTTTTCATGGCGATGGCGTTATGTTAATAAACAAAGGTAATTACCTCATATACTAAGTAGACGATTGATTATGAAAATTAGTTGCAGGCCATTTGAATTAGAACTAAAACATCCTTTTTCGATTGCTAAATTTACGCGTACCAGTACGCCTTTGATGTTGCTAAAAGTAGAACATAAAGGGGTAATTGGTTATGGCGAAGCATCTATGGTGCCATATATGGGCGAGAGTTATGAAAGTGCAGCGGCTTTTCTGAACCTTGTAGATTGGGACAAAATCCAATTTCCGTTCGATTTCGAGGAAATTATCGCTTATTTGGATAGTCTTGCTCAAGGCCAGCCAGCTATTAAAGCGGCTATCGATATTGCGCTTAATGATATTCAAGGTAAACTGTTAAATAAACCCTGTTATGAAATTTATGGTGCAGATCCGGCTAAAATGCCCGTAACTTCTTATACTATTGGTATTGATACCCCTGAGGTTATCCGCGAAAAACTAAAAGATGCTGAAGATTTTAGGGTAATTAAGGTCAAACTGGGAAGGGATAACGATCAGGAAATTATCGAGACGATCAGAAGCATGACCAATGTGCCCTTATATGTAGATGCAAACCAGGGCTGGGCAGATAAGATTAAGGCGATTGATTTAATTTACTGGTTGCATAACCAGGGAGTGGTATTAATTGAGCAGCCAATGGATAAAAATAACCTGGATGGGAATGCCTGGTTAACTGAACGCAGCCCAATTCCATTACTTGCTGATGAAGCTGTACAGCGTTTAGCCGACATGGATAAGTTAAAGGGCGCTTATCATGGAATCAATGTAAAACTGATGAAAAGTTGTGGCATGTACGAAGGACATCAGATGATTTTGAAAGCCCGATCTTTTGGGATGAAAGTGCTGATCGGTTGTATGAGCGAAACCAGTTGCGCTACCTTGGCGGCCGCGGCATTGGCTCCATTATGTAACTGGGCCGATTTGGATGGGCCTTGGCTTACCAAGAATAACCCATTTACGCCCCCAGATTTCGAAAACGGAAAGTATATCTTAAGTAATTTGCCAGGTTTAGGCTTAGCAGGTATTGATGCTGATCTTTTGCCTTAAGACAGTCTGGAAATGACCCGAATGTTAAAAGGATTGGATGATAGAAGGTGGAGGGAAATTAGTATACGAATCTTGAATAATTTATAACATTCACTCATTCAAAATCCACTCCTTATTATTAAATGACTACTTCTGGTCTTTTTCTTTAAAGCTTTTTCTGATGTCTTTGGTAAGCTGATACTTAAAATAGAACAGACAAGCCGTTGTGCCTACCAAAAAACCAGCAGGAAGATACTTGTGATTATTATAACACCAAACCAGTCCGAAGATAGATAGGATAATGGCTAGGTTATAGAAAATATTTAAAGCAAATTTTTTTCCCACAGATAGAGGATTTTAGTTTTACGAGAATTTATGTGCAAAGTACCAATTAGCAATAATCAATTTTCAAACACCATCCTGAGCTGAAAATATTCAAAAGGTTTGTTCCTATAAGGATAAAGTTTGAAAATTGATCGTTGTTTGTGCTATAAAACCCTTCTCCAATTGATCATTGGAATTTGGTTATTGGTCATTGTTTTCTTGATAATTGGTTATTGAATGCTGGTTATTCTAATAAACCGGCATATTCGGGTCAAAAGCCTCTTGCCAGGCTAAAATACCACCTTTTAAGTTATAAAGATTGTCAAATCCGTATTGTTGCTCCAACTGCATCACCGCTGCAGCACTTCTTTTTCCACTGCGGCACTGGATAATTACCGGTTTATCTTTCGCAACCTTATCAGCCTCAATTAAAATTCCGCCCAAAGGGATATTCTCGCCTTCCAGATTGGAAACCTCGTATTCGAATGTTTCACGAACATCAATTAATTGAAAATCTTCTTTGTTATCGATTTTCTCTTTTAGTTCTTGTACCGATATTTCTTTCATTTTATAAAATGTATTTATGCAAATATAGGAAAATCAATTTTAGGGTTCCCATCAAAAAAATGCCATAAATTTTGCCTGAAACTGTAACAACTATTACCCTTACGCGTTTAACTATAAATAGTTACAAATGGACAAACTAAACCGTTTCTTTTGGTTTTGCTCTGGCGCTCATATCCCGACACTGGAAAAATATCCTTCAGAACAAAATAAATATACAGGCATTGGTGCCACCATTTTCTTCACTGGTCTTTTTGCAGCGCTTTCCGGAGGCTATGCCATGTATTTTGTGTTTAAAGGAGATGATCTGGCCGTAGTTTTTGCCATCGTTTTTGGCTTTTTATGGGGAGCAGCCATTTTTAATATGGATCGGTACATCGTATCCAGCATTAATAAAAGTGCCAGCACCAATAAACAAATCTTACAGGCAACACCGCGTATTTTATTGGCCATTATGATCGGCATGGTTATTTCGAGGCCAATAGAACTTAAAATTTTTGATAAAGAAATTAAAGAGCGCCTAAAAGTAAGTTATTTAAATGGTCAGCGTGCTAAAATCGATACCCTGAACAAAGCCTTTGAAAAAAAATATCAGGTAGAATTTGGCAGGTTGAACCAGCAGAAGGCTACCCGGGATTCGCTCGAAAAAGGAATTAAAGCCGACAGGCAAAAACTTAATTTCGAGATCTTTGGCAATAAAACTACCGAAACATCTGGTGTAATGGGTTATGGACCATATGCGAAACGCAAGGAAGCCGAAATTGCACAGCGAACGGCCGAATTGGATTCGCTGAAAGCCAACATCAATAAATCAGAAAGTTTTGTTGATAAACGCAAGCATTTTGACGGACTGTTTACTGAAAAGTTGTATACCAAAAAACAGTTGGATAGTTTATCGGATATTGCTGGTTTTGCAGATCGCAACTGGGCATTGGGGCAGCTTAAATTCAATGTAGACGGCACGCGCGATAACAATACGGCAATTGCGGTTACCTTTATCGGGCTATTGTTTATCTTTTTTGAGTGTTTACCGGTGTTTGTAAAACTGATGAGTGCACGAGGACCTTATGACTATGCGATTGCAGATGGTGATGAGGTATCAATCTACCACTCTAAAAAAGATAAAGATTTTCATTTCGAGGTAGCCGATAATGTTCATGACACCAGGGTTGATTCTGAATCATCAAAGAAGAAAGAAATCATAAAAGGCAAAGCCTATCGCGATCTGGAAAAATACGATTGGGACAGGGAGTAGATGGAAGATGGATAATGGAATATGGATGATGTAAGATGAATAATAGCGTATGGGAGAGGAAGCCTGTCATGACCATCAACCATGAACTATCAAACCATTAAACCATAAACTATCAGTCAAAAAGCATAAATTCACCCCTCTATAAATATGATATGAAGAAAATAATATTTTTTACCCTGGTAGGGATGGCAACTTTGCAGCTAAAGGCGCAAAACATTGATAAGATCATCACCCGCGAATACACTGATCACTTGATTAAAACCTTAAGTGCCGATGACATGCAGGGACGTGCAACTTTTACGCCTGGTATTGATAAAGCGGCTACTTTTATCGAATCTGAATTTAAAAAAATTGGTTTGCAGCCTTTACCTGGTGAAAAAACTTTCCGACAAACTTTTTATAAATACCAGGTTAGCCCGTTAACTACAAGCGTTAAAATTGATGGACAGGAAATTGCGCCAGGAAATTTAATGATTACAGGTGCTGCCACCGAGGGTATTATACTTAATAAATCGAATACTACGGTTGTTAAATTAGATCCTGAAAAGCCGTTTGTAGCACAATTTAGGACAATGCTAAATGCTGATAAAAATCAGATTGTTTTGGTCGACAGTAAATTTGCTGATCTATTTAACCGATATAAAGATCATTTTAGCAAACCTACAACGGTGGATGAAGAAGATATTAAAAAAACAACTGGTGTGGTACAGGTTTTTGTTTTAGGTAAAGATGCCGCAACAGATTTTTCTGCAACGCTTAAAAACAAGATCACCAAAATGCCTTTATTCAATGTGGCTGGGGTTATTCCAGGTAAATCGAAAGCGAAAGAAATGGTAATTTTCTCTGGTCATTACGATCACCTGGGTTTCTTAAAACCGGTAGAGGGCGATAGTATAGCCAATGGTGCAGATGACGATGCCTCAGGTACAACAGCCATGATTGCGCTTGCTAAATATTACAAAGCGCAGAAAAACAATGAGCGGACCTTAATCTTTGTTGCTTTTACTGCTGAAGAAATCGGCGGTTTTGGTGCAAAATATTTCTCTGCAAAACTAAATCCTGATGATGTGGTAGCCATGTTTAACATCGAGATGATTGGCAAAGATTCGAAATTTGGTAAAAATACGGCCTTTATCACCGGTTACGAAAGATCTGATTTTGGAAAGATTTTGCAGAAAAACTTAGCTGGCACTGAATTTACCTTCCATCCTGATCCTTATCCAGAGCAGAACTTATTCTATAGAAGCGATAATGCTGCTTTAGCGGCTTTAGGCGTTCCGGCACATACCATCAGTACCGATAAAATAGATATCGATAAACTGTACCACAGTGTGAAAGATGAATATAGTTCTTTAGATGTGGACAATATTCTCTCTACCATTAAAGCGATAGCCAAAAGTGCAACCAGTATTGTAAATGGTACAGATACACCAACAAGGATACCAAAATTGAAGCAATAAATAATAATGCGATCGTCACCCTGAACCGAGCCTTGGCGAGCTCACCGAAGGTAATTTATTTCAGGGTCTTAACAGTAGAAAAGATGCTGACCACGCAGTAGCTACAAGGCAATTAAAACACTAGCACTACTTGTAAAATAAATTCAGCATGACGAGCTGCCTAATACAATATTACAAAAAATGGCCAGTGAAATCATCACTGGCCATTGCTATTTTTGAAATCCGGTAAAGGGATTATTTGCTCAAATACATCGATTTATCTTTGTAAAGCTTGCGGAAGTAAGGGTCTTCTAAATCTTTGATAAAACGGATCGCTTCACCGGTAGATTTCATTTCAGGACCTAATTCTTTCGTTACCTCTGGGAATTTCTCGTAAGAGAAAACCGGTTCTTTAATGGCATAACCTTTAAGTTTACGCACAATGGTAAAATCTTTCAGTTTGGCTACACCCAGCATAATTTTAGCCGCTATATTGATGTATGGAACATCGTAAGCCTTTGCGATGAAAGGAACCGTACGTGATGCCCTGGGGTTTGCTTCGATTACATAAACTTTCTCATCTTTAATGGCAAACTGAATGTTTAACAAACCACGTACATCTAATGCTTTTGCAATTTTAACAGAGTATTCTTCCATGGCTTGTGTTACCTTTTCTGATAAGCTGAATGTAGGCAATACCGCAAATGAATCTCCTGAGTGGATACCTGCAGGCTCAATGTGTTCCATCATACCTACAATGTGTACATCCTCACCGTCAGAAATTGAATCAGACTCTGCCTCTTCTGCCCTATCTAAAAAGTGATCGATCAGTACGCGGTTGCCAGGCAAATCGCCTAACAGTTTTACCACAGCTTTTTCAAGGTCTTCATCATTAATCACAATGCTCATACCCTGTCCGCCCAATACATAACTTGGACGCACCAATACCGGATAGCCTACCTCATTTGCGACAACAATGGCTTCTTCGGCATTTTCTGCAACACCATATTTTGGATAAGGAATATCTAATTCTTTTAATAGGTCAGAGAAACGGCCACGGTCTTCAGCAATGTCCATATTTTCGAAAGATGTTCCGATAATTTTGATACCGTTTTGGGTCAATTTTTCAGCCATTTTCAAGGCGGTTTGACCACCTAGCTGAACAATTACACCTTCAGGTTTCTCTAAGTCAATAATTTCACGAACATGTTCCCAGAAAACTGGCTCGAAGTATAATTTATCGGCCATGTTAAAGTCGGTTGATACCGTTTCAGGGTTACAGTTAACCATAACCGCTTCGAAACCTGATTCTTTTGCCGCCAATAAACCATGTACGCATGAATAATCGAATTCGATACCCTGACCGATACGGTTAGGACCTGATCCTAAAACAATTATTTTTTTCCTGTCAGAAGGTTTTGATTCATTCTCTTCTTCAAAAGTAGAATAATAGTAAGGTGTTTTGGCCGGGAACTCTGCTGCGCAGGTATCAACCATTTTATAGACCCTTTTTATACCTAAAGCCCTACGGCGCTCGTAAACCTCATCTTCTGTAACATTGCCTAGCAACCAAGCGATCTGAATGTCTGAGAAGCCTTTTTGTTTAAGCGACACGAAGAAATCCTGAGGGATATTATTTAGTGAATATCTTTTTAATTCATTTTCAAGCAATACCAATTCCTGAATCTGATTTAAGAACCATTTATCAATTTTGGTTACCTTACGGATAGATTCCAGTGGCACACCCATGGCCATAGCATCTTTTATTAAGAATAAACGGTTCCATGAAGCGTGCTCCAAACCGTCCATAATCTCTTCAATATTACGTACCTGTCTGCCATCTGCACCTAAACCTGCACGGTTGATTTCTAAACTCTGACAGGCTTTTTGCAATGCTTCGATAAAAGTACGGCCGATTGCCATTACCTCACCTACTGATTTCATTTGCAGGCCAAGCTCTTTATTAGCGCCTTTAAATTTATCAAAGTTCCAACGCGGTACTTTAACAATGACATAATCTAAAGTAGGCTCGAAATAGGCTGAAGTGGTTTTGGTAATTTGATTTTCAATTTCATCAAGGTTATATCCGATAGCCAGTTTAGCAGCAATTTTTGCAATGGGATAACCAGTTGCCTTACTGGCCAATGCTGATGAACGGGATACACGTGGGTTGATTTCGATGGCAATAATTTCATCGTTTGCCGGGTTAACCGAAAACTGAACGTTACATCCGCCGGCGAAGTTACCGATGGCGCGCATCATTTTAATCGCCTGGTTGCGCATATCCTGGTAACAACGGTCAGATAGCGTCATTGCTGGAGCAACTGTAATTGAATCTCCGGTGTGGATACCCATCGGATCGAAGTTTTCGATCGAACAGATGATAATTACGTTATCATTGCTATCTCTTAATAACTCTAATTCGTATTCTTTCCAGCCTAAAACTGCCTTCTCTACCAGTACTTCGTGGGTTGGAGAAGCTTCTAAACCACGTTTTAATGCGGCGTCGAATTCTTCTTTTCTATGCACAAAACCACCGCCAGAACCACCTAAAGTGTATGATGGGCGAATTACGAGTGGAAATCCGATTTCCTGAGCTGCCTCTTTACCTTCTAAGAATGAGTTGGCAATTTTAGATTGAGCAACACCAACACCGATATCAACCATTAACTGGCGGAAAGCCTCACGGTTTTCCGTTTTCTCGATAGCATCCACATCAACCCCTACAACCTTAACGCCGTATTTTTCCCAAACACCACGTTCTTCAGCTTCTTTACAAAGATTTAGAGCGGTTTGGCCTCCCATTGTAGGAAGTACAGCATCAATTCTAGGTAAATCTGCAGAGTCGATATGCTCCTGTAAAATAACCTCTATTGAATCAACGGTTAACGGACGCAGGTAAACATGGTCGCCAATAACCTTATCCGTCATAATAGTAGCCGGATTAGAATTGATAATAGAAACGGTAATTCCTTCTTCTTTTAAAGAAAGTGCCGCTTGCGAACCTGAGTAATCAAACTCACAGGCTTGGCCAATAATAATTGGTCCAGATCCGATAATTAGTACTGAGCGGATGGAAGTGTCTTTAGGCATGATAAAGCTTAAAAATAATTAAAATTCTAAAGTGTTTGAACCCGAAGGTGAAGAAGCAAGAGGTCTTATGCTTGCAAGAAGAAAATCCCAACTGTTCTGTCGGGATGCAAAGATACATCTTTGGATGTGATTTGAGGCGTTTTTTTTAAAATAAAAAAGAGTACTATCTAAGCACTCTTTTTAGATTTTTTCTTTTGAAAAATAAGTTACTGTTGTAATTTAATTTCGCCTAAATCGGTAGTGGCGCTATCTTTAACGGCCACCCTTTCTACAACTGCATCTTTATATGGTGCATTAGCTTTTACCACTACAGTATATACACCCTCTTTAAGGTTTGTAAAAGTAAAAATGCCCTGATTAATTTGTGTACTTAGCGTGTCTTTGGTTGATACAAGTGATACGGTAGCGGCCGCGTCTGACGGTGTAATTTTTCCGATTATTCCACCCATTCTAACATTTGTAAACGCAATTGAAGCCAAAGCAAATACAATTATCAATGATAATGCAACACACAATTTTTTCATAATATAACGTTTTAGTTGCTTAATGTCTTAAATAAATAACAGCATTTTGTTCAAATAGTTTTAAATACTGAACACTATTTTTTAGTTTGTACTATAAATTATACATAAATGTAAAATGAAAATATGTATATTTGTGATAAATCTTAAATGACATAAAACAATTTCCTTATTTCAACGATGTTGGTCAGAATTAAGTCACGAAGTTGTGATGATCGAATTATTGGCAACAATGTTGTAATAACTGAAACATATATACGTTTTGTATATACTTTAGACAATGATCTAAAGCTTCCTCCGCGGATTAGTTACCCGCCATGAGGATTTCTTCATAAATAGTTTGTTTGGTTTATTATCCGGTTAGAGGAGCCCTCCTCAACCGGATTTTTTCTTTTAAGGCTTTTTCTATTACATTTGAAGATATCCAGAAGACATATCGTGAATAAAAATATCAAAAAGATTGCTGTAGTTGGTCCTGAAAGTACAGGGAAATCTACCATATCTCAGTTGCTGGCCAAATATTATAAAGTTTCTTGGGTTCCGGAGTATGCCCGTTATTACTGTGAAAATCTGGTTGCTGACTATACTCTGCAAGATGAAGTGAATATGTTTTATGGGCAGGTAGCACTGGAAGATGCAATTTTGGTTACCGCCGAAAGTGATTTTATTATATGCGATACCACTTTTATTACGGTAAAGATATGGAGCGATGAAGTGCTTGGTGAAACGCCTCAGGTTGTATTGGATACATTACCGAAAAGGCCATACGACCTGTACCTGTTAATGGATATCGATTTGCCATGGCAGGATGATCCACTGCGCGATTTTCCGGAAAAACGCGGATATTTTATGGAGGTTTGGCATAAAGAATTGCAGGCGCTCCAGGCCAATTATAAAGTTATCGGAGGTTTAGGTGAAGAGCGAGTTGCAAATGCCATTAAAGCCATCGATGTTTTTTTGGGTAAATAGAGGGTTTGCCTTTTTTGGAAACGATTGTCAGTAGTTTTTGGCGGCCCTTAGTCCCGCCATTCGCTTTACTTCACCGGATGAGAAATCGGGATTCGTGTTCGCTGCTGTCGGGTTTATTGAACAACGGTTGTTGATATGAAACGTTCCTACGGAACGAAAAAAATAAACATTTTTTCTACTGATGAATCGTCCCGCTGTGACGAACGGTGTTATAAATTAATGCCACTCATTTATAAATTAACACCCAACCATCTTGGTTCATGTAAAAAAAAATGCCGTCCCATTGGGACGCCTCGTTGGTAACCATGTACAATTGGTGGTTTCGTTCCGTAGGAACGTTTGGTGTTTAAACGTTGATATCTGTACCTGCCTGGCCACCTAAACCCGATTGGAACGGATGCCGATTTCCTTCAAATTGGCAGGAGGGAAAGCGGGACTGAAAATGCCATGCACACAGAACCGCTCATTTTCTAACCTAATAACAACAGATATTTCCCCGCCCGCACAGGCGTGCATTGTGTTATTAATTTTTAGCCTATTAAACCGCCAATACATTAAAAAATATTCGAATTGCTTAAAATTTTCTACATTTGCCTCATCATTAGGGGTGCCTTGTTTAAATGACACAAAAACAGGCTGAGATCATACCCATTTTGAGGTAAAAGGTGAAGGTAAAAGTTTCTGCATATTGCAAAAACTTTAATCCCTAAGCCGCTAAACCCTAAACCTTAAATGCACCTGATCCGGGTAATGCCGGCGTAGGGATTGGAGTTATGGAAGTTTAACTGAAAATCGGCAATGCCCCTTTTCCGATTGGTTTAACTAAAAACAATAAAATTGAAAAATTTACTTTTTGCAGCGCTTGTTGCAATGTTGCCTTTCTTTGTATCGGCACAAATTTCGGTTACTGGTAAAGTAACAGACCAAAACCAGCAGCCGCTTCCGGGTGCTACGGTTAAATTGCGGAATCAAAAAACAGCCGTAATTAGTGATGCTAGCGGGAATTACAGCATTACCAACTTATCCAGCGGAAAATATACCATTGTGGTAAGTTATGTAGGTTATAAAACAATCGAAAAAGCTGTTGATCTTAACCAAAATACTACTGCTGATTTTAGCTTAGCGCCACAAAATTTTCTAGCTGATGAGGTAATTGTACGTGCAACCCGTGCAACCGATAAATCGGCAACTACTTATAAGAATATTGGTAAGGAAGAAATTCAACAGAATAATTTCGGACAGGATTTGCCATTTATTTTACAAAATACACCAGGTGTAGTTGTTACTTCCGATGCTGGGGCTGGTGTGGGTTATACGGGTATCCGAATCCGTGGTAGCGATAATAGCCGGATTAACGTTACGGTTAACGGCATTCCCATCAATGATAGCGAAAGCCAGGGAACATTTTATGTAAACATGCCCGATTTTGCCTCTTCGGTTGATAATGTGCAGATCCAGCGAGGAGTAGGTACCTCAACCAATGGTGCCGGTGCATTTGGTGCAAGTTTAAACATCCAAACTACTGCCAGTGAAACAGAGCCCTATGCTGAACTGAATAATACTTACGGCAGTTTCAATACCTGGAAAAATACCATAAAAGTGGGAACAGGTTTGATTAACAATCGATTTAGCTTTGATGGACGTTTATCAAGAATCAGCTCGGATGGTTATGTAGATCGTGGGTCTTCCTTATTAAAATCGTACTTTTTATCTGGTGCTTACCATGGTGCTAAAGACTTACTGCGTGTAAATGTTTTCGCTGGAAATGAAAAAACCTACCAATCGTGGAACGGAATCCCGCAATCGCGTTTAGAAAACGATTTGGCCGGCATGCAAGCTTATATTGATAGAAATGGATTAAGTGCAGAAGATGCAGCAAATTTGCTAAACTCGGGCAGAAGATATAATAGTTTTCTTTATAACAATCAAACAGACAACTATACACAGAACCATTACCAGTTAATCTATGCCAGACAGTTTTCTGATCAGTTTTCTTTTAACGGGGCCTTACATTATACTAAAGGTGAAGGTTATTACGAAGAATACAGGGTACAGGATAAACTGAAAAATTATGGTTTAGATCCGGTTGTTATTCCGGGAGGAACACCGGTTACAACGACAGATCTGATCCGTCGCCGCTGGTTAGATAACGATTTCTACGGCGTTACCTATGCCTTTAATTATGTGCCAGAAAAGAATTTGAATTTTACATTGGGTGGTGCCTATAATGAATACAAAGGGGCACACTTTGGGCAGGTAATTTGGGCACAGTATGCTTCAAATGGAAATATTGATCGGCATTATTACAATAATGAAGGTTTTAAAACAGATTTTAATGTTTATGGCAAAGTAAATTATAGCCCTATTGAAGATTTGAGTTTATTTGCCGATCTGCAATACCGCCGTGTATATTACGATATTGCCGGAACAGAAAATAAATTGAATACCCTGGCGATTAACCAAACCTTAAATTTCTTTAACCCAAAATTTGGTGCCACCTATTTTATCAATCCACAGAGCAACATCTATGCTTCATTCAGTGTGGCCAATAAAGAACCAAACCGTGATGATTTTACAGATGCTGCCGTGGGCATTACCCCTAAACCAGAGCGTTTAAATGATATTGAATTGGGCTATCGATTTAAAAACGAACAATTTAATATAGGTGCCAATGCCTATGGTATGTTTTATAAAAACCAATTGGTGGTGACCGGGAAAATAAATGATGTGGGTGGAAATTTCCGTCAAAATGTAGACAGAAGTTATCGTTTAGGGATTGAGTTAGATGGCGCTTATACCATCAGTTCTCATTTTGTGTTAAACGCGAATGCCGCACTAAGCAGGAACAAAATCAAAAACTTTACAGAGTATTATGATGATTATGATAACGGCGGACAAGTGGTTACAAACTATGAATTAACCGATATCTCCTATTCTCCAAATGCCGTGCTTTTTGGTGAATTGGTTTATAAACCAATTAGTGGTTTTGCTGTAGCCTTACAAAGTAAATATGTAAGCAAGCAATACCTGGATAATACACAGAATAATGACAGAACCATTAACGGTTACTGGGTAAGCAATGCCCGTTTAGGTTATGATTTTAAATTTGCAGGCGTAAAAAATGTTAACCTTGGTTTATTGGTTAACAATATTTTCGATAAAAGATACGAAAGCAATGGTTATACCTACGGCTATCAGTCAGGCGGAAGCAGAATAACCGAAAACTTCTTTTATCCACAGGCAGGCACCAACTTTTTGCTAAGTTTGAATTTAAAATTTTAATCTGTTATTCAGAGTTGACAACTTTAATAAGCTAGTTGCTTAGAAAGTTGTCAACTCTTATTGACTTTTATTAATGCCTAGCATGAAATACATCGAGAAATTTCAGTACATCACGCATGATATCCCTTATTTAAGCCACATCGAACAGGTACAACTGGCCTGTGAGGCTGGTGCGAAATGGATCCAGTACCGTTGCCTGAGCAAAAGTGATGAAGAACTCTTACAAGATATTAAGGTAATAGCTGAAATCTGTGATGATTGGGGGACTACCTTAATCGTTACCAATCATATTCATTTAAATGGAAAGGCTGATATTCAAGGTTTTCATATCGAAAATATGGATGCTGATTTTATTGCCTTGCGCAAACTGGTAGGCAACGATATTACCCTCGGAGGATCTGCAAATACAGTGGAAAATTTAATCAGGCTTAGCCAGGAGGGTGTTGATTATGTAGGTTATGGTCCGTTTGGAGAAACTAAAACCAAACCCAACAATTATGAACAATTAGGGCTTGAGGGCTATCAGCAGGTGGTAAAAGCATTGAAAGCTCAGCCCATCAGCGTTCCGGTATTGGCTGTAGGTGGGATAAAAACCTACGATGTAGAAGCTTTAATGCAGACTGGTATTTATGGCATAGCTGTTTCTGGCGCCGTTAATTTTGCTGATGATTTCATTGAAGCCTATCAGGATTTTTACACATCAGTTAAAGAAAGCGCTGTTAATTAACACTTTATAATTTGAACGGTATAGGATAATTTTTAGCTTTGGGTAAAACCAAACTAAAATATGTCTGAAAACGCTATCCAAAATACTGTACCGTGGAGCATTTATAAAAAAATATCTTTCCGGTTCTTTTTTCTCCTCTTATCTCTTTTCATCATCTTGAATAACAATGGAGCCTTTACGTTCCTCTCAAGTGTACTACAGTTACCAAATTTGGTATTACATGATCTCATACCCTGGTTTTCTAAACACATTATACACTATCATTATGATTTTACCATTTATACCAATGGCAGTGGCGATACCTCCTACGATTGGGTATTGCTATTGTTTATGTTTTTGATATCGGTAATTGGTTGTATCATTTGGTCGGTTCTAGATCGAAAACGCAAAAGTTACAACGCAGCTTATTACTGGCTTGTGGTACTGGTAAGATTTTATTTGGCCTTTACCCTGGTACTATATGGTGCTATAAAAATAATCAAACTCCAGTTTCCTGATCCTTCTCTAATGAGGTTGCTTCAGCCTTTCGGAAATGCATCGCCAATGGGTCTTGCATGGACCTTCCTCGGTTTTTCTAAAGGTTACAATATTTTTATGGGCATTGTTGAAGTTTCTGCCATCATGCTTTTATTCCGTAGAACGGTAGTTGTGGGTGCCTTTCTAGCTTTGGCTGCAACAGTGCACGTAATGACGATGAATTATTTTTTTGATGTTCCTGTAAAACTGCTCTCTACCGCATTGGTGGTGATGTGTCTTTTTATCCTGGCCCCTCATTTCTTAAAGCTATATCGCTTTTTTATTAAGTACGAAAGTCAGCAGCTTGAGAAAATGTACCGTCCAACTTTTAAAAAGCGATGGCTTTATTTCACAGCTTATGGCGTAAAATACCTGTACATCACAGCTTCCATGGTATTTTTGATATCATCATTGCTTGAACAAAGAAAAACTTATGGTAGTGCGGCACCTAAGCCATTTATGTACGGTATTTACAATGTTGAAAGCATGAAAGTTAAAGGTAAAACCTTGGCGCCTTTAACTACCGATAGCACGAGATGGAGACAAATGATTATTAATTATTCGGGTTATGCACGGATAAAAAAGATGAACGATAGCACCACTAATTTCACTACGGTTTTTGATCAGAAGAAAAAAGAATTAATACTCAAATCAACCGATAAAGATTCTACAAAATATGTTTTAAACTATACTATTATGGGAAATGACAGGCTAATTTTATCTGGTTTAAAAGAGAAAGATTCCATATCGGTTGATTTTAAGCGTAAAGACCTTAAAGATTTTAAGCTTATTAATAGGGGGTTTCATTGGGTAAGTGAATATCCATACAATCGTTAATCATTTTACGCTTGGCTGATTCTTCCTGTACTGTACTTAGAGCGAAATTTATATATTCGCATTATGTCTTCACACCATATTGTAAAAGAAAAACAGGAGCCAGCTTTATACATCGATGAGCTTGGCGATTTTAACGAAGAATTTTTAGGGCAGCTACTTGAATGGAGCCCTACGCTTTTGGTTAACGGAGAAAATTACGATAAAATTTTTTCTTTGGGTTTGAAGGTAGATGTGTTAGTGAATGGGAATGGACAGGATGTACAGGAAGACACAAAACTTGTTCAGGGACCCGTTGATGCTTTAATGGTAGCCATCAATTACCTGTACGAAGAGAAATACCCTGCGGTAAATGTAATTACAAGAAAATTTGATCTGGAGAAATTTGCTGGATTTGAAGATAAAATCAATCTTGTGGTATTCACCGAAAGAGCAAAACATTATCCTATAAAATCGGGATTCTCTGTTTGGAAACCTGCCGGAAGCGAATTTCTTATCCATGGCAATAGATATCTCGAAGTAACCAACCTTGCGCAGAATGAAGAGGAAATTTTTGTTGTGGTTAAGGATGGTTTTGTAGAATTTACTTTTTCAGGACAGCCGATTTTTATTAGCGAACCCATATGATCACCCTTAGAAAAGCAAAAGAAGCAGATATAGAAATCATCAGGGATATTGCTACGGCAACCTGGCCCTCCACCTATCTTGATATTATTGGGCAGGCGCAGATTGATTACATGTTGGATAAAATGTATAGCAAAGCAGAACTGTTGAAGCAACTGATGGAAGGATATATTTTTCTGATTGCAGAAGAAGGTGAAAATCAGATTGGCTTTGCAGGATATTCCATCATTGGTCATGGTGAACGCATTTACAAACTGCACAAGCTTTATGTGCTGCCATCTGCACATGGTAAAGGTGTTGGAAAAATCTTAGTCAATGAGGTTTTTAATCAAGTAAAAAATGCAGGAGGAAAGGCTTTGCAATTAAATGTGAACAAGCATAATAAGGCGAAAGATTTTTACTTAAAAGGCGGTTTCACCATTAAAGAATCGGTAAAACTTGATATTGGTGAGGGTTATTTTATGGATGATTATATCATGGAATTTAAGTTTTAAATATTATCCAATTATCGTCATCCTGAACTTGATTCAGGATCTTAAGAATAGATGCTGAAATAAATTCAGCATGACGTATGGCTTGAAATATAAAGCAATAAATTTAGGGTGGACGCATAGTCGAAACGACGGGTAAAATCACACCTAATTCTTCATTCTTCCCTGCTCTGCTTCTGTACCGGTTGAGCGGCGACGGGCAGGTTTAATCTCATTTTTGCCAAAACGATAGGTAAAACTGATCCGGCCGATGCGGGTTTCATTTTTTTGATGTAATGAGTAGGTTAAACCGGGGTAAGCACTGGATAAATTATTTTCAGACATATTAAATACATCTGATAGAGCCAGCTTCAAACTTGCTTTTTTGTTGAACATTGATTTGCTTAAACCTGCATCAATATAATAACGGGCTTTTAAACTTAGCGTTCCATAATCCAGTGGCGATTCATAACTGCCATTTAGCTCTGCAGTAAAGCCGTCCATAATGGTAAAGGTTTGCTGAGATTTAAACTGGAAGGACGTTTTTCCGGTTTTTAAAGCACTCCCGGCCAGATCCGGCGCTTCGAAACTAAGGTAAAAAACATTTAAGTTATTATTGGTCTGCCACCATTTTGTAAGCTGGAGCGGTACATTTAAATTGGCATTGTAGCTGATATTGGTGGCAATGTTAGCATTGGTTTGATATAACGATTGGCTTGCTGCATCAGGCAAAATTACTTCAGCAATTACATCGTTAATCCTGCTATAACCTATTGAAAGCATGTATTTTTGCAACAGGGTATAACTCAGCTCAAAATTGTGTGTATACTGCGGATTTAAAAATGGATTCCCTTTGCTATAGGTAAATTCATCTAAATAATAAATAAATGGGTTTAAAGCGTCATAACTCGGACGGTCTATCCTTCTGCTATAAGAAAAACCCACCTGATTGTTTTTGGAAAGCTTTTGCTGAACGAATAAAGTTGGGAAGAAATCCCAGTAATTTCGCTCTACAACAGTATTTTTGGTAATCAGATTACCTTTTGACTCGGTTTGCTCAACCCTCAGGCCTATCTGTACACTGGTATTTTTAAATTGTTTGTTTACATTGGTATACGCTGCATTTACATTTTCATCGTATACAAACTGATTGCTTCTTCTAGTATCGTTATTCCAAGCATTATTAACATACTTCTCTGCCTGAAGATCGTTATCCGTCTTTACCCAGCTGCTTTTAATTCCCGCTTCAAGTTTAACCGTTTTGGTCAGCGAAACATTATAATCAATTTTAAATGCTTTAATATCAATAATGGAAGGCGTATTGTTCCTGGTGTAGATGATTGGGCGGATCCTGTTTCCATTGTCAAGCCGATAATCGTTTGCATAATCAGAGCCATCGTTTCCTTTGTATCTGGAATAATCTACATCTGCCGAGATTTCTGAACCCGCCGTATCCAGAACAGATTTATAATTTAAATTATAAGCAATGTTGTTGTATTTGTTTGTCTGCAATGAATTGGTTATCAAACTCGAATCCACCTTTTGAAAAGACGGACCAATTAAGGTGTTGTTAGCAGAAGCTTCAGTGCCTTGGTTAAAATATCCGTTAACCAATATGCCAATGGTGTTTTTCTTATCAATAAAATAATCCAATCCAGCCTTGATGTTATTATTATATTGTTTTCGATTACTCTCACCCACTTGCATAAAGTAGGTATCAGGGTTGCCATTAGAAATCCGGTCGATAGCGATTAGGTTATCGCGTTCAAATTTGCCATAATTATAATTACCAAAGAGATTAAGTTTCTGTGTTCGGTGGTTCAAGTTTATGCCTGCATTTCCCCTTAGGTTTTTACCATAACCTAAAGATCCATTTAAGCTACCATTTGTGCCGCCATTTTTATTCTTTTTGGTTTTGATATTAATGATCCCTGAATTACCTGAAGCGTCGTATTTGGAAGATGGATTGGTAATCAACTCAATGCTTTCAATGTCTGAACTCTGCATATTACGTAGGAGGTTGGCCACATCGGCGCTGCTCATATAAGTTTGCTTGCCATCCAATTGAATCAATACGCCCTGTTTACCCATCATCGAAATCTTATCGTTCTGATCAACCGTTACGCCTGGCGCTTTTTGCAAAACTTCTAATGCCGTAGAACCAGTCATAATCGCACTATTGGAAACATTCATCACGATCTTATCCATTTTTCTCTCGATTAATGGTTTGGTTACCGCTACATTTACTTCATTTAGGTTTTGAGTGCTTGCAATAAGCTGTGCCGTACCAAAATCTGCTTTTTGATTGTCTTCTGTTAAAACAATGGTTTTACTTTTGATGGTTTTATAACCCATGTTACTGGCTTTATAATAATAGCTCCCTCTGCCTGCAACATTAAAAGAAAATATCCCGTTTGCATCGGTAAATGCTGTTTTAATTATACTCGAATCGGATGCTTTAAAAAGTACAACGGTAACGTAATCTGCAGGTTTTTTAGCGTCGTCTAAAATTATTCCGCTGATGTTCGGTTTAGGATTTGTTTGCGCAAATACCTGTGTAGCAGTAAAGAGAAGACTTAAGATTAACGTTATTTTATATAAATTTTTCATTTGTCTGGTTTAATGTTTAAAAATCGGGCAAGAAAAATCCTATAACGCATTTGCATACGCTTTCAATTTAATTGCTTGCTTATTTTAAAGTTTAGTTCGGGAAACGAAAGCTTTCCATGACTTTGTTAGAGGTAAGACGACCGTTTTTTGAAAAGGTTACAGGGATTTTGAAAAAGTCCGAAGTTCAGCGTACTGCGGTGAAAATCTGTGACTGAGGTTTGGAGATTGAAAAAATGAAGAATAGCTCCATTTAAATTTAGTTTACGCTATGCGTCAACTAAATTTACAGCAACCCGTAAATAAAAAATTTTTATTTCGTTGCGTCATTCTGAACTTGTTTCAGAATCTTTTAAAGAGAGAAAGATATCTCCTATTTTCAAAGAACTACGCTTATTGGTAGATTCTGAAGCAAGTTCAGGATGACGGTTTGCACTTAAGGAACTCGGCAAATCAGGAACCAATAATCAGTTGTCGATTTGCGGTTATCAATAACCAATTAGAACAATTAGCGAATTGCCAGTTCATCGTAACCCTACGCTAAGGAAAAAAAACCGGTAAATTAAAAAAGGCCACAATCCACGAGTTACATACCTGCTGGACTGTGGCCTTAAATTTTTGGATTATAAAAAATTATTTCACACCCAACACATCCACACCTTGTTCAAAAACCACATCAACCGGGATATTCTTTTTGGTCAAACGGTCAAGGCCTGTTTGCAATTCGGGATGGATCACTGCTTTCTCTTTCTGTGCTTTTTCTACCGCAGCTTTATCGCCGTTACCCTGAAGGGTAAGGATGAATGCGCTTAAATCGTTCATGGCTGATGCGAACTTTTCAAAGTTTACTTTATAAGTGCCTTTAGCTGTACGTTCAAATGCACCTTTTTCCTGGAAATAATTAAAGCATTGCATATTTGCTTTTCCATGTGCTTCAGAAACACCAAAGCGAACAGAACGTAAAATGCCAGCCATAAATGTAGTGTAATAATCTTTAATATCACCTTGCAATTCGCCTTTTTTAAGCAGGCCGGTTACCATATATAAACCTAAGATATCAGCCTTGCCCTCTTCCAGCCAGCTGTATTGCTCTTTTAATGCTTCACGAACGAAACCTTTTCCGGTGATGGTTTTTTTAATGCCTAAACCATGTGCTACTTCATGAAACATTACGTTTGCAAAAAAGGCATCAAACTTAATGTACTGCTGTTGGTCAGCTTCAATTAATTCTTTTGATATCGGTACCAGAATCTTATCAAATTTCGCCTGCATGGCATTTTTAAGCTGCGAACGGCGTGTGCCTTTTTCCTGTTGAATCTTTTCATCGTTTGGAAGGTTAACAGCAATGGTTTTAGATCCCGCATTACAATCTCCGGCATAATAAACAACGTCATATGCGTTTAACTCCGAGTCGGTTCCAGGGGTTTCTGTTTTGTATTTTGCCGCGACAGGTAGATTTTTCTGTAATTCGGGGAGCATTTTTACATACTTCGCCAAACGTTTACTCCACTCTTTATCTTTGATTAAAACATAAGCTTCATAACTGGTACGCGCATTAAAGAGTTTATCTTCATAATTTTCAATCGGGCCAATAATGATGTCTAAACCATTGGTTTTCATATCCAGCCAGGCATAATCACTTGCGGTAAAATTATCGGTTACCAAAGCATCGGCCCTTAAGTTTAGGTATTTTTTTAAACCGGCATCTTCTGCAATCAAAGCAGCCTGTTTTAACAAGGAGCTTGCTTTTTGTAATTCTGCAGCAAATAGAATGTGGTAAGGTACGGTTGATAATTTGCCTGTACTGTCTTTTTGAACAACAGAATAGGCACCAAATTTATCTTTAAGTTCTGATTTTTCTATGGCTTCCTTTGTAATCCCGTGCGGATAAAAGAATGCGCCTTCCGGTTTCGGGCCTACGCCTTCAACAAAAGGCTTGTCGTTATTTAATCTGTCCCAGGGACCATAATTGATATTAACAAAATCGCGAGTTTTTTCATCTTTAATAGTGGCCAGCAGGCTATCTCTTTGTGGATAAACTTGTTTCCAATAAAGCTGATCCATAATTTCTGCCGCCTGAATCAACAAAGGCAAAATTTTACGGTCATTAACACTAAGTCCATTAATATTGGTCGTTAATTTTACCCTTTCGTAAATGGGCAACCTTTGTGCAACATAATCAGTAAGACTATCTTTTTGTACTACCACAGCCTTATCATTATTAGATTTATTATTACCGTTACAAGACGATAACATATTTGCTAAAAGGGCTATTGCTGATAAAATCAAGGTTGATCTGTATAAATTCTTCATAGTAAAGTATATGTCTGCTAAATTAGTAAATTTTAAAGGCTTTGTATAAAGTTTGATGCATTGGGCGAAGTTTAACATAACTTTGTACCTTCATTTTTTTAAAAATCAACATACCCATGCTGTTTTCCAATTTATACAAAACACCTATCTTAACTGCTTTTTCTTTGATCATGATTTTAGCCTCATGCACCACTAGCAGGTATGCGGCAACAGAAAAAATCTACAAAGATAAGGCAAAAGGTTTTGCTGAAATTATTGGAACAGTACCTCCGGCCGGGCAACTATATGATTCGTTAAATCCAACAAATCAGCAGTGGATTGGTTCTGTAAATTTTGGCATACGGAAACCAAATTTTGTGGTGATTCACCATACGGCACAAGACAGTTTAGCACAAACCATAAAAACATTTTTCTCTACCAAAGCCGGTACCAGTGCACATTATGTAATTGGCAGAGATGGTAAAGTTGTGCATATGGTGAATGATTATTTACGCGCAAATCATGCCGGGGTGAGTAAATGGGGAAAAGATACCGACCTCAACTCTTCATCTATTGGCATTGAACTGGATAATAATGGCTTAACCGATCCATGGCCTGATGCGCAGATTAACAGTTTGATAAAATTGCTGGCAACGCTAAAAAAAACATATAACATTCCAACAGCGAATTTCATTGGTCATGCAGATATTGCACCAGGTCGTAAAAATGACCCCAAAAATTTTCCCTGGAAGAAATTAGCTGATAAGGGTTTTGGGTTTTGGTATGATGAGGTTCTAAAAAATCCACCTGCAGACTTTGATACAGAAAAAGCCCTCAAATACATGGGTTACAATACCGCTAACCTGCCGGCTGCCATTGAAGCTTTCAAAATTCATTTTATACAATCAGATATCACAAAAACTTTAACTCCTGTTGATATTTTAGTATTATATAACCTTTATACGAAGTACTAAGGGAGCATATAGCGTAAATAAGTCAGAAAGTTAGAGGACGAAGGCCTGAAGTTTAGTCTCCTCTTTCCACACTTCGTTTACTTTGCATTTCTCTTTATGTACGGTTAAAAATGCAAGGTATAAAACGCATGATGGGATCTGTATTTGTTGGTCAACCAATGAGCTATTGATTAATTAACTACTAAATAAAAAAAGCACAGACAAATCACATTAACTGTGATCCTCTGTGCCTATCTTCAGTAAAAAAATAAAATTAATTTGGCTTCTTAAATGTATCTTTTAGGGTTACCGTTCTGTTGAAAACCAATTTATCGGCGGTAGAATCTTTATCCAAACAGAAATAACCTTTACGGATAAACTGATAACGGCTATCCAAATCTGCATCAGCTAATGCTGGTTCAATATATGCGTTTGGCAATACTGTTAAACTTTCAGGGTTTAAATAATCTTTAAAATCACCTTCTTCAGCATCAGGTGTTTCTGAAGTAAATAAACGATCGTATAAACGGATTTCAGCTGTTTTAGCATGTGGAGCACTCACCCAATGGATGGTTCCTTTAACATTAATGCCACTCGTGTCGCTTCCGCTTTTCGATTCTGGAATGTAAGTACAATGAATTTCAGTTACGTTTCCGTTTTCATCCTTTACAAAATCTTCGCATTTAACAATATAGGCAAATTTTAAGCGTACCATTGCGCCAGGAGCCAAACGGAACCATTTTTTTGCCGGCACTTCCATAAAATCTTCACGTTCTATCCAAAGCTCATTGCTAAAAGGGATCACACGTGTGCCGCCGCCGTCTTCAGCTTCAGGATTATTTTCGCCGATTAAATTTTCTGTTCCTTTTTCGTAGTTCGTAATGACCAGTTTAATCGGGTCTAAAACTGCCATTACGCGATTAGCCGTTTTGTTTAAATCTTCGCGGATACAAAATTCCAATAAACTAAGTTCAATTAAGTTTTCGCGTTTAGCAATACCGATACGTTCGCAAAACTCGCGGATACTTTTTGGCGTAAAGCCTCTCCTGCGCAAACCACTAATGGTTGGCATACGCGGATCGTCCCATCCATTCACCAGGTTTTCGTTAACCAGTTGAAGCAGCTTACGTTTACTCATTACCGTACTGGTCAGATTTAAACGGGCAAATTCATATTGTTTTGAAGGGAAAATCTCCAATTTTTCAATAAACCAGTCGTATAATTCGCGGTGAGAAACATATTCTAACGTACAAATGGAGTGGGTAATATGCTCAATACTATCGCTTTGTCCATGAGCAAAATCGTACATTGGGTAAATACACCATTTATCGCCTGTGCGGTGATGTTCGGCGTGTTTAATGCGATAGATAATCGGATCACGCATTAACATGTTCGGACTGGCCATATCGATTTTTGCTCTCAAAATATAAGCACCATCAGGAAATTCTCCATTTTTCATTTTTGTGAAAATGTCTAAATTTTCTTCAATGCTGCGGTTTCTATATGGGCTATCCTGTCCGGGTTCGGTTGGCGTACCCTTTAAGGCCGCAATTTCATCTGCAGAGCTCTCATCAACATAAGCCAAACCTTTTTCAATCAGCTTAATGGCAAAACCATAAAGCTCATCAAAATAATCTGAGGCATATAATTCATTTTTCCAGTTAAAACCCAACCACCTGATATCTTCTTGCTGACTATTTACATATTCTGTTTTTTCGGTAACCGGATTGGTATCGTCAAAACGAAGATTGGTATAACCACCATATTTTTGTGTTAGTCCGAAATTTAAGCATATTGCTTTTGCATGGCCGATGTGTAGATAACCATTAGGTTCAGGCGGAAAACGCGTAACCAAAGTTTCATACTTACCACTATTTAAGTCGTTCTCAACAATTTCTTCAATAAAGTTCAATGACTTTTCTTCACTCATAAAAACCTGTAAATTAGGAATGCAAATGTAAAAAGATTAGCGCAATTCTACTTGTTTTAGTTAATGATTAATTTGAGAGCCAAAATCGATACATTTACATCAACTTAATATGAATGATGAGCAAAGTATTAAATCGGCCTATCCGCGTTTTAGTAGCTAAAGTTGGATTAGATGGCCATGACAGGGGGGCTAAAGTAATCGCAACTTCCTTAAGGGACGCTGGCATGGAAGTAATTTATACCGGATTGCGCCAAACACCAGAAATGGTGGTGAACACCGCACTTCAGGAGGATGTTGATGCCATCGGGATTTCCATTCTTTCCGGCGCACACATGACGGTCTTTCCAAAAATTATTCATTTTATGAAAGAAAAACAGTTAGATGATGTGTTGTTAACAGGTGGCGGGATTATCCCTGAAGCAGACCGTTTGAAACTGGCAGATATGGGCGTGGGGGAGCTATTTCCTCCGGGTACCACAATGGCAAGCATCATAGAGTATATTCAACATTGGGTAACAGAAAATAGAAATTTTTAGGTTATGGCATATCAAAATTTAATCTCAGAATTAAAAGAAAACATTTTATATGTTACGATTAATCGCGAAAAGGCACTAAATGCATTAAATAAAGATACTTTGGCAGAACTGGCCGAAGTAATTGCTTTTGCAGGTAAAACCGATGACGTAAGAGGTGTTATTTTAACCGGTGCAGGTGAAAAGGCTTTTGTTGCAGGGGCCGACATTAAAGAATTCTCTGATTATAGTGGTAAACAGGGAGAAGATCTAGCAAAAGCCGGTCAAGATAATGTTTTCAATGCCATTGAAAATTCTTCTAAGCCGTTTATTGCCGCAATTAACGGCTTTGCTTTAGGTGGAGGATTAGAATTGGCCATGGCCTGCCATATGCGCATCGCTTCAGACCATGCAAAGTTGGGTTTGCCCGAGGTTACTTTAGGTTTGATTCCTGGTTACGGAGGTACCCAGCGCCTTACTCAATTGGTTGGAAAAGGTAAAGCGATAGAAATGATTACAACCGCAAATATGATTACCGCTTCAGCAGCGGAAAACATAGGTCTTGTAAATTATGTGGTTCCACAACCCGACTTAATCAGCAAAGCTGAAGAACTATTGAATGTAATCAAGCAACGTGCACCTTTGGCTGTTTCAGCCGCAATTAAGGCTGTGATCGCAGCTGTAAATAATAAAGATGGTTATGCTACCGAAATTGAAGCATTTGGCAAATGTTTCGAAACGGTTGATTTTAAAGAGGGTGTGACCGCATTTGTTGAAAAAAGAAAGCCAAATTTTTCAGGAAAGTAGTAATGGCGTAATATTAATTTGACATTTAACATAACAAAAATGTTGCATAGCCTTTTCAAAGTAAATTTTTTTGAGTAATTATGTTATTTAATTATTAACGCCATATGTTATCCACGCATATGAGTTTTGATGATAACAACGCTGCTCATGAAAAAGAAGATACTCATTGTTGACGATGAAATTAGCATCGGCTTATTGCTCTCTAAATTTTTAGCCAAAAAAGGATTTGAAGTTTCGAATGTAACAAGTGGAAAAAAGGTTTTACAAGCGGTTGAAAAGGAACGGTTCGATCTGGTATTGTGTGATTATCGTTTAGATGATACAGATGGGAAAGAAATTTTAATTTACATTAAAGAGAACTACCCAAACACCAGCGTGATTATTACTACGGGCTATTCGGATATTAAGCTTGCTATAGAACTGATCAAACTTGGGGCTTACGATTATATTGTAAAGCCGCTTTATCCGGATGAAATTTTAAATAGCATCAATAAAGCCCTGGAAATGCAGGGTACGCTAAAATCGTCCGAACATTTAGAAGACAAAGGTTGCGATGTTATTTCTAATGTGCTTAATTCTCCAGCATATATACATGGGGAGAGCGCTGCTTCTGTATTATTGCTAAAACAGATCGAGCTCATTGCGCCAACAAATTATACGGTTATTTTAACTGGGGAAAGTGGAACGGGAAAAGAATGTGTTGCTAAAACCATTCATTTAAATAGTGCTCGTCGTGAACAGCATTTCATTGCTATGGACTGTGGCTCTTTAACCAAAGATCTAGCCGCCAGTGAATTTTTCGGACATGAAAAAGGAGCATTTACCGGAGCAACTTTTACCAAAATTGGTCACTTTGAACAAGCCAACGGCGGCACACTATTTCTTGACGAGGTTGGCAATTTGTCGTACGAGATTCAGGCCACCCTGCTTAGGGCGGTACAGGAGCGGAAAATAAAGCGGATTGGCAGTACGAAGGAGATTGACCTGGATGTGCGACTTATTGTAGCCACAAATGAAAATTTAAAGGAAGCGATTCAAGAAGGTACATTCAGGGAAGATTTATACCACCGCTTTAATGAATTTTCAATACATGTACCGGCATTGAAAGATCGTGACCATGATATCCTGATTTTTGCAGCGCATTTTTTGGCCACTGTAAACCAAGAACTGAATAAAGAAATCAGGGGTTTTTCTGATGAAGTGAAGAAATGTTTATTGGCATACCATTGGCCTGGTAATGTACGCGAGCTGAAGAATGTAATCAGACGTATTGCCTTATTAACTGATGGCGACTGGATAGAAACCCGTGTTCTGCCATTGGAATTTGGGATGACTGACTACAGGAAGAAACTAAATGAAAAAAAAGCCGCACTTTTTCCGCAAACATCAAACCATAGTCAATCACTTAATTTGCGGCATGCAGCCAAAGAAGCTGAATATCATACTATTTTAGAAGTGTTAAAAGCCGTTAATTTTAATAAAACCAAGGCGGCAAAAATCTTAAACATCGACAGAAAAACACTTTACAATAAAATCAAATTTATTGATATGGGTGATGGAATATAAATTTTAAACCGCGAAAACAAAATTGGCTGTTTTAGCATTTAAAGAATAACCTTATTGTCTAAAAATGTCAGTATTTTCTTATAAGCAACGTAATAACATCAACCTGGTTATTATCATTGCGCTCGGGGTATTAATTGCATATTCTCTGCAAAGTATCTTCGGTGCTATTTTAAGTACTTTGGTATTATATACGATTATGAGGCCAGCTTATATCCATCTGGCTGAAAATAAGGGATGGAACAAAAGAGTAACCGCTATTTTTCTGATTGCCATTTCCATCATACTTATTGTAATGCCTTTTTATGCGTTAAGCAGCATGGTAATCAGTAAGATTTCGGAACTGAAAAACAATGAGATTTTTTTCAGGAATTTGCTGATTAAATTACAGCACCTTATTCCCTTCAAAATTAACCAGGATCTTATTCAGGAAGGATTAAACCGTTTAGGCAATTGGGCTACCGATCTTTTTCCATCTTTATTATCAAGTGCAGTAAATATCGTATTAAGCTTATTAGTGATGTACTTTTTACTCTACTTTATGCTAATAGAGCGTGAAAGATTCGAATTTTCACTTATTAAATATGCACCATTTAGAGAACAGAATGCCCTTCGCTTTGGCGATGAAATGAGGAATACTACCTATGCAAATGTATTAGGACAGGGATTAATCTGTCTTGTTCAAGGTTCACTTGTGAGCCTATCTTTTTATGTATTGGGTTATAAAGACCCGATATTTTGGGGCGTAATTACAACATTTATCTCTTTCGTGCCTGTTCTGGGGCCTCCTGTTGTTTTTGTACCTGCTGCGGTTTTGCAGATTGCAAACGGAAATAATTTTGCCGGCTGGGCCATGCTTATTTTTGGTTTTGTAGTGATTATCAATATCGATAATGTGCTTAGGTTTATCATTGCAAAAAAAGTTGGTAATATTCATCCTATAATAACTGTAATTGGCGTAATTATTGGTATCCCTTTGTTCGGAATACTGGGCCTTGTTTTTGGTCCGCTACTATTATCTTATTTTATATTATTGGTTAAGATTTACGAAACCAGTACGCTTGCATCAGAAAGATTGGAAAGAATTAAAACAAATAATGAGCATAGCGAGTTATAATATAGCTTAACAATAAATAATGTAATAGTTTTATATTGTACATCATTGTTAAACCCTTAAAATAAATTGATTATGAATGATAACTCAAAAGTTGTAGTTGCGCTTTTAGCTGGTTTAGCTGCCGGTGCAGCCCTAGGAATTTTATTCGCACCAGATAAAGGTGATGAAACCCGTGATAAACTTAGCCAATCGTTAAAAGATCTCGGCGATTCTATCAAAGATAAAGCTGCAGATGAAATTAATAATCTGGCTAGCCTAAAAGATAAAGTAGTAGACTCGATTAAAACTAAATTGAGAAGCGTAGAAGAAGAATATAGCGACGACGTAGAACACGCATAATAAATAAAATATTGCATAGCCGGGTTTTTACCCGGCTAAATCTCAATCTGAATTATGCAAGAGAATAAAGATAAAAGTATTGAAGATCTGGTAGAGGACGCCAAGGGTTTTTTGGAAGCCAGGGTGGAATATACCAGACTTTACATCGTAGAAAAAGCATCAAAAATTTTTGCCGATCTGGTTACCAGTACCACTGTTATTGTTTGCTTTATTTTGGCCTTTTTATTTGGCTCCGTAACTTTGGCACTATACGTATCCGACCTTTTAGGCAGTTATGCAGGAGGCTTTGGCTGTGTTTCCCTGTTTTATATTTTATTAGCCATCATTGTTTATTTAACAAAAGATAAATACATTGAAAAAGCTATTATCAATATAGCAATCAGGAAATATTTTGATAAACTTGCAGATAAGGAGGAAGATGAGAAGTTATAAAGACATCCGTAACTTAGAAGACCTGCAGGCTAGAAAATTAGAACTGAAGGTTGAGTATACGCTTAAGCAAAATATGCTTAAAACGGATACTAAAACTTTCTTTAAACAATTTACACTTAGTGCATTGATAAAAAAATACGCTACGCCTAACAATATTTTCAAAGCAGACGAAAAACTAAATATCAGCGGTACAGCCATGTCATTGCTTTTACCAATGGTAATGAATAAAACACTCTTCAGAGGAGCTGGTTTTTTAACTAAGGCAGCCGTAGGTTTGATATCGGGCAAGGTTGGTAAATCGCTCGACGCAGAACATTTATCCGCAATTTTTAATTCTGTTAAAGGTTGGTTCGGCAAAAAGAAAGATAAAAAAGATAAGAAGTTTATTGATTATGGCATCCCGCCAGACAGTGAAACGTATTAATTTAATGGTTCATTTGCTATTGATTTTTTAGTAAGCAAAATGCCAGTTGCCTTAATAAAAGAAAGCCTCAGGATTTAAAAAATCTAGAGGCTTTTTTTATAGATTGTTTACTTTGATCCTGAAAAGATCTTATTTAAAAAGATGCTGACCATGGAGTATATACGAGACAATTAAAAGTCCTACTTATACTTGTAAAAATTCTACTTGACGGATTGATTTTACAAATCCGTCTTTATCTTCAACTCTTTCAATTGTTTCTCGTCAATCGTACTTGGACTATCAATCATGACATCTCTTCCCGAATTGTTTTTAGGGAAAGCAATCACATCGCGGATAGAATCTAAACCAGCAAAAATGGAGGTTAAACGATCAAATCCAAAGGCGATACCGCCATGCGGAGGTGCACCAAATTCGAATGCATCCATTAAGAAACCGAATTGCTTTTGTGCTTCTTCTGCGCTGAAACCTAAATGTTTGAACATTAAAGCCTGTAACGCACGATCGTGGATACGGATAGATCCGCCACCCACTTCAGTTCCATTGATTACCAAATCATAAGCATTAGCGCGTACTTCACCCGGATTGGTATCCAGTAAAGCAATATCTTCAGGTTTTGGAGATGTGAACGGGTGGTGCATGGCATGGTAGCGTTCTGTTTCTTCATCCCATTCTAAAAGCGGGAAATCCAATACCCAAAGGGCAGAGAAGGTATTTTTATCGCGTAAACCTAAACGGCTGCCCATTTCTAAACGAAGTTCGTTTAACTGTTTACGTACTTTATCTGTAGGTCCAGCCAAAACCAACAACAGATCGCCTTTTTCTGTTGCGAAAGCCTCACTCCATTGTTTAAGATCTTCCTCATTGAAGAATTTATCTACTGAAGATTTTATGGTTCCATCATCATTATGACGGGCATAAATCAAACCTGTTGCACCAATTTGTGGGCGTTTGATAAAATCTGTTAATTCATCCAATTGCTTGCGTGTATAGCCTGCTGCTCCCTTTGCATTGATACCTACCACCAATTCGGCATTATCGAAAACAGGAAAGCCCTTACCTTTTACCAGGTGGTTAAGTTCGACAAACTGCATGTCAAAACGGGTATCCGGTTTATCAGAACCATATAAACGCATCGCATCTGCATATTGCATACGGGGTACTTCCGGTAAATCGTAATTGCGCACTTCTTTAAATAAAGTACGGATCAACCCTTCGAAAGTATTTAAGATATCCTCCTGCTCAATGAACGACATTTCGCAGTCAATCTGCGTAAACTCCGGCTGACGGTCAGCCCTTAAATCTTCATCCCTGAAACATTTCACAATTTGAAAATAACGGTCAAAACCCGATACCATTAACAATTGTTTGAAGGTTTGCGGCGATTGAGGTAAGGCATAAAACTCACCTTCGTTCATGCGGCTTGGCACCACAAAATCTCTTGCTCCTTCAGGTGTCGATTTGATTAATACAGGTGTTTCTACCTCAATAAAATCTAATGCATCTAAGTAGCGGCGAACCGATTGTGCCATTTTATGACGTAAAACGAGGTTATTACGCACCGGGTTACGGCGTAAATCCAAATAACGGTATTTCATACGCAGCTCATCACCACCATCCGTTTCATCATCGATCATGAAAGGCGGTAATTTTGCAGCATTTAAGATCTCAAGGCCAGAAATTTTAATTTCCACATCGCCGGTAGCCATTTTTGGATTTTTGTTGCTTCTTTCAACAACGGTACCAACCGCTTTAATTACAAACTCGCGACCTAAAGTACGTGCCGTTTCGCAAAGCTCACGATTATCGTCCATATTAAAAACCAACTGGGTAATGCCATAACGATCGCGGATGTCGATAAAAGTCATACCGCCTAAATCTCTTGATTTTTGTACCCAACCACATAGCGTAACACTTTCGCCTAAGTTATTTAGGTTTAATGCACCACAAGTTACTGTTCTTAACATATATATAATCTAAATTGAGCGGCAAAAATACCGATTTTGTTTTAAAGTTGAGCGCAGAAGATTTAACGAAATTTACGATAAACGATTTGCCTTTTTTTGACCAAAGGCAAAAAGATCACTAAGAATAATAATTGGCAATTTTAAAAAAATCACAGCTTAAATTTTATGCCTTTGATTTTAATCTGCTCAGCGTTTCTTGTGAGATATTTAGGTAAGAAGCCACCATTTTGTTTGGCATGCGCATCACTATGCCCGGATTTTGTGCAAGCAACTGGCGGTAACGCGCTGTGGCATCAAGCGTAATAAAAGACATCAGTCTGTTGGTATTGGTAACGTAGGCATACTCCAGATAGTGGCGGTAAAGTTTCTCCCACTGGGGCACAATTTGAAGCAGGTGGTAAAAATCTTTTTGAGAAATGTAATATAGCATCGTGTCTTCTACAGCCTGCACAAACTCCTTTGAAGTTTCGTTAGTGATAAAACTAACCAAAGCTGTTGCAAACTGATTTTCGAAAGCAAAATGCCTTGTAGCTTCGGTACCACCTGCTGTTAGAAAAAAAATCCGCAAGCAACCTGTTCCAACAAAGTAAATGCGCTGACTTGTTTCACCAGGGCTGATCAGGATTTCGTTTTTCTTTACCTGTATCCTCTTAAAAAAAGACAATACCTGCTCCAGCTCTTCATCGCTGATGATAATTTTTTCTCTGATATAAATAGATAGCTTTTCGCGCATTAAACTTAGTCTTAACCAAATGTAGCAATGTTTAGGTTTTAGAAGTTACCTTTTCTGCCAGTTTCCGGGCATTGGGAATAATAATAAAGGCTGCAAAATAAGCTACGGGTAGCATAACGCTCCAAGCCTTTAAGAATTTGAGGAACCAATCTTCGCCAAAACCATAGTTCCGCATTAAACCCACAAATGCCATTATTAATGTCATGGGGATAACCACAAAAAGTGTGTTGATGTGTTTGAAATGTTCTTTTTTCATTTTAAATATTTTAATATGTCAAAGGTGTGGGTATTAAAAAACTTAACCTTTGATGTAGGTCAAAAAATGAAGGGAGCTTAAATTTATACAATACGACAAATTAATATTGCTGTTTTACGATTTCTTATGGGGTAAAAAATGCAGAAACGAGAGTCCAATTAATAATCTGTTCTTAAGGTGTTATAAACGTTTTTATTTTCTAATCCTCGCTCTGACTTGTAGCGCGGCGGAAAGCAACGAATTAAACCGACTTTAATTGAGTTCACCGAAGGTAATTCATTTCATGGTTTACTTTATAAGAAAGATGCTGAACTAAATTCAGCATAACGCCTGAATTTATTTATACTATGAAAATAATAGAACTCAAGTTTAATATTTTTCTTCCAGTACAATTTCAAGGGCAATTACCTTCCATTCTCCCTTAACATTTTTCCAGTGATAAATTTCTTCAGTTTGTACGGTCTGTTTTTTTGAGAAAATAAGCAGATTTGGTTTCAAAATAACTGATTTACGCGCAATTTTTTCGATAAAAATATCATGCTCAACAGAAGATTTAATCCTGTAATGGCTGGTTTGTATGGCTTTGGCCCCGCTGAAATATTTCTTTAAATCTATGGTGAAATCACGTTTGTTTATTGTTGGTTTTTCGAAGGGTGTAAAACTCAAATCGTCAGTAAATATTGCTGTATATGCGGTAAAATCTTTACTTTCTAAAGCCTGATCTGCTTTTTTGTGTATTTCGTTTATTGCTGAAATGATTAAGTCGGTTTCCATAACATGAAGTTAAAGGTTTGGATCAGGGATTTCAAATTTATGATGAACTTGCAGCTGATTTTCCATAAATGTCAAAAAAGCAAAGGATATTTCATTTCCTAATACTTCAAAAACATTTCTATTTTTTGGAAATGAAAGGCGACATTTCATAGGCGCTGTAGCCCCGCCATTCGCTTATAGTCCTCATTTCGTTACACTCCATTCCGGGCTATCCGCTGCTGTCGGGTTTATTAACAAAGGTTATGTTTTAGATATTTCCTCATTGTTAATATGAAATTAAGATATTTTAAATTTTTTTCTACCTCGATGCAACGTTTTAAAATCCCTTATGTCTTATTATCAGAATATTCGAAATTTTGGAAGCCGTATACATCGATAAAAACCTGGAACTCGTAAAAAAATGCATGCAGGGCAGCCGCGCAGCACAGTTTGATTTGTACAAGCTGTATGCAAAGGCAATGTATAATGTGGCGCTGCGCATTTTAAATTATGAGGAAGAGGCAGAAGATGTTTTACAGGAAGCATTTTTGGATGCATTTACCAGGATTGTTGATTTTAGGCAGGAGACGACCTTTGGGCTCTGGTTAAAGCAGATCGTGATCAACAAATCCATCAATTACCTGCGTAAACGCAAGATGGAGTTTGTGAGTACGGATGAAATATCGGAAGTGCCTGATGAAGATAGTTTTGATTACAGTGAAATGCAATTACAGGCCGAAGAAATAAGGCAGGCCATTACCCAATTGCCAGATGGTTACAGGGTTGTATTGAGTTTATATCTTTTAGAGGGTTATGACCATGAAGAGATTGCTCACATTTTAAAAATAAGCGAGAATACCAGCCGTACACAGTACATGAGGGCTAAAAAGAAGTTAAAAAGTATTTTAGAAATGAAAGGGATGAGAGATGAATAATAGATTAGAAACCTTTGTAAAAGACAACCGAAAAGCTTTCGATATCATGGAGCCATCGGCAGAACTTTGGGCAAAAATTGAACAGGGTTTAGATGAAAAAAAGAAAAAAAAACCGATAAAACTGTATTTATGGATGAGTACAGCGGCAGCTATAGTGGTCGTTTTCGGTTTAGTCTGGTTATACGTAGGGAAAGCACCAAACAAAGATTTAGAAATAGCCGACGTTAGTGCTTCATATGCCAAAAAGGAAGTCCATTTTACTGGTTTAATTACCGAAAAGAGGGATAGTTTGGCCATTTTTGCCTCTGCAAATCCAGAACTTTATAAAAAATTTACCGCTGATTTAAGAAAACTCGATGAAGATTACGAAAAATTAAAAGCAGAGTTACCAACCTCACCCAACCAAACTTTTGTGGTAAAGGCTATGGTAAAAAACCGCGAAATACAATTGCAGTTATTAAAACAACAATTATTGATCATTAACCAGGTTGACGATTATAAAAGAGTCAACCAGATTTAAGCTGAAAACAGCAAAAGTGAAATTATATTAATAGCAGAATCAGTCTTGATACCCGATTCACGCGACTTGATACTAAGAGGGAAACGCTCACTACATCGAAAGCTTATAGCCAGCCGGCAGGTTTTAAGTGTATAGGTGTTTAATATTTAACAACATGAAAACAATAAAAATATTTTTAGCCTTTTGGGCTTTGATTGCCGTAAAAACCAGGGCGCAGGAAGCAGTGGTAAATAGTTCATCAGAGAAAGTAATTGTAGGTAATATAGAAAAATCATCAATGATTGCGATGGTCAACACTTCTACCTACAGGCAAACAGGTGGAGATGCCGAACGTGCAAAATCATTCAGCAAGAGTTTTAATGTTGATAGAAATGATAAGGTGAGTTTGAATAACCAGTTCGGATCTATCGTAATTAAAACCTGGGATAAAAAAGAGGTGCGTGTGGATGTAGACATTAAAGCCTTTGCTAACTCAGATAGTGATGTACAGAAATTAATTGATGGTGTGAGTATAGATGCTACTAAAAATGGAGATGTGGTTTCTTTCAAAACCAACATGGGCGATAGAAACGGACGTTATGGGCGGGGGATAAAAAATGGTGTAACTACCTGGCGAAGGGAAGTAAAGGTAAATTATACGGTATTTATGCCAGCAGTAAATCCTTTAACCGTGCTACAACAATATGGGAATGTTGAAATGGGTAATTTTGCAGGTCCAACCTCATTAAAAGTCGAATACGGCAATCTTATAGCAGGAAACTTAAGCAATACCAATAACTACATTAATGTTCAGTATGGGAAATGTGATATTCAGGATTTAAATGCTGCGGTAATTAAGCACGAATATAACGGGCCTGTCACTATTGGCGCTGTAGGAACTTTAGAACTCGTTGCTGAATACGTAGCCGTAAACATCAATACCATCAGAAGATCTGCAGATATCAAAGTAGAATATGGCAAAGGATTAACGGTTGGCACTATAGGCGGCAACTTGCTATTGAATGCCGAATATGCCAAAGTAAACATCAATACGGTAAAGGGCAATGCGGTAGTGAAACAAGCTTACGGCGATTTAAATATTGCGTCAGCAGGTAAAATTGCAGTCAACGCAGAATATTCAAACGTTACTTTAGGTACGTTGAATGGCGACGCGACTATCAAAATGGATTATAACCGCTTAAATGTAAATGAGATTACTCCATCCTGTAAAAACTTCACTTTCGGAGGTGAATACGCAAGCATTGGATTGGGTTTTGCAGACCGTTATAGTGGTAATTTCAATGTTTCTACTTCATATGCCGGCTTTAAATATGGTTCAAATGTAACATCAAGTTTGGTGAGTAAGGATGATGAAACTAAAAAATATACGGGCAAAATCGGTAGCGGTGGTGCCGCAAACGTATCCATTAAATCTGAATATGGCTCTATAACCTTTAAATAAGATTTTCTAAACCAAACAAATTTTGAAGTCCTGCCGTAATGGTAGGACTTTTTTTATATTTAACGCTGATGAAAATTTACCTGATCATGCTGTTAAATATTTTTTCTTTTAAATCACTGGCTCAAGATGCGCCAGTTAAATGGGCTACGCAGGAAACTTTTTTCGAAGATTTGATTGGTAAAAATTTACCTTCTTTTAGTGGTGTAACGATTAATAAAAAGCCATTTTCCAATATCAATTTAAAAAACCAGGTGGTGGTAATTAACTTCTGGTTCGAAAAATGCCCTCCTTGCCTAGCCGAAATGCCCGAATTAAACACGTTGGTGGATAAATATAGTAAGAGGGGTGTTTGGTTTATTGGTATTACCCATGACAACCCTGCCAGGGCCAAACGATTTCAAAAACGGAACGGCTACAAGTACGAAATTGTATCGTTAAATAAAGATGAGATCAGAAAACTAAATATTAATCATGGTTTTCCATCGAATGTATTGGTTGGAAAAGATGGAAAGATTATTTATGCCACAGCCAATATTTCCTTTTCTGATCCACAATTTAGAGCTAAATCGACTCTTTTTGAAGAAAAACTAAAAGCGGTGTTAAACGATTAGCAGGAATGCTGTAAGAAGACCTGAATTTTAAAGAACGTATTCATCATTTATAGGTTTAACAGGCTCTGGAATCTCTTCTTCTTCTAACATTTGCAACAGATTGATCTCGATCGTCCTGGTAATTTGATTTAGCGGAACACCTGCCGAATTGTTTTCAAAAGGGTTAACAAGGCTCATTCCATTAATCTGGGTAGATACAAATACGAAACCGATTAACCAGCCTAAAAATATGGCTGCTGGCCCTGCATCCTGACTGATTACCAGGGTAAATGTAACCACAAACAACCAGATAAATACCTTTGTCAGGTAAGAATAAGTAGTAGGAAAAATGGTGTTTTTAATACGCTCGCTCATACCCATTGAATCCGAAAACCTGGTAAGCATTTCATTTATTTCGATAAAACGAAAGCCATCAATGGCATTTGATTTTGATAATTTCTGCAAATCCCTTGATTGGATACTTAAAAGGGCGTTATGCTTATTGTTATGTTTTTTTATCTCCTGTAAATCTGCTTCGTTTAAATATTTGGTGTAGATTTCATCTACCGCTCCCCTCAAACTGGCTTTTAAGGCATATAAAAAGGCAATATGTCTGTAAACCATTCGTTTTACGCTTTCTTCATCCTCATCAACATAATTAATTAAAGCTCTTGCATAGGAGCGTGAATCATTTACCAGGGCTCCCCATACTTTTCGGGCTTCCCACCATCTATCATAAGCCTGGTTATTATTAAAACCGATAAAAAAAAGCAATAGCTGTACCCAAAACCGTTGGAATAATGGATGGAATCGAAAAGTGATGCGCAATTAAGTAAGCGCGTATAAAATAAGCTGCGGTGCAAGAGGCAATCATGATCAGATCAATGTGCCATGTATTTCTTAAAATTCTACTTAATCTGATATTTTGTATTAACAGCATATAATATGACGGAAATGAATGAGTTCTGGATGAAATTACAAAACTAAAGCCAAAATGTTTGATGATGTAACTAATTAAGCGACAAACATTACAGATTGCCATTTATGAGTGCAAATGTTTATCTTGGTAAACCAAATATTCCTGAACATTTATGAGCGATAATTTACCCAAGAATAATATTTTTAAAGTAATCGGTGCATCCTCTCTGGGTACGTTGATTGAATGGTATGATTTTTACATTTTTGGTAGCCTTGCGGTGATCATTGGTCATCAGTTATTTCCAGAAGATGCAGGTGCATCAGCTTTGATCAACACCCTGGCTATTTTTGCAGCGGGCTTTATTGTTCGTCCATTTGGCGCATTGGTTTTTGGCAGGCTTGGTGATTTAATTGGTCGTAAGTATACTTTTCTACTCACTTTGGTGCTCATGGGTGGATCGACATTTTTTATCGGTTTAATCCCATCATACAAAAGCATTGGTTATGCGGCGCCAATTTTGGTTTTAATCTTAAGGTTAATCCAGGGTTTGGCTTTAGGTGGTGAGTATGGTGGTGCAGCTACCTATGTTGCAGAGCATGCACCAAAAAACAAACGCGGCTTTTTTACCAGCTGGATCCAGACTACTGCAACTTTGGGTTTATTCCTTTCTTTAGGGATTATCGTTATTACGAAAAATATCCTGGGTGCCGAAACATTTGGTAATTGGGGTTGGAGAATCCCTTTCCTGTTGTCGATTGTGCTGGTTCTGGTATCGATTTATATCCGCATGAAAATGCACGAATCGCCCCTGTTTTCTAAATTGAAGGCCGAAGGAAATATCTCCAAAAATCCACTAAAAGAGAGTTTTAACAATAAGGCTAATTTTAAAATGGTACTCTTGGCATTGTTTGGCGCCACAATGGGCCAGGGCGTAATCTGGTACACCGGACAATTTTATGCACAATCTTTTTTGGAGAATACCTGTAAGCTGGATTTTAATGATTCGCGGTATATTTTACTCTGGGGAATCGCTTTTGCTACTCCTTTTTTTGTGGTTTTTGGTGCCTGGAGTGATAAAGTGGGACGTAAGTGGATCATGTTAAGCGGTATGCTTTTGGGCATTCTATTTTACCGGCCAATCTATCAAATCTTTTTAAATGATACCGATTATAACAAAATTGAACAGGCTGATATTTTATCTGCTGCACCATTTCCGGCAACTACTATTTTAATGGAAAATTTAACTGATAGTTTACGAACAGTTTCTACTAAAATAATCCTTAAAAATGGAGCTTCCTTTAATAGGATGCAAACAGATACCATTTCTGCTACGAAAGGGATTCTTTTAGGCAAGGAAGTCATAAAAGATAAAGTTTTGCCAACCCCTGTATTCTGGAAATTTGTTGGATTGATCTTCTTCCAAATTTTGTTGGTCACCATGGTTTATGGGCCAATAGCTACTTTCCTGGTTGAATTATTCCCTACCAAAATCAGGTATACTTCTATGTCGTTGCCCTACCATATCGGCAATGGTGTTTTTGGAGGACTTGTGCCCTTTATCGCTACATTAATTGCAAGTTTTTCAGTTTCAACACCCTTATCCGGTCTTTGGTATCCGATAGGGATAGCGGCGCTAAGTTTGGTTATTGGCACAATTTATTTATCAAATAAAAGAGACGAAAAAATTAACGACTAATAAAATGAAAACGTTAAAGAAATTTTTAGGCTTGGTTTGGATGGTTTTGGGACCATTAACAATAACATTTTTGTTTATCCAGGCGATAGATAAAGTAGGCTTGACCCATACGGATATTGAACGTACCAATACCATATTGCAGTGGGCAATTATCCTGTTCATTTTCCTCCCAATTAGTTTGGGATTGATGATATTCGGCTTTTATGCCTGGAAAGGTGAGTACGAACATTTGCCAAAAAGTTCTGAAGAATTATAGTTCTCTTATCTTATTCACAGGTCGTCATTAATTAAAATTTAATAGCTTAGCATTACCATCCGGCTTGGCCATAGCACCATATCTCCGTTCAACTTCAATCCGGCCTGACAAATTTTTCGGGCTGCAATGAACAAGCCATACTACTGGCTTTGAAAGAAAAATTTTGAGCGGCATTTTATTAATGGTTGTCTGTTGTTTTTACTTGTATTAATGAACTAGGCAATGCCTCGGTTTTGTTTCTTTTTGATGCCAAAAAGAAAGAGCCCTTCGGCGGCGGTGAGCCGAGGCAAGACCGGCGGTAAAGAAAAAGCATTACTCATATTGATTTTTGTTCAATAAATTACCGTCGGAATGATGATATTTCATCAGATTAGATTATAAAAAATAAGCTTTTGATAGCCTGATACTATGCAATCGTTCCCGACATCGTTTGCAATGTTTAATTTTTAAAAAACTTCTTTCCGGTGCATTTTAATGTTTAAAATTGTTCATCATATATTTTTAGAATACGGCTGCGTAATGAAGTTTATCCTTTTACGCGGCCGATTTTAGTTTTAGTCTAACCGAATTGATATGAAAGCCATCACCTTATTCTTGCTGCTCGCATTTTCGTTTGTTGCAAATGCCGCTGATGTTAAACCCGATTTTATTGTGGCTACAGATGGAAGCGGAAATTTTAAAACCGTACAGGAGGCTATCCATGCGGTGCCTGATTTTAGGAACAAAACAACCGTAATCTTGATCAAAAAAGGTATTTATAAAGAAAAATTAATATTGGCCGCCTCCAAAAGAAATGTAAAATTTATTGGCGAAAGTTTAAATGAAACCATTTTAACCTATGATGACTACGCCCGAAAAAAGAATATTTTCGGCGAAGAAAAAGGCACATCTGGTTCATCAAGCTTTTACATCTATGGCGAAAGCTTTTCTGCAGAGAACATCACTTTCCAAAATTCATCTGGCCCTGTGGGACAAGCTGTAGCCGTTTGGGCGGGTGGCGACAAATTAATTTTTACCAATTGCAGATTTTTGGGCTTTCAGGATACACTTTATACTTACGGGGCAAGCAACCGCCAGTACTATAAAAACTGCTATATTGAAGGTACGGTTGATTTCATTTTCGGAGCCTCGACGGCCTGGTTCGAAAGCTGTACCATTTTTTGCAAAAAAGCAGGTTTTATTACGGCTGCGTCAACTGCTGATACCACAAAATTTGGTTATATTCTCAACAAATGTAAAATTAAGGGTGATGCGCCAGCCAATAGTTTTTATTTGGGCCGCCCCTGGAGGCCTTATGCAAAAGTGGCCTATCTCAATTGTGAACTGCCCGAATTGATCCGCCCCGAAGGCTGGAATAACTGGGGCAAAGAAAGCAATGAGAAAACAGCTTATTATGCTGAATATAAAAGTACGGGAAAGGGTGCCGACCCTAAAAGCAGGATAAAATGGTCGCATCAATTAACAGATGAAGAATATAAGACCTATATTTTAGAAAACGTTTTCCATGGATGGAATCCGGAAGCGAAATAAAAGTTTAAATGCTTGATATACTGTGTTTAACTGCCTGTTTGTAGTGGTCATTTTTCCTGATTTTCCGGCAACGATTGCATAGATTTCTCTTCTATTTTAGCGGTAAACAACGTACACTTGTTATTACAATAACCAAGTATAATTTAACAGCGCAAATAATGAAACATATTTCTGGTCGTTTATGCCACATTAAAGTAGCTCTCGCATGTTTAGCTTTATCAGCAGTTAGTTCTGCCATGGCGCAACAAAAGCAAAGTTTACCCATTATTCAGCAGGTTAAATTTAAAAAAGATACAACGAACATTGTAAGTTTTGGCGCAAAGGGTGATGGCATTACCTTAAATACAGAAAGCATTAATAAAACCATCGCTAGCGTTAGTCAAAAAGGCGGAGGAGTTGTGTTAATCCCATCGGGTTTATGGTTAACCGGTCCTATCGAATTAAAAAGCAATGTAAATCTGCACCTTAAACGCGATGCCATTCTACAGTTTACGGCCGATTTTAACCAATACAAACTCGTACAGGGAAATTGGGAAGGTCAGCCTGCATGGCGGAACCAGAGTCCAATTTCAGGTGTAAACCTCGAAAATATCGCCATTACCGGAACAGGGATTATCGACGGGAATGGTGGTGCATGGCGTGTGGTTAAAAAGGATAAACTTACCGAAACACAATGGAAAAAACTCGTGGCATCCGGAGGCATTGTTAAAGCCGACGGAAAAATGTGGTATCCATCTGAAAAAACTGTTAAAGGTTCTAATATCAAAAATGCCGGTGTTATTGAAGCGGGCAAAACTGCAGTAGACTATGATGATATCAAGGATTTTCTCCGTCCAAATTTATTGGTTTTAACGGGCTGTAAAAAAATACTTTTAGAAGGTGTTACCTTTCAAAATTCGCCAGCGTGGAATTTACATCCTTTGCTTTGTGAAGATTTAACCTTAAGAAACTTACAGGTGAAAAATCCTTGGTTTGCACAGAATGGAGATGGTGTTGATTTAGAATCGTGTAAAAACGTATTGATTGAAGGTAGCACTTTCGATGTGGGAGATGACGGGATTTGCATCAAATCTGGTCGTGATGAAGCGGGCCGTAAACGGGGTATACCAACTGAAAATGTTATCGTCAGAAATAACGTGGTTTACCACGCTCATGGCGGTTTCGTAATCGGCAGTGAAATGAGTGGTGGGGCAAAAAATATCTGGGTGTACGATTGTTCTTTTATCGGCACTGATATTGGCTTACGCTTTAAAACTACCCGTGGTCGTGGTGGCGTAGTCGAAAACATTTACATCAACAACATCAACATGATCGATATTCCAGGTGAGGCCATTTTGTTCGATATGTATTATGCGGCGGTTGATCCGGTTCCTTTGGCTGGCGAAAAACGAGAGGTCATTAAAACAGTTACCGTTCCAGTTACCGAAGCTACTCCACAGTTCAAAAATTTTTATATTAAAGATGTAGTAGCAAATGGTGCCGAAAAGGCGATATTTTTTAGAGGTTTACCAGAAATGAACATTAAAGATATCCACCTGGAAAACGTAACCATCAAAGCAAAAAATGGCATCGAAATTATTGAGGCTGCCGGAATTTTTCTAAAAAACATCAATATCATTGCAGAAAATACCAATCCGGTGGTGATGATCCAGAATGGATCGAACATTAATATCAGCAACTTAAAATACCCTGACAACAGCAAATTGCTGTTTGATGTTGCTGGCGAAAAAACAAGAGCTGTAAAAATTAGCGGAACAACTGTTTCTAAAGCCAAAACAACTTTTGTTTTAGGTACTGAAGTAGATAAAAAAGCACTGGAAATTTCAAGATAAGAGCATCAATGAAGAAATCAATCTTACATAACCTAATAGCACTTATTGGTTTTTCTATTTTAACACAAAGTGGGCTTGCCCAAAAGAAATTATCTGAACAGTTAACCTTAACTGCGATGGAAAAGCTGTTTCAGGATACTACGCTGTTAAAAGGTGCCAAAGGCCCCAAATGGACCTACGATATGGGGGTTGTGTTGGAAGGTGCCGCTGCCGTTTGGCGCAATACCGGCGATGGAAAATATTTTAAGTACATCCAAAGTTCGATGGATGCTTATCTGGATAAAGAAGGCAATATTGCCACGTATAAGCCAGATGATTTTAATATTGATAACATTAAAAACGGTCGCTCATTATTGCTCTTGTATAAAGTTACCGGGCAGCAAAAATACCTGTTGGCAGCAAATAAGTTATACGATCAACTGCAAAAACAACCGCGCACCAGGGAAGGTGGTTTTTGGCATAAAAAGATTTATCCAAACCAAATGTGGCTGGATGGATTGTACATGGCCGAACCATTTTATGCAGAGTATGCCAGGCTGATGAAAAAGGATGCTGCTTTCGATGATGTTGCCAAGCAATTTATCCTGATGGAGAAAAATGCCCGCGATGCTAAAACAGGATTAATTTATCATGGTTACGATGAAAGCAGAGCAGAGCATTGGGCCGATAAAAACACCGGGCGTTCGCCAAATTTCTGGGCCAGGGCAATGGGCTGGTATATGATGGCTCTGGTAGATGTGCTGGATAATTTTCCCTCCAATCATCTACAAAGAAAAGAGTTAATTACCATTTTAAACCGTACTGCAACGGCAGTGCTACAATACCAGGATCCAAAATCGGGCGTTTGGTTTGATATTTTGGATATGCCAACCCGTAAAGGGAATTACCTGGAAAGTTCGGCTTCCAGCATGTTTGTATATGCCTTGGCTAAAGGAGTTCGTAAAGGCTGGTTAGCACCATCTTTTATGGCCGCTGCAAATAAGGGCTATGGCGGTTTAAAGAAAGAGTTCATTGAAAAAGCAGGTGATGAAAGGGTAAACCTTACAAAAACTGTTTCTGTATCTGGTTTGGGCGGAAAGCCTAAATACCGTGATGGTAGCTTTGATTATTACATCAGTGAAAAGGTGATCACCAACGATCCAAAAGGTGTTGGCGCATTTATCTGCGCTGCTTCTGAAATGGAAATAGATCAGCTGCCAAAACCCGGGAAAGGTTTAACCGTTACCGTTGATAATTTTTTTAACAATGAATATATGGTTGGCCCTACCGGAGATAAAATCCCCTTCCATTACCTATGGGAAGAAGATGATAACAACGGATTCTCTTTATTCGGAAAAGTATTTAATGATGCTGGTGTAAAAACCAATACGCTTAAAGCTGCGCCAACAACAGTTAACCTAAAAGGAAGTAATATTTACATTATTGTAGATCCGGATACTGAAAAAGAAACGACCAATCCCAATTACATGAATGCTGATCATGCGAAGCAAATTGTAACCTGGGTAAAGGCTGGCGGCATTTTGGTACTGCTTTTAAATGATGTGGGCAATTGCGAAATCTCCAAATTTAATGTTCTTCCCGAAACCTTCGGCATCCATTTTAACGAAGATAGTCGCAATAAAGTTCAGGGTACGAATTTCGAACAAGGTGCAATTAAAATCCCAGATGGTAATGCTATTTTCAAGACAGCTAAAAAAGTATATATCAAAGAAATATCGACTATTGTAGCTAAAAATCCGGCTGTTTCTGCCTTAACAGATAAAGGTGATGTGATTGTTGCCACTGCTAAATATGGCAAAGGAACAGTTTTCGCGGTTGGTGATCCATGGTTTTATAATGAATATATTGATGGCAGAAAATTGCCTACTGAATTTGAAAATTTTAAAGCCACGAATGATTTGGTAAACTGGTTGATTAAACAAGTGCCTGGAAATAAATAGGGTTTGTTAAGCACAGATAAAGTGGATGAACACAGATAAATAGTGGTTCGTGGAGACACGAACCATGGCGAATAACATGTTTAGGTCGGTGGAGACACCAACCTATAGTAGAATGATTTGGTAAACTGATTGATCAAGCAAGTGCCGCGGGGGGGAATAGGGTTTTTTAACCACAGATGAAATGGATGAACACAGATAATGATGGTTCGTGGAGACGCGAACCGTGGCAAATAAAGAAAAGTCTTCGGTGTTAATCCGTGTCTCCTTGGCAAATACCTACCATAGTATAAAAATAAGATAGTGGCCTGTGGGAACACGTGCCAAGAAACAAACAGAATGATGAGAATAAAATTATGGTTAACCCTAATGTGCAGCACTTTATTGCTACCGTGTTATGCACAACAATCTGTTGATTCTACAGCAGATAAAATGCTGGTTTACCAATTGGGCAATGGCGGGTGGCCAAAGCAACTAGAAGATAAAAGTGTGGTTAACTATGGCGCAGCGATAACGCCAGAGTTGTTGGCAAAAATAAAGGCAACTAAAAATTTACACGCCACTTTCGATAATAAAGCGACCAGTAGAGAAGTCATTTACCTGGTAAATGCCTATAAAAAAACGCAGAACAAAGCTTATTTGGCTGCTGCTGAAAAAGGCTTAGATTATATTTTATCGGCACAATATGCCAATGGTGGCTGGCCACAATATTATCCTGATCAATCTTCCTACCGATCGGAGATTACTTATAACGATGATGCCATGATCAATGTGCTAAACATATTACAGGATGTTGCTACGCAAACAAACAATTTTGAAGTAGTGAATTCTGCTTATATCGAAAAAGCACAAAAAGCGGTTGCAAAAGGCATCAATTGTATTTTAAAAACACAGGTGAAACAAAAGGGTGTGTTAAGCATTTGGGCTGCACAGTATGATAAAGATTCGATGTTGCCCGCAAAAGCCAGGGCTTTTGAGCCAGCCTCATTGAGTACCAGCGAATCGGTTGGAATTGTCCGCTTTTTAATGCGGATCAAAAATCCTTCCGTTGCAGAAAAAAATGCCATAACATCAGCAGTAAAATGGTTCGATAGCTATAAAATTATAGGCTACCGTTTTGATAGACCTAAAAACCCTAAAATCAATATTACAACTGCGGCTTTGGTTGCAGATCCTACGGCAATTGCCTGGGCACGCTTTTACGACCTTGATAAAAATACGCCGATTTTTGGCGATCGCGATAATACCGTTAAAACAAAATTAGAGGACTTAAGTACTGAAAGACGGAATGGATATGCCTGGTATGGAAACTGGGGACAAAAACTAATTGAAAAAGAATACCCGAAGTGGTTAAGCACAAATGGAAAATAAATAGCCTATAAATCGTCCGAAAGAATTATAAAAAATATTATCAATGATTTTAAGCAAAGAAAATTTAAAAAATATTAGCGGCGAAAAGGTTATAAAACCTACGGCCGAAATTTTAGCATTACCAGAGAAAGTAATCCAGTTTGGTACTGGTGTTTTACTGCGCGGTTTACCCGATTATTTTATTGATAAAGCCAACCAGAAAGGAATTTTTAACGGTCGTGTGCTGGTTGTTAAATCTACAGCAAATGGCGGTGCTGACGCATTTTCGAAACAGGATAACTTATACACGCTTTGTGTAAAAGGCATTGAAGATGGTGTTAGCGTAGAAGAAAACTCCATCAATGCTTCGATAAGCCGCGTTTTATCGGCTTCGCAAGATTGGACCGAAATTTTAAAAGCAGCGCACCAGCCCGAAATGCAGGTCGTAATTTCAAATACCACAGAAGTGGGCATCGTAAAAAGCGAAGATAAAATTACTGATCATCCACCACAATCTTACCCAGGCAAACTGCTTGCTTTTTTGCATGAGCGATATAAAGCCTTTAACGGATCAGAGGAAAGCGGTATGGTGATCGTTCCTACAGAGCTCATCAGCGATAATGCCGATAAACTGAAAGAAATTTTGCTCGATCTGGCTATCCAGAATAAATTGGGCTGGGATTTCGAAAACTGGTTAAAAACAGCCAATTATTTTTGTAAAACCCTGGTTGATCGGATAGTGCCAGGCAAACTTCCGAAAGCAGCACATAAAGCCATTCAAAGCGAACTGGGTTACGAAGATGAGCTGATGATCATGGCCGAGCCTTTCAGGCTTTGGGCAATCGAATCATCAAGCGAAAAAGTGAAGGAAGTATTGTCTTTCGCAAAAGCAGATAAAGGCATTTTCATTGTTCCTTCCATTGATAAATTTAAAGAACTAAAACTTCGCCTGCTTAATGGTACACATACGATCAGCTGCGGTTTGGCCATTTTAGCAGGCTTTAATACGGTAAAAGAGGCTATGGCGAATAAAGATTTCTCGGCCAATGTATTGAAACTAATGAAAGATGAAATTGCACCTGCTGTGGTGAATGAAGATATTACCTACAACGAAGCAATTGCATTTGCAGAGAGCGTGGTTGACCGTTTTAGCAACCCATCTTTGGAACACCAATGGCAAGCCATTACGTTAAATTTCACTTCAAAAATGCAGATGCGTAATATGCCACTCATCAGGAGATATTATGCTTTGAGGAATGAGGTGCCACAGCTTACCGCTTTAGGTGTAGCCGCTTATATTCTTTTCATGAATGTGAATAAAGATGGCGAAACCTACAAGGCCATCGCAAATGGAAAAACCTACCCGATACAGGATGAATTTGCGGAAGTGTTATATGAATATTGGAAAGATCCTGAAACTGTTGTAGATCATACGCTTGGCGATATACGGCTTTGGGACAAAAACCTGAACGATTACCAGGGCTTTAACTCAGCCGTAAAATCTTATGTTGATTTATTACAGAACAAGGGTGCAAAAGAAACTTTAAGTAACTTGCATTCAGAAACAACAAAATAAAATGGTTACTCGAATTTTAAAAATCCATCCTAACGATAATGTATTGGTTGCCCTGCAAAACCTGGCAAAAGGCGAAACTGTTATCCACGATGGAGAGGAATATACTTTACAGGATGACATCCCGGCCAAGCATAAATTTTTTATGCAGGATATGAATCCGGGCGATCACATTATGATGTATGGCGTGTTAGTTGGAAAAGCGCAGCACTTCATTCTTAAAGGTGGATTAATGGACACCGAAAATACCAAACATGCCTCTGATCCTTTCGAATTTCGTCCGTACCGTTATGAGTGGCAGGCACCAGATGTGGCTAAGTTTGAAGGCAGGACTTTTAACGGTTACATCCGTAGCGATGGCCGCGTGGGTACTGCAAATTATTGGTTGTTTATTCCGACCGTTTTCTGCGAGAACAGAAACCTGGATGTAATCCGTGAGGCTTTACACAACGAGTTGGGTTATGCAGTAACGGATAAATATAAATCATATGCACATCAACTGGTTGAGGCTTATAAAAACGGTGAAATTTTGGGTGAAGCTGATCCGGATTCTATCGGTTTGGCTAATCCATCTGCTGACCGTGTGTTTAAAAACGTTGATGGCATTAAATTTTTAAATCATCAGGGCGGTTGTGGTGGTACCCGTCAGGATGCTGCCGTATTAAGCAAGTTATTAGCTGCCTATGCCGATCATCCTAATGTTGCTGGTGTGACCGTGTTAAGCTTAGGCTGCCAGAATTTGCAGGTGCATGATTTTATGGAAGACCTGAAACAACGTAACCCTAATTTCGATAAACCTTTATTTGTTTTTGAGCAGCAACAATCGCAGAGCGAAGAACAGCTGGTAAAAGAAGCCATCCGTAAAACCTTTATCGGTTTAACTGAAGTCAATAAAATCGAGCGTCAGCCTGCGCCCTTAAGCAAATTGGTGTTGGGTGTAAAATGTGGTGGTAGCGATGGCTTTAGTGGAATCAGCGCCAACCCTGCTGTAGGCTATACCTCAGATTTATTGGTGGCCCTGGGCGGTACTGTGCTCCTTGCCGAGTTTCCTGAGCTTTGCGGTGCAGAACAACAATTAATCGACCGGACCAAAGATGAAACTGCCGCGCGTAAGTTTATCCAGTTAATGACGGCTTACAATCAATCGGCAGAAAATGTAGGTTCCGGATTTTTTATGAATCCGTCACCCGGTAATATTAAAGATGGTTTGATTACCGATGCCATAAAAAGTACCGGAGCAGCCAAAAAAGGTGGAACATCGCCGGTTGAAGATGTTTTGGATTATACCGAACCTGCTACAAAACCTGGTTTAAATCTGGTTTGTACGCCTGGAAATGATGTAGAGGCCACTACGGGTAAGGCTGCATCAGGCGCAACTTTAATTTTGTTTACTACGGGTTTAGGTACGCCAACGGGAAACCCGGTTTGTCCAACCATTAAAGTATCGACCAACAATGCGCTAACGAAACGCATGAGCGATATCATCGATATCAACTGCGGTCCGGTTATCGAAGGCGAAAAAACCATCGAACAAATGGGCGAAGATATCCTGGAATATTGCATTAGAGCAGCCAGTGGCGAAGTAATTCCTAAGGCCGTATTGCTTAACCAGGATGATTTTATTCCATGGAAAAGAGGGGTTAGTTTATAGTCTAGAGTCAATAGTCCGAAGTCTTGAGTCTTTTGGCCCAATCGCCGTGGTCTGTATCCCCACAGAACATAAATAGATAAAATACAAATTGAGTTCTGGTCTGTGGAGACACAGACCGGGGGCTAAATAAAACAGGAATAGATAAGTGATTTGATTATCTCAAACCTCTTATCTCAAATTACATAGCATGAAATCTTTTTTAGACGAAAATTTTCTTTTACAAAGCAAAACTGCTGAAAAGTTGTATCACAATTTTGCAAAATCATTGCCAATTATCGATTACCATAATCACCTTATTCCGGAGCAGATTGCCAATAATACGCAATTTGCCAATATCAGTCAGGTTTGGCTTGCGGGCGATCATTACAAATGGAGGGCAATGCGAGCCAATGGGGTGGATGAAAAATACATCACTGGAATAGGATCTGATTTTGAAAAATTTGAAAAATGGGCCGAAACCGTTCCCTATACTTTACGAAATCCACTATATCATTGGACACATTTAGAGCTTCAGCGCTATTTCGGAATAGAAGAGTTATTATCGGGAAAAACGGCACAGAAAATTTTCGACGAATGTTCAGCCAAACTGCAAACGCCAGAATATTCAGTTCGTGGTTTGTTGGCCAAAATGAATGTTGAGGCTGTTTGTACTACAGACGATCCTTTAGATAGCCTGAACTTTCATCAACAGTTGGCCAGAGAAGGTGTTAACCTTAAAATGTTGCCTGCTTTCCGTCCGGATAAGGCCATGAATAGTGATGATATTAAAGGTTTAAATGAATATATCGACAAACTGGAAAGTGTTGCCGATAAAACCATCAGCAGTTTTCAGGATTATATTGATGCTTTAAAAAGCCGTCATGATTACTTTGCAGCAAATGGCTGTTCGGTTTCTGATCATGGTTTAGAGCAGATTTATGCTGAGGACTATACTGATGCTGAAATCGCAGCAACCTTTGATAAGATCCGCAGTAAGCAAAATATTTCGTATCAAGAAAACCTGAAATTTAAATCGGCTATGTTGGTTTATTTCGCAGAATGGGATCATGAAAAGGGTTGGGTACAACAATATCACCTTGGTGCTTTGCGTAATAACAATGCCCGTATGTTAAGACAACTGGGGCCTGATACCGGCTGGGATTCGATCGGCGATTTTAGCCAGGCACGTATGCTATCTAAATTCTTAAACCGCCTGGATAATCAGGATAAATTGGCCAAAACCATTATTTACAACCTCAATCCGGCCGATAACGAATTAATTGCCGCCATGATTGGTAATTTTAACGATGGATCCGTTGCAGGTAAAGTACAGTTTGGTTCGGCCTGGTGGTTTTTAGATCAAAAAGATGGTATGATCAAACAGTTAAACGCACTGTCGAACATGGGGCTTTTAAGCCGCATGGTTGGTATGCTTACCGATTCGCGCAGTTTCCTTTCTTTCCCACGTCACGAGTACTTTAGACGGATTGTTTGTAACCTGTTTGGAGAAGATATAGAGAATGGCGAATTGCCTAACGACTTGGAATGGGTGGGCAAAATTGTGCAGGATATTTCGTATTTTAACGCAAAAAATTACTTTAAATTTTAACCAAAATCAGGCTTTAGAGGGACATTTTATTGAAATCAAATCATTTCAATCGTTTTCCTTTGATTTTCATCCGGTTGCCGAAAACAGGATGAAATATGCCGATCAGATACAAAAATGAGTACCCAAATATTTGCTTCATCAGAAAAAGGAAAAAAAGTTTTAAGCTTTGGTGAAATACTTTTACGCATCTGTCCGGATATGGATGGTGCATGGTTAAAAGAAAATAAATTGCCATTTTACGTGGGAGGTGCCGAGCTCAATGTAGCCACTGCCTTGGCCTTGTGGAATGTTCCTTCGGCCTACCTTTCGGCTGTGCCCGATAATTCAGTCACCCGCGAAATTGTAGATTACCTGAATGTCCGCAATATTGATACTACACCTATGGTTTACCACGGTGAACGCTTGGGTTTATACTATTTGCCTAAAGGGAAAGACCTTAAAAATGCAGGGGTAATTTATGACCGGGCCAATTCCGCCTATGCCGATTTAAAAGTTGGACAGATAAACTGGGACGAAGTTTTTGAAGATGTAGCCTGGTTTCATTTCAGCGCTATATGCCCAGCCATTAATCAGCATATTGCCGATGTTTGTTTGGAAGCATTAAAAGCGGCAAGTGCAAAAAATATTACCATTTCACTTGATCTGAACTACAGGGCAAAGCTTTGGAAATATGGAAAGGAACCGATTGATATTTTGCCAGAACTGGCTCAATATTGTACCCTGATTATGGGTAATGTTTGGGCCGCCAATAAAATGTTGGGTACTGCACTTCATAAAGATTTAACATCAACAGAAGGTTATGCAAAGGAAACGTTACTGCAACAGGCAACTGATACCTCTAAAGAAATATTAAGTTTGTTTCCGGCATGTAAAGCGGTTGCCAATACTTTCAGGTTCGATCATGGAAAGGGGATACGGTATTATACCGCCATTTACACGGAGAAAGAATTAACAGTTTCGGAAGAATATATGTCTGATGAAATTTTAGATAAAGTGGGTAGTGGAGATTGCTTTATGGCTGGCCTGATTTATGGCTTTTATAACCAGTTATCTACTAAAGAAACCATAAGTTTTGCAACAGCAGCAGCATACGATAAATTATATATTCCAAGTGACGCTACAACCAGTACGGTAGCCGATATTGAAAAAAGAATAATACAATGATTAGCAACAAGCACAAAATTTTAGATGCCATTTTAGAGCAAGGCATGTTACCACTTTTTTATCAGGATAGCGAATCAGGTAGTGTAGAAATATTACGTACCTTGTATAAAGCTGGTGTTCGTGTTTTCGAATATACTAATCGTGGTAAGTCGGCATTGTCGAACTTTAAGAAGTTAAAAGAAATCCGTGATGCAGAAATGCCAGATCTTTATCTGGGTATAGGAACCATTAAAACGTCTGCGGATGCCAATGCCTTTATCGAAGCCGGGACTGATTTTATTGTGGCTCCGATCGTTAATCCGGAAGTTGCTGAAATTGCAAATAAAATTGGCATGCTTTGGGTACCAGGTTGTATGACGCCAACCGAAATCAGCGTGGCACAAGAACACAAAGCCATGTTGATCAAAATTTTTCCGGCAAATATTTTAGGCCCTGAATTTATTTCATCAATTAAAGATCTTTTCGCCGGGCAGTTATTTATGCCAACAGGAGGTGTAGAAATTAATGCCGATAACTTAAAAACCTGGTTCAAAGCCGGGGTTTGTGCCGTTGGGATGGGCAGCAAATTAATTAGTAAAGATGTAATGAGCAAAGGGCTTTATGATGAGCTTTACGGCAACACCAAACTGGCGCTCGAACTCATCAGGCAAACCAAATAACCATTAATAGCTAACCACACACAACCGAAATGAGCCAAACCAAAATGAGCAAATACAGATGGACGATATGTGCACTGTTATTTGTTGCAACCACCATTAATTATTTAGATCGACAGGTACTCTCGCTTACATGGAAAGATTATTTTGTTCCCGAATTTCATTGGACAGATAGTGACTATGGAACCATTACGGCATTATTTTCACTTTTTTATGCCGGGTCAATGCTGGTAGCTGGACGTTTTGTTGATTGGATGGACACTAAAAAAGGTTTCCTTTGGGCAATTGGAATCTGGTCAATAGGTGCTTGTATCCATGCTTTTTGTGGTATTGCTACTTCTGGAATCATTACCGGCACATGGGCCATGAGTTTTGCGGATGCAAAACAGGCACTCTCTACGGTTGGTAATACCACATTAATTCTTTCAACCAGCCTTTCACTATTTATTTTTGCCCGTTTTGTACTGGCATTGGGTGAGGCAGGAAACTTTCCTGCCGCGATCAAAGCTACAGCCGAATATTTTCCTAAAAAAGACCGTGCATTTGCTACCAGTATTTTTAATGCAGGTGCAACAGTTGGTGCTTTGGCAGCCCCTGTTACCATTCCTTACATTGCCGATGCTTATGGCTGGGAAATGTCGTTTATTATCATTGGAGCCTTAGGTTTTATCTGGATGCTTTTCTGGATCTTACTTTATGGAAAGCCAGAAAACCACTCAAGGGTAAGTAAGGCTGAGCTAGCTTATATCCAACAGGATATTGTAGCACTCGATCAAGTTAGCGAAACGGTTACCGCAGCATCGCCTGTAAAAAAACTATCTTTTGTTGATTGCCTTAAGTTTAAACAAACCTGGGCCTTTGCGTTTGGTAAATTCATGACCGATGGTGTTTGGTGGTTTTATCTTTTTTGGTCGCCAGCCTACCTGAAAGATATTTATAAAATGAGCGGTACAGAAAGTGCTTTCCCATTATTTATATTATATGTAATCACCTTGTTATCGATTATTGGGGGGTGGTTACCATCTTATTTTATCGGCAAGAAAAATATGAATCCTTACGATGGCAGGATGAAATCCATGTTGATTTTTGCCTTTTTCCCTTTGTTAGCGTTATTGGCCCAACCTTTAGGGTACTATACCTACTGGTTGCCGGTAATTATTATTGGTATTGCGGGCGCCGCACACCAGGCTTGGTCGGCCAATATATTCACTACCGTAAGTGATATGTTCCCGCGCCAGGCTATCGCCACTGTAACCGGAATTGGCGGCATGGCAGGAGGCGTAGGGTCATTTTTCATCAATAAAGGTTCTGGTGTGCTATTTACCTATGCAGGTGATACACAGATGACTTTTATGGGTTTCCAAGGTAAAGAAGCTGGTTATTTTATCGTTTTCTCTTTCTGTGCGGTGGCTTACCTAGTTGGCTGGATGGTAATGAAGACACTTGTTCCAAAATATAAAGTAATAGAAGTTAAATAATTCAATCCCTAAAAGATTTAGGCAATATTATTGTGCCTAAATCTTTGATGCTTTTTTTAAAACGTTAATCTATACTTAAACTATGGATTTAACATTAATTTAACCTAACAACAATAAAATTGAGTACAACGCTAAACCTCGAAAGTATTTTCGTTGAAGAGAGCCAGATTCCAGATGAATTTAGGCTTAAGGAAGAAATCAATCAAAAAGAGTTTCTTTCTAATGGAGAAATGAAGCCATGGAATGGGCCTTTTAATGAAGTATTTTCTCCAGTATGCATAAAAACCCCTGAAGGTTTAAAACGAAAGCGCATTGGTAGTTTCCCTGTTTGTACAGAGAAAGAGTCGACCGAAGCATTAGATGCAGCAGTAGCGGCGTATGACAATGGTCGCGGACAGTGGCCAACCATGAGTGTAGCCGATCGCATTAGCTGTGTAGAAAACTTTACACATAAAATGATTGAGCAAAAGGAAATTGTTGCCAAATTAATTATGTGGGAAATTGGAAAATCTTATGCCGATTCGGTTAAAGAATTTGACCGTACGGTTGAATACATCTACGCCACCATTGATGCATTGAAAGATATCGACAGACAGTCATCCCGTTTTGAAATAGAGCAGGGCATCGTGGCCCAGGTGCGCCGTTCTCCGCTAGGGGTAGTACTTTGTATGGGGCCATTCAACTATCCGTTAAACGAGACTTTTACTACGCTGATCCCAGCTTTGATTATGGGCAATACGCTTTTATTCAAACCACCTAAGCACGGTACGTTATTGCACTATCCTTTACTGGAGGCTTTCCGTTCAAGTTTCCCTAAAGGTGTTGTGAATACCATTTATGGTCGTGGAAATACCATCGTTCCGGGTCTGATGAAATCGGGTAAAATTAATGTACTTACTTTAATTGGTTCAAGTAAGGTGGCCAACGAACTGAAAAAACTGCATCCTAAAGTAAACCGTTTAAGAGCGATTTTAGGTTTGGATGCAAAAAATGCAGCGATTATCACTAAAGACGCAGATCTTGATCTGGCAGTTTCTGAAACAGCACTGGGTTCGCTTTCTTTTAACGGACAACGTTGTACTGCCATTAAAATCGTTTATGTACACCGCAGTTTGGCGCAGGAATTTTTGAAACGTTTATCGGCCGAAGTAGAAAAACTGCAATTTGGCATGCCTTGGGAAAAGGGCGTAAACCTTACACCACTGCCTGAGCTGAACAAACCTGAGTATTTAAAGGAATGTATTGATGATGCCGTTGCGCATGGTGCTAAAGTGATCAATAAAAATGGTGGACAAACCTTAGAAACTTTTGTTTATCCGGCAATTGTTTATCCGGTAAACGGAAATATGAAACTCTATCGGGAAGAACAGTTTGGCCCAATTGTTCCGGTTGTTCCATTTGATGACCTGGAAGAGCCTATCGAGTATTTAATTGATTCGCCACACGGCCAGCAGGTAAGCATTTTCAGTAACAACGCTGCGGTAATCTCGTCGTTGATCGATCCTTTGGTTAACCAGGTAAGTAGGGTAAATATCAATTGCCAATGCCAACGCGGACCGGATGTTTTCCCTTTTACAGGGCGCAAAGATAGTGCTGAAGGAACCCTTTCTGTAGTAGATGCACTACGTTCATTTTCGATCCGTTCTTTGGTAGCAACCAAATTTACAGATGATAATAAAAAGTTATTGAACGAAATTGTTAAAGGAGATGATTCGAACTTTTTAAGTACGAAGTATATTTTTTAGTGGCTAGTTTACTAGCATAGATTGTCATTGCGAGGAGGAACGACGAAGTAATCTTTATGCGTAAGCTAATAGCGATCGTTGTAAGATTGCCAGCCTGTTGCCGGCAGGCTTCGTCGGCAGAAAAAGCCTCCTCGCAATGACGATTTTTCAGTTTTATATTCTTGGTTGTCATTCTGAACGCAGTAAATATCCCCAAGCGATGAAAGTCAGAACCCAGATTAACTTATTCTTAAGATTAATTATTGGAAAGGTCAGTCCGTTTAACTCAAAGATCCTTCACTGCGTTTCCATTTATAGAATCCACTAGTACGGTCGTCACTCTCGCGCATGCGGGGATCTTAAAACGTTTACATTAAGATCCCCAATCAAGTTGGGAATGACGATCTCTCGAGGGATATTTGTCAATCTTAATGATTTTTATAAAATAAATTATCCTTTAGGATGACAATTAATGTGATTTTATACCCACTCTGTTTACCAGGTGTACATTTCTACATGTACCAGGTGTTAAAAAAGATCCTTCACTAGTTTAGGACGACAAATAATTTTACTTTAAACGCTTCACTAGGGTCAATTTTAACTCCCTAATCCCTTTCACTACCAAACCAGCAACCTGTTTGGCACCTTCCGGACTTAAATGTGTATCGTCCTTTTTGCCCTTCGGATAATTGACATGTCCCGAATCAACATAGTTGAATAATTTGACGGATGGCTCATCTCCCAGGTGGGTCAATAAACTTCTGGTTTTTGCAAGCATATCAATTAAAGGCACCTGAAGTGAATCGGCCACCTGATGGGTAATGCTCGGATAATCTCCATGAGAATTTATTAGCATTCCATTTTTAAAACTTCTGCGGGAGATCGGCGTGAGTAAAACCGGAAAGGCGTTTTTGCTTCTGGTTTCTTTAACGTAGTTAATTAAATTTGTTTTAAAATCGGCCAACGAAACGCCGACTGCAGGTTTGTCAACTTTTTCATCGTTATGTCCAAATTCGATGAAAACATAATCGCCAGGATTTAATTGTGCCAATATCGGGTCCCAATGCTTTTCAGCCCTGAACGATTTGGTACTTCTGCCGTTCAACGCCCGGTTATCAACCGTAACATCGGTTTTAAAATAAGATTGCAGCTCCATGCCCCAGCCCGTTTCGGGGTATGCATTTTCTTTTTTATTGGCGGCGGTAGAATCGCCTATGATGTACAGTTTTGTTTTCTTTTGCTGGAGGACAAAGGAGCATAAAATGGATAGAGCGCCTACTGCAAAAATCCTAAAGAAGTTTGTTCTCATTTTATTAATTTTTAATCGGATTCCAATGATCTGTTCCGCCAAGTATATTCTTTAACGTGTAACTCTTTGCCTCTTTATGGCTGAGCTGTTTTGCCCAGGGTAACCTCGTTTTCGGGGAGGCGCCGTCACCATTATTTTTATATTCAGCGTAAAAAGCAGTTAATTCCTTATTTGGAAACATCAAATCGCCTTTCCATGGATTCCAGCCTTCTGGTAAAATGTGTTTACCGAGGTTGCAATTGATGAATACTGTTTTTGCATAAGGTCGCCATGGCCTGCCCAAATAAACTTTGCTTACTGTTGAATCTGCAATAAGTTTGCAGTTAAGAAAAACAAATCCAAATTTTTGTTGTGCTGAAGTTGAGGCAGCGGTAATGTAAGAATCGCTTAAACTTTTGATGGTACAATTTTGAAAGATGACTGTAGCCCTACCAAAAATAAAATCTGTGGTGCCTTCAATATAACAGTTTAGATAGTATTGTCTGCTATTTTCAACCGCAGCATAAAGGGTATCCTGGTTACCCAGAAACCTGCAGTTTTTTGCTATAAAACGGTCGCTTTCTACATGCAAGGCAACGGCTTGGCCAACCCTGCCTGCAGAATTAATAATAGTTAGATTTTCGAGATGAACATCGTTACCCTGGACCAGTACGGTAAATGAGGTGTAAGTGCTGAATTTCCTATTGCCAAACTGGTCGTTACCTGCTGGATTAGGTTTACCTGAATAATCATCATTAATGATAATGGTGTTTTCGGCACTTTCTCCAATAAGGGCAATTTTGATTTTCCACGATGGAATAACCAACTTTTCTTTATAAATGCCGTTTTTAATATAAATTTTAACTTCCTGCTCACCTAAATCGCGTACTGAATTTACGGCTTCCTGTATGGTTTTATAATTTGCACTCCCATCCTGAGCAACGGTTATGCTTGATGGATATTTGGGATCCTGAGCGTAAACCCTTAAACAAATGGTGATGTAAAGAAAGAGGTTGGCAATGACATGGGTTAGTACTGATTTCATCAATTGACAGAAAAAATTCTTTAAGCTAAATTTTTGCAAAAAAAGAGGTTGTATTATAACTAAATTATTCCTCATGATGACAGACCAGCGATAAAGATTATAGAATGTTGTTATGAAAGCATTAAAGAGCAGATGGCTTAACAAGCATATGTTAGATGATACCCCAAAAATCCATTTAGTCCTAATTGAGTTTGACGAACTCAACTACCTCCCACCCGTTAATATCGCAATAAAGTTTTGTAGAATGCCTGGCACGAATATAATCGTAAAAATCAATCCGGTTAATGCACCAAAAAAGTGTGCATCATGATTAATATGATCCCTTGAGTTACGGGAAGCATAAGCACAATAAATTAAATATATAATGCCAAAAACTACGGCAGGGATCCCGATCGGGATAAACATGATATAAATTTTAGACATTGGGTTATACAAAATGTAACTAAAGAGTACTGCACTGATTGCTCCTGACGCACCGAGGCTATTGTAATTAAAGTTATCTTTATGTTTGATCACCGTTGGAAGATCGCTCAGCACCAAACCCAACAAGTAAAGCAATCCAAAGCGCCAGCTCCCCATCATACTTTCAAGTGCAAAAGCAAAAGCGTAAAAGGTAAACATGTTAAAAAACAGGTGCATCCAATCAGCATGTATAAGTCCGCTGGTAATTAAAGTATACACATTCTGCCCTTTTGAAACGCTATAGGGATGTAGCATAAACTTCCCATAAATCGAGTTATCATAGAAAGCGTATAGACTGGTAATAATGGTAAAAACAAAAATTACGGAAGCCACGGGGGCTATGTTGAAGTATTCCATTTTGGCTTATTTTAAATCCAGTTTTACATCTGAAACTAAACGTGCAACCGGGTATCTGTTATGTGTTTTTTCGTAATAATCAGAATTTTTATACACAAAATCAAGTTGTGCGGCAGCATTCTTTGCAAATTCGGGGTCAGCCAACTTTTTGGCTTCCAGTTTACTTTTTAAGTTAGGGTTGTTTTTTAGCAGTTCTGCGGCCGTATCTTCAAAAACATAGGCCGAGTAGTGTTCTTTCATATCCAAAATAGAATCGAAAAAATTCCAGTTGAAATAAGAATCTGTAGCCTGGGGTTCTAAAGTTTCTACAATATACCGGTTACTAGGTTGGTTTACATAAACCACATAGTCTCCGGCATAATATTGCAGTCGCTGCGGAACAGTATTGACTGTTACACCGGAGTGCAGGTAATGACCTTCGTATGGACGCGTCACCGTTTTAAAATCGCCGATATAATAGCTGTCAACAACAATTTTCTGATCGCTTTTTAATTCTTTGAGCTTAACCTGATTTAGTTTAAGCAGCGTAATTACCCGATCCCAGGCTTTTGGAATGATGTAGGCAACGGGCTTTTGGACAGATAGTGCAGGTTCATATTTATTCCATTCTTTAATGGTTTTGGAGTAAGGCTTGTTACGATCATAGTATAAACGATCAGTGCCACTTATGGTGCTGGGTCTTTGCCCTGCTTCAAACCCCTTAAAAATGATGTCATTAACCTCACTTTTATTCAGTTTCCATGCTAAAGGGAATTCTTTTTGGGCAGCCACAGTCTCGTCGGCCTTTCGCTTATTTGCCCCAATAATTTTGGAATCCCTTTCTAGTACCTGGATAAAGGTTTGCAAAAGCTTGTAAGTAGCATCTACGCGTAAATCGTACGATTTTAACATATGGGTTTCGGGCATAAAACCAATGGTATTGTGCAACGTGGTATAACCCGTGGAGTAACGTGGCGATTCAATAAAACCTGTTATCCCGGTTTCTGGGGTTTCACCTATTGAGTTTACATAGGGGATCATCGGATAACCTAATCTTGCCATTCGGGCATATAAATCAGGCACCAAAGTTTTGGTTAAATAACCAGAAAGTATGTGATTTAACTTATCTTTCTGTGTTGGGATAAGTGTCATCACATATTGATAATCGGCCCCATTGCTGGTATGAGTATCTACAAATATCTCAGGCTGCCAGGTGTTAAAAATAAGTTGAAATGTGGCTGAATTTTTCGAGTCTGTTTTAATGAAATCGCGGTTCAGATCAAGGTTTTTGCTATTGCCCCTAAAACCATAAGCAATTGGCCCGTTCTGGTTAGCCCTTGATGTTCCACTACGGTTAAAACTGCCATCAATATTGTAAAGTGGAATGATGCAGATGACTACATCTTTTGGCAGTTTACCAGTTTTAAGCAGGTCGCGCGACAGCATCATCGATGCATCTATACCCTCTGGCTCGCCTGGGTGAATGCCATTATTAATCAATAAAATCCGTTTATTTTGCTTCCTGATCTGCACAGGGTCGAAAATCCGATCACGCGACATAACCAATAAGTGTAAAGGCTTTCCAAAATCGGTACGCCCGTAGGTTAGCAGTTTAGCTTCTGGATAGCTTTTATCCAGTTTTTCGTAATAAGCTATGGCTTCAGTGTAGGTTGTAGTTGCTGTTTTTCCACTTAATTCGAAAGGCGATTGCTGTGCCGTCGCAGTTAATGAAAAAGAAAGTATAAAAACTAATAATAATATTCTCATGCTATTAATAAAATAGAGTTTATAGCGTTTTATGATAGGAACGAACGCTTCCGAACATATATCTGAAGCCTACAGTAATCGAATTGTACATATCAGGGTAAGTATTGTTGGATGTTAGCCTAGACTCATTATAACCATCTAAGCCTTCGCCAAAAGTGAAGTTAGATTGCGCATTAACATTAATTACATACCTCATATAACCAAAGGAATCTTTAATGTAATAGTTAAAACCTAAATTTATCGGCACTAATACGTTAATGCTTTTATCTTCCCCGCCAAAGCGTTGATTGTTGGAAACGGATGTCTTCGGTGGATATCTTGCTATATTAGATAGGTTATTATTTATTATTCCCAAGCCGATACCAAGATATAGCCCCCTCATATTATAAAGCAATCCGCTCTGGTTATAATTAACCAATTCCCCCAACATCAGTTTTAGGTTAGCTGTAAGCGAGGTGTATTTATTGACAAACCAACGGCCCGATGGATCTTTAACCGCAATCCCTCCTTTAATCCTTCCGTATTGCCCTTCCAATCCCATTGTTACGAAAGGGGTTATGTGGTAATCAAAAACACCATAAACGATTTTCCCATAATCTCCCTGATATACATCGGTATATGATTTATTCATCCCGCCGCCAAAACCATACGACATTTTAAAATAGTTGGATTGTGCAAAAGAAAAACTTCCAATAAAAATAAGCAGGAGGGTAATGTAGATAGCTCTGAACGGATGAAAAATCATATCTTTTTTACAAAAATAAGATGATTATCGGATATCTATAACTTTTACCTTTGAATTATGAACACATACACCAACTTTAACAAATCGCTTGAGCAGCGGTTTATAAGATATGTTAAAATTGATACCCAATCTGATCCAAACTCTCCTGCCTGCCCTTCGACCCTAAAACAAAAGAACTTAGGTAAAGTATTGGTTGAGGAGTTGTTAGAAATGGGCATTTCTGATGTTGAAATAGATGATAACGGCTATGTTTATGGTACTATTCCGTCAAATACAGATAAGCAATTACCTGTGATTTTCTTTTGTTCACACATGGATACCTCACCTGATTGCAGCGGTGAAAATGTTAGACCGATTATTCATAATAATTATCAGGGACAAGACTTGATTCTGCCAGATGATCATCATATTGTAATCAAACTTGCAGAACATAAAGACCTCAAACAGCAGCTTGGCAATGATATTATTACCGCAAGTGGAACAACTTTATTAGGGGCAGATAATAAGGCGGGATTAGCTGAAATTATGGAAGCAGCGGCTTTTTTAATGAAAAATCCGGAGGTGAAACACGGAACCATCAAAATCCTTTTCACTCCTGATGAAGAGATCGGTAGAGGGGTAGACAAAGTTAATTTAAAGAAACTAGGAGCAGATTTTGGTTATACCATTGACGGGGAAACACTGGGGTCTATTGAAGATGAAACTTTTTCTGCAGATGGGGCTACCCTTAAAATTTCTGGCGTGAGTACGCATCCGGGTTTTGCAAAAGGAAAGATGGAAAGTGCGATTAAGATCATCGCCCAGATTATAGATTCGCTGCCAAAAGATACCCTTACACCGGAAGTTACATACCAAAAAGAAGGATTTATCCATCCGGTAAGTATAAACGGACAGGTAGAAGAGGCTGAGGCACAGTTTATCATCAGGGATTTTACAGATGAAAAATTAGCTGCGCATGGCCAGTTTCTGGAAGAAACCATTAAAAGAGTAATGACTAACTATCCAAAGTCCAGCTATAAGCTTGATATTAAAGCACAATACCGCAATATGAAACAGGTTTTAGATCAGCATCCTAAAATTGTACAATATGGCATTGAGGCAATTGAACGAGCTGGTGTAGTACCAAAACAGCAGAGTATCCGTGGTGGAACCGATGGCTCACGACTTTCCTTTATGGGTTTACCATGCCCCAATATTTTTGCCGGAGAACATGCCTTTCATAGCAAGCAGGAATGGGTTAGCGTACAGGATATGGAAAAGGCTGTACAAACCATTATTAATATTGCGTGTATATGGGAGGAGCGTGGTTAGTATGAAGTCAAAAGTCATGAGTCTGGAGTCAATTCAGTCCAATGATTTTCCCTTATTTCAAAAAGATAACATCGAAGCACAAATTTTACTAATTTTAACTCGTAATGATAACTCTCGAAAACGATTATATAAAAGTTAGCCTGGTGGCTAAAGGCGCAGAACTTCAAGGTTTATTTAGTAAAGAAACCAAGCTTGAGTATTTATGGAATGCCAGTCCAAAGTATTGGGCAAAACATAGCCCTGTATTATTTCCTATTGTTGGCTCATTAAAAAACAACGGTTTTATTTACCAGGGTAATCACTATGAATTACCCCGTCATGGTTTTGCCAGAGATAATGTCTTTAATTTTGAAAAGATAAGTGAATTCGAGGGGGTTTTTTCGTTAACCCAAAACGCAGACACCTTAAAGGTATATCCGTTCTATTTCGAACTGAAACTGCGTTACCAATTGATAGATAGGAAGTTGAAATTAACTTACGAGGTGGAAAATACCGGTACCAGCGAACTTTTATTTTCTATTGGTGCGCATCCGGCATTTGCGGTTCCCAATACGCCAGATACCACTTACGAAGATTACTACCTTGCCTTTAATGTAGATGAAAAATTAACCTTCTGGAAATTGGAAGACGGTCTGGTGTCTAACGAAACTGAAAGTATTGAGCTTAATGCACATAAGCTGAAGCTTACACACGATCTTTTCTATAATGATGCGCTGGTTTTCAAAAACCTGCAAAGCAACTGTATTAGTTTACTAAATACCAAAAATGATAACGGCTTGCACTTCCATTTTGAAGAATTTCCATTTTTTGGGATTTGGGCTGCCCCCGATGCACCATTTGTGTGTTTGGAACCTTGGTGCGGGGTTGCGGATGGTGTTAATCACAATCAAGAGCTATCCAGTAAAGAAGGTATCATAAAACTTGATGCAGGCCAAACCTGGTCGCGGTTTTGGGAAGTAGAATGTTTTTAAACTGTTTTTAAATAGCTTTAATAATTATTCTTTTTTGAGCATATAATCATCATAGACTCACACAGGCTAAAAAAAACACGTTAATTTAAAAACGTGTTTTTTTTGTTATCGGACTATTCATTATAGATTATAGAAATTTTATATTGAAATAGATTTTACCAACTAGCATTTAATACTTCAATAGCCTTATCCAGCAGTTCATCTTTTCCTGTTGAGATACCCGTAATGGTTGGATAGATTTTATAATCGATTTTAACTGCTACTCTTTGTGTTGGCGAACCATCAGGGTAGAACACGTCTAAGCCTGAAATCATTGTATTTAACCCACCTGGCAGCACAATTGACGATACATTTCCATCGGCGCAAGCCGTGGTACTTCCGATTACCTTTACATTAGGCGAACTTTGAAAAGCAATAGTAGTGTATTCTGCCTGGCTTTGGCTTGTTGCATTTACAATTACCACTACTTTACCTTTGTATGTGTCGCTTGATGATTGCCCATTCTCTATAAGGGATCCAAAACTAAAAGCACCTGGATAACTGATGTTACCAGCAGTAAACTTAACAAATGGGCTTTTTCATTTTTGATATAATTACCAAGTGTAAATGGCATAAATTCGGAAGGATAGCAACGCATATCTACGATAACGCCTTTTGTATTGTTAAAAAGTTTTTGATTTCAGGTAATTGAGCGTTTTTATATTTACCCGGGTACATATAACCTATATCTTGATTAATCAATTTGAAAGCTTCTGCTTTTTCGGCAGCGGTGTTTCGATAGGCTAGGGCTAATTTTCCCCATCGGCACGGTATAATCAAAAAGTTGGTCGCCTCTTTTTACGCTTATTGTAATGCGCTTATCATTGCTTCTTAGTAGATAGCTACTTGGCGATGGTTTAATTTTTTGCTTAGGATCCACTCCTATTTATTCAGTGCTTTTTCCCCTATGCCCCTGTGTTAAAACTCTTGAGACATAGAAACAGCTGAAATGCTAAAGCGATAACCTACTTAGAGTTTCCCTGGTTACGCCTAGGTAAGATGCAATAAGGGTTTTCGGGATTCTTTTTTGCAAAGATGGGTATTGGTTACGCCATTGCTTGTAACGCTCGCCAGCATTGTTGCTTAACAAAGCCAATACTCTTTTTTGCAAAGCCATATTGCCAGTGGTATATTTTTTTCTAAAAAAGTACTCCATTTTGCGAGAGGAAGCGCAGAGCTTTTCCTTATTTTCAAAAGAGATGGAAAGCGTTTCAGTATCTTCTATGCAGTCTACATTTAAAGTGGCTGGCATCCCGGTATTGAAAGCATTAGGATCAGAAAACCACCATTCTTCCATGGCCAATTGTAAAATATATTCTTTTCCTTCATGGTCTGTATAAGAAGATTTTACAATTCCTTTTACTACAAAATGTTCCTGGCTTGCCGCATCACCCGCCTGAATAATATACTGGTGTTTTTTGTATTTCCGCCTGGTAAAAAAAGATGCAGCATGCTGAAATTCCTCATCTGTTAAACAAACGATCTGATGAATGTGTGCTCTTAAAAAATCTAATTCCATGTTTCTGATACAAACAAATGTACTGTTTATTCAAGATTTTTAAATCTGATACACTTGTTTTGGGTAAATATTTGCGTGATAATCATCACATTAAAATAGTGATATATGTCCTTTCTCAAAATTGAATGCAGTTTTATGTTTGCAGAACACAAATACAAACACACAGATGAAACTTAAATCTCTTGCCACAATTGCGATACTATCTTTTTTAATGAGCATAAAATCCTATGCCCAGAGTTTAGCAAAAATGAGCTGGTTTAACGAACCCGAAAAATGGGAGATTAAAGATAAAAATACCTTTAGCATGTTTGTTCCTGCCAAAACCGATTATTGGAGGATATCTCATTATGGTTTCACTGTTGACGATGCACCTTTTTACTATGCTACTTACGGTGGCGAATTTGAGGTGAAAGTGAAAATCACAGGAAATTATGTAACCACTTTTGATCAGATGGGGTTAATGCTCCGTATTAACGAAGAGGAATGGATTAAAGCTGGTGTTGAATTTGTAGATGGCAAACAGAACGTAAGTGCTGTAGTAACACATAAAACCAGCGATTGGAGTGTGGTAGAATTGGAAAAAGCACCGGCATCAATCTGGATGAAAGCGGTTAGAAAACTGGATGCCGTTGAGATTTTCTATTCACTGGATGATAAAAAATATACCATGCTGCGCACTTGCTATTTTAAAGACAATACACCCGTAATGGTGGGACTTGTAGCGGCTTGCCCAGATGGTAAAGGTTTTAATGCTACCTTCGAAAATTTTAAGGTAACAACTACACCTGATCAGCGCAGATTGGATTGGGCAAAAAAGAACATTAATTAATTCTTGGCGAGAATGTCTTTTACCTAAATAACCCCTAATTACAATCTTCTTTTCTCCTTGTATCAATAATATAGACAATTTGCCAACCCTGATCTCCTTTTACCAACTGAAAAGAATTAACCCCGCAATGGCTAAATTTTTCGCCCAGGTAAAATTTGTAATCTGTCCAAACGGATGCCAACGGGCCATCTATTAAGATTTTGGTAAAAACAATACGCTCATCATATTTTTCCTGGTGCGGCGTGCCGATAAATTTGATAAAGCTGTTAAGAGATTCTGAACGTAGACTCACTTTTCCTTCTTTGTTAACAATGGTTTGCATTATTGCTGCTGGCGCAAAGGCACTTCTGGTTAATGAGCTATCTCCGTCCCTCATGCCGGTAAAAAGATTCGTTATGGTTTTTTTAACCATACGCTCTTCATCATTTTGTGCGAAGCCTTTTGCAATAAAAAATATTAGAAACAGGGCAAAAACGGTTAATCCTTTCATAACTTCTTCATTAGTATATCACATAAATTTATAGTATTTTTGTGAAAGAAGGGAAAAGGAACCGCGATGTTGCAATAAATCTATCGATTATCCACACATCTTAATAATAGTTAACAGGCTTTATATTCAGTTGTTTACAGTTTTTATATCTGTTGATGTTAATAATTATTTTAAAAACGGATAATTAAAATTGTTAAACTTATCATGTATTTTTCTGCTAATTGGCACGGTTCTTTAATACTATAATATATGGAAGAAGAATTCTTTTTTGAATCCAACGAAGATGCACAACGCTCGGTAGAACGTTACGAAGAAATGCTGCGAAACCAGGATCAGTATTTTTTCGATGCAGGGGCATTCGAATACATTGTAGATTTTTACATTGAGAAAAATGATCCGGTCAAAGCTTTGCAGGTAGTTGATTTCGCTATCAGTCAACATCCTTATGCCACAATTTTTTTAATTAAACAGGCTCACCTCTACATCTTAACGAACAACAACGAAAAGGCTTTTGTTGCTTTGCAACAGGCTGAGCTTTTAGAACCATCTGAGCCAGACATTTATTTGCTGCGCGGTAATATTTTCCAGAATACCGAACGTTTTGACGAGGCTTTGGAAAATTATGAAAAAGCCCTGGGACTGGCCGAAAGTACGGATGAAATATTACTACAGATGGCTTATGTTTACCAGAGCATGGGCGATTACGAAAGCGCCATTACCTATATTAAGCTGAGTTTAGAGCAAAATATGGAAAATCAAGACGGTTTGTATGAGCTTGCTTTCTGTTACGATGTTTTAGACAAACAAGAAGAAAGCATCAAATTTTATCAGCAATATATTGATACTGATCCGTATTCTTATGCGGCCTGGTACAATTTGGGCAATAGTTTCCACAAGTTGAATCTTTTTGAAAAAGCGATCGATGCTTATGACTATGCCATCTTGATTAAAGAAGATTTCAGTTCAGCCTATTTTAACAAGGGAAATGCGCTGGTACAGCTTGATAAATATGATGAGGCTATAGAAGTTTATAAACAGACTTTTGAATACGAACAGCCTAATGCCGATACTTATTGTGCCATTGGCGAATGTTACGAGAAACTGGAAAAGATGGACGAAGCCCGTTCTTACTATAAAAAATCGGTAAAAATGGACCCTAAAATGGCTGATGCCTGGTTTGGGATTGGGGTTACACTGAATTTTGAAGAACGTTATTTTGAATCGCTGCACTTTTATAAAAAAGCGATTGATTTAGAAGCGGAGAATGCAGATTTCTGGTTCGCCATGGCAGATGCTTATTATAAGTTGGGCCAGATTGACGAATCGATCGAAGCGTACGAAAAAGTATTGGAGTTTAATCCTTTGGATATTGAAGCCTGGTTGGATTTTAGTACCGTGCTTTACGAACAGGGAAAATTATTGGAAGCTGCTGAAACAATGGCAGAGGCCATTAAGAATAACCCGGAAGCTGCAGAACTGTATTATAGAATGGTAGCTTATCTTTTTGCCATTGGAAACTATGCTGATGCATTGGGATATTTAGAAACCGCTTTAACAACCGACCCGGATAAACACTATATTTTATTTGAATATCTACCGCAATTACAGGATAATAGTGCTATTTTGAGTGTTATAAACCGATATATTAGGTAACGACCTTGTGAGAAAAATTTAACTGATAAATCTGAAAATTTTTTTCACTTTTGTACGCATATGAATTATCCATTATTAAACGTTCCCGAACGTCCAACTAAACCACGCCAAAAGGGCTTAACAATGGTTATGGATAAGGGATTAAGCCTACGCCAGGTTGAAGATTTTATTGAAGTTGCCGGCATACATACAGATATCGTAAAATTAGGTTGGGCAACATCGCATGTAACACCAAACCTCAAGGAAAAATTAGCTTTATATAAAAGTGCAGGTATTCCTACCTATTTCGGTGGAACCTTATTTGAGGCTTTTATTATCCGTAACCAGTTTTCAGATTACCAGCGTGTTTTAGATCAATATGGAATGGAATATGCAGAAGTATCTGATGGTTCTATCGAAATTGAACATGACAAAAAATGTGCTTATATAAGCGAACTTTCCAAGCAGGTCACTGTAATTTCTGAAGTTGGCAGTAAAGATGCCGCTAAAATATTTGCACCGTATAAGTGGATTAAATTAATGAAAGCCGAAATTGATGCGGGTTCATGGAAGGTAATTGCCGAAGCACGCGAAGGCGGCAACGTGGGTATTTACCGTGGAAGCGGTGAAGTGAGGGAAGGGCTGGTTGATGAAATTTTAACGCAGATTCCTGAAGAAACCATTATATGGGAAGCTCCGCAAAAAGAACAGCAGGTTTGGTTTATTAAGTTGATTGGTAGTAATGTAAACCTGGGTAATATTGCTCCGGCAGAAGTAATTCCTTTAGAAACCATTCGTTTAGGGTTACGTGGAGATACTTTCGACTATTTCCTGAACCAGGTAAAATAAAGACAAAATCCGTCATTGCGGGGCGTATAGTTAATATAAACCTTACAGTTTTTAAACCTGTAAGGTTTACTTGTTATATCAATATGAAAACATACGGTTTAATCGGTTATCCACTTTCTCACTCTTTTTCGAAAAAATACTTCACGGAAAAATTTCAAAATGAAGGTATTATCAATCATCAATATGAGCTTTTCCCTATCGCAGATATTAAATCGCTGGCTGATCTGCTTGTTGAGAATCCATCACTATGTGGCCTTAATGTAACCATTCCGCATAAAGTTAACGTGCTGTGCTATTTAAATGAGGTAGATGAGGCTGCAGAAAAAATCGGTGCCGTAAATTGTATTTCAATCAAAAACTTTGAAGGTGAAACCTATTTGAAAGGTTATAATACCGATGCATACGGCTTTGAAGAATCACTGAAGCCAATGTTGGGACCACAACACACCAAAGCACTCGTTCTTGGAGATGGTGGCGCTGCAAAGGCAGTAAAATATGTTTTAGAGAAGTTGGATATCCAATATCAGGTGGTGGTAAGAACTCCTGCTCCCAATGCTATTCTATATTCGGAAATTACACCACAAATTTTGTCGTCACATCAATTATTAATCAATACCACCCCTTTGGGAATGGCGCCAAATATCGATACTTTTCCTGAAATTGAATACAATTTACTGGGACCTGGGCATCTGGCTTACGATTTAGTATACAATCCGCTAGAGACTGCATTTTTAGCCAAAGCTGCTGAACAGGGTGCAACGATAAAAAATGGTTTGGAAATGCTGTACAAACAAGCTGAAAAAGCTTGGTCAGTCTGGAATAAATAATGATAAACTTCTCGTAATTTTGAGAAGCGATAATAGCCTGCTCCTGGCTATTACGGAAAAAATCTTCGATGAAATGCCATGAAATTAAAACTACTGATCTGTGTTCCATTTTTACTGCTATTGTTTATAACAGCTTGCCAGGATCACGATTATAGTCCGAAACCAAAGGCTTATTTCAGGATTGTATTCCCTAAAAAAGATTATAAAACATTTACCGAAGCAGTTCCCTTTACTTTTAGATACCCTACTTACTCGACGGTAGAGAAAGATCAAAGTCGCGATGCCCAAAAAAACTGGTACAATTTGCATTTTAAACAGTTTAATGGCTTCTTGCATTTAACTTATTATGATATTTCTGGTAAGAGAGAGTATGATGAAATGGTAGAGGATGCACGCAAACTTGCTTTCAAACATACCATAAAGGCAAGTGCGATTGATCAAAAAATGATCAATTACCCTAACCGTAAAGTTTATGGCATCTACTACGCCATTGAGGGGAATACGGCCTCTTCTGTTCAGTTTTTCCTAACTGACAGTGCCAAACATTATTTCAGAGGTGCTTTGTATTTTAATGAACGTCCACAATACGATTCTATTGAACCTGTTGTTAAGTTTATTAAAAAAGATATCGACACCTTAATTTCTACTTTCAGGTGGAAAAATTAATTTATTGTTCTGTTTATTTGAACAGGCTTTTTTTAAAGACTTATGATTACAGTAAAAACTTTCACATTTAACGCGTACAGCGAAAATACCTATGTGCTTTATGATGAAACTAAAGCATGTGCCATTATAGATCCGGGCATGTACGAGGGGTTTGAGCAAAATGAATTAGCAGCTTTCATCAAACAGGAAGATTTAACGCCTGTTTTATTGCTCAATACGCATTGCCATCTTGATCATGTTTTCGGTAATAAATTTGTGTCCGAAACCTATGATTTAAAACCACAGTTTCATGAAGGTGAGTTACCAATTTTAAATGCCGTGCCCGGTTATGCACCATCGATGGGCTTTACCCGGTATGAAATATCTCCTTTGCCAGATACTTTTTTGCCTGAAACAGGAAGTATTTCTTTCGGCAACAGCAAACTGGACTTGATTTTTGCTCCCGGACATTCGCCGGCACACCTTTGTTTTTACAGTGCGGCTGATCATATTTTAATAGGTGGCGACGTGCTTTTTTACGGCAGTATAGGGCGTACGGATCTGCCGGGTGGCAACCACCAGCAATTAATCCAAAACATTTCCGATAAGCTTTTTGTCTTACCTGATGAAACCAAAGTTTATCCTGGCCATGGACCAGCAACAAGCATTGGTTTTGAAAAACTACATAACCCGTTTTTTTAAGGTAAGATGGATGATGTAAAAGGTATGATGGTAGTGTTCCATCTTATATTTTCCATCTTAAATCAAAGCCATCTTACATTTTAACTATATTTACTGCTGTGAATACATCGTTTTACATTGCCAAGAGGTATCTTTTTGCCAAAAAATCAACCAATGCCATTAACCTGATTTCGGGCATATCAATGGTAGGTGTAATGGTAGGAAGCGCAGCTTTAATAATTATCCTTTCGGTATTTAACGGTTTAGAAACAGTGGTGTTAAATATGTTCGATACCATTACCCCACAAATCGCGATCACACCAACAAGGGGCAAAACCTTTGATCCGAATACCAGCTATTTTAACCAGTTAAAAAAAAATAAAGATGTTGCTGCTTTTACCGAAGTGTTGCAGGAAAATGCTTTGTTAAAATACAATAACAAGCAAGCTGTTGGGATGGTTAAAGGCGTAAGTTTAGATTATTTGAAGAACGCCAAATTAGACAGTACTATTAAAGAAGGTCGTTTCATACTGCATAATAAGAGCGGTGATAATGCAGTAATCGGGTCGGCCTTACAAAGTTATCTGGCTGTTAATACGGTTGATCCTTTTACCGAACTTGAAATTTATTCTCCAAAGAAAGATATCGCGGTAAATACAATAAATCCGGCCGATGATTTTGTCGTAAAGAATATTAGGGTAAGTGGTGTTTTTGAGGTGCAGCAAGATTTCGACAATGGCATTATCGTTCCGCTAGATTTTGCCCGTGAGCTACTTGGAGAAGAAAAAAATGTGTCTGCTATCGAGATTAATCTACAGCCTGGTGTTGATGTAGACGATTTTAAAAACGAAATAATCGAAAAGGCCGGTAAAGATTATGAAGTCAGAAATCAGGCCGAGCAAAATAAGTCACTCTATCATATTTTAAATACCGAAAAATGGGCAGTATATATTATCCTTACTTTTATCCTGATTATTGCTATATTTAATATAATAGGGTCATTAACCATGTTAGTAATCGATAAGGTAAAAGATGTTGCTATTTTAAGCAGTTTAGGCGCAGGGAAGAAATTGATCAAGCGTATATTTTTATTTGAGGGTATGATGATCACCATGTCTGGCTGTGTATTGGGACTAATCATAGGGATTATATTTTATTATTTTCAACATACCTATGGGTTGATTAAAATGGGTGATGAAGTAAACAAAACACTCGTAAGTTCTTATCCGATTGCACTAAAATGGAAAGATTTTGTTTTAGTTTTTGTTACGGTAAGTATCTTCTCATTTTTGGCATCTGCTTTGTCATCCAATTTAAGCGTTAAAAAGATAGATCAAATTAATCAAACTATATAAAATGAAGTTATTTAAGCAAGCAATTGTACTCGTTGTGCTCCTTGGCGTAGCTGCTACAGCTTGTAACAGGAATGATAAAGCCGAGGGAGAAAAGAACAATCTTAAAGTTGTAAAGGGTTTATACACATTTGGCCCTGAAATGAAATCAATTACATTGTGTGAAGATACCCGCGAATTTTGGGTTACGGATAGTGTGAAAAAATTAGAGTTATCATATAGCAATTTAGGCTTCGAAAAGCCTTATGAACCAGTATATGTGGAGTTAGAAGGTTATTTTACGAAAACGGATACTGCTACCGTCGCGGCCGATTTCGATTCTACCCTGGTGGTTACTAAGGTGATTAAAATAAGCAAGGAGATCCCCGACGGACCTTGCGCACAATAATTCCCTGCCTTTACTGTTCGTAGGGTTAGCGCAACTGAATGGCCTCGGTTTGTGTCTGCCTATTTCTGTCCGTAGAGTTAAGCATAGCATCTCTATGGATTGACCAGCTCTCTCTTTATAAACAGTACGTAAGCCAGTAACCTGAGTCCGATTAATGTTTTCAGCAAATATGATTTAAAGCATCTAGGCTAGGCGTCTCGTCACGCTGAATTTATTTTACAAGTAGAGGTAGTATTTTCAATTGTCTTGTAGCTACTACGTGGTCAGCATCTTATTTTTGTAGGAAAGACCCTAAAATAAATTAATAAAAGTAGGTTTGTTAAATGGAGTGTTTTTACTCTATCTATACCTGGCCCCTCCGTTGAGCTAAGCGTAAAGTATAGGGATTGTTCAGTTCTCTTCATGGGAACGGTAGCGGACCAACAAAAAAGGCTCGCAATTTTCATCGCAAGCCTTTGGATATTATTGGTTTTTTAATCTTACCAGAAAGTAGAGTAAAGGGCAACTAAAATTCCGAACACAATCAGTGATCCAACGGCAAACGAAGGATGTACTTTGAACATGCTCGAATCTACCTCTAAACCATTAGATTTATCGCCTTTGCTATTTTCGAACATACTGATGGCAAACATCACGATTATACAAACTACAAATACAATTCCCATTCTATCCAGGAAAGGTATTTCATAAACGCCATCTGCATTGGCTACCGAGAATCCAAAATTGTGAAGGAAAGATAAATCCATCATTCCTGGCAAGAATTTTAACAATACCGATAAACCAAAACCACCTATAGTTGCAAATAAAGCTGCATTTGAAGTAGTTTTTTTCCAAAAGAAACCTAAAATAAACATGGCAAAAATACCAGGACTTACAAAACCTGTATATTCCTGAATAAATTCGAAACCACCCTTTTTATCGATTCCTAAGAAAGGCGAAATGGCGATTGCGATGGCCATTGCAACAATTACAACTACGCGTCCGGTGCCTACCAGCTTTTTCTCACTAGCTTCAACATTAATGTGTTTCTTAAAAATATCCAGGGTGAAAATGGTAGAGATACTATTGATTTTACCCGCCAGTGAAGCAACAATTGCTGCGGTTAAAGCCGCAAAAGATAAACCTTTAAGTCCTGTAGGTAGAATATTCAATAAAGTAGGATAAGCCCTATCCGGACGAAGTTCTCCACCCGGCATCATTGAATTTACATCAATACCTGTTTTTTCTGTATACAACATATATACTGCGATACCTGGTAATACTACGATCAACGGCATTAAAAGCTTTAAAAAGGCAGCAAATAAGATACCTGCTCGTGCTGTTTTCAAATCAGCACCTAAAGCACGCTGGGTGATGTATTGGTTACAGCCCCAATAGTTTAAGTTTACAATCCACATACCACCAAGCAATACCGTCATACCTGGTAATGAGGCGTAATTGGCACTATCTTTCTTAAAGATCATGTGGAAATGATCTGGTGCCTTTTCTCTTAAAAACGATAAACCATCTAATACGCCATGGCCACCAAAATGATCACTTACTAAATTAAGGGCCAAATAAGTAGTTGCTAAACCGCCGAAAATTAAAAACGCTACCTGGATTACATCCGTGTAACCAATTACTTTCATACCGCCCAATGCAATAATTACAGAAAAAATGGCAAGACCGATCATACAATACCAAAAGCCGATACCCGAAATACTGCTCACAGCGAGTGCACCCAGGTATAGGATAGAAGTTAAGTTTACCACCACATACAATAACAACCAAAACACAGCCATGATCATGGCTACGGTACCATTATAACGCTGACTTAAAAATTGTGGCATGGTGTAGATCTTATTTTTAAGATATACGGGAATAAAGAATGTGGCTACAATAACCAATGTTGCAGCTGCCATCCACTCATAGGTGGAAATGGCTAATCCCATTTTAAATCCATCGCCGCTCATGGCTACAAATTGCTCGGCACTGATGTTCGAGGCAATTAAAGATGTACCAATTGCCCACCAGGTGAGTGAACCTTCTGCAAGAAAATAATCCTTGCTGCTCATCTGCTTCTGCTTTTTACGATGGTAAATCCAAAAACCATAAATTGCAACAATGGCAAAGTAGGCTAAAAAAATAATGTAATCTGTGACTTTCATTTAAGTTATTTGGTTTAGAAATCTAAATGTAGCAAAATCATAAATTAATCTCCGCTTTTTTTAAATTAAAAAATGTTAAAATGACGTTTATTAATTTTGAACTTCCTCAAAATAAAGATTATTAGGCTAAGATGGGTAATTTGATTAGCATTCGCAATAGCGTGCGTACCCGGCTGGAGTAGAGATATTTTAAGTTTGCTTAGTTTAAATACAACCGCGGTCTGTGCAGGCACGAACCGCGGGTAATATATTTTTATAGAGATAAATTTAGATATATCGGTTAATGAGGTTTTCAAGATATTCCTGTCTTCCGCTGCGTACCTCTGGTTCGCCATTTTCTGCGGCGTAATTTCTTAAGTCTTCTAAACTTAATTTCCCTTGTTCAAATTCGGCACCCTTTCCGCTATCAAATGAGGCATAGCGATCAGCTCTTACCTTTTTATAATCAGATTTTTGAAGAATGGCATCTGCAGTAATTAATGCCCGTGCGAAGATGTCCATGCCACCTACATGAGCATAGAATAAGTCTTTCTGATCAGTAGAGTTACGGCGTATTTTCGCATCGAAGTTTACACCGCCACCTTGTAAGCCGCCACCTTCTAAAATGATCAACATGGCTTCTGTTAATTCGTTAATATCATTCGGGAACTGATCCGTATCCCAGCCATTTTGGTAATCACCACGGTTTGCATCAATAGAACCTAACAAGCCATTATCTACTGCAACTTGTAACTCATGCTGAAAAGTATGACCGGCAAGTGTGGCATGGTTTACTTCTAAATTTAATTTGAAGTCAGTCAATAGATCGTATTCTTGTAAAAAGCCTTTTACTGTCGCGGCATCGTAATCGTATTGGTGTTTAGAAGGCTCACATGGTTTCGGTTCAATAAAGAATGTTCCTTTGAACCCTTGTTTGCGTGCATAATCTTTAGCAGTATGTAAGAATTTTGCCAAGTGTTCCTGTTCACGCTTCATATTGGTGTTTAGTAAGCTCATATAGCCTTCTCTTCCACCCCAGAAAACATAATTCTCACCACCAAGGGCAATGGTTGCATCTAGAGCTGCTTTAACCTGGGCAGCGCCATGTGCCAGTACATGAAAATCCGGATTGGTGGATGCACCATTCATGTAACGCTTGTGGCTGAATAAATTGGCTGTTCCCCATAACAGTTTTACACCGCTATCGGCTTGTTTTTGTTTCGCATACTCAACAAGGGCCTGTAATCTGCGCTCGTTTTCGGCAACGTCATCGCCATAATCTACCACATCCACGTCATGGAAACAATAATATGGGATCTGCATTTTGGTGATAAATTCAAAAGCAGCATCCATTTTATCTTTTGCACGCTCTACTGCATCTTTTTTCTCATCCCACGGAAAAACGTGTGTTGCGCCTCCAAACGGATCGGCACCATTACCATTAAATGAATGCCAGTAAGCACAAGCAAACTTAAAATGCTCGCTCATGGTTTTGCCCGCTACTACTTTGTTGGCGTCATACCATCTAAATGCTAATGGATTATCGCTTTCCAGCCCTTCAAATTTGATTTGCCCAATGCCTTTGAAAAATTCCGTTGCTCCGGTTACTACTTTTGTCATGTTTTTTGTTTTTTTATTTTTGGTTGATGGCTCATGGTCTATTAGTCCCTGGTCTTTGGTCGATAGCTAACAGCTAACTGATCTATGAACCATTAAACCATGAGTCAAATTTATTTTGCTAATTCTTTCTCTAATATTTTTTTCCAATCCTGATAGATTGGCTCATATACAGCTGAATGTTGTGGTGTTAAGGTTTTGATTACCTCGTGGTTGCTAAAAGCTTCTTCTGCACTTTTAAAAATGCTGGCACCAATACCTGCCCCTAAGGCTGCGCCTACACTGCCGTCGTTTTCGTAAAGTTCTACCGGAATGCCCGTAACATCTACAAAAGTTTGTGCAAATACATCACTTAAAAATAGATTGGCCTTTCCAGCGCGGATCACTTTAGGCTGCATGCCATTTTCGCGCATAATATCCAATCCATAACGGAAAGAAAACGCAATACCCTCCTGTACCGCCCTGAATATATCTGATTGATTGTGCAGGTTTAAGTCAATACCCAATAACGCTGCGCCAGTGTATTGGTTGTTCAACATCCTTTCTGCGCCGTTGCCGAATGGAAGTACTTTTAAACCATTACTGCCTATTGGTGCTTTTGAGGCCTGGATATTGAGTTCAGCATAGGTAGACTGTGGTGCAAAATTATGTTTTGCCCAACGGTACATACTTCCCGTACCATTAATACAGAGCAGAACCCCGGTGTGCTTTTTTTCTTCTGAGTAGGTTACGTGCGCAAAGGTGTTCACTCTTGATTGTTGATCGTAAGTAAGTTCATCGCTTACACCATAAATTACCCCCGATGTTCCCGCTGTAGCGGCAACTTCCCCAGGTTTTAACACGTTTAGCGAAAGTGCATTATTTGGCTGATCGCCAGATTTATAAGCTACCGGGATACCGGCAGTTAAATTTAATGCATTTGCAATATCGGTTTTTAGATAACCATGTTCAGAAAACAGGGGTTTTACGGTTGGGATGAGGCTGCACGAAATACCATAATAATCCATTACATCTTTAGAAATTTCGTGGTTTTCAAAATCCCAAAAAATTCCTTCAGATAGGGCGGAAATACTTGTTGTGATTTCTCCGGTTAATTTCATGGCGATAAAATCGCCAGGGAGCATAATTTTATCGATGCGGTTATAGATCTCCGGCTCATTGGTTTTTACCCAGGCCAGTTTCGATGCCGTAAAGTTGCCGGGAGAGTTTAATAAATGTGTTAAGGATTTTTCTTGACCAATTGCCTCAAAAGCACCATTTCCCAGTTCAACTGCTCTGCTATCGCACCAGATGATACTATCGCGGAGCGCCTGCTGATTTTGATCTACCACAACCAATCCATGCATTTGGTATGCAATACCAATGGCTTTAATTTCTTTTGGATCAAAAAAACCTGTCGAATTTAATTTGAGGATGGCCTGTTGAATATTCTCCCACCAATCATCTGGTGATTGTTCTGCCCAGCCTGACCGTAAAGATTTAATGGCGGTTTCTTCTTCAGGATATTGAACGGTGGCTAGTTTTTTTTGAGTAGTTGCATCAACTATGGCAACTTTTATGGATGAGGTACCTAAATCTATCCCTAGTAAATACATGCTTTCATATTAATTTAATATCTGGTTATGCAAACGGTTGCATAAAGATAGTGGGAAAAATATAAAACGCAAATTTTTTATAAAATCAGTTGAATAAATGCAACCGTTTGAATAGAAATTATTTTTCTTGAGGTTCGCAATGGCGAATAATTTAATAATTTATAGTTTTGCCGTTAATACATTAGATTATTTATGGAACAGATTACCTGGGGCGATTTTGAAAAAGTAGAATTAAGAGTTGGGACCATTTTAGAGGCTTTCGAATTCCCGGAAGCGCGAAGACCTGCATACAAAGTAAAAGTAGATTTTGGCGAACTTGGCATTAAAATGAGCAGTGCGCAGATTACAAAACATTATACGTTGGAAGAATTACCCGGAAAACAGATTGTTGCAGTGGTTAACTTCCCCAAAAAGCAGATCGGAAAATTTATGTCCGAATTTTTAGTTACCGGTTTTGCAGATGAAAATGGCGATATCGTATTAACTACGGTAGAGCGTAAAGTGCCGAACGGAAGTAAACTGATATAATGCTTTTAGACCCTGAAGTTTTACCAGACATTTGCTCTTGGAAACTTCGGAAGTTTGTTCTCTATTTGTTCACCATTAGCACAGGCTTTTGTTCAATAGCCCTGATTGAAGTGGAAAGACCGCAAGCGAGGCACGAGTGCGTACCTGAAACGAAAAGCAGGGCTGAAGCAACCGGTTAGCAGTAACATTACGCTCCAAAACCCAACTAAAGTTTCAGCTTAGACTTCAGAAGTTACCGCGCCATGGCCACCAAAACTTCGGAAGTTTTTTGGTCATTATTAAGCTATATTTACAACATGAGTTTTTACAATTTCGAAAATACCGATCCTGAAGAAGAAGATATTCATTATATGAAATTAGCTTTGGAAGAAGCAAAAAAAGCCTTAAATGAAAATGAAATTCCGATAGGTGCTATCGTAGTAAGCAAAAACAGGATTATTGGCCGTGGTTATAACTTAACCGAACGCTTTAATGATGTAACCGCACATGCCGAAATGCAGGCTTTCACTTCAGCTGCACAAACTATTGGAGGAAAATATTTAAGAGATTGTACTTTATATGTAACCATTGAACCTTGTGTAATGTGTGCGGGCGCAAGTTATTGGACGCAGATTGGCCGCATTGTGTATGGTGCCCGAGAAGAGAAAAGAGGATTTATTTCCAAAAATGCAAACCTGCTTCACCCAAAAACTGAGCTTAAAGGTGGTATAATGGCAAAAGAATGCGGCACATTGATGAAGGATTTTTTTGCGAAGAAAAGATAGCTTCCCATTTCTATAATTAATTAATGGTCAATAGTTGATAGTTAATGGTCAGCGGGTCATATAGATGATCAAATAGATGACGTAGGCCAACCTTTTTTTGCACTATGTAAATGACTAATATCTTGGTGATTATTATAATTTTTAATCAATGCCAATACCCACAAAACCATTTGATGATAATAACATGAACAAATCTTAACGTTGTAATGTTATATTTGCTACAAGAAACATTTTTAAATCTTTAAACATAAACATTATGGCTTTTGAATTACCTGCGTTACATTACGCAACCGATGCATTAGAACCGCATATTGATAAAACTACCATGGAAATTCACCATGATAAACACCACCAGGCATACGTTACCAACTTAAACAAAGCATTAGAAGGTAAGCCGGAGGCAAATTCAAGCATCGAAGAAATTGTAAAAAACATTTCAAAATACCCTGCGGCTGTTAGAAATAATGGTGGTGGACACTATAATCACTCATTATTCTGGAACATTTTAGGCCCGAACAAAGGTGGTGAGCCGACTGGCGATTTAGCTAAAGCAATTAATGAAACATTTGGTTCATTTGCTGATCTTAAAACGAAGTTACAAGAAGCTGGCGCTACCCGTTTTGGTTCAGGCTGGGCTTGGTTATCGGTAGGTGCTGATAAAAAACTTCAGGTTTCTTCAACGCCAAACCAGGATAATCCTTTAATGGATGTTGCTGAAGTAAAAGGAACACCAATTTTGGGTATCGATGTTTGGGAACATGCTTATTATTTAAAGTATCAAAACAAACGCCCTGATTATTTAGCGGCAATCTGGAATGTAATCAACTGGGATGCAGTTGCTGAACTTTACAAAAAAGCTTTATAAGCTTACATTCTATAAAAATTTAAGAAAAGTCCCGGTGCAGATCGGGACTTTCTTGTTTTAAGATAATTAAGTAACTTCGCATATAAAATATTCAGAATGAAAAGGCTTGTCATTTTATTTTTAATGGTTGTTGGCGTAAATATACTGGTGCATGCACAACAGAATAAAGTACCTACCCCGGCAGAAATTGCCCAAAAGAATGTAGATGATCTGGAGAAACGGTTAAAATTGAATGGTACGCAAAAAAGTGTCATTTATAGTTATACGTATAACCAGGCTAAAGAACAAGCTGATTTAATTAAAAGACAACAGACAGGTAACTCGCGTGAGGAGGATGTAGATAAATTTTACAAACTTCAGAACGAAACCTCAAAAAATATCCGCAACGTTTTAAGGCCGGAGCAACAAACCGAATATGATAAAATTATTGAGGAACGTTTAAGTGGCAAGGGATTAAAATCTAAGAACAAGAAAAAGAAAAAGGGCGAAGAGGAAGAAGTGGAGAGTGACATCAAAGGGTTGCTATCTGCACCACCGGTAGAAAAACAAAATCAATAGTATTTTTAATTAATCATTCTGATCTTTTTAGAAGATAAAAATCCTGCTGCAAAAGGTTATACGCTGGCAGATCATGTGGGTGAGGGTAGAGAGGTTGCGAAATAAATCAATTCCAGAAATCCTATAATATAAAGAGTCGTCATTGCGAGGATGAACGACGAAGCAATCTTTATAGCAGGGATCATTAACGGGAAAGATTGCTTCGTCGGCTGAAAAGCCTTCTCGCAATGACGATCGTATTAAAAACTTGCTAAATTTTTACTACACTCTATCCCTTTAAACTTCGCAAGAAGTTAAATCCCAACCACATCTTTTTTCTTTTTCTGCTTCATTGCCTTTGGAATAATTGCCAAAATCTCCTCTTTCAAAGCATTAAGCATTCGCTTTTTAATAAAGTTTTTATGGGTTACCAAACTAATCTCGCGCACAGGTTCAGGTGATTTGAAATGACGTACCTTATTGGTTTGCTTCGCATTTAGTTCTGATATAGCCAGTTCGGGTAACAGCGTTGCGCCCCCATTTAAATCGACCATACGCACCAGGGTTTCAACGCTGCCTGTATTATACTCAAGTCCCTGTAACCTGTTATTTTTGGTCGAACGACAAATGTTCAATACCTGATTACGCATGCAATGACCTTCATTTAAGAGCCAAATATTTTCTTCGTTCAGGTCTTCGGCATCAAGCGCTTTCTTTTTGTACAGTTTGCTGTTTTTGCTGATATAACTGACAAAGTTTTCATAGTATAACGGCGTTTCGGTAATGTTTGGATCAGTAAGTGGTGTAGCCAAAATACCGCAATCCAGTACGCCGGTTTTTAGATGATGAATAATATCTTCAGTGGTATACTCCCAGATTAGAAGTCTTAATTCAGGGTACTTATCCAGCATAGCCGAAATCACCTCTGGCAATAAATATGGCGCAATGGTAGGGATTACCCCGATTTTCAGTTCGCCCATTACATCTTGCTGCTGACTGCTGATCAGCTCTTTAATTTTTCCGCTTTCCTGTAAGATAATTCTGGCCTGGGCAATAATCTGCGCACCAATTTCTGTAGGACTAACAGGCTGTTTGCTCCTATCGAAAATTTTAACACTAATCAATTCCTCTAATTTTTGCACCTGCATACTTAAGGTAGGCTGGGTTACAAAACATTTTTCAGCAGCAGTTACGAAACTTCTATAGGTATCTACGGCAACAATATATTCAAGCTGAACTAATGTCATATAGGTAAAATTGATTAATCAATTCAAATATATCAATTTTAACTATAACCGAAAACTGTTTGTGTTTATAATATCGTTAAACTTGAATAATTTGAACTAAAATTTTCCATTAAAATGAACCATTTAAACAAAAGATTGAACAGCCATTTTAATCTGATTGATTTAATTTTGGGTAATTATACTATCACCAGCTAAGCATATTAATTAGTATTTTAGTTTCATGAACAGAGCCATTTTTCGCCTATATCTTTTTGTCGTTTTTCTTCTGCTAGCCTTTGCGGCAAATGCCCAGGATAAACTCCCAGAATGGGCACTTGGGCCATTTTTACGACCAGAAAATGTTAATCCCATTATTTCGCCAAACACAGAAAGTGTTTTTATGGATCCCATACTCAAGAAGAAAATAGCCTGGGAGGCCAGCGATGTCTTTAATCCCGCTGCGGCTGTATATAAAAGTAAGATTTATGTGTTATATCGCAGTGAAGATCGCTCTGGCACTGGGATAGGTATGCGTACTTCCCGAATAGGGATTGCTGAAAGCAGTGATGGCATTAAAATGAAGCGTAATCCGGAACCAGTACTCTATCCAGATGAAGATGAGCAAAAAGCAAACGAATGGCCAGGGGGGTGTGAAGATCCTCGCATTGCCGTTACGGCAGAGGGTTTATACGTCATGTTCTATACACAATGGAACCGAAATATCTTCCGACTAGCTGTAGCCACTTCCAAAGATTTAAAACACTGGACCAAACATGGCCCCGCATTTAGTAAAGCTTATAATGGTAAATTTAAGGATCTCAAATGTAAATCTGGCTCAATTGTGACGAGGTTAGAAAACGGTAAACAGATCATTGCCAAAATAAACGGTAAGTACATGATGTACTGGGGCGAACGTTTCATGAATATTGCCACCTCTGTTGATCTCATCAATTGGGAACCGGCTTTAAATACGGCAGGCGACTTGGATTTAATTGTGAAACCGCGGAAAAAATATTTTGATAGCGACCTTACCGAATGCGGTCCGCCGGCCGTTGTTACAGATAAAGGTATTCTAGTTTTATATAATGGCAAAAATAGAGGCGACGCCGAAAGAGATGTTAATTATGTAGCCAACACCTATTCGGCTGGGCAGGTGTTATTTGATCTCAAAAACCCTTCAAAAGTGATTGCACGGCTCGATCAACCTTTTTTTGTGCCTACTGCGCCTTTCGAAAAAAGTGGACAATACCCCTCTGGTACGGTCTTTATAGAAGGATTGGTTTTTTTCAAAAAGAAATGGTTTTTATATTACGGTTGTGCAGATAGTCGGGTAGCAGTAGCCATTTACGACCCTGCTGCTCAAAAATAAGGTGCAAAATACAAGGGCGAGTAGTTACACGCCCTTGCAAAATTTGTTTTAGTACCGGCTTTCAAAATCCTGATAAGCCAGGGCAATGCCTTCTTTAAGTTCAATTTTATGTTTCCAGCCTAAACTGTGGAGTTTACTCACATCCATTAATTTACGCGGTGTACCATCTGGTTTAGTAGCATCGAATACCAGTTCGCCATCAAAACCCAAAACCTCTTTGATCATTAAAGCCAGTTCTTTGATGGTTAAATCGTGTCCGGTGCCAATATTGATTAGATTTGCTTCATTATAATTTTGCATCAGGAAATAGCAGGCATCGGCTAAATCATCGGCAAATAAAAATTCGCGCATGGGTGAACCCGAACCCCAAACCACAACTTCTTTTTTGTCATTTACTTTTGCTTCATGTACCTTGCGGATCAAAGCGGGTAAAACATGCGAATTTTGAGGGTGGTAATTATCATTAAAGCCATATAAATTTGTTGGCATCACGGAGATAAAATTACAGCCGTATTGATCGCGATAGGCATCACACATTTTGATCCCTGCAATTTTGGCGATGGCATAGGGTTCGTTGGTATGTTCTAATGTGCCTGTTAAAAGATAATCTTCTTTCAAGGGCTGCGGAGCCATTTTAGGATATATACAGCTTGAGCCAAGAAACATCAATTTTTTAACATCGTTTATGTAAGCATTGTGGATTACGTTATTTTGTATAGCTAAGTTCTCATAAAGAAAATCGGCCCGGTAGGTATTATTGGCTTCGATGCCGCCAACCTTTGCTGCTGCAAGAAAAACATAATCTGGCTTTTCTGCTGCAAAGAAATCGGTAACCGCTTGCTGGTTGCGCAAATCAAGCTCTGCTGAAGTTCTGGTAATGATGTTTTCGTAACCTTCCTTTTGCAGTTTGCGGTAAATGGCCGAACCGACCATGCCACGATGGCCTGCAATATATATTTTTTCGTTTTTTTTCCACTGTAATTTTTATAGATTACAAAAATACGATTCCTGAACAAAATTGGCGCTAATCTTTATGGCAAAAGAAACTCCAATTATCGATTTAATTGTATTTTTGCAGAAAAAACTTTTGGGTAAAGATAAACTTAGGCGTTTTGCTGAAATTGAAACATTTGCAAACGTATATCAATTAGAACAAGGGAAAGCTTTAAAGGGAAATTGGGCTTCGGCACATTTTAAAAATGCAAACCCTATTGTGCTGGAACTGGCCTGTGGAAAAGGCGAATATTCGGTAAATCTGGCCAGGTTATTTCCGGAGAAGAACTTTATTGGGGTAGATTACAAGGGTAACCGCATCTGGCGAGGGGCCAAAACGGCCATTGAAGATGGGATTGATAACGTTGCTTTTTTAAGGATACAGATTGAAAACCTACTGGATTATTTTAATGAAGGAGAGATCGACGAAATCTGGATCACCTTTCCCGACCCACAGCTACAGGATAGCCGCGAGAAAAAACGTTTAACCTTTCCGGCATTCCTGAACCGTTATAAGCTGGTGTTGAAACCGGGCGGATATGTTAACTTGAAGACAGATAACGATCAGTTGTATGCTTACACTTGCGAAAAAGTTGCAGAATTGAATTTGCCTGTACATAAAAAGACCGATCATCTGTATACTTCAGATCTGGTTGATGAGGTACTGTCGATCAAAACCTATTACGAGAAAAAATACTTGTTGCACGATAAAAATATTAATTATATTCAATTTTCTTTTGAATAATGAATACCAACTTTTACGAACAGGTTTATGAGATTGCCCGGTTAATCCCGAAAGGAAGGGTTACTTCTTATGGGGCTATCGCAAAAAGTTTAGGTGCAGCGAAATCATCAAGAATGGTTGGGCATGCCATGCTCTATGCTGGAACCGCTCATCCCCAGGTGCCTGCACATCGGGTAGTAAACAGCAGCGGGCTGCTTACCGGGAAGTTCCATTTTAAGCCACCGGAGTTAATGGAAGAATTACTGAAAGAAGAAGGTGTTGAAGTAAAAAACGATAAGGTGGTCAACTTTAAAAAAGTATTCTGGAATCCGTTGGAAGAAATCAACCTTGATTGAATAAATTAGTATTATCGTCACGCTCTCATTCAAAAAATTTTCATTCAATAATTAATTATACATGGGAAAGCTTGTAGAAGAGTTTAACGGCTATCGTGAAAAAATGAACGATAGGATTATGGAAACAGCAAATACAAATATCAAACGTTTTTTTGCGCTTGATACAACCAGTTATGCCGATGGCGCTTTGGATGTTAAAACTAAAGAAATGTTGGGGCTTGTTGCTTCTATGGTTTTGCGTTGCGATGATTGCATCAAATACCACCTGGGCAAATGTTTCGATGCAGGTGTAAACCATGATGAAATGAACGAAATTTTCATGATCGCAAATTTAGTTGGTGGTAGCATTGTAATTCCTCATTACAGGAGGGCTGTGGAGTATTGGGATGAACTAAGTTCGGAGTTGGGAGTTTAGCGTTTGGAGTTCCTTGCATGTTCCAGATCGGAGTCATGACTTTGAAAGGGAATGCATTCAGATATAAGAATGTAGGATTGAATTTTCTTATATTTATATATGGGAACGATTAAAGATTTATTAGCTTATCAGAAAGGATTTAAGCTTTCCATGGAAATTTTCTATATTTCTAAAAGGTTTCCGCCAGAAGAAAAATATAGTTTAACAGATCAAATTAGGAGATGTTCGAGAAGTGTTTGTGCAAACTTGGCGGAAGCCTATAGAAAGAGGAAATATCCAAACCATTTTGTGAGTAAGCTTTCCGATGCTGACACGGAAAATGGAGAAACTCAAACTTGGCTGGAATTCGCTTTGGCATGTAATTACATCTCTGATGATGAATTTAGTTTATTAAATAGCCAAGCAGAAGAAGTTGCAAAACTCTTGGTTTATATGATGAATAACCCAGAAAAATTTTTTATTAAACCTGTTTAGCATTTTGTATGGAAACCCCAAACTACCAACTAAAAACTCCAAACTCAAAACGCTGTAGCTGGGCCACTTCCGATCCCTTCTATATTAAATACCATGATGAAGAATGGGGAAAACCTGTTGACGATGATCAAATTTTATTTGAATTTTTAATTTTAGAAGGTGCACAGGCTGGTTTAAGCTGGATTACTATTCTCAGAAGACGCGAAAACTACCGTAAAGCCTTTGCAGGTTTTGATGTGAAAAAGGTTGCCGCTTTTACCGACAAAGATGTAGAAAGGTTAATGAACGATAAAGGTATTATCCGTAACCGTTTAAAGGTGAATGGTGCCATTACCAATGCCAGGCTGTTTATGAAGATCCAGCAAGAATTTGGCAGTTTTTCTAAATACATGTGGAATTTTGTTCCGGATGGTAAGCCCATTTTAAACAACGTGGAGAAAATGAGCGATGTTCCGCCAAGAACCGAACTATCCGACCAAATCAGTAAAGACATGAAAAAACGTGGCTTCAAGTTTTTTGGCACAACCATCTGCTATGCATTTATGCAGGCAACTGGCATGATAAACGACCACTTGTTAAACTGTTGCGCAAGGTAATTTGGTTTAATAGTTGATCAGAAACGATCTTGCAATCCTAAAATCTATTGTTAATCCTAGCTCTATTTCTTTGTCGCGTTATACTCCTTTACCCATTCAATAACAGCTCTGCTATTAAAATCTGTTCCGGCTTCAACTTTAGCTTTTAAAGCCGGTTGATCGCCTATTTTCTGTAACAGGATATTTTTAACTTCCAGTTTTTTGGAGTCATCAGTTATTGCTTTCATCGGCACCTCCTGTAAAGGCCCAGCACCAGGTTTTTCGATAAAGTAGCGAACAGCAGGTGCGCCTGCAGGTCTTTCTGGTGCGGTGTTACGTCCACCGCCGATGCTGATGCCCCCGCCCATACCCATGCCACCAAAACCTCCGGTGCCTGTTCCAATCCCAATGGAAGGTCTGAATTTTACCTTTTTCTCTTTTGCCTGAGGGTACCAGGGTTCCTCCACCAAAAGAATAAAGATTAACAGTTCCCATTTCGATTACCTTAACAAAACGATATTCGAAATTGCGCCCATTTGCAAAACCTTTGCTCACAAAGCTATCTCCATTCCAGAAGAAATTTTTAACGTCCTTTGCTGGCAAAATCACATCGGCTTCATCATTGGCACTGATAAAAACAGAAAAATAATCCGTGCCTTTTATCGTTCCACGGATAACATCGTCGTTGTTTTTAACGATAAAATCTTGTGCAAAAATGGTAGATGCCGATGCAAAAATCAGTAATAACAGGGCTGTGGCTTTTTTCATATCTATGCAATTTAAAAACAAACGCAATTTAACGGGTTTTAAGATACAGTTCATAAAATTTCGTGTTATAGTTCTGTAGATTATTAACTTTGATTAATTTATCAGAGATTTCATCTTTTCGGTGTAATCATTAAATCAGTGTAATCACATGAATAAAAAACTCTTTCTCCTAGATGGTATGGCGCTGATGTACAGGGCGCATTTTGCATTAAGTAAAAATCCGCGTTTTACCTCAACAGGCATTAATACTTCTGCAGTAATGGGCTTTACCAATACCTTATTGGATGTTCTAAAGAAAGAAAAACCAACACATATTGCAGTTGTTTTTGATACCGATGCACCTACTGAAAGGCATACGTCTTTTGAAGCCTATAAAGCACACCGCCAGGCCATGCCCGAAGATTTGGCTGCAGCCATGCCTTATGTACTTAAATTGATTACCGGTTTTAATATTCCTGTAATTACCTCTGATGGTTACGAGGCAGATGATATTATTGGTACACTGGCCAAAAAAGCAGAACAAAAGGGTTATCAGGTTTATTGTATGACACCTGATAAGGATTTTGCACAGTTGGTTTCTGAAAATATCTTCATTTACAAACCTGCCCGTATGGGCAACGATATGGAAATATTGGGAGTAAAAGAAGTGTTGGCCAAATGGGAGATCGAAAACGTATTACAGGTAATTGATATCTTGGGTTTATGGGGTGATGCCGTAGATAATATTCCTGGTATTCCGGGGATTGGGGAGAAAACCGCAAAAGCGCTGATTAAACAATATGGTTCGATGGAGAACATTATTGCCAACTCACACGAGCTAAAAGGAAAACAACGCGAAAACGTTGAAAATTTTGCTGAGCAAGGTTTGATATCCAAAAAACTAGCTACCATTTTATTGGATGTTCCGGTTGAACTGGATGAAGCCAGTTTAGAACTCTGTGATCCGAGCCGCGATTTATTAGAACCATTATTTACTGAATTAGAATTCAGGACTTTAGGGCGCAGGGTATTTGGTGATGAATTTTCGGTAACCACAGCACGTTTTCAAGAGGGTACACAAACAGATTTATTTGGCAATCAATCAGGAGAAGCCATCCAGTACACCAATACGCTACAAGAAGAGCCCGAAGAAAAACTGCCTGCTAAAACCATTGATAATACCGAACATGATTACCAGCTGGTTGACTCGGCTGAGCAGCGTGCCGATCTGATTAAATTGTTACTTGCTGAGCAGCGGATCTCCTTCGACACCGAAACGACTGGTACGGATGCAAACATGGCCGATTTGGTGGGTTTGTCATTCTCTATTAAACCTGGAATAGGTTATTATATTCCGGTTCCTGCTGAAAGAGAAGAAGCGCAGTTAATTGTTGATGAATTTAGAGTGGTATTGGAAAATGAGAATATTGAGAAAATCGGTCAGAATACCAAATACGATATCCTGGTTTTAAAATGGTATGGCATAGCGGTAAAAGGAAAGCTTTTTGATACCATGCTGGCGCATTATTTAATTGATCCGGACACCCGCCATGGGATGGATGTGCTATCAGAGAACTATCTGGGTTACTCGCCAATTTCTATTACCAAACTAATCGGGGCAAAAGGTAAAAACCAGCTTACCATGCGTGATGTTCCTGTGGTTGATGTGGTAGATTATGCTGCTGAAGATGCTGATGTAACATTGCAACTGGCACACATTTTTGAACCAAAATTAAAAGAATTAAATGCAGCTAAACTTGCCGAGGAAATTGAAAACCCTTTGGTTTATGTATTGGCAGATATAGAGAAAGAAGGCGTTCGAATTGATATCGAAACTTTACAGGCCTATTCTAAAGAGCTGGAGACTGAAATTATCAAATTTGAACAGAATGTGTATGACAAAGCCGGAATTAAATTTAACCTGGCTTCACCAAAACAATTGGGAGAAGTTCTATTTGATAAACTTCAGCTAGACCCTAAAGCCAAAAAAACCAAAACCGGGCAGTACCAAACCGGTGAAGATGTTTTAACGGCCCTCGCCAGTAAAAGTGATATTGTAAAAGATATTTTGGATTTCCGTCAGTTACAGAAACTTAAATCAACCTATGTAGATGCGCTGCCACTTATGGTTAATCCTAAAACGGGCAGGGTGCATACATCCTACAATCAGGCCGTTGCCGCAACCGGTCGGTTAAGTTCCAATAATCCTAATTTGCAGAATATCCCCATCCGTACCGAGCGGGGAAGAGAAGTACGCAAGGCCTTTATCGCAAGGGATGAAAACCACATTTTGTTATCGGCCGATTATTCGCAGATAGAATTGCGCATTATTGCCGAGATCAGTAAGGAAGAAAACATGCTTGATGCTTTTAGCAAGGGGATTGATATTCACACAGCAACTGCAGCCAAAGTATATGGCGTAAGTATTGAAGAAGTAGATGGAACACAACGTAGAAATGCCAAGGCGGTAAACTTTGGAATCATTTACGGGCAATCTGCCTTTGGTTTATCGCAGAATTTAGGTATTCCGCGTAAGGAAGCAGCCGATATTATTGAACAATATTTCGCACAATACCCTGGCATTAAACGTTACATGAGTGATACCATGAATTTTGCACGAGAAAATGGATACGTAGAAACCATAATGGGAAGAAGACGTTATTTAAGAGACATTAACTCGGCGAATCAAACCGTAAGGGGCTTTGCTGAACGAAATGCCATTAACGCGCCTATACAGGGCTCTGCAGCCGATATGATCAAGATTGCCATGATCAATATCCACAAAGAGATGAAAGCACAAAACCTGCAATCAACCATGACCATGCAGGTACATGATGAGTTGGTTTTTGACGTGGTTAAATCTGAAAAAGAAGTGATAAAAGCAATTATACAGGATAAGATGGCTAATGCCATTAAATTAACTGTACCAATCGTGGTAGAAATTGGCGAGGGTGAAAACTGGTTGGCTGCACATTAAAATGATAATACACTGGGCGCACCTATCTTAAATAAAAATGTTTGTGATCTTCATTAAAACTTCATATCGATTCAGGAATTTTATATCAGCAAAATAAACGAGTAAAACAAAAATTATGAAACCTCGGAGTGAAACGAAGAAGCTTCATAACAATTAAAAACAAATCTAAAAATTATGAAAAAGTTATTGAGTTTAATCGCAATCGCAGCATTTGGTTTAACAACAGCATTTGCTCAAACACCGGCAACAGCTACTCCGGCTAAAGCTAAAACCGTTGTAAAAAAAGAAGTAAAAACCACAGCAGCACCAGTTAAAGCAGGTGCAAAACAAGAAGCTAAAAAAGTAGAAACTAAAACGACTACTAAAGTAAAAGCAGACGGTACACCAGATATGCGTTTTAAAGAAAATAAAGCAAAAGCAGTAACTAAAGTTGCTGGTCCAACCAAAAAAGATGGAACCGCAGATATGCGTTACAAAGCAAATAAAGCTGCTGCTAAAAAGAACTAGGTTCAGGTTTATAATTTGAAAGGGTCTCCAGTTGAAATTGGAGGCCCTTTTTTGTTTTCAGACCACATGGATTACTTTCTAAGCGTGCACGCCGCAAAAAAAAATCGTCATCTCGACCGGAACGCAGTGTAGCGGAGAGATCTACCTCGAGATAGATCTCTCCATTTCGTTGCACTTCAGATGAAATGACGGTTCTTTCGTTGGTCGTGATTTGCAATCACGACCGTTCGAGCGGCGTATTTATAATGCGCATTAAACTATAAACTTATCGTTTCACCAATTGCTGGTAATAACAAAGTTTTCTTTTCCCGTACAAATTTATCTAATGCAGTTTGGGTATCAATTTCAATCACAGGAAAAGTATTATAATGTACGCCGATTACCTTGTCGCAATCGAAATATTTCGTTGCAATCAAAGCATCATCAACATCCATCGTATAATTTCCTCCAATGGGTAAAATGGCATAATCCAGATTGTAAATGTCAGCCAGAACTTTCATCTCGATGGTTAAACCTGTATCACCTGCAAAATAAATTTGTTTGCCGTCCACTTCAAGCACAAAACCAGCAGGATTTCCACCATAACTTCCATCAGGTAGGCTAGATGAATGGGTGGCAGGTACCATTCTTACGGTTCCCCAATCGAATGTGAATTTCCCAAAATTCATTCCGTGTAATTTTTCTACACCCTGTTTTGAAACCCAGTCAATAACCTCAGGCATCGCAATCACCGTAGCCTTGGTTTGTTTAGCCAATTCAACCAGGTCGGCTACGTGGTCGGCATGGCCATGGCTCACCAAAATGTAATCAGCTTCAATCGCTTTAATATCGATGTTTTTCGCCAATGGATTGTGTGATATAAACGGGTCGAATAAAAGTTTTTTACCAGCTGTTTCCAATAAGAAACATGACTGGCCGTAATAAGTATATTTCATGGTTTTAGTATCAAATAGGTTGACTTAAGTACCAGAATTAATTTTGATGATATATTATTGGCCAAACATGCCGCCCAAGCCACCTAACATATCTTGTGCTGATGCCTGCATTTCTGCTGCGCTTACTTGTTCGGCGCTTGCAATCGCTTTGTTGATAGCGGTGAGCAACAGCTCTTCCAATTCTTCTTTATCAGCGCCTTTTAAAAAGTCTTCATCAATAGCAACCCCGGTAATGGTTTTGTTTGCCGTTGCCGTAATTTTTATGGCTCCATTTTCAACTTCGCCATAAACCGATATGGTATCCAGGCGTTTTTTAATTTCCTCGGCTTTTTGTTGTGCCGCAAATAATTTGTCGAACATAATCGTTTTCTTTTATAATGAAACTAAATCCGGCCTAAAATCGTATTGGCCTCATCAAGGAAGTGCTCAATTTTTTTAGTGCCTATAAAGCTTTTAAGGTTTAAAGTGATGGTTTTGTTTTTGGCAGGCAAAAAAATCTCTGCCCTAACTTCAGTACCAGAATAAATAAAATTGGTGGTTTTACGGATCACCTGAAAACGGATCAGGTCATCAAAGGGATATTCTTTATTAAAACGGCCCTTAAAGGTTGAACGGATCACCTTCCTCTGGTTTTTATCAAAGCGGACATTGGAGGTAGCTGCGAAAAGAAGTGCCAAGCCGATTAGCGCCGGGAAATAAGTAATTAGTACTTTTTGAAAGGATCCTTCCCCTGAAAAAAAATCTGGACTAAACAATATAGCAACCGTAGCTCCGATGAAAATCAATCCAAAAATAAAACTTCCGATTTTGTTATCGCGCAATAGGTAAACACCACCCTCTTCTCTGAAAAATTTAAAATCGTAAATGGTCTGTTTAGGGCTTGCCGGTGCATAAGCGAAAACGAGTTCATCAATTTTTGGCAATACCTCCTGTTGAAACGCGATCAGATTAGCATCAGATGCTTTGCTGTATCCGGCAGAAACCTGTAAGCCCCTGCCGTGGCGGTTACTTTTTCTGAACAGTTTATAATTAAAGCTGCTTCCTAAAATTTCGTATGGTTCTACTGAGGCGATATCATCAAAGGGAATTGACCCAATTGGTAAAAACGCAATCCTTTTATATAAAATCCTGCTGCTTCCGTCAAAAATTACCTTTGTTTCGGCAGCAAAGATCAGCATTAAAGGAATTAATAAAAGAAAGCCATAATACCCAAAAGTAAAACCAGTAGAATAACCTTGCATTGATCTTGACAAAAAGAAAATGAAGGCTGCAAATAGTACAAAAAAAATGATACCAATAATCCTTAAATTTCTTTTAGGATAGATGGTTAATGTACTTGGTCCGATTATCCATTTTGTTTTTGCCATAAATCTAATCTTCGTCTGAGCCTGGCAAACTGCCGTTGCCATGGTATGCACCTTTACGTATAATTGGCATATTCAAATGCTTGTAAAGATCATCCAAATGCATTAAGCTGCCATTTGTTAAGTTGCCTAAAAATATAACGATAATATTTTTACTTAAGTCTCTTACATAAATATGGCGGAAACCGTGCCACCAACCCGTATGGTATACCACTTTGTCCATATTCTCGCCATCGAACATTCTCCAGCCATAACCATAGTTAAAATGGCCATTTACTGGTTTGTTGCGACCTAAATAAGCAGAATCGAGGCTTTTTTTAGTCAATAATCTACCGTTTTTTAAATATTTATCAAATAATACTAAATCATGTACGGTACTATAAATGCCTTTATCCCCAACGGGGCCATCCAAAAAGTTCTGCGCTACAGAGTAACGCCAGGTACGGTCGTGGCCAACTACATCAACCGGGATTTTTTCATATTCTGTTGTACTATATACATGTGTATGTTTTAACCCGGCTGGTTTAAACACATGTTCCATCATATATTGAGAATAACGCTGTCCGGTTACTTTTTCTATAATGGCACCCAGTACCATAAAATTTGAGTTGTTATAATGGAACCGGTTATCGGGTTTGGTGTATGGATTAGGTTTGCGCTCGGCAATAACGTTCATCACTTCCTGATTGGTAACCCCTTTTTTCATATTACGTTTTTCTTTACGCCAAATGTCATCGATAAAATAAACATAGTTCATCATACCGCTACGGTGCGAAAGTAACAGCTTTACCGTAATGCCATCATATGGGAAGTTAGGGTAGAACTTTTTTACATCATCGTTTAATGAAAGTTTCCCGGCTTCAACCAGTTGCATAATTGCTGTACCAGTGAATGTTTTGGTAATGGAAGCCAGTTCGAACTCCGAATTGATCTTTAAGCTGTCGCGGTGTAGGTAATCGGCCCAGCCGATCGCTTTTTCATAAAGAATTTTTCCATCTTTTGCTACCAGCATATTACCATTAAATCCATATTTTTTATGAAGGTTATCTACAAAGTCAGCAATCCATTTGTCGCCTTTTTGCGGATTATAAACCAATAAAAGGCTATCCGACTTGTCGTCTTCTTTGCTACGGACTTTTTTATCAGCTTCCTTTTTCTCTTCAGATTTTTTGCCCGAGCAGGCAGTTAATAAAGTTGCAGAGAGGGCTAATGCTGAACATATATATCGAAAATTCATTTATACGAGGGATAGTGTATTTAAAACCCGAAAATTAAAGAATTTTAGACGGTTGCAACAAAAGAGTTTTACACATTTCCGCAATTCTGCCCATACCAGCATTCAAATAAATGCCCTTTGCTTCCGTAAACAGGATCGCTATCGGGATTTTTTACCTTCGCAATGGTTTCATCTGCTTCAGGACGCTCTTCAGCCTTGCCATATTTAATATTATAATCCGCGCCATTCGGATACGCGCCAACAACCGTGAAGTCATCGGTTGAGTTTAGTTTTTTATGGGCTACTCCGGCAGGAATGATTACGACATCACCTTTATCCAACTCAATGCAAACACCGTGCTCGCCACCAAACTGTACATCGGCTTTACCACAAAATACCCCCATGACTTCGTGTGTATTGCTATGATAGTGGTGATAATCGAAGATGCCATCCACCCAGGAATTGGTGTAACCATTTTGTGCAAAAACCTTTTTTATTACCTCTGCAGTATCATCGGGTTGTAACCTGAATGTACCTTTATATATCATCAAGGGCAAATTTGGATTGTTGGGAAAATCGTCGTTTTCTTCTATTGTATGTGCAACCAGATAAGCTTCTTGTATCAATTTTTCTTTGTCCATGATTTTTGGGTGTTTCAATAGTTAACAATGTAATTGGAAAAGGGTTTAAATATTTGACGAATTTGGATGAGCGATTCGTGCAGACACGAAACAGGGCATAATGATTTTTTCCCGCAGATTTAAGAAGATCAGCGCAGAATTATCTTATTGTTCAATGAGCCCAACATTACTTTTATTATTAATTGGATTATGGTATTTTTAATTAATCATCCTGGCTTAAAAAGATTAAACATTTTTTATTATGGATGAGAATGATATCTCCTACCAAATTAGGGGTGCAATATTTAAGGTTTACCATGCATTAGGGCCAGGTTTATTAGAATCTGCTTATGAAACAGTGTTATCTTATGTTTTAGATGAATGTGGTTTAAAAGTCAAACGACAAGTACAATTACCAATTGTATTCGAAGACATAATATTAGCTACTGGCTATCGAATAGATTTATTGATAAACGACTTGGTGATTATCGAAATTAATTCTGTAGAAACTGTTGCTCCAGTTCATCACAAACAAGTACTTACGTATCTCAAACTTTCTGGGCTAAAACTTGGGTTACTTGTTAATTTTAATTCATCAGATATATCAAGTTCTATATGGAGAAAAGTGAATGGACTTTGATAAATGTTTCTGGCCATCGCCTGGAAATCGTATAACTGAATATCTGCGTTATTTGCGAAATCTGCGAGAATTTCTTATCAAATTCATCAGATATATCAGTTCTATGTGACGAAAAGTGAATGGCCTTTGATAAATAGTTTCGGGCTCGTTACTAAGAAATCGCATATTTGAATATCTGCATTCTTTGCGGAATCTGCGGGAAAGTTTTCATTAAAACTTAAAAACAAAAAAGCCATCTTTTTAGGATGGCTTCTTATTATGTAGTCAGTATAAACTGAAAACTGTAAATTGCTAACTGGTTAGGCTAATAACCTGATTGGCTCTTCTAATAAACCTTTTAATGTTTGTAAGAATTGTGCACCAGTTGCGCCATCAACCACGCGGTGATCGCAACCTAAAGTAAGTTTCATTACATTACCAGGAACAACAGCACCATTTTTAACTACGGGTACCTGTTGAATTGCACCTACAGATAAAATTGCACCATCTGGAGAGTTGATGATTGAAGTAAACTCATCAATACCAAACATACCTAAGTTAGATACGGTGAAAGTAGAACCTTCCCAGTCTGCTGGCTGTAATTTTTTGGATTTTGCTTTAGCACCAAAATCTTTTACTTCAGCAGAGATATGTGATAAAGATTTGCCATCGGCGAAACGTACTACAGGCACCAATAAACCATCTTCTACGGCCATGGCTACACCAATGTTAGTATGTTCGTTAAATCTGATTTTATCGCCACCCCACGATGAGTTAACAGCCGGGTGTTTTTTCAATGCAACGGCAACCGCTTTAATCACAATATCGTTGAAAGAAACCTTAACAGGAGCAACTGCGTTAATAGCTGTACGTGCAGTCATTGCGTTGTCCATATCAATGCTAATGGTTAAATAGAAATGTGGCGCTGTAAATAAACTTTCTGCTAAACGTTTTGCAATTACTTTACGCATTTGCGAAACTGGCTGTTCAGTAAATTTAACTTCACCTACAAATTGAGGAATCACTGGCGCTGGTGCAGCAGCTTTCTCTGCAGCCGGAGCTGATGCAGATTCTGTTTTTGCAGGCGTTGCAGCTGGTTTAAAGTTTTCGATATCTTTTTTAATGATACGGCCACCTTCTGCACTTCCTGCAACCTGCGATAAATCAATACCTTTGTCTTTAGCTATTTTCTTAGCTAAAGGAGATGCTTTAACGCGGCTATCTGAAGAATTTTCTGCAACAGGAGCAGATGAACTTGAATCAGCACTTGCAGCTTGTTTTTCTTCTTTTGGTGCTTCGCTTTCAGCTTTAGGAGCCGGTGCTGAACCGCCTGCCAAAATTCCGCTTACATCAGTCCCTTCAGGGCCAACAATAGCAATAATTCCATTTACTTTGGCAGCCTGACCTTTTTCCACACCGATATGCAATAGCGTTCCGGTTGCATATCCCATAACTTCCATAGTTGCTTTGTCAGTTTCCACGTCAGCAAGAACATCGTCATCTTTAACCTTGTCACCAACTTTTTTATGCCATTCAGCAATTACGCCTTCAGTCATGGTATCACTTAACAAAGGCATACGGATCACTGTAACACCTTTAGCAGCCAATTCTTCTTCGCTTAAACCACCACCTTGTGCAGGGGTTGCTTCTTCTTTTTTATCTTCTGCTTTAGGAGCCTCGTTTTTGCTTTCAGCTTCCGGACTTGCCGAATCCTGACTTCCTGACTTTTCTGCTTCTAAAGCCGCTTTATAATCTTCGCCTTCTTTACCGATAACGGCCATGATGGCATCAACAGGAACAGCCTGACCTTCTTCTACACCAACGTATAAAAGAGTGCCATCCCAATAAGATTCCATATCCATTGTTGCTTTGTCAGTTTCTACTTCTGCCAAAACATCGCCGCTTTTCACTTTATCGCCCACTTTTTTATGCCACTTCGCCAAAACCCCTTCGGTCATGGTGTCGCTCATTTTGGGCATTTTAATTACATCAGCCATTATATCTAATTAATTGAAATCTTATTAATATTAGTCCATTACGTAAGGATAGTCATCCTGCATATATACATCTTTGTATAATTCAGATGCATCAGGCCAAGGAGATTCTTCAGCAAATTTTACTGCCTGATCTACAATTCCTTTTACTTTAGCTTCTATTTCTTCAATCCAGGCCTGATCTGCATATTTTTCTCTCAAAATAGTTTCTCTGGCTAGCTCAACAGGATCTTTTGCCTTATAATCTTCTAATTCTTCTTTGGTACGGTATTTTGCAGGATCTGACATCGAGTGACCACGATAGCGGTAAGTTCTCATTTCTAAGAAAGTAGGTCCTTCACCTTTACGTGCACGTTGAATGGCTTCGTCCATAGCATTGTGTACCGCAACCGGATCCATACCGTCAACTGGTGCACATGGCATATCAAAACCTAAACCTATTTTATAAATATCAGTCATGTTAGTGGTACGTTGCACTGAAGTACCCATGGCATAACCATTGTTCTCGCAAACGAAGATAACAGGCAATTTCCACAGCATCGCCATGTTGAAAGTTTCGTTTAATGCACCCTGGCGCACCGCACCATCGCCCATGTAACAAATATTTACGTTATCAGTTCCTTTGTATTTTTCTGCAAAAGCAACGCCGGCACCTAATGGAATCTGACCACCAACAATTGCATGGCCACCGTAGAAGTTATGCTCTTTACTGAACATGTGCATTGAACCACCTTTACCTTTAGAGCAACCTGTAGCTTTACCGTACATTTCTGCCATAATACTATCGGCACTAACTCCTAAAGCTAAGGCGTGAGCATGATCACGGTATGTTGTAATCATTGAATCACCTTTTTGCATTGCAGATATTGCACCTGCAACTACAGCTTCTTGCCCAATGTATAAATGACAAAAGCCACGTATTTTTTGTTGTCCGTATAACTGGCCAGTTTTTTCTTCGAATTTGCGCATCAGCAACATCGACTCGAACCACTTTAACCAGGTATCTTTATTTATTTCTACTGCACTCATTTTAGGGTATTTGTTTTTTTGCGACAGCAAATCTAATTTTTTTATTGCAATTTTTGACACTTTTTGATGTAAAAACATCATAGTATTAGGGTTATAATCAGATTTAACAGTTGTTTTACAATTAAATATAATCCGCTGCTGTCAATGTCGGTTTAACATGGATTTTTTATAATTAAATCAATTCCCTTTATGATAATATGGAATCAATTTAATCTGAAATTTAATTCTGCATATCTACTCATATCCATAATTTAAAAATAATGGATTTTTACAGTTAATGATAAAAATTTAAAAAGAAACATTTAATAAAATTCATGGCTTTTCTGAGAAAATTGTAATCAAACGGGCGGCTAAAAGACGTGAATGTTGATAACTTTCATTTTTTCTAACATTACATTTGGATAACATTTGTATAATTAATACTTTTGACAACCAACAATAAGCCCATGTGGTGTACGTTAATGTGTAAGTGAATACCCAAACATAACTGTATAACATGATTAAAAAATTTTTGTTTTCTACTCTAATTGCTATCTGTACGCTCTCGGCCGCATTTGCGCAGACAAAAACAAAAGAATCTGGTAAAGAATTAAATGATCCTGATAACCTTGCATCGCAATATTTTTCGCAGGTAATGGGTGTTGCAGTAGATGCAACTTCGAATTTAAAGCTGTACAAGTTTATTTACGAATGGATCGGAACGCCATATAGTTACGGTGGAAACACCAAAAGAGGCATCGATTGTTCGGCTTTCACTAAAGCCATTTACGATAAAGTTTTCAACACCACCATCAGAAGAAATTCACGCGATATTTTCAGCATGGTAGATCCCTTATCAAAAGAAGATTTAAAAGAAGGCGATTTGGTTTTCTTCAAAATTAAAAGCAGAAGCATTTCGCATGTAGGCATTTACCTGGGCGATAACAGATTTGCACATGCATCAAGTTCTCGTGGGGTGGTCATCAGTAACCTTAACGAACCTTATTACAGCCGTTACTTTTACAAAGGTGGCCGCGTTTTAGAATCGTTTAAGAAAGAGTTTACAGTAGAATAATTCAGTTGGCAGTTAACAGTTCACAATATTCAGTTAACGGTTGCCCAAATAAAATTACAATCCTCCTAAAGAAATTTCGGGGGATTTTTTATTGAACACAATTCCAATCCGTCATTTAGAGCGGAATGCAACGTAGTCGAGAAATCTATCTAATAGATCTCTCCCTGCCTGTCCGCAAAGGCGGGCATCCCACTACGTTCCAGTCGAGATGACGATTACAATAAAAACCTAATGAAGCGCATCAATACCATCCTAATCTTACCCTTAGTTGTTATAATCCTGATTAGTTGCACCAGCAATAATGCACAGGTTACCATACCAGTAACCAGGCAGGATACCGTAATCAGGAAAATTAAGGATACCATTTCCATTATCGCTGTTGGAGACATCATGCTAGGCTCTGCTTTTCCTACCAAAGCCAACCTCCCTCCTGACGATGCTGTAAACAGTTTCGAGGCGGTTGATGGTTTATTAAAAGGAGATATCGTTTTTGGCAACCTTGAGGGCTGTTTTCTGAACTCAGGCCATTCAAACAAATGTAATGGCATTAATCCGAACAACTGTTATGCTTTTAGAATGCCGGAGCGCTATGCCGGGATATATAAAGAAGCGGGATTTAATGTTTTGAGCATCGCCAATAATCACGTTGGTGATTTTGATGCAAGGGGAAGGAAAAACACCGCAAAGATTTTAGATTCGCTACAGATCCATTATGCCGGGCAGGTAAACAAACCTTTTGAAGTTTTTGAAAAAGATAGTGTCAAGTATGCCTTCTGTGCATTTGCGCCAAATGAAAATACAGTATCGATTAATAAGATTGATAGTGCAAACGCACTGGTGGCCCGTCTAAAACGAATAGCCGATATTGTAATTGTTTCTTTTCATGGTGGAGGTGAAGGTGCAAGATTTGAACACGTTCCGCGCAAGAACGAAATTTTTTACAAAGAAAACCGGGGTAACGTTTATGCCTTTGCACATGCGGTTATTGATGCCGGTGCCGATGTTGTACTTGGACATGGTCCGCATGTAACCCGTGCCGTTGAGGTTTATAAGAATAAATTCATTGCTTACAGTTTGGGTAATTTTTGTACCTATGGAATGTTCAGTTTAAAAGGCAATAATGGTATTGCACCTTTACTTCAGCTAAAAATAAATGCAAAAGGTGATTTTCTCTATGCCGATGTTGTCTCTATCAAACAGGATAAAATTAACCGTTTAACCCTGGATGATAACTATAGCGCCTTCAAAAGGATTAAAGAACTGACAGATATTGATTTCATTGGTCATCAACTGAAATTTGCTGATAACAGAATCAGTTTAAAAGATTAATCTTCTGCGACATCAATTTCAAATTATTTCAGAATATTTGTCGTATGAAAACAGGATTAATACTTCATTACATTATAGGTATTGCTGCAGCAATTTTAGTGTTGGCAGCAGCTTACTACATCAATCAAAATCCTAAAAACCTATTATCTGCAGGAATTATTATCCTTGCAGGTTGTTTGGTTGCCTTTAGCCAGTACCAGATCATCAAACAGAAGAAAAAACAGTGACATTACTGCGATTGGATGCTTACAGCTCAATTAATTTCAGTGTGCCAATATTCAGGATGAAAGCTTGATCTAGCCTTCATCCTTTGTATTTTTTACCAGGCCAATGCCCGATACAAAGAAAATTAATCCGATTATTCCATAAACCAGCAATCCCCTGTTGTTTTGACTGTGGTTAACAAAGCCATATCCGGCATAAATTAAGCCGATAATTCCTAAAATGGTTAATATCGTTCCGAAAGTTCGTTTTACGTTCATGATCTGTTTTTAACATCAAACAAGGATTTCAAACTTTTTGTTTGATGAAATTTTACAGAGTAGTTTCTATTTTGTTTAATTGTAATATTTAAAGTACAATAATGACTTTGTAATCCGAAAGTCTAACTTTAGGTATCATCCACCTCAAAACAGGTGGATTAAATTTTCATTTATTTATAAAACGTTTTAGTAAAGCCAAATATATCAATTTATCATTTTGTGAATAGAGAACAGCAGGGGAAACACAATTACATAATTTAAGGAATCAACTCAACCTAAATATTAACCCCAATGAAATAGATTGTGATCTTACTAACCACTTTAAGAGATCCCTTCTAACATTAAAACAATCTAAACAGATGAAAAACAAACGGATTATCCTTTTGGGCATGCTGATTTTCTCAGCTTTACTCTCTTGTTCCAAAAAAGGACTGGAAGAATCTCAACCTGCAATTACAAAAACTGCCGTGGCAAAGGTGAACAACACCCTGCTTGCCGATCCTCCGCTTACCTGGCAAGAACATTGGTTTGACCATGTGCAGGTATTGCAACGGTTTTACCACGATACGAGCATTGTAGTTTACCACGATAATGATGTAAGCAGTACGGTTACCTGGCCCAATACGTATTTAGCTCAGGTTTGGAATTACACCAAAAGTAAATATGGGTCGTTTGGTACAGACTCTCGATTATGGGCCATTTTTCATACCGGAAAATATAGCGGGGGGCATCCCAGCACTTACATGGATGCCAGCCACGATTACCGAAATGTAATCGATGTGGGATCCTCGAGCACAAGTGCCTGGCTAAGCGGGACAGGTAACGATCTGGATCTTACCACACATGAGGTGGGTCATATTGTAGAAGGTGCTTCACGCAATGTACTTAATTCGCCTGCCTTTGGTATATGGCACGATAGTAAATGGATGGAAATTTACATTTATGATGTTTACATTGGTCTTAACCGTTCGGCTGATGTGCAACGTTGGTATAATTTGGTCGCCAATGGATCGGAAAGCTATCCACGTGCGCAAACGTATTGGTTTAGAGACTGGTTTTTTCCTATCTACTCGCAACAGGGCGATGCATCTTCACTAAATAAGTATTTCAGCTTGCTAGCACAGTATTTTCCTAAACAAACAGTTAATAATGGACAAACCAATATACAGCGCTTTTCAAGATCAATGAATTATGGCGAGTTCATCCACTTTTGGAGCGGCGCAACCGGAATGGATTTAAAGCCACTTGCCTTAAGCGCTTTTGGTAACCTGGATGAGCAGGGTAATGATTGGGTGGCACAGTTAAATGCGGCAAAAACTGCCTTTCCCGGTGTAACATACCTGAAAGATATAAGCAGCCAGGCAGTTGTGAGTGTGAGTAACGAAAATGCTGGCGGTGCTGCTGCAGCTGAAGGTTCTGCTAAACTTTCGGATAGTTATTATAATACCAAGTTCTTTTTGGGAGCTTACCCTAACACTTTTTGGGCACAACTCACTTTTCCTGGCAGTCAGGTAGTAAAAGGATATACTATTACTGCAGGGAACGATGCACCGGATCGTGATCCGAAAAGCTGGAAACTTATGGGATCTAACGATGGTACGAATTATACTCAACTCGATATCCGTAGTAACGAAACTTTTAGCTTAAGAAGGCAAACAAAAAAAATATTGATTTCAAACACTACCGCATACAAATATTATAAGCTTTTTATTACTGCCAATAATGGGAGTGTAGATTTGCAATTAAGTGAATGGAGGTTGTTGCAATAATATCAACTGCAAAATAAAGTTGATCCCGGAATTTAAGAGTTGATCAATTCCGGGATCATAATTTGCAAACGTATATTTTAAAATTATGCTTTTAAATTTTACCAAACGCCTAACCGGTCTGCTGGCGCAATATACATTTTTGCGGTTGCAGGAATGTTAAACGCTTTATAAAATGCCTCCATGTTATACACCGGTCCGTTCACTCGGAACATCTCCGGGCTATGTGGATCCGTTTTCAACCTTACACGCATGCTTTCATCCCGGGTTTTAATTCGCCATACCTGTGCAAAACTTAAAAAGAAACGTTGGTCAGGTGTAAAACCATCAATCTTTTTATCACTTTTCCCTTGTTCTGTTAGCTTAAAAGCGTCATATGCAATGTTCAATCCTCCAATATCGGCCAGGTTTTCGCCTAATGTTAATGAACCGTTTACATGCTGGTTGTCTAATAGCGAGAATTTATCGTAAAATTTTTCTACTTTACCGGCCTTCGCTTTAAATTGATCAGCATCGGATTTGGTCCACCATTCTTTTAAATTGCCCATTGCATCATATTGGCGGCCCTGATCGTCGAAACCATGTGTCATCTCATGACCAATCACTGCACCGATTGCACCATAGTTAATCGCATCGTCTGCGCTAAAATCAAAGAAAGGAAACTGTAAAATTCCGGCTGGAAAAACAATTTCGTTGAAAGATGGATTGTAATAGGCATTAACAGTAGGTGGCGTCATTCCCCATTCCGTTTTATCTACGTTTTTGCCGAGTTTATCCATCATTTCTTTATAGGCATGTTTACTTGCCGATTGAAGGTTTGCATAATAGGTGCTTTTCGAAACCTCTACATCATCATATTTTTTCCATTTATCTGGATAACCGATTTTTTTGATAAAGGCATTCAGTTTTTCCAAAGCTTTCTTTTTGGTTTCTGGTGTCATCCAGTCTAACCTCTGAATTCTTTCTTCATATACTTTCTGTAAGTTGTTTACAAGGGTTAACATACGTTCTTTGGCCTCAGGTTTGAAATACTTTTCGGCATATAATTGGCCTAATAGTTCGCCTAAATTGCGATCGGTGGCATTTACAATGGCTTTCCATCTCTCCGTAGGTGCTTGTTGACCAAAGAGTGTTTTAGAGAAAAAATCAAATCTCGCATCTCTGAATTTTTTGGTGAAGGCATTTGCCGATTCGTTCAGCGCATCAAATTTTAATTTTTCTTTCCAGATTGCTATAGGCTGACTTTTTAACAAGACTGAAAGGGCTTGGTAGTATTTTGGCTGTCTGACAATAACGGTATCCGTGTTTGCACCCAGTTTGTGTAGCACAGATTTCCAATCCATGTTTGGGGTCAGCTTTTGGAAATCAGCCACCGTCATTTTATGATAGTTTTTCTGTGGATCGCGCAGTTGAACAGGCGTGGAATGAGATTGTGCAATTGCTGTTTCCAATTTTAGAATATCGTTGGCATATTTAGTTGCGTTTGCAGAATCGCCAGAAAGGGTAAAGATTTTGGTGATGTATTTAATATACTCGGCTCTGATTTTTTTTGCTTTATCATCCTGTTCGAGATAATAACTGCGATCCGGTAAAGTAATGCCAGCCTGTGTAAATGACAACGCATTTTTAGCGCTTAGTTTATCATCTGGTTCAACGCCAAAGCCTAATAAATCACCTTCACCATTTTTATAGCCTTCGGCAATAAAATTGATTAAATCCTGATCATTTTTAATCCTATCTATTTTACTTAAAAGTGGCTTTATGGGTTCAATGCCTAACTTCTCAATGGTAAGCGTATCCATTCCGCTGGTATAAAAATCGCCAACCTTCTGTTCAGCACTTCCTTTTGCTGCCTTAGCTTTTGAAGCATTTTCGAGAATGTTTTTCAGATTTTTCAGGTTATCGTTATATAAGGTGTAAAAAGAGCCCCAACCAGTTTCGGTTTTAGGAATCTCCGTGTTTTTCATCCATTTTCCATTGGCATAAAGGAAAAAGTTGTCACCAGGCTTTACAGTAGTGTCCATGCCAGCCTTATCAAAAAATTCGGTACGTGTATTTACCACATCAGTCTCCTGATGATTTTTATTCTGACACGCCGCAAATAGCAAAATGCCTGCCGCTGGAAGAAATAATTTAATTTTCATCTGTATAAATTTTGTTTTTTTTTAGTCATCAGATTTATTTATTCCACTGCAGAATTCAAAAAATCATGATGGTTTCGATTGATATAAGTTAGTTAGAAAACTTAAAGCTACAAAATGCAGGTGTAGTTTGTATGAATTTTTATACCTTCATGAAAAAATCTAGTTATGCAATACACCGTTTATATTTTAGTAGTAATTGGAGTGATTATACTGCTAAGCTCATTTGTTACCGTTAAACAAGGAACTATTGCGGTAGTTACCGTGTTTGGTAAGTACCAAAGGCTTTTAAGACCCGGTTTAAACTTTAAAATTCCTTTAATAGAGCAGATTTATTCTCGGATATCAATCCAAAACCGCTCTGTTGAACTTTCTTTTCAGGCTGTAACGCAAGATCAGGCGAATGTTTACTTCAAAGCCATGTTGCTTTACTCTGTAATCAATCAGGATGAAGAAACCATCAAAAATGTAGCCTTTAAATTTGTTGATGCGAGCAATCTGATGCAGGCTTTGATCAGGACCATCGAAGGATCTATCCGGGCATATGTGGCTACGCAAAAGCAGGCAAACGTATTGGCCCAGCGAAATGAAATTGTGCTTCATGTTAAGGAACAGATTGATCAGGTGTTGGATGGATGGGGTTACCATCTTCAGGATCTTCAGTTAAACGATATTACTTTTGATGAAGAAATTATGCGCTCCATGAGCCGCGTGGTTGCATCAAACAACTTAAAGGCCGCAGCTGAAAACGAAGGACAGGCTTTATTGATTACCAAAACCAAAGCCGCAGAAGCGGATGGTAATGCGATTAAAATTGCTGCTACAGCAGAGCGTGAAGCTGCCCAATTACGCGGGCAGGGTATCGCATTGTTTAGAGAAGAAGTTGCAAAAGGTATGACCAATGCTGCACATGAAATGAAACAGGCAAATTTAGATACTTCAGTAATCTTATTTACCATGTGGACAGAAGCCATTAAACAGTTTGCAGAATATAGCGAAGGCAACGTGATCTTTTTAGATGGAAGTACTGAAGGGATGAACAAAACCATGAAAGAAATGATGGCGATGCAATTAAGCAAACAAAACGAGCCTACTGCTAATAAGTAAGCATTTAGACGTTAGGTAGGGTTGTCAACTTTAATAAGCACTTTGCTCGAAAGCTGACAACTCTGAACTTTAATGATTGGGTTGTTAACTGTGCTGCCAGATGTTACCATCTAACAACTGATCAGATCAACGATAAGTATTTCAGTGCCGGATCGTAATATCCGACACCAGGGAAGGTTATCAATTTTAGTAAGCACATTGCCTGAAAGTCGGTAACTCTGAAACCAGATAACAAAAAAGGCCGCTTTAGTTTTGCTAAAGCGGCCTTTATGTTGAAACATATTTCTTAATTATTCTTTTGTACTAAGCCTAGGTTCATTACATAGCTGCCAGATTGTTGCATAAAATCGCCCATTACTTTTAGCGATTCATCCTCAATGAAATCAAACGCATCTTGTTTGGTAACTTTCGCACCCTTTTTAAGGGCTGGCAATCCTCTTAAGGCTCTTAATTCATTCTGTCTTGCCAGTGTTTTAGCTTCCTGCGCATCGCGTTCAGCTTTTAGCTTGGCCTCGTTTAAAGTTACCGAAACTTCGCTATCACGTTTTTTAAGGTCTGCAACATCTTGTTTCAGGTATTTAAAATCCAATGAATTTGCAACACGTTGCTCGCTATTTTTGATCAACTGTGCTTTAACGGCACTCAAATTGGCAACTGCTTTAAAGTTCGAACTTGGAATCACATCCCATGGCAAGGCAGATGGCTCTGTATCTTCTCCAATTTTATCCATTGGGTAAATGGAAGGGAAAACAACATCAGGAGTTACACCCTTGTGCTGTGTACTGCTACCGGCCACACGGTAAAATTTAGCCATGGTTAAATTAATCTGGCCTAAATTAATATCTGCTGGGTTGGCACTACTAGGTGAGGTTCCAATAGTTTTATCTTTAGAAATTAATCCTGCTAATCTTTGTAGCATGCCAGGGTTAACCAGTTTATTTAAGTCGATTGAAGATTGTACTGTACCTTTACCATAGGTTTGGCTACCCATAATAATTCCGCGGCCGTAATCTTGTATAGCGCCTGCAAAAATTTCTGATGCTGATGCACTTAAACGATCTACCATTACACCAAACGGACCGTCCCAGGCCACACCACTATTCTCATCTTCATCTACCTCGATTTTGCCGCGTAAATCTTTTACCTGTACAACAGGTCCTTTATCGATAAACAATCCGGTTAACGATATGGCTTCAACCAATGAACCTCCGCCGTTTCCGCGTAAATCCATTACAATAGCATTTACCTTATCGTATGTTTTTAATGAGTCAATCAATTTTTTAACATCGCGGGTGGTGCTTTTGTAGTTTTTATCGCCCGCATTTGCTGCTTTAAAATCGGCGTAAAATGCAGGTAGGGTAATAACCCCGATTTTGTAGTCCTTGCCATTGCTGTTAATGGTTTTAACTTTCTTTTTGGCAGATGTTTCTTCCAAAACAATTCGATCACGAACCAATTCGATGATTACCGGTTTAGACGACATTTCTTTGCCCACAGGTATTACTTTCAAGCGCACTTTTGTTCCTTTCGGACCTTTGATTTTCGAAACCGTGTTATCTAATCTCCAGCCTACAACATCAACAAACTCACCATCGCCTTGTGCAACTGCGATAATACGGTCTCCCGCACTTAGCTGTTTTCCCTTAAACGCAGGTCCCCCAGCAATAATTTCAGAAATCTTAACAACTTCATTTTCTAATTGTAAACGGGCGCCAATACCTTCGAAAGAGCGTGACATGTCTTCGTTAAATGCCGCTGCATTGGTTGGGTTAAAATAATTGGTATGCGGATCAATGGATTCGGTAAAAGCGTCCATCAAAATTTGAAAAACGTCCTGGTTATTGGTTTTTGATGTTTGCGATTGTAAGTTTTTATAACGTTTAGTCAATGTTTCGATATTTTTAGATTCGGCAGTACCGGCTAAATTTAAATTAATCAGTTCGTATTTTACCCGTTTTTTCCAGTTGTCATTTAAAGCTGTAGAAGAAGTTGCCCAAGGTTGTTTCTCCCTATCATAGACATAAGTGTCATTTTGGTTAAAATCAAATTTAGTCTTGATCTGTGCCAGCGAATAGGTAAAGTATTCATTAAGCCTTTTAGCGTAAACGTTGTAGATGAAAAATGGGCCGCTCAAGTCGCCATTTTTAAAATCATCGTCTAAAGTATATCTGTATTTCTCAAAATCTTTGATATCTGATGCCAGGAAGTAATTTTTACCTGGATCTAAAGACTTGATATACTTATCTAAAACGATTGAGGAAATAGAATCATTGATCTTAACTTTTTTATAATTGTAACTCTCAATCAAATTTACAACCTCTTTGATAACAAGTTGCTGCTGCTCATCAGGTTTCACATTGGTAACCCCCTCAACCATTGGCTGAGTTTTAGGGGCAGCATGACAAGCCAGTACTGCCGCAGTAAAAATTACAAAAAATATCCTCTTTAACATTTCTTTAAATGATTTAAAATCCATTTCCAATTCTATATAGCCAATATGATACCATTTTAGCAAAAAAAACAAAAAAGAGACAGCTTTATTACCGTCTCTTGTTAAAATTTGATCAAATCTAACTAAAAGCTCTTTATTTAACAATTCTTATGTAGAACGTTGCCTATTATTTTTTGTTTTACCCAAACGCAAAATTTGTTTAATTACAGCCTGTTATGGGCCATATTATGACTTAATACGATGAATTTGTAGAAAAATTAGTTGCTTAAATTAGCTCGGATTTACCTTTTTGCCAGTGGTTTTATTGGCAATCATTTCCCTCGCATCTTTAATCTGTGATTTATACTGCGTGGTTTTAATGGAGTTAGCTAGCCATTCAGCCGATTTTAAATCTCTCAGGGCAAGCGTAAAGTCTTTCTTTTTAATTTTTACCTGAACAATGCCCAGAATAGATTCGATATAAGCATTGTTGCTTTTTAATTGTTTCGCCAGGATACCTTGCTGGGTATAGAACCACATCGATTGTGTATACTTGGTATTAGCCAGGTAAACTTTTCCTAAAAGGTTATAAGTATTCATTATTCCTGCCCTATTCCCAGTTTTGGAATAATTTTTTAGCGCTACGTTTAAAAGGATTTGCTCCGCATCGGCAAAACGGCCAAGTTGATAATGCATATTGCTCATCTTGATAACTGCAAGCCCATACCTATTGAAATTTTTTACGGAATTATATTCAAAAGCTGCCTTGCCGAATAGGGTAAGGGCTTCGTTGTAATCGCCTTTTCGTTCAAAATCTTCTGCTTCCTCAAAAAAGGAATTTCCATCTTCCAACTCAAATTTAGATACTGCTATACTGATCGCACTACCGTTAGGTTCCTGGATCTCAGATTTATCTAGATTTTGAGCTTGTAGTTGTACTGTTGCAAAAAGGCCAATTAAAGCCAATACAATTTTGGTCATGCAACAAAAATAATACTTTAAATCTAATTTTAGCTAAATACCTGTAAATTAACATCAAAAGCTGCCCAGACCATGTAAGGGTGCGAGTCGCAATGGTAAACTTCACCTGCAGCAGTAATACCTACAATACCTGCAAAGCCATCAAAAGCTTTAAGTTCTGCAAAAGATTTATCAGATGCCTCTTTTAAAGAAAAACCATCGGTAACGCGGGTTACAATCTTTGCAGCTAAAGCCCCACTTACAATATCCTCACCTACTCCTGTACAGGAAATACCTGCATATGGATTGGCATAGTTCCCGGCCACGGTTGCCGAATCGCTCACCCGGCAGGGAATTTCAAATCCTTTTCCGCCAGTAGAGGTTGCTGCGGCTATGTTTCTGTTTGCATCTAGCGCTACGCAGCCCACCGTGCCTTTATTATTCTTTTGGTTTAATTTAGCTTCATACTCTGATTGGCGTTGTGGGGTAATCGGATCGAAATATCCAAATCCGTTTGTTCTGGCAAATTGCTGGGCACCGTCGCCGCTAAGCACCCGGTCATCATGTGTGAGCAGTTTCTCTGCAACATTTATAGGGTTTTTAATATCTTCGACATTGATTACACCACTAAATTTCTCGGTTTTGCCATCCATCAAGGCTGCGCTTAATCTAACTTTTCCGTCACTTTGGATCTGTGAACCTATACCGGCATTAAACAGTTCGTTATCTTCTAACAATGCAACTGTATAAACAACGGTTTCTAAAGCAGTATGTGTTTTTAAATATTCGTGTCCGAGCGTAACAATTGAAGCTAAAGCGTCTTGTTTAGCTTTTTTCATTTCCTGGTTGGTAGACGATTCGCTGAAGAAACCGCCATGTATGATTAGTTTCATTTTTTGAATATTGTAGTATTATGTAGCAAGTATCAAGATTGAATAACTCCAAACTGAAAATTGCCCATTGTTAACTGCTAACTGAATTATGCTACAGGAACAACCTTTGGATGATGGATTACCAGGCTATGGTCTGTTAAATCGTATATATCTCCATCGCACATTACATGCACCACCATATTTTTAATAGAAACTGGCTGCCCCATTTCTACATCGGTTAAATTGGTATCGGCCATGGTGCGACCATCCACTAAAATTACCATTCCAGAGCCTATGGCTTCCATTTTATGGCCATCAGAAATGAAAAGCCCGGTATCTTCACCAAGTCCGATCCCTAAAATGCCAGGATTACTGGCAGCAGCATACAACAAACGGCCAATCCTGCCACGTTGAACAAAATGTGTATCTACAATAACATCGTCAATAAAGCCTAATCCTCCAGTAATTTTTACCTCTCCCTTAAGTAAAGCATCTTTGCTGCTACCTTGATAAATCATGTTTTTAGAGCTTGCCGCTGCCCCAGCCGAGGTACCTGCAATAACCACAGGTTCGTTTCTATATTTTTCTAAAAGGATTTGATGGGTTTTAGTACCGCCGAAGATGGAAGAAAGGCGGAGCTGATCGCCACCGGTAAATATAATTACTTCTGCAGCTTGGATACGCTCGTAATTTTCATCAGAATTGGCTTCTTCACGGTTGGTAATATTAAGAACGCCAACGTTATGTACATCTAATTGTGCGTAAGCCTTAATATATTCTTCACCCACCTTCTCGGGCATTAACGATGCTGTGGTGATGATCTCGAAACGAGATTGCGTATCTCTTAATGATTCTGTAGTAATCCGTTTCAAAATTCCACGCTCGAAAAAATTCATGTTTTCAGGCAGTCCAAATTGAGTTTCTGCAAAGCTACCTGTATTTATTGCGCCACCAATGATGATGAGTTTACCTTTCGGAATCATTCTTTGTGTATTATAATTGTATCGAAAAACCCAAATATATAGGCTTAAGATAAAAAACACGACTTTTTTTGTAAAGAATATTCAAATTATTAACAAAAGTTAACATATTATAACCTAAAATTAACAGGATTGCTCTTGAAAATAAAACAAATACACCTTAAAATTGATTTAGCTAAATGAAACGTCTATTTTCAAAATAAATGTATAATTTACAGTCATCAATTTCATTCTTAATATGGAGTAAAAAGAGCGATTCTGAAGTATCCGCTTAGCCAGAATAAACGAACAAAACATTACATGAAGATATTAAATATACAAGTATTAAGAGGACCAAACATATGGTCTATTAACCGGAAGAAATTGATCCAGATGCGACTGGACCTGGAAGATTTGGAGCAAAAACCAACAAATGTAATCGAAGGGTTTAGCGAAAGGATGGAGAAACTGTTGCCGAGCATGTTTACCCACCGTTGCTCAAAAGGTGTTGAAGGTGGCTTTTTTACCCGTGTAAAAGAAGGAACCTGGATGGGGCATGTGATTGAACACATTGCGCTCGAAATTCAGACACTCGCGGGTATGGAGACTGGCTTTGGCAGAACACGCATGACCAAAACCGAAGGGATTTATAATGTGGTTTTCAGTTATCTGGAAGAAAAAGTAGGGGTTTACTCTGCAGAAGCAGCAGTTAGAATTGCCGAAGCTTTGATCAATAATGAGGAATACGATCTGGAACACGATATCCGAAGAATGAAGGAGATACGTGAACTGGAAGCCTTAGGCCCAAGTACTGGTTCGATTGTAGAGGAAGCGGTAAAAAGAAGCATTCCCTGGATAAGATTGAACAAAAGTTCGTTGGTACAATTGGGCTATGGTAAAAATCAGGTGCGTTTTAGGGCTACCATGACCGAAAAAACCAGCAGTATTGCCGTAGACATTGCCAGTAATAAAGAGGAAACGAAACGTTTGCTTACGGAAGCCGCTATTCCGGTAGCCTCAGGGGTAACCATTTCAAATCCTGATGATCTTGAAGCTTCCGTTAAAAAAGTTGGCTTTCCTTTAGTTTTCAAACCGCTTGATGGCAACCATGGTAAAGGCGCCACCATTAATGTGAAAACAATGGAAGATGCTGTGGCAGCATTTGAATATGCTAAAACCTATTCGAGAAGAGTAATTATTGAAAAATACATTACCGGATTTGACTTCCGTGTGCTGGTCATCGATCATAAAGTGGTCGCGGCGGCACAACGCGATCCGGCGCATGTAAAAGGAAATGGGATTCATACCATCCAGGAATTAATTGATCAGGAAAATGAAGACCCACGTCGTGGTTATGGACACGAGAATGTGCTAACGGAAATAGCTGTAGATCGTGATACATTGGATTTATTAGCCAAAAAAGAATATACGTTAGAAACCATTCCGGATAAAGGGGAAGTGGTTTATTTAAAATCGACCGCCAATTTAAGTACTGGAGGGACATCCATTGATGTTACAGATATTGTTCACCCACAGAATATTTTCATTTGCGAAAGGATTTCAAGAGTAATCGGATTGGATATCTGTGGTATCGATATCATGGCGCAGAACCTCACCCAGCCTTTAACAGAAAATGGCGGGGTGGTATTAGAAGTTAATGCTGCTCCGGGTTTTAGAATGCACCTGGCGCCGAGCGAAGGTTTGCCACGTAACGTTGCAGCACCGGTAATTGATATGCTTTATCCACAGGGTAAATTATCACAGATCCCCATTATTGCCGTAACAGGAACCAATGGAAAAACCACCACCACCCGATTAATTGCACACATTATCCGTAGCAATGGCAAACGTGTAGGTTTCACTACCAGTGATGGGGTGTATGTACACAATACCATGCTAATGAAAGGCGATACCACAGGGCCGGTGAGTGCGGAATTTATTTTAAAAGACCCTACAGTAGAATTTGCCGTTTTGGAAACCGCCCGTGGCGGAATTTTAAGGGCAGGTTTAGGGTTTAATGCCTGCGATATCGGTGTGGTTACCAATATCCAGGAAGATCACTTAGGTATTTCTGATATCCACAATCTTGACGATTTAACCCGGGTTAAAGCCGTAGTAATCGGAGCCGTACGTCGCAAAGGTTGGGCTGTGCTAAATGCAGACAACGGTTATTGTGTTCGTATTGCTAAAGATGCACGGTGCAATGTTGCTTATTTCAGTATGGATGAAAATAATCCTGTGGTAAAAGAGCATTGTAAAAAAGGTGGAATCGCGGCCATTTATGAAAATGGATACATCACTATCAAAACCGGTGATTGGAAATTAAGGGTAGATAAAGCCACCCACATTCCTTTAACCTTTGGAGGTTCTGTAAATTTTATGATCCAGAATGTACTAGCGGCAACGCTTGCAACTTATCTATGGGGTTATAAACCAGAAGATATCCGTTTATCATTAGAAACCTTTATCCCTTCTGCGGCGCATACACCAGGTAGGATGAATGTCTTCAGGTTCAAAGATTTTAGCGTATTGGTTGATTTTGCGCACAATCCTGATGGATTTAATGGTGTGAAAGGTTTCCTGCAGGGTGTTGAGGCAACAGAACAGGTTGGGATTATTTCCGCAACAGGAGATAGAAGAGACGAGGATATTTTGGAAACTGCCCGTATTTCTGCACAGATGTTTGACAAGATTTATATTTGCCAGGAAAAATATCTTCGTGGCAGACAACAGCAGGAACTGGTTGATTTGCTGATTAAAGGGATAAAAGAAGTTGACCCTAATAAGGAGATTATTGTAAACAATAAAAGCACTGCTTGTTTGCAGATTGCCATTGATACGGCTAAAAAAGGTTCTTACCTTACTATTTTAAGTAATACGATTGATAATACCATTCAACGTGTTACTGAACATTTGGATAAGGAATTGGAATCGTAGTATCTTAACTGATTTTTACGTCAAAAAATCGTCATTTCGAGCGAAAACGCATTGAAGCCGAGGAATCTGTTGAGATAGATCTCTCCCCGCCTGTACGGGCAGGCCTGTCCGCACAGGCGGGCATTCCGCGATGCTCCAGTCGAAATAATAAATGAAAAACCTCCTCTGATTATGATCAAAGGAGGTTTTTCATTATGTAATTATTTGCTAATTAAGCCTGGGCATCACGTAATCTTTTGATCTCATCGTGCGACTGTCTTAAAGCTGCTTTTTGGTCTGAAATTAACTCTCTGATATTTGAAGGGATATCATCTGACTCTAAAGCCATTTTATAGGCATTTTGTGCAGCATCTTCACCAAACTCACAATTGTTTAACACTGTTTTGCGGTCGTGGCCGGTAAATAGTGCTTTTACATCCATCCAGGCCCTATAAATTTTACCTGAATTGGTAGTTCCTGTTTCAATATCTTCGCCCAAAGCAGATACTTCAGTTGCCAGCGCCATTTTATATTTTTGGCTTTCGCTTATCATATTCAAAAATAACGTCCTCAAATCGGCATCTTCATCCTTTAATTCCTGACGTGCTTTTTCATAACCTTCAATACGATCATTATTAATTTGAATCAAATCATTTAATACTTCTGCTGTTTCTGTTGTCGTTTTCATGTTTTTTATTTTTATAGTTTCGATGTATAAAATCAACATGGGCAATCAGAAAAAGTTTGTCATTTTTTTAATTGCCTACAACACTACGCTATAGCTTATAAGATGGAGTATTGAAGCTGTTATTATTTTTTGGAAAAATATTGTGTGAGTTTTTCTTTTACAAAACGCCTCACCCGTGTAACCATATTACCTTTTCGCTTTGTGAGGAAGCGTTTGATGGCTTGATAGGCAATGGGATCTTCAGCTATTACGGTTGGAAATTCAACAATTTGTTTGGGGTTGATAATGACATTATAAATATCATTTATTCCTGAATGTACGCCCGTGCCATCGTGGCCAATGTTGTTCACGAGTGATTGTGATGGGTTAAGTGTGATACCGCCTTTTAAAAATATAGAAGCATACCATCTTATGGCCCAGCTGTTGTTTTTCCCCTTTTTAAACTCCTGCATCTGTTTCCAGAAGTTCATTTTATGATCAATGGAAAAAGCAGCTCTTTTCTTTTTATCAAACTGTTTAAGAAGAACATCTATATCTGGTTCGAAATTTTTCCATGCCCTTCCCCATGTTGCCCAGCCCCAACTGGTGGCTGCCCTATAGAAAAAGGACTGAGGAAGATCATCGGCTATTAAAGGATACATGTAAGCGCCAATGTGCATTACCTTTTCCTCCTCGCGGTAGTGATTTAAGGCATTATTGAAATAGGCTAAAGTATGTGGTGAGGTAATAAGATCATCTTCAAACACAATTACCTGATCGTATTCTTCAATCAATTGGGTAACTCCTGTAATTACCGCATTCGCTAAGCCTGCATTTGCCTTGCTTTCAACCACTTGAACTGACTTAAAGCCTTCTACTTTTTTAATGATTTTTCTTACTTCGGTAACTTTTTCCCTATCTGCAGCAGTCTTAGCCCCGTCAGAAAAAATATACAAGTGGCTTTGAGCTGCCAGCTCGTTCTGTTGCAGAAATTGTAACGTTCGCGCAGTGTGCTGCGGACGGTTGTATACGAAAAGTGCTATAGGGGCAAGGTTTTGCATTTTTGTTTTACAAGTTAAGATTTATAGAGTTAACCATAATACTAAGTTGGCCACATCTTTCACCATAAAAGAAATTGAAGGCACATATAAGTTCAGGTAAAAATATACTAATAAATTGATTCATATCTTTCGTTTGCGTATGTTTTTTGGCCTTCTGAAAAGATATGTAAACAATTAAAGTTTATCATTAATCCAAGGGGTAATTTTAATAACTTCATACAAGTCAACAGTTGGGCTACATGGATTGGTGCTACACTTTCAACAGCTTTAAATTCAACAAATAGCGAATCCTCAACTAGTAAGTCACACCTTAGTTCTGAATCAATTATTAACCCTTTATAATCTATTGGGACGGTTAACAAATGGCTCGGTAAAACTCAGCTTAAAATAACGGTATATTCAGTTAGAGCCTTACTATTGAAGAAGTTTAAGGACATATAAGTTTGGTATTCTTACCCTATATATTCCCTTTTACCACCTAAAATATCTGCAGATCTTGATCTGATTTTTGGGTTAGTACAGTATACGCATTCGCGTACTGTTCCTGTTTTTTCCTTCCAAATAAATTACCCAAGGTTTTCTTTATCCTGTATTCCAGCTCTATTTTTAGGTTTTTAGAAAATGTTTTGGGTGTTTTTTTATTGATAAACTCATTAAATTTTACAGTTTCAGTTGCAGTCATCGAAATTTTATCGGCTAAAATTTCCAATCCTTCACTTTGCAGTAAAAACCTGAGCGAAGTTGGGGTATACATGTTGATGTGCCCATAATCCAGGAAGTGCTTTATGCGCTTATCCACATCAAAACGATAATCTTTCGGCACTTCTACTACAATATATTTAGCTACGCGTTTTAACTCCCTGATAAGTAACCTTTCGTGCTCTACGTGCTCTAAAACATGCGCCAGGATAACCAAGTCAAATGTATTATCATCATACGGAATTTTATAACCATCAAAAGTTTGGGCCTCTTTTAAGTTGGGTAGCTTGCGGTCATTTATCAGGTCGACACCACTTTGTGCAATTTCTAAAGCATAAAGCGCTGTGGCGAAATGCCATTCATTTAAAAAATGTAAAATGCTGCCATCGCCAGCGCCAACTTCAAGCACTTTTTGGGGTTTTAGCCCTTTGCATACCTCAACAATGTTCTGGGCTTTATATTTGGCACCGAGCATTCTCCATGCCACATCACTATTGGTATAAAAATTATCGTAGGCCGTTTTTACTTCTTCGCTTAACATGATCCTGATGGGTTAAATACCTAAACAATTATCCTGTTTATAAAAAACCGAAGTCGCTTTTTCATAGAAAAGGCCAGGAGATATACCACTAAAGCTAATTTCTTTAAAACCTTGGGCTTTTAATAGCGTGCGTGCGGGCTGATAAACCTCACGTTCACTATCATCCAAAACCAGTACACCGTTTTCTGATAAAGCAGCAACGCTATACTTACAACAGTTTACACGGTCGCGGCCATCAACGATGATAATATCGAATTTTTTACCAAGCAGCATTGCTTTTTTTTGCGTATTCTCCATCTTGCTCTAACTGGCAGAATATCATTTCGGCATTGTCCGGACTTGTGTTTTTTACTTTATCAAACCAGCCTTTATCGTGTTCCACAGAAGTTACCGAGCCAGCTCTTTCTGCGTAAAAAATAGTCGAACTGCCAGAGCCGTATTCAAAAATGCGCTGTGATTTATCTATCCGCTCTTTAATGAAATCAATAAATGAATAGGTTACCCAAGGCAAAGCTTTCCCTTGTCCGTCTACGGCCTGTTTCTTATCAAAGGCAGTAAACCAACCAATGCTGTTTAGGTAGCCTTTGTGCCCGTATGATAATAGTGCCTTAAGCCTGCTTGGCTTTGCAATTAATGTGCTTAATGCTTTAAGAGTACTCAACGTTTAAATATTTTTTGAAATGCGGTGACCAAAAATAACGATTTTAACATCATTATACCTTGTTGACGTGTTTTCGGGATTAATAAAATGAAAAAGGTAGCTATAAAGTAAGCAATGAGAGTGGCTAGCGCAGCTCCCATTATACCAAATTTTGGTATCCATATTATATTTAAAGTGATATTCACCACAGCCCCCATTCCTGTTCGGAGCATTGATAACTTAGTATATCCTTCTGCTATAAGATACTGTCCACTTGCACTACCTAAGAAAACAAATATACCTGCCCATACATGAACGGTTAATACATGAGCGCCATCCCAAAATTCTGGCTTATAAACTATATGATATATGATAGGCGAGGCGAAAGTCATGAAGAGTGCTACGCTCAGGCTTATCCAAACCATAATATCATACATGTTTTGTAAACGCTTATTATATCGCTCCGGATTATCTCTTTTCGCATTCATAATTGCAGGAAATACGGAAGTTACTATTGCTACTGGAATAAAATACCAACTTTCACTTAACTGTACAACTGTTGAATAAATCCCTAAAGCCCCATTTCCGAGATAATTTTCAACCATCAGCTGGTCAATTTTCATGTATATTGAAACTAAAACAGCAGATAAAGCGAGTGGCCATGAATGTTTAATTAGATATTTCGCCAACACTGAATCAAATATCCAGTTAAAAATGCTTCCTACTTTTATTTTGTAAAAATAGATATATCCTATCGCTAAAATAATGGTATCAAGCAATAAAGCAAAAACAAACCATTTAACATTTAATTTTAAGAAGATAAATACTAATTTTATTAATGCAGAAATAATATTACCGAATACTTGTACTCGCATTACGTATTTGGCCTGTACTTTAGATTGGAAATAACTGTCAGTAATATAGAAAGCTTGAGTGATTCCTGTAAGTCCTACAATTAGAATATAACTGAGTGGTGTTTCAACAGGCTTATGTATATTCCAAAGGATATATGATATATATATGAGCGGAATAATACAAAGTCCACCGACGATCTTAAGCCAAAACGCAGTTCCAAGTAAACGATCTCTATTTTCAGGATTGCGAAGAAGTTCTCGAGTAGTAAAACCATCAAGACCAAGAGCTGCAGCAGCTATAAAAAAAGTAGTGAATGCTGTAGGGTAATTTAAGATGCCATTTAACGTCTTTCCCAAATAATTGGTAATAGCAAATCCTACCAAGATTTTAATCACTAAACTTCCAACTCTAGCCAGCATTAACCACCCCGTATTCTTTAAATACTTGTTAAATGCTTCTTCATCAAAACCTTTTATGGCGGGTAATTTCATCAACGCAAAGATGTAAAAAAATGTGCGTTAAGTACGGAACACTAAATTCAAAATATTTTATTGTCTTAATAGGACTCAGCTTTACTTTTTATTTCCCGTACTTTTGACTAGGCAGTTTCAACTTAAGGCCCTAGGATAGCAACTAGTCACTCTCTTTCTTTTCATTGGGATTAGAGGCACAAAGTACAATATGGATGGAGAGGTAACAAGCGCATTTCATCCACAAAGAATTTAGAATTATCCAACTATGTGCCAAAATTAATTTACGCCTGAAAGCTCTTCTCTATCCTTTCTAACTGTTTTAGGTGATGTTTTAAATGTATTTCTATAAACCTAAGCCATTGTTTAGCATTTAAATAGCCCAACCTGGGGTGTTTTGTTTTGCTTTTGGATTTCGTATTCGCAAGCAAGAGGTAATTATCGGCTAAAGATTTTTCAAATGCCTGAATAAAACTAAGGGCTTCTGTTTTACTGATTTTCTTTACCCGCTCTGCCAACCGTTTGGGGACTTTATATTTTTGTGCAGGAGGTAATGCACCCAGTAACAATATCAGTTTTACTATCAAATGAGTCGGTTTGCTTTCGCCTTTGCCGTTTGCGGCATGTTCAAAGGCAATTAACGAAAGTAGGCTTGAATCAAAAATATGTGAATATACTTCGCCATAACTCCAACCAGAAATTGGTGGCGTTATCTGGAAAATATCTTCAGGGTAATTCGATAATTTCGATTTATAGGCATCAACCACTTGATGTATCGATGCCTTAATTTTTGCAGCCGTCATCTAATAAAGATAGGTTGAATTACTCTTTCTCCAAATATTTTAAAAATTCATCTTTATTAGATCGGAAAACTTTGATATCAGACAGGGTAAAATAGTCCTGAGGATCAGCAACGTTTTTGTAAAGGTTTCTGGCTACTTTTAGGCGCTCATCATCAAAGGCGAAAGATTTTAAAAGGATTTTTACCAGTGTACTTAGTAGTGATGAGTTTTTGATCACTACATTTACCATTTTTGATCTGCCATCATCAAAACTTTCCCTTTTATATTGTGCCAAAAAGGTCTGAAATGCTTCATCAGATAACAGTCTATAATTTAAATATGTCTTAGGCACCATGGGCGGAACAATGCCGGTATAATCTCCACTATATCCGTCAAAATCATCAAGGGCATATTGCCTGTTGCGAAAAATATCCAACTGCTCAAGCGTAATCAACCTTTTATGATTAAGACTTAAAACAAGTCTTTGGTCTGGAACCACTCTAATCCGTTGTTTTAGAACCGTTGTATTGCCCTGGGTAATGGATAGCATCGGTGTAGTATTGTAGACATCGTAAAAGCGGGACCTATCATTCGAAGAAGAAGTGAGTTCTTCATCCAGAGATACATTGTATTTGCCCGGATCAACGTTTTATAAAAAGACTTCTGCAGATCTGCGGTTGTTTTGGACGAAAATCAGGTTAGCTAACAGCATTGCCAGTCCTAAAAAGATGTTTTTTTCATGTTAATTAAGGTTTTATTTGTGCGTGTTTAGGTTAATGCCAAACAAATGACAAAATGAGACAAAAGCGGGGTAGATTAAAAAAGTGTTAACAATTCTTCTAAATGAAAGATTTCCTTTTTTACTTCCTCGGGCTTTTCTTTTCTCAAAGGATTAAAAAAGATGGCTTCCATGCCAAAATTTAATGCACCATAGATATCGGCTTCCAGACTATCACCAATCATAATGCTTTCTGTCTTTACTGCTTTTGCTTTATCCAAGGCATATTCAAAAATAATGGGACTGGGTTTGTTTGCACCTACATCTTCAGAAATAATGACGTTCTCAAAATACGGGTTAAGATTCGAGAGATGCATTTTAGTTAAGGTGGTTTCCTTGAAACCATTGGAAATAATATGCAGGGTGTATTTTTGCTGTAGATAACCCAAAACATTTTCTGCACCTTCAAAAAGATTGGTTTTGGTAGGCGAAATACTCACATAATCATCTTCAAACTGATGGGGCACTGCGTCAGGATGAATACCCAATTGAATAAAAGTTTTGCTAAAGCGTTCGGCTCTTAAAAAATCTTTGGTGATTTTACCCAGATGATAATCAGCCCATAACTGATGGTTATTTTCGGTATAGGTACTGATAAAGTCTGCGCAAGATTGAAGTCCAAGTGTATCTAACTTATAAGTATGGTAAAGTTCGTTTAGTGTTTCTTCGGCATTGCGGTCAAAATCCCAAATGGTATGGTCAAGGTCGAAGAAGATGTGTTTTTTCATTTATAATATTTTCTCAAATGTAACTTAATGATCTTTAATTTACAGATAATCTGAGTTTGATTATTTATTGCCTTTTGTTCATTTCCGGTTAAAGAGTGCACAAACCCTTGTTCCTAAACCCCCGCCTGTACGGGCAGGCGATTGAAGCGGGCACGAAGTGAAACGGAGTAAAGCGAAAAGCGGGGCTACATTCCGCCAAATACCACTGCATGCTCATTTCCTAAATCTATTTCGATCGGTTCGACACCAACCTATAGGATAATTTAACTACAGATGAAAAGGATGCAAACAGATTAAGCTCCGTATGATCTGCCTACATCTACGGTTAAGGCCCTTAAGTTAATGACATTGGATGCGATACCAAAAGATATGATGATTATCCAGGTTCGGTGAGATAATGGGCAACTTTTAAATCAATTTCTTCAATAAGCTCCCTATCCATGTATTGATAATCATCCGGGATATCCAACGTGATTATTTCTTTTTCGTAAACTTCATCAGTAAAACGTTCGGTAATTCTTTGTTTGTGTTTTTTCTCCATCACAAAAGTCAAATCAGCCCAAATGATCAATTTTGAATTGATTTTAATCCTTGCCGATGGTTCGGTTCCAGCTGATCGCACCTGATGCTCAGGGTGATTTTTATACATGGCTTCTGCAGTTGCACTACGCCATCTATTCCTACTGCAGACAAACAGGATATTCATTTTATATTGAACGTTAAGGACTCTGGACTAAAGATTTCAAACTAAGTACTGACTTAAACCTTTTCTCCATAGGCTAAATCCCCTGCATCGCCAAGCCCTGGTACGATGTAAGATTTACTGGTCATTTCCTGATCTATCGCCCCCAGCCAAAGTTTTGCCTTGGGCAGGTTGGCGCGTACATGGGCAATACCTTCGGCGCTGGCTATTGCAGCAACAATATGAAGCTCGGCAATTTTGTAGCGGTTAATCAGCTCTTTACAGCACATTACCATACTCTGTCCGGTAGCCAGCATCGGATCAGCCATGATCAACACTTTCCCATCCAGATCCGGAGTAGAAATGTAATCCATTTGAATAATAAAATCTTCTCCCTTATCCGCTTTACGATAAGCAGAAATAAAGCAGCATTCGGCTTTATCAAAGATGTTTAATAGCCCCTGTTGAAGTGGAAGTCCGGCCCTGAGTATAGTAGCCAGAACGGGTTGTTCGGACAAAACTGCGCAAGTTGATACCCCTAAAGGGGTGACGATATCCTGATTGGTATATTTCAATGATTTGCTGATCTCGTAGGCAAAAAATTCGCCAAGCCGCTGCATGTTTTTACGAAAACGCATGGAATCTTTTTGGATGTGCTCATCCCGAAGTTCTGCAATGAAAGTATTAGCGATAGATTTTGTCTTACTGATATCAAAAATCATGATGTTTTTTGGATATTATAGATTTGCAGCAATGTTTGTTTAATCACTAAATGTAGCAATTATAGGCTAAAAATTTTAAGCTAAAATCAATTCCCTGCATAATGAAGCATTTCTTTGAAAACTGATTTTAACTTCCTGTATTTGGGATGATCTGACAAACTTTTCAAGTTCCAGCTACTATAGAAAGTCCCATTCACGACTTTAACAGCATCAATACATTGGTGTATTTCTTTTATTGCCGCTTCTCTTGTTAAAAATTGTAAGGTGTGGTCGGTTAAGCAATAAGAATTAACCACTAGTGGTGTTACCTTTTCTAGCTGAAGATCATACCAGTTAAATGGTGTACATGTTCCCGCCCGGAACCCCGTCACGTTTTCATAACCCATAGAATAATCAGCTGTGATGCCAGAGTTCAGAATATTTAAATAACATATGGGGAATTTTAGCACATCTAACTGTTGGCTGGTTAGCTTGATGAGATTCGGATATACCTTTTTTAGCTTCATCAAACCTTCTTTAATTTCAGTCATTTTTTGGTTGTTGCTGGCACAGGGTCTTAACAAACCAAGCGATTGATTATTCAAAGTTTTAGAAATGCGATCCGTTCTGATATAATCCATCGAAACATCAGGAAAACCGACAAAATAAAGTGCATTGCTTTTCTTTGAAGTAAACATTTCTTCAACCTGATCAAGTACTTGCTCATTGTTAATCCCAATTCCTGTTAACCTGTCAAATTTGGCATTCAGGTAATTATTTTCCTTTTTAAAAACCGCACTGAAAATAAATTTGGCCCGGTTTAAAAAACCTTCAGGCAAATGGGTTAACATATTGAAATGGATGGTGGGCTGGTGCTGAAATTTCTTTTCCTGAAATTTAAAGTTTGGATACTTCTTCATGATGATACTTTTAACCATCAATGCCCACTCATCAATAACCGGTTTATTGAGCAGACGCCACTTATGCTGATAACTTTTTGACGCCTTGAAGGCTTCTTCCGTATTTTGCTGATGAACGTATTCTTCGTACCGGCTAATCATAAAAAAGGACGCCGCAAAAACATCGAACGGTAAAGCAGAGCGATCGACCGGAAATGGTACCTGGTATTCGCCAAATGAAACGGTTTTAGGTTTAATGTTTTCTAATTTGTTGGAAAAAAGCAAAGGTGTGCTTTTAAAAAAAAGTTCTTCTCCCAAAGGCTCATCGCCATAGCTGATTTTGATGTTTTCACTCTGCAGAAAATATTGGCTGTTGCCCGTAAATTCTATTTCTGTTTTAAGAATATCTTTAAAAATGAAATTGAAGATATATTTAATCCGGGGCGTTAAAATATTGGAGAAGATGATTAGCTGCATAACTTATTTTAACAACGGGTATTTAAAAAAAGATTACAAGAAATTTATCCTAGCCTAATATTAACTTAAGATATTGACCATTAATTAACAGTAATTTAACGCCAGATCATATCTAATACAAAAAGTACAGTTAAAAGTTTGCCACGAATTTTTTTTCAGGGTAAAGGATTTTAGTGCTTTTGCGGTTGCTGCCCTTAACCACATGTATTATGCTCATCTGATCATCAAACATATCGTATAAAATACTGTCGTTAATTTCAATAGATTTTAAAGCTGCCACTTTTTCAACTTCCAGGTAAATATTGGTGGCTTCATGATCGATCTCAAACCCGATATAGTTCATGGTAACAGCCTTGCCATTGGCTTTTAGCTGTAAATGAGAGAGCAGGTACTTTTTTACCAATTCATCCATCGCACTTTTCATTTTTGGATTGCTTAAATCAGTTTTTTGTTTGTATGATTTAGACAAAATTGCCTCGAAATCATCGGAAAAGATTTTACAGCTTAACTCTAACGTTTTATCTTTTGCATTAAAGTTAACTTCTGTTGTACTTACGTGCAAAGGATGATTTGTTCCCGCTTTTACAGAAAAAAAAGCACAGCACAAAAACAGAAGGATATATCTTAATTTACGTATCATTTTTTGTTAATTAACAGCAAAGTTATAACTTAAAGCTAAACCAAATAATGGGTTTTAATCACCAAAATAGTAACAAAATTAGGATTTATGCTTTTGTTTGGGGAATATTTGGTGTTTTTATAATTAAAAAGTATAATTTTAGCTATTGTAAACTATCTGGTTCCAATAGTTAGCTTATTATTCATGCCCTTACAAGATTTTATCTTTTATTTTAAATTGGGTTGGGAGCACATTATTAGTGCCGATGCTTTAGATCACCAGCTATTCGTTTTAGCTCTTGTGGCTATTTACAGCTATGTTAATTTAAAGCAGGTGCTCATATTGGTTACAGCATTTACCATTGGCCATTCACTTACCTTACTTTTAAGTGTACTGGATATTATCAGGTTTGATAGTAAATGGGTAGAATTTTTGATTCCATGTACCATCGTCATTACGGCGATCAGTAATTTATTCAGAAAAGATTTCTCCTTAAAATCAATCAAAATCAATTACTTTTTGGCATTGGGTTTTGGGCTTATCCACGGAATGGGCTTTGCAAACTCCATCCGGATCATGTTGGCTAAAGATCAGAACATTGGCTGGGGCCTGTTTGGTTTCAATTTAGGTTTAGAGGCCGGACAGGTTTTCATGGTAATTATGATTCTTTTAATTACCTTTTTAGTTTTTAATTATACCCGCATAAAACGAATGAGCTGGGTTTTATTTATATCAGCAGCCGTATTTAGCCTGGCTTTAAAAATGGCTTTAGAACGAATTCCTTTTTAATGAATGTGCAATGAATAAACTATTTACTTTAACTGGCTTGCTCTTCTTCTCCGGAGGTTTGGCTATGGCTCAAAATATTCAGAATAACCCAGGTAGTAACCATGGGAATAAATTTGAGCAGTTGGGTACTATTTTACCTACCCCTAACGAACAGCGTACAGCAAGTGGGGCACCTGGCGTAAAATATTGGCAACAGCGTGCTGATTATAACATTAAATGTGAGCTGGATGAAAAAAATCTGTTGTTAACGGGTGCTGAAACCATCACCTACACCAATAATTCTCCTGATCCTTTAACTTATATTTGGCTGCAGCTTGATGAAAATGAGCACAGTACAGATAGAAATGCCAATTATCAGGATGCGACCAAAATGCCTACTGCAGGAAGTACCCAGTCTTTAGACGAGCTGAGTTCCAAAGCAAACAATGGTTATGGAATCAATATTACCAAACTAACAGATGCTATGGGCAAAAGCCTAAAATACACCGTTAACAAAACCATGATGAGGGTTGATTTGCCGGTAGCGTTGAGGACCGGACAGAAGTTTATCTTTAACATAGGCTGGAACTACAAAATTACGGACAGGATGAGTGTTGGTGGCCGTGGTGGTTATGAGTTTTTCCCAGCGGATGGCAATTATTTATTTACAATGACACAATGGTACCCGCGTTTGTGTGTATACAGCGATTTTCAGGGATGGCAGAACCACCAGTTTACCGGAAGAGGTGAGTTCGCCTTAACCTTTGGCGACTTTAAAGTTCAAATGACTGTTCCGGCAGATCATTTGGTGGGTTCAACTGGCGAGTGTATCAATTATAGTGCTGTTTTAAGTCCAACACAGTTAAGCAGGTATAATGCTGCAAAAACGGCTGCTGCACCAGTAGAAATCCAAACTTTGGCTGAAGCTAAACTGGCAGAAACCAAAAAATCTACAGCAAAAAAAACATGGGTATTTAATGCAAATAATGTCCGCGATTTTGCATGGACTTCTTCCCGTAAATTTATCTGGGATGCCATGCCACAAAAAATTCAGGCTAATAACAATACCGTAATGTGTATGAGTTTTTACGGAAAAGAAGCTTACAACCTATACAGTAAATTTTCTACACGTGCAGTAGCGCATACCATTAAAACCTATTCAGATTTTACCATTCCTTACCCTTACCCGGTTGCACAAAGTATCGAAGCTGCAAATGGAATGGAATATCCGATGATCTGTTTTAACTATGGCCGTACCGATGTTGATGGAACTTATAGTGAAAGCACCAAAAACGGAATGCTTGGTGTAATCATCCACGAGGTTGGTCACAACTTTTTCCCCATGATTGTAAACAGCGACGAACGTCAGTGGACGTGGATGGATGAAGGTTTGAATTCGTTTGTAGAATACCTGACCGAAGAGCTTTGGGATAACAAATTTCCAAGTAAGAAAGGGCCTGCATATACCATTGTTGATTACATGAAACTGCCTAAAGATGAGCTAGAACCCATTATGACCAACTCTGAAAATATTGCACGTTTTGGTCCAAATGCCTATTCAAAACCCGCTACAGGATTAAATATTCTCCGCGAAACCATTATGGGAAGAGAACTTTTTGATTATGCGTTTAAGGAGTATTCCAGACGATGGGCTTTTAAACATCCACAACCTGCAGATCTTTTTCGTACCATGGAAGATGCCAGTGGCGAAGATTTAGATTGGTTTTGGAGAGGTTGGTTTTATGGAACCGATCCATGCGACATTTCTTTAGACAGTGTAAGGTTTGCCAAAGCAGAATTCCCTAAAGAGCTTCCGGCGGCAAGATCAAGAATGGTAAAAATTGATAAACCGATGGTAAATGCTTTTGAGGATATTTCAAAAATCAGAAACCGCGAGGACAAGAGAATTAGCTTTTATGTAGATAAAAATGCTGCAGCGCAGGATTTTTATTATAAATACGATAGAGGAATGGTAACTGTAGATACGACGGTATCTACTAAAACAAATCTTCCTTTTTCCATAGATGTTGTTCCGGAAGCAGAAAAAAGCAAATATGAAAATAAGTTCCTATACGAATTGAGTTTTAGCAATAAGGGAGGGTTGGTAATGCCCATCATTGTAGAATTTACCTATAAAGATGGTACAAAGGAACTTGATCGTATTCCAGCACAAATATGGAGACATAATGAATCAAAAACGGCTAAATTTTACGTAAAAGATAAAGAAGTAGCTTCTATCTTGATTGATCCCTTGCTCGAAACTGCTGATATTGACACGTCAAATAATACATGGGGTGGCAAAGGAAAAGAAAGCAAATTCAAGGCTTACAAAATGAAAGCAAGCACAACTGTAAGAGGCCAATCGGTTGGTAAAAACCCAATGCAGGCCGCTGCTGGAAAATAAGGTATCATTATTTCACCAAACGTCATTCCCAAATAATTGGGAATCTTAAAGTTTAGCATGACGAATTTTATTAAACTCCCCGTTGAACATAATTCAACAGGGAGTTTTTTTATTGAATCTGGGGCAAAACATTCACCAAAAAATTTCGGAGGTTGGTTACTGTTATATCATTTGAAGATAGGTGGGTTTCGCTTTTCAAGAAAAGTGTAAACATCCTGTAGTTTAGCAACATCCCTTGGATTTTCCATATCAAGGTATATGTAATCATGGCTTAAATCTTTTGCTAATGTCGTTTTTCCGACCTGTCGTGGCCCAAGAATAGCAATAGCAGGAGATTTTTAAAGTCTGTTTCTTAATTGGGCTGCAAGATTTCTGATAATTTGCGTTTACAAATATTATAAACCTAGTAAATCGAAAATTCAACTTTTGATTTACTAGGTTAGTATGCTTTAAAGGCAGTATTCTATTTAACAAATCAGCCTTATAATTTAAGAATTGTTGTATGTAAATCAATTTTCAACTTTCCTGACTTTCGTCTGTTTTACTGTTTGGTTGTTAAGTCTTATATTTCCTCCTTCCCCTCATGTGTTTAATAAGTGAAGGAGGAAACGTAAAAATTTAACCTCAATTTTTATTAAGTTTGATATACTCATGAAATTTAAAATCACTTCAGAATATAAACCTACCGGAGATCAGCCTAATGCGATAAAACAGCTGGTAGATGGTGTAAACGCTAACGAACATTATCAGACTTTATTGGGTGTAACTGGGTCAGGAAAGACATTCACGATAGCTAATGTAATTGAACAAACTCAAAAGCCAACTTTAATTTTAAGTCACAATAAAACCCTGGCTGCGCAACTTTACGGTGAGTTTAAGAATTTTTTTCCCGAAAACTCGGTCAATTACTTTGTTTCTTACTATGATTATTACCAACCGGAAGCCTTTATTGCTTCGAGCAACACCTATATCGAAAAAGACCTGAGCATTAACGAGGAGATCGAGAAATTGCGTTTACGTACCACTTCATCGCTAATGAGTGGCAGGAGAGATATTATCGTAGTATCTTCAATATCATGTATTTATGGTATGGGTAATCCAGAAGATTTTTCGAGAATGGTTTTTCGCTTTGGTGTAGGGCTGCGGATTTCGAGAAATGCATTTTTACATAGTTTGGTCGAGATTTTATATTCAAGGACTACCACAGACTTTAAACGTGGAACATTTAGGGTAAAAGGCGATACGGTTGACGTTTATCCGGCTTATCTGGATCATGCATACCGCATTTCTTTTTTCGGAGATGATATTGAAGAACTTTCGGCAATTGATCCTGTTTCAGGTAAAACACTAGAAAAACTGGAGGATATGGCTATTTATCCGGCCAACCTCTTTGTTACACCAAAAGACCGCTTTAATCAATCCATTTGGGGTATACAGGAAGAATTAGAGATCCGCAAAAACCAATTGATTGCCGATCGTCATTTGTTGGAGGCCAAAAGACTGGAAGAGCGGACCAATTTCGATCTTGAAATGATGAAAGAATTGGGGTATTGTTCAGGGATCGAAAATTATTCCCGTTTCTTCGATGGAAGACAACCGGGTATGCGGCCTTTCTGTTTACTGGATTATTTCCCTGATGATTATTTAATGGTTATTGATGAAAGCCATGTTACTGTTCCGCAAATCAGGGCCATGTATGGTGGAGACCGATCGAGAAAATTATCTTTAGTTGAGTATGGGTTCCGTTTGCCTGCCGCCTTAGATAATAGGCCTTTAAACTTTAACGAGTTCGAAGCCCTTGCACCACAAACCATTTATGTGAGTGCTACTCCGGCAGAATACGAACTGGAAAAATCAGAAGGTGTTGTTGTGGAGCAGGTCATCAGGCCTACCGGATTACTTGATCCTGTTATAGAGATCAGGCCTGCCATTAACCAGGTTGATGATCTTTTGGATGAGATAGACCTTACTATAAAAGATGGCGGACGTGTACTGGTTACTACCCTAACCAAACGGATGGCTGAAGAGTTAACGAAGTATCTTGATCGCTTGAACATCAAAACCAGGTATATTCATTCCGAAATTAAAACTTTAGAACGTGTAGAAATTTTGCGTGGTTTACGCCTGGGCGAATTTGATGTGTTAGTGGGAATTAACCTTTTGAGGGAAGGTTTGGACTTACCAGAAGTTACTTTGGTCGCAATTCTGGATGCGGATAAAGAAGGTTTTCTGCGGTCAGAAAAATCATTGATCCAAACCATTGGTCGTGCTGCACGTAATGATCGCGGCCGGGTAATTATGTATGCTGATGGCATTACGGAAAGTATGGAAAAAACCATTTCAGAGACGAACAGGCGTAGAGATATACAGATTGCCTATAATCTTGAAAACGGTATTGTTCCTAAAACTGTTGGCAAATCGAGAGAAGCAATTTTAGAACAGACTTCAGTGCTCGATTTCTCTCAAAAAGCGAACGATAATAAAGCTAAAGCTTATGTAGAAAATGCAGAGATCAGTATTGCAGCAGATCCAATTGTACAATATATGGGTAAGGCGGAACTGCAAAGGGCAATTGATACCACCCGGAAGGATATGCAGAAAGCAGCAAAGGATATGGACTTTTTGCAAGCTGCAAAGCTGCGTGATGAAATGTTTGCGCTGGAGAAAATGTTTGGCGAAAAATTCGGTAAATAAATAACTTAGGATAGGCAAAGGCTATTTTATGGGTTTTGATAACGGGGTTTGATCAGGGCGCTTTTCACATTAAATGCTAGCTTTTAATCTTTAAACCATAAAATTGTAACAGATTTCTCGGAAACATTTCAAAATAATTATGGAATTTTGAAATCTTCATCATCAGTTTATTACAGCGCATATGGACGGGCAAAATAGAAAAGACATTTATCCGGGCTTGGAAGTCGGAATCATATTGAAGAAAGATCAGCGATCTGGAAACATCACCTATGGCGTGGTGAAAGATCTGCTTACTTCATCCGCATTTCATTCAAGAGGAATAAAGGTTAGACTTGAAGACGGTCAGATTGGTCGCGTAGCCGAGATTGTTGAAGATTAATGCAGTTATTAAAACCTTTATAGCCTTATTTGCGTATTATATTTGTAATCGGATTGCAATTAAAGGCCTAAAAAGTAACAAAATAAATATTACGTCGTCTATATTTGTAACAACAGTAATTTAAAGCATGGCATTAGTAAAATTCATTTTTATTACAATATTGGTACTTTGGCTGATCAGAATGTTGATTAGGCTAATTCTACCCATGCTGTTTAACAACCTGGCCAGCAAAATGCAGAGTCCGGGTACCGGACAGCAACAACAGCGTCGGCAGAAGCCTGAAGGTTCTATCTCAATAGATTATATGCCCCCAAAACCTGATCAAAGTAAAACAGATAAGCTTGGCGATTTTGTAGATTACGAAGAAGTGAAATAAAACTAAACCCCAAACTTGTCTCGGGGTTTTTTGTTAAAATTCGTGATGAAATTATTCATAGCATACATTACAATTCAGCCTGAAATTTAATTACCTCATTTCTTTTTTCAATAAGTTTCAGCAGATAGTTCTTTAGGAATATTTTTTCCGCTAACTTGCCAAATAGGCCGAATGGAGCCTGAAACTCAAAAATGTCTGTCATTTCTGTTTGGAAACCTATTGTTTTGAACGAGTGCTGGTGATGGAGTTTTTTAAACGGTCCGGTAATCATCTCGTCTGTAAAGAACGATGGATATTTCATCCGGCTGATCCTATTGGTCATTTCAAACTTGACGCCAAAGTGCCTCGCGCTCCAGGTAACAGATTCACCCAGCTCAATCAGGCCGTTAGTTTTTCCAGCTATCGCTTTTTCATTAGATGATCTCATTGACTGTAAATGAAGATCGATACTTCTGGATAGATCAAAACAACGCCTGATAGGTGCATTAATCAATGTTTTTATGATTATTGTCGGCATATATCTGTTTTGGTTACAATAGCTTTTATCGCGCCTGGCTCAGAGCTGCCATTGCCTCATCAATTTTTCCATATCTAAATACAAATCCACTATCGAGGAGCACAACTGGTTTAACCCTCCTGCTTTTTAAAATCAGTTCTGTTTCTGTTCCTATAATTCTTGCGCCAATGGCCAATAACCAGGCAGGGGCAGGCAAGCCGAAATTACGGCCAAAGGCCTTTCTGATGCTGCGCATGAAAACATGGTTTTCAATCGCCTCTGGTGCTGTACAGTTTACGACTCCTTTAATTTCCGGATGATTTAGTAACCATTCGATACTACCCGCAGCATCCTCTTCATGGATCCAGCTCACATACTGTTCGCCATTGCCCTGTTTGCCACCCATCCCCAGTTTAACCAGGTTAAGTAATCGTGGAAATGCGCCATCCGCTAAACCTAAAACAATGCCCATTCTAAGTGCAATCTTTCGGGTATTGGGTGTATTGGTTTCGAAAAAGGATTTTTCCCAAGCTTTACATACCTCAACAGAGAATCCTTCACCAATTTCGCCCGTAAACTCATCTTGTGAATGGTCCTCTGAATGGCGGTAAATAGTGGCAGAAGTGATATTGATCCAAAGTTTCGGTGGATTTATCATTTCTTCAATTACTTTTCCTAATAATTGAGTAGGAATCAGTCTTGACTCAAAAATTTCTTTTTTGTTTTTCTCCGTATATCTGCAGTTTACATTTTTGCCGCAGAGGTTAACTACGAGGTTTGCTCCAGAAAAACTATGGGTCCAATCACCAATGGTTTTGCCATCCCAAACCAATGTTTTAATGTTGCCTTTTTCAGCTTGTGGCTTTCTGGCCAAAATAATCACTTCATCGGCCATGCTGCCAAAATATTTTGAGAGTACGCCGCCCAAATAACCATTTCCACCAGCAAGTATAATTTTTCCGTATTTCATGATCATGATAAAATTAAGATTAAACCCAAAACAATTAAGCGGTAAAGTGCCCAGGTCACACTCATCAACCAGCCTAGCTTTAATAATTTACTTCTCCGGATATGTTCTAAAAACATCAATCCCGCAATCATTAAAAAATAAATTAGGAAAAATAGTGGCTGAAAGTTGAAGTATTTATCCAGCACGATAATGGGCAGGAGTAAAAGCGAGCCCGCAAAAGAAATGGTCATCATGCTGCCTAGGTAATCCCAAAGTTTTTCTTTTCTGTAAAAGCTGATGATAATACCCTGAAAGAATAGCTGTCCACCACAGATTAAGTATTCGCGGTAATTACTGCCCATTGTAACAAAATCGGTTAAAAGGTGTGCATAGTCAATCAAAATATAAGCCGTGATGGACCAGGTAAAAAGTAGGAAGGTTATCCGATAACGTAATTTAAAAGTTGGCTGCAAGCTATTTTCTTTAATTGCAACCGGGATAATCACCTTACGATTGTAAGAAATAAATGCATAAAGTTGCTGCATCACATAAACAAAAGGACCAAACAAAAACAACGGTTTAAAAAAAGGAATGGCATATGCAATAATTTTGAACAAACTCTTGATCCCGTAAGTGACTTCGCCGGTTTCGGTATTCACCAACGCAATTTCATCGGCTGCCTTTTGATGGTTTACCAGTGGGCAAATGTTTGATGGCATTTCCTGGTAAGCCTCCCTGCCACTTTGAGACAACATTCCTATCTTGACAAAAGCTTTGGTATAGGCATAACAGATAGGACACTCATTGTCAAATAAAATCACATGGTTATTAAGCGTTTTCATTTTATTTAAATTTTTAATATTTTCAGTAAATAATGAAAGTTTAAACTAAAAAATAAAGCCAAACAATTGGTTAGGCTATTTTTATGGAGGTTTAAGGTTTAGGGGGGGCAGGCTTTCAGGTGTAAGAGTAAATTTCCCTTGATACTTGATACTTTCATCTTGATACTCATTACTTTCATCTTGCTACTTAACCTCTATATCTCCACCCTCCTCAGTTCATTTAAATACTTTCAATATGGAACCCCAAAACCAATTTTCTTCCGCTTTGAGCATCGTTTCTAAAGTTTTGTCAACATTTATCGCAAGTTTGTTAATATCGGAAACTGATTTTTTGAAGGTCTTATAATCCGGATCCTTTTCATCGCCCACTACTGTTGACAGCTCATTTAAAACTTTTAACACAGGTTCTAACTCTCTTTTTTTGCGCTCTTTAGCTACTTGTCGCGCAATATTCCAAACATCCTTATCAGCAAAGAAATACTCTTTTCGTTCGCCCGCTTTATGCTGTTTTTCAATTAAACCCCATCCAATTAAATCGCGGAGCGTCATGTTTGCATTTCCCCTGGAGATGCTGAGCTGTTCCATAATTTCTTCAGTAGTAAGGGCTTCAGGAGAAATTAATAATAACGCATGTACCTGGGCCATGGTACGGTTAATGCCCCACTCGGAGCCTAATTTCCCCCAGGCTTCTATAAATTTTAATTTCGCTGCTGCCAATTCCATAAACAAATATAAAATATAATTTTTAAACTTTCAAAAATTATTGAAAGTTTATTCGTTTTTTTATTTAGTTATTTCGGCGTTGAATTTCATCCAGTACCATCTGCCAGTTGATAGCATTGTTGTTTACTTCTTTTAACAGATCAGCATGCTTTCCATCAAAATACACAGATAGCTTTAATACGGGCAAAGCTAAATCCGGTTTAAACATTGATCCGGGTGCAAATCCAGGTTCATTGTTTTTTGCCCTATCGCGATCGAACTTCACAGTCGTATTTACATATTCTTCATGTTGTTTTTCGCCATTGATATATGGAATCAGCCATTCGACCGATTTTTTGATCGAAGATCCTTTAGGCGATTGGTAGGTGTAAAAGTTTGGCCCCTTCGCCCTATCAATCATAATGGCTAGCTTTAACATCGGTTCCAGGTCGTAAATATGGTAATGCATGGCATCACGCTCTTTAAAATCCAAACTTGTGCCATCAGGATATAGATTGATGTTGATGTGGCTTTTTAAATTATCAATGGTCCACTTGATGAACTCCTGATTGTTTAACGTGTAACCGATTTCACCAACAACTTTTAAACGGTGTGCGTTCCAATTGTTGATGGCAGTGGCCCTCCCCGCTTTCATTCGCTTGCTGTTAATTTCTGCCCGTGCTGTTTCACTTAACCAACGATCAACCCGTTTTTTATCTGCACTTGATAGATCGTTCTTCACCAGGTCGTAAGCCTCGATTGACTTATCCAGATTCGTATCATCAATAGGATCGCCATTTGGCTTATTGATTTTAGCCCATGCACCAAGAAATTCTGCACATTTGTTTAAATATTTCCGATCATCTGTAATCCGATATTGCAAGGCCATAGCAAACATTTTGTTCATATCTGCCAGGGCTAATCTGGTTTTTTCCTTTTTTGGATTACCCTTTAATAATCCTTCCGTTCGGATGGTATCAATTGGGCTGGGGCTTTCATTTAGATAGTTTAATGCCGATTTTTCAAAGCCCTGATATAGTTTTTTGGTTTGTCCATCATTTTTGATCTGCGTTTTCAGCTTTTTTATTTCATCATGACTTAAACTTACAATCTGGGCAAACGAAGAAAAAGATAAGGTGGCAATCGCAATTGTAACAACAAACTTTCTCATAATAAATAGGTTGAATTTCTATTCTTTGCTACAAATCTAATTTTTTATTCAGCATGCATTTCATTTATTGCTTTTTTATACCGCCCAATTTTTTATTTTTGACGTTCGTTTAAACTTAAACAAACCTTAATGAATAACTGGTTTAATAGAAATGGCGTCCACTTAGCCATTATTGCATTTTTTGTAGTCATTACTTTTGCCTACTTCAGTCCCGTTTTGCAGGGTAAAGCACCACAACAAGGCGATGTTTTGCAGGCTAAAGCCATGCAAAAGGAAATTATGGATATTAAGGCGAAAGATGGTAAGGGTCCGCTTTGGACCAACCAGATGTTCGGTGGTATGCCAGCTTACCAAATTTGGGTACAATACCCGCTCAATATTACAACTTATGGTATAGATGTAATTAAGGGTATATTCCCCGATCCTGTTGGAACGGTTTTGTTATACCTTTTAGGAGCCTACCTTTTATTCTGTATATTAAAAATAAATCCTTGGTTAGCTGCTGCGGGTGCAATCGCCTTTGCATTTACATCCTATAATTTTATTATTATAGCAGCAGGGCATAGCAACAAGGCTTTAGCTATCGGCTTTTTTGCTCCTATTTTAGCTGCCATTATCCTCACCTTAAGAGGTCGATATTTAGTTGGTGGTAGTCTGCTGGCACTTTTTATGGCTCTGGAGATCCGCTCTAACCATATCCAAATGACCTATTATTTATTTATAGCTTTATTTATTTTAGGCTGTATAGAACTTTATCATGCTTTTAAAGCGAAACAGCTTGCGGCATTTGGTAAATCTGTTGCTTATGTTATCGCAGGCATTTTCTTGTCAGTTTTAGTTAATGCAGGTACCTTGTGGACGACATATGAGTATGGTAAAGAAACTATTCGTGGTAAATCTAACTTAAAAACTGATAAAGCCGAACCCGCAAACGGTTTGGATAAAGCATACGCCTATCAATGGAGCCAGGGTGTTGGGGAGAGTTTCTCGTTCCTGATCCCAAACATTTATGGTGGTGCAAGCAGTATTGATGAAATGATCAAACCTGAAAGCAACACCTATAAAGCGGTGGAAAAAAATCTTCAGGGAGTAGATCCGCGTCAGGCCATTGGTTATGTTGCACAGAATTTAGGTACTAACCAGTATTGGGGCAATAAACCAGGTACATCTGGTCCGTATTATTTTGGCGCAATTATTTGTTTCTTATTTGTCTTCGGTTTGTTTATTGTAAAACACCGTTGGAAGTGGTGGATTTTGGGATCGAGTATTTTATTATTGTTCTTATCATTCGGACAAAACCTGCCATTTATCTCTGACATCTTTTTTGATTATCTGCCGGGTTATAACAAATTCAGAGCAGTTGAATCTATTTTGGCTGTTGTTGGTTTATTGGTTCCCCTATTGGCAGTATTAGCAATTAAAGAGGCACAGGATGGTAAATACGATCAGAAGTATTTGGTACAGCGTTTAACATGGTCTGCGGGTATTACAGGTGGGTTCGCATTGATTATTGCAATAATCCCAACAGCCTTTTTCAGCTTTACCCAGGCTAACCAGCCACAGGTTTTAGATGCTTTAACACAGACCCTCCAAAATAACCGTGCTGCGGCAATGGAAATTTTGAATGGCATTGTTGCTGATCGTGTAGCTTTAGCCCGTGCTGATGCCTTACGATCATTATTGTTTATAGCGGCAGGTTTTGGAATTACTTGGGCTTTCATCACCAAAAAGATGAACATGCAATTGGCTTTTGGCTTATTAGCTTTGTTTGTACTGATAGATTTATGGCAGGTAGATCGCAGATACTTAAATAACCAGAATTTTGTAAGCAAATCAGATTTAGATAACCACTACCAGCCAAGGGATGTAGATAATTTTATCTCGGCCGATAAAGATCCAAACTTTAGGGTTTTTGATCTATCGCTGGGTGATCCCTTCAAAAGTGCTGAAACGTCTTACTTCCATAAAACTGTAGGCGGTTTCCATTCCGCGCGGTTAAAACGTTTTCAGGAACTGGTAGATAACCAGATGACGAAAAGCATAAACCAGGACGTTCTTGATATGTTAAATACCAAGTACATCATCACACAAGATCAGCAAAACGGGTCGTATAAAATGCAGCGTAACCCAACAGCTGCAGGTAATGCCTGGTTCGTACAAAGCGTGCAGTTTGCTAAAAACGCTGATGAAGAAATGAAGGCAATTAGCAGTTTTGATGCTAAAAAAGAGGCTATTGTCGACGAATGCTATAAAAACCTAATCGATACTAAACGTTTGGGAACAGGTCAGGAAGGATTTATTAAATTGACCAACTACAGTCCTGATCATTTAACTTACGAATACTCAACGGCCAAGGATGCAATTGCAGTGTTTTCAGAGATCTATTACGATAAGGGCTGGAAAATGTATGTTGACGGAGTTGAGAAACCATACTTCAGGGCCGATTACGTCTTACGTGCAGCCCAATTAGAGGCAGGTAACCATAAACTTGAGTTTATTTTCCATCCAACCTCGTATTATACCGGAGAAAAAATCTCTTTGGCAGGATCGATCTTGTTGTTGGCCGGATTAGGGTTTGGTTTTTATTCAGAAGAAAAGAAAAAGAAGAAAGCGGTTAAAGCTTAACTGCTTTATTGGAATTATATTTTAAACCCCGTAGGATTTTGATCTTACGGGGTTTTTGTTTTTGGTCCGATCTCTTCCTCTGATTGTCATCTCGAGCGGAGTGAAACGTAGCTGAGAGATCTGCTGGATAGATCTCTCCACTTCGCGTTGCTTCGGTCGAGATGACGACCTTTGCTTTAGTTAACAGAGTCAACAAAATACCAAGGCCCAACTGTCCAATTGCGGTTTGCAATAACCAATAAACCAATGTCAAATGAACCCATAAGCCAGGTTGTAATAAAATTTAACAATGTCGTAACATTTGTTTGATATACAGCGTCTTATCTTTGTAATGAAAATCAGGTAATATGTTAGAGTCATTCTTTGCCGTATGCTTATTAATTGTTGTACTTTATTTCTTTAGCCCTTTTGAGGTAAAACTCGATGAGGAAGAAGAGTGGTAGCACCATTAATTTAACTCTAAACTGCTTAAACCAGGCGGTAATAATATCCTTTCCCCTGAACTTTCCCTTTTTATGGAAAAAAGAAATCTCGATGTAGTCGTAATCTCTGATGTACACCTGGGTACTTATGGCTGCCATGCTAAAGAACTTTTAAAGTATCTTAAAAGCATTAAACCCAAAACATTAATCTTAAATGGCGATATTATCGACATCTGGCAGTTTAGCAAAAGTTACTGGCCGGAATCGCATATGAAAGTCATCCGTAAACTGATGAAATTCGTTTCAGAAGGTGTGCAGGTTCACTATCTTACCGGAAACCATGACGAGATGCTCCGCAAATTTGACGGTATGGAAATGGGAAGTTTTCATTTACAGAATAAATTGATTTTAGAACTGGATGGAAAAAAAGCATGGTTTTTTCATGGTGATGTTTTTGATGTGACCATGCAGCATTCTAAATGGCTGGCTAAATTAGGTGCGGTTGGTTATGATACACTGATCCTCATTAATAGTTTTGTAAACTGGGTATTGACTGCTTTTGGAAGGGAAAAAATGAGCTTTTCGAAAAAAATCAAAGCCAAGTTTAAAGATGCGGTTAAGTTCATTAATAGTTTTGAACAAACTGCGGCAGAACTGGCTATTGAAAAACGTTATGAGTATGTAGTGTGTGGCCATATTCATCAGGCTGAGCAAAGAGAAATTGCCACAGAAGATGGAAAAGTAACTTATCTGAATAGCGGCGATTGGGTGGAAAGTTTAACGGCTTTAGAATATCAAAGTAAAACCTGGACGGTGTTTAAGTATGAACACCAGCATTTTACAAAGGATCAGTTGGAGGAAGGAATGCTCTCGGATGCGGAAGATTTAAAGAGCAAACTGGACATCAATATTCTTTTGCAGAATATAAAATATGAAATTGCCCAATAATTTTAGATATTCGGGCATAAATGAAGATACTTTACGCAATTCAGGGAACTGGTAACGGTCATATCAGCAGAGCGAGGGAGATTATTCCTTTGCTTCAAAAATATGGCGAATTGGATATTTTGGTGAGTGGTACGCAGGCCGATGTAAAATTGAGTCAGCCCGTAAAGTACCAATTACATGGTTTCAGTTTTATCTTTGGTAAAAAAGGTGGGGTAGACTATTATAAAACGTGGTTGAATATGAATCTTTTCCGCTTTAGAAAAGATATGAAGCAACTGCCGCTCAAAGAGTACAATTTAATCGTTAATGATTTTGAACCTGTGAGCGCCTGGGCCTGTAAACTGCAGGGCATAGAATGCGTATCGTTAAGTCATCAGGCTGCATTTAAATCGAAAAAAGTACCTCGCCCAAGAACGCTGGATTGGGGCAAACTGATCTTGAGCCGTTACGCACCTACCAAATACCACATCGGCTTTCATTTCGATCGTTATGATAACTTTATTCATACGCCTGTAATCAGGGCAGAAATCCGAAACCTGAAAAACGAAAATTTAGGACATTATACGGTCTATCTTCCGGCAATAGATGATAAACGCCTGGTAAAGCTTTTTAAACAACTCCCAGGTGTTACGTGGCAGGTTTTTTCTAAACACAGCAATGTGGCCTATCAGGAAGGGAATGTTTTTGTAGAGCCGGTTAGTAACGAAAAATTTAATAAAAGTCTGGCTACCTGCGAAGGTTTATTCACGGGTGGTGGTTTTGAAGGACCTGCCGAGGCACTTTATCTAAAGAAAAAACTGTTGGTTGCTCCTATGCGTTTCCAGTTCGAACAGCAGTGTAATGCTTATGCTTTAAAACAATTTGGTTTGCCGGTAATTTGGGGGAGTACCCGTAACTGGTTGCCAATTGTTAAAAACTGGGTTGAAAATCCTCAAAAACACGAGTTTGATTTTCCGGATGAAACCGCCCAGATTATTGATGATATGGTGAAGAAATATGCGAGGGTTTAATTCGTAGTAATAAGTCTACAGTCCTGAGTCGGTAGTCCAAAGTAGATAGACTAATAGTCAAATTAAACGTCATTTCGAGGAGGCTTTTCGGCCAACGAAGCCAGCCTGCTGCCGGCAGGCAATCTTTTATTGCAAGGTGGAATTCTACAGTGGACAATTATGTGCATCTCTATGTTTTGGCTTTTCTGCTTAAGTTTCAGTCGAACTGTACCAAGTACGCTAAACCTGACAGGAGCGGGCATCCCGATTAAGCACCGGTTTGTGTTATAGATTGGTTTGCTTGCTTGTTTCACAGGTTTTTATCGGGATAAAGCGGATGGCAGGGCTACCGGAGCCGAAAAGAACAGAAACCTGCTTTTCAAAAAACTAGATAATTTTTTTTAGCATTTTGCTTTTACCTATTAATCGGTCTTCGACTCCGCTCGGGCTGACAATTTCTTGAACACCCGAACTATACGCTTGGTCTTTCTGCTTTAGCCTTTGAGCTTTAAGCCTTCCGCTTTCATCTTTCTTCTCCTACTCTTAAATTATTTTCTTTACTTTGCCTACTCTTTTAAATGCATGATTAATCAGTTTAGAAAGCTAAATCCCATCAACCTCGTATTCTTGCTGGCATACACGTTCTTTTTACGTATTGCCATTTTTCGGGAAACGCATGATCAGCTGAACTTTGATTTCCTGGAACCCTTTGCGCGTTTACTGATCAACATTGATTTAGATCATGCCTTTACCCCCTATACCAATATTTTTATTGCGGCATTGTTGGTTTACGTGCAAGCCTTAATTTTCAACCGGGTGGTAAACAACCATAATCTATTGGCCAAACCCAGTTTTCTGCCGGGACTGATGTTTATTACCGGTACAAGCTTGTTTATGCCTTTTATGATCCTAAGTCCGGCATTGTTATGCAATTTTTTGTTAATCTGGATCATTGATAAGTTTTTAAAACTGGGCAAAAGTGCAAATTCCATTACTACCATATTTGATATCGGGATGATTATTGGGGCTGGAACATTAATCTACTTCCCTTTTATGGCCATGTTGATGATGATCTTTTTGGCACTATTGCTTTTTAGATCGTTTAATTGGCGAGAATGGATGGCAGGCTTAGTCGGGTTTGTTACAGTATTCTTTTTTTTGGCGGTGTTTTATTACTGGAATGATAATTTAAGCTCATTTTATCAGATTTGGAGGCCACTGGCCAATAAGTTCCCTTCGGTTTTTAAAATCAACTATAATGATTATCTGGTACTCATTCCGGTAACCGTAATTATGATATTGGCATCGCTCCAGCTGCGCGAAAATTTCTTCAGGAGTTTCATCAGTACAAGAAAAAGTTTTCAGCTGTTGTTTTTCATGTTTATTGTTTCTGCAGCTAGTTTTTACCTGAAGCCCGATTTCAGGACCTGGCATTTTTTACTTTGCGTACCTCCAGGATCGGTATTGTTAGCCTACTATTTCAGCAATGCCAAAAAGCGTTGGTTTTACGAAACATTGTTCGTTTTATTTGTGCTTTCGATACAGTATTTTCTTTTTGTTTAACCTTTTTTAACAAATAACTAGAATGAAACTTAACAAAGATTAATAGCTTTGTAGATGATTTTGGAATTAAAGCTTTTTTGGTTTTAATTAAGATGGATAAAAAATGGTCATTGGAATTGCTAAGAACATATCAGTTGCAGCGGGAGATTTTAAATGCGTAGTTTAACCATTGATATTGGAAATTCTGCGGTTAAGGTGGGTGTTTTTGCAGATAAAGAAATTGTTCACCATCAGCGTTTCAATAAGATTGGAATACTAGATCTTGCGCAGTTGATCGAGAAATTTTCGCCAGCTAAATCTATTATTAGTAGTGTTAACCAGGAAATCGGGCCATTAGAAGTATTTTTAAAAAAACATACCGAATATATCCGTTTTTCAACCCTATTAACGAATGGTGTGCAAACCAGATATAAAACACCAGTCACCCTTGGGTTAGATAGATGGGCAGCTATTTTGGGTGCCAATGGCTTACATCCAGCAAATGCAAGTTTAGTGGTTGATGCGGGTACCTGTATCACTTACGATGTTTTAAGTAGCTCGAAGGAATATTTTGGAGGCGGTATAAGCCCGGGTATTAATATGCGTTTTAAGGCTGTGCACGAATTTACCGGTCGCCTGCCATTGATAGACTGGGACGAGCGGGAGAATATACCGGACGGGAGCGACACTTTATCGGCGATAAAAAACGGTGTTTTACAAGGGATAATAAATGAAATTGAAGGCTTTATTGCCCTAAATAATAAAAAAGAAAGTGCTCTGAAGGTAATTATAACAGGTGGAGATGCTAATTTTTTGTATAAACAATTACAAAACAGCATCTTTGCGCCTCAAATTATAAAAGATCCTTACTTAGTGTTAAAAGGATTAAATGAAGCTATTGCAGATTAAAATGTACAAAAGAATAAATTATATTGCAGCCATATTCGTTCTCGTTTGTGGTTTAAATGCTCAGGCACAGGTTACCACTTCATCACCATATTCCAGATATGGACTTGGAAATATAAAAGGATCTTTATTGCCCCAGTTTAGGGCAATGGGCGGAATCTCTACCGCAGTAAGCAAGGTTACCGGCTTCAATAACATCAATATGCAGAATCCGGCATCATATGCAGGTATTTCGCTAACCACTATTGATATTGGTATGAGTGCAAGTGTAACGAATCTGACCCGCAACAATTTAACCGAATCAAGTTTTAATTCTACTTTTAGTCACCTGGCCTTTGCCGCTCCTGTTACCAGAAGATCGGCATTGAGTTTTGGTATTTTACCTTATTCTGATCTGGGTTATAACTACAGGAATACGGTTAAAGTTGATACTACAACCTTAAATCAGCTATATGAAGGAGAGGGTGGTTTATCAAAAGCTTATTTAGGCTATGGTTACCGTTTTGGCGATCACTTAAGGATTGGTGGTAACCTGGAATACATTTTCGGAAATCTTCAAACCAGCCGCGCTACAGAATTTAACAGTGTAGGCTCTTATAATGCAAAACTTCAGACCAAAAACAGTGTTGCAGGATTAAGTTACTCTTATGGTATCCAGTATGATTTCACTTTAGGCAAGAAAACGATAGTTACCCTGGGTTACTCCGGAAGCACTTCTGGAAAAGTAAACTCTACACTAACTTCTTATGCTACGCTTTATACCAGAGATCAGGATGGAAATGAAAGTACCGCAGCTGATACCTTAAATACGGTAAATAAAGGAAAATCTAACCTTACTTTACCCTTAACGCACAATTTTGGGATTGCTATCCAACAGAATGATAAATGGTTAATCGGTGCCGATTTTAGAATGGGAAAATGGTCTAAAACCAGTATCAATGATGTAAATCAAGGTTTGCAGGATAGCTGGGGAGCATCTTTGGGTGGACAGTGGACACCTGATGCATTTTCTTACAACAGTTATATGAAACGGATAGATTACCGCATTGGTTTCAATTATGATAAAACGTATATCAAAATCGGCAATCAGGATATTAAACAAATGGGCGCATCTTTAGGTTTTGGTTTCCCGTTACCTACTGCTAATGGTGGTAATGCATTTTATAAAATTAATTTTACAACAGAACTTGGCCAACGGGGAACGTTGAATAATAACCTGGTTAAAGAACAGTATATTAATTTCCATTTGGGTTTTACCTTGAACGATACCTGGTTCCGTAAGTACCGAGTAGATTAATGAAATTGAAAGCATTTTTATATGGTCTGTTTCTGGTATTGCCTTTTTTTCTGGCTTCCTGTGGAGACGACGATCTAAAAAAAGCAGATGCTGTTTCGATCAATAAGACCATTCTTTCCCGCGACCGGACTTTAGGAGTAGATATTATTTATAGCGATTCTGCAAGGATCAAAGCAAAAGGAGTTGCCCCGATACTGGATAAGGTTACACCTGCTAATGGAAGCACTTATCAGGAAATGATCAAAGGGGTTAACATCGATTTTTATAACCCTAATGGCTCCATTGATGGAAACCTCGTTTGCGATTATGCGATTAGGAGGGATAATGAGCTCAAAACCGAATTCCGGAAAAATGTAGTCGTGAAAAGCAGTAAGGGCGATACTTTCTCCTCCCAGGAATTAATTTGGGACGAATCGAAGAAGATTTTCTATTCCAACCAACGTGTATATGTGAAGGGAATTGATGGAAGCGTGGGCGAAGGGATAAATTTCAAAGCACCACAGGATTTTAGCACGTACGAAATGGATAGCGGAAATGGTGAATTGAATATGAAAGAGGGCGTTGCGCCGTAAAAGAATGTAATAGGTGGGATGTGAGATGGATGAGGTGGTGGAAAACCATCAACATATCTATAAATCCAAAGCTTATTTTCACTCCCATATTCCGTCTTATTTCATCCATTTTTACCTCTTCCATCCCCTTAGTAATTAGGTGCTTGATAAATAAAATTTTGTGTTTTCTTTTTTAAGGCAAATTTGTATCTTGCGCCCTCTTAAAAAAGAACTAAATAAATTATATAATACAATATGGGATTAATGACATTTTTGCGCAACCGTGCAGGCTATATTCTGGTCTTTGCAATCGGTTTTGCAATTGTTGCATTTTTAGTAGGTGATGCAATTAACGTGGGTAAACCTTTTTGGTCGGCAAATCAAAAAGTGGTAGGAACTATTGATGGTAATGATATCAATATCGATGAGTTCGGACCAAAGGTTGATCAGGGTGTAAACCAGATGAAACAACAATATGGCGGTAGCGCCAATGCACAGATGACCGCTATGGCTGTTGATCAGGCATGGAACTCCGAGTTGGCAAAAGTTTTGTTAACTAAAGAGTATGATCGTTTAGGCTTAACCATATCGGAAGACGAATTGCTGGATTTGTTACAAGGTCAAAATCCTAGCCCGTTGATCAAACAATATTTTTCTAATCCACAAACCGGGCAGTTAGACCGTGCTACCCTGATGAACTTTTTGAAATCGAAAGAACCTCAGGCATTGCAGCAATCTAACATGTTACAGGAGGAGATTAAAAACCAGGCCTTACAAACCAAATATTCTAACTTAATCCGTAATTCGGTTTATGTAACATCATTGGAAGCTACAGATGAATATAACAACCGTAACAAACTGGCCAATTTTAAATATGTAAGTTTAGATTATGCTTCAATTCCTGATAAATCAGTTAAATTAACTGATGCTGATTATTCGGAATATTATGATCAGAACAAAGCGCGTTTTAACAATCCGCAGGAAACACGTGCTTTTGAGTATGTTACTTTCAGTATCAGCCCAAATAAAGCAGATTCATTGGCCATTAAAGCTCAGGTAGATAAAATTGCTGCTGATTTTCAGGTGGCTAAAAATGATTCACTTTTTGCAGCGATCAATTCAGACGTAAAGGTTCCTTTCACTTATATTACAAAAGGTAAATTGGATCCGGCAGTTGATTCAGCCGTATTTTCTTTACCTGCAGGCAGCTTCTATGGACCGAAATTAAGTGGTAACTCATACAAAATTGTAAAGGTAGTGGCTACCCGTATTTCTCCTGATTCGGTAAAAGCAAGTCATATCTTAATCGATCCAGCTAAAGTTGGCGGCGAAGATAAAGCACTTAAATTAGCTGATTCGTTAAAAGGATTAATTTTAAAAGGTGGCAATTTTGCGGAACTGGCTAAAAATTATAGTGTAGACGGTTCAAAAGATAAAGGTGGCGAGTTGGGTACTTTTGCACGTGGTGCGATGGTGCCTGAATTTGAAAATGCTGCTTTTGATGGTAAAACCGGAGATATTAAAGTAGTAAAATCGCAATTCGGTTACCATGTTATTAAAATCGAAAAACAGATCGGTTCTTCTAAAGTGGCTAAATTGGCCTATGTAGAAAAAGCATTGGCAGCAAGTAGCAAAACCCAGGCAGCAGCTTACAAAGCTGCAAGTAGTTTCTTAACGGATGTAAAAGGTAACGATTTCAGTAAACTTGCAACTCAAAAGGGATTAAAAGTAGGCGTAGCCGATAAAGTTACCGCAACACAAGGATTTGCAGCAGGTTTAGATAACCCACGTAAACTGATTCAAGATGCTTACGCGGCAGATAAAGGTGATGTTTTACCTGAAATTTATACCATGAGCAATGCTTATGTGGTAGCACGTTTAACCAACATCAGTCCAAAAGGTATTTTATCTTTAGCTGATGTGAAGAAAGAAATTGAACCAATGGTACTCAACGCAGTTAAAGCAAAACAACTGAAAGAGAAATTAGCTAACGCAGGTAAAGGAAGTATCGATCAGGTAGCGGCTAAAGTTGCCCGTCCGGTTAATCCAGTGCAGAATGTGGTATTTGCCAATCCTGTAATTCCAGGTGTTGCACAAGAAAATGCATTGGTAGGTAGTGTGTTCGGTTCACAGCCGGGCAAATTGTCTGCTCCTGTTCAGGGTGAGCGTGGTGTTTATGTATTTACCGTTGATGGATTTACAAACCCTGCTCCAATCGCAAACATGTTTAAACAAAAAGAAAGCATGTTGTTAAGTTTGGGTCAGCGTTCATTAGGATCAGCTTTCCAGGCTTTACAGGATAATGCCAAGATAAAAGACAATCGTGTGAAATTCTATTAATTAGAAAATACGTAATTTTGTAACCGTTCCAACGATCAGTCGGAACGGTTTTTTTATTTAAGGTCATGGAAATTCAGGAAAACATCATCAATAAAGTTGCCAATAGTGGTTTAATTACTTTGAACCTTGAAGATTTTTATCATAAGGGCGAACGGGTTGTATATGATATTGTAGATAATCTGTTTCACGGCTTAATGTTAAGGGAGAAAGATTTTCGGGCATTTATAAAGGATCACGATTGGGCGCAGTATCAGGATAAGAATGTGGCAATTACCTGTTCTGCAGATGCCATTGTGCCAACATGGGCCTATATGCTGTTGGCTAATAAACTAAAGCCCTATGCAAACGAAGTGGTTTTTGGCGATTTAAATACTTTGGAAGCGGTTTTGTTTACCAAGGCATTGGCTAAAATCAATCCCCAGGATTATGCAAATGAACGTGTGGTGGTAAAAGGATGTGGTGATATTGAAGTGCCGGTTGCTGCCTACGTAGAAGTGACCAATCTGCTTACTCCAGTTGTGAAAAGTATTATGTTTGGTGAGCCATGCTCTACGGTGCCTGTGTATAAAAGAAAAGATTAAATTTTAAGCCCCTAGCCTTGAGCGATCGTCATGCTGAATTTATTTCAGCATCTTTTATTCAAAACAGACCCTGAAATGAATTCAGGGTGACGACTCTAAGCTCATATATCAGAGTTGTGTTTCAAACGGGATATTATTAATCGATCTCTTGTTCGTGAGCATGAATATAAGAAAGATTAAACTTTGGTTGGCTTTTTGTATATCTTCATAAAGGAAAAATTTAACCATACTATTAAAAATGGTTTTTCCTCATAACACACAGAAATGAGTACAAAAGCAATGAAAACATTATTGATTACAATTACAGCCGGCCTATGTAGTCTCTTCACCATGGCTCAGGAACTTCCATTGAAGAAAGAAGCTGTATTTCAGGAAGGTGAAGTTTTACAATATAAACTAAGGTATGGGTTTATTACCGCGGCAGAAGCCACGATTAAGGTAACTAATTCTGATTTAAAGTTTGATAATAAACCAACATACAAACTTACGGTCGATGCGCAGACGTCTGGTACATTTGATATTTTTTATAAAATAAGAGATCATTACGACTCTTACATTGATAAAAATGATCTTTTACCTTATTTCTATCAGGAAAATATACGTGAGGCCAGCTATAAACGACAGGATAAGGCGCGTTTTAATCAGGATGGAAAAAAAGTAGTTTCTAATAGAGGTACCTTCAATACACCAACCAAACAGACCTTTGACCTCGTTTCAGCTTATTATTTTGCCAGGAGCCTGGATATGAGCAAAATCAAGGTTGGAGATAAGTTTAAACTGAACTATTTCTTAGGTGATGAAATTTCAGCCTTAGAGGTAGAGTATATCGGTAAAGAAACGGTAAAGAGTAAATTAGGTAATATCCGCTGTTTGAAGTTCAGCCCTTCTATCAAGCCTGGGCGTATCTTCAAAAAAGATAGCCGGTTATACCTCTGGGTAACCGATGATGGAAACCGGGTGCCGGTGAAAGCTCAGGTTGAAATATTGGTTGGTGCAGTTACAATGGAATTAAAATCGGCCAATGGGCTCAAATATGCTTTAGCAAAAGAATAATGATGATAGAAGTTGAACAGGTGCTGGTGCACGAAGATGTATTGAAGGAAAACTTTGTTTGTAATTTAAGCAAATGTAAAGGAATCTGCTGTGTGGAAGGTGATTCAGGAGCACCTTTAGATCATGATGAAAAAGCGGTGCTGGAGGAGATTTATCCCAAAATAAAACACTTGTTAAACGAAAAAGGTATTAAAGCCATTGAAGAACAAGGAGTTTATGTAGTGGATGAAGATGGTGACCTGACCACCCCTTGTGTAGATAAAAATAAAGAATGTGCTTATGTATTGTTTGAAGGCGGCATTACCAAATGTGCGATTGAAAAAGCATATGAACAAGGCATTGTAGACTGGCAAAAGCCAATTTCCTGCCACTTGTACCCAATTCGCATTACCAAATATCCAGAATTTGAAGTGTTGAACTACGATCGTTGGCATATATGCCATGATGCCTGTACATTTGGCCGCGAACTTAAGGTTCCGGTATACAGTTTTCTAAAAGGGCCGCTGATCAGGAAATATGGTGAAGAGTGGTATAAGGAATTGGAAAGTTCGGTGGCAGCGCTGTGAGTTATTGATGGTTTGTATTTGATTTATAATATTATCTTCATCTTTATGGTTTGTTTAATCTAGTAAAACTTACCTCCATACTGAAAAATTTAGCTATTTACCTGTATTTCTTTCATGTTGAAGTTATATTTAGTTGAGGTTTTGCCTTGCCATATTATTTTTTTGTTAAAAAATTAACATGATAATAAGTTTTGAATCATAATTTGCCAACAATTTACACTTGTGAAGAAGTCAAAACCGGTTTAATTTCGTTAGTGTTTATAGAAATTGACTTAAAAAGCAATAACTAAATAATATTTTAAACAATTCGTTAGACAGTAATTGATTTTTAGCAATGCAGAAGTTAATAATCCAAAATTAAATTGTTTATTGTTTAAAAAACATTTAATTTAGCCCGACTGTAAAATCATTTAATAACGTGAAGAAAATCTTAATTACTGGTGGTGCGGGCTTCATTGGCTCCCATGTAGTTCGCCGTTTTGTTAATAACTATCCTCAATACGAAATCGTCAATTTAGATAAACTTACTTATGCAGGTAATTTGGCTAACTTAACTGATATTGAAAATAAACCTAATTATAGATTTGTAAAAGAAGATATTGCGGATGCTACTGCAATGTTTGAGCTGTTTAAAGCCGAAAATTTCGATGCCGTAATTCACCTTGCAGCGGAGAGCCATGTAGACCGTTCTATTTCTGATCCAACCGCTTTTGTAATCACCAATGTAATCGGGACTGTGAATTTATTAAATGCTGCCCGTGAATATTGGAAAGGTGATTATGACAAAAAGCGTTTTTATCATGTAAGTACAGATGAAGTTTATGGTGCTTTAGGTGAAGAAGGCATGTTTACTGAAACTACAGCTTACGATCCACATAGTCCATATTCTGCATCAAAGGCCAGCTCTGACCACTTTGTAAGGGCCTATCACGATACTTATGGCATGGATTGTGTAATTTCTAATTGCTCAAACAACTATGGGTCTCATCATTTTCCTGAAAAGTTGATTCCATTAGCGATCAATAATATTAAAAATAACAAACCTGTGCCTGTTTATGGTAAGGGTGAAAATGTACGTGATTGGTTATGGGTAGAAGATCACGCCCGGGCAATCGATGTAATTTTTCATAATTCGAAAACAGGAGATACCTATAATATCGGCGGGCATAACGAGTGGAAAAACATCGATCTGATCAATCTGCTTTGTACCATTATGGATCAGAAACTGGGTCGTGAAGCGGGTGAATCTGCTAAATTGATCACTTATGTAACTGACCGTGCTGGCCATGATCTACGTTATGCTATTGATTCTACCAAACTGCAAAAAGAATTAGATTGGGTACCAAGCTTACAATTTGAAGAAGGGTTGGCTAAAACTGTTGACTGGTATCTTCAAAATGAAGAGTGGTTAAACAATGTTACTTCTGGTAACTATCAATCTTATTATGAACAACAGTACAGCGGTAAATAATGGAAATTGAACAAACAGGATTAAAAGACTGCCTGATCATTAAACCAAGGGTATTTGAAGATGCCAGAGGATATTTTTTTGAAAGTTTTAATCAAAATACCTTTGAAGAAAAGACTGGTTTATCAGGAAAATTTGTTCAGGATAATCAATCCTACTCTTCTTATGGGGTTATCCGTGGTTTGCACGCGCAAACGGGTGAATTTGCCCAGGCCAAACTCGTTCGTGTAACCAAGGGTGAGGTATTGGATGTTGCGGTAGATGTACGTCCCGGTTCCCCAACATACGGTAAACATATTGCCGTGCGTTTAAGTGCAGAAAATAAATTACAGTTGTATATCCCAAGAGGATTCGTACATGGTTTTTCGGTATTAAGCGAAACTGCTGAGTTTTTATATAAATGTGATAACTTTTTCAATAAAGCTTCAGAAACCGGCGTTATTTATAACGATTCGGATTTGAATATCAATTGGTTAATCCCTGAAGAAGATCAAGCTGTTTCTGATAAGGATTTGCTACTGAAACCATTTGCCGAACTACAACATATATGAGTAAAATATTAGTAATTGGTGCCGGCGGGCAGTTGGGCCAGTGTTTAAAGGTGGTTGCAGAGCGAAGAGGAATTACAGAAATTGTTTTTCCGGCCGAGCAGGATGCCAATATTTTAAATGAAAGTGGTTTAGATGAGCTTTTAACAAAAGAACAGCCGGAATTTGTAATCAATTGTGCAGCTTATACTGCTGTTGATAAAGCAGAAGACGAAGTTGATCTTTCCAAAGCGATTAATGAAACTGGTGCTGCCTATCTCGCTTCAGCCTGCCTGGCAAACGGTGCTACGTTAATTCATGTTTCTACAGATTTCGTTTTCGAAGGAAATGAAGTGAAACTGTTAAAGGAAGATGATGAAGCAAAACCAATCAATGTTTATGGCGTGACCAAACTTGACGGTGAGTTAGCAGTAAAAGCCAAACTACCCGCTCATTTTATCATTCGTACCAGCTGGCTGTATTCTGAGTATGCAAACAACTTTGTGAAAACCATGCTTAAACTTGGCGCAGAACGTGATGAACTGAATATCATTGCTGATCAGGTGGGCACGCCTACTTATGCTATTGATCTGGCCAATGCTATCTATGATATTATTGAATCTGGACAAGCTACCTACGGCGTTTATCACTATAGCAATGAAGGCGTAACGTCATGGTTCGACTTTGCAAAGGCTATTTTTGACGTAAGTCAAACCAATGTTAAAGTCAATCCTATTCCTGGATCTGCTTATCCTACTAAGGCTTTGCGCCCGGCATTTTCAGTTATGGATAAAACTAAAATTAAAGAAACCTTTAATATCGAAATTCCTTATTGGAGAGATAGCCTGGTAGCGTGTATAAAACAAATTAATAAATAGAAGTAATACAGATGTTAAGGTAAGGGCCTTAATCTAAATTCTTAAATCTCAAATCTAATACGAATGAAAGGTATAATCTTAGCTGGTGGTAGTGGAACGCGTTTGCATCCTTTAACTTTGGCTTGTAGTAAACAAATGATGCCGGTTTATGATAAACCGATGATTTATTATCCTTTATCTACACTGATGTTAGCAGGGATAAAAGAAATCTTAATTATCTCTACTCCACATGATCTCCCAAATTTTGAGAAGTTATTAGGTGATGGATCGAATTTAGGCTGTAAATTTAGTTATGCTGTACAGGCCGAACCTAATGGTTTAGCTCAGGCTTTTGTTATTGGCGAGGAATTTATCGGTACTGATAAAGTGGCTTTGGTTCTGGGTGATAATATTTTTCATGGCGATGGTATGGCAAAATTATTACAGGCCAGTTCTGATCCAGATGGGGGTGTGGTATTTGCTTACCAGGTATCAGATCCAGAACGCTATGGCGTAGTAGAGTTTGATGCAGAAAAAAAGGCCATCTCTATTGAAGAAAAACCTGTTCAGCCTAAATCGGATTATGCCGTACCTGGCTTATATTTTTATGATAATGAGGTTGTTCAAATTGCAAAAAATGTTAAGCCCTCTCCACGTGGTGAATATGAAATTACTGATGTGAACAAAGTTTACCTTGAGCGTGGCAAATTAAAAGTTGGCGTACTAAGCCGTGGAACGGCCTGGTTAGACACCGGAACTTTCACCTCATTAATGCAAGCAGGGCAATTTGTTCAAATTATTGAAGAACGCCAAGGCTTGAAAATAGGATGTATTGAAGAGATCGCCTATCGTATGGGCTTTATTGATGCGGAGCAGCTTAAGGCTATTGCCACTCCACTGGTAAAAAGTGGTTATGGCAGTTATCTTTTAAAACAAATCAAATAATTGATTTAAAAATATAACCTTATAAATCGCCGGTAAATGCAATGTCATTTATCGGCGATTTTATTTTATAAGCTTTGTTGTCTGGTGCTAAAAGTATCGCTTAGTGGGCAATAAAAAGTTTATCCTAAAAAATACATCCCATATTTCTAACTAAACGGTCTATAATCCGTGTTCTTTGTAATATTTTGTGCTTTTTTGGGGTTAAAAGATTCAGATAAAGCATTATTGATTTATCTTATATTTGCACCATCACCAAGGGAAAAATGAATACAAAAAAGCAAATTGCGATTATAGGTTTAGGTTATGTCGGGCTTCCGCTGGCTATCGAATTTGCAAAGAAATATAAAGTAATTGGTTTTGATACAAATGAAAGCCGTGTTGAAGAGCTAAAGCAATTGGAAGATCGTACCCACGAAGCCAATCTGGAAGACTTAAAAGCTGTGCTTTCCTCGCCTGGATTTGGCTTAACGTTGAGTGCTAAATTAGCAGATTTGGCTACCTGTAACATGTATATTGTCACTGTACCAACGCCTATAGATCACCTTAAACGACCAGATCTGCAGCCATTACTTGATGCGAGTAAAATGTTGGGCAGAATACTTAAATCGGGTGATATCGTCATTTATGAATCTACCGTTTACCCGGGCTGTACCGAAGAAGATTGTGTACCTGTTTTAGAACAAAAATCAGGTTTAAAATATAACATCGATTTTTTCTGTGGTTATTCGCCAGAAAGAATAAATCCTGGTGATAAAGTTAATACACTTACGAAAATAAAAAAGGTCACCTCAGGCTCTACCCCCGATATTGCTACTGAAATAGATCAACTTTATGCTTCAATCATTACTGCTGGTACACATCTGGCACCTAGCATTAAAGTTGCCGAAGCCTCAAAAGCGATAGAAAATGCCCAACGGGATGTCAATATCTCTTTCGTAAATGAACTGGCCTTGATTTTCGACCGCATGGAGATTGATACCGCGGATGTATTGGCTGCTGCTGCTACTAAATGGAATTTTCTTAACTATAAGCCTGGTTTAGTAGGCGGGCATTGTATTGGTGTTGATCCCTATTATTTGGTCCATAAATCTGAAGCTTTAGGTTATAAGCCCGAAGTAATTCTGTCTGGACGTAGAGTAAATGATAATATGGGCATGTTCGTCGCCAACAAAGTGATAAAGATGTTGGTGGCAAGAAATAAGGTAATTAACGGAGCCAAAGCCCTCATATTGGGTTTCGCTTTCAAGGAAAATTGCCCGGATACGAGAAATACAAGAGTGATCGATATTTACAAAGAACTTAAATCTTTTAGTATGGAGGTGGATGTATATGATCCATGGGCCAATATTGCTGAAGTAAAGGCTGAATATAATATCCAGATGATTCAAAATGATCATTTTGAACATTATGACATCATCATTTTAGCAGTGGCTCATCAACAGTTCTTAAATATTAACTATGCCGCTTTTAAAGCGAAAGGATCGGTCATCTTCGATACCAAATCATTTATTCAACGTGATTTGGTTGATGGCAGACTATAATTTATTATTGATTGGTCGTGATTTCATCTCAAATCATTAAGATTTAGTTCATTCTGAAGCAAAGGTTTTTAGGATTCAGTAAAATTCACCTCCCGTAATTTCCCGTCGTCAGCAATACTGAATCAGTCCTGTTTTATTATTGAGTTACTTTTAGTACGCTGGCCATTTTTTTTATTAATGTGTTTTTAAGTTACAATTTCAGTTCGTGCTTTTTTTGAAATTTGAGGCGGGCTGACCATGCATTCCTAAACTGTATTGGATTTTTAAGTAAGATAACCTCGACACTTGCAGTTTGCATGTCAATTGGATTTATTGTTGAGCAATAAATTAAATTCATTTAAAAAAGCGTGCATGAAATAATATATTCCTTTTGATCTATGTCAACAAATGTAATAATTGAACAAAATGTATTTTTTATTCTACAGGTTCTGGTTAAATTTGTTTAAATCTAGATTAACGATATGGAACTAAAGAAAATTCTGGTAATTGATACAGAAATACACATGCTAAACCTTTTAGGCGTAATTTTAGGAGATAGATATAACCTTTCAATGCAGTCGGGATCAGTTGAAGCTATGCAATGGTTGCATAAGGGAAATATGCCAGACATTATTATTTCGGAAATCAATATGCCGTATATGAGTGGCTCTGAACTCATCAGCAATCTAAAGATCAGTGGACTTTATAGGCATATACCGATAATTGTACTTTCTGGGATTAAAGATCTCTCCACTCAAATAAGCGCGATCCCTTTTAAAGTTGATGCATACTTTTCCAAGCCGTTCAATCCGCTCGATCTTGAAATGGCTATGAGTAATATACTGGAAAACCATGCAGTCAACTGATGATAAAGCCAATGGGATCGTTAATGGTGATTACACCCACATCATGTATGCTGGAGAGGTCTTCCTACCTGAACTTCTTCCAGAACTACAAAGCCATTTTAAAGTAGAAGCGCATAAGGAAATTGCAAGCCTGGCAGAATTCATTTCAAAGCAGACCCTGCTTAATCTTCCGGATGCAATTTTAATAGAAGTGGATGAAGAGGGGGAATGTTTTCAGTTTGTAGAGAAACTAAAGCTAAACACTTTGCTGAGGGAGATCGTGATTATTTTTTTATCTGCCTCACCTGGTCAAAAGTTATCTCAAATGGCTTTGATGCTTAATGTTAGTGATCTGTATATTTCCCCGATTCCTGTGAAAGATCTTTGCATCAGGATTAAATTCCTGATTAAGCTGCGCTCTTTCCGGCCGCGTGTAAGCGGAGCTGCTGTAATCAAATTAAAAGCTAAGTTCCCGATAAAAAAACGGATTTTTGATCTTTGCGTTGCCTGCTTTATTTTTCTTCTGTTGATTCCTGTGTTCAGTCTGATAGCGCTTCTAATCCGCTTGGAATCCAAGGGGCCAATCATCTACAGGAGCAAACGGGTTGGAGCAGGCTATAAAATATTTGATTTTTTTAAATTCCGCTCCATGCGACATCAAAGTAGCGAAGATCTGGTTAAACTTTCAAAACTCAACCAGTATACGCCTACTGAAGGTACCTCAGCTACTTTTATCAAAATAAAGAATGATCCAAGGATTACAAAGGTTGGCGCTTTTATACGCAGATATAGCTTAGATGAGCTACCCCAGCTCTTCAATGTAATCAAAGGAGACATGTCTCTTGTTGGAAACCGCCCCCTTCCGCTTTACGAAGCCAAGTCGCTCACTTCCGATGAATGGGCTTTACGTTTTCTGGCGCCCGCTGGGCTTACCGGTCTATGGCAGGTAAGTAGGCGGGGTAAAGGAGAAATGTCTGAACGGGAGCGTAAAAAGCTCGATAACTTTTATGCCAGAAAATATTCTTTAAGGCTGGATCTGGCCATCCTTTTGGCAACATTTCGTGCAATGAGGCAAAATGAAAATGTATAGTCCTTTCAACCCGTTTACTTTTCCATTAAATTAAAAAAGCATATCAATCATGATATGCTTTTTCAATTTAATAATTGTAGGTCTAATCGTAATCCTTTTTATTCTATCTATCTGAACAATTCTCCCTTGTGATGTTTACACCCTGTAAAATCACATCAAATTCAGTCCGCCTGTTAAGCTGCTGGTCTTCCTCTGAACAATTAACGCCATCATAGCAGCGATTAACTAACCGGGTTTTTCCGTAATACTCCACTCTGATCCGATCTGAGCGTATTCCACGTGCAATCAGATACTGTTTAGCCGATTCACCACGTCTTAAAGATAGGTTTCTATTGTATTCTTCTGATGCCCTGCTATCACAGTGGCTGGAAGTTATGATCGTAATTTCTGGGTATTTTCTCATCAGGTCTGCGAGTTCATTAAGTGCACCCCTGGCATCTGGCCTGATTTCCGATCTATCCAAATCATAGTATATATTTTTTACGGAAAAAACCCTCTTTAATGAATCGCAATGGTTCAGCACATACTGTTGAGCACTTTCCGTTTTATTCAGTCTGATATCAAGATTAATCACCGAATCCTTTTGTATCCCTACTGAGGTGGTAAATTGTATATTGTTAATGTAGCCAAGTTTTTGAGCCGTCACCTCATAGTCTGTCTCTGCCGGTAGCTCTCTTCTAAAACGTCCTTCGTTATCCGTTTTAATGGTATCATTACCATCAAGATGATGCATCAGAATACGTCCTCCGGCTAGTGGTATACGAGTTCTTGCGTCTGTAAGTGTTCCCTGTAGTATAATTTTGTAAGTAGATCTCCTAAATTCATAAATGTTGTCATTTCCCTCTCTGTTCGAACTGTAATATCCTTTCTTCCCGTCTGGAGTCATAATAAGAGCAAAGTCATCTTTAGATGAGTTTATAGGAGCGCCCATATTCACAGGAGAGGTTGTTGGTTTCATTTCTTTAAGTGGTACCTGAAACAGGTCTAATCCTCCAAAACCGGCAAGTCCGGTTGAAGCAAAAAACAGATTTCCTTCATGATCAAAACTTGGAAACATTTCATTTCCTTCCGTATTGATTAGCTTACCCATGTTAATGGGACTTGTCCATTCGCCTCGGCCAGCTTTTACGCAATAGTATAAATCTGTCCCACCAAAGCCCCCGGGGCGGTCAGAGGCAAAAACAAGTATATTTCCGTCAGGTGTTAATGCCGGATGGCCGGTAGAGTACTCATTACTATTATAAGGAAACTCTTTTGTTGCACTGAGATTAGGCCCATAAGCGGTGTAAAGTTTCAGTTTGATGGTTCCATCATTACTCTTAGCGGTTTTTCCATTTAAATAATTGTTCCCTGTAAAAATGATTGATCCATCAGGAAATACAGCTGCCGCCGCAGTATGATATTTATTATTAAAAATTCCACCTAGCTTTTTCACCATTTTATTCTGGCCATAAATCAGGTTTAAAGTATCTCTTTCTATCGTACTGGTATAAGCAGACAAAACGTTGTTATCATTACTGGTTTCCGGAGTATCATCATCATTATATCTAATTTTCTGTTTATCAGCTGAACTTTTTGAATTGATTAGACTGTCTTGATTAATCACCTTCAAATCTGCGAGTTTATTCACATAATAGAGTTTGCTAAAAGGCGTGTTGTCCCATTTAAAGATATGTTTTGAAAAATTTTCCGATTGCCTGTTACTGGTAAACATAAGGCCTTCTTTGTAAAAAGTCGGAGCATATTCAGAAGCCTGAGTGTTAATATTCAAAAAACCTATCTTCCAATGATTTGAATTTTTATTGATCTTGGCCAGGTTTGTAGAGGCGAAAGCTGCTGCTCTTTTATCAGTAGGTACCAATGAGAGGTATTTCCTATACCACCGCTCTGATTCTTCATACTGTTGATTGTTGGCTAAACTTTCTGCATAATATAAGGCCCACTCATTTTTCATGGCTGATTGTGAGGTCAGTTTTCGATAAGTTTTCAGTGCGCCCGGGTAATTTTTTGTCATCCTGAAACTGTAGGCCAGCATTTCTAATGCCTCTAAATTGGATGAATCTTTTGCCAGTACCTTCCTAAGTTTGCTTATTGCAGATACATATTCGAGTGAATTAAAATTCTTACGCGCTGCATTTAAATCGTTTTGAATGTGTGGATTGTTCTGCGCATATATTGAGGTACAAAGTGCGAGGGTAAGGCCCAGGAATATGAATAGCGTTACTTTAATATCAAATTTCATAACTTAGAAAAATCTTGGTGATAATATTTTGTTTTTTTCAAACCCAAATTCGTATCTCAGCATAATCTCATGACTGCCTGAATTGAAGTTTTGCAATTCAGTGGTGCTTCTGTCGTAGCTGTAGCCAATACGGATCTGAGGGCTAACCTGCACCTCGAGCAGCGCACTGATGTCTGCATTTGTCCTGTAACCCGCTCCAATGGCCAATGTATTTTTAATCCATAGCGCTGCATTAAGATCAGCTTCTAAAGGAGCACCTTTTACCCCTTTGATCAAGAATGAGGGTTTCAGCTTAAAGTCCTCAGCCAGTGGGAAAACATAACCTGCAGTAACAAAAAGATGTGGAACCTGCCTGGCCTGTAGGTTGTTGCCGCTGGAGGTATTGTTCAGGCTATTACCAAGCAAATCTTGTGCAGCTATACCAAGGTAAAATTTGTCTGAGTTGTAATATATCCCCGTTCCGAAGTTAAAAAGTGTTTTACTCGCATCATTCATAAACGCAGGATCATAGCCAGGATTTGAATTTAATAAAACGCTGCTAAGTCGTGCACTATAATGGCTAATAGAACCTTGTAAGCCAAAGCTCAGACTTCCTTTTTCCATTCTAATCCGGTATGCTGCGCTTGCAGAACCACCCGTAGTTTGCGTAACACCTAGTTTATCGCTAAAAACCTGTAAACCCACACCAAATCTTTTATTTAATATGGGCGCATCTATAGTAAAGGTCCCGGTTCTGGGCGCTCCCTCAATTCCTGTCCACTGGTTACGGTAAAGTGCAGTTGCTGATACCAGGTTCCTGCTTCCGGCATAGGCAGGATTTATGGCAAGTGTGTTGAACATATACTGCGTATACATGGCATCCTGCTGGGCCCAACTTTTAGTAAAAAGTAGTGACAGTATTAAAATTATAATATATCTTTTCATCTTATCTGTTAATTGTAATATAGCCTACACGTCTGTCTGTGCCATCAATAGTCAAAATATAATAATAGGTTCCTGCCGGAACTTCTTCTCCCACATGGATACCTTCAGTTGTTTTTCCATTCCAGTCGTTCTGATAGCTTTTTGAGCGGTAGATCAGATTTCCCCAGCGGTTGAAAATGTCAAGATTGATTTTTTTTCCATTGGTATTGCCTACCACAAAATAATCGTTGATGCCATCATTATTTGGAGAAAATCCTCCTGGGATGAAAAGATCTTCCTTGATCAGGTTAACAACTGTTGGCTGCGATGGGCTGACATCTCCTGCGGTAATGGGATCTGGTTTAGTCCCATCGGTTGATACATCCGTAGTTTTACTGTTATCGCTTACTGAAAAGCCTTCAGCAGTAGCCTGGTTACTGAAACTTCCGTCGTACCGATCAAGTGATACCTTAACGTCAATATCAATGGTGCCAGAAGCTGATTTAGCTAAGGTATTGCTCCCTGTAAGCATATTTTTATTAGATGACCCGTTGAAGCTGGTATTTGCAGTTAATCCACCTGTTGCACTGATTTTTAGTACTTCAAAGGTATTTCCCCTAAACGTGGCAAACAGATCGTCCGTTACACTGATATCTTTTATGGCTATCTGGCCAAAGTTGGTGATCACAAATGAATAGCTAACACTATAGCTTCCGTCCTGATTTCGAACGGGCGCTGATTTTAAACGCTTGGCCAATCCAATTTTGGCCGGAATAAGTACCGTAATCGTAACCTTACCTGGAGTAGATGGAGTACCGTTCTTATCTATAATAATATAGGTGAGCTCATCAGGGCCGGAATAACCCGGGTTAGGGGTGTAGATCGGCTGTCCAGTGGTCGGATCATAAGTTATTGTACCATTTTTAGGTGGATTGGTGATGGTAATCTTTCCGCCTGTAGGTATAGGAATGTTGATTAATTTTGGACCATTTACCGGTGTTTCCACACTGATATCAGGTGCCGTGATGATGATTGCCGGGCTTACAGTTACTGTTACAGTTATTGGCTCTGAATCAATGCCGTCACTGGTCCTTAAAATATAGGTGAAAACATCTTGTCCGCTAAAGCCTGCATTAGGGGTATAAACAGGTAGTCCAGTGGTCGTGCTGATGCTTACAGTGCCATTCTTAGGAGCTGTTACCCATACCACGCTAGTGCCGTTTTTACCAAGATCATTATCTTTTACAGGAATTTCAATCGACTGGTTAAAAGGAGTAGTATAGGCATCCGGAGAACCTAAAGGTTTAACAGAAACCGTTACACTGATGGGATCGGAAGAAACTCCATCGGCAGTCTTTAGGGTGTAGGTAAAATTATCTTTTCCTGAGAAACCCGGATTTGGCGTGTAAATAGGGTTTCCTGTGGCATCAAAACTTACCGTACCATTTGTTGGAGGAAGTTGTAAAGAGACCGTAGTACCCGTTTTGGAGGGGTCATTATCTTTCACCGCTATGGTGATGGGATTTCCTGTAACAGTAAAGGCTGCATCAGGATTGCCTAAAGGTTTCACGTTAACCGTTACTGTGATCGGATCAGATTGTAAACCATCTTTATTTTGCAAGATGTAAGTAAAGCTGTCTTTTCCACTGAAGCCGGCATTAGGTGAGTAGGTAAATGTTCCATCAGGGTTAAGTACAACAGTGCCTTTTAGTGGATCTGTTTTTTTGATAACAATTGATCCTGCTTTACCAGGGTCATTATCCAGTACATGGATAGTTACAGGCACATCAGCCGCTGTATTGGCAATATCCGCCGCACCAACCGGCTTGATATTTACAGCAATGTTGACGATTGCCGTATTAGATTCTGCACCATAATTATCTTTTATGGTATATACAAATGAATCATATCCGCTGTAATTGGCTGCAGGCCTGTAAGTTACAATTCCGCTTACAGGATCAACAACAAGTGTGCCGTGTAAAGGTTGACTTTTGATGCTGATGGATGAAGGGTTGATGGTGTAATTACCGTCCGCATCAGTATCATTGCTAAGTATGCTGATGGGTACATTAGTATCCTTACTAGTCGTTACGGTATCATTAACAGCTACAGGTATGCGGTTTACAATAAGCTGAACCTCATCTGAAAGCTGACATCCTCCTGGAGAAGTAAGTGTCCATTTAAATGTATAAATGCCTCCAGTCAAGTTGTTTACAATTGCATTTGGCTGTTGAGGATTTACTATCGATGCGCCGGTTGGTCCTGACGACTGTGTCCATAATCCACTGTTGGTGCCAGTACTATTGCCCTGCAGCGTATAGGTTGTAGTAGAAGTAGAAATATTAAGCAGCTGGTCCACCCCGGCATCTGGCTGACTTGGCGCAGCAACATAGGTTAATGAAATGGTTGCCGGGTTAGATGTTCTTCCATACGAATCTTTTACGGTGTAAGATCCGGAAACCGTGCCAAAGAGGTTCTGTTCAGGTATAAACTGCACATTCCCTTCCGAATTTACGGAAAAAGTTCCTTTGCCGGAAACGGTATAACTAGTCTGTATTCCATTTTGGTTAGGGTCAAGGTCAATTGTTGATTTATTTAATACCGCACCAGAGTTCGTTGTCGTATCATTAGCGGTTACGTCTACCACGGCCTGGTTTCCCTGGCATAGCGTTAAAGCATCATTTTTAGCCAGTGGATTTGTTAAGCCCGTCTGGTTATGCGCATCAATAGTTACTTGTCTGATCTCGTGAAAGTTCGTCAGGTCGCCGGTAGAAGAAGCGAAGCCATAACGCAGGTTATCCGGAGCAGCCTCAGCGTAATAGAAGTTATTGATCACCGTTGTAGTAATTGGTTTTGCTCCTCCACGGGTAACCCTCACCGTTACATTAAAGCCTCCTGCAGGTTGCGGAGCAAGATCCATATAAACTCTTCTATATCCTGTATTGGTAGAATCAGGCTGACGTTGCCCGCCATCTCCTACAAGGGGGAAACCGAATTGATTCAGGTCTGCACTGGTTAGATAAGTATAATTACCTGAGGTTAATGCCGCCCCATTTCCCCTGCCCCGAAGGGTTATTGAGCCAGGCTTAAAGCCTATGCCTCCCTGCCTGCCTTCAGTTGGATTGGAAAAATTTCCATATTCGTCAAGTCCGATGGCCAGGTAACCATTACTCACCCCGGGAGAGATTGGGGTAGTGGTGGTGATCTGTGCATATCCAAGAGAGCCACCAAATCCACCGATAACAAATGGATTTGCGTTTGCATCAAAAAGAAAAAAACTGATTCCATCCGCGCCTGTTCCACCGTATATATAATACTCAAAAGCAACTTTAAGACCATTACCCGAAGGAAAGTTGGTGGTATTGATGACATAGCCTTTCTGATTTTGAACATTGCTTGTCAGCCTTAGGTACCCATTTCCATTCGCATCCAAAGGCGTGCCTGTATGGCTCGAGGTACCCATATTGTAAGCACTACCGGCAGCGGTTAAAAAAGCAGATGGAGCACCGCCAAAGATGATTCCCTGCGAGGTGGAGTAACGGAAACTTTCTACATAAGGAAACTGGGCAAAAGCGCTTTTAAAGATACATAGAGACAACACGACGATTATCTGAAAACGTAACATTTTTATCATAAACTTGGATTAATAGTTTGTTGGTCTTTAACTTGCAAAGTTAAAAGCAAATTTTCATAGTATTAAATATTTCATCAAAATATTGATATTTCTCAAGTCAATAAATGCTTGCAAGCCGTTGATTTTCGGCAAACTAGGGTTCGGGTGATGTAACTGGCCGGATAGCTCAACTTGTTTTAGACCATAATCCAGTTTTTGGCTCATATTTCTTGATCACTTTTGCAGGATTACCGGCTGCTACACAAAAATCCGGAACGTCTTTGGTAACCACTGCACCTGCTGCAATGACTACATGTGTTCCTATCGTAACTCCTGCTGTTATAACCGCGTTCGCCGCGATCCAGCTACCATTACCGATTTTAACCTGGGAGGTAGTTACCGGTTGTTTAGAGATGGGAAGATTAACATCCTGATAGGCATGGTTAAGGCCGCTGATCACCACATTTTGGGCAATAATCACATCGTCGCCAATATTTACTGGTCCTATAACCACATTACTCATTCCAATAAGTGTTCTGTTTCCAATGTATACAGCTCCAACTCCATTATTAATGGTACAAAAATCCTCTATGATCGCGTCATCGCCCATTTCGAAACTGTTAAACGGTAAAACATCCAGCCGTGTTCTTGATCTGATGCGGCTATTTTTACCTTTTTTATGAAAGAAAGGGTTTAAAAAAAGGCTTACCCATGTTCTTGGACGGGCCTCTCCGCTCGGGATCATCATCCAATGCACGATTTTTTTTAGTTTTTCATTCTCCTTTACTACTTTTAAGAGTGATTTCATTACAAATCTTAATTATGGTTATCTTTACAATATTAGCATAATTTAAATCATAACCATATATTTGACCCTTACACTGCAATCGTTTTATGATTAGAAACCAACTCAAGCCGTTAATGGTGCTTTTTATCTGCACCTTGCTTAAGTTAAACAGCGTTCTCGCTCAAGAAAGTATTTTAAGTGAAGTTTCTTATTTATACATGGAGAAACTTGTTGCGGCGGCAAAAGCCAACTATCCGAGGGTGGGGTCTCTTAGTAATCAAATTAATGTAGCTAAAAGCGATCTTTCCGGAGCACGACTTTCATGGCTGGAACCCTTATCCTTTCAATATGTTGCGCGGTCAAACCAGGCAACAGCCAATACTGTGGTAGATTTACAGACCGCTGATCTGCTTACAGGATATCAGTTCGGCATTTCCATTAATCCAGGCTCTCTGCTAACCAAACCAAGTCAGATCAAAAAAGCAAAAGAACAGTTAAAGATTGCCCAGTCTAATCAGGCAGAATATTTTCTTCAGTTAGAGGCACAGGTAAAATCCAGATATGTTACACTTCTTCAGTTTCAAAAATCACTGGCGCCAATTAACGACATGTACCTTACGGCACAAAGTAATTTCGAGAACATGAAAATCAAGTACCAAAAAGCTGAGGTAACCTTTGCAGAATACAACAGCGCTTCTAATTCATTAAGCAATGCGCTGCAGGCCAAGCTCCAAATGGAGGCGAGCTACCTCAACGCAAAAATTTCACTCGAAGAATTAACAGTCAAAAAGTTGGAAGAAATAAAATAATGGCTGAAGGATATAAATTTTTAAAATTTGTCAAACGCTTTCGTCTGGCACTGGTATTGGTCCCTTTGATTACCATTATCATCACTACATTTTTGGTGCGTAACCTTAAGAGTTCGTATATCTCCCAGGCACAGATTTCAACAGGGATTGTGGATGAAACTCAGCAACAGTCAGTAATTATTGAGGCGGTTCAAGGTGAGCAGGTTCGTCAGCAATTTAGTAATCTTATTGAAATGATCCGGATGAAAAGGGTGCTCAATCAAGTATCCTACTTACTGATCATACACGATCTAACCTCAAATAAACCTTTTAAACCTAAAAGTGACCTTGTTGAAACGCTGAATAAAGACGCCGTTACCCATGCCATTGAGGTATACCGTAAAAAATATGAAAAGAACGAGGAATTGGATATTAACATTCCGGACGAGGATGGGCTTTTAAGGGTACTCAAATCAATGAATTATGATCCTGACGCACTTAAAAACAAAATATCAGTATTCCGATCCGGCGAAAGTGATTTCATCACCGTACAATCTGAAGCGGAAAGCCCCGAGCTGGCGGCCTACATTGTAAATACGCTTTCTGCAGAATTTATCAAAGGTTATACTTCGCTCACTAAAGCTTCGCAAGGCAAGGCAAATAATTTTTTGAGGAATATGCTCACTGAAAAAACGGATACCCTTGCAGCCAGAATGGCCAGATTGAAGAATTATAAGATCAGAAATAAGGTCTTAAACCTCACAGAACAGTCTAAGCAGTTATATTCCCTGATTTTAGACTATGATACCAAAAAACAGGAAGCTGTTGAAAAGACCGCTTCATATGCGGGTGCGCTTAACGAGATTGATGCAAAGTTTAATCCCAAAGAGCGGAGCTATATCGAATCCAGGCTCTCCAGGGTAAACCAGGGTTTGGTGGAAACGAAAGCAGAACTAAGTAGCCTTTACGACCTCTACCTCAAAAACGATCTGGACGAAAGATATAAAAGAAGTTATGATTCGCTTAGAAATCAGCTGAGTGAACAGATCAATAAATCTTCAGACCAGTACATCAACAATCCCCTAAATGCTAAACAAGAGCTGGTCAATCAAAAAATCAATCTGGAAATACAGATGGATATATCCCGTTATGGAATAAATTCTCTGGAAAATAAAATTAATTCGCTGACCCGGGATTTTGAAAATTTAGTTCCACAGGAAGCCGAGGTACAGACCTTAGAAATGAGTGTTGATATTGCCAGTAAAGAGTATCTGGATATCTTGAACAAATATAATCAGAGTAACCTGGAATCTGGAGTTGAATCTAAAATGAATATCGTCCAGCTGGGGGTTGGCGGCCTCGCGCAGCCGTCAAAGAAATTTTCGTTGATTGTGCTCAGCGCTGTTGTGAGCCTCGTTTTCTGTATTCTGGCCTTATTTGTAATTTTCATTATGGACAGCCGGATACTTGATGCAAAAACACTGGCTTCCCAAACTTCAGTACCCGTACTTGGAACAATACCCAAGCTCCCTGCTCCACTTGAAGCGCTGAAAAGCTCCTGGGAGGATCCGGCCTATCATGATTTTTGGGCCAGCATACGTTCGATCCGATATGAGCTGGAATCGGCGATGCAAGATAAGGTAATCGTCATTTCCAGCTTTGGCCCTTCCGAAGGGAAAAGCTTTTTTGCCAGATGTTTGGCAAGGTCATGGGAAAAAACAAATAGAAAAGTATTATTGATAGATGGGAATTTTACCCATCCGTCGCTAAGTCAGGATCATGTGAAGGGACAATTTGTAGAAGATTTTCTGCAAGGAAAGGAACAAGCTGGCCAACAGACACAGCAAGAAGCAACCGCTGTGCTAAGCAATCGGGGGAAAGATGGATCTCTTCTGGAACTTGCCAGCGCGCAGCAGATTAATGAACAACTGGACGAGGCAAAAAGAATTTACGACCTGATTATTATTGATGTAGCCGCCATTAATGGCAGTAGCCTGGTGCGGGAATGGCTTTCTTTTACCAATGATGCCATAGCGGTATTCAAATCAGGAGAATCGATCAATGATGACAAAAAAGCATATCTTGCTATGCTTAAAGAAACAGGGATTTTTAGGGGGTGGATACTTAATATGGCCGAAATGGGTTCGGGTGAGCTGGAGTTTTTTAAGACAAAAGGATAATGGACGCATTTGTAATAGGACATTGGATATTATACATGCTGGGAATCATCATTTGTTTCCATCTTGTTTTTCCAATGGTTCTGTTTTTATGTTGGAAGTTCTCGGTCAAACCGGCAAAATCTGTCCTTTCAGCATCAAATCCTAGGGATTATGGAATTATCTTAACCGCTTATGAGCAGGTAGATTTCGTAGCTGATGCCGTTAAATCCCTTTTGAATATGGATTATGCCAATTTTCATATCTATGTGGTTGCGGATAACTGTAAACCGTCAGAGGCACTTATGTTTACCGATGATCGTGTTGAAGTTTTGTTTCCTGAAAATATTTTGGCCAGCAATACGGCATCTCACTTTTATGCCATTAAACATTTCAGGCGTCAACATCAGGCCATACTGATTATGGATAGCGATAACCTCGCCCATCCGCAGTTGATAAATGGATTAAACAAGTACTTTGAACTGGGTTTCCAGGCCGTACAGGGGCTTAGGTCGGCCAAGAACCTCGACACTACAATTGCATGTCTGGATGCGGCACGCGATATTTATTACCACTTTTATGATGGAAGGTTGATCTATGATCTTGGTTCATCTGCAACACTTGCCGGCTCAGGCATGGCATTCGATCTACAGCTCTATGTCAATATGCTAAAAGATATTGATATTAAGGGCGCCGGATTTGATAAAGTACTTCAGGCCCGTTTGATTGCTAGCGGTGAAAGAATTGCCTTTGCGGAAGACGCCATTGTTTATGATCAGAAAACCTCCGCTTCAAAGCAGCTGGTAAGCCAGCGATCGCGTTGGATCGCCACCTGGTTTAAATATTTTAAGTTTGGCTTCTCAATTCTCTATCAAGGAATAGTGCGTACCAATATCAATCAGTTTATCTTTGGTATTGTGCTGTTAAGGCCCCCACTGTTTATATTCTTATCCCTGGCTGTTGTATTAATGGTCATCAGCCTATTTACCAGTCAGCTTTTGGCACTGGTCATTTTCGTTTCTCTGATCATTTACGTAATCAGCTTTTTGATTCCGGTTTTAAGTACAACAACCGATAAAAGAATTCGTAGGGCGCTGGTTTTTGTTCCTCAGTTTATATTTTATCAATTTGTTTCTCTAGCCAAATCTGTCTTCTCCAGCAAATCAAATGTGGCAACCAGGCACAGCCTCAAAAATGACAGCAAATGATGTGGTCCAACCTGTCATATGAGATGAAAAAAAAGCTGCTCATTCTTGCTGCAATGCTTTCATTTGCTGTAGGTTCCGCTTTGCTCACCGTTAAGCTGGAGTATTATGCCGTTTTTTTTGCACTGCTTTTTGCGGGTGGCATTGTATTTACAATTGCCTTATTTTCCAATCCAAAGGTTGGTTTTCTCGTTTATCTGGTATACTGTTTTTTTATTGCGGGCTTGCTGAAAAATACGGGATTACCTTTTGGCCCCCTCATGGAAGTGCTGCTCGGCGTTACCTGGCTGTCGCTGCTGGTAAACTATAAAAAAATCGATTGGAAGGAAATTAATAATGATCATATTTTCATCGCGCTCATCTGGTTTTCAATTAACATCCTGGAATTGGTCAATCCTGAAGGGGCCAGTTTACTGGGCTGGTTAAATGAAGTACGTTTTACAGCCTTTAACTGGTTGTTAATCGCCCCCATTGGTTTCCTATTGTTTAAGAGTAAACGCGACCTTGATCTTTTTTTTATCATGATCATCTCCCTATCTGTTTTAGGTACACTTTACGGAATTAAACAATATCATATAGGGGTTTCTGCCGGCGAGCAGCGCTGGCTTGACGAAGGAGGTGCAACCACACATATTATTGATGGCAGGCTCCGGGTATTTTCATTTTATACCGATGCAGGCCAGTTTGGTGCTTCCCAGGCCGCATTGTCGGCAATAACAATAGTAATGGCCTTAGGTCCTTTTAAAAAATGGAAAAAGATTTTACTATGGATTTCCGGAATAATACTCTTTTACGGAATGCTAATTTCGGGCACCAGGGGCGCCTTTTTCGCATTTGTGGTGGCCAGCATCTTTGCCATTTTTTTAAGTAAAAACTTTAAGGTGCTTTTTTCGGGGCTTTTACTTGTCCTAGCGATGATTGGTTTTCTTAAATACACCACTATTGGGAGCGGAAATTACCAGATTGTAAGGTTGCGTACTGCAGTTGATCCCGACAATGATTCTTTTAATGCCAGGCTGATCAACCAGGCAAAACTGAAAGAATTAATGAAGAACAAACCCTTTGGTGCAGGGGTGGGAAGTATTGGATTAAATGGGATCAAATTTAATTCAGAAAAATATTTATCAAATATTCCTCCAGATAGTTATTGGGTTAAAATCTGGGTAATGTATGGCCCCGTGGGGCTTGTAATATGGTTTTCATTGATTATGTATTTGATTGGAAGGTGCTGCGGAACGGTTTGGAACATTCAGGATAAGGGACTCAAAGTGAAATGCATTGCGCTAACATCCGGTACCGCCGGTCTGTTTTTCTGTAGTTATGGCAATGAAGTGATGAATGGTTTCCCATCAGTGATCATTCTCTACATGTCATGGTCATTTGTATTGATGGCTAATAGTCTGGATGGAAAAAAAAATAGAATTCCCAAAAAATAACTAATTTCAATATGCCACTAGGACTCCTGGTCATACCAGCAATCGTATTTTTTGTATTTGGTTTTATCAAAGGATATAAGAAAAGTAAGCGTAATGTATAAATTTCTGCAATCAATACCCGATAAACTGGCCAGGGTCACGTCAGGAAGGAAACTCATCAGCGAGATTGACGGGCTTAGGTTTTTTGCGATCCTTCCAGTGCTCATACAGCATTTGAATGAGCGTTTTGAGCGGAATACCGCTATTGACTTTATGCATCCCAAAGAAGATACGTTTGCTTATTTTTTGGCCTATAGGGGCTTTTTGGGTGTTTACATCTTTTTTGTCATCAGTGGGTTTATTTTGGCACTTCCATTTGCCTCATACCATCTGGCCAGCGGAAAAAAAATCAGTATCGGTGAATATTTCTGGAGAAGGCTGACGCGGCTTGAACCGCCTTACATTTTCTGGATCAGTATTTTCTTTCTGGTTTATGTGTTTCAGCGCCATGTCTCTTTTTTTGAATATCTCCCGCATTATTTTGCCAATATTACCTATACCCATGCTATTTTTTATGGTGTTTGGTCGCCTTTCAATCCTCCAACCTGGACCCTCGAAATCGAAATCCAGTTTTATATTCTTGCGCCTTTTCTTTCCTATTTTTTCTTTAAAATACCAAAAAAGGGTCTCAGACGAGGACTGAATATCGGCTTTATTTTGGTGTTGATGTTGTTGCAGCAGTACTTTAAGTGGTATCTGCCACCGTTCAGTCTCTCTATCCTCGGCCATCTTCATTATTTTCTGATCGGTTTTATGCTGGCAGACCTTTATCTCTGTGATTGGGCTTCAATCAAGAAAGGTAAGATTTATGATATTGTAGCCTTACTTTCCATTATAGGGCTTATTGGTTTATGGAGTTGGGGTTTCGAGTTCATTAACAGAGTGGCCGTAGTGATCTGTCTTTTTGTTTTTTTTATTGCTGCATTTAAAGGAAATCTCATTAACCGCCTGGTTACCAATAGGTGGGTAATGGCTATTGGGGGGATGTGTTATACCATATACCTTATTCATCTTCCCTTTGCCGAGTTTTTTATTCGTTTTAGCAAATACCTCACCTTCACACATGATTACACCATCAATCTGCTCTTGCAGCTGGTCCTTTTTATTCCAGTGGTGTTGGCCTTGAGCGCTGTATTTTTTCTAGGTTTTGAAAAGCCTTTCATGGATAAAAACTGGCCTTCAAAGGTTGCGCAAAGGATATCCGCTATTTGGAAAAGGTAATCATTTTTGTGAAGCATTAAGACTATGGAACTGAAGAATAAGGTAATTGTAATACTGGGTGCCACCAGGTTTGATTGGAAATTTGAATCCACCAGTTATCATACCGCTAAATTTTTGGCAGAAAACAATGAGGTATATTATGTCGATTTTCCCTATACGCTTAAAGACTACTTCAAGAAAAATCAACAATCAGATATTGCCTTAAGGCTTCCTCATTTCAGGAAAGGGGCCAAAGGAATTCTGGATTCGGGATTTCCTAATTTAAAGATTTTGATTTTACCATTGCTCCTCTCCATTAATTTTTTGCCAGAGGGGCGTATCTATCGTTGGTTATTGCTATGGAACGAACGCAGGATTTCTGCCAGAATAAACCGCGTTATGGCTGAAAGGGGTATTAATGAATTCGTATTTATCAATTCATTTAATTTCCACTATCCTGGCGTTTCCACCATGCTTTCTAAGGCGATACTGAAGATTTATCACTGCGTAGACCCAATTATTACCGGTTATGATGAACGGCATGGATTTGTATCCGAAGATTTGCTCATCAGCAATAGTGATCTCGTGATCTGTACAAGTAAAGCACTTTACCGTGACAAAATCAAAAAGAAGAAACAGACTTTTTTTATCCCCAATGCAGCTGACCTAACCGTTTCCTCAAGGGCGCTTGAGCCAGATCTGCTGATCCATCCGGCTGTATCTGATATCCCCAAACCGGTTATAGGTTATTTAGGAGCAATCGAACGTCGTATCGATTTCGATCTGTTAGTCAAGGTTGCAGCAATAAATCCTGATAAAAGCTTTGTACTGGTTGGGCCTACCGCCTGGGAATTTGTTCCTCTCAGGTTTAAAGAAATGCATAATGTTTACTTTCGCGACAGTGTGCGCTACGATGAGATGCCAGCAGTGGTAAAGGGATTCGATATAGCAATGGTTCCCTTTAAAAAGGATGAAGTGAGCGCAACTATTTTTCCGCTTAAATTATTTGAGTATTTGGGAACTGGCAAACCTGTGGTTTCAACAGATTTTAATATGGATCTTCTGGAGTTCACATTCGATTCCGTTAGCTATTGCCGTCAAGCAGATGAATTTTCTGCAGCAATTTCTTTTTACCTCAATAATGATAACGAGGAGGCTAAGGCATATCGGTTATCAATTGCTGCAGATAATACTTGGTCAAGGCGTATGTCAGAATTGAGCAGTTTGATTGCTGGATTTTATCAGGAAAAAACAGGTAAGAATTAATTTTTTTGTCTTTGAGATAACATTTCCTTATACAGATTAATATGTTTACTGATGGGATCGTTGAGTTTGTACCATTCCATAAGGCTTTCCCTGCAGCCGTCAAATGTCGACGCTTTTTCTTTTTTTAAGATGATCGCTTTCCTGATCAGGTTCCGCAGTTCAGCGGCATCACCGGGATCAAATAAATATCCGCTTGCACCAACCTCAACATAGTCAATCATTCCCCCTGTTGCTGATGCAATAAGAGGTGTTCCGCACAATATGGCTTCTGTGCCGGTAAGCCCAAAGGTTTCTTCCAGTGAGGGGTTGATGAAAAAATCCATTGCACTGTAAAGCAATGAATGAAATCTTTTATCGTGCACGGGTTCAAAACGGATGATGTTGATGGTTTGCTCATTGTCCGCTTTAACTTTTGCTTTAATTGCACCGAAAGTTAAAATGGTAATGAACTTTTTCTCCTCAGGTGCTAATCCTGCAATGGCCTCAAGCAAAAGCCAATAGCCCTTTCTGTAGTTTTCAAGATCGTCAGCGCCCGTTCCCAGTATCAGTGAATCTCCGGGCATATTAAGCGCTTCTCTGGAAATCGCCTTATCAATTCGCCTAAAACCAGCAGTATCCAGTACACAGGGGATCAGGTTGCATGCTACCCCAGGGAGATATTGCTGTATTTTTTGAAGGGTTAGCGTGCTGCTCGCAATAAATCTGATGCCAGATGAGCGAATGCTCTCGTGCTTTTTTCTTCGGAGAAGCTCTTCTGCATCTTTGAAGTTGGTATTACGAAGCACGTCCTGTTCATAGTGAAAACCGCCTAGTATAGGGTTCAGGTCGTGAGCGGTCCAAACCATTGGTTTTTTAATGGCTTTAAAAAATGTCGGTATATCCACAAAATCAGAAATCCAGTGGAGGTGGATGAGGTCTGCACGTTTTACCCGGTCATCCTCTTCCAATCGGTAATGGGAAAAAGGAAAGCTAAAAATTTCATATTTACCTTTTTGTCCGCCGATAATTCTGGTGTTGTTATCTATACCCAGTTTCTTGACAACACGGCTCATAAATGGCCTTCTTTGATCGGTTTGGTATACCCCAGGTGAGAGGTTTTCATTTAGGGCATGCATACAAAGAACTTCGGATTCGATGCCCTGTTCCAAAAGCGCCTGATGAAGCCGCATCACAGCAATTCCTGCCCCGCCGGTAATATAGGCTGTAATATGAAGTATCCTCATCCGTTATTGTTAAAATTAAGCTTGATCAAAAACGTCGCACCATATAAACTTATCTGTCATCACCCTTTTCGGATGCTCCTTGCCAATACGGAATCCTAACCAGTTTTTAGGCGCATAAACCGTATTGTTTTTCTCTGAAAGATAAGCGGCCCACCATGCAAAACTACTGTTGGAAATAATGGCAATATCTGCATTTTTTATAATCTGGAAATCAGTTATCTCATTATTTGATGAGAATATATAATTTGGCTGTTCGCCAAAATAAGTTTTTACATATTCAATATCATCGCTAACAAAATAAATTTTACAGTCCTTAGTATCGCCAAGGGCGTCCAGCCTGGTCTTGAAATAAGACATGGGCAGGGATATGTCCCTTTTGCCATAGTTCAGGTAATCCGTTCTTCTGATGTGAACCACAATCGTTTTATTCGTCCGGAAAATAGGTCCGAATTCTGCCTCAAAAAGATCGGTAAATTTCTTTTTAAGTTTGATGTTAAACCCTTCCGGAATATTCCTCACATAAAAATCGGTTTGGAAGAACCCTTTATAAATCGTCCATTCTTTTACTTCTACCGGCCTTGGTACCTGAATGCTTTCAATATAAATTTCATTGAATTTCAATATTTTGGGCAACATTCGGGTATATACTGAATAGAGCTTTGAAGATAAGGTCAGATTATCTATGGTTCCAAGATCAAAATATTTGGTCAGATAGGCGTGATGGGGATTTACAAAAAAAAAACGATTTTCTTTTGTTGTTTGCTTTTAAATACTCAAAGAAAGCGTATTGGAAAATCTGGTTTCCAAGCCTTCCAATAAATTTTACTCCAATCATAGATTCGCCTTTTTTAATATATATTTATTGATGAATTCGGGATAAAAGCGATAGGCATATATAAATGCGTTAAGTGCATTCACCTTAAGTTCTCTCCACAAAATAACCTGCGATACGCTAAAACCGAATATGTTGGCGATAAGGGTAGCATATGCTGCGCCAATTACCCCGTATCGGCGGATGAGGAAATAGTTCAGTATCAAAATTACGCAGGTATTCACGATGACGATGATAAAAGTAACCCTTGTTTTTCCAATGGAATCAATAATTACCCCAAACTGTCTTCCAAATGGACCAAATATGCAATACAGTAAAGTGATGTTGAGTATAGGAACGGTATCGGCATACTTGTCTCCTGCTAACAGTTTGATAATTAGTCCGTCAAATAGATAGATAAAAATGATGGCAGGAATAACCATGGCCAGGATGGTACCAACTGATTTTTCATAGAGATATTTGATGGCTTCTTTTCCTTCAGTTTCTATACGCCTGGAACTTTGTGGAAACACGATGGTGGCCACGGCATTGGTCGGGATATCGATCAGATTACCAATTCTTACGGCAATATTGAAGGAGCCGGAAGCAGCCGGGGAAATGATGCCCGCCAGCATCCATTGATCTATTGTGCCCGAAAGGATTGAACTGACCGAGGTAGCGAATGCATACTTGCCATAATGAAATATCCTGCTGATCCAATCTTTACTAAACCGGTAAGAGAAGCTAATGAAATTTTTAACATAAGCCCAGGAGATCGCAATGCTAATGATTACCGCTACAATCTGTACGTATACCAGTGTCATCAGGTCAGTTTTAATCCGGAAAAAAAGGCATATGAACAGGAACAAGCATAATACGGACTGTCTTGCCAGTCCGCTGAAAAGAACACCCGTATATTTAAAGTTGGCCTGCTCAATACAATTGAACTGGGTCAGGATTCCTGAAAAAATAAATACAATATTATACAGGTGGAACATCGGTTCAAGTTCCGGTGCTTTGAGCAGTCTGGAAAGGTACCCGGCAAAAATCAGATTCAGTAAAATGCAAACAACCGTAAGGCTTCCGCTAATGGTAAGGGTTGCAGAAAAGATATCTGAATGCTCTTTTTTTTCAGATCCAGACATAAATTTAATCAGTGCGCTCTGGATAAGACCATTACGGATGATTTCGAGGATGGTTACCGTCTGCAGAAAAATTCCCCACACACCATAATCATTTTTGGTAAGAAGCCTTACCAGTACGAAAAATATCGCAAGGTTGATTAGCGTGCCGGAAAAGTTCTGTAGAATATTGAGAATCCCAGATTTAATCCAATAGTTATTTTTTGTCTCACTCATTTAGGACCGATTTGGATGTAATATTTTTTTTCCCAGATGCGTTGCTGCCAGTTCTAATACGTCCTGGTCACTTTTTGCATGGTATACTGCTGCATCTGAAAATTTAGGGTAAAGTTTGGTAAAACAATTAAAATAGTGTTCCGGCCCTTTTTTAGAAAGAAGGATATTAATACCGCCAAAATAGCTTGCCAATGCACCTGTCCCTCCATGTGTAGATATAAAATGTTCCGCATTTGCGTAAACCATAAGCTGGAAATGGTTAAAGTTTCTGGCTTTGCCCAGGTTCTGTTTAAACATGTTTTCCATTAACAGCACTTCGGGGTGCTGCTGTTCAATCCAGCCGTATTCGTTCAAATCATAAATATCGCTGTTGTCATTCGTGATATGTTCAGGTCTGGGCCTATTGTAAATAATCTGGTATTCAGCTTTATATCTGTTAATCAGTTCGTCTAAAAGTGCGATGCTTAAAAAACTGATCGGTGGACCATCCCATTCCATATTATAGCGGTTGGCAATAATCAGTATAGGTTTGCTATAACGATAAATCTCATTGCTATACAATTCTTTTAAGGGAACTTGCGCCCACTTGCGCATATTGTAGTTCTGGCTATAAAGAATGCGGGGTGTTTCAAAATTATAGTTTCCCGGCGTAGTCCTGGAATCGAATGTTTCAAGGTGTTCAGGTGAAAAAAAATACAGCTCGGCGGTATATTTTGCCCCTTCGGTTTGCAATAGGGTACCGTTTTTGAAATGCCAGTAGGCAAATGGCAGTGCAAAGGCAAGGTCAGGAGTAAACTCCCCGCTAAAGGATATTTTTTTGTAAGGTTCTTTAATTACATAATCCCTGATCAGGTATTTCCACTGGATGACCTGACATAGATAAGTGTCCCTGAAAAAATAGCGGTAATTCGCGGGGACGTTATAGTGCCTGATTTTTGTATATAAACCTAAAATTTTAACAATCAATTTCCTTAGCATGTCACAGGTTATTTTGTAGCTATTTTCATTTTTTATGCTGATGCCAGCCAGGGGTTTTGTGGTAATTTAGTCGGCAAATATTGGGTAATGTTGCACCAATCAAAAAGATAAGCGCTGCGCACACTTAAAAATAATAGTTCAGGTTAAATTTAATGTGTCTGTAAAAGTGCCTCGCTACCCTGATCATGATATTGGTCGGATGCCGCTTCCAGTTCCGCTTAAATGTACTGGGTTCTTCACTTGAGTTCTTTTGATCAAAAAGGCCTTTAAAGTCCTCATAAAATAATCCTCTGCCCTTGCGTTTAAGAAAAGACATCATCATGCTGTATTCTGCCTTTTCTACATTAACCCCTTCCTTATAATCTCCAAACTTGGTTAAAAAATCACTTCTTCTCAGGTGTGGGTGGTCACTATATAGGTAGAATTTATTATAGGTACTCAAAATGTCTTTAGGATTAAAATGCATTTCGGAGAAACCTTCGGCAAATGGTTTCAGGAAAGGAAAACGCTGATAGGCATAAAACCGAACGATATCCAAAGTAGGGTCATCCTGCATAAAACCGATTGATGCAGACAGTTTCTCTGGAAACAGTTCGAGTGGAACAAAATCTTCCTGTACATAAAGCGTCAGCGGAAGTGTCGCATTTCGCTGTCCTTTATTAATATTATTTCCTAGTCCGGCATTAGTTGGTGTAGTGATCAGCTTGAAATCAAATTCCGACTGGAGTTTTTTGACCTGCTGGAGGTTTTCAGCTGTACTGCAATCATCTGATACGATAATTTCCCCAAAGGTGCAGCCTAATGAAGCGAAAGAAGAAAGTAATCTGGCAAGGGAGGCCGGCCTGTTAAAATGGGTAATTAACAAGGTGACCTGTGGGAAATTGAACGCTTTTGACTGCATGTACTGATAATGGTTAGCTGGAAAAGATTTCCACTCCTGGTTTTGACCTTTTATAGTGCAGTTTACAGGTGTGGATCTGAACATTTATAAATTTATTATTTTATTTCAATGCAAAAATTTTTTTGACCGTTTTTTTTACTTTGTAAAACCCTTTTCTAAAAATCCTGACATAATTAGGGACAATTTTAAAGTCTGCCCAAGGTGTCATTTGAAGATACCGGAAGAATTCGTTTTTGTAAAACTGACTACCATTATACGATGAATAAATTGGCTTAATGTCAATAAAATGCATGATGAAGGGATCCTTTACATCTACACCAGCCTTGCAGTTCCAGCGGTGGTCAAGCTCTTTCCATTTATTGGCGAAAACCACATTAAGGGCATATTGATCTGCTAAAAGCACTGAATCTTTATTTTCCTCCACGCAGGTCAGTATTTTTTGCGGTATATTTTCATTTTTCCATTTTTCGATATCAATCACCAACAGGCCTGCATTGAAATATTTTGTTTCCGGGTCTAGTCCAAGTTCCTTGTAGTTGGGGATTCCTGCCCATTCGCAACTTACCGTTGCTGAATGGTCCTGTACGCAACCTACGGTTCTATCGTCCAGTTCCACCAACCATAGCTCAGAGATATCCCTATTCACAATCATGTCTACATCCAAATAAAGAACGCGTTTTGCATTACTGCCCACAATATAAGGCGCAAACATTCGCATATAGGTAATCTGCGGCATCCCTGTACCGTCAATGGGAAGGTGCATATCTTTTGGAAGAACCGATTGCATCTCATGAAAGGTGAGGGTATAATCATGGCCATCAACCATTGATCTCAGCTTTTGAAGGTTGGGTTTGGAAATTCCATTATCAATAATGGCAAAGGCAATCTGCTCACCGGTTTTATGATTAGCCTGTATTGATTTGATCAAGGGCGCCAATAAAATTGCATAGTGGTTATCCGTTGCGATAACAATGTGGATAGTTTCTCTTTGTTTGGACATTCGTTTGAATTAGAGGCTTTTTGTTTTCGGTAGAACATACAAATTTAGGGAATTAAAATTATTATTCATGTTTTTAAACCTTATCAATCTAAATTTGAGGTTTTGTTCCTGTTACCCATTCAAATATATCCTAAACATTAAAATTATTGAAGTATTTATTTAATATTGTGTTTTAAAACATCAGTTATGTGGCCAATCAAAGTTCCTGAACATATTAAACAGTTTATTGATAAACGGTTCACCTTCCAGGAGTTGGGCGCCAGGGCCAACGCCTCCTATAAAACCATTTCCAATGGTGTTCCGGAAGTATCAGTGGTGATGCCGGCATTTAATGAGCAGGATAATATCATACCTACCCTTGCCTCTTTGGCTGCCAATAAAACAAAAAGAGTGGTAGAAATTATTGTGGTGAACAATAATTCTACTGATAATACTGAAGCGCTTGTTAAAAGTACCGGGGTGCAATGTATTCTGGAAAGCAAACAGGGAATAACTTTTGCACGTAACGCTGGCCTTGCAGTGGCCAGGGGCAAATATATTTTAAATGCAGATGCGGATACCATTTATCCTGCTGATTGGATTGAACAGATGACTACTCCTTTGGAGAACCCCGGGATTTGCCTTACTTATGGTAGATTCGCTTTTTTGCCTATTGCAGAAACAGGCCGGGTGACCTATTTTTTTTATGAACACCTGTCCCGATTTTCCAGGTGGATCAACAAGGTTTTTAAAGAGGAGGCCGTAAATGTATATGGATTTAATTCGGGCTTCAGGCGAGAGCAGGGCATGGCCGTAGAAGGTTTTAATCATCCGGCAGGAACCAATGAAGATGGCTGGCTGGCACTCAAGTTGCGCAATAAGGGTTTCGGAAAACTCCATCTGGTTACCGATATCAGGGCGTTGACATGGACCACCGACAGAAGAATACAACTTGACGGCGGATTAATAAAGGGCTCTTTAAAAAGAATAAAACGGGTACTCGGAGGATAATTTCTTTAAAATCTAAGTTCACTCAATATTGATCATCATGAAAAAAAGATGCTGAAAACAAGTTACCATTAACAGACTCCAATAAAATGGTCGTCATCTCGACCGCAGTAACGCGAAGTGGAGAGATCTATTTAGTGAGATTTCTGGACTGTGTTGCACTCCGCTCGAAAGGACGGTAACACGAGTGAATTTTTACATGAGGATTAATTACTATCATTTATATTGATTTTTATATCATAATTATCCCTCAGCATGACGAATCGGTTAGGGATGGGTCGTTTACAAGACCGTGTTTTAATTAAATAATTATCGATCAGGTATTGGTATTATTGAGTTAGGTAATGCAGGGGCGGCGGATCTGTACCGATTTTTCATCGTTAGTTTGGGCAAGACTTGTGGTAAGCAAAAAGCGTCATTAATATTGTTTTTTATACCATAAATTATTCCTAACATCGACAGACTCCTCAAAAAAAAATCGTCATCTCGACTGTAGCGAAGCGAAATGGAGAGATCTTTAAACTGAGTAATTAAACTTGTTTAAAAGATTTTTCCCGCCTGTATCCGATGAATAGCTTTGAAAGCCACATTATTCATCGAAGTCAAGTTAAAGGTTTAATGGATGGAGGCCGAAAGCTAATAATGATTATTACCTTTCAAAAACCGGCATCATCCGTTTGGTGAAATCTTCCGCACCCTTTCGGTTAATGTGGATTTCATTATAAAAAAAGGTTGGATCATGTTGATAGATATCTCCAAAATTTAAATATTCAACCCCTTTATCCCTCTTCATCTGTAGGGTAAAATCGGCTATATTCTTTTTATACTTCTCATCAATGTTAATATCGGCCACCGGCGCGGTGAATAAAATCAGTTCAATTTTATTGGCCTTGCAAAGCGCAATGATATCATTCAGGAATTTATACTTACCTTTCAAATCGAAAGTCAGGTCTCTTAGCTTCGTTGGCCCCTTATAGGTCGCGTCAGGATAGAAGAAATCGCCATAACTGTCGAAATCCTGGGGCAGTATATTAAATCCATCATTAATTACTTCGTGAATGCCCCATAGGGTATTGTATTTCGCATACCGGTAAAAAGGTATATATCTATAAGCATACCATTCATATCCAAACTGTTTAAAATGGTCAAATACCACAGGCTCTTTCAGGTATGGGAAAAATTTGGGAACGGCAAAATCAAAAATTTGCTCTGTATTGGAAGAAAAAGGATCTATCTGCAGGTATAATTTTTTGATTTTATTATTTTTTAATATAAACAGCTTTAGCATCAGGTACTGATCGGTAATCGAACTGCCATCTACGGAGATGTTGATCCCTTTCTTTTTTGTCTGTTCCTCAATCATTTTTAGATCCAGGGAGGTATAGGCCCTTGAGTTTCCATGAACGGCAAAATCGAACGTCTTATTGTTGATCTTATCCAGCCACTGGATTTTGGTGTAATTGCCTTTTTGAAATACATAGGTAAAGCCTTCATCCAGCAACCAGAATATCAGATAGCAGATCAGAAGTAGTTTAAACAGCTGAATAAAAAAATTCTTCATGGCTAAAATTGAAAATAAATGAAACTGCTTTGTGATACCAGTACCCCAAACAAGGCAATAAATAGAATTAAAGTCAGGTAGCTTAAAAAGCGTACCGACCGATAGGCATAGAAATAATATTGTACCCTTTCGTTCCCCCAAAAACCTTCAAAGATCAGCAGTGAGAAAATCAGCGGAAACCCTACAGCAAAGTTGTAAAGATCAGCTCCTGTTGATTGCCTGATCTCTGCAATAAAGGAATGGCTATAATCAAAAAGGTTTTTGATGATCGTAAAAGAATCATGGAGGCTGTTTGCCCTGAAAAAAATCCATGCAAAACATACCGCTGAAAATGTCCAGAGTATGCCCATCCATCGCGGGAGTTTAAAATTGAAGAACTTTTTTCTTTGATTTAACGATTCGAGCGAGATCAACAACCCATGTAGCGCGCCCCAGATAATAAAATTTACGCTCGCCCCGTGCCATACCCCCGATACCAGAAAAGTAATGAATAAGTTGAATATCCAGCGGCCCATTCCCACCTTATTTCCGCCAAGCGGGATATAGAGATAATCTCTGAACCAGGTAGACAGGGAAATATGCCATTTGCTCCAGAATTCGCGTATGGATGAAGAGAAATAAGGCTTATTAAAATTTCTCATCAAATCAACGCCCATCATTTTAGCTACGCCTATGGCAATATCAGAATAGCCCGAGAAATCGCAGTAAATCTGAAAGGCAAAAAATATAGTGGCACAAAGAACGGATAAGCCATGGTATGATTCGGGATTGTTATACACCAGATTGACAAAAAATGCCAGCCTGTCTGCCACCACCACTTTTTTAAACAGCCCCCACAATATTCTTCTGGCACCAATAATCAGGTTGTCAGCTTCGAGCGGTTTTAAGTTGTTCACCTGCGGTAAAAGTACCTGGGGCCGGTTAATGGGACCTGCTACCAGCTGGGGGAAAAAGGACACAAAAAGCGCGAACCTGCCAAAATTCTTTTCGGCAATCATATTTCCACGGTAAACCTCCACGGTATAGCTGATGCTCTGAAAGGTATAGAAAGAGATCCCGACAGGGAGAAGGATCTTTGCACTATGTAATAAGGTTGGTGATCCAAGCCAGGCAGACGTTGTATTAATGCTGTCCAGAAAAAAATTAAAATACTTAAAGTAGAAAAGGAGCCCAAGGTTGGTGATGATACTGATGCAAAGAAGCATTTTTTTCTGCCGCTGTTGTGCAGTTTTCTCTATCTGCTTCGCTACAAAAAAATCTATGGTTGCGGGAAAAAAAAGCAGAAAGATGTACTCCCATTTCCAGCACATGTAAAAAAACAGGCTCGCAGCCAGCAACATCATCCACACATATTTTTTAGGCAAAAAATAGTAAAGTAAGAGGACGGTAGAGAAAAACAGGAAAAAATCGAGGGAATTAAAGAGCATGCGGGTCTAAATTTTCGAAAAATCTAAGATATAAATAGAACCCTTATAAATGCAATTTTTTATTAAATAATCAGTCCTTTTCTTTAGCATGCTAAGTTGTAAACTACATATGAAGATCAGGATTTGCAGATAAAGAGGAATAGATATTCAATGAGTTTACGCCCTATGGTTTATTTTTCCTGAAATTTTAAGTCTTTTTAGTGTGATTATTATTATAAATTTGATCATAATTAGAAGTAGATTTAACCGCAGAGCCATTGGATCACCTGTTAGCTACTGCTCAAAGCCGGCAGATGATAAGCGCAATTAAAAATGGACCACAACTTTCCGAAACCGTAACCAACCGATGATGACTCTGACTGAAAATCTGCCGGGCAAAAAAATTTCCATTATCAGTGTAAATTATAACCAACCTACGGTAACCCAGCAGTTACTGGATTCCATTTTCGCAACAAACACTTACCCCAACATAGAGATCATCATTGTTGATAATGGCAGTCGTGAAAATTTTATTCCTGTTTGGAAGGATAGGTACCCTGAGGTCAAATTTATTCAATCGGAGCTGAACCTTGGGTTTGCAGGAGGAAACAACCTCGGTATAGCAGCCGCAGATGGAGAGTACTTTTTCCTGGTTAACAATGATACTGAATTTACGGAAGGTCTATTGGAAAGACTGAGTTTAACTTTTCACGATTTTCCTGATACAGGAGTCGTTTGTCCAAAAATCAGGTATTTTGAATATCCAAGAAAAATCCAGTACATCGGTTTCACAGAACTTACTTCCTTTACCGCTAGAAATCAATGTTTGGGGCAGTTTGAGGACGACAAAGGGCAGTACGACGACAAAGTCTTCATCACCGCTTTTGCCCATGGTGCAGCAATGATGATTTCCCGTGAAGCTTGTAAGCAGGCTGGATTAATGGCAGAAAACTTTTTTCTTTATTACGAAGAGATGGATTGGAGTCTGAACATCCGGAAAGCGGGATTTAAGATCCGGGTGAATACGTTTGCTCAGATTTACCATAAAGAATCCGTTTCAGTTGGGGCAGACAGCCCCTTAAAAGTTTATTACCTGAACAGAAACCGGATATTGCTGGTAAGAAAGCATTTCACTTTTTATAAACAGGTGCTGTTCTGCTTTTATTTTAGCCTGATTGTGTTTCCAAGGAACATTTTTAAGTTTCTGATCAAGGGCAAGCTTAAACATGTTACAGCCATGTTTAGGGCTGTTTTTTGGAACCTTAGCCATCATACCAATTCATTTTAATCGTCGTAACAAATACCAATTAACTTTATTTTATGCATGCTTTTTTTATCATCTCTGTTCTGCTGGTTTTTTATACCTATATCGGCTATGGGATTTTACTCTATTTCATCATTTTGGTTAAACGTGTATTTGCGCCCGGCATCCCGAAAGTTTTCAGTGATCAGAAGCTGCCAACCTGTACACTTATTGTAGCGGCTTTTAATGAACAGGATTTTATTGAGGAGAAGATTAACAACACGCTTGCCCTTAATTACCCTCCCGAAAAACTTCAGCTCATTTTTGTTACAGACGGCTCCACAGACCGTACGCCAGAAATTGTTGCGCGTTATACGCAGATTCATTTAATGCATTCTTCAGATCGTAAAGGAAAGATTGCAGCTGTGCACCGCGCTATGGAGCATGTGGATACTGAGCTTGTTGTTTTTACTGATGCCAATACCTACCTCAATGTTGATGCACTGTTTCATCTTTGCAAACACTATGCAGATGAACGTGTAGGCGGGGTTGCGGGAGAGAAAAAAATATATACGGACAAACATGCCGATGCGACAGCCGGAGAAGGGATCTATTGGAAATATGAATCAAAGCTGAAGCAATGGGATTCGGAACTGCATACCGTTGTGGGGGCGGCAGGTGAATTATATAGCATCAGAAGATCACTCTATTATCCTGTGCCCAAAGAAAGTATCCTTGATGACTTTATGATCTCGATGCGGATTGCAGAAAAAGGTTATCGCATCAAATATGAGCCAGAAGCTTTCGCCCAGGAAACCTCCTCTGCCAATATCAGTGAAGAGCTTAAACGTAAAATAAGGATCGGAGCTGGAGGCATCCAGTCGGTTATCTGGTTAAAATCGCTGTTAAACCCTTTCAGGGATCCCATACTTACATTCCAGTACATTAGCCACCGTGTGCTGAGGTGGACAGTAACGCCGCTGGCACTGATTTTAGCTTATATTGCTAACATAATAATTATCTCACAGCACGGCGGTGTTATGTATAATGTGCTGTTTTTGCTGCAAACTTTGTTTTACCTGATGGCTCTTTCCGGTTTATGGCTGGAAAAGCGGAAAATCAGGCTTAAAATCTTATTCATCCCTTATTATTTCTGCATGATGAATTACGCCGTAATTGCCGGTGCTTTCCGGTTTTTTAAGGGAAAACAATCGGCGGTATGGGAAAAAGCAATCAGGAAATAAGCTTGCTGTTATTGGCATAACATTTTAAGTCGCAATTTAGAACAGAATTTTATTTCTTTCCCCATCATTCTCTCGCAGGCGGGAGCAATAACTTGCTCAGCGAAGCTAATCTTAAAGCGCCCTGCAATAGCATTAGGATTCCCAATTAAATTGGGAATGACGACGTATCAAAATATAAGTTGTTTGATGGGCCAGTGTAAATCTTTTTGATACAACCTTATCTTTCAAGCTACAAGAAGGCATTTATTTAGAAAAAATATTAATTATCCAAACGAGAGGGTGCTAAAAGAGAAGATATGTACCTGTGCATCTGGCGCTATAAACTTGAGTTCGATTTATATTGGAATCATAGTTCGCGTTTATCCGCTTTACCTCATGCGATCGTCATGCTGAATTTATTTTACAAGTAGTGCTAGTGTTTTTAATTGCCTTGTAGCTACTGCGTGGTCAGCATCTTTCCTGATACCCCCCCCCTTACTATAAAGACCCCGAAACACCCGTCTGACTGGCCGGGGCAGAAGTCCAGGGTGACGACCGTTTATGCAAGGCGCCAGATAACCCAAATTAAAGCCCATTAATCAAACTCCGGTTTGTAATCAAACTGAGGTTCTAACAGCAGTGTCGAATTTTTCCCCTTGATTTTTTTCTTAAATCGCTCTTCAATTAAACCTAGTTTCGCCTGCTGATGTTAAACTGGACCCCGGCAGAGAAGAGGTTAAGCAAAAACTCTGATTTTTGATAGGTATTAACTGTTCTCGATGTGCCATTTGTTTCTGTTAAATCCTGACGTTCATATGAATAGAAAAAGTCAAGACTGCTTTCGGCAAATAAGTTCATATATGGCAATAAATTGAGCTTAAGGCCAATCACAGGTGATATGACCAGTCCATTTTTTGATGACTCCGCATACCTTGCCGTAGCCGAGTACATCGTAGTGCCTGGGTAAGTATTACCGCTAAACCGATTGGAACGGTACCCCAGGTCTACTCCAAAATAGGGTTGGATACGGGAATAAGTAAAATTCTTTTCAAATCCAACTTTGAAGGCAAAATCGGTCAGTGTTCCTGCCGCAGTTTCACAGTTTGCACAGGTATTCGGAAAGGTAACGTCTTTTCTGTAAAAATTCCCCCCAACCCGGTAACTGATCTGGTTATCGTTGAATTTCATCAATAGTGCATTGGCATAGGTATGGTTGAAATCCTGATAGTTGGTCTGATTGAGTACTTTAGGTAATTGCATTACACTATAGGCTCTTAAACCGATAGAGTAGTTATAGTCTGCGCTTGTCTGCGAAAAAATGAAGGGTGACTGCGACAGTAGAATTAAAAGGAGTATAATTTTTTTCATTTAAATTGGATATCAAGGTCAAAAGTAAAGATATTTATCAGAAGTAGATCATGTTAAACATTTATATTTTAATTGCTGATAGTCAGGAAAGAAAGTGGTTGCGAATATCTTTTTTAGCTTATTGCGAGTTGAGCCAGCCCTTTCTATTATTTAGCTAAAAAAAATATGTATGTTTGCTCCCTTAAAAAGTTATCAAAATAAAGTTTATGAAAGTTGCGCTAATAACAGGTGTTACAGGTCAGGATGGAGCTTATTTAGCAGAATTTCTGCTCAAAAAAGGATACAAAGTTCATGGTTTGAAGAGGCGGTCGTCATTATTCAATACCGATCGGATCGATCACCTGTATCAGGATCAGCATGAGCGCGATGTCAATTTCAAACTTCATTTTGGCGACCTTACGGATTCGACAAACCTGATCCGTATTATCCAGGAAACGCAACCCGATGAAATTTATAATCTTGCAGCGATGAGCCATGTGCACGTGAGCTTTGAGATGCCTGAATATACTGCCAATGCAGATGGAATAGGTACATTGAGGCTTTTGGAGGCGATTAGGATACTGGGGCTAACCAATACCAAAATATATCAGGCCTCTACTTCAGAATTATATGGATTGGTGCAGGCCGTACCTCAAAGTGAAACCACGCCTTTTTATCCGCGTTCACCTTATGCTGTGGCAAAAATGTACGCATATTGGATTACCGTAAATTACCGGGAAGCTTACGGAATGTATGCTTGTAATGGGATTTTGTTCAATCATGAAAGTCCGTTAAGAGGGGAAACTTTTGTAACCCGCAAAATTACCAGGGCTACGGCTAAAATTGCGCTTGGTTTACAGCAATGTTTGTTTTTGGGTAACCTGTCTGCACAGCGGGATTGGGGGCATGCAAAAGACTATATTGAAGCCATGTGGCTGATTTTGCAACAGGAAAAACCCGAAGACTATGTGATTGCAACCGGTGTGACCACAACCGTTAGGGATTTTGTAAGGATGAGTTTTGCTGAACTCGGAATAGAAATAGAATTCAGCGGAAAAGATGAATATGAAAAAGGCGTGGTAATTGGTGTTGACGAAGAATTAATGCTTAGCCTGGGGTTAAATGCAAATACTTTAAAACCAGGTCAAACCGTGATTCAGGTTGATGCCAAATACTTCAGGCCAACCGAGGTTGATCTGTTGCTTGGCGACCCTACAAAATCAAAAACACAGTTAGGCTGGCAGCCTAAATACGATTTGGCAGCATTGGTGAAAGATATGGTGCATTCCGATTTGCAGGTCATGAAAAAAGATCAGTATTTAAAAGAAGGTGGATTTAATACATTGAACTATTTCGAATAATCATTATATAACTAAATAATACTTCCTATACCTAATGAAGTTGAAAAACATATTTACAACCTTACTATTTCTGATCATACTTACTGTTTTCCAACAGTCAATGGCTCAGACTAATTATTCAAATGTAAAGGTTGATGACCTAAGTGATACACAAATCAGGCAATTGATACAGCGTGCTGAATCTATCGGCTATAACGACGCACAGTTGGAGCAGATGGCTGCTGCGCAAGGTATGAAAGCCGAGGAAATTCAAAAACTACGATTAAGGGTAGAGAAAATTAGAAAGCAGGAAGGTACAGCTGGTGGCAATGTAGCAAACGGCAATACAGAACAAACTGATGATCGGTCACGAACAGCGGTCAAGATTAACCGTGATTCAACCAAAATTACAAATAATAGTTATACTAATACCGATATTTTCGAGAGCTTAAAACCTAAAATTTTTGGAAAAGAACTTTTTTCCAGCAGTAACCTTACATTCGAACCTAATCTCCGATTGGCTACGCCCAGAGGTTACGTCATTGGGCCAGATGATGAATTATTGATCGACCTGAGTGGGGACAATGAAGCGAGTTATAAACTGAAGGTGAGTCCTGAAGGGGTGATCCGTTTGCAGTATGTTGGAAACATTTCCGTTGGCGGTTTAACTATTGAACAGGCCATCAGTAAAATCCGTAGCAGTCTTGGATCCACCTATCCTTCATTAAAATCGGGCAGAACAAGTGTGGCGGTAAACCTGGGCAATATCCGGACAATCAAAATCACCTTAGTTGGTGAAGTGGTAAAGCCGGGATCTTACTCCCTTTCTTCCCTGTCAACAGTATTTAATGCTTTAAATGCTTCGGGTGGACCAAATGAAAACGGATCGTTTCGTAAAATCCAGGTCATCAGAGGGAACAAGGTGGTGTCCACTATTGATGTGTACGACTTTTTACTGAATGGTGTCCAAAAAGGAAATATCCGTTTACAGGATCAGGATGTGATTAATATTCCTGTGTATGAAAAACGTGTTGAAATGTCTGGCGAGATTAAAAGACCTGCCTTGTTTGAGGTGGTATCGGGTGAAAGCCTTGCTGATGTTTTGCGTTTTGCGGGTGGCTTTTCAACTGAAGCTTATAGCGCTAATATTAAAGTGTTGCAAAATACCAGTAGAGAACGCAAAATCATAGATGTTCCAAGCACGCAATACAATAGCTATAGTCCTCAGAATGGCGATAAATTTATTGTAGATGCCATTTTGGACCGTTTCGCCAATAAGGTAGAAATCAATGGGGCTGTTTTTCGTCCTGGAATCTACTCATTAGAAGATGCGGCGACGCTAAAGGGTTTGATTACGAAAGCCGATGGACTGAAGGAAGATGCTTTTTTAAACAGGGGTTATATCAACCGTTTGAATTTCGACAATACGGCCAGTTTACTTTCCTTCGACGTGGCCAAGATCATGTCTGGCGCACAGGCTGACATTCCGCTGCAGAGAGAAGATAAAGTGACCATATCGTCTCTGTTTGACTTGAGAGATGAATATAAGCTGAGTATACAGGGCGAGGTGAGGCAGCCCGGCACCTTCCAGTATGCAGATAATACCAGTGTCCAGGATTTAATCCAAATGGCGGGCGGATTTAAAGAAGGGGCTACCCCTAGCCGGATTGAAATTTCCAGGAGGGTTAAAAGTGCAGATACGGTGGGTAAAAATTCCCGTACAGCAGAAATATTTACCCTTTCGGTTGATCGTAATCTGAAAATTGAGGGGCCTACTTTTGTGCTTCAGCCTTTTGATATCGTATCAGTCAGAAATGCGGAAGGTTATTCCATTCAAAAACAGATCAAACTGGAAGGTGAGGTGCTGTATCCCGGCGTTTATACCATTACAAATAAAAATGAACGTATTTCTGATGTGATCAAAAGAGCCGGCGGACTTACCTCTTATGCTTACGTTGAAGGGGCAAGTTTGAAACGTCCGGGAGCAGAAAAAGTAAATCCAGCAGATAAGAATGCCATTAACAATAAGGAAGAGGAAGATAAAAAATACCTTAACCTAAAAAGGGCGCAGGAAGCTGGTACAAAAGATACCCTATCTGCAGACATTGAGCAGAAACTGATTCAAAGCGACTTGGTCGGCATTAACTTGGAGCGTATCCTGGAAAAACCGTTAGGTAAGTACGATCTGATTGTAGAGGATGGTGATATTATTCGTGTTCCCCGTACCTTACAAACCGTTCGGATTACAGGAGAAGTACTCAATCCAAATAATATCGTTTATCAGCCAGGAAAAAGCTTAAGGCAATATATCAATGGTGCAGGTGGTTTTACCTCAAATGCGAGAAAAAGTGGAACTTATATTAAATATGCTAATGGTTCTGCAGCGGCAGTGAGTAAATTTTTATTCTTTAATAATTATCCAGTTGTTAAACCTGGTGCAGAGATATTAGTGCCGAAGAGAGCAGAAAGGGAGCGCTTAACAGCGCAAAGTTGGATTGGAATTGGCACTGCGGTTGCGTCATTGGGCGCGATAATTATGAGTATACTCAGGTAGGGCATGATCACTATATTTAAAGATATTTAGGATGACTATTGAAAAAGGTTCAAGAATGGGCCAGCGAGATCGGCAGAATATTTCACTAAGGGAGCTTTTTTTTATTGCAAAAGATTGGTTCTACTTTTTGTTCAAGAACTGGATTTTACTTTCTATACTCGTAGTTGTTGGTGGAGTTTTAGGATTTTGGTATGCTTCTAAAAAGAAACCTGTCTACACTGCCACTACAACCTTTGTTTTGGAGGAAGAGAAAAACTCATCTTCTGGTTTGGGCTCATTAGCTGGCCTTGCATCAATGGCTGGTGTTGACATCAATGCTGGGGGGGGCGGAATATTTCAAGGCGATAACATTATAGAATTATATAAGTCACGGCGAATGATTGAAAAGACACTACTTACTCAGGTAGTGTATAATGGAAAGCGTGAAATGCTTATTGAAAAATATATTTCCTTTCATAACTTACGCGAAAAATGGGGAAAGGAATCGGCAGCTGGTGCACTGAGATTTGACACGACTGATTACCGTTCAGTTAAAAACATTAGACTCCGAGATAGCGTTATGGGGAGTATTGTTGGAGACATAACAAAGAACTGCCTGAATGTCGCAAAACCCGATAAAAAATTAAGTATCATTGTAGCTGATGTCAAGTCTGAAGATGAGTTTTTTTCAAAAAACTTTAACGAACAGATCGTTAAGAATGTTAACGATTTTTACGTTCAAACCAAAACAAAAAAATCACTCTACAACGTAAAAATCCTCCAGCAAAAAACAGATTCTGTCCGGACAGTAATGAATGGGGCTATCTACTCTTCCGCATCTGTTGCTGATGCTACACCAAATTTGAACCCTACAAGGCAAATCCAACGAATTGCCCCTATGCAAAGATCTCAGTTTTCAGCTGAAACAAATAAAGCAATTTTAAGTTCCCTTGTTCAGAATCTGGAAATGGCTAAGATTAGCTTGCGTAAGGACGCTCCTCTTATACAGGTTGTTGATGAGCCAGTTTACCCATTGGCAAAAAAATCATTTGGCAAATTAAAGGGTTTGGTGTTAGGTGGATTTATTTTTGGTTTTATTGGCGCAGCTATTTTAACATTGAAACGTTTTTTTTTCTACGTTTTCGAGTAACGAAAGGCTTAGTAAGCTTGACGAATATGAAAGAAATCAGAGAAATTAATGTGTTTACCCTGGGTGATTCTTCGCTTGCCCGAACTTGGTCCAATGTACCGTTCCTGCTAACCAAGACATTAGAAAAAAGTGGTTATACCGTTAATAGAATAAATATCACACCTAATAGGCTTCTCCAATTTATATTTAACCGTTTTATACATCCATTAACGCGATATATAAAAAAGGATAACGTATTTCTTTATGAGCGAACCTGGATGAATGATCTATTAACCAACCAGAGGATTAAACGGTTTAACAAAAGATACCCCAATGCGGATCTGAACATATTTACGAATTTTAGTTTTCTTAACAGGTTTTCCAACAAGCCAAATGTTCTTTTTTGTGATTGGGACCTGCACATAGGGATAAATCAGCGTATGGGGAGACGTCCATATTACTTTGAACAGTTAGCAATAGATAGACAGCGAAAAGTAATTGAAAAATCTGATCTTATCATATCATTATTTCCCAAATCTGCAGAAGATATGAAAAACAGATATGCAAAGGAAAATATCTGTCATCTTAAACAGAACGTAATAAATAGCCTTTATCAGAAAGAATTGATAGAGAAAGAAATTATAGATCAAAAAAACAACTCACACGATCTTCTATTTATAGGTAGTGTAAATTATATTAGTGGTGCTAATCTATTAATCGAGGCCTATCAAGAGCTTAAGTCCACTTTTCCATCAATGAAAGTGAACATTGTAGGGATCACGGAAGAGCAGTTCGGTCGTGAATTACCTGATGATGTTCATTGTTACGGATATCTGGACAAGGCAGATGCAATGGAAAGAGATATATATTATCAACTTTTACTTAATGCGCGCATTTTTGTTAATCCAACGCCAGTTTGGGGCGGGTACTCTTCAACAATCGAGGCAATGTATTTCTATACACCAATTATTATTTCACCCTATGAAGAATTTACGTCAGAATTCGGGAATGAAATAGAATTTGGGCGCTATTGCAGGCAATTTTCCGTAGCTGAACTCACACAACATATTTTAAGTCTTTTTAATTCAAATGTATTTTCCCGGTCTTCCATGTTAGCACATCAGGCTGTTAGTGAATATACCTGGGATAGGTATGTAGCAATTATGATGGAAAAAATAAAACAAGTATGTAAATGAGCATAAAGAAAAATTTTTTCTACAACGGCATATTATCTGTTTCTAACTATATTTTTCCTTTTCTCACTTTCCCTTACGTTTCCAGGGTTTTGGGAGTAGAAAACATGGGGAAGTGTAACTTTGTAGACGGAGTTATAAATTACTTCCTGCTTTTTGCGTCCCTTGGCATCGGTGCGGTTGGCATCCGGGAGATAGCCAAAGCCAAGGATGATAGACTTTTATTAAACAGGGTATTTTCCAGTTTTTTGGTTTTCAATCTCATTACAACTACATTGGTTTGTTTGGTGTATGTTTGTGTAATATTTAATGTAGCAAAGTTTCAGGAATATAGGTTATTGCTATATATGGGACTGGGAAAGATCGTATTTACACTTTTTATGGTAGAGTGGTTTTTTGCCGGACTCGAAAATTTTAAGTTCATAACAGCAAGAAGTATAGGTATAAAGTTTTGTTATGTTATACTAGTTTTTTTTCTGGTAAAGCGTAGTAGCGATTATCAGATTTATTTCCTGCTTACGGTATTGATTACTGTAATTGGTGCCGCATTTAACCTGTATCATTCCAGAAAATTCGTCACCTTTAGTTTTAAGGAGCTAAATATAGTCAGATATTGGAGAGCAATAGTCATAATGGGGATATATAGTTTACTTACCTACATGTATACCTCGTTTAATGTAATTTATTTGGGCTTTGTTTCAGGTGACAGGCAAGTTGGATATTATACCACAGCAACTAAAATATATACAATCTTACTTTCCGTATTCACCGCATTTACTACTGTAATGTTGCCTAGGATGAGCCAATTGGTTTCGCAGAATAAAATTGAAGAGATTAAAAAACTGATTGAAAAATCATACGATGCGCTGTTTGTGCTGAGCATTCCAATTTTGGTAATAGGTACACTCCTGGCTCCGCAGATAGTCCATCTTATAGCCGGGCCTGGTTTTGAAGGTGCTGTAGTCCCAATGCAGATCGTCATGCCGCTGATATTGATAATAGGTATTGCTGAAATTCTTATTATTCAGATTTTAATGCCTTTTAATAATGACAAGCATATTTTTATTAACTCTCTGGCAGGCGCACTGGTGGGGATTATTTTAAATGTTCTGTTGGTTCATAGGCTACAGGCCATAGGGTCTTCGATTGCATTGTTATTGTCAGAAATAGCTGTTGTGATAAGTGCAAATTATTTTGTGAAAAGAGAGGTCAACTTGACAATACCATACCGGAAATTTATTATAAACACCCTTTATGCTTTTCCTTATGTTTTATTCTGCTGGGTGGCAAGAGCAAACTTTACGAATAGTATGGTGATCCTTATAAGCGTATTTACGGCTTCATTCCTTTACCTGATTTTGATTCAGCGTTTCTTTCTCAAAAATTCGTTACTTTTGGAGATTGAAAGCACTGTTAAGTCCTATTTACCTCGATCAAAAAGATAATATGGATATTTCGATAATCATCATCAACTACAATACAAAGCAATTACTTTACAACTGTTTAACTAGTTTATATAATAACACTATCGGGGTTAAATATGAGGTTATCATAGTTGATAATGGATCTACTGATGGCTCTTATGAATTGATCACAAAATCATTTCCAGAGGTACTGTTTATTAATGCGGGTAAAAACCTTGGATTTGGAAAAGGTAATAATCTTGGGGTAAAACATGCAACGGGCGAATTCTTGTTCCTATTGAATTCTGATACAATTTTGTATGAAAACTCGATTAAGATGCTTTATGATTTTTATTGCGAAAATGAACAAGCATTAAAAATAGGAGTGCTGGGCTGTAAACTTGTGGATGAAAATTTACAGACTATTAATTCTGGTGGTGGTTTCCCCTGGGTCAAAAATGATTTAATGGAATATTACTATCTGATTAAGGAGAAAGTTACCAACAAAAAAATACCAGCTCGAGATACTTATGATTTTAACCTCCCGTTCTTTGAATTGGATTATGTTATCGGAGCAGATATGTTTATGAGAAAAAAACATTACGATGCCGTTGGTGGCTTTGACCATGCATATTTTATGTACTATGAAGAGTCTGATATGCAAATGGCGTTAAGAAAGCTAGGATACAAATGTTATGTTATAACTAAAACTTCCATTATCCATCTTGAGGGTGGAAGTACCGATAGGCAAAAATATTCTCCTTTTAAGCGGTTGGTTAATCAGATTAGTAGAAACTATTATTTTAAAAAAAATGATAAAAAAAACTACCCGATATATCTATTCACTGATATGGTATTGAACCTGACAAGGATTTTTAACCGAAACTATACCTTTAAGGAAAATTTAGATTTTGTAATTAAAAACATTAAATCCTACTAATGGAGTGCTCAGTCATCATAGTAAACTATAATACAAAAGAGTTGACCATGAACTGCCTGCAGTCCATCAGAAATTGGTCTAGCGATATATCTTATGAAGTAATTCTGGTGGATAATGCTTCCAACGATGGGTCACAGGAATTATTTTCCAATGAATTTCCCGAGATAAATTTGATACTGTCGCCGGTTAACCTGGGTTTTGGACGCGCTAATAATCTTGGAGCCAGTAAAGCAAGAGGAAAATATCTTTTCTTTCTTAATTCTGATACCTTTTTCATTAATAATGCAATAAAGATATTTATAGATTTTTTTGATTCTCATCAAACAAATAAACTAGGTTGCTTAGGTGCTGAATTACTTGATGAAAAACTAATGGTTAACGGGACGGGTGGCAAGTTCCCTCGTCTTAAAACCTACTTGGCCTCGCGTATTCATGCAATTTCTGCAAAATTCGCAGATCAGCCCGTAGAAAATTCTTTCCCAACTGATGTAGAATATGTTCTTGGTGCAGATATGTTCATGAGTAGAGATTTGTTCCTGGACATCGGAGGATTTGACGAAAGTTATTTTATGTATTATGAGGAGGCAGATCTCCAATTAAGGATCAGTCGTATGGGATATACTAATATCATAATTAAAGGACCCAGGATAGTGCATCTGGAAGGAAAATCGAGTAGTGTAAATGTAAGTGTCAGTAAAATTATAATGGTTCAAAAGAGTGCTTTCACCTATTTTCGGAAAAACCGACCGTATTGGGAATACTTAAGCCTCAGGGTCATTTCATTTATTGATGCAATCCTAATGTTATTTAAACCGGGCTATCCTATGGATGATTTTAAAACTTATTTCAGATTTAATTTAAAGAAAAGTAATACATGAAAATAGCGTTAATTGGGAATAAGGATTTTGACACCATAGAATTTCATACGGCTGATGCACTTAGAAATTTAGGCCATGAAGTGTATCATGTTGATATGTCCGATTTTGTGAATATCAGGTATCTTTATAATTACTGGTTTTCTAAGTTTGTACCTAAATATGTTGATTACATGTTTAATTACTTAGCAAATAAAGTGATTGACTTTGTTCCGGATCTTGTGATTGCTACTTATCGTTTCTTGCCGAGTATATCAATACAAAAAATAAAGCGATCGCTTCCGCATGTTCCGGTAGTTCAGCTAAATCCTGACGCATTAACTACATTCGAAAAGCAGCAGGTATTCTACTCTCCCTACGATTTTTTCTTTACTAAGGACCCCTATATTGTTGATTTTATGAGAAATAAGGCGGGACTTAATGCCTATTTTCTTCCGGAAGCCTTCAACGATAGATTCCACAGAATGCCCAATATAGATAGAATAACCTTGGAGCAAAAAATAAATATTGATGTGGTGGCATTTGGATCGATTTATCCATATAGAGCTGGAATGCTCAAAAAACTAGTCGCGGCGGGTCTTAATCTCACCATCTTCGGAAACAACCAGAATTCAGATCAGGAATTAAAAAAATATTTTAAGGATGAATGGATTACAGGTGAACGTAAAAGTGAAATTCTGGTCGGATCGAAAGTTGTTTTCAATAATTTTCATTATGCAGAGATTGAATCAGTAAACTGCAAATTTTTTGAAATAGCCGGCGCGGGAGGGTTTCAGATCTGCGATTACAAACCAGCTGTTGAGGATTTTTCAGGCATTGCTTCAGAAAGATTTACTTTCAGGAAAGTTGATGAAGCTATAGATAAGATCATTTATTACCTTAAGCAACCTGAAGAGCGCTATGACATGGCGACAAAACAACGGGCACATTTTCTTGCGAACCACACTTATGATATCAGAATCAAGCAAATGTTAGATATTATTTTCGGTAAATTATAGTGTTGATAATCAGTGTAATAAACTTTTTGAAGTGTATTAAATAGAATTAAGTGGGTGTATATTTGGTTACATATTTTTTGCTTTTTTGCTTTTCTTTTCTGGAGGTACGTTATCCGCTATCCGATGGGTTAAAAAGGGGCTTTTATATTGTAACCTATCTCATTATCGTTTTGCAGATTGGCTTAAGGTGGGAAACCGGAACAGATTGGGTTCCTTACCTGACACATTTTGAGAATATTGATACTTTCGCAAGTACCTCACCCTTAGTAACCGGAATGGAGTATGGTTACAGTGTTCTTTGTTGGCTGGTAAAAATATTTTCGAATGATTATAGCGTACTTTTAATTGTTCATTCGCTTATCTATTATTGGATTGTCTTTAAAGGAATTCAACTTTTTTCGCCATATTTTTTCATCTGCGTGCTGCTTTTTTACGCTTTTACAATGGGCGTAATGGGATCACATAGGCAATTGATCGCCATATCCATCATACTTTATAGCTGTAAATTTATAATTCATAAAAATCCCTATAAGTTCTTTTTCTGCATCATACTGGCGACGCTGTTTCATACTACTGCTATCATCTGTATTCCGCTATATTTTTTAGACAGGCGTTTTAACACATATGGCCTGATAGTTGTTATCATGATGGCCGTGGTACTCGGCAAAACTGCAATTCCGATTACTGCCTTCAATTTATTGGGAAGGATCGGGGGAATCGGAGATAAGGTATTGGTTTATTTAGAAGGCGGCCTCGATGCCGCAAAAGACTACAGTGTTAGTACTGTAGGGTTAGTGAAAAGAATTTTGTTTGTATTGATTTTTCTTTATGCCAGAGAACGGCTTTCAACTAAGCTAATCCATTATAATCTTATACTGAATGCATATATTGTGGGCATATTGCTTTACTTTCTGTTTTCAAGTTCACTAACGATTTTAGTAAGTAGGGGAAGCTTATATTTCAACATGTTTGAACCCATATTGTTGAGCTCTTTGTTACTTCTTTTCGAATTTGAGAAAGACCGTGTAGTTATCCTGATGTTTTTTTTCCTTTTAAGTGTACTCTATTTTTTCCAATCTATTGCCCAATATGCAGATTTGTTTTTACCCTACAAGGGACTATTCATCAATTCGGACTATATAAGAGAATTAAAATAAGCAGCGCTATGAATGTCACTTTTTTTTATCGCAGCAATGCGGCCGGTTTTAGTATAGCTAAGGTGTTTAGATCTCTTGTTGATGGGATGGGTGCACAGATCGGTTGTAAAGAATTTTTTGTGCCGGCTCGCCGCGCAGATCCATATAGCATAATCCGAAATCTTTTGTTTGTATATAAAAAAAGAAACCGGAATGGAATAAATCATATAACAGGAGACATTCATTATTGTGTGCTTGCTTTGATAGGTTGTAAAACGGTTTTAACCGTGCATGATCTGAGTATGATGGACCGGATTTCCAATCCTTTAAAAAAGTTACTTATTAAGTGGTTTTGGTTTTCAATTCCTGTGTTTTTTGCTGACCGGGTGGTTTGCATCTCAAAAACTACTTATAATGAGCTTCTTAAGATTGTTCCGGGAAGAAAAGTCAGCTTTATCCATAACGCAGTTGATCCATCATTTCAATTCACACCAAAAGTTTTTAATGACCACTGTCCTTCAATACTGCAAATTGGTACTTCTTGGAATAAAAATCTGGTTAATGTTATCTCGGCCCTTAAAGGAATAAAATGCCTGTTTACAATTGTTGGTCAGCTAAATCCGGAACTGGAAAAAAAGTTAATTGACAGCTCCATTAGTTATAAAGTATTGCAGAACCTTTCAGATGAGGAAATCCTCTATGAATATGTAGCGTGCGATGTTGTTTGTTTTTGTTCGATATATGAAGGATTTGGAATGCCAATAATTGAAGCAAATGCCGTTGGACGCTGTATAGTGACGTCAGCCTTAGAGCCGATGTTAGAAGTTGCTGGTGGTTCGGCTTGTATTGTTGACCCTTATAGTGTGGAATCTATACGTGAAGGATTGCTAAAGGTAATATCCGAGGAAACTTATAGAACAATGCTTATTTCATCAGGCCTGGAAAATGTAAAAAGATTTGATGTCGCTGATGCCGTCAATAAATACTTTAATATTTATGCCGCAATCGGTTCTGCAGGTTGGGAGGAGCCAAAAAATTAAAAAATGAGGATATTGATAAATGCTTCGATCTTGGGGCAAAAGCTTAATGGTGTAGGTATTTACACCATTGAGCTTCTCAAGCAGTTAATGATTAATTTTGAGCGTGATGATGTTGACTATTTGGTCTACAGTTATGATCATGCTCACTTGGAGTTTCTACCCAAAGATAGATTGAGAAAAATAGAGCTTCCAGCGTTTATGGAATGGGTCTGTAAAAAAAGTCTGTCAGTACATAGGTTGGTATGGAATCTATTGGTGCTTAAAAAAATAGCCCGGGCTTTTAATCTTACCTATAGCCCCTCCACCCATGGTTATTATGGCTCTGGTAAACAGATTATTACAATACATGATTTAATCTGTTTAAGCTATCCCTATCAGAATAGGATGCAGTATTGGTATTTTAGATACCTTGTTCCTCTTATTGCGAAAAGATCTCTGATCATTGCGATTTCAGATTTTACTAAGCAAAATATTTTATCAGAAATCAAAATTCCATCATCAAATATATTTACCGTATACAATGGTGCTGACCACCTTTTTCAGCAATTGAAAGAAACAACTTTGCCACCCTTAAACGAACAATTTAAGGAACTTGCAAACGACAAATATTTTTTAACTGTGGGGGCAAACTATCCGCATAAAAATATAATGATGTTATTGAAGGTTGCAGAAGCCTTGAAGGATACAAACTGTAAATTTGTGATTGTTGGATGCCATGGAAACTACAGAAGTGTGGTTGAAAATGAGATTTTGTCTAGAGGATTAAAAAATGTTAACATACTCCCTTATGTCACAAATGAAGAGTTATGCTGGTTATACGCAAACTGTGAGGCAAATCTTTATCTTACACTTCACGAAGGCTTTGGCTTTCCTCCAATTGAAGCGGCGTTTTTCAACAAGATTTCCATCGTATCTAGCAGATCCTGCCTTCCGGAAATTTATGGAGATACCGTATTATATATTGATCCTGAAAATCTAGAGCAAATCGTGGAGAAAGTTTTATCATTTTTGCATGATACCATTGATAGGGGTAAATACGACAACCGGCTTAAAGAGTTAAGGGAGCGATATAAGTGGAAGACCGCTGCTGACGAGATTTTTGCAGTAATGAAGAACTGCTAAGGGTAAAACAAAATATATGATAAGAATTTCAGGAAGTATAGTATTATATAATACACCCATTGAACAGTTGAACAAACTGATTCATAGTTTTGGAATTAAACTTGGGCATATGCAAATATATGCGGTTGATAATTCGCCAACAGCGCTCCTTCGGCCTTATTGTGAACGTGCTAACCTGGTTTATATCCATACACCATCAAATCCGGGATTTGGTGCCGGGCATAACATAGCGGTCGATTTGGCACTTAAGGCAGGGTCTCAATATCATTTTATCATAAATCCTGATATTTACTTTAACACAGATGTAGTATCTCCTATGGTTGCTTTTATGGCATTAAATCCTCAGGTGGGTATGATCATGCCTGAAATTTTGAATGATAATGGGACTGTACAATATCTGCCAAAACTGTTGCCAAATCCTTTTTGGATAATAAGGCGTAAGCTGCATAAGTTTGACATTTTTTATGATCGCTTTATTGCCAAATACGAACTCCGGGAAATTCCGAGAAACAAGATCTATGAAGCGCCAATTCTTTCCGGATGCTTCACTTTACTTAATCTGTCTGCTATAAAAGAAATCGGATGCTATGATGAACGTTTTTTTATGTATTTTGAAGATTGGGACCTTTCCAGAAGGATGAATGAAAAATATAAAACTATTTATTTTCCCAGTGTAAGTGTTTATCATGGTTATCAGGCAGGGGCAAATAAAAATAAGCGATTATTTAAGATATTTCTAAATTCCGCAATTTCATATTTTAGTAAATGGGGATGGATAGATAAAAGAAGAAAAATAATAAATAACAAGGTGTTAAATCAAGATTTAGATCAATATCAACGAGATGAAAGTTTGAATTAGATTGAAGAACCTGAGCTGGAAATTTAAAATAATATTATGAAAATTGCATTAACAGGGGGAAGTGGGTTTGTGGGAAGTAACTTAATTCCCTATCTGCTCAGCTGTGGAGAAGAGGTAAGCGTACTGTCGAGAGAACAGATTAACAGTCGGGAGTTTGCATTACCTATTGACGCCGAGGCATTCATCCATTTAGCTGGAAAAGCTCATGATTTAAAAAAAACTCCCGATGCTGACGAATACTATAAAGTAAATTTTGAATTAACAAAAAAGCTTTTTGATGCATTCTTGAGCTCTAACGCTAAAATTTTTATTTTCCTAAGCTCTGTAAAGGCTTCAGCAGATAGTGTAAACGGGGTGCTAGATGAAGAAAGTGTTCCTAATCCCACAACACATTATGGACGTTCAAAGCTGAAAGCAGAGACCTATATGCTATCCAAGCCATTACCACCTGACAAGAGGTTTTATATCCTGCGGCCATGTATGATTCATGGACCCGGCAACAAGGGAAATTTAAATCTGTTATATAAATTTGTAAAGGCTGGCATACCCTATCCCTTTGCAAGCTTTGATAACCATAGATCATTTCTTTCTGTTGAAAATCTTTGCTTTATTATAATCAGGTTACTTAAGCTGTCCCCAGCCTCTGGTATTTATAACCTATCCGATGATGGTTATCTATCCACTAATCAGGTAGTGGAGGTTTTAGCGGCTGTACTTGGTAAAAAACCAAGGCTACTCCATATTCCTAAAAAACTACTTATTTTTCTTTCCCGGATCGGAGATAGATTTAACCTTCCGTTGAATTCCGATCGATTGACTAAACTTACTGAAGATTATCGTGTCAACAATGCTAAAATAAAGGCTATAATTGGAGAAGATATGCCTCAAAACGCAGTTGAGGGATTGAAGTTAACTGTTAAATCTTTTGGTATATAATGTTGTCACACACAGGCTTGTCTTTTGTAATTCTACCATATTTTCTGAGATTTTGATGTCTATCTACCATTTTACTTGAGCTACTTATGAATTATTTTTTAATGATTGCATTTTTTGCAATATTGCTGATCGTCGAGGTGCTATTCTTTCGGATAGCCAAAATATATGATATTGTTGATCGGCCCAACCACAGAAGCTCACACAGTTCCATCACGATCAGGGGAGGAGGAATTATTTTCTGCTTTGGAGCACTATTGTTTTTCCTATCTTATGGTTTTCAGTATCCTTTTTTTATGCTGGGTCTCATTCTGATTTCCCTAATTAGTTTTTGGGACGACATCTCTTCACTTAGTAGTTTAACTCGTATTGCAGTGCACTTAACTTCAGTGGGCCTGCTTTTTTTTCAATTGGATATCTTACAACTAGGTTGGTATTGGATTCCTATTCTACTGGTATTGGTAATTGGCAGTTTAAATGCTTACAATTTTATGGATGGTATAAATGGGATAACCGGTTCGTATAGCTTAATAACGATCGGTACACTTTTTTACATGAATCAAAAAGTTGCTTTTACGTCTGCTAACCTACTTTTAATACTTGCGATGTCGGTTGTGATCTTCAATTTTTTCAATTTCAGGAAAAAAGCGGTATGCTTTGCCGGAGATGTAGGTAGTGTTGGAATAGCATTCGTCATTATTTTCCTGATCGGCCAGTTAATGTTAAAAACCCATAACGTTAATTATGTTTTATTTCTCCTTCTTTATGGACTTGATACCGGATCCACAATATTATTTAGGATGTTAGGGAAAGAAAATATATTTGAACCACACAAAAAACATTTTTATCAATACCTAACGAGCAAGCTTGCCTGGTCGCATTTATCAGTAGCAATGCTCTATTCAGTTACTCAGGCAATGATAAATGTTGTTTTAATCGGCCTGATCGGAGATTCTATATGGCAAGGGTTCTTATTTGCTATTTCGGCATTGATTTGCTTTATTGCTGTCAGGTTTAATCTGGAAGGGCGACTTTACCTTACGGGGCGTTAGTTTACAATTTGACAGCATTTGTATAAATCATTGAAAGCTGTTTTTTTTATATAACTTTATCAGTCACACCAAAAATATCCTTTGCTTTGAAAAAATACAGACACGTTAATTCCGCATTAATTTTATTGCTCATTATGTTGGGAGCAAGAACTGCGCATTCACAAACCGTTCCATTGGGTTTGCTTGAAAATGTGGAGGATCAATATCGTCGTTTACAGCTTTTGGGTAAAGATACTACTGGAAATTCATTTACAGTTCGTCCGCTAACTTTACCTACATTTGATCATGATACTGACGGCAATTCCTTTTACACCTACAAGGAACTGCTGAAGCCACTTTTCAATAATGCAAAACTAAATATGCAGATTTCTGCATTACCGGTAATGCTGCAACAACAATATAATTTCAAAGCTCCTTTTGGAATGAATGATAATTCAATGGTGCAGTCAAGGGGCTACCAGGCGGCTATCTCTGCCGGCTTTTTCTTTAGGTGGGGACCATTAAGTGTTCAGCTTTACCCAGAATATGTATATGCGCAAAATAAATCCTTCCTCGGTCCTGAATCAAATGTAAATGAATCGGGTTTTCAAAAGGCATATGCAAGCTATATATACAACAAAATAGATAATCCCTCTTCTTTTGGAGAATCGGCATATAATAAATTTTCTTGGGGGCAAAGTTCTGTCCGTCTTACCTTCAATCCTATATCATTAGGGCTTTCAAATGAAAACCTTTGGTGGGGGCCAGGCATAAAAAATTCTCTTTTAATGAGCAATACGGCATCTGGATTTAAGCATTTAACCTTAAATACAACCAAACCAGTAGATATTTATTTAGGTAAGATTGAAGGGCAGATGATTGCAGGGAAATTGGAATCATCAGGGATTGACTTACCATCTACCGTGAGACCTGAATACAGAAAATATTATACCAATAAACCCGATGACTGGCGCTATTTTTCCGGGTTTATTTTTACCTACCAACCAAAATGGATTCCCAATCTTTTTTTAGGAATTGATCGCTCCTTTGTAATATATCGAAAAGATATGGGCAAAAGTATTGGAGATTACCTTCCCATATTTACAGCATTGGAAAAACAGGGAGGAGTTAACCGGGAAACCAATGTATATCAGGAGGATCTTAAAAAAAGAGATCAATATTTATCTGTTTTTGCCAGATGGGTGATGCCTGAAAGTAAAGCCGAATTATATACAGAGTTTGGAAGAAATGATCATGCTTATAATATCCGCGATCTACTCTCTGAGCCGGAACATTCACGCGCCTACATTCTGGGTTTCAGAAAATTATTTGCTTTGAGATCGCAAGATGAATATATCCAGTTTGGATTTGAAATGACACAGTTAGAGTTGTCAAAAACTTCCAATTTGAGACCTACAGAGTCCTGGTATTCGCACTACCAGGTTACAGATGGCTATACGAATCGGGGACAAATACTTGGCGCAGGCATTGGCCCGGGTAGTAATATCCAGTCAACAGAGGTTTCATGGGTGAAAGGAATGAAAAGAATTGGCTTTACGCTTGATCGCTTAGTTCATAATAATGATTTTTTATACAATACAAATTCATCTGTAACAGAAGTTAGAAGGCATTGGATAGATTTCGCTTTTGGTGCAAACTTCGGATGGGATTTCAACAGGTTTATCATCAATTCAAACTTAACATATATTCGTACGCTAAATAATCAATGGCTTATTGATAATGATGGCTCTTTCTACTGGGACATCCCAAAAGTAGATACAAATAATTTGCATTTTAAGGTGGGTCTGGCATATAAATGGTAATTATTTATCAGGTTTGCGTTTTATATTTTACACCGGTGTAAAATGTTGTAAACGCTCCCTCTGTGGCTCAAAGGGAGCGTGTTAATATTCAGGTCAATCATCTTTTTTCATTAACCGGTAGCCTAAAGTCAGGCAAAAGGTAAGCCCCAGTCCAATCCAAAGATATGTTGGCAGGCCTTTACCCGTTTTTGCGGTGTGCTGTACCTTCGTTTCCAAAGCGGTACTTTTCACACCGCCCTTTTGCTGTGCCAGCTGATCGCCTGTTTGTTGCTCCTGCCGCAGGTGCTGTCTTTTATCGGCTTTTCCGCTTAGCACTACCCTTTCAGCCATGCCCTCAAAACCTTTTTCGGCACTGTAGAGAAATTTCCCCAGTGGGGTAATTTGCACCACATATTCGCTGTTGCTGGTATCTACCAAAAGGGTATTGCTTTTCGCCCAGCTTAGCTGCTTCATGTTTTCCTGCTGGTGGCTATAGCTTTGAAGTGCTTGCGTAGCCGATGTCTTTTTGTTTTTTAAAGTGCTACATGCCGAAAGTATCAGGCCACAAGCCATGAACAGGTTCAACTTAGTTTTCATCATCCGCTCCTTTCCTGCCTGTCCAGTTCGCAAAGTATTTCATGGCTTTTAAATGCCTGCGTTTACGGTACACCCCGTCTCCTTCCCGGCTTCCTGCCGGGTTCGTATTCCCCTCAATGGTAATCATCCAATCACCTTCCTGCCGTTCAACCAGGCCGCAATGGGCGATGCGCTTTAAATGGCTAAAGTAAATACCGAACACCACTGCCGGCCTGATCTCTTTGGTGCGCTTATTTAGCGGGAATAAAGCCGGACTCCAGGCAGTACGTGGCGCAGGGTAACCCGCCTGGCCAAAAACCCAGCTCACAAAAGCCGCACACCAGGCATTGCCCTCAGGTACATGTACATAACCGAGGTATGCTGCAATCCCTGGGCCATCATTGTTGCCCGTACGTTCGCGCACGCCCAGCTCCTTTTTAGCCACCTGCAGCAGCCTTTGCTCATTGGCCAACGCAGGGTTTTGCCTTAAACTTATACTATTGCGGCCAGGCAGGCTATAGCGGCCAGCAAGAGCAAAGCAAACGATGCCCAGAAAAAACTTAACTGTTGCCATGATGTTAACTGTTTAAATAGTGAAACCATATCTGTTAATTGATGCAGGCCTAGGTTTTGCCAAAAACGGTATAAAAGCCACCACGATAGCTGCAACAGGCCTACATAACAGAGCAGCGTGAGCAAAATCAGCTGCCAGATACCCGCATCAAGCAGCGCAGCAGTAGGCTCAATGGTTTTTAATACTTTAGGGAAGGTATGCCAGCCCAGTACTAAAATAATGGCCAGCATCAGTTTTTCAAGGATTTGCTTTTTCGGCAGCAGCGCCGTTAAAGCCAGTTTTAATGTTTTCATATCTTTTCTGTTGAAATAGCCCAAACCTTTAGCATGGCTTGGTTTGGGCTGGTTGATCATTGGATTAAGGAATGGTATAGGTGCCCAGGTATTGGCTGTTTGCTACACCGGAAGCATCACGGTTTACCGCGAAAGCCCAGGCGTGAAAAATATCGCCGCTAAAGTGGGTGCCTATTACCGCCGTGTAAGTAAGTGCGGCACGCTGCGCTTCGTCATACACCATATACATGTTCTTGGTTGTGTTGAACAGTACAACCGTCAGCACATCATCGTCAAATGCATTATAGCGGTTTAAAATGCGCTGCCAATTGAGCAATAAGTCCGATCCCTGCAGGCTTGCGCTCAGGCCATGCATTACCGACAGCGAACCCTTGCTGATCACCACTTTCGAGAAATCGATCTCAAAATCCGGATAGTTGCCGGTAACCGCCTGGTTTAAGAAAATTTTTACCGCGGCATTGTAACCGGTAATCTTGTTCAGCTGTTTATCCTTAAAGCCGATATTTAAAATATCCTTGATCGGACTTAGGTACTGGGCGGCGAGGGTAAATTTAGTCCGCTGCGCCAATTGAGCTTCAGTACTGGTTTTACTGCTTTTTTTAGGCAGTCCCCTTAGGTAATCTACACTGCGCCAGTTGCTGCCGATTACACTGCCTACCTTGCCGGAGAATGCGCCATTGGCGCCTTTTGAATACGTTGCCATAATTTTTGTTTTAAGTGAAAAAATGTTAACTAATCGGATTTCTGTGATACCGGTATGTTTAAATCCATGATCAAACCTAGCAGCTTCAAGGCAAGGGTACCTCATTTTGGACTCAATTGGGCCAAATTGAGCCAATTACAAGCAGTAATGAGCTGAAATGAGCCCGATCAGGTTTGGGATTTTGGGCAAAAGAGCAGGTACACCCCAGCGGCCTGCCCTGATGCCACATGGGTGGATGGACGGTAAAAGTTTACCGTAAAAAAAACCATTGGTTACCTAAAAGGTAAACAATGGGTAAAGAATAGGTAAGCAATAGGTAACCAGGGGGTAAGCCTGGGGTAAGGCTGGTACCAGGAAAGGGTAAACAACAGGTAAAGAAAGGGTAATCAGATCCGGCCTTTGCGCTGGCTTTCCAGGTAGGCACCCAGCAGATCTTTCAGGTAAAACCGATCGCCGCCCGGCAGTTTGATGGGTTTTAATGTACCATCTTTCACTTTACGTTTGTAGGTACTTTCGCTGATGTTAAGGTAATCTTTCACCTGCTGGCGGGTTAACTGCTTTTCAGGATCGCCAAAGAGATCAATAAAGGTAAATTTTAACTCTTCTTTGTTGAGTACGAGGTAAATGTTATACAAAATCTGTACAAGTGCATCGAGGTTATTCATAGGGCATAGCGTTTAAAAACAAAACCATATTGTGTAACGCTAAAAGGCATCACACAACCATATTTGGAAAATGTTTCTGTGCCGTTATTTTGGCGGTTAACCCATGGGGCTGAAGCGACTAAAATTGGTTAGAAAATTTGCGTTAATCTTAACATTTTAGCGTCAAACTGCGCCAAAAGCTGTTTAACATTCCCAATAATATTGACGTTGATTAACAGGTAGGTAAGGATCATGAATTGTGGGGAATAATTTCCCCGATGTTAGGGGTGGCCCCGGCTGGGGCAAATAAACCCCAGGTTAAAAATCATGCAGGCCACCCCTTGAAGGCCGTTCTGCCCTGCATCACCCATACAGCTATGCATTGCGGTCAATACCTGCATCATCAGAGATGAAATAACAACCGGCGTTAATTTTTCCATTATGCGTAAATTTAATTAGTAATTATTTTAGTAGTATAATTACACCTTATGCCCAGTATAACGACAACTTATTTCAAATCGTATATCAACTATCGCACAATGCCCTAAGTAATAGCGCTTTTCCGCATGGGAATAGCGCAATCAAAATTTTAGCCTGGCAAAGAAAACGCTCTTTTTAGGCAAATAAAACAATTTAGCTGGTGGCCGATAGTAGGCCTTAACGTAGCCTGAGTGACTGTAAAAAAAAAAAATTCACCAGGCGTTTTTTCCCGGTAAAAGACTAGTTTTTTTTAGAACATCAAACCTAAATACCCATTTCCATCATCGGTTTTAACAAGCTGCCTCCTGTTGATTTCAAACCTACCCACCAGATGGCCACACCAGACCCTACCAGCACCAAAATTGCCACCGCATAACGGTTTGCCACCTGAAGGTGATGATCGCAAAAGCGCTGCATTAATAGGCAGCAGGGGTGGGTATCATTTTCAGTAGCTGCCATCATGAAGTCTAATTCATGCGTCTTATACATGTTAATCACTAAAATCAAGTTGATATTTTTTAACATTCGTTCGTATTACTTAAATTTTGGCTATATCACACCAGTTATTTTGATTAATAAATGCGAATTTTAATCATTCCCGTTACGAAATAATTAAAAAAGAGACAGGTTAAAATTTTTATGCAAAAAAACTGTTAACTTGCGGCGGATTTGTTCCGGATAATTATCATTTGCATATTTCCAGCTTAATTGATGTTCAGCTTTTTCAAAAATAAAAAACCTATCGTAAAAGATTTGAAGTGGTTGGGTGTAGATATACATTCTCATCTTTTGCCGGGAATTGATGACGGATCACCGGATGTTGAGGAGTCAATAGCGTTGCTTACCAAGCTTTATGAATTGGGTATTGATCGCTTTATCTGTACGCCCCACATCTTTAAAGAACTATATCCCAATACCCCTGAAACAATCAATAGCGCTTTGGATTTAACCAAAGTAGCGCTACATAAAGCCAATTTAAATGTCAGTATCTCGGCAGCCGCAGAGTATATGTTGGATGAAAATTTCGAAATCAGGGACGTAATGATGTCTTTGCCCAATAGGCATATTCTCGTGGAGATGTCTTATCTGAATGAAACACCGAACATTGAGCAGGTAATTTTTAATCTTCAGATTAAAGGGTACACGGTTATTCTGGCCCATCCGGAAAGGTATAATTTTTATCATAAGGATCAGGAAAGGTTCCATCGTTTTCATGATATGGGGGTTCTGTTACAATTGAATCTGCTCTCCGTAACAGGCTACTACGGCCGGGAAGTAAAAATCACCTCCGAATACCTGCTTAAAAATAAGCTGTACAGGTTAGCCGGAACGGATTTACATCATCAAAAACACTACAATGCATTAAAGTATCATGTAGAAAACGGCTATTTATTTGATAAATTGGGAAAATATCCCTTTGAAAATAATAGTTTTTTAAATTTAATATAAATATAGCACAGACGTATATGTTTTCACTTTTTAAAATGTTAAGTTTGGCCATCCAACAAACACAATTCATCAGTCTTAAAAACGTTCTCAGTAGCCTATGAAAATGCCAATATGTAAAGCGAGGTTTGCTAAATTATGCTTTTTGATATCCATCGTATTTTTAACATCTTGTGTAAGTACCAAAAATGTGGCTTACTTTCAGGATATCAGTGCGTTAGGGCAATCTGAACTGGCCAACACGGCTAAGTTTACTGACCCCGTTATTCAGCCGGATGATATCTTATCCATATCAATTTTCACGATCGATCCGACAACCAATATGGTGGTAAACCAGGCGGCTAGCCAGGCCATCAGTACCAATGTGGGGTCAGTTGCGTCATTAGGTGCCACTCCGCCAACTTCAGGTTTTTTAGTGGATAAAAATGGGGAGATTGATTTATCGGTTGTGGGAAAAGTAAAAGTACTCGGATTAACCACCTTTCAAGCCAGGGAGTTGATTAAAGAAAAGGCAGCCATTGTCTATACCAATCCTAATGTACAGGTGCGTTTTGCAAATTTCAAGGTAACGGTTTTAGGCGAAGTCAATAGGCCTGCATCATACGTGGTTCCAAATGAGAAAGTAAGTGTATTGGATGCCCTGGGCCTGGCCGGTGACCTGACCATTTTTGGGAAGCGGGAAAATGTTACGCTGATCCGTGATAATGGTGGAAAGAAAGAGTTTGCAAGGCTTGACTTAAACTCTAAAGAGATATTCAACAGTCCTTATTATTATTTAAAGCAAAATGATGTACTTTATGTGGAGCCAAATAAAGGTAAAGCAGCTTCGCTAAATCAAGCACGAACTCAAACATACGCTTTAGTTGGATCACTTCTTTCCGTTTTAGTAGTACTTTTTACACGCCTTTAATTAATTAATAAATGAATAATAATTCTGAAGAGGCAATGAAACAAACCTCATCAATAGACACTAAAAAATTTATTGCAAGGCTTTTAGCGAATTGGCATTGGATAGGTTTCTCTTTGATTGCATGTATCCTACTTTCTTATCTCTATTATATATATAAGACCCCTGTCTATAGCATATCAGCCAAAGTTTTGGTTAATGATGAAAAGAAAGGTGGAGGAGTATTAGGCGGGGCTGATATGCTCGGTGAGCTTGGAGGACTTTTAGGAACTAAAAGTACCGTAGATAATGAAGCTGAAATTCTAAAGACCAGATTGTTGTTAGAGCAGGTTGTAAAGGATATGAATTTAAATATCAATTATTATTCTATAAATTCTTTCAAAACACGGCCATTATATAAATCTCCTTTGACTTTCAAAATCTTAAAAGCACAAGATACGATCAAAAATACAACTATTGAAGCGGAAGTACTTACAAATAATAAGGTGCATTTGAAAAGTAAATATTTTGACTCCGTCGTTGCATTTAATAGAGTTTTTAAATTTCCTGACATAGGACAAGTAGAATTGATAAGGGGTTCTGGAGTTATCAATCTAGGAGGAAAATACAAAATTGGAGTAAGCTCGGTTGATGCGGCAGTTGCAGAATTAAGTGATGTTTTGAAAGTGGATGTTGCCAACAAACTTGTTACTATAATAGATTTATCAATAACTAATTCTATACCTAAAAGAGGAGAAGATATACTATCTAAGCTTATTGAAAAATACGTTTATGCGAATATTCAAGATAAAAATCAGGTAGCTGATAGTACCGTTAAATTTATCCAAAACCGGCTTGCCTATATTGGGAATGAACTAGGAGATTTGGAAGGGAATATACAGGGTTTTAAGCAGCGCAATAGTTTGGCCGATATGTCCGAACAATCTAAGCAATTGGTGCAAGTGACAGCTGATTATGTTAAACAATTGGCGCAGGTAGAAACCCAGATAAGCATTATGGAAAGTCTTCAGTCTTATTTGAAGGATAATGACAAAAATAAACGGGTTTTGCCAAGTTCGCTTATTCCTGCAGATTTAGTATTTAGTGCAGCGGTAACTAAGTATAACGAACTGACCTTGGAACGGGCAAGAAGACTGATTGGCGTTACAGAAAATAATCCAAGTATTATCTTAATCGATAAGGAAATACAAAATGCCCGTGCAGATATCGAATCAAACTTAGCTACGACATTGGATGGTTTTCTGATTACCAAAAGAAAGATCAAAGCACAAATGCAGCAGGCAGAAAACCAGGTGAAGGATGTACCAAAAATTGAACGTAATTATTTGAATCTGGCAAGGCAACAGCAAATCAAACAAGAGTTGTATATCTTTTTAATGCAAAAGGCAGAAGAAACAGCGATATCAAAGACCTCAAATATAGCAACGTCTAAAACTATAGATCCTCCAAAGGCTGACGTTAAACCTTTAAGTCCTAAAAAAGCAATATCTTTAATTATAGGTTGTTTTGTTGGACTTCTAATACCAGTAGGCTTATTGTATCTTAAAGAGTTATTGAATACGAAAGTTCAGACTAAAGAAGATATCAAAAGTATAACAGATATTCCAATAATCGGAGAAATCAGCCACAATGATAATCAAGATAACCTTATTGTTGCAAATGCTTCTAGATCTTCAGTTTCAGAACAGTTTCGAGCTTTGAGGACTAATTTATCTTTTATGCAAAAGACACCTAATGATAAAATAATCTTATTAACGTCCAGCATGTCTGGTGAAGGGAAATCTTTTGTTGCCATAAATCTTGGAAATATACTAGCATTGTCAAATAAACGGGTGCTACTTATGGAGTTAGACCTAAGAAAACCTGGTTTATCAACAAAGTTAAATATTGATAATTCTTTGGGATTCACAAATTATATTATTGATACGAACTTAGGACTTGACTCAATAGTTAGGCCTTTGGGGCTAAACAAAAATCTATATATCATTAGTTCTGGACCAATCCCTCCAAATCCAGCTGAATTGTTATTAAGTTCAAGGACTAAGCTCTTAATTGACGAGTTAAGAGAGAAATTTGATTATATAATAATTGATGCACCTCCTATTGGTATTGTTACAGACGCACAGCTTATCGCTAACTATTCTGATATGTCTATTTATCTGGTGAGACAAAATTATACTCATAAGGAACAGATAAATATTATAGAGGATTTAAGTAAAAATAATAAAATGCCATCTTTAGGAATTGTAGTAAATGACATTGATGCAAAGAATGGTTATGGTTATGGGTATGGGTATGGTTACGGCTATGGTTATGGCTATGGCAGTTATGGTATACAAGAAGAAAGTAATAAGAATAGTTTTTCAAGATTCAAATTTTGGAAATAGGCTTGTTAAAAAATAAAATTGAGTATCTGATCTCTGCTCCAATATTCAATTTTATTTTGCCACCCTCATAGATCGTTGTTTAACGTTTTTTTAATGTCCCCTAAATAAATGAAAGAAAGTAGTAATAAAAAAATCGCAGCAAATACGATTTTACTATATATAAGGATGCTACTTACGCTGATAATTTCTCTTTATACTGTTAGAGTTGTTCTTAGAACGCTTGGAGTTGTGGATTACGGGATAAATAATGTCGTGGGTAGTGTAGTAACTATGCTCGCTTTCCTAAGCAATACGATGGCATCCGCGTCTCAAAGATTTTTTGCTTTTGAAATAGGGCGAAATAATGTTGAAAACTTGAAAAAAGTATTTAGCACATCATTGATGATATATGGGCTAATCGCTTTAATTGTATTTATACTTGCAGAGTCAGTGGGAATTTGGTTTTTGGACAATTACGTTAACCTACCTTCTAATAGATTCGAAGCTGCCAAATGGGTATATCAGTTTTCGATATTTTCTTTCATTCTAACTATGTTTGCAATACCTTACAATGCGCTGATTATGGCACATGAAAAAATGAGATTTTACGCTTATGTAGGTATCGTCGAAGTCAGCTTGAAATTATTTGTCGTTTTTGTATTGGTTTACTTTACGTATGATAAATTAAAGCTTTATGGCCTTTTAACTTTCTTAGTAACTTTCGTCATTACGCTGACATACGTTTTGTTTTGTTATTATCGATTTGCAGAGTCAAAGTTCAAATTTGCCTGGGATTCAAAATTGTTTAAAGAAATAGCAGGCTACTCTGGTTGGAGCTTATTTGGGGCAACAACGACTGTCTTTAACAATCAAGGATTAAATTTGTTATTAAATATCTTTTTTGGCCCTGTAATAAATACTGCAAGAGGTATAGCATATCAAGTTAATTCAGCAGTTTCTGCATTTGTTACTAATTTGTTCAATGCTGTCAATCCACAGATTGTGAAATCTTATGCCGAAAATGATTTAGCTAGGCAACGCAGTCTAATAATGTCTTCTACTAAGATTGGTTATGCTTTATTGCTAATTCTATCTCTTCCTATTGCACTTCAAGCTCGATTTATTTTGGAATTATGGTTGGGAAATAAGGTTGATAATCATATGATAGTTTTTACGCAATTGGTTCTTTTGTTTACCTTAATCAATGTTTTTGAAGGTCCATTAAGTCAGGCTGTTAGGGCTACCGGTACTATAAAATCTTATCAGCTTAGTATAGGGGTTGTAACGTTAGCTATTTTGCCAATTTCTTATGTGATTTTAAAACTCGGTGGTTCGCCTGAGAGTCCATTTTACGTGATGATAGCAATATATTTTTTGGCTATGTTCATGAGGTTAAATATTTTATCAAAATTAATTGAATTTCCTGTTCGTTTATATCTGAATACGGTTTTTTATCGTGCGATCATATTGTCAATTATCGCATCAATACTTCCAATACTTGTAAGCCACTTTTTGACTACAACTGGATTTACATCATTTTTAGTGACCACTGTTTCCTCATCATTATCAATACTCGTCGTATTCTTTTACGGAATGCTAGATGAAAATGAAAAGAGTTTGATTATACTTTTTGTTAAAAAAAATGTCTTAAAAAGAGATTCTGATGGGTAAATTATTTATTAAGCGATTATATCAAGTAGTATTATTATTGGCTTTCTTGCGATCGCTAAATGCGTGGTTTACTTGGGATATTAGCAAGTCATTATTTATTTTTTCTGCTTTAATAAGTATTTTCTACTTTCTCGTTTATGACAGAGAACTAGAAATCAGAAAGCATTTAAAAATTATCCTATTGTATGTCGCCTCAATTATTTCCTTGGGTTATGGTAATAATTTAACGGAGATGTTGAATACAATCCCCATAATTGTTTTCCTAACAACAACAAGAGAATTCAAAACGCAAACATTAGATTTAATTGTAAAATTGTTATCCTATTTTCTTATAGTCTCACTGATATTATTTTTACTATCTTTCTTTTTTTCTTTACCAAACCTCGGACAAATCGAACATCCTAGCTGGGATGAATACGTATACACAAATTACGTTTTTTTTATAAAAGGTCAATTTTACGACATCAGATTTAATTCTATTTTCTTAGAGCCTGGCCATCTCGGGATGATTATAGCATTCTTATTATTCGCAATTAGATTTAATTTCAAGAGATGGGAGGTCTGGGTTATGATTCTAATTGAGATTTTCACTCTTTCTTTGGCCGGTTATATTTTGGTAGCAATAGGTTATTTTTTAAGTATCCTGATAAAGAGTAGATCTGTCTACAGATTTATATTTTATGTGATTTTAATATTTGGCTCACTATATCTGGCGGGTAAATATTACAATAATGGTAATAACCTCCTGAATACATTAATTATTGCTAGAATGGAATATGATCAGGAAAAAGGTATCGCAGGAAATAATCGTGCTACGACAAATGCAGATGAATACTTAGATAGAATTATAAATAACGGAGATATATGGATTGGAATGCCTCAGAATTATATCAAAGATGAAAACTTAGGTGCTGGATGGAAAATTTTTTTAATTAGATACGGTCTTTTTTCATTACTAGTCTTTGCTTTATTTTACTATCAATCTACTGCAACTATCCTTTATAATTCTAGAAAGTATAATTTGTTTTTTTTAGTGTTGATCGCAATTGCATTTTTACAAAGATCATATCCATGGTGGGAAAGTTGGATCATACCCTTTGTTAGTGGGATGAGTTATTTGGGAAAGAAAAATAAAAATTATTTATAAAGTAATTTGTTAGATCCGATCAACCATATGGTTAAGATTTATGAATTTATTTACTTGATATTGTTTCTTAACAAGAATTAAATGAACGTACTTTATATAACTCATATATCTTCTTTTTTTACTGGGGCAAATAGGTCTCTCTATCATATGTTAGTTGGGCTTCAATCTAAAGGGGCTAAGCCAATTGTGTTATTATCTCCTTATGAGGACATGACTCTGAAAATTGAGTTGGACAAAATAGGCGTACAAAGCTATATAATTGAATATTATATGCCTGTGTTTCCAAATAATGATAATTTTAGAGATAAATTATTGTATTTACCTAGAATTCTGAGATCAAAATTTAGAAATTTGGTTGCAAAGAGGAAGATATTTAAAATTGTTCAGTCTGAACGTATAGATATCATACATACTAATGTTGGTCCATTATTGTTAGGGCACGAAGTGGCAAATAAACTTAATATCCCTCATGTTTGGCATTTGCGCGAATTTCAGGACCTAGACTTTAACATGAAAACCTGGTATAATAAAAAAGGTTTTCTTAGAATGCTGAATCACAAAAATAATCACCCAATAGCGATCAGTCGGGCAATTTATGAACACTTTGAGTTGAAGCCCCCTTCTACGGTAATCTACAATGGGATTATGAAAGGTTCGGCAGCAAAATATAGTCCGTCAAAATCTGAATATTTTCTTTTTGTGGGGCATCTAAGTCAAAATAAGGGAATACAAATCTTACTGGAAGCCTTTAGCGTTTTTTGTCAGGAAAATAAGTCGCATAATTTATTAATAGCAGGTGATAGTACTTTACCATCCTATAAGCTTGCACTTATTGACTTTCTTAATGAGAAGGGAATTGGAGACCGTGTAACATTTCTTGGGCATCGCAATGATGTAGATCAATTGATGCAATCGGCAACAGCGCTGATTGTACCATCGTTAAACGAGGCATTTGGAAGAATTACTGCTGAGGCAATGTTTAATGGTTGTTTGGTAATTGGCAAAAACACAGGAGGAACAAAGGAAATAATTGATTTAATAGGAACAGGTTTGCTTTTTGATTCTGTCGGGGAGCTGGCAAACCTGATGCTGGATTTAACTAAAATGGGAATAGAAAGTTTTTCAGATGAGCTTGTTTCGGCTATGAATAAGGCGAAGATTGAATTTTCTGAAGAGAGTAATGCTGAATTGATCCATCACGTATATCTTGACATTCTAGAAAATTAAGGGTGATAATTAGACATTTGTAATAGTAAAATTATAAACATTTATGGAGAAAATTTTAAGGGCACTGGCAATATATCTACCGCAATATCATCCAATACCGGAAAACGACGAGTGGTGGGGAAAAGGGTTTACAGAGTGGCGTAATGTAGTTAAAGGTAAGGTGATAGTTGAAGGTCAGTATCAGCCGCACCTACCGGCTGATCTGGGGTTTTATGATTTACGTTTGCCGGAGATCATGGAAGAGCAGGCTAAATTGGCTCAAGATCATGGAATACATGGTTTTTGCTTTTATCATTATTGGTTTAATGGTAAAAGGCTGTTAGAAATGCCCGTTAACAACTTTTTGCGTTCAAAAAGGCCTGATATTCCATTCTGTTTATGTTGGGCAAATGAAAATTGGTCAAGGAACTGGGATGGCAAGTTTAATGAAAGTTTAATTAAGCAAGAGTATTCAGAGCAGGATGATATTGATCATATTAAATATTTATGTGAAGATGTTTTTTCTGATGATCGGTATATAAAGATTGACGGTAAACCAGTCTTCGTAATTTACCGGCCCTCATTATTCCCTAACATTAACAAAACGATAGAAACCTGGCAGATCGAAGCAAAGAAATACGGTTATCCAGGTGTATATACTGTTTTTTTCTGGGGATTTGATGCCGGTGTTGAACCGAAAAAGTGGGGGTTTGATGCGGCTGCTCAATTTACACCCAACAAGATGAGTTTTGTACGGAAACGTGCGATATTTTCTGAATTAATGCGTAAGCTAGGCATTTTTGCACCGCTGCGGAGCAGATTCTTGGTTATAAAATATAAAGAAGTTGTAGACTTTTATAAAAAGTTTGTTTTTCCGAAAGATTTTAGATTGTTCCCGTGTGTAACGCCAATGTGGGACAACTATGTAAGGCGACGTGAAAAAGGTGGAACGATTCTAACACACTCTACCCCTGCACTCTATCAAGACTGGCTAGAAAATGTTTGTGAAAGGTTTGAGCCGAGAGGGGAAGAAAATCTGATTTTCATCAATGCCTGGAATGAGTGGGCAGAGGGGAATCATTTAGAACCATGCGAAAAATGGGGAAGTCAATATCTTGAAGCTACAGGAGAAGTCTTAAAAAAATATAAGTAAAATGGACATCAATAGCGGACTCTCTATCGTTTTAACTTATTATAAGGGTGAAAAGTATATTTTCCATTGCTTAGACTCAATCTTCCGGTCTTACAAACAAAGTAGGCAGCTTTTAAAAAAAGAGGTGGTGGTAGTTATTGATTCGATGGATGATGCTGAAAGAATAGCTGATGAAATCACGAAGCGGTATCCGAACGAAAATCTATTAATAATCATCAATCCAGAAAATTTAGGAGTAGCCAACTCTAGAAATGTAGGACTCAAAAGGACTCAATATAGTTATTACACCATAATAGATCAGGATGATTACGTTCAAGACAACTACTTTTCTACACTTGAAAAACACCTTGATCCTGCTTTTGCATTGCATATCATTAATGGAGTTTTCCTTTATCACGAGCAACAGAAAGAAATTCCGATTTATTACATCTCGCCTGATTTCAGGGTACAGAGTATATTGATGCAAACCACTACTATTTACACTCCGGGAACAGTTATATTTAATAGCGATTTTATTGATAAAAACAATGCATTTATAGATGCATCTGCGAAGTTTAAAGGTGCTGACGATTGGGCTGCCTACCTGGACATTATCTTCAGGCTTGATCATGTAAACTTCAAATTTATTAAGGAAAAAATATTTGTATACCGGTTACATCAAACTAATTATAGTAACAATACCGGCGAGATGGTTTTCTCTTCAATTGCTGTCTTAGACTATTTGGCTAAAAAATATTCTATACATAAAGCACTGGTTTTAAAAGCAAAAGAAAGATATAATTTTTTGTATGCGCTGAAGGTAGAAAAACGAAGTTCTTTAGAGATTTTCAAAAAGTTTCCAGGGATATTCATCTTTCACTATTTCACTTCTTTGATGAAACGGGATAGAATCAATAGGTTAATTTTTCGTCTTGATAAGATCAGGCTGGGGATCAAATAAATACAAGAGTTGCAAATTCAAATTTATCATCAATACGCTTCAAAAAAATAAAATTTAAATACATGAGAAAGAAAGTTCTTTACCTACATGCCAGTGCAGATCTCTACGGAAGCGACTACGTACTACTTAATTTAATAAAAGGCTTAGACAAGAACATATTTGATACGCTTGTATTATTGCCTTACGAGGGTAGTTTATGTCAGGAGTTTCAAAAGAATAATATAGATTATCTGGTATGTGACTTACCGGTAGTTAGGCGTAGTATGTTTTCACCAATTGGTATTTTCAAGTTTATCATACAGAATTTCAGGTTCTATATTTTTATTTCCAAAATAATTAAAGATGAAAACATTAGTATAATACATACCAACACTTCGGCGGTGTGGATGGGAGGGTTTGCGGCTAGGCTACATCGAAAAAAACATATATGGCAGGTGATGGAACTAGTGGAGAAGCCCCGGCCTGTAAGTTATGTGATTAGGAAGTTGGTGGGCATCTTTTCAAATAAAGTTTTTACCATATCCAAAGCCGTAAGAACTTTTTTCTTAAAGGTCAATAAAGGGAGAGAAGATAAATTTGAAGTGTTATACCATGGTGTAGATCTTAAGGTTTATGATCCAGAAAATAATAATGCAAAAGAGATCAGGAACAAACTTGGAATTTCTGATGATACGATTGTGATAGGCATGGCCGGGAGAATAAATGGATGGAAAGGACATAATGTTTTTGTGAAATCGATCCCTCATGTCATTAACAGAATAGAATCACAAGTAAAGGTAAAGTTTTTAATGCTCGGGGATACATTTAAGGGACAGGAGCATTTTCAGGTAGAGTTGGAAAAGTTGATATCATCATTACCTGTATCTTCAGCATTGATGTTTATGGGCTTTCAAAATAATTTTCAAGACTGGCTCGCTGCAATGGATATTTTTGTGCTTCCCTCGACTTTGCCTGAGCCAAATGCAACTGTAACAATAGCTGCAATGGCAATGAAAAAACCTTTGATCGCTACTGCAATTGGTGGTACCATTGAAACAGTTATCGACAATCAGACAGGTTTTCTTATTCCTCCTGAAGATGAGATCGCGCTTGCCGATAAAATCCTTGACTTTATCAATCATAATGCAAAAATCCGTGATTTTGGCGAAAATGGATATAAAAGGGCTGAGCAATACTTTTCTATGGATAATTATGGGAAGGTAATATCAAATGAATATCTTAAAGCGTAAGTAACATGAATAAATATGTTTTAATTATAGGTGGAAATGGTTTTATCGGATCACATTTAATTGACCATCTAATAGAAAGGGGCTATAAAGTGCGGGTCTTTGATATATCTTATGAAAGGTTCAGAAATCCACTGCCGAATGTAGACTACAGGCTATCCAAACTCGACAATATACCAGATCTCTATGAGGCAATGCTTGGGATCGACATTGTGTTCCATTTAGCCAGCGCTTCTGTACCCAGCACTTCAAATGTAGATCAAATAGCTGATGTAAATAACAACTTGATACCAACATTGAATATTTTGAATTTGATGAATAGACTTGGGATCAAGAAATTAGTTTATTTTTCTTCTGGTGGTGCAGTTTATGGTAATACGGAATCAGGCTTAATCGGTGAAGATGTTCCGCTTAACCCAATATCTTCTTACGGTATCGTTAAAGCTTCAATTGAGCACTATATCCATTTGTATAAAAGGTTATATAACCTGGATTCCTTAATCGTACGTCCGTCAAATCCATATGGGCCTAGGCAAGGTCATTTTATTGCCCAAGGCGTAATTTCTACTTTTTTACGGAAAGTAAGCCAGGGTGAAGAGCTATCTGTTTTTGGAGACGGTACTGCTACAAAGGATTATATTTATATTAAAGATTTTGTTTCCATTTTAACTAAATTAATAGAGGTTAATGCGCAGGGTGTTTTTAATTTAGGAAGCGGGACTGGTAAATCTATAAATGATATAATCGAAGAAGTAAATTCTGCTACCGGCCAGATAAGTAAAGTAAATTATACTCCTCAAAAATCGTATGATGTAAGCCATTTTATACTAGATATTTCAAAGTTAAAGCGTACGATTGGTGAATTTACCTTTACTGACCTTAAAGATGGAGTGGCAGAGACTTGGAAATGGATTGAGGGTTTAAATACAAATAGCGAAGGAAAAAAATAGTATAAGTATAAATTAATCTAACAAAGATGGGTCTACTAATTCATTCGGTTATTCAAAGGTTTTTGAAAATTCTACTGAGCCTCTTATCGCTTGTTTTTCTACTTGGAAATGATACCGTGTCAGCCCTTCCGATAGCGCCCATAAAATTAGGTGCCTACTATTTTGACGGTTGGACCGGGCAAACCAATCATATCACAAAAAGCTTAAAAGATAATTTTCCAGAGCGACGGCCTAAGTGGGGTTGGGTAACCAGTACACCTAAAATCATGAAAGCTCAAATAGATGAAGCGGCAAATGCTGGCATTTCATTTTTTAGTTTCTGTTGGTATTATAGTAATTCTGACTCAACTAAGCTAAAAAGTAATCCATTGAACAGAGCGCTTGGATTATACCTTGCATCGCCTAACTCCAGTAGGTTACAGTTTAATCTTTTAGTGGCAAACCACTTAGGAAGTATCATTGGACCTAAAGATTGGGACTTTGTTACTTCTGCCTGGATCAGCTATTTTAAGGACCCTAAATACCTTAAGGTAGATTCTAAACCATTAATTACAATTTTTGACTTTAGAACATTGATTCAAGAATTTGGTTCTGCTGAAGCCGTGAAAAATGCACTGAGCCAGTTGAGGGCTAAAGCCGAGAAAAATGGGTTAATTGGTGTAACATGTGCTGCTTGTATAAGTGGTGGGGTTGCTGATAGAATATTAGCTCAAAAATGTGGGTTTGATGTACTAACTGCATACAATAATCACTCAGCTGGGTTTAAAGGTGCCCTAAAAAAATTACCTATTGATAATCTTACTAACGCCGACACGGCGGTGTGGGATAGTTACAAAACAAGTGTGTTGCCATATATTCCGGTGATAACTTTAAATTGGGATCCAAGGCCTTGGGGAGATATAAATAAAAACAATTTATTATCGCCAATATACATTGGCTACAGTCCGGGGTCTGTTTATAGACAAGTTATTGCCATTCGAAATTGGCTTTCAATAAATCCGGTTGCAACCAAGGAAAAGATAGCGGTGATTTATGCGTGGAATGAATACGGTGAAGGTGCTTGGTTAACGCCATCCATAGTTGATAAGGGCAAATATCTATCTGAAGTGAAACGGGCATTGAATAAAAGAATATATTAACATTAACTAAAAGATAATGAAATTAGCAATATTAGGTACTAGGGGCATTCCTAATCACTATGGTGGCTTTGAGCAATGTGCCGAATACCTAGCTCTGGGGCTTGTTAAAAAAGGCTTTGAGGTTGTGGTGTACAATAGCCATAGCCATCCTTATCAGGAAAGTGAATGGAATGGCGTTAAGATTGTACATTGTTATGATCCGGAAAACAAATTGGGTACTGCCGGACAGTTCATCTACGATCTAAACTGCATCCTCAACCTAAAAAAACATAAGTTTGATATCGTATTACAGTTAGGCTATACCAGTAGCTCGGTATGGGGCTTTTTGCTTCCCAAAAACACCATTGTCACCACCAACATGGATGGCCTGGAATGGAAAAGAACCAAATACTCTGCAAAGGTTCGGAACTTTTTGCTTTGGGCAGAAAAACTGGGTGTAAAATATAGCGATCACCTGATCTCTGATTCCATAGGAATTCAGGATTATTTAAAGGAAAAATATAACAAAGAATCTGATTTTATTCCCTATGGTGCCGATCTGTTCCTTGACCCTAACGAATCTGTCCTTCAGGAATATAACATCGAAAAGTACAACTATGATTTACTCATTGCCCGCCTGGAACCCGAAAACAGCATTGAGATTATTTTGGACGGTGTTGCTTTAGCAAACCAGAACCGGCCATTTCTGGTAATTGGCAAACACGAGACACACTATGGGGAGTACCTCAAGAATAAGTTCAAAGACGTAAGCCAAATCCGTTTTATTGGAGGAATTTATAATATCGATAAACTAAATAACGTGAGGTATTACGCTAACGTCTATTTTCATGGGCATACCGTTGGCGGCACAAATCCCTCTTTATTGGAGGCCATGGCTTCCAATAGCCTGATCTGTGCCAATGATAATCCTTTTAACCGGTATATACTTGGTGAGGATGCACTGTACTTTAACGAGGCAAACCAAGTGGCGGAGGTGTTGAAAGAAACAGATAAATCAAGCGAAAATCATCAACTCATGTTGAAAAACAATATGACCAAGATTGAAAAAGTATATACCTGGGATACTATTGTGGATCAATACATTGAACACTTTAAAAAAATAAGTAAATCAACCAAGTCAACCAGATGATGAAATTTTTCCAATTACCTTAAGCCTGTTTATTTCACCTACCCTTGCTGCACAAATTGCTTATTATGTAAAGCTATAACTGGAATGACATGAATGAAGGTAAAAACTTGAACAAACTTAGAAACAATAAATTGTTAGCATCTGAATAAGTCTGATGTTAAATGGGATGGCTAAAATAATTTATCAAAAATAAGAGGCATGAATCGCGGGCTTGGGAAGCCTGACCAGATTAATTAAGTAAGCAAATAATGCCGTTTTAAGATAAGTATTTAGATGGAGCAACGAATAGCCTGAGAACCTCAGTGGATCAAAAATATTTTTCATCCATGGCAATGAATGTTCTTGTCGAAAACCATGAATTCATTTGGCTGCAGTCAATTAAGGCACCTTTCCTTTAATGCCTTCACCTTTAAATTTTATGTGATTCCCCCCTTAAGGAAATGTCATTTTGATAAGTGCCAAATTATAGCGTTATGCATATGATTACATTCATGCTTTTAAGGAGATAATTATACAATCAACAAAGTTTTAAAAAACTGTAAAAATTGAATCTTTAAAAAAAGGTTTATTTAAAATGAATATATTCATATTGATTTAAAATTTACTTATAGTGTACATTTTACACTAAGTTTTTTTAAAAAAAGTTTATTAAGCTTAAAAAAGAAATTAACTTTACATATCTATTCCAATTCAATCTAATAAACCATTAAATGAGAAAAATTACAAACATTTGTTGCATAGGTGCAGGCTATGTTGGCGGCCCTACTATGGCAGTGGTTGCAAAACAATGCCCGGATATTAAAGTGACCATTGTTGATTTAAACGAAGCGCGTATTGCCGCCTGGAACGATCCTGATGTGAACAATATCCCGGTTTATGAGCCAGGTTTAAGTGAGGTAGTTGCGGAAGCCAGAGGAAGAAACCTGTTTTTTTCAACAGATGTAGATCAAGCCATTGCTGAAGCTGAGATGGTGTTTATATCTGTAAATACACCAACCAAAACCTATGGTTCTGGCAAGGGAATGGGTGCGGATTTAAAATGGATAGAACTTTGTGCCAGACAAATCGCACGGGTATCTACTTCCGATAAAATCATTGTAGAAAAATCAACTTTGCCTGTTCGTACTGCAGAAGCAGTACGTGATATTCTTCATAATACCGGTAGCGGCGTTAAATTTCAGGTGTTATCTAACCCGGAGTTTTTAGCGGAAGGTACTGCTGTGGAGGATTTATTGAATCCTGACCGGGTATTGATCGGTGGAGACGAATCAGAGGAAGGGAAGGAAGCCATTGCTGCCTTGGTAGAGGTTTATGCCAATTGGATCCCGAGGGAACGCATCCTTACGACCAATGTTTGGTCTTCAGAGCTTTCTAAGCTTGTGGCTAATGCATTTTTAGCGCAAAGAATATCATCAATCAATGCCATATCTGAACTGTGTGAAAAAACAGAAGCTAACATCAATGAGGTATCTCGTGCCATTGGTACGGATAGCCGCATCGGGCCGAAGTTCTTAAAAGCGTCGGTAGGTTTTGGCGGATCATGCTTTCAAAAAGATATTTTGAATCTGGTTTATATCTCCAGGTCTTTTGGTTTACAGGAAGTAGCCGATTATTGGGAGCAGGTGATCATCATGAACAATCATCAGCGAAAACGTTTTGCGTTAAATATCGTGAAAAGCCTGTACAATACCGTATCTGGTAAAAAAATTGCCTTTCTGGGTTGGGCATTTAAAAAAGATACCAATGATACAAGGGAGTCTGCCGCGATATATGTGGCTGACGAATTATTGAACGAACAGGCCTATATTCAGGTTTATGACCCTAAAGTTCAAAAGGATCAAATTTATCATGATCTGGAATATTTGGAAACGAGGTCGGTAGCGTCCAATCAAAATGGGGTAAGTGTATTTCAGGATCCTTATGAGGCCTGTGAAGGCGCTCATGCCATAGCGGTTTTAACAGAGTGGGATGAGTTTTAAAGACTATAATTGGAACCAGATATATGACAAGATGCTAAAACCGGCGAAAATTTTTGACGGTAGAAATGTGCTGGATCATAAAGCGCTAAGGGAAATAGGTTTCCAGGTAAACGGAATTGGTGTATAACCATTCCGTTTAATAAAGATTAAAACCGATAGCTGCTTTTTGCCATGCCCTTTATTTGCAGCGCATGTGAATGAATTTATATTACAAATATCAATAACTTTTTACTCCTGATCGCTTTTAGCTCTAAATATTTGTTTAAATTTGAGTTTGTCTAATTTCATCCCTTAAGTATGACCCCAACGCGCTACTTATACCTGCTTAAGTATATTTTGCCAGTTACTGACTTAATTATGCTTAATGTAGTGTATTTTTCTGCCTATCATATCACCCCTTTTTTAGGTAAAAATGTACACAATGAAATGGATAAACACCATGTGGTTGTTTATAATTTGATTTGGCTCTTCGGATCTGCAATCTTTGGGCTTTACTCCTCATATGGTGCCAGGAAACTGGAGCGCATTTATAGGGGGACCTACCGTACCTTAGCGCTGCATTTTGTTTTATACCTATCCTACCTGTTGTTTTCTGCAGAATATGAATTTTCAAGAACCTTTTTGATTGTTTTTTATATCGCGCTCGTAAGCGCATTTATTCTCAACAGGTTTGTGGGCACGTTTATTCAGTACGTGGTGATCAACAAATTTAACGCCGCAAAAAAGGTGGCCGTAATGGGATCTAATGATACGGCCATAAGGTTATCAGACTATATCCATAAACAACGGAGTTTAAATTTCTTTGGATTTGTTGGCGATGATGAGGATATATATGATTCGATGGATGGCAACGACAGGATATCAGGAAAAATAGAAAAAGCGGTTGAGTCTGGCGTGAAGGAAATCTACGTAGCTATAGCACCCCATCGGATGAATGATGTAAGCAGATTGGTCGCCGTTGCAGATCAGCAATGCGTGCGGCTGAAGTTTGTGCCGGATATTGGCGGGGCATTGGCGGCCCCTTATACCATATCTTATATGGGCGGGGAATTTCCAATGATCACCTTGAGGAATGAACCCTTGGAGATTATGGGTAACCGTTTTAAAAAGCGGGCGTTCGATGTGATATTTAGCTCCTTTGTGATTGTGTTTGTCATGAGCTGGTTATATCCGATCATTGCGATATTGATTAAAATTCAAAGCCCCGGACCCGTATTGTTTAAACAGCTGAGGAGTGGAAGAAATGATGAGCCGTTTTGGTGCTGGAAGTTCAGGAGTATGAAAGTGAACAGGGACAGTGACAAAAAACAGGCGACCAAAGATGATGATCGGATTACCAAAATCGGACACTTTTTGCGTAGAACCAGTTTGGATGAGATGCCCCAGTTTTTTAATGTTTTTTTCGGTTCAATGAGTGTTGTCGGCCCACGGCCGCATATGTTGAAACATACAGAAGAGTATAAGAAAATTATTAGTCAGTTTATGGTCCGCCACTTTTTAAAGCCGGGCATCACGGGCTGGGCACAGGTTAATGGGTTCAGGGGCGAAACAAAAGAGAACGATGCGATGGAGAACCGGGTAAAATTTGACATTTTTTACCTGGAGAACTGGACAGCCATGCTGGACGTAAAAATCATATTCATGACCATCATCAATGTTTTCAGGGGTGAAGAGAATGCTTATTAATTACCAGTATCTAAAAGGTTAACCACTAATTTCATAATTAGATTCTTCTTTTGGTTATTGTTGTGCGTGTTAGGCTTTTGAAAATTAGCTCTTTATGCATTATTTATCTGGACCGTCGTTCTTCCGACCAGCTTTTACGGGTGTTTATGAGTGAAAATTGAGCGGTATTGGGCCAGGGTAAAGGGTTTCGATTACAGGATCGGATTTAGCGTTGATTCTTATTCACTCGAATTTGATGATTAATATGGCCTTTCAGTAGTTTATAAAGGCTTTAGATTGAGCGGACTTCATCCCGAACCGGACCTTAGCGAGCTCACCGAGCGTAATTTATTTTGCAAGTGAAAATCGTATTTTAAACGGCCTTGTAGCTACCTCGTGGTCAGGGACTTTCTTACTAAAATAATGCTGAAACACCCGTCCGATCGGCCAGGCGGAAGTTCAGCATGATGAATCGGTTAGGAACGGATCGTTAATGAGACTGTATTTTAATCAAATAGTTATGAAGTCTAGGTTGTTGGGAGTGGTCATGATGACTAGGACCTGCTTAAACGTTTTAGTGATGATCTAAGCGAAATGTATGTATTTTAATTTATGATAAAAAAAGGTAATAACCGCCAATTAAACCTTCGGTAGCTGGTTTAATAAAAATAGGCGTTTTATGTCACGAACTGATTCTGTAAAATTTTCGTTTACACCGGTAACAGATATAATGTTTGAGCGGAAGAAAAGGAAGTATTTTCTTTAAAATGAGATTTCTAGGAATTCGATTCAGTTCGCTGTCGCATTTGGGGCACTTAATCTCGCGTTTGACTACTTCTGGTGTTTCCATGATCATTAAAATAAGGTTGTTTGCAGTAAAAATTGTTATGGAGTCAAATGATACACAAAGATAAGTATAATGCATGTTTATTTTCTGTTTTTGGGCTGATTTTGCATTGTTTTTTCATATTTTTAGCGCTATTTTGATGACTTTAGTCAACTTTTTCTAGTTTTAGTTGGGAAAAAGCTGTTAATATTAACTTAACGTTAATTATTTGTTGTTTTTTATTGTAATAGAAGAAAAAAACATATCTTGAATGGTCTTGGTCTTTTTTTTTCACGAAAAAAAAAGTGTATTTTTGACATCATCTCTAAAAATAATACATGAACCATCTAAAGCCCTCATTAGTCATTTTAGCAGCCGGAATGGCCAGTCGTTATGGTAGTGCTAAGCAAACAGAATCTTTTGGCCCTGCTGGCGAAACCATTATGGAGTATTCCATTTTTGATGCCATTAAAGCCGGATTTGATCAAGTTGTTTTTATCATCAGGGAAGAATTTGCCGAAGCATTTAAAGCGGTCATGGAACCCAAGCTTCGGGGTAAGGTTAAAACCAGATATGTTTATCAAAGCCTGGATAAATTCAGAAATGGCAGGCCTGTACCTGAAGGCCGTGTTAAACCTTACGGAACACAGCATGCCTTATTATGTTGCAAGGATGTGCTTGATGCACCCTTTGCGGTAATCAATGCCGATGATTTTTATGGATTGGACGCTTTTAAAAAAGCATACAAATTTCTAAGTGAAGCCATTCAGGATGGAAAATATGCCTGCCTGGGTTATCAGTTAAAAAATACACTAAGTGAACACGGGGCGGTTACACGTGGGGAGATCAGGGTAGATGGTGAAGGTTTTGTGGAGGGGATTACGGAGCGAAAAGAAATCTTTAAACGTGAGGATAAAGCATTCAGGGTTAGTGAAGAGCATGAAGTGGAAATGGATTTACTCACACCTGTAAGTATGAATTTTTTCTGCTTTACGCCAGCATTTGTGGAATGGAGCGAAGGAGCGTACTACAATTTCCTGGATGAGCAGGATGGGAATCTAAAATCTGAGTTTTTGATTCCGGAAGTGGTGGATCAGTTAATCAATACGGGTAAAGGAACGGTGAGCCTGGTTAAAACAGATGCGAGGTGGTTTGGCGTAACCTTTAAAGAGGATGCTGAAATTGTACGGGCTGAACTGGAGCAACTGACCTCAAAGGGAGACTATCCAAAAAGCCTCTGGGCCTAAGGGTATATTGAATTTTCCGGCAAATTATTGGTTTATTGTGCCGGAAATATACAATCCCTGTGTTTAATAACTGGCAAGGTTATTGCTCATGGTGGTTGTCTTTTAAATACACACCTTAGCCTATAAAAAATTGTTTACACAAATTAATATTGTCCCCCGTTGGGTTATTTTCAGTCTTGATCTAACCTGTGGTTCACTAGCGATGATTTTCGCCTACATGTTAAAGTTTAATTTAAACTTGACATCAGTGGATATATACCAGTTGTCGGATAACTTACTGCTGTTGCTCTTAATTAATTCGATCGTATTTTTATGTACCAAGAGCTATTCTGGTATCATCAGATATACAAGCGCACAAGACTCCATTCGAATATTATCCTCGGTTTTGATCTCAACCGGAGCTTATTTTATATTCAACCTCATCGCGATCAGTTTTCTGAAAAAGCCGCAAATACCAAACACGGTATTGGTTATTGCGGGTTTATTTAGCTTTGTTTTTCTCATTACGTACCGCGTTTTTATCAAGTACTTTTTTATGTACATCAAAAATCTGAAACTGGATAAAAAAAAGGTCATCATTTATGGTGCAGGTGAAGCGGGCATGGCTACCAAAAGAACTTTTGATCATGATGATAAAGTGAATAAAAACATTGTGGCCTTTGTTGATGACGACCAGCGTAAGGTAGGTAAGGCAATTGATGGCGTAAGCATTATGGATGCCCGGAATCTTGGGCATTTGATTGCTAAGCATGCCATAGATGAAATTATTTTCGCATCTTATACCATTCCTGCTGAAAAAAGAGACGCTATTGTAGACCTATGTTTAGAGCACGACATTAAGGTGTTAAACATTCCGCCGGCAAATGCCTGGACGAATGGGAAACTACAACCCGCGCAGATTCAGGAATTGAATATTGAAGATTTGTTGAACAGGAAACCGATCAGGATAGATATTGAAGGTATTGGCAAGATGCTGCACAAAAAACGGATTCTGATTACCGGGGCTGCAGGCTCCATTGGAAGTGAGATTGTGAGGCAGTTATCAAAGTTTGATGTCGGGTTGATTATCCTTTGCGACCAATCTGAAACGGCGCTGCATGAACTTTATCTGGAACTTGATGAAAGCGACCGCACTAAAAATTATCAGTCTTTTGTAGGAGATGTGCGGGATGAACAGCGCATGGACAAGCTATTTAACATGTACAGGCCGGATTACGTTTATCATGCTGCGGCGTACAAACATGTTCCTTTAATGGAAGATAATCCTGCCGAAGCGATAAAGGCAAATGTGTTGGGTACAAAAACAGTTGCTGATAAAGCCGTGAAATATGGCGTTCAGAAGTTCGTGATGATTTCCACCGATAAAGCGGTTAATCCAACGAACATCATGGGCGCATCTAAAAGAATTGCAGAAATATATGTTCAGTCGCTTAACAATTCATTGGGGCAGCGTGATTTTCTTTTCAGTAATGGCCTAAGTTATATTAACCGGCTTGAAAAAAGACCTGTAACCAAGTTCATCACCACCAGATTTGGCAATGTACTCGGATCTAACGGATCAGTGATCCCGCGCTTTAAACAGCAGATTGAAAAAGGTGGGCCGGTAACGGTTACCCATCCTGATATCACCAGGTATTTTATGACCATTCCGGAAGCCTGTAGATTAGTACTTGAGGCGGGGTGTATGGGCAACGGAGGCGAGATATTTGTTTTCGATATGGGTAAATCGGTAAGGATTTTTGACCTGGCCAAAAAGATGATCAAACTGGCTGGTCTTGAGCCCAATGTAGATATTAAAATAGAGTTTTCAGGCCTCCGTCCGGGAGAGAAACTTTATGAAGAGCTACTAAATGACAATGAGAATACCATGCCTACCCATCATGATAAAATTATGATTGGCAGAGTAAGGGAATATGTATTTGACGAGGTGGCCAGCAACATTGCCGAACTGATCAAATCTGCTAAACAGGATGATGACATGCAGGTAGTGACCAATATGAAAAAAATGGTTCCGGAGTTTAAGAGTATGAACTCAGTATTCGAAGAGCTTGACCATTTGATTAATAAATAAAATGAAGAGAGTTTTTTTTCTGGCTTTTCTGAGCTTTTCTGTGATCAGTGCCTGGGGTCAGTCTACCCCAAATGTGAATATTCCTTATGATTACCAGTTTTATCAAAAATTAAATAAACAGATTTATAGCCAGGATAATAAGTTCCATTCCGCTATCAAAGGATTTTATGCAGATGCAGATGAAATTGCAACGTCATATGATTCATTAATGAAAATGGGGATGGATACGCTGAATAGACGTTCATGGGTCCATAGAAAGCTGTTTAATGAACATCTATTGGAATTTAATGGCGAGGATTATCAGGTTTATGCTGATTTTTTACCGGATTTTCAAGTGGGTAGAGATTTTAGCGGTAAACGGAGCACATGGTTAAACACAAGGGGTTTTCAGGTAGGCGGAACCGTAGGGAAACAGTTTTCCTTTTATCTGAACGGATTTGAGAACCAGGGTAAATTTGTTGATTATGTAAACCGTTATATTGTCGCTAACCAGGTTGTTCCAGGTCAGGGTTTTGGAAAATTAGGAACAGATAAACAAGACTGGTCATATGTAACGGCGCTATTGTCTTATACGCCTAACGCACACCTAAACCTATCCCTTGGTTATGATAAGAATTTTATTGGTGATGGATACCGTTCGATGCTGCTTTCTGATGTATCTTCCAATTATTCCTTTTTAAGGGTGAGGGCCACACTGGGCGCGGTACAATACCAAACCATTTTTGCTTATATGCTTGATCCGGGTGCACCTAAACTTGCTGCGGACCGCAGACTTGGTGACAGGGGAAAGTGGATGGCAGCGCATTATGTAGACTGGAATGCGACAAAAAAACTTTCTATCGGATTTTTCCAGGCCGTGACCTGGGCAGATGCTGAAGTGGAAGGTAAACGTGGTTTTGATTTTAATTATGTACACCCATTTATATTTTTAAGGCCGGTTGAAAACACCAATACCACCTCGCCTGATAAGATGAGGTTAGGCTTTAATGCGAAATACGAAGTTTTAAAGAATACTGCAATTTACGGGCAGTTTATGTTTGACGAGTTCACCGCAAAGGAGTTTTTTGCAGGCAATGGCTACTGGGCCAATAAATATGCTGTTCAGCTGGGATTACGCGGATCAGATCTTTTAAAAGTAAAGGGGTTGAATTACCTGGCTGAATTCAATACTGCCCGTCCGTATACCTATGCCCATTTTGACAGGTTATCAAATTATGCCAATTACAACCAACCACTGGCACATCCCTACGGTGCCAATTTCAGGGAGTTTTTAGGTATTTTAAACTATAGTTACAAACGTTTTGATCTGCAGGGAGAAGCGCTTTATTCCAAATATGGGAAAGATCCTGCCGGCTTAAATTATGGCGGCGATATTTTTAAAAGTTACGAAACACGAACGGTGAACTACGGCAGTAAAATTGGACAGGGAATAAAAACCAATCTCTATTTTGCCCGCGCCCAGGTTTCCTATCTGCTTAATCCTAAATACAACCTTCGCTTGGAATTGGCGGGCGCATTCCGCCGGGAAATTAACGTCACTGCTGCAGAAAATAGCAGCTTAGTAACGTTCGGCATCAGAAGTAGCTTCAGGAATATATACCACGATTTTTAAGAGGCAAGTTCCTATTTCAACATGAGTTTTTGCTCTTAATTTCGTCATTGCGAACTTAAGAAAGGACTGCGCCCGGGAGTGAAGCAATCTTTTTTGATAATAAAGTGCATGATAGATTGCTTCGGCTCGCTCATATCCCACCTTATAATGATGAATTATCTTTGTAATAATTGATAGTCAACTATAAATACCCATAACTCACGTTGTTTTACCGGAGCGAGAAGAAGATACTTGAGGAGACTGTATTATCATTTGTATGTTAAAGAATGGCCGTCCTTTCGAGCGGAGTGTAACGCAGTCGAGAAATCTTTTAAGGTGATACTAAACTTAGGTTGAAGATTTCGGGCAAAATGCCTTACAGTCGGGAACCCGAAGACTCAGCGAAGCTAAATCATTTAAAAATCTTACAAAACCGGCGTTCAAAGATGTCTCCCCGCCTTTACGTGCAGGCATTAAGGTCGAAATGATGATTTTTTCAAGTAAATATCATACTGGAACTGAGTGACTCTAGTTTCCGTCATTTCGACTGGAGCGCAGTCCCGAACCTTTGGGAGAGAAATCTTTAAAAGTGGTAAAAAACAATATTTCTCCATCCTACCGAACGGGAAACAAAACCCTCAGGGAAGCTAAATCATTTAAAATCTTAAAAAACCAGCTTTGAAGATTTCTCCATTCTGTTAACAATGAAAAATAGTAGTTCCAACCAAAAGCACGAATTTTTGATAGAAATGACGATCTTATTCTTAAATTCATTGATATGGAACGTGGAGGATGTATCTATATCATGACCAATTATCAAAGAGCAACATTATACATAGGTGTAACGTCTGATTTAAGAAGCCGCGTTTATGAGCATCAGCATAAAATCTATCCGAGGTCATTTACAGCAAAGTACAACTTAAATATTTGCGTTTATTATGAAGTTTATTTTACAATAGAAGAAGCTACAGATAGGGAAAAGCAACTGAAAAATTGGAGTGGACCGAAAAAAGATACTTTAATTGACAAATTTAATAAAGGCTGGAATAACTTAACAGCTATCATAAATGAGTGGGAAGATTGAGAATTTCCTGAGATTTGCCAGTTTTTGAGGCGGAATCCATATCTATATCCAAAGTAGAAGTTCAAAGATTTCTCCATTACGCTACCGATGAAAGATTGGTAAGCTCCAGTCGAAATGACGCCTCTCGCATACAATCATTCGGCCCTGGCGGAGAAATCTGTTTAGGAAATTGCGACTAAATTAATTGATGTGGCGTTACGATGCAATTGTTAAGTTATTAATAAGCCTGTCTCAAAATAAGATTCAGAAATAGCAAAAGAATTAAATTTCGCTATGTCCGTCATGCTCAGCTTGACTGGGCACCTTAATGCTTTGGTATGGACTTATTTAGTTGCCGTTTTATCGCATCAAGATTAGCTTCGCTGAGCACTCCTGTGGTTCCCGTTTTTACGGGAATGACGCCCTTTCAAAATATTATTCTGCCAAAAATCTTCAAAATCATTTCTGAGAAGCCCCAAGCCTCTACCCTGAAACAAGTTCAGGGTATCGACCGTTCATGGAATGAGCAAAATAACTCCAATTAAAGCACCTTGTTAATCGAACTCTGGTTTGTATTATTTATCTTGATTTATAATAAATTATCCATCAGGATTGACAATTTTCTACTGATAATACAGCCTCTTGAAGCATTAGTCCGCGTACCTTTTTTTCAGTAATGGAATAAGCACTTCAATTTCCTTTTTTAGGAGTTCAGCACCGGCTTTTAGCGAAACATGATCAGCAATATCAAGTTCCTGCATTCTGGAGCTGATCTCAGCCAGGTTTTTCAGGCCAGCTGAAGAAGCCATCCCATATAATTTATGTGAAAGTGAAATAATCGTTTCAGCATCAAAAGGAGTGCCTATTCCTCCTAGCTGAATAAATGTCTGATCGAGCTGTGCGATTGTAATGCCGATTATTTTTTTGATTCGATCTGTATCATTGTCCAGATAAGACTCCAGTTTACTGCTGTCAAAATGAATAGGTTTAATCGTTTCAGCGGTATTGGCATTAGACTTTTTACCGTCAGGCAACCATTTTTTTAATATGGTTTCGATATTTTCTTCTAAAACCGGCTTGGTAATAAAATCATCCATGCCTGCTTCCAGGCTTTTCTCCCGCTCACCCATCACATTGGCTGCAGTAAGGGCGATAACAGGTGTTCTTTTTCCTTTTTCAATCAGCCTTATCTCGCGGGTACACTGATATCCGTTCATTTCTGGCATCTGAATATCCATGAAAATAAGATCCGGGGATTCTATTTTGAAGATATCCAGCGCTTTAACACCGTTTTCAGCTTCAAGTATAATGCTTTTGGGATGAAGTTTTTCAATCAGCGCGCGGGCCAGAAATCTGTTCACTTCATTATCCTCTACCACCATAAATTTAAACTCATTTTCAACGGTTTCATCAGAGAAGACTGATTGATCCGCATCATCAGGTGCAATTTCCGGAGCTTTAAGCCGGGATAACACCTGGTAAAGTTCATGCATCTTGATCGGTTTTACCAGGCGATGTTCGATCTTGAGGTCTTTGCAGGCTTTGATGATTTTTTCATCATCTGATGAACTGTGAAGCAGTATCAATGGAAGTCTGTCCTGTTCAAATGTAAAGCTCTCCCTGATTTTTGCCGAGGTCTCCAGGCCATCCATGTATGGCATGTGGTAGTCCATCAGGATGGCATCGTATATCCTTCCTTCTGCCAGAAACTGTAAGGCTTCAAAGCCACTCCTGGCCTGGTCAGCCTGGATGTTTTTAAGGGACAGCATATTCACCAATATATCCCTGTTATTATCATTGTCATCAACAACAAGTACATTTAAGATGCTCTCTATTCCTCTCCATTCTATGGGTTCGCCCTGTTCACATTTTAGGTTTACTTCAAAGAAAAAGGTACTTCCTTCGCCTGGGATGCTTTTGAGTTCAAGATGGCTGCCCATCATGTTCAATAACTTGTTGGAAATGGTTAATCCTAAGCCAGTGCCGCCATATTTTTTAGTGGTTGAGGAATCTTCCTGTGAAAAAGCACCAAAAATCTTTTCCTGTTTGCTTTTTTCGATCCCTATACCGGTATCCCTTACGCTAAACCGAAACCTACACTGACCTCCTTCTTTGCCCAGCTGCTCTATTCTAAGTTCTATTTCACCTTTGGTAGTAAACTTGGCTGCATTTCCTAATAAGTTTATTAAAACCTGTTTTAAACGCAGCGCATCTGTCCATACAAATCTTGGCAGATCAGGCGGGAGGTTTAACAGCATCTCCAGGCTTCTGGACTGGATCTGGTAAGTAGTGATGTCACTAGCCTGCCAGGCAATATCATAGAGGTCACATTTTTCGATATCCAGTTCAAACTTACCTGCTTCAATTTTTGAGAAATCGAGGATATCGTTAATGATACTCAACAACGCATTTGCAGATTGATTTACGATGGTCAAGTATTGCTTTTGGGTATCGCTTAACTGAGTTTTTAATACCAGATCGGTAAAACCGATCACCCCATTGAGTGGCGTTCTGATCTCGTGGCTCATATTGGCAAGAAATTCAGACTTAGCCGAATTGGCATGATCTGCACGTAACCGGGCCACCGTGATTTCCTGCCGGTGTTTTACCGAAGCTGATATATCCTGTGTGCAGATCATGATGCCACCTATCGCATTATCCAGGTGATACCAAGGCCGCATTTCCCACGAAATGTGATGTGGCATATTGTTCCGGACATCAATATAAACATCTTCTTCCTTTTTCAGCACCTCGCCACTCAGTACTTTTTTATGATTAATTATACGTTCTTCTGATAGGTTAGGAAATACATCATAATACCACAGTCCTTCTATATTGGTTGTGATCTGTGTATAGTTTTCTATCCATTTTCTGCTGGCTGCGAGAAACCGCATGTCTTTGTCAAGCATGGCTATGGAGGCAGGTGCGTTTTCTATAAAGGCCAGTAAAACGGCTTTCTCCCGGGCAAGTGCCTTTTCGGTTTCCTCTTTTTGCGTAATATCTGTAGATATGCCAAGGTAGCCAATAATTTTATCCTCCGAGTCTCTTATCGAAGTAATGGATAGTGAAACCCTTAAACGTTTCCCAGACTTTGTGATGAAGGTAAAGGGGCGCTCGGTTTGTGGGCTGTCTGCACATTGTTTAAAAACATCAAAGCCTTTAACATCATAACCCAGTGTAGAGGATACACTTGTACAAAGTTCTTCTACTTCTGTTTGGTCATGAAGGATTTCTGGTGTTTGCTTGCCGATCATTTCCTCGGCAGTGTACTCCAGCAATAGTTCTGAAGCCCGGTTGAAAACAGTAATGATGCCATTGGTATCAGTAGCGATGATACTCACCGCTGTGGACGCTGACAATACATCATCAAGTAATTTTTTAGATTCTATCAGTGCCAGTTGGGCCCGCTTCTGTTCATCAATATCCTGAAATGTTCCGTAGATGCGATGCTTGGCAGCCTCTGGAGATTCGGCGTTCCCCTTGGCCCTAACCCAAAGTTCCCTGCCGTTAAAATCCGTGATCTCAAACTCCAGATCCCATCCTTTTCCAGTCTGCAGGCATTCCTCAATGGCATGTTGTATTTTCTCCCGGCTTTCCCCCTCTTTGTAAAAATTAAGTCCGTTCTCTAATGTGGGGACAAAATCTTTTGGCACAGCATGTATTTCCCGGGTAGTACTTGTCCAGGTCACTTTTCCATCGTTCAGGTTAAGTTCCCATCCACCTATTTTGGCCAGTCTACTGGTTTCCTCCAAAAGGTTTCGCGTGTGGATTAATTCGTTCTCAAGTTTTTTCTGATCGGTGATATCAACAGCATTGCCAACAATATAAGCCTTGTTATCAAGATCTGTTTGCATGATATTAGAATACAACCAGATTCCATGTTCTCCAGACTTCTTTCTCACCAGCATGTGGCCTTTTGCATATCCATTTTCCGTAATATCTGACAAATATTTACGCAAATGATCATGCCTTTCTACAGGTACAATATCAAAAAGGCTCTTATTCTTTAACTCCGATTTTTTGTAACCGAGTATTTTTGCGCCGGCGGAGTTAATGGATAGAAAATTTCCTTCCAGATCATGGGTGCACATTAATCCCTGAGAACTTTCAAAGAAAGCTTTGAACTTCTGTTCGCTAATCTTCAAAGCCCTGTTCCTTTCAAATTCAGCAGTTACATCACGTCCAATGGCAAAAAAGTTTCCGTTTGCTTTTTCAGCTGTGGCGGTCCATTGAATAGTTTTGTATTGCCCATCTTTGGTGATGACGGCGTGTGTAAGCGCACCGGATGGCTGACCATTTTTTAAATTGCCCCAAATTTCCCGAACCGCTTTCAAGCTTTGTGGAGGAATAAAGTCGAAGATTGTTTTTTGCTTCAACTCCGCTTCATCGTATCCCAGCTGTTTATTAAAGCCAGGATTTACCTTTTTAAATTTTCCATCTGGTGCCAGAATACAGATCAGGTCTTCTGAATCATTAAATAGCGTGCTGAAATTTTTATATTCTTCTTTTTTACGGCGTTCTATGATCAATGATATCGCCTCTTCAGCGAGCAAAGAAAGAATCCGCAGCTGTGTATCTGTCAATTTTTTTGGGGCCAGGTCTGCTACGCAGATAGAGCCTAGTGTAAATCCATTAGGGTCTATCAATGGATATCCGGCATAAAACCTCACTTTCACGCCTTCCTCAGATAGTGCATGGTGCCTGAAACGTTCATCTTCCAGTGTATCTTCTACAATAAACGCCTCCTTGCCCAGTAGGGCATACTCACATATGGCAAAGCCCCGGGGCACCTCTTCAATAAGAAGGCCAGTAGCTGATTTGTACCATAGCTTATCCTTTTCTGCGAAAGAAATTAATGATATTTCACATTCGCAGATCAATGATGCGATTTCAGTGAGTCTGTCAAATCCCCTTTCTTTGCCAGAGTTTAAGATTTCATAATTATAAAGTGCTTCCAGACGAGCATTTTCATTTTCTTGCATTTCGAACTTTTTGTGAGGCAGCGCATTGTTAATTACTTAATATAAGCAGAAATAAACAAATGATTTAAAAGCCTAATTTTTAGTTTATCTACCTTCGAGTTAAATTACCTAATGGTTTTGTTATTACTTAATATTACGATTAGTTGATGAATATCAAAAACAAAATTTGAGAAATGTGGTTTATTCGGCGTTTTTATCCCCTGTATTCTACGCTGGTAAGGATTTTTGAAACGGTAAGCCTTGTCCGCCTGATCGTTACGTGAACAATGATAAATGAATTTTTATTGTTCCATAAATTAGCGGGGCGAAGACAAGTTAAACGCTTTCTTTCTGGAACAGGGCAGGTATGGTTTTTAAAATAAGCTTGATATCGTTGGTGAAACTTTGGTTCTTAGCGTATTCATTATCAAGGAGCAGGCGCTCTTCCTCACTCATTTCGCCTTTCCCCCGTTTTTCCACTTGCCATAAACCAGTTATTCCGGCTGGTGCAGCAAACCGCAACACATATCGATCAGTAGTCAGCTTTTCAGCTTCATAAATGGGCAATGGCCGGTTACCCACAATACTCATGTCACCTTTAATTACATTCCATAACTGTGGTAGTTCATCAATACTCGTATTTCTGATGAAGTTGCCGATCTTGGTAATTCTTGGGTCATTGGCGATCTTGAAAAAAGCAGCCCCGCTGTTAGTGGCAAAATAACCGCCATCTTTTTCACACCACTGAACACCATCTCCATAAAGCGGGTATTGGCATTTTCCTGTCGATAAGCACTCCTGACAAAGAACGGAGTCAGGTGTTGCTGTTTTTTGTTCCTTCTTGTCTATATCGTACTGATTTAGATGGATCAGATCCTTAATTTTTTTATCCGCATCTACATACATAGAACGGAATTTATAAAACTTAAATACTTTAAACCCGGTTCCCGCACGCAATGAATAGTAAAAAACAGGACCTTTAGATTCCAGCCATATGGAAAGGGCAATGATCAAAAGCAGTGGAAATAGTACAATTAATGCACAACTGGCGAAGAAAATGTCAAACATTCTTTTGGCCAATCCGATAGGACGTATTACATTGGGTCTAACGGAAAGGCTTTTGGTTAACGCCGTCCAGTTTTTAATAAAAAAAATAATACGTTTCTCTACCCGGTCCTGTTGCATGGGCAGCCTGAATACATCTGATATGCCAGCGGTAAGGGCCAGTATCCTTAAATTCGGATTGAAGTATTTTACAACCAAAAAGAAAGGCACGCTTGGCATCTGTATATTTTTGAGTGTTTCGATCAGCGTAAGGCCTCCGTTGGATAAAATTTCGCTGTTGGATATGATGGCCACGATGTTAAGATCTTGTTCCGCCCATGCCTGTGCCAGTTTTAAACCATTGTCAAAATAGGCAAGCTGCATATCCTCAAGACTACAGTTTTCAAAAAAGGTACGTTCTGTAGAATTTTCGAAGCCGACCATGGCAATAATGCCGGGCTCAATAGGGTTGCTGACCAGTTTCTCTACCATTAAAAGTTGCTTTTTCCAGCGCGTCTTAACACCATCTTTATTCTGGCTTCTAATTCGGCTGGATTGAAAGGTTTAACCATAAAATCATCAGCGCCAGCTTCCAGGCATCTGATGCGTTTATCAGAACTTTCTTCGCCGGAAAGAATCATAATCGGTAAGGAACTAAAAAAGTCGCTTGCCTTTAGCTGCTCGATTAACTCAAGACCGCTCATGTTGGGCGTATTTAAATCAGAAATAATCAGATCCGGGATGTTTCCGTCCTGTAAAAAAGTGAGCGCAGTGATTCCGTCTGGCCTAATATCGATGCGGTATTTAGGCTGCAATATTTCTTTAAGTATTGCTTGCATAAATTCATCATCTTCAACAAGCAGGATATGTATTTTGGGATTATTCTGTTGATTCATTGGTGAAGAAGCGTTGATAGGAGTACTTCAATGTGATTTTTTTGTACAATCCCTATATGAAAGTAGCTGCCAGGCATTTGATTGTACAAATTGATTTTTAATAGTTAGTGCGTTTGTGCATCCGGTTAATAAATTCGAAATAATTTAAATTTTAGTAATAATAATCTAATTTAGACACGGTGACATTTTAGTACAATTATAGCAAAAAAAAAAGTTAACTCTTTTATTATTCTTTTTAGGAGTATAAAATTCTCAAGATAAACGGGTAGCTATCTTACTTAATTATATCCTTAGGCAGAACTTTGATCTCTTATTATTGTTTCTCAAATGTTAACTTGTAACTTTAATATCAGGTACTGATGAGCGATATGACCCCAATTAACTATTGTAGTATAAAATGATGAGCAGAGCCCTTTTGTCCTTAGACAGTAAACAGCTTAATAGGCTATTTCCATTTTTCATCATTATTGATGCAGCTATGACCATTATTGAACTGGGGGATAGCCTAAAAGAAATTTGTGGTGACAGGCTTGGCGAATCGATCTTCGATTATTTTACGGATTTACATATTGATGAAGATATTCAACGTACTAATTTCGAAAACAGCTGGATAACCATGAAACAGCAGCCGGTAAGGCTATCTGGTAAATGGGAAAAGATAGCTGGCCAAAACCAGTTTTTTTTCGCTGGATACTCGCAATGGTCCCTTAATCAAAATCAGTCCCTTAAACCAGGTATAAACGCTGATGCCGATCAGCATAACGATACAGGAAACCAGACATTTTCGGTTAATGAATACAGTTATCGTCATGTGATCGAAAATATGAAAATTGGTTTGGCGGAACTCGACATGGCAGGGCAGATTGTTTATGCAAACCGGAGTTTTTGCGAAATTTCGGGTTATAATTTTGTCGATATTAAGGGCAAATCAATATCAGAATTGTGGACTGATAAAATATTTACAGAAAATGGTGATTCCATAGCTTACAATAGCATCACATCAGAGGTGAGGGAAATTCAGTTTTTAGATGGAAACGGGGAGAAGAAATGGTGGTTGGTATGTAAAAGCATCAATTTTAATCATAAACAAGAACAAATCGGCTCTCTGCTGGTTAATTTCGAGATCACGCGTAACAAAGGGCAGGAACTTGAGCTGATGGCTGCAAAATTAGAAGCTGAAAAGGCTGCTAATAGCAAGGATATGTTTTTGGCGAATATGAGTCATGAGATAAGAACCCCCATGAATGCCATTATCTCTATGGCCAACCAGCTTTCCAAAACCAATCCTACGGCTGAGCAGGATTATTGTATCCAAACCATACAGACGGCATCAAAGAATCTATTGGTCATTATAAATGATATTTTAGACCTTTCTAAAATTGAGGCCGGAAAAGTTAATCTTGAATCTATTGGGCTCAATATCTCAAAAGTGCTGGTGGATGTGATTCGGGTGATTACGCATAAAGCCGAAAAAAAAGGCTTGATTTTCAATTATTTTCAACCCCATCTTGATGATATTGCACCTGTATTGATAGGAGACCCTTACAGGATTAGTCAGGTAGTTTTGAACCTACTTAGCAATGCAGTAAAATTTACGGATAGAGGATCTGTGTCCCTGACATTGAGTCTCTTGAAAGATTTTGGTGATTCCCAGGAAATTGAGATCATGGTGAAGGATACGGGAATAGGAATGGAGCCTGAATTTATCAAACGTCTTTTTGATAATTTCAGCCAGGAGTATGAGTCTGTATCACGTCAATATGGCGGAACCGGATTAGGCATGAGTATATCCAAAAAGCTCGTTGCTGAGATGGGTGGGCATTTTAATATTAAAAGTGAAAAAGGTAAGGGCTCTGACATTTCGTTTGTGATCCAGCTGATGAAAGGCGTAGGTGCCGATCTTCCGGTAGAGGAAAAATTGACACTGAGTGAAGATCTTTTTTCAGGTAAAAAAATTCTCATCGTTGATGACAACGAAATGAACAGGCTTGTTGCTTCTACCGTATTATTGAACTATGGTTGTCAGATCATGATTGCTGAAAACGGTCAGATGGCTATTGATATGGTTGATAAGGAGGATTTTGATCTGATTCTGATGGATATTCAAATGCCTGTTCTAAATGGTTATGATGCAACCCGGTTACTAAGAAAAAAAGGCTTCAACGGTCCTATTATTGCACTCACCGCCTCGGCGATAATGGGTGAAAGGGAAAAATGTATAGCCGTTGGAATGGATGATTACATTACAAAGCCGATAAAAGAAGAGCTCTTTATTACCGTAATTGATAAATGGATGGCGAAAAAGTCAGTTGAAACTGCTCCGCCAGATGTTGAGATCCCGCTTTATAACCTTGATGGCCTGTATGTGATCAGCAAGGGGAGGGAAGATTTTGTTGCGAAGATGATTCAGATGTTCTGTGATCAGATGCCTACTGCTGTTGCTGATCTCAACCAGGCTTTAGCAAATACCGATCTTCCAGCGGTATCAAAACTGGCGCATAAGCTTAAATCAACCATTGATCACCTGGGTATTGTCTCGATTCAACGTGTGATAAGGGATATCGAAACCTTAAGTGATGAAAATGCCCAGGTTTCAGTGCTCATTCCTTTAATAGACCAGGTTGGTCGTGTCATTAATCAGGTAATTGAAAGTCTTCAAATTGAATTAAAAAGAATGAATCAAGATCCATCTAGCTAATCATGCCGGGACGGTTTAGCTAAAGAATTGTGCATATCTTTAGGCAGTACCAGTTTAATGGCCTGATTCAGCACCTCAATATTTTGACCTATTATTGGTTAAATCCGAATCATTAACTTGAAAAGATTACAGTAGCCATGTCCAATTAAAATATTTGGGCTTATCCTGCCATTTTATCTGTAACACGTTTAACCGCAACATTTTTTACGGCTTTAACGATAGCGTCTTGATCATAGCCGCATTCTGCCCAAAGTTCAGGTTGTTCTCCGTGATCAATAAACTTATCCGGAATCCCAAGTCGAACTACCTGGGCATGATAATTATTGTCTGTCATAAACTCAACTACTGCCGATCCTACACCCCCTGGTAACGAGCCATCTTCAACTGTGATGATGTGTTTGTATTTGGAGAATACTTCGTGTAATAAAGCTTCATCTAAAGGCTTCACGAAACGTAAATCGTAATGCGCGGGATAAAAACCTTCACTATTTAATTCTATACAGGCTTCAACTGCAAAATTACCTACATGGCCAATGGTTAATAAGGCTACATCCTCTCCATCGCAGATTTTACGCCCTTTACCAATTTCCAATGCTTTGAAAGGTCGCTTCCAATCGGGCATTACTCCGTTACCACGTGGATAACGGATGACAAATGGGCCCATATTTTCCTGTTGCCCGGTAAACATTAAGTTTCGCAGTTCTTCTTCATTCATAGGAGAAGAAATGATTAAATTTGGAATGCAGCGCATATAGGCAATATCATAGGCACCATGGTGTGTAGCACCATCAGCTCCGGCAAGTCCTGCCCTATCCAGGCAAAATACCACATTGAGTTTTTGAATGGCCACATCGTGAATCACCTGATCGTAAGCCCTTTGCATAAAGCTTGAATAGATATTACAGAAAGGGACAAGGCCTTGTGCTGCCAGGCCAGCCGAGAAGGTGACGGCATGTTGTTCGGCAATGCCCACATCAAACGCACGTTTTGGCATCGCTTTCATCATAATGTTTAATGATGAGCCTGATGGCATAGCGGGTGTTATACCCACAATTTTATCATTAGCCTCTGCCAGTTCTACCATGGTATGCCCAAAAACATCCTGGTATTTTGGAGGTTGTGGTTTATCTGGAACGCTTTTTTTAATTTCGCCCGTAATTTTATCAAAAAGGCCCGGTGCATGCCATTTGGTTTGGTCTTTTTCTGCCAGGGCAAAACCTTTGCCCTTAACGGTAACGCAGTGCAACAATTTTGGACCTGGTATGGCAGAAAGGTCTTTGATCACCTGCGCCAGGCGTTTTACATCATGCCCATCAACAGGACCGAAATACCTGAAGTTTAAAGCTTCAAATAAATTACTTTGTTTAAGTAAGGTGCCTTTAATGCTTTTCTCTATTTTCTTCACATACTTATGCGCATTCGGACCGAGTTTAGATAGCCCGGTGAGTACATGAGAAATATCATCACGGAAACGGTTGTACGATTTAGAGATGGTGATGCTGGTTAAATATTCTTTCAGTGCCCCCACATTCGGATCGATAGACATGCAGTTGTCATTCAGGATCACCAGTACATTGCTGTTTTCAATGCCGGCATGGTTTAATCCTTCAAAAGCTAAACCCGCTGTCATGGCACCATCGCCAATTACGGCTACGTGTTGTCTGTCGGTTTCTCCTTTTAATTGCGAAGCCACTGCCATACCCAAAGCCGCCGAGATAGAGGTAGAAGAATGGCCTACACCAAAGGTATCATATTCACTTTCTGAAATCTTTGGGAAACCGCTGATGCCACCGTACACCCGGTTGGTGTGGAATAAATCTCTGCGGCCAGTTAATATTTTATGTCCATATGCCTGATGGCCTACGTCCCAAACCAATTTATCGTAAGGGGTATTTAGCGCGTAATGTAAGGCCACGGTTAATTCAACAACACCTAAACTGGCACCAAAATGGCCACCATTTACGCTTACTACATCAATAATATACTGTCGTAATTCCTGGCTTATTTGTTCCAAGTCAGATTCACTATATTGCTTTAGGTCAGCAGGATAGTTGATTTTAGATAATAGGGGGCCAGCTTTTACTTGCATTCGAAATTTATGGTGAAAAACAAGATACAAAGTAAGGTAAATTTGTTCTAATATAGAAGAGAAAATTGACGGTTTATTAGCGTAAGTTAAGCCGTTGGCGTTTAGTGTTTTAATGGATGTTCAGGTTTGGCGGTGAGCGGTAGGGGTTTAGCGGTTGATGGACTAAATTTTTTGATTATGTTTGTGGTTACACATGCAGGCAGAGAATTTTGAAATAAAGCTTCCGGTATTTGAAGGTCCCTTCGATTTATTGCTGTTCTTTATTGAACGTGATGAATTAAATATACAGGATGTGGAGATCTCAAAAATTACGAACGACTTTTTGGCCTATATCCACCAACTCCTGGCCCTGAATGTAGAAGTGGCAAGCGAATTTATTCTGGTTGCGGCTACGCTGATGCGGATTAAATCTAAAATGTTGTTGCCAAGGATTGAGGTAGAGGAAACCGGCAACGAAATCAACTCCGAGCAGGACCTGATTGCCAGGCTGATTGCCTATAAACAGTTTAAATCTGCAGCAGAAGAGATGAAGCTGTATGAAGAAGAGCGATTGAAACAAAACCACAGGGGTAATATTGCATACGATCTCGCCCTTGCTGCGGCATCTTCTATAAATCAGGATGAACTTTTATCCCTGGATCTGTATAAACTTTTAACCGTTTATCACCGCACCATGCAAAAATATGAGTTGCGCAGTGAAGAAGTTAAACATACGGTGGTACAATATCCCTACACCATTGAACAGCAAAAACACTTTATCGCCAATTTGCTTGATATCAATAAACAGGTTGATTTTGCCCTGGTGCTAAAGAATTCGGAAAATAAAGTGCATTTCGTTTATAATTTCCTGGCCATTTTAGAAATGTTGCAACAACAAATCGTAGAGATCACCATCGGGAGCGGCTTTAACAACTTTAATGTGAAAGCATTGTCTTAAACAGGCCTGAATTAAATTTGAAATCCTTACTTTTGCCAAAAAAATACAAACCTGAATATACAATGACACGCGACAACCAAATTTTCGAACTTATCGATAAAGAATTAAACCGCCAGGAGCATGGTTTAGAGCTTATTGCATCAGAAAACTTTGTAAGCAAGCAAGTAATGGAAGCTGCCGGATCGGTATTGACCAACAAATATGCGGAAGGCTTACCGGGAAAACGTTACTATGGCGGTTGCCAGGTGGTTGATGTGGTAGAGCAAATTGCGATCGATAGGGCGAAAGAATTGTTTGGAGCCGCGTGGGTAAACGTTCAACCACATTCAGGCGCACAGGCTAATGCTGCGGTAATGCTTGCTATTTTGCAACCAGGTGATAAAATATTAGGATTTGATCTTTCTCATGGTGGGCACTTAACCCATGGTTCGCCTGTCAACTTCTCTGGCAAATTATATCAGCCTTTATTTTATGGTGTGGAAAAAGAAACCGGACTAATTGATTATAAAAAATTAGAAGAAGTTGCTTTAGCTGAAAAACCAAAATTGATTATCTGCGGTGCATCTGCTTATTCACGTGAATGGGATTATGCTTTTATCCGTTCAGTAGCCGATAAAATCGGCGCTTTGGTTTTAGCTGATATTTCTCACCCGGCAGGTTTAATTGCAAAGGGATTATTGGCCAACCCACTTCCTCATTGCCATATTGTAACCACTACTACCCACAAAACTTTACGCGGACCACGTGGCGGTATGATTATGATGGGACAGGATTTTGAAAACCCATGGGGATTAAAAACACCAAAAGGCGAGACCCGTTTAATGAGCAATTTGCTTGATATGGCAGTTTTCCCGGGTACTCAGGGCGGTCCGTTAGAGCATATTATTGCCGCTAAAGCAATTGCTTTTGGCGAAGCTTTAAGCGAGGAGTATGGAACATACATCAAACAAGTAGCCGCCAATGCGCAGGCCATGGCTAAAGCATTTGTAGCGAAAGGATACGGCATTATTTCTGGTGGTACCGATAACCACTTAATGTTAATCGACCTGCGCAACAAAAACATTACCGGTAAGGTAGCTGAAAATGCTTTGGAAAAAGCAGAAATTACGGTGAACAAAAACATGGTTCCTTTTGATGATAAATCGCCATTTGTAACTTCAGGTATCCGGGTAGGTACGGCCGCTGTGACAACACGAGGTTTAAAAGAAGCAGAAATGGAACAGATTGTGGAATTAATCGATCGCGTTTTAACTAATCCGGAAGATGAAGCGAACCTAAATGCCGTAAAAGCTGAGGTCATTAAATTGGTGAGTGCATTCCCGCTTTATAAATAGATGTAACTAATTCGATTTAGTAAATAGATTAAAAAAGCAGCTGCATGATTTGTAGCTGCTTTTTTGATTTAAAAAAAACATCTTTAGTGCTTAATACTTAAAACAAACGTTTGTTTTATATATTTGGCAATTAATATAATAAAAAGTTTATGTGTGGAATAGTAGGCTATATTGGCTATAGAGAAGCTTGGCCAGTTGTACTTAAAGGCCTTAAAAGATTAGAGTACCGCGGTTATGATAGTGCTGGTATCGCAGTAATGAACGAAAGCGGGGAGCATATTTATAAAAAGGCCGGTAAAGTAGCTGTTTTGGAAGCGTTTGCCCAAGATCAGGATAAGTCTGGGACGATTGCTATGGGCCACACCCGTTGGGCTACCCATGGTGTTCCTTCTGACCGCAACTCCCATCCACATACTTCAAATAGCGGCAGGCTTTCCATTATTCACAATGGAATTATCGAAAATTATGCCACACTAAAGGAAGAGCTGGTTAGCCGGGGACATGAATTTAAAAGTGATACGGATACAGAGGTATTAATTCACTTGATTGAAGAGATTCAGGAGATCGAAAAAATCGATCTTTTAGAGGCAGTTCGTTTAGCTTTGCATGAAGTTAATGGTGCATACGCCATCGTAATAATGGATCAGGACCATCCTGATCAGTTAATTGCTGCAAGGAAAGGCAGCCCAATGGTTATTGGAGTGGGCCAGGGAGAATACTTTATTGCTTCTGATGCCACCCCGATTGTTGAATACACTAAAAATGTAATCTATCTTAATGATAATGAAATAGCACTGATTACCAGGGATGATCTTTTGGTTAAACGATTGGATAATGTGGTGCAAACGCCGTTAATCCAGGAGTTGCAGTTAAAGTTGGAAATGCTGGAGAAAGGTGGTTTCGATCACTTCATGCTGAAAGAGATTTATGAGCAACCTCGTTCCATTAAAGATTGTATGCGCGGCCGTATTTATCCGGAAGAGGGTAAGGTGCAGCTTGGTGGGATTAAAGAGTTTGCCGATAAATTAAAAAATATAGATCGTATCATCATTGTAGCCTGCGGAACATCATGGCATGCCGGTTTAGTTGGTGAATACCTGATCGAAGAATATGCCCGCATTCCTGTAGAAGTTGAATACGCATCAGAATTCAGGTATAGAAATCCGATCATTACCGAAAAAGATGTGGTAATTGCCATTTCACAATCCGGAGAAACGGCAGATACCATGGCGGCCATTGAGATGGCCAAAGAACGTGGCGCAACTATCTTTGGTATTTGTAATGTTGCGGGTGCATCCATTCCGCGTTTAACACATGCGGGTGTTTATACCCATGCCGGACCTGAAATTGGTGTGGCTTCTACAAAAGCATTTACTGCCCAGGTAACCGTTTTAACTTTGATGGCTTTTTACATGGCGCAGCAAAAAGGAAGCATCACCACTTCCAAACTGATTGAACTTTTAACCGAGCTTGACCATATTCCTGAAAAGATTCAGGTTGCTTTGGAGTCTAACGACCTGATTAAAGAAGTTGCAGAAAAGATTAAAGATTCTACCAACTGTTTGTTTTTAGGTAGAGGAAGTGGCTTTCCTGTGGCACTGGAAGGTGCCTTAAAACTGAAGGAAATTTCCTATATCCATGCAGAGGGCTATCCTGCTGCGGAGATGAAACATGGTCCGATTGCTTTGATTGATGAAGAAATGCCTGTGGTGTTTATCGCAACACAAAACTCATCTTACGAGAAAGTAATCAGTAATATTCAGGAGGTAAAAGCCAGAAAAGGTAAAGTGATTGCCATTGTGACTGAAGGAGATACCGAGGTGAAAAAAATGGCCGATTACTGCATTGAAATTCCTGATGCCAATGAAGCTTTCTTACCGCTTTTGGCAACGATACCGCTTCAGTTATTGTCGTATCATATTGCCGTAATGCGTGGCTGTAATGTAGATCAGCCTAGAAACCTGGCCAAATCGGTTACTGTAGAATAATTACATACAACAAATAGAAAAAGCAGTTTCATGAATGTGTGGCTGCTTTTTTGGTTATAGGTATCTGAATACTGACTTTGTTGAATAAGCCCGATTGTACGGATGCCGTTTTGGATCAAGTTCTTTTCATGATCAACCTGATTGCGGTTAATAATTGCTGCAGATCTTTTATAAAGGTTTTATTTTCTAGCCGTCAACCTGAATTCATTTCAGGGTCTGTAAAGAAAAGATGCTGAAATAAATCCGATAGCTATCGGATCAGCACGACGATTAAACGTAGAAAGAGCAAAAGAAATAGCTATTTAGAATGAGATATTCATTGAGAATCAGCTTATTTTAATCCTAAAATCTTGGTAAAAAGTAAAGGGCCGATATTCTTCAGAAGAAATCGACCCTTACCATCTAAATTAACGCTCTCGAATATATAAACGCAACTTCATGCAATTTGGTTTTGAGAAAATATAAAAATATATGTTATTTTTCGTAACTGCCTAAGGTTGAGGGATAAAATCTTTTGTTTTCCATGATGTCTCTGCTTAGATAGGCATCAAAATAAAGATCCGCGCTTAAATCAGCGCCTTTCTTCCTGGCTAAACTATTTGCCGAAAGTTCAAAGTTTTTCTTTTCCTGATTGATAAAGGATGGATCAATGTTCAACATGTTGCCATTCGCATTATAAGCATTATTGGTAGATCTGATTAGATTATGTGATAAATTGAGCAGCAAAGTTGCAGAAGTTTTATTTTGTATGTCTAATTCATTAGTTAAACTTCCCCAAATGATATTATTGGTTAAATCGAGCTGAAGTTTGTTGTAAGCACTTGCCGATAAATAATCTGAAAAGCTCAATGCGGCAGTTTTACGGGGAAAGTTTGAATTATAACCCGCAAAAGTATTCTGTTTCAGGTTATAATTCCCACCTCCAACAGCGTATACCAGATAATTGCCGCAATTATACATGACATTATTGAAGGCCAACAGCTCTGAATGATAACCAATATAGGCTGCTACCTGCATATTTTTGATTATGCTATTGCTCAAAATTAATTTGGGGCTATTATCAACCGATAAAGAATCGGAGGTAATACCTACAGCTGCATTTTTAATACTCGCGTTTTTAATCAGTCCGTATCCGGTGCGTTTTAAGAATATTCCTTTCCATTGCCCTGGCTCATCACTATAGATGCTTTCAAGCCGATCGCTACAAAAGACTACAGGTTCGCTTATACTGCCATTAACGATTAGGTTACCCTCGATGCTCAAATCGGCATCCTTATGGAAGTAGATTTTAGTTCCTGGCTGGATGGTTAAAGCAGCACCTTTTTTTAGGGTTAATGATCCGTTAATAATATAGGGCAAAGTTTTGGTCCAGATGGTGTTTTTACCAATAGAGGAATCATTCATAAATACAGCATTTTGCCCATAAGCTAAAAGTTGAATCACCTGTTTATTCCCATTTGTATTTAGGATGACCGAATCTTGCACCAGAAAGGGCAAGTTAGTAGCATTGGGATCGATTAAAACCTTAACAAAGAGGTTTACGGAATCCCGGCCATTGATAATAAGATCATTTTTATAAGTTGTTTGCTCTCCGTTAATATTAATACTAAAAGCAGAGGTGGTGCCACCAGAGAGTTTGATTTCCGACACTTTAACCGCATCATTATTGTGATTAAAGATCTTTATTCTTCTCGTTGTTGAGCCTACCGAAGTAAAAATGGTATCGAATAATATTGCTTTACTCGAAATGCTAAGTTTGGCATGTTGATCTGTGGTAATATTTTCTCCCTTGCGGCAAGCCGAAACAATAAAAAAAATGAATAGCACTATGCCAATATTTAAACGCATAAATCAAACTTAAAAAATGTTTAGCTAATCCAATAGTACTTCACACCATATTACATTAATTATCCGCGAAGGCAAGTGCTGCTATACTCACTTTTGTCGCCCCAGCAGCAAAAAGTGCATTGGCGCAGGCTTCAAGCGTTGCGCCAGTGGTCATGACATCGTCAACCAATAAAATATGTTTGCCCATGATATTTTCCGGAAAATTTACCTGGAACACATCTTTCATATTTTCATAGCGGTTATACCTGCTTTTTTTGGTTTGGCTCTCGGTCGAAGTATTTCGGATAAGGTGATCCTCGCTAACCTCGACTCCCATTTGCACTGCAATTCCTTGAGCAATAAAGGTACTTTGGTTGTAGCCCCGCGCCTTATATTTTTTGCGGTGTAAAGGAACCGGAATAATCAAATCAATATCCTGGTAAAGCATTGCTGTTTTCAATCTTTCACCTAGCATATTGCCAAGTAGTATGCCAACATCAGTTCTGCCGTTATATTTTAAATTATGGATTAAGTTTTGAACTTTAGTGCCTTTTCTAAAATATAACATGGCCATCGCTGCATGAATTGGTGAGCGGCCCCATAACTGCTTAGCAACTCTATTGTCTGCATATTGATGATAGTCGGTAAAGGGGAGATCGTACAGGCATTTTGTACAAATTAAACGTTCGCTATGGTATAACGCGACACCACAGGCATTGCAGAGGTTTGGAAATAGCAAACCAATTAAATCATTGCACCATTGTTTAACCTGCAGCATAAACTAATTTATAAAAAAAATATGATGAAATAATAGGATTTTAAGGCTGCGGTAATATATAGTCATTGTGTAACTAATTTTAGGAATGTTCCGCCATGTGTTACCGCAATACCGGTCCGTTCCTCGTTATCGGGGTTTCTCGTTAATTGTCGGGTGATAAGGTGTGATTAATTATTGGGTTGCGGTGCATAGTAAACTTTATTCGTTTTCAGCAAAGCAGGTTGAGTGCTTCTATATAGTTATGTTCCCGCTATTCATTCCAAATCCTCGGCTCGTTCCTTGCTCCGGGTTTTCCGCTGCTATCGCCTGCTGCTGCAGGCAGGGGGTTAGGTGGCACGGGCTTCCGGAGTTTCAAGGTGCTGGATGCCGGAGAAAGGCTTGCAAAATTAGGAATTGCGGCAAAATCCTGGGTGCTGCCGTCATCCTGAACTTCCGCCCGGCCTTTGTTTCAGGATCTTTTTACTGCACTGGATCCATTAGTTTTTATACCATGCAGGATTTATAAATCTGTCCCAAACAAGTAATCTTCCAAAAAGTTTTAACCCTATAGATATTTTTTCCTGTTGAAAACCATTGAGTTATGCCAAAGTCTGCGTTAAACGCTTAAAAACCTTTGCGGTTGAAGATATTTTTTCTACTTTTGCATCCCGCTCCGGAGGAGAGGGCAACAGACTGAAAAGGTGGAAGGGCGATTAGAAAAGCGAGATTTATTTTAAAATAAATATTGCGGGATAGGAAAAGATTGCTACCTTTGCAGCCCGGTTCGGGAGGAACGGGAAGCTGGAAAAACAGCATATTGAAAAAGGGGATGCGGAAAAAGAAGATTGAAAAATAAAATTTATTTTATTTGTGATTTACAAAAAAGATGCTTACCTTTGCAACCCCAACGGAAACGAAGGGGAAACAAAAGATCGGAACGGCGGATGCCGGAAAGAGAAACAGAAAAGATTGAAACAGGCGGAAACCTGGCAGGACGAACAAGACCTGGCCTAACTGAAGTCTGAAGATATATAAAGATCGGCCGTGAGGTCAATGATCGATAAGTTCTTAAAAGAGATGTCAATGTAGCGTAGCGAGGTAATGGAGTACGGTCAAAGTACATGATTACGTAGCTTTATTTTAAAGGTGTCTGTCTGACAGACAACATAACAAAAGAAGACTATTTTTAACAATAGTTAAAACTGGTCAGCATTGAACAACACATTTTACAATGGAGAGTTTGATCCTGGCTCAGGATGAACGCTAGCGGCAGGCCTAATACATGCAAGTCGAACGATATTTTCCAGCTTGCTGGAAGAGAAAGTGGCGCACGGGTGCGTAACGCGTATGCAACCTACCTTTATCAGGGGGATAGCCCGGAGAAATCCGGATTAATACCGCATAAAATCACAGGATGGTATTATCCAATGATCAAACATTTATGGGATAAAGATGGGCATGCGTGTCATTAGCTAGTTGGCGGGGTAACGGCCCACCAAGGCGACGATGACTAGGGGATCTGAGAGGATGGCCCCCCACACTGGTACTGAGACACGGACCAGACTCCTACGGGAGGCAGCAGTAAGGAATATTGGTCAATGGAGGGAACTCTGAACCAGCCATGCCGCGTGCAGGAAGACTGCCCTATGGGTTGTAAACTGCTTTTATCCGGGAATAAACCTCATTACGTGTAATGAGCTGAATGTACCGGAAGAATAAGGATCGGCTAACTCCGTGCCAGCAGCCGCGGTAATACGGAGGATCCAAGCGTTATCCGGATTTATTGGGTTTAAAGGGTGCGTAGGCGGCCTGTTAAGTCAGGGGTGAAAGACGGTAGCTCAACTATCGCAGTGCCCTTGATACTGACGGGCTTGAATGGACTAGAGGTAGGCGGAATGAGACAAGTAGCGGTGAAATGCATAGATATGTCTCAGAACACCGATTGCGAAGGCAGCTTACTATGGTCTTATTGACGCTGAGGCACGAAAGCGTGGGGATCAAACAGGATTAGATACCCTGGTAGTCCACGCCCTAAACGATGAACACTCGCTGTTGGCGATACACAGTCAGCGGCTAAGCGAAAGCGTTAAGTGTTCCACCTGGGGAGTACGCCCGCAAGGGTGAAACTCAAAGGAATTGACGGGGGCCCGCACAAGCGGAGGAGCATGTGGTTTAATTCGATGATACGCGAGGAACCTTACCCGGGCTTGAAAGTTAGTGAATGATCTAGAGATAGATCAGTCCGCAAGGACACGAAACTAGGTGCTGCATGGCTGTCGTCAGCTCGTGCCGTGAGGTGTTGGGTTAAGTCCCGCAACGAGCGCAACCCCTATGTTTAGTTGCCAGCATGTTATGGTGGGGACTCTAAACAGACTGCCTGTGCAAACAGAGAGGAAGGAGGGGACGACGTCAAGTCATCATGGCCCTTACGTCCGGGGCTACACACGTGCTACAATGGACGGTACAGAGGGCAGCTACATAGCAATATGATGCGAATCTCACAAAGCCGTTCACAGTTCGGATTGGGGTCTGCAACTCGACCCCATGAAGTTGGATTCGCTAGTAATCGCGTATCAGCAATGACGCGGTGAATACGTTCCCGGGCCTTGTACACACCGCCCGTCAAGCCATGGAAGCTGGGGGTACCTAAAGTATGTAACCGCAAGGAGCGTCCTAGGGTAAAACCGGTAACTGGGGCTAAGTCGTAACAAGGTAGCCGTACCGGAAGGTGCGGCTGGAATACCTCCTTTCTGGAGTAGACACACCTACTCGCCACGCAACATGATATTTCGATAAGGTAGAAGGCAAAGAGGTAGAAGGCTTAAGGTCCTGATACCCGATACTTTATACCAAAAAAAGATAAACAAAAAGAAACACCCAGAAGACAACGGTGGGCATACTATAAGGGTATAGCTTAACGGAGACATGAAGGGTAAGCCAAAAAGGGAAGCAGTAGCGGTAAGATACTATATACTGCATACTAAAGCTTACCTTAAAATCAAACAGTCCCGTAGCTCAGCCTGGTTAGAGCACTACACTGATAATGTAGGGGTCTCCAGTTCAAATCTGGACGGGACTACACGTTTAAGTTTGGAGGAAAGAGTTGGGAGATGGGAGTTAAAGCTCGAAACTCCAGACTAGAGACTCAAAACTAAAATCTGGGGGATTAGCTCAGCTGGCTAGAGCGCCTGCCTTGCACGCAGGAGGTCAACGGTTCGACTCCGTTATTCTCCACCATTAAAGGTTGAGGGCTGTAAGGTAGAAGGTTTAGGGTTAGACCCAGGGCTTAGAACTGAAAACACCACAACAGAAAAAAACAATTGCCGGGATCGGTAATGTACATTGACATAAAGATTGAGAAAAGAAGAAACGCCACGGGGCACTTCTAAAGTTTTAGCTACCTGATACCAGGTACTGTATACGAAAGATGAAACGGTTCGAGACCGCAGTTTTTTACTAATAAGCTGAAAGCGAAAAGCTGAAAGGTTAAGGCATCTGAAAAGAAAGCTTTAAGCTTTAGACTTTGAGCTGAAAGCTTAATAAAGTTCTTTGACATATTGGAAGAAGTTAAAAAAGAAGAGCAAACAACAATAGGCGACTGTTTTGTTTGTGCTCACTTAAAGGGATCGTAAGAAACCGATAAGTAATGAGACATCATAACAAGAGCAAAAAAGCATACCATGCGGCGCAAAAGGCGCATGAGTAGAAGAAAGTAAGAAAGAGTACACGGGGGATGCCTTGGCTCTCAGAGGCGATGAAGGACGTGATAAGCTGCGATAAGCTCCGGGGATCTGCAAATAGGAACTAGATCCGGAGATTTCCGAATGGGGCAACCCGGCATGTTGAAGACATGTCACATATAATGAGCAAACCTGCCGAACTGAAACATCTAAGTAAGCAGAGGAAGAGAAAATAACAATGATTTCCTAAGTAGTGGCGAGCGAAAGGGAAAGAGCCCAAACCTACCTTGTTACGGCAAAGTGGGGGTTGTAGGACTGCAACGTGGCATTAGCAGACAGAAGTGGAACGGGATGGGAAGCCCGGCGGTACATGGTGATAGCCCAGTACACGTATAGAATGCTAGCCTAGCAGTATCCTGAGTACCGCGAGGTCGGAGACGCCTTGTGGGAACCAGCCGGCACCATCCGGTAAGGCTAAATACTCCTGAGAGACCGATAGTGAACCAGTACCGTGAGGGAAAGGTGAAAAGAACCCCGAACAGGGGAGTGAAATAGAACCTGAAACCGTGTACTTACAAGCGGTCGGAGCTGGCAGGTCCAGTGACGGCGTGCCTTTTGCATAATGAGCCTACGAGTTACTCTTCTCTGGCAAGGTTAAGTGCTTCAGGCACGGATCCGAAGCGAAAGCGAGTCTGAACAGGGCGTATAGTCAGAGGAGGTAGACGCGAAACCTTGTGATCTACCCATGGACAGGTTGAAGGTGCGGTAACACGTACTGGAGGACCGAACCGATAAACGTTGAAAAGTTTCCGGATGATCTGTGGGTAGGGGTGAAAGGCTAATCAAACTGGGAAATAGCTCGTACTCCCCGAAATGTTTTTAGGAACAGCGTCGGCATCGAGTTACATAGAGGTAGAGCTACTGATTGGGTGCGGGGGAGTCAAATCCTACCAAATCCAGACAAACTCCGAATGCTATGTAATATGGCCGGCAGTGAGGCGCGGGGTGCTAAGGTCACGCGCCGAGAGGGAAAGAACCCAGACCATCAGCTAAGGTCCCCAAGTTACGGTTAAGTTGAACTAACGAGGTCCGATTGCACAGACAGCTAGGATGTTGGCTTGGAAGCAGCCATTCATTTAAAGAGTGCGTAACAGCTCACTAGTCGAGCGATCGGGCATGGATAATAAACGGGCATTAAACTGTACACCGAAGCTATGGGATTGAAATATATCGGTAGGGGAGCATTCTATATGCGGTGAAGGTATCTGGTAATGGGTGCTGGAGGGTATAGAAAAGCAAATGTAGGCATAAGTAACGATAAGGCGGGCGAGAAACCCGCCCACCGAAAGGATAAGGTTTCCTGATCAACGCTAATCGGATCAGGGTCAGTCGGGACCTAAGGAGAACCCGAAGGGGAAATTCGATGGACAACGGTTTAATATTACCGTACTTTTTATAACTGCGATGTGGGGACGGAGTAGTGACACTGCCGCGATCTGACGGAATAGATCGTTGAAGGCTGTAGGTATATCGAACATAGGCAAATCCGTGATCGATGCTGAGAGCTGATAGTACCAAGGACCTTCGGGCGATTGGATAGTGCAGGTAATCAGACTTCCAAGAAAAACCGCTAAGCTCCAGGTTATAAAAACCCGTACCGCAAACCGACACAGGTATCCGGGAAGAGGATTCTAAGGTGCTCGAGTGAATCATGGCTAAGGAACTCGGCAAAATGGCCCTGTAACTTCGGGAGAAGGGGCGCTGTCAGCAATGTCAGCCGCAGTGAAAAGGCCCAGGCGACTGTTTAACAAAAACACATGGCTTTGCAAAATCGAAAGATGAGGTATAAGGCCTGACACCTGCCCGGTGCTGGAAGGTTAAGAGGGGATGTCATCGCAAGAGAAGCATTGAATCGAAGCCCCAGTAAACGGCGGCCGTAACTATAACGGTCCTAAGGTAGCGAAATTCCTTGTCGGGTAAGTTCCGACCTGCACGAATGGTGTAACGATCTGGGCGCTGTCTCAGCCATGAGCTCGGTGAAATTGTGGTCCCGGTGAAGACGCCGGGTACCCGCAACGGGACGGAAAGACCCCATGCACCTTCACTACAATTTAACATTGACATTGGGTACAGGATGTGTAGGATAGGTGGGAGGCTTTGAAGCGGTGTCGCCAGGCATCGTGGAGCCAACGTTGAAATACCACCCTTTCTGTATTCGGTGTCTAATCCCAAAATTTGGGAGACATTGTTTGATGGGTAGTTTGACTGGGGTGGTCGCCTCCAAAAAGGTAACGGAGGCTTTCAAAGGTAAGCTCAGTACGCTTGGTAACCGTACGCGGAGTGCAATAGCATAAGCTTGCTTGACTGTGAGACATACAGGTCGATCAGGGTCGAAAGACGGATATAGTGATCCGGTGGTTCTGCATGGAAGGGCCATCGCTCAAAGGATAAAAGGTACGCTGGGGATAACAGGCTGATCTCCCCCAAGAGCTCATATCGACGGGGAGGTTTGGCACCTCGATGTCGGCTCGTCACATCCTGGGGCTGGAGAAGGTCCCAAGGGTTCGGCTGTTCGCCGATTAAAGTGGCACGCGAGCTGGGTTCAGAACGTCGCGAGACAGTTCGGTCCCTATCTGTTGTGGGCGTAGGAATTTTGAGTGGGGCTGACCTTAGTACGAGAGGACCGGGTTGGACCAGCCTCTAGTGAATCTGTTGTTCCGCCAGGGGCATTGCAGAGTAGCTACGCTGGGAATAGATAAGCGCTGAAAGCATCTAAGTGCGAAACTAGCCACGAGATGAGAATTCCATATAGGACCGTAGCAGACTACTACGTTGATAGGCTACAGATGTAAAGCTGGTGACAGCACAGTCGAGTAGTACTAATCATCCGAAGCTTTCAAAGCAACAACATTCGTTGTTTGTTCTTCAAAATAACTTCTTTCAATAATATGTCATTTGAGGCTTAAGGCAAAAGGCTTAAGGCGTAAGGTTGATACCTTATACCCCACACCTTTCAACCCTCAACCTTAAATAAAAATATTCAGGTGCCTATATCGGTGGTGTCCACCTCTTCCCATTCCGAACAGAGAAGTTAAGCCCACCAGAGCCGATGGTACTGCGGTAACACGTGGGAGAGTAGGTCGGTGCCAGATCTTAAAGAGAAGCCCTTCAGCAGAAATGTTGAAGGGCTTTCTTCGTTTAGACGGAGCAGAGAGCATGGGGCATGGAGCAGTTTCCCAACGTTAAGGACTCAAGGCAGCTTAAATGCTTGTTTCTGCAGAAATGCTAAACTGCGCAGAGACCATTCCATCACCCATTTTCCATCTTACATCAGCTAGGGGCAGAGAGCCAGGAGCATAGGAAGGTTTCCATCATTATGGTCTTAAGTGTTTGTTCCCACAGAAAGCGCTGATTATCGCAGAAGCCATTCCATTATCCATCTTACATAATTTCCATTTTCCATCCTTGCAGAATAGCCCCTGATGGTAGTGGCATCCCTTTTGGCTAAGAAAAATTGTTTAACAGATAAGTTTCCCAGAAAGGATAAAGCGAACAGCAGGACGGGACCCAGCCTAAACGCATAGAAAACTGCGCTCCGAAAAAACCAGAGGCTTTTTGAATTATCCAGGAATTAGAAAGGTTAAGGTTTGTCCCGCAGATCACGCTGATCTCCGCAGAGTATGTTCCATTGTCCCTTTTCCATCTTACATTCCGATAAAGCGTACAGCAGGACCGTACCCAACCTAAATGCACAGAAAACTGCGCGCAAGAATGAAAAAGATTATATCAAGAATATTTTAATAGACGGCTTAAGCATTCGCTTCTTCTTTGACTGCCAGTTGCCCACAAGCGGCATCGATATCTTTACCACGGCTACGGCGGATGTTGGTATTAATGCCCTGGCTTTTTAAATAATTAGAAAAAGCATCAATCTTATCTCCTTCTGCATTGGTAAAATCAGCAAAAGAAATGGGGTTATATTCAATCAGGTTGACTTTACATGGAATGTGTTTACAGAATTTGGCCAAATCCATCGCATCAGAAATTTCATCGTTAAAATGGTTAAAAACGATATATTCGTAGGTTACCGGATTTTTGGTTTTGGCAAAATAGTATTTTAAAGCCTCGGCCAGTGCTTTTAATGAGTTGGCCTCGTTAATGGGCATGATCTCATTACGTTTTTTATCATCAGCGGCATGTAGCGATAATGCAAGATTAAATTTTGCACCATCATCGCCTAATTTCTTGATCATTTTTGCAATACCGGCAGTAGAAACCGTAATCCGCTTGTAGCTCATATTTAAGCCATCAGGTGCAGTAATGCGTTCGATAGACTTTAATACATTGGCATAGTTCAAAAGCGGTTCTCCCATACCCATATACACAATATTAGTGAGGGGATTGTTATAATTCTGCTTCGCTTGTTGATCAATCAATACCACCTGGTCATAAATCTCGTCAGCATTTAGATTACGCTTACGGTCCATATAACCCGTGGCACAAAACTTACAGGTTAAACTGCATCCAACTTGCGAACTCACACAAGCAGTCATGCGGTCTTCTAAAGGGATTAAAACACCTTCTACAATATTGCCATCGGCTAACCGAAACGTATTTTTAATGGTATGGTCGTTACTGAACTGAGAGTTGTTGACCTGAACAGCATTAATGGCAAAAGTCTCGTCCAATATCTTGCGGAGATCTTTAGAGAGGTTGCTCATTTGCTCAAAACTCGTTGCCGATTTCTCCCAAAGCCACTGGTAAATTTGCTTGGCCCTAAAAGCAGGCTGTTGCATTGCTACAAGGTGTTGTTGCAATTGTGGGAGATCTAACGCACGAATATCGGTTTTTTTTTGCTGTTACCATTTGCTGCAAAGGTAGTTAAAAAAGGTAGAAGCTAAAAAGGTGGAAGGTATAAGGTAGATCGATCAGCCTGAATTTTACAAATTTTTAGCTTTATCTTCCTCTCCCCCTTATGTTTGACTTATTTGAAGGTTTACCTTTTGCTGATTTCGAATTTCTGTTCCCGCTGTTACTTTTGCCGGTAGATTTTGCCCCTGAATGACCAGCTGCTTTTTTGCCTGTAGATTTTTGAGGACCGGGTTTCGGTTTGAACGCTTTTTTGGGCTGCTCTTCTCTAAGTTCTGGGATTTCCTCCCAGGCATTGGTTTTTTTCCTGGCAGCGCTTTTTGTTTTAGCTTTAGCTTCTGAAGACGAATTTTCGACACTTTTGGTAATCGCGCTCATCTCTTCTTCGGTGAGTTCCCTAAATTCTCCTGTAGGGATACCTTTAAGGCTGATGTTCATGATGCGTGTACGCTCAAGTTTGGTTACTTCATAACCAAAATGCTCGCACATCCGTCTAATTTGCCTATTTAAACCTTGAATTAAGATGATATTGAAAACAAAAGTGCTGATCTGGCGTACTTTACATTTGCGGGTATTTACGCCCAAAATGGGAACACCATTACTCATTTCAAAGATAAAATCTTCGGTAATTGGCTTATTAACCGTAACTAAGTATTCCTTTTCATGTTTATTCCCTGCCCTTAAAATTTTGTTAACGATATCGCCATTGTTGGTTAAGAAGATCAGACCTGAAGAATCTTTGTCCAACCGGCCAATGGGAAATATTCTTTCACTGTAATTAACATAATCAACAATATTATCGCGTACGCTGCCTTCAGTTGTGCTGGTAATCCCAACAGGCTTGTTAAAAGCCAGCAAAATAAAATTACTTTCTTCTTTTGGTTCGATATGATGGCCGTTAACCATCACCTTATCTCCTGCAAAAACCTGATCGCCTACTTTAGCTCTTTTTCCGTTGATAAAAACCGTTCCTTTTTCAATATATCGGTCTGCTTCGCGGCGTGAACATAAACCACTTTCACTAATAAATTTATTTAAACGGGTTGCAGCATGATTGTTCATACTGCAATTTTACGGAAATAAATTGTGTTATTCATTCTCCATATTGTCGATAAAAGAGTGAAAGAATAGGCCATCAAAACGTAGCTGGTTCTAATGGTCTATTCTGCAATGCTTAAAATTTAAAAGTTTGGATTATCGGCACTTGGGCCATAACTTCCTGGAATCGGAATATCCAATAATCTTAAATAAACACCTAATTGTGCCCTGTGGTGAATAATTTGACTAATGGTGTGACGGATCGTTTCATATTTAGAATAATCTGCCAAAACCCGTTTCCCCATCCTTAAAACCCAACGGCCATTTAAATCTGTTTCAGTTGCTTTTTCTAATTCACCTTTTCCCAGTACGTGATTTTTTTCCAGGATTTTAAGCAAGTCATCTGCACTTTCTGCCAATGGTTCGGTATATGGTGCTGTTTCAAAATCAAGCTCGTAAGTTGTTAAAGCTAGTGAAATCCAACTTGGTAAATCGGCGATATGGACCACAAGAGATTTCAATTTCATACTTTTTTCGTGTGGAGCCCAATCGAATTTTTCTACGGGGACAATTACCAGGAATTTTTTTGTAATGTTAATTTCAGCCTCTAATTCTTTCAATAATAAATTAATAATATCCATATTTTTCTGTCTCGTTTTTTCTGCAGTGTATAATTCCATCAGTAATAAATCAGCGATGCTCATGACTTTAATTTTTGTTTACACAAAGAAAATGCTGCCTACTGACAACCCTATGGCAGTCTGGAAAAAATGTTTTTAATAATTTAGAGGAAGCAGATGCATATAGTCACTTAGTGGCATGTGTTGTGCGTTTTTGAAAGGTACACCTAAGTTTTTAAGGCAGATAATCCTGATAAGGTTAAAATCCCGATATTCATTCCGATGGTGGCACCAGGCAATTAAATGCCAGCTAAAAGCATAAAAAATCAGGCCTATTGGTTCAACTTCCCGTTGGCTCATTTCTTCCTTATTATTTTATAGTTCAGTTCAATCAGGTGTTTTTCGGTAATGGCGTTTTGAATAATCGACAGGTATTCGAAATTAAAATTCAACCTATGCGGAATCTGTAATTTAATATGTTGATGTAAAGTTTCGAGCTTTTCCTTCTGGCCGGTTTTTAATACCGCCTTTATTTTTGTCAGCACTTTAGAATAATGCGATCGGATAAAATTATCGGCAAATCCATTGACTAAACTTTCGACTAATAACAGTGCATTAGCCTCGTCCATATTAAAGGAAACCGGGGGTAAGAAATAACCCTGTACCAGATAATAGCCTTTATGTTGCTCAAAACTCACCGGTATTCCTTGCTCACCTAATGCTTTAATATCGCGATAAACAGTACGCACGCTTATATCAAACCTTTCTGCAATTTTTCAGCAGTAATGTATTTTCTGGATTGAAGCAGGGTTAGAATTCCGAAAAGGCGGTCGATGCGGTTCATGGTTTGTTTTTTGAGGCGAATAAAATTAAAGTTTTTTAATCAATTTTTCTTGTGGTACGTTATTTGTAAAAGATAAATGCATACCAATTCTTTAGGTTAAACCGTTATGATAATGGATAACCTATACAATCTAAATCAATGGCGGCTGTTATTCAGAAGAGATTTTTCCGGGCAATCAAAAGTAAAGTGATCATCGGTTTTTTGTTCGCCTGTTTTGCGCTGCTTTTGGCATGGGGTATCAGTAAGTTTGCTTTTACTCGGATGTTGGATACCGTTGAAGAAATTTCCGCACCAAACGATCGCTTGAGGATCGTTAACGACCTCTCGCATAAGATAGCCAGGTTAGATCAATTGCAACGCGATGAGGCTTTTAACAAACAGGGTAATTATAGCTTTCTCAAAGAATCGCGGAGGTTAAGATCTAGCTTAGATACGCTGCGTAAATTATACAAAGGTGATTCTGCGCAACTGGCAAGGATAAAATCGATCAAAAGTTTACTGTCCGAACGTGATAAACAATTTGTGAACTATCTTAAAGTGAGGGAAACACTGGTGAACACCAAATCTTTCTCCGATGAGGTTCGAAAATTGAATGAGCTGGTGGCTACCCGCAGCAGGCAAGCAGATAGTGCAGTATTAACCACCGAAACGACCACATCAACGACTACGGTTGCACCTGAGGAAGAACAAAAATCGAGAGGCTTCCTGAGTAAACTTTTTGGCAAGAAAAAATCGGATGTTTATAAAATTATTAACGAAGAATTTAAAGTTAAGCGCGACACCTTAAATGCAAAGGCTGAAGATAGTATCATGAAAAGTATGACGGGTTCGTTAAAAAATATCGAATTGGAACAACGTCAGAAAAGCCAGAAATTTTTAAAGCGGGAAGCCGATTTATCGAGTGCAAGCAATGCTTTAACTGCCAAAATATTACAGATTTTAAGAGAAGTTGAAGGACAAGCTGTAGCGCAGGTAGATTTAAATGGCATTCAGGCTAAGGAAGTGGTTAATGATGGAATTACCCAGATTACAACCATTATTATCATCTTCTTTCTGTTAACCGTTATTCTGCTGTATTTGATTATGGCCGACATCACAAAAAGTAACCGATATCGAAAAGAATTGGAACTGGCTAAAGATGAGGCTGAATACCATGGTAAAGCAAAGCAGCGATTTTTATCAAATATGAGCCATGAGATCCGAACTCCCTTACAGTCTATTTTAGGTTATGCCGAGCTGATTACTCAACAGGACGTACCGAATAAAAAAGATGTGGATGCCATTTATCAATCATCCATTCATTTACTTCAGATTGTAAATGAGGTATTGGATTATAACCGGATTACTTCAGGAGAGTTTAGCTTCAACAATCAGGTATTTAATATCCAAAAAGCTTTGGATGAAGTGGTTTCGGTAATGCGGCCATTGGCAGAGCAGAAGTTAATCCAGTTGAATACAGCATTTGATCTTGCCGATCTTCAATTTGTAAAGGGCGATGCTTTTAGACTAAAGCAGATTTTATTTAACTTACTGGGTAATGCGGTAAAATTTACTTTGAAAGGGGAAATCAAACTTGCGGTATCTTACAAAAGGCAAGGAAATGATCTTCACTTTCATTTTACCGTAAAGGATACTGGAATTGGTTTTGAGGAAAAAGATATTCCTAAGATATTTAATGAATTTGAGCAGATAGAATCTCCTGAAAAGTATGTGATTAATCCGGCTGGTACCGGTTTGGGCCTGCCCATCGTTAAATCTTTGATTGAAGCACAGGGAGGAAGGATTTATGTGAAAAGTAAGCCAGGCATTGGCACTACATTTAATATTTACATCAAATATGAAAATACCAATGAGCGTGTTAACGATGCTTTAGACTTAACGCATTATGCCATAGTAAACCCCGGTACCGTATGGGTAATTGATGATGATAAGCTGATCCTGGATTTATGCGGAATGATTTTTCAAAAAAATAAAGTTCCTTACAGGAGTTTTACACAGGTGGCAGATATTCTTCATACTGAACCCGCTCCTGATTTGAAGAATGTTTTGATTGATATGCGTATGCCTGAAATGACAGGCTTTGAACTTTGTCACTTATTAAAAAAGAAGCTGCCTCAAGATGTTAAATTTTATGCCATTACTGCCCAGGTTTTGCCTGAAGAGCGCGAAATGGTTTTGAGCGAGGGCTTTGATGGATTAATTATGAAACCGTTTAGGGCGGTTGATATTCTCTCTATTTTTGATAAAACAGAAATCTTAACAAATCGTCAGCCTGAATTTGATTTTTCTTCTATCGAAAAGATGACTTTTGGCGATCAGGAGCTTTTGGAAAAAATCCTTAACCGTTTTAAACGAGATTCGATCGACGATGCGTCCGAGCTTAAAAAATACCTGGATGAAAACAATCAGGATAAAAGCAGGTTATTGGTTCATCGCCTTGCCGGGCGTGTAGCGCAGATGGGCGCTAAAACATTAGCAAATGCTTTTAGAATCCTGGAAATGGAAATAGACGAAAAAGGATTAACAGCAAATATTAAATCTGAAGTGTTATTACAGATGAAAGCATTGGATAATTTAATTGCCTTTATAGAAAAAATCGATTATGCTAACGCCGAATAATTACGCTATCCCGTAGCGTTCCATTTTAGCGTACAACGTTTTGCGATCGATATTTAAGATTTTTGCAGCTTTTGATTTGTTATATCTTACTTTGATCAGCGTTTCAGTAATCAATGCTTTTTCATTCTGTTCATTAACAGCTTTCAGATCGGATGAATTGCCTGGGGCCGATTGCTGATGGACAGAAATCATCATTTCATCAGGTAATGCATTAATCTGGGCAACTTCGCCCTGCGTCAATAAAACCATTCGTTTAATTACATTGCTGAGCTCGCGGAGGTTGCCTGGCCAGTCATAACTCAACAATAGTGCTTTCGCTTCGGTAGAAATACTTTTAACGTTACGGTCTAAATCGCGATTAGACAATTGTATAAAATGGTTGATAAACAATTCTAAGTCTCCACCTCTTTCCCGCAATGGTGGAAGCTGGATTTTAAATTCATTTAAACGATGATATAAATCTTCTCGGAATTCTCCCTGTTGCATGCTATTGGCCAGATCATCATTGGTAGCCGTGATGATCCGGACATTAACGGGGATCTGTTTGGTGCTGCCCAAAGGCTGGATCACCCTTTCCTGCAAGGCTCTGAGGAGTTTAATCTGAACTTCATAACTTAGGTTACCCACTTCATCTAAAAACAAAGTTCCTTCATTAGCTGCTTCAAATTGGCCTTTTTTATCATTTAATGCTCCTGTAAATGCGCCTTTAACATGTCCGAATAACTCGCTGGCAGCTAAATCTTTCGATAATGCACCACAATCTATAGCAACGAAAGGTTGATTGGCACGTTTGCTCTGCTGGTGGAGGGTTCTGGCAGCAAATTCTTTCCCTGTGCCGCTTTCGCCTTGTATAATTACCGACATGTCTGTAGGGGCCACCAAATTAATATGCTCATACAGTTTATCGGCAATGGCACTTTTGCCCCTTATAAAATCGCTGTCTATTTCTTTTGGTTCAACGCTCTTTAAATCCTTTTTAGTTAAAGAATTTTTGATCACCATTAATAGCTCATCTGGATTTACAGGCTTGGTAATATAATCAAATGCACCCAATTGAATAGATTTGACCGCTGTACGAACATCGTTAAAGCTGGTCATGATAATTACCGGGATAGAAAGACCCAAATCGCGAAGGTGGGTAAGCACTTCAAATCCGGTTCCATCCGGCAGGCGGTAATCGATTAAAAGTAAATCAAATGTATTGGTTTCAACTTGCTTAAATGATTGCTTTACTTGTGTTACAAGTGTAATCTCATGACCGTTTTTGGTTAAAAAACCATCAAGTATTTGAGCAAATGTAGTATCGTCTTCTAAAATCAGGATTCTCGCCATGTAACAAAAATAAGAAAAGCCAGACATAATCTGGCTTTCTTATCATAGGTAGATGTAATTATTTGGGTTTTACTGTACGGGCTTACCGTCTTTATCAATTTTAACAGAGCCAGTTTCGGCTTCTTTTTTAACATTGATTAAATAATATTCCTTTGTACCTTCTTTTACCGACCAGGCTTCAGTAGCGGTCCATCCTTTGTAGGCATCAGATTTTAATGCGGTGGTTACTGGTTCAGGTAATTCTTCCAACTTAACCGGAGTTTTTACTGCACTATCCTGAACTGCAACAATTGCAGCGTTTTTGATTGTATTTATTTCACTTGCTTGTACTGCTGTGAATCCTGCGAATGCTAAAGTAGCGGCTAAAATGATCTTTTTCATGATATGATGTTTTAAATATGTTTAGTAACCATCGTTACATTAGTACTGGTTAATTATAGAGCGCTGACTGATTTTATTTATTGAACTGGTTTACCGTCTTTATCGATTTTAACAGATCCGGTTTCTGCTTCTTTTTTCACATTGATTAAATAATACTCCTTGGTACCTTCTTTAACCGACCAGGCTTCAGTAGCGGTCCATCCTTTATAGGCATCAGATTTTAATGCGGTAGTTACCGGCTCTGGTAATTCTTCCAATTTAACCGGAGTTTTTGCTGCGCTATCCTGAACTGCAACGATTGCAGCATTTTTGATTGTATTTACTTCACTTGCTTGTACTGCTGTGAATCCTGCGAATGCTAAAGTAGCGGCTAAAATGATCTTTTTCATGATATGATGGTTTTAATATGGTTTGTAACTATCGTTACGTAAATACTTGTTAATTATAGAGCGCTAACTGATTTTATTTATTGAACTGGCTTACCGTCTTTATCGATTTTAACGGATCCGGTTTCTGCTTCTTTTTTTACGTTGATTAAATAATACTCTTTAGTACCTTCTTTAACCGACCAGGCTTCAGTAGCAGTCCAGCCTTTGTAAGCATCAGATTTTAATGCGGTAGTTACCGGCTCAGGTAATTCTTCCAATTTAACTGGAGTTTTCACTGCGCTATCTTGAACTGCGACAATTGCAGTAGTTTTAAAATCATTTACTTCACTTGCTTTTACTGTTGAGAATCCTGCTAATGCTAATACTGTAGCTGCTAAAACGAACTTTTTCATAGTATATATTTTAAAATTTAATTTGTGTAACAATACTTGCTAATGTTTCATAATGATGCCAAATGAATTATTTTAATTAAGATGTTGATTTTCAGTTATTTGTTTTTGTGCCAAAGTTTGGAGGCTGTGGAGTTTGTCTACACTCTGTGGTGAAGCACTACAAGTTTTGCAGTCATTTGTTATTTTACACCAATAGTTTAAGATGCCTTTCTGCCATGGGATGTTACCACTTTCCAGATTTTAAAATCTTTATAGTAGAATTATAACTATAGGAACTACATTCCAGAGTTTTTTTAGCTGTGAGACGGCAATATCTACAAGCACATCGATTGAGCGCGTAAAAAAATAATTTTCAATTTTTAAAAATGAAGATTTTTTTCTATCATTGCAGCCCGATTAAAGCCTCCTTAGCTCAGCTGGTAGAGCAACTGACTTGTAATCAGTAGGTCATTGGTTCGATTCCGATAGGAGGCTCTTTTTTTCTCATTCCTGCTGTTCTTCGACTGGTAATTTCAAAATTGACTTCATTATTAAAATAAAGCAGTTCAGGAAAATATTTTATTTGCCCCGATTATTCCATTAATTTGCATATGTTAAAATACTTTTCAGCTGATTGGGTATTTCCTGTATCCTCCCCTCCAATTAAAAACGGTGTGGTAGCAGTTGCCCCTAATGGCGAAATAAAAGAAGTCTTAGCTGAAGAAGATTATTTAAATCTTGATTTGGAGATCATTAAGTATCAAGGTGCAATCGTCCCAGGCTTTATTAATACCCATTGCCATTTAGAATTATCGCACATGTTGGGTCAAATTCCCGAGCAAACGGGTTTGGTAGAATTTGTACAGCATATTATTAAAAGCAGAAATGGCGATGCCAGCCTGATAGATCTGGCGATGCAAAAAGCCGATCAACAAATGATCGATAATGGCATTGTTGCTGTTGGCGATATTTCCAACCAGATTACTTCTAAAAAAGTAAAAGAAAAAAGTAAGGTTTATTATCACACCTTTATAGAAGCCTTAGGCTTTAACCCTGAACGTGCGGATACGATATTAGAACATTTGAAGGAAATCAAACAAGATTTCAAACCCCTGCCTGCAACGATAGTTCCACATGCACCATACACTGTTTCACCTCAACTCTTCGAATTAATCAGGCAAGAAGCTGAAAAAACAAATGCTTTTATCAGTGTGCACAATCAGGAAACTATTGATGAAAATGTTTTTTTTGAAAGTAAAACTGGCGGTTTTCTAAAGCTTTATGAGTTTTTGGGTATGGATATTGCTTTTTTTGATCCAACGAACAAAACATCGTTAAAAACCTGGCTGCCTTATATTAAAAAACAAAAAACCTTACTCGTACATAATACGGTTACCAATAAAGCAGATATTGAATTTGCTAAACAAAGCGACGCCAATTTATATTGGTGCCTTTGTCCGCAAGCCAACTTGTATATCGAGAATGCTTTACCTGATGTTGACCTCTTAATGGATGAAAAGGTAAACATCACCTTGGGAACAGATAGTTTGGCCAGCAATCACCAACTTAATATCTTATCAGAAATGCTTACTTTACAGAAATATAAGCAGGTTCCTTTTGAAAAACTGTTAAGCTGGGCAACCATAAACGGAGCAGCGTTTTTGGAGCTTGATCAAAAATTGGGAACGATAGAAGTTGGCAAAAGCCCTGGTTTAAACCGTATTCAGTTAGGGGAAAATTTTGAAATTGAAAGTGATCTGGTGATACGGTTGATTTAATTAATGAATAACTTGTCCTCAACATAAATAGAAGTTAGAAATCGCTATATATTATCTTTATCAAATTTAGATGTGTAATATGCTTATAAACCAATCTGTTGTAGCTAGTATAAGAGCTATTATAGATCAATCAAAAGATGATGCTATAAGGGCTGTTGATCATCAAAGAACACTAATGTATTGGCATATTGGTAAACGTATTTTTGAAGAGGAACAAGAGGGGAAAAATCGTGCAGACTATGGTACTTTCTTGATTAAATACCTTTCAGAACAGCTACAGCCTCAATTCGGAAGTGGTTTTTCCGTTAGACAAATTAATCTTTACCGTCAGTTTTATCGCACATTTGAAAATGTGCACACGCTGTATGCACAATTAAGTTGGAGTCAATACAAACTATTATTGACTATTGATAATCAAAATAAAAGAGAATTTTATATTGCTGAAACAATAAAGAATAATTGGACGGTACGCCAATTAGAAAGACAGATTTATAGTAGTTTGTACGAACGTTTATTGTTAAGTAATGATAAAGAAAGCGTGTTGGCCATTGCCAAAAATGAAAAGCAACCGTCTGATGCCAAAGAGATAATCAAAGATCCAATGGTTTTGGAATTTCTTGGATTAAAACGAGAGACATCATATTACGAGAGAGATTTAGAAAATGCAATTATAACACACTTACAGGAATTCTTGTTGGAATTGGGAAATGGTTTTTCTTTTGTTGCCAGCAAAAGCGAATACATATTGAGGGTGATGAGTTTTATGTAGATTTGGTTTTTTACAATCGTTTATTACAATCTTTCGTAATTATTGAAATAAAAACAAACAAGCTAACACATCAGGATATTGGACAGCTGCAGATGTATGTGAATTACTATGATCGGATTGAAAAACTTCCGCATGAAAATCAAACTATAGGCATTTTGCTTTGTGCCGATAAAAACGATGCAGTAGTGAAATTTACATTACCCGAAAATCAGAAACAGATTATAGCAAGCCAATACGAACTTTATTTGCCAACTGAAGAGCAATTGTTAGAATAAATAAACAGAGAGTTAGAAAGTTTTAAAGAAAAGGAATAGAATTGAAGACTTGGAATTGATTACCAATGATCATTTTATTCTACCCATTAGCTAAGCTAAAAATAGCTTTAAAATAAATTACGATAATTTCCTTATGAACCCCATCTGTAAACTTTTCAATATAAAATATCCGATTATACAAGCCGGAATGGTCTGGTGCAGTGGCTGGAAATTGGCTTCAGCGGTTTCGAATGCAGGAGGCCTGGGCATTATTGGAGCAGGTTCCATGTATCCTGAAGTTTTAAGATCACATATTCAAAAATGCAAATTAGCAACTTCCAAGCCGTTTGGTGTTAATATCCCATTGCTATATCCCAATATTCAGGAAATTATAGATGTGGTAATTGAAGAGCAGGTAAAAATTGTATTTTCTTCTGCCGGTAATCCGGCAACATGGACCAGTTTTTTAAAAGAACGGAGTATAACCGTAGTCCATGTAATTGCGAATACAAAATTTGCCATAAAAGCGCAGGAAGCTGGTGTTGATGCGATTGTTGCCGAAGGTTTTGAGGCGGGTGGACATAATGGGAGAGAAGAAACTACAACGATGTGTTTAATCCCGCTGATTAAAGAGAAGGTTAAAGTTCCGGTAATCGCAGCTGGCGGTATTGGGAGTGGAAGAGCCATGCTAGCTGCATTTGCCTTGGGTGCAGATGCGGTCCAAATCGGTTCGGCTTTCGCAGTAGCCGAAGAATCATCTGCTCACGAAGCATTCAAACATAAAATTATTGCTGCTGCTGAAGGCGATACTAAATTAGCAATGAAAAAGCTGGTTCCGGTTAGGTTATTGAAAAATGAATTTGCCGGTGCTATTGCCAATGCTGAAGCTGAAGGTGCAAGCCGTAATGAGCTGTCAGAACTTTTGGGCCATGCAAGAGCAAAATTGGGGATGTTTGAAGGTGATATAGAAAACGGTGAACTCGAAATCGGTCAGGTTTCGGCAATGTTGAAAGAAATCAAACCTGCGAGGGTTATCCTGGAAGAAATATGGCAGGAATTTAAAATCAATATGGCACAGCTTACACAGTTGCAAAACGAATGGGATAGCTAGATCAACCTGTTTTGCAATTCGAAGCTTAATCTAACTTAAGGTTTATAAGCTTTTATTGCTGGGGTATAATAATGATCAGTATTAAAAATTGTTAGCATCACAGTCATTTTCAAAAGCCTTTCCATTTTCATTATTTGGATTGAAGTAAATCAGATCGCGGATCAGGAAGCTAACGATTCCTGTTAAAATAAGTGAAATGCTTATATGCACGTATTCCGATGTCAGAGAGCAGTTTCTGTTTTCGGGATACTTTGCCCGTAAATAATTTAATGTAGTAAAGTAAAAATAGATGATTACTGCTGGTAATAAGGCATGGAGGCAACATATGTTAATATAATTAAATTTCTGTTGCGATGTGTTCACTTCAAAAGGCTTCAGGAGAATTAAAAATCCAAGGATAATGCCAAAAATAGTGGAAACGGTTTTAAGAAGATTTTTCTTGAGGAAACGATCTGGATAATCGATTTTTTTGTATAGGTGCTTTCGGTTGAAATAAATCTTCATTGACAAAGTCCGTTTTCAGACTCCTCAAATTTATAGAATTTTAGGTAATGTAGGCTTTAGGAGGTATAAAAGCTAAATTGATGGAAAGTTAAACTAACGCTCAAATTAACGGTACTGGACTTTTTCTAGCAAGGAAACGGTATGTGAAAGGTTTTGGATCATTTTATCTTTCAGTTCAATTGTTTTGTTCTTCTCACTCAGCAGGCTTTTTAGCCTTTTAATTTCTTCTGCCGATGCCTGTGTTTCCTTTTTACTAAACTCGGAAAACGCCTTACCTTTTTCGTAATAACTAAAAAAATTGTAGCCAAGTACCTCACTCACATTGGCAAGTAAAGAAACATCTAAGGTTGGGCTGTTAATGATTTCCTGTGCCTTGATTTTGCTAATGCCCATTTTTTTTGCAAATATGGAAATGGGAATCTCTTTGGTCTTCATTTCCTTCCAGATCATCAATCCTATATGTACACTCATTATCGTCTCCGTTTTAAAACTCAAATTACTTAAATGTTAATCTATTCCGGAAAAATTAGTGTTAATGATAACCAGTCTAATTATAGTATAATGATCGGTTTTTGATGTAAATTCTGAATATTAACGTTCATACAATAAGTATGACTATTGGTTTTAAATTTCATGTTACAAACCGGCAGTTTAAAAACAATAGTACGTTTCGGAATAATTCAGCCTGACGATGATCATTAATTGGTTAGGTGCACTCATTAGCATGTGCTAAAGAATTGTGATAATTCATTTACCTTTACAGCGATATTCAACTTTACAACAATAGATGAAACACCTTAATATAACAATAACTGGTAAAGTGCAGGGCGTTGGTTTTAGAGAAACCACTAAAATTATTGCCAACCAGATGATGGTAAATGGATTTGTAAGGAACGAAAAAGACGGATCGGTTTATATAGAAGCTGAAGGCGAAGAGATTTTTTTGGAAGAATTTGTGAACTGGTGCCATGAAGGGCCTGACCGCTCTCGCGTGGAAAATGTGGCGGTAAGCAATGGCGAAGTAAAAAACTATCGTAATTTTGAAATCTTTAAAAAGTAACAAGTATTTTGTATCAAGTAGCAAGATCGCTATCTGTGTATATCTTGATATCTGATACTTTTATCTCGATACTAAATGTCTGTATATAAAAAGTTTCTTGGGCAAACCATGGTTTATGGTATCAGTACCGTTTTTTCCAGGTTGTTCAATTTTATCCTTACACCCATTTACACCGGTGTTTATCAAAAAGGTGTTTATGGCATTTTCACAAATATGTATGCCAATGCCTCATTAATTAATGCGGTTTTAGCCTTTGGTATGGAAAGTACCTACTTTAGGTATTTAAATAAGTTTGAAGATAAAAAGCAGCAGGTGTATAACAATTCATTTCTATGCATTGCTTTCATTTCATCACTTTTTTTAATTACGGGATTAACTTTTTCCTCTTCAATTGCGGGTTATTTGGCAACGAAGGCATCCGATATTGCAGATTATAGACAGTACGTTAGTTTCTTTTTATGGATACTGTTTGTTGATGCTATTTGTGTAATTCCTTTTGCCAAATTGAGAGCCGATGGTCGGCCATTTAAATATAGTGTAGCTAAATTTTTAAATATCGGTTGTTTTGTTGGTTTCAACCTTATATTCATTTACTTCATTCCAGCCAATATAAAACACAATTGGATAGGTGCTGAATGGTTTGCTTCATGGTACAGGTACCAATGGATCGGTTATGTTTTTGTAGCCAACCTTATTGCCTCTGTTATTACCCTCATTTATTTGCTGCCCGAATTTATGAAATTGCAACTGCGTTTCGACAGTAAGCTTTTTAGCAATATGTTTTCTTACAGCTGGCCAATTTTAGTAGCGAACCTCTCATTTATCGTAAATGAGAATCTGGATAAAATAGTGCTTCAAAAACTATTGCCACCTGAAATAGCTGATGGAGAGGTTGGAATTTATGGTGCTGTGTGTAAAATAGCGATTTTCTTAAGTATTTTTATTACCGCTTTCAGGTTGGGTGCCGAACCATTTTTCTTCAGTCATGCAAAAGAGAAAAATGCGCGAGATACCTATGCCACAATTTTAAAATATTTTGTAATTGCCTTATCTGTTCTTTTTATTGCCATTATTGCCAATATCGAATTGCTGAAATTTTTCATCCGTAAACAAGAATATTGGGTTGGTTTACCGGCAGTTCCTTATTTGTTATTGGGTTATGTGTGCCTGGGTATTTATATGAATCTGTCTATCTGGTACCGCCTATCCGATCAAACCCGTTTTGGACTATATATTTCTGTGGCAGGGGCAGTAATTACGATCGTCCTAAATATCATTTTAATACCACGTTTTAGTTACATGGGCTCTGCATGGGTAAGTATGTTGGCTTACTTTGTAATGATGGTTTTATCTTATGTGCTCGGCCAGAAATATTATCCTATACCTTATAACCTTAAAAAGATTTTATCGTATTTAATAATTTCAACTATTATTGTATTCTCTTCATTTTTTGTATTTAATAAAAACATTTACATTGGTAATGCCATGTTAATTGCCTTTGTTATAGGCATTGCTTATTTCGAAAAGGAAGATTTAATGAAAATACTTAAAAGGTAAATGATTAAGATTGGCAATTTTTTCTGATCTCACATCCCGAATTTAAAATCTCACATCTCCAATCTCATATCTAGTAAAATGGAAATAAAAATCATCAATACATCAGAACATCCGCTACCACAATATGAAACTGCACATGCGGCAGGAATGGATTTAAGGGCAGCCATCAAAGAGGAGATTATACTTAAACCTTTACAGCGCCTATTGGTGCCTACAGGCCTTTTTATCGAGCTGCCTGTTGGCTACGAAGCACAGATCAGACCCAGAAGTGGCCTGGCTTATAAACATGGCATCAGCATTGTAAATTCACCCGGCACAATTGATGCAGATTACCGTGGAGAAATAAAAGTTTTATTGGTAAATTTATCAGATACAGACTTTAAGATTATTAATGGTGATAGAATTGCCCAAATGGTAGTGGCCAAACATGAAACAGTAAGCTGGCAGCCAGTTACAGTACTGGGCGAAACGGCGCGCGGAGAAGGCGGTTACGGACACACGGGGAAATAGTTTTCAGTTTGGAGTTGACAGTTTGCAGCAATTTTTAGATATGAGGTACAAAATGCATTTTCTTATCGGAGCTACTTTGGTGAGCATCCAGGCTTTAGGGCAGGGAATGGTTGCGCCAAATACCAATCGCGATAGCAATATGGTAAAGCAATTATTTTTTGCTGGCTTGCGGGAGAAAATGTCTGAAAATTATGTTGTAGCAGCTACCAATTTTAATAAAATTGTTGGATTAGATCCGAATAACGATGCTGCCTATTTCGAACTGGCCAATGCAAACTTACGCTTAGATAAGCTTTTGGAAGCTGAACAGCACATTAAACAGGCTATAAAAATAAACGCCGGAAATTTATGGTATTGGCGTTTACTTGGGGAAGTTTATAAACGCAGTAATAATATGCCCGAACTGATCGGGGTATTTAACCAACTGATCCGTCTTGACCCTGAAAATGATGCCTATTATTTTGATAAGGCCAATGCAGAGTTTTTAGCCAATCAGCCGGATGCGGCCAAGAAGACCTATGATGAAATTCAGGGTAAATTTGGCGATTCGAGGGAGCTGGTAAATGCCAGAAAGCGGTTGCAATCTAATGGCAATGCTGCAATTGAAAGTGATATTGTAAAGTTGTTGGAAGGCAACCAGGCCGATGTAAAGAACTATTTATATGCTGCAGGTTTACTTTTACAAAAGGGGAACGATCCTGAAGCATTAAAGGTTTTAACCAAAGCGCAGCAACTTGAACCAAACAATTTTGAGGTAAATTTGGCTTTGGCCGATATTTACCGCAAACAAAAAAATGATGAATCCGCATTTTCTTCCTTAAAACTGGCTTTCCAAAGCAATGAAATGCCACTTACGGAAAAGGTGAAGATCATTGCAGCACTTTTCTCTAAACTGAACCAGCCTGTTGTTGCTAAAAACGTAACCGAACTAAGCAGACTGGTTGCGGAGAAAAACCCAACTGAAGCCAAAGCATTGGCACTTTATGGCGATGTACTTTATCAGCAGAATAAATTAAAAGAAGCATTGGTTCAATATCAGGCTGCATTGAAACTTAATGAACAGGTTTACATTGTATGGGAACAAGTGATTAATATCCAAACATTGCTCGGACACTACGATGAAGCCATAAAAGTTGGCGATGAAGCTTTAAGCATTTATCCCAATCAGGCCAGTTTATATTATTATATGGCTTATGCCCAGTTTAAAACCGGTAAATATGAGGCTGCCCAAAGCAATTTAAAAATCTCTTCACAATTAGATGTAGACAACAAAAGCCTGCAGACGCAGATTTATGCACTTCAAGGTGATGTTTATATCAACCAGAATAATTTTGCTCAGGCCAAAACGGCTTTTGAAAAAGCAATTGCAATAGAGCCTGACAATTATCTCATCATGAATAATTATGCCTATTATTTGGCATTAAGAAATGACGACTTAAAAAAGGCGGCCAAATATTCGGAAACAGCAGCGCTTGCCATGCCGAACAATGCCTCAATTTTAGATACCTATGCCTTCATTCTGTTTAAACAACAAAAATACGATCTGGCAAAAATATGGATTGAAAAGGCTTTACAAAACAATAGCAGCAAGAATGGTGTTTACTTGGAGCGGTATGGAGATATACTGTTTATGAAGGGCGAAAAAGATGCTGCATTAATCCAATGGTTAAAGGCAAAAGAGGCCGGAAACGGATCAGAAGTATTAATTAAGAAGATAAATGAAAAAAAATATTTTAAATAGTGTATTCTTTTTAGGGGCGTTAATTTTTGTTTCAGCATGTAAACCTAAAAAAGAAATTGTTGTGGCTCCGCCAACTAAAGCAGAAACCAAAACAGATAATTCCAAAGCAGAAGCCTTAGCCTTATTAAATAGTAAACAACTTAAATTTAATACCCTTTCGCTTAAAGCAAAAGCAACTTTGGATATTGCTGGCAATTCGAATGATGTAACCATGAATTTCAAAATGAAAGACAAGGAAACCATCTGGGTTAGCATTACGGCATTGGGTGGGATGGCAGAGGTGGCAAGGGCGTTAATTACACCTGACAGCATCAAGATCATGAACCGGATGAAGAACGAATACCTCAAAAAACCATTCAGTTACATCTACAATTTTACCAACAACCAGGTTAATTTTAACACGCTACAGGCCATTTTAACGGGTAATGCTATGGGAGAGTTTTTAACTGGAGAATCGGATGTTAAACAAGAAAATGGCGTTTGGGTTGTTTCCGGAAACAAATCAGCGTTAGATTACAGACTGCTGTTTAATACACTTTTTAAGGTATCTGAAACCAATTTAAATGATGCCAAAAACGGTCAGGCTTTAAAAGTAACCTATACCGACTATCAAAAGTTAAATGAATCTTTATTTCCTGGTGCACTAAAGATCAACACGCTATCTAAAGCGAAAACCATAAATATAGACCTACAATACGTAAAAATTGATGGCAATGTTCCGGTCGATTTTCCGTTTAATGTACCAAAGAGGTTTACGGTTGTAAAATAACAATAATTATAGTTAATATATCATGGTTGTCAGGAGATCTGCTGTCTGCAACAGGTTATTTGGCAATCTTTGTATTATATGAAGATTATGTGAAGAGGGTTCTGTAATAAGTAATTATGACGTTAGTATCTCAATTTTAATGTTTTTTACTGTAAAAATTTTATACTTTTGGCTTAATGAAGCTACAAAAACTCCTATTTATCCTTTTTTTAAGCGTGTTAACACTTTCAGCTGTTGCGCAAACTGAAAGCCAGCTCAGAAGGAAAAAAGAAGCTATACAACGTGAAATCGAACAGCTCCAAAAGAATTTAAATAAAACTGCCAATGGTAAAAAGCTTACCATACAGCAGATTAATACCATAAATGCCCAGATCAGGTTGCGCCAGGATAAAATTGGAACCATTAACTCTGAAATAAAAAATCTGGATAACCAAATCTCTCAGAACACAAATACCGTACATACATTACAAGGTCAGTTAGGTGATCTTAAGAAAGAGTATGCGGGCATGATCCGTTTTGCACAGCGAAATAGAAATTCGTATGATAAAATGATGTTTATTTTTGCAGCAAAGGATTTTAATCAGGCTTATAAAAGGATCAAATATTTGCAGCAATTCAGTCAATACCGTAAAAAACAGGCTGGTTATATTGAAAATACACAGCAAGATCTGAACGGAAAGATTAAGGTATTGGACAAAACGCTTAGAGAAAAAAGCGATCTCCTTAAGGAGCAGGAAAAAGAGCGTGAACGTTTAAGTAAAGATAAAAATAAACAATCTGTAGAGTTAAATAAATTAAGTAAAGACGAGAAGCAGTTTAGACAAGATATTAGTAGCCGTAAAAAACAGCAGGCACAGATAGATCGGGCCATCAGTGCTGCGATTCAAAGGGCAATTGAAGAGGCACGAAGAAAGGCGGCAGAAGAGGCAAGAAGGAAAGCAGCAGAGGAAGCAAGAATTGCGGCAGCCAAAGCGAAGGCAGAAAATAAACCTGCACCAGCAACCCCTGCTACACCAACTGCTAAAGCCAAATCGACCGGGGAATTGCTAACGGCAACTCCAGAGACTGCAAGACTATCGGCAGGATTTGAAAATAACAGAGGAAGGTTACCTTGGCCGGTAGCGACAGGAACAATAACCGAGAGGTTTGGCCTGCATAAATTAGACCAGGCAAGTTATACCAATGATGGTGTGGATATTACAACAATAGATGGTGCTCCAGTTAGAGCAGTATTTGCAGGTAAAGTTGCCGCTGTTCAGGTAGTGATGGGTAGAACCGTGGTTCTGATCAACCATGGTGAATATTTTACGGTGTACCAAAACCTAAAATCAGTTAGTGTGAGTGTGGGTAATTCTGTTGAAACCAAACAAACCATAGGAGTGGTTGCTAGTACCGGTGATGATGCTGTTTTAAAGTTTCAGATCAGAAGGGGGCAAGCGGCCTTAAATCCGGAAGCCTGGATCAGTAAATAAAATAATAGTTTTTAAAATGTCTATATTTGTATAAATTATATTAGTGATGTATCAAGGCACGTTATTAGAGTTTTTAAACATGGGTGGATCGGAGATCGTGCTCATTTTGGTGGTGGTTCTGCTGTTGTTTGGTGGTAAAAAATTACCTGAACTGGCAAGAGGACTGGGGAAGGGGATCAGGGAGTTTAAAGACGCCTCTGACGGTGTTAAGCGTGAAATTCATAGAAACATCAATGCGATGGACCTGGATAAAGAAGAAGCAGAAGAAACAGCACAAAATCATAACCAGCGCCATCATCCTACAGAAGAATCGCCTGTTGATGAAAAGGTGACGTCTAGTTCAACGCATCCTGAAGCCACTAAATCAGCTGAAGAAAAAATTACAACAGACAAAGAAAAAGTTTAAACAAAAAGTTATGTTAAATACAACAATAGCAGCAATGCTTGGAACACCAGAAATTATCATTATTGCGGTAGTGGTATTGTTATTATTTGGTGGTAAAAAAATTCCTGAACTGATGAGGGGTTTAGGTAAAGGTGTTAAAGAATTTAAAGATGGTAAAGATGGTGTTGATGGTGATCAGGTAGATCCATCTAACCGTGATAAAACTGTTTAATTGCAATAATTTTTAGTTTTGAAGAAATACAGCTCTCTTAAGGAGATTCAAACGCTCATTTCGCAAAAGCAATTAACTTTACCCGATTTATTGGCTTATTATTTTAAGCAAATTGAAAATAATGAACACCTCAATGCATTTAATGAGGTGTTTTTTTTATCGGCAGAAGTTCAAGCGAAGGCGGTACAGCAAAAAATAGAAAATGGAACTGCAGGTAAACTTGCAGGAATGGTAATTGGTATTAAAGATAATATCTGTTATGAAGGCCATGTTGTTACGGCATCATCAAAAATGCTCGAAGGCTTCGTATCTCCATATTCTTCTACAGTTGTGCAACGTTTGTTACAGGAAGACGCCGTTATTATCGGCCGTTTAAACTGTGATGAATTTGCTATGGGCGGTTCCAACGAAACCTCATATTTCGGGCCTGTTAAAAATGCTGCAAATCCAGCGCTTGTTCCAGGTGGCTCTTCAGGCGGCTCAGCTGTAGCTGTGCAGGCTGATATGTGTTTATCTGCACTCGGTACCGATACCGGTGGATCAGTAAGACAACCAGCCGCATTTTGCGGTCAGATTGGTCTGAAGCCAACTTATGGTCGTATTTCAAGGTATGGTGTGATTGCTTATGCTTCGTCTTTTGATCAGGTTGGTCCTATTACCTCTTCAGTAGAAGATGCAGCTTTGCTTTTAAAGGTTTTAGCTGGTGTAGACGATTACGATTCAACAGTTTCTCCTCTTGCGGTACCTGATTATCCCGTTCAGTTAAATGAACAAAAAAAACACAAGATAGCGGTATTAGAAGAAACCATTGAAAGCGAAGCCCTTGATTCCGAAATCAAATCTGCCATTTTACAATCAATTGAGCAGTTGAAAGCTGAAGGGCATACTGTGGAGTATGTTTCTTTTGATCTGTTAGATTATCTGGTTCCGGCTTATTATATCTTAACAACGGCCGAAGCCTCTTCAAATCTTTCGCGTTATGATGGCGTTCATTACGGACACCGCAATATGGACGCAAAATCCCTAAATGAACTTTATAAATTATCCCGCGCCGAAGGTTTTGGCGAAGAAGTTAAACGCCGTATCCTTTTAGGAACCTTTGTTCTAAGTGCAGGCTATTATGACGCTTATTATCAAAAAGCACAGCAGGTGCGTCGGTTGATCAGAGAAAAAATGGATCTTTTATTCCAGGATTATGACTTGGTTCTTTCTCCTGTGGCACCAACTGCAGCTTTTAAAATAGGTGATCATCTCCAGGACGCATTGGTGATGTACATGGCCGATATTTTTACTGTACTACCATCTTTAAGCGGAAATCCGGCAATCGCTTTGCCAATAGGCAATAATGAGGCGGGTTTGCCGTTAAGTATACAATTTACAGCCAAACATTTTGAGGAAGATAAGCTTCTGGCTTTTTCTCAGGCATTTTTATCATCGTTTTATCGTCATTGAAATTACGCACAATTTTAATGCAAAAAGCATTATAATTAAGTATGGCAATGACATTTTATTAACTGTTTTCCGGACATAGTCTGGAAGGTTCGCGGTTTTCCCTTAATTCCTTTTGTGGATAGATGAGGGGATCTGTATAAAGTTTTGTAGGAATACAAAGCACGGTTAATGAAAAATTGAACCAATAGCCCATGATTAAAAAATTACTTTTTGCTTCAATCTGTGCTTGTTTAGGATGTGTTTCTTCCTCTTCTGCGCAGCAAACGCTCAAACTGGATAGCCTGCCAAAGATTCGTAATAATATCTTTATCAATACTGATACCGTAGCCGTACCTGTTGTTTCTGAAAACCCATTGAGCATGGGGCAAAACTTTATCTACAAACTCAGACTAGATTCTATTGCTAAAACAGTACCCCTACCTTACAATGAATACGTTCAGCAGTATATTGATATTTACGCTAAGCGCAAAGATATGTTCGGTAAAATGATGGGCTTATCGAGCTATTACTTCCCGATTTTTGATAAGGCCTTAAAGGATTATAACATCCCTCAGGAAATAAAATATCTCACTATTGTAGAATCGCAGATGAATCCGCATGCTATTTCGAGAGTAGGCGCTACAGGTATCTGGCAGTTTATGTTCGGAACAGGCAAGGCTTACGGTTTAAAGATGGATAACTTTGTTGATGAACGAAAAGATCCCATACAGGCCAGTTATGCTGCAGCAGCCTATTTTAGGGATGCTTTTGAAGAACTTGGCGATTGGCTATTGGCCATTGCCGCGTATAATTGCGGAAAGGGAAATGTAAACCGTGCCATTGATAAAGCGGGATCGAGGGATTTTTGGGTAATCAGACAGTTTTTACCAAAGGAGACCAGAAATTATGTTCCGGCATTTATTGCTGCGGTTTATGTAATGAACTATTCTCACAAACACCAGATCACGGCACAGGCTTCGAACCTGTTCCTCAAGACCGACACGGTGCAAACTACCCGTTTTGTATCTTTAGCTATGCTGGCCAAAGCGCTTAATATAGAAGAGTCGGCTATGATGGCTTTGAATCCCTCGTACAAGAAAAAAATTGTTAACGGCACGGATGAAGAGCCGAAACGTATAGTAATGCCTAAGTTAAGAGATATTGATTACGCAGGTATTTACGATGTGCTGAACAACCATGAGATAGATGTCGACATGAAAGTGGTGGCTGCCAGCACAGATGATATTCGGGAATTAAGAAAACAAAAGGATAAAGGTATAGCTACATCAGCTGTAGTTTATCATAAAGTTACCTCCGGTCAAAATTTAACAACCGTTGCTGATAAATATGGTGTAGAAGTACAAGATTTAAGGGTTTGGAACGGTTTAAAAAGCAAAATCCTGGTGCCTGGACAAAGATTAAAGATCTATGCCAAAAACCGTACACCATTAAAAGCACCATCCTCATTTTTAAGCTACAAAGTGAAAATGGGCGATACCTTATCAGAAATTGCAGAGAAATTTGATGGGGCAACTGTTCAAAGTATCAGAAGGGACAATCGTTTATCAAAAGCAGGTTTGCAAGTTGGCATGATCCTGAAAATTAGCAAGGGGTAATTTGAAATATTCAACCTGCTGCATCAGCTAAATGATTTCATCTCAAATGTAGTAAAGGGATCTTTGAAACTTATTCAAAGATTTCCCTCTCGATTTAATGTCCTAACTGCAACTGTTTTTTGATTTCCACCAGCTCTTGGGATTGATAGCGTCATTGGTTTAAATTTGTGCTTTATTGAAGTTGGTTAGCAAATGCCTAAACTATACAAAAAAGACCTGACCAAACGGTAGGGCCAAGTATCGAAATGACAATCTACTAATGTGGCACCCTAATCCGTTAATAACTAATTAAGTTGATATCTGTTAACTCCATCTCATTTAACTTTTTTGGACGGCTTTTTATTTTAAGCCTCATAAAAAGAATTGTACCTTTGCGCCGTCACTAATAAGTTACTTAATGAGTAATACGAATAGAAAGCAAGATGCGTTGGATTACCATTCGCAAGGCCGTCCGGGAAAGATACAAGTAGTACCTACTAAGCCAACAACATCACAAAGGGATTTAACCCTGGCATACTCTCCAGGAGTTGCAGAACCTTGTTTAAAGATCGCAAACAATACAGAAGATGTTTATAAATATACCGCTAAAGGTAATTTAGTTGCAGTAATCAGTAATGGAACAGCCGTTTTAGGGCTGGGCAATATCGGCCCTGAAGCAGGTAAGCCGGTAATGGAGGGCAAAGGCCTTTTATTTAAAATATTTTCTGATATCGATGTGTTCGATCTGGAGCTGGACACCGAAAATGTAGATGATTTTGTAAAAATCGTTAAAGCTTTGGAGCCGACCTTCGGAGGGATCAATCTGGAGGATATCAAAGCGCCGGAGTGTTTCGAGATCGAGCGGCGTTTAAAACAGGAGATGAATATCCCGGTAATGCACGATGATCAGCATGGAACAGCGATTATTTCTGGTGCGGCATTACTGAATGCCTGCGAAATCCAGAAAAAGAAAATAGATAAAATCAAAGTTGTGGTAAGTGGCGCGGGTGCTGCTGCAGTTTCCTGCTCTAAAATGTACCTGAGCTTAGGGGTTAAAAAGGAAAACCTGGTCATGTTCGATATCAACGGGTTAATCGACATTCACCGTACCGACTTGGATGATATCCGCATGAGCTTCGCTACCACCAGGAAAGATATCGCTAATATTGGAGAGGCCATGAAAGGGGCCGATGTTTTTATCGGACTTTCGGCAGCAAACGTTATTTCTCCGGACATGTTGATGGGAATGGCCAAAAACCCGATTGTTTTCGCAATGGCAAATCCAAATCCCGAAATTGCGTATGAACTGGCCATCAAAACCCGTAAAGATCTGATCATGGCTACCGGCCGGTCTGATTATCCGAACCAGGTGAACAACGTTTTGGGTTTCCCTTATATTTTCCGCGGGGCGCTTGATGTTCGCGCAACCAGCATTAATGAGGCCATGAAAATTGCTGCGGTTAAGGCAATTGCTGAATTGGCGAAAAAATCAGTTCCCGAGGCAGTTAACCTGGCCTACAATGCACGTAACTTAAAATTCGGACGCGATTACATTATTCCAAAACCTGTTGACTTTAGATTGATTACCGAAGTATCAACGGCTGTGGCAAAAGCTGCAATTGAAAGCGGTGTAGCCAGAAAAAATATTACCGATTGGGATGCCTATAATGAAGAACTAAGGAAACGTTTAGGTTTGGATGACGCCATTATGAGAGCGGTAACAACCAAAGCTAAAATGGACCCTAAACGGGTGGTATTTGCAGAGGCTGATAATTATAAAATTTTAAAAGCTGCACAGATTGTCAAAGATGAAAATATTGCCATTCCTATCCTATTGGGTAATCAGGAGAAAATACAGGCCATTATTGATGAGCATGCTTTAGAACTTGGGGGAGTAGAGATTATCGATCAGATGCAGAATCCTGAAAAAACCAAACAATATGCTGAAGCACTTTTCAAAAAACGCCAGCGTAAAGGTGTTTCTTCTATGCGCGATGCGACAAAGCTATTGAGAGACCGTAACTATTATGGTGCTTCGATGGTTGAATTTGGTGAGGCCGATGCGATGATTTCAGGTTTAACAAAAAATTATGGTGCCACTATCAAGCCAGCCCTTCAGGTAATAGGTGTAGAACCAGGCGTTAAACGCGTTGCGGGTATGTACATGATGATGACCAAAAAAGGCCCTGTTTTTTTTGGTGATACGACTGTGAACGTGGATCCAACGGCAGAGGAGTTGGTAGATATTACATTGCTTATCGATAAATCGGTTAAACAGTTCAACATCAAACCACGTATTGCCTTGTTATCTTATTCAAATTTTGGTTCTAATGATGGGGTAACTCCGAACAAAGTTCGGGAGACTGTAAGGCTTCTTCACCAAAACCATCCTGAAATCGTAGTGGATGGAGAGATGCAGGGGAACTTTGCCATCAATAACGAATTGTTGCAAGATAATTTTCCTTTTAGCACTTTGGCAGATGCTCCGGCCAACACTTTGGTGTTCCCAAATCTGGAGTCAGGAAACATTGCATACAAATTGTTACAAGAGCTTGGCGGTGCTGAGGCAGTTGGCCCAATCCTTTTAGGACTGAATAAACCTGTTCATATTGTTCAATTAGGCAGTTCTGTACGTGAAATCGTTAATATGGTTACTATAGCTGTTGTAGATGTGCAAGGAAAAGAAGAAATTGCAACATCGAAACGAAAAGGTATATTTGGGAAAACAACTAAAAAGTAATATTACATGTACGCCTATATTGATGGTAGATTGACTTTTAAAAACCCGGCTTATGTTGTGGTTGAAGCCGGAGGTATAGGCTATCATATAAATATCTCGTTAAATACTTACAGCGCTTTGGGCGATGCTGAAAGGTGTAAATTATATACCTGGTTGCATGTAAAAGAAGATGCACACACATTATACGGCTTCGCTGATGAGGGCGAACGCCGTTTATTTTTACATTTAATTTCGGTATCAGGTATTGGTCCGAATACAGGAAGGATGATTTTATCCTCCATCACTCCAATTGAGATTCAGACTGCAATTGTTAAGGCAGATTTGCCACTAATACAGCGAATTAAAGGTTTAGGAGCAAAAACCGCACAACGCCTGGTTTTAGAGCTACAGGATAAATTAAAAAAAGAGGGGGCAGATTCATTAATTTCTATGCCTCAACACAATACGGTTAAAGATGAAGCGTTATCAGCATTGGTAATGCTCGGATTTGCCAAACAAACCGCCGAAAAGGCTATAGACCAGATATTAAAAGTAACAGAAGGAAGCCTTTCGGTTGAGCAACTAATTAAACAAGCTTTGAAAACTTTATAGAATTAACGCCTTTGAAGAGAATTTTTACATTTCTTTTTCTCATTTCTCTCTTTTTAATTGCTTCTCAAACTACTTATTCTCAAGTTGTTTCAAGCAAAGCGGACACTGTTAAGCCTAAAAATAATTTTAGCTTACGTGAAAAAGAACAACTAGGTCTTAGTCCGGCGGTTAATCCATTTTATCCATCTCCCAGTAATTTAAGACGTGTTGTAGAATACGATGCTAAAAATAGACGTTATATAATTAAGGAACTGATAGGAGAAAAATTTGTACTCAATACCCAATATTTAACTATCGATGAGTACCAGCGCCTGGTAAACAGCGAGATAAAAAGAAGTAATTGGCGTAGCATTTCCAATGCTGAAGTGAGCGATTATAGAAGCACAGGTGTTATTCCTAAAATCCAGGTGAATAGCAAAGCTTTTGAAAAACTTTTCGGGGGTACGACGATTGATATCCAGCCACGAGGAGAGGCCGAACTTACTTTTTTAGGAAGGATAAATAAAAATGAAAATCCACTTTTTAACGAAAGGCAAAGGGTACAAACCAATTTCGATTTTAACCAGAGAATTCAGATGGATCTGGTTGGAAATATCGGTACCAAGCTAAAAATTAAAAGTAATTACAATACCGAAGCACAGTTTGATTTCGAAAATCAGATCAAGTTGGATTATACTGGTGGTGTAGATGATATTATCCAAAAAATAGAAGCGGGTAATGTAAATTTACCTTTAAATACCTCATTAATTACTGGAACACAGGCTCTTTTCGGTATAAAAACGCAACTTAAATTCGGGCGTTTAAATGTGACAAGTGTTTATACACAACAAAAATCACAATCGAGAGAGATTAAAATTACCAATGGTGCACAGCAAAATACCACTACAGTAAGTATTGACAACTATGAGGCCAATAAACATTATTTCCTATCGCAATATTTTAGAAATAACTATAATAGAAACCTGGCTAACGCACCCATTATTACCTCTCCCATCCAGATTACTAAAATTGAAGTTTGGATTACCAATAAAGCAGGAAATACAAACGATTCCAGAGATGTATTGGCTTTGATGGATTTGGGCGAAAATGTTCCCTTTAACAATATCTTAGTTACAGGGGGAACTTCGGGGTTACCTGCAGGAACTACCGCTACTGGTTTCCCACAACAATCTAACAACCTGATCTCGCAATTAAACGCTTATCAGGGTGGTGCGATAAGACAAACAAATTCTAATGCAGTCCTTTCTTTCTTCCAAACAACGCTGGCCAACAGCAGCAATACCGATAACTTTGCTAAATTGGTTTATGCCAGAAAGTTAACAGATCGCGAATTCACCTTTCAGCCACAGTTAGGTTATTTATCGTTAAATAACCCGCTAAATGCCGATGAAGTGTTAGCTGTGGCCTATCGCTATACCTACAATGGGGTGGAATATCAGGTAGGTGAGTTTTCTACCGATGTGCCTTTTGATGCGGCTAATCCTAAAATGCTTTATGCAAAATTATTAAAGAACGAAACCACCAAGATCCAGTTGCCAACCTGGGATCTGATGATGAAAAATATTTACTCTATCGGTGGGTACCAGATCAGCAGTCAAAATTTTAAACTGGATATTTACCGTATTGATAATGAAACAGGGGTAGATAATCCGGTGATGACCGAAGGTCAGAATACCGCTAACAAGCAGTGGATTGCCCTAACTGAATTTGATCGCCTCAATCAGCAGAATGAACGGAGACCTGATGGAGTTTTCGATTTTGTGGCAGCAAACAATGCTTTTGGATCATATTCTACAGCAAGCAATGCCAATCAGGCCAGTATGTTCGGTGTAGGCAGCAATGGGCAAACCTCATTGGTTACCAATACCAATTCAGGTTATATCACCATTGATCCGGCCAATGGAAGAATTATTTTTCCCGTGATTGAACCCTTTGGTAAAGATCTGGCTGCAAAGTTTTTGCCTAGCGAACAGGCGTTGATCAATAAGTATACTTTCACCGCGTTATACGATTCAACACAAACCATCGCCAGGCAGCTCTTTCAAAACCAAAACAGGTATACCATTAAGGTAAATTACCAATCTGATATTTCTTCTGAATTCAGCCTGAATGCCATCAACGTTCCGGAAGGATCTGTAAAGGTTTTTGCAGGAACTATGCCGCTTACCGAGGGCGTTGATTTTACCGTTGATTACCAGGGTGGCCGTGTGAGCATCATCAACCAGGCACTTTTGGTATCCGGCCAGCCGATCAGGATTACTACAGAAAACAGTGAAACCTTTGGTTTGCAGCAAAGGTCACTTTTCGGAACCCGTTTAGATTATCGAGTGAACAATAAACTAAACCTCGGTGGTACAATCATGAACCTGACCGAGAAACCTTTAACCCAAAAGGTAAACATTGGAGAAGAGCCCATTTCGAATACCATTTGGGGTGCCGATATTAATTATAGTTCACCATCACGGTTTTTAACAAAATTAGTTGATAAGCTTCCGTTCATTTCAACCAAAGCACCATCAAGTGTAACCTTTTATGGTGAATTTGCACAACTCATTCCCGGACACCCTAGAGCACTGAATTTTGCAGGCAGTAAAAACGGGGTAAGTTATTTAGATGATTTCGAAGCTTCACGATCGGTAATCGACTTAAAGAGTGCTATTGCCTGGCAGCTATCTGGTACACCACAGCTTTTCCCTGAATTCAATAGATCCAACGATCTATCTTATGGTTATAACCGGGCCAGGATTGCTTTTTACAACATTGATCCAACTTTTTATAATTCGGCAGCTTCTACTACGCCTGCCAATATCCGGGGCAACCGGACAGAGCTGTCTAATCATTACGTAAGAGAGGTGATTGAGCAGGAGGTTTTTCCATTCAAGGAAACCGCAACCGGGCAGGCTTTAAACATTACTACTTTGGATGTGGCTTATTACCCTACCGTTAGGGGGCCTTATAATTTCCGGACGACTGATTTTAGGCCAGATGGAAGTTTACTGCAGCCCAGAAACAACTGGGGCGGCTTCCAGCGTAAGATCGAGACCAATGATTTTGAAGCCTTAAATGTTGGCTTTATTGAGTTTTGGCTAATGGATCCATTTATTTATAAACCAAACTCGGCCGGTGGTGATGTATATTTCAACCTGGGGAATATTTCGGAAGATATTCTTAAAGATGGAAGAAAATCACTAGAAAATGGTTTGCCTGCCACAAACGATCCGAGCAAATATGATGAAACAGTTTGGGGGCGTGTGCCAAAACTCCAACCAGTTGTACAAGCTTTCGATAACGATCCCAATTCGCGTAGAGCCCAGGATGTAGGTTTGGACGGATTATCAGATGCTGATGAAAAAGTAAAGTTCGCTGCGGCAATTACTCAGATCAAATCGCAACTGAATGCAACAGCCTCTGCCGCACTTGACGCAGATCCATCATCAGATAACTACACTTATTTCAGGGGGCCGGCACTAGATCAGATTAATGCGGGTATTCTTAAACGCTACGAAAAATATAACGGAACAGAAGGAAACTCTAAAACTTCGCAACAATCACAAGAAGAATTGGGACTTGAAAACTCGGCTTCCACTTCTTTGCCCGATGGTGAAGACATCAACCGCGATAATAACATGACGCAAAGTGACGAGTATTTTCAGTATAAAGTTTCAATGCGCCCGGGTGATTTAAATGTAGGACAGAACTTCATTACCGATAAAGTAACCTCGCAGGTGAGGTTGGCCAATGGAAATACGCAAGCCGTTTCGTGGTATCAATTCAGAATTCCGATCAGCCAGTATCAAGATCGCGTAGGTGGTATTCAGGATTTTAAATCTATTCGTTTCTTCAGGATGTTTATGACCAATTTTGCAGATACTGCCGTAATGCGTTTCGCGAAATTACAATTGATCCGTGGGGAATGGAGGGAGTTTAATGCGTCGAACCAGGCTTCGCAAGTGATAGTAGATCCCTCTTTACCCGCACTTACTCCTGATAATTCTACCATTGAGGTTTCGACGGTAAACATCGAAGAAAACGGAAAACGGTCACCAATTCCATATGTAACACCACCAGGTATTCTTCGCGAGCGCGATTATAGCAACTATCGTGGCGATACGCGTTTAAATGAGCAATCCTTATCGGTTACCGTAAAATCGTTAAGAGATGGTTACGGCAGAGCAGCATTTAAAACAGCATACAGCGATTTCAGATCTTATAAACATTTAGAAATGTTTATTCATGCTGAAGCGGTTAATAACCAAATTTTAAATGATAACGATGTTGCAGCATTCTTGCGAATTGGTACCGATAATCAAGATAACTATTATGAGTATGTAATTCCTTTAAAGGTTACTAATCCAGGTACAAGAGATGCGGATGCCATTTGGCCTGAAGCCAATAGAATGGATATTAACCTAACGCTTTTCCAGAATGCAAAATTAGCGCGCAACGTTGCTAAACAAGCTAACGGACAACCATGGCCTACCAATGTTCCATTTACCTATACTGACGGAAATAGAACAATTGTAGTTAAAGGGCAGCCTGACATGAGCAAGGTTAGGGTGTATATGGTGGGTGTTAAAAATCCGCTCCGTGCCGCCAACGACGAACAAAATGATGACGGGCTAGATAAAAATGCACTGGTTTGGTTTAATGAATTAAGGTTAACTGAATTCGATGAAAGAGGCGGTTGGGCAGCCACTGGAAGACTGAATTTAAAATTGGCCGATTTTGCAGATGTAAATATTTCCGGAAGTAAATCGACCATTGGTTTTGGATCTATTGATTCTAAAGTAAGTGAGCGGAACCGTGCAGACAATGTATTGCTTGATGTGTCTTCGGCGGTGGAACTGGGTAAATTCCTGCCGCAGAAATCGGGTGTAAAAATCCCTATGTTTGTGAATTACTCTAAACAGGTTTCTACGCCACAATACAATCCTAGGACACCAGATATTGAACTCAAAAATGCTTTATCGCAATCTACCAAAGAACAAAAAGATTCTATTTTAAATTTCGCACAGGATTATACGATTAGACGGGGTATCAACTTTACCAACGTTAGAAAAGAACGTACCAATACCAGTAAGCCTGCCCAACTTTGGATATCGAAAATTTTGCTGCAAGTTATGCTTACACCCAATATAATCATCGCGATTTTATTAATCAAAACAGCATTCAGAATACTTATAGGGCATCGCTACAGTACAGTTATGCCAGAGAAGCCAAAACGATAGCGCCTTTTGAAAAGATTATAAAATCGAACATGCTGGCTTTGTTAAAGGATTTTAACTTTAGCATTTTCCCAAGTGCCATTAATTTCAGGATTGATGTGGACCGTTTATATTCAGAAAATACCTTGCGGAACAACGATCCGAATAATACCATTGGGCTTTACCAGAGTGGTTACGGCACCACCTTTAACAAAAACTTTACCATGAGCCGGATTTATGGTATTGCATGGAACCTTACGCGTTCGTTACAGTTGGATTTTAATGCCACAAATTATTCGATTATTGATGAACCGGATGGCAGGATTGACGGCATCAAACGTGATACCGTTTGGCAGAACCTTAAACGATTAGGGCGTACAACAGATTATAACCACAATTTAAATGTGACCTATAATTTACCTATTGATAAAATACCAGGGCTAAACTGGGTGACCGTAAAAACCCGTTATGGTACCAACTTTAACTGGCAGACGGAGCCGCTATCTACCTTACGTGATCCGAATATAAATTTAGGTAACACTGTACAGAACAGCAGAACTGTTCAGGTGAACCCAACATTAAATTTAACTACGCTCTACAACAAATTTGGCTTTATCAGGAGCGCCGGTAGTGAAGATGGCAACAAAGCGAAGAACTTCTTCATCAATATTTTAACCAGTTTGAAAAACGTTAATGCCAGTTTTGTGCAAACAAAAGGTATTTTTCTGCCAGGTTATATGCCAACCACTCAGTTTTTTGGCCTTGATAGGGCTACTGGCGCACCAGGTCTGGGTTTCGTTTTTGGGAGTCAGCGCGATATCCGGGAAATGGCACTTGGCAATGGCTGGTTAACGACTGATACTTTACAAAACCAGTTATATGTGAATACCCTGCGCGAAGATTTTCAGTTTACCGTTTGGTTGAACCTTTTAAAGATTTAAGGATTACTTTGAAAGCCAACAAAGCACAAACCAGAAATTTCAGTACCAATTTCAGGTATGTGGCAAGTGTAGCCTCATTTGAGAATCTCAGTGCAATTACCACCGGCGATTACAGTGTATCATACATTGCTTTGGGTACAGCATTTAAAGAAAGCAACGCTACAATTATCTCAGGACTATTTAATCAGTTTATGGCCAATAGGATGATTATCTCCAGAAGACTGGGTGCTGAAAACCCCAATTCAACTGGCATTAGTGGAGGCTATGCAGATGGATATAGTAAAGAGAGCCAGGATGTTATTATTTCGGCTTTTATGGCAGCTTATTCGGGCAAAGATGCAAGTAAAACAAAAATGAATGCTTTCCCCAAAATACCGCTTCCAAACTGGAGTTTAACTTATGGTGGCTTAACCCGCATTCCTTTTATTG
>NZ_JAQIIV010000004.1:0-427152 GCF_036946585.1 Pedobacter terrae | reverse complement strand
AGCAGGCCAGCCCATAACATTCCTGAAATAACTGAATTCAGATTCAAAATAATTAAGCATTGGCTTGATAGCAGATGCTGTAACCAACTTATTTGCATTCGGACCCCATCTGAAACACCACCAATCTGAAGTTGTAGTACCTACTACATTTGCGCAATCTTCAAGCACTTTCGTTGGAGCTTGCAGTTGTGGATATTCTGATTTGAAATCATAACTGATCCCAGGGCTGTATGATGGCCAATTGTATGAAGTTTCCAAAATTTGCTTTTGTTCATTTAGTACCCCGGGAACATCTTTATTAATCTGGTTCTTGGAACACCCAAATAATAGGATAAGTGCACAAGCTTGAAGTGCGTTGACTTTACTGTTTTTCATAACATTGATATTTATTTTATAGGTTAAGTGATTAAATCTACATTAATCAAATTTTTAAAATACGCCAAATATTCACCGATTATAGTCAAATTATAACGACTTTAATCAGGAATCATGAGTTTAATCAACATGATTACGTCAGTATTCGATTGATATGATATGTCGAACTTTTAAAGTCCCATATTACTAATTCTGCCTATTGTAATACATCAGCATGGTAGAACATAGATAGTATGGCTAAACTTATAAAACACTTAGCTTAATCGATCATACCAAATCCATACGTATTAAATATTATGGACTATTACTTAATTATTCCCGAATCACTAAATAAATATCAGATTTTTACTGAGATTAAACTGCCTAGTATTTTAAAACGAATTATGTTTTAAGAAAGATGTATTCAAGATTTGTTATATGCCCGCAGAGTTAGAGCGTGATCTATTAAAAAAAAGCAATCGGCATATTCTCCAAGAGCGGTCGGTGAAATATAAAACATAAAAAACAATGATTCCATGTTCCCGATTAAAAAAGATGTGTCACGTTTTAAAATTAAGTCCTAAAGGGTTATTATAAATGGAAAACAGAACCAGGAGCCGGAGATTGCTTTTGAAAGAAGACATAAAAAGCAGATAACTTTGATTTATTTTTCGTCAAAACAACACTATGCAAACCACAGAATTAGGTTCGAAATAAATTCTTTAGGGTATGGAATATCACGAATCATCATTTCAAAATATATGAAATAGCTGGGTTAAGAAGTAAGTTGAAGTGAGTTCGGGGTGAATAAACGATAAAAAAAGAAGCAAAGAGTTTGTTTTTTTGTTTATAAATATCTGTAAATAAATTAATTAACAAAAAAAAATACAGCTCTATGCTCAAAGACAAAATTATAGAAATTTTCGTACAAGTTGATGATTTCTGCAAGGAAATAATGCCGGAAACTGAAAAACAGCTAATCGGTACCATACTCTGGGCAAACGCAACAGGAAAACCGGACTCTGCAACACTGAAATGATTACCCCCCCAATCATTGCCTTTTACTGTGGGCAGTTCAGCAATCTGAAGTCCTTCTACGTTCATTTTGCCCAACCACACTTGAAGGATATGTTTCCCGGACTGGTGTCCTATGACAGATTTGTCGAGCTTCAGCCAAGGTCCGCCCTACTGTTCATGTTATTGGTCAAGATGAATTGCTTGGGAAAATGGCCGGGGATTGAGCTTTATTGACTCCCCCACACCTCAAAGTATGCCATAAACCGCAGGATACATCAGCATAGGGCGTTTAAGGACATTGCAGAACGTGGACAATACTCTATTGGCTGGTTTTACCTGTTTAAATAGCACCTGATCATCAATGACAAAGGTGAGATATTATTGTTCAATTTCACAAAAGGAAATGTTGACGATCGGAATTGAAAGCATTTTGCTGAAATGAACAGGGATGTTTTAGGTAAGTTACTGGCGATAAGGGATATGTTTCCAAAGCGCTGCCCAAACCACTTTGGGGAAACGGAATTCAGATGATGGCAAAACCAAAGAAAAACATGAAGAACGTTAAACTAAGTCACCACGATAGGATCATGCTCCAGAAAAGAGCCATAATAGGATGCCTAAATGATGAACTTAAGAATATATGCAAGCTGCAGCATACATGGCACCGATCGGCAGGAAACTTCCTACACAATATTCTATGCGCGATAGTGGCATATTCCTTATTCCCTGAAAAACAATCACTCATTCAATTTGATAATTGAAGACAGTTATATCTAGCTGCTTAAACCGAACTCATGTTAGTTAAGCATGAAACTTAAAGTAACCAAGAACTTTAAGCACAATTATCTGGTAGAAAATGTGTTGAATCGGAATTTCACTATAGAGAAACCTTCTCAAGTTTGGGTTTCTGATGTCAACTATATTCAAACCAAAGGAAAATTTTATGCTTTACTACTGTTATTGATTTGTACGATCATAAAATAATTGGCTTGAATTTAAACAAAGTAATAAGTAACGATGAAACAAGTCTTACAGCTTGGAAAATGGCTGTCAGTAAACAGGAAAATAGCTGACAGATTAGTTTTCCACTCCAACCAAGGTGTTCAATATGCAAGTAAGAAATTTGTGAATACCAATGGATTTTATGGCGTTACAAGAAGTATGAGTTGAAGAGGAAATTGCTCCCATAATGCCGTAGCTTAAGGCTTTTTCAAATCAATAAAAAACAGAACTCATTTATGGAAACAAGCTGATTACAAAAAAACGGAACTGGAAATCTCTTATTACATTGAGATCTAGTATACTAAAAAAACATCATAGGCACTAAACTATAAGGCAAAAGAATAATTTAACAAGCAAAATAGAATCTATAAAAATGTAGCTTAACTTCTATTGGACTTTTTTTTGCATATCCGGTTCTTAAAAAAGAGCAAAATATTATCAAATAGTAGCAGGATTTAATCATATTTAACTGTATCTTTTTTTTGAGGTCTCAATGTCTTTATATTTATACTGTTAATTTGATATTCAAAAAATAAATGAAAATATTACCATTTACTATGGTTTTGCCGCAAGATAAGAGTATAATTTCTGAACATGTTCACATCCCTCATTTTTATCCATATCTTCACCGGCATGATGAGTGGCAGATAACATACATTGAACAAGGTGAAGGAACGCTTATTATTGACAATAGTATAAGAAGCTTTAACACAGGAGATATATTTGTTATCGGAGCTAAGTTACCTCATTTGTTTAAAAGTAATCCTGAATACTTTACTGATCAAGGAAAATCAGTTGTTGCATGTTCTATTTATTTCGATTTCAGAGGAATATTGGCGCCTTTTTTTGCTTTGCCTGAACTGATGTTGGCGAGCAACTACCTATCCAAGAATAAACATGGATTTAAAGTATCGGCTGGGTCAGCTAGTCAAATATCTTCCAAAATGTTTGACGTGCATAATTCATCTGGTCTCGATACTCTATTTACTTTCCTAAATCTGATTACAGGACTTCAAGAATTAGGAGGAGATATCGAGCAACTAGGCTCAGATTTACATTTTTCAAACGTTCCCAAAACTGAGAGCTCGCGATTAAATAGAATTTCAAGCTTTATTAAAGAAAATTACTATAAACAAATTACACTGGAAGATGTGGCTAAGGCTGCATTTATAACACCTAGGGCATTTTGCAGATACTTCAGAAAACACACTGGCCATACTTTCGTTTCCTTTTTAAATGAAGTTAGGATCACTAATGCTTGTAAAAGTCTCCTTTCAGACGACATCGATAATTGTCTATCTCGCGTGGCATACGCGGCAGGTTTTACCAGTGTTGCAAATTTTAATCGTGTGTTTAAGAATATTGTTGGTCAATCTCCAAAAGCATATATTGAGGCCTACAATGGAATAAGCAGCTCAATTTATACAATTGCTTAGAAAAAAGATCAAATCTTTTATTTAACCACTAAATGTGTTATCTATTAAATTAGTAAGGAGTTCGCTTAATTTAATTACCATTATAAGATGCAATAGAAATTGGTTTTATAAAACTGGAAAGCCATACAGTGAGTTTTTTAGAACTATCTTCTGGTTGCTGATTTGTATGATATTATCTATCTGGAAATAGCACTCCTAAGAAATTTTATGAAAAAATAATAGAGCATCATTTTGACTAAAATTTATATTCCCCACATAGGAGGCTGGAAGACAATATTTTAGACACTTCAATTCAGGCCATGTGGAAATTTCAAAATAACTCACAAGGCAGCGTAACCCATAATTGCTGCCCTTACTTAGGAAATACTCGAACTTCCCCAGAATATCCGAGATAACGTACGCTGCTTGGAATAAAGGAGATATGTATTTTTCTAAATGGTTAAGACCTGCGAGATGTTAGAAAATAAGTGAAATAACATGCTAAAGTTAATTTTACTAAAGTCTGGTAATTTGTTTCATCAATCCATGAAAAGGTTAATATAGTATTACTGTTAGCGAAAAATAGAAATGTATAAGAAGGATTGGGAATCTATATTTGTTCAAATTTTTGAAAATAATGTTGGATGGTACTAATGAACTTAATATTTATTCTCAATCTTTTATCCTGTTGCTAGTTGCTAAAAATTTCTTATTTTGAAAGCTAAACTCTATGAATAAAATATATTTATCATATTCGAAAATTTTGATATCATTGGTCTGTACGTGTGGTCTGTTCCAGACATGTGAAATGTCAGTGGCTCAGGGAGTCAAATCTATTGCGGCAACCAAAAAACTCAATCCACTATTGCCAGGATATTTTGCTGATCCCACTATTAAAAAATTTGGTAATACTTATTATATTTATTCGACCACAGATAATATCATGCTCGCTTCAGGTGCCCCTACCGTTTGGTACAGTACTGATTTTGAGAACTGGTATAATTACACAATGGATGTTCCATCATTTACGTCTATACCCCTGGTCAATTTTTGGGCACCTGATGTAGTTGAACGAAATGGGAAGTATTATCTATATTTTGGTAATTGTGAAATTGGGTGTAATATATATGGCTATGTATCTGACACTCCCGTTGGCCCATGGAAAAAGTTAAGTAATCTTGATAAACCAGTAATTACGCATAATTTCCCGAAAATTGGATTTCCCTCACTTGATGCGCAGTTTTACACTGACAATGACAATAAGATTTACGGCTACTGGGGAACTTGGGTGCATTATAATGGAGGCTATGCCGTTGGTGAGCTCAATTCTAAAACGATGAGTGACATGCAGTTGTCAAAAAATATTCCATTGATACAGACTCCTCAGCCTTTTGAAGCACCTTACATGATCAAGAAGGGTAAGAAATATATTTTGATGTATTCAGGTGGTTCTTGCCATGACGATACCTATAATGTTCGTTATAGTTATGCAGACACCCCCTATGGGCCCTTCACTCCTGGTAAGAACAATCCGATATTGAGTACCAACGGTGATAATACTGTTCACGGTCCTGGTCACCATTCCGTACTACAAGATGGTAATGATTATTATATAGTGTATCATAAGCATGATTATCCCATGACCCGGGGAGGTCTTTCCAGGCAGGTTTGCATTGACAAACTAGTTTTCGAAAATGACTCCACCTTAAAAAAGGTTGAACCCGAACATACCGGATTGATCAGTCTCAAAAAACAAGAACTTCCGGAGAATATTGCACTGAATATGGGAGTTACAGCATCATCGTTTTATTGTTTGAACAAATATGGTGGAAGCTATAACTATCAGCCTTCCTTTGCTACGGATGGAAACAATGCGACACTATGGAAAGCCGGCAGTAATATGTTCCCCCAAGATTTGACGATTGATCTGGGTAGAGAAAAAAGGGTAAAGCGTGTATTCACACAGTTTGAATTCCCAACATTCTATTATCAATACATATTGAAATATTCTATTGATGGAAGGAACTGGAGAGTATTTGCAGATAAGTCTGCTAACCGTACTCCAGGCAGCCCTATGATTGATGATAATGATGTGAAGGCCCGTTACGTTAAACTAATTGTTGTTGGAAGTGAAAAACAAGGTTTGTATGCAGCGGTATGGAATATGAAAATATTTGATTCACTTTTCGAAATCCCGCTGTCATTGCAAGGGAAAGTTTCCCTAAAAGTGCCTGCTGTTAATATTCGAAAGGGAATGATTTTAAATCTTGATATTGGAAAAACATCACCAAATAAGTCATTTACGACATTAAAAAATAAGGGTACACTTGGCGGCCTTTTTAAAGGTGTTGGAGATGTTCGTGTTCAGAACGACGAACTTGGTGTCAAGGCCATCAACTTTGTTAACGGATACATTATTTCTGATCGACCTGTTCCTCAGCAAATGGCTTGGAATGGTTCTTATTCGATCGCTACATGGGTTAAAAATCCAGTTATTGACAAATCAGGTGAATGCCTCATGTCATGGTGCAACAGAAAAATCTTCGGATTGGCAAATTCATATAATGCGATGTACTACAGCGATTCTGGGTATGGAGCAGCCGGACATCTGGACTATCATTTTGACATGAAATTTAATTTGTTGCCAAAGGCAAACGAATGGCATCATCTTGTGCTGACTTTTGACGGCATCGTGGAAAAAATCTTTGTGGATGGGAGACTTGATAATCAACAAAATATGACTTTAAGCTCAGCAATAGATAATGCACACTTTATAATCGGCTCTTCTGATGAAAAAGAAAATTATACCGGGCTTATAGCCTCACTTAAAATGTATGATTATGCGTTAAGCTACGCGGAAATCCTGAAGCAGTTTAGACAAACTGTCTTTAAATAGAGAGTTTTGTCGTTACTACGAGATTAATCGAGATATTCCATCTGAACAGATTTATCATAATAGTCCTTAAAATAATAATAATAATTAATATATCAATTCACTCTACGCAAAGCCGTTATTTTGTAAGTGTAACAGATACCATAGCGACTAAAGCTGTCCATAACAGATTGTAATGCTACAATAAAATTTTAATTATTTCAATTAACACAAGATGACCTTAAAGTTCAAAATCCTTTCCATTGTCCTTTTCAGGAAAACCAATCGAGATTAAATTTCCAAGCCATTAGGAACGGATAGGATGAGTATTTTTTTAATTTAACTAAGCGCCTTGTCGTTTTTTTCTGCCCTCGTAACCTAGTTAAGCCGAACGAGTGCTATACTAAAGGTAAGTAAAAACAGTCATATTTTCTTCCACCTATTATTCGTATTGGTGGACTTAGGTGGTACTAATTTAGATCATAGAACAGCAAGATAGTTTGATTTTGACTGGCCTGCTAAGAATTATCCACAACTCTCAGAATCCTAGCGATATTGCGGGATAACATAACATATTCTATTCCGACATAGCTGGTCTCTAAACATCCAGAAGTTCTGGTTAGATATCGCTGAAGATGAGTACCAACCTTCCTTTTAAGAAATAAAGGTAAACGAATCCTTTTCATAAAATTACCTAGGGAGGCATACATTAAAATGGTCAAGGTACCAAAGAAGAACCCAGAGCCGTTTTCAAGCGACCTGGGTTTTATCATTATTAATCTAACTAACTAAGGTTTTTTCGTAATTGAGGGGATTTGGATAGTAACCGTATAGCTGCCTGCTGATAAAGCCTTGAATCCGAAAAAAACTGGATTGGCATTTCTGTTTTCTACAGTAAATCTTGCGGGGATCCGGTAATAATTTCCTGTGCCGTTGGCGCCATCTTTAATCGGGAAGCCATTAGGAAGATCAATAAACTCCCATTCTAATGCAGATGATGTTCTAACAACCGGAAAATACGGGTTCATCTGCGAAAAGTTACCTCTATCCCCTCTGGTAATTACCTGTCCGGCAGAAGGATCAAAAGCTACACCATTTTTGTCCAAAAATATAAACCTGATCTTATTGGGTCCTTTATTGTCGTAAGTAACAGTTATAGGCAGGTTTATCCTGTCGCTAAAGCCTGTTTCCGAATTAGGATCGGAGGTGGTTATAAATGGTCCTGCATCAAGGGCAAAATATGCCTTTGGCAATAGCTGTATTCTACATGCATTTAAAATCTGGCGGGTACCTTTGATGTTGCTCACTTCTACATCAATCACATAATTACCTGTAGAAACAAATGCTGTTGCCTGTGAGAGTGATATTCTTCCCCCAATCTCGCTCACCTCCAGAGGTAAAGCCGGTTTAAGTACAATTTTTTTGTTTACTAAAGCAACGGTTGAATCGGCACTGGTAATCTGACCGAGGAACTGTTTAATTGTAAACTCTTTTGTCATTTCGGGTGCCGGCTGCCCGGTGTCTGCGTTTCTAACGGCAAGAAGTTTAACCTTTACCGGCCCGGTGGTTCCATCTAATTCAATTGAGTTTGAATTTGTTACATTTCCCTGGGTAGCAATTAAAGGGTTTGGACTGTAAAACATATAGTCGCTGATGAAACCCTTTTCTACCTTTTTGCAGCCGAAAAAAATGCCTGTCAAAGCCAGTGCTGCTATGGATGAAATTAATAATATTTTCTTCATGATTTTCCCTGTTATGATTCCGTGTTAGAATCTGATGAATGTATGATTATTGCTCAGCACATGCAGCATACCGCCAGATGATGGTTCTATATCGGTGGTCTGGCACTGGGCTTTAAGGTCTACGTTTGGATCATTGGGCTGGGCAGTTACATTAGGGGGATCCAGACCACCCCTAACTTTTACATAATAGAGATAATATATCGGTGCAGATGACCAGGATTCGGCTGGCTTGGGCTGCAAAATCCTTTGGATTGCTGTTTGCGTATTTGCTGCATTACTAACAATGGTAGCCTGTAAGGGTGTTGTCATTAACGTTACCCTTGACTTTACAATGTACATCCTTAGCGAATCTGCACTGATATCCTTATACATATCAGTCAGGGTGTAGTTATTGTTTTCGTTAATAAGTCTAACAGAATCTCTTTTTATTTTCAGGTAGCTGTTGATGGAATAGTTAGTGGGAGCAAAAAAAGTTGCTGCAGCATTCACTTCTGCCTTCATATTGTAATGATCAATCACCATAATCAGCGTGTCAAACAAGTGGTATTTGTGCTGCTTCAGGTAATCATATGTTGTTAGCGGGGTTTTAGCGATACTTAATCCACCATCTGTCAGGTATTCACTTTTCTTACAGCTTGTAAAATAGGCAAGCGCCAGACAGCATATTATGAAATAGAATATTTTATTTTTCATCATTTTACATCTTTGAGCTCCAGAATGGAGTTTGGGTTAACTTTTTGTTTATAACCATTAATGCCGGATCTATTGGCCAATAGTATTTGCCGGCATCGAAATCACTTTTGTTCATCTTATCATCTCCGAACTTAATAGTGCCTGTTTTTTTTCCGAGTCTAACCAAATCGTAAAAACGGTGTCCCTCCAGGAACAGTTCTCTTCCCCGCTCATTTATAACGGCTTCAAATAAGTTGGCATTATCCCCATTCCAGGCGCCTGCACCTGCTATGCCCCTTACTTCGTTGAGTATGGTCCTGGATTGATCAAACTGGTTTAATGCTGCAAGTGCTTCGGCCTTTAAAAGCTTTATATCGGCAAGCCTAAAAATGATGATGTTATTATGGGCTACCGGAATAATTACGTTTTGCCCGTTAACATAGGTGATATTCGAATACTTGATACAGATCGGATCTGTTGAATTGGTCAATGCAAAGGCTTTAGAATACCTTTTATCATTGAGATCATTGAAAAGATTCTTTAAAGTATTGGTATTGAGCGAAAAAACAGCATTTCCGGTATTAGTTGTTAAATAAGGGCTTTTTAAAGTATAATTTGCTATGTTACCTACATTTCCTTCATTTTCACCACTTTGGGCAATCTCGAAAATGCCCTCGGTAGATCTGCCTTTATATATGTCAAGGTAATTATCTCTGCTTACATACTCATAGAAGTTTTGGTCAATAATCTTATCGGTAGCCAGGTTACAATTTTGGTAATCGCCTTGCCAGGCATAAATATGAGCCAGAAGGGCATATGCAGAACCTTTATTTGCCCTTACGGCTCTATTTACAGGATTCGCATAATCCCAGCTCAACAGGCTTATTGCCGTGTTAACATCACTTAAGCACTGCGCCAAAACTTCAGCTGCCTTATTGCGCGGAATATCAACTGCATCTGCAATCGCTCCGGTTTGCGTAACCAGGGGAACATCTCCCCAGATTCTGGTCATGTAGAAATAATTGAATGCCCTTAAAAAATAGGCTTCGCCCAACAGGTTGTTTTTTGATGTAGCTGAAGAAAATTTATCATCTGGTATTGTGGGAATAAACTTAATACATCTATTAGCCTGGTCTATAGCACTGTAAAAGCTATCATATCTTCTCATTTGCATCATTGGATCTCCTGTTTCTGCCGTAGCAACAGCTATCGACCACTTGATTGTAGAAATATTGTCGAAACGGTAAGAATTCGCCGCAGAAAATTCATCGGTTGGCAGATCTCCGTAGGCATAAAATGCTAATCCGTTGGCCTTATTCAAAGTCTTTCTTAATAGTGCGTAACCTCCTGCTATACCCTTGTCTGCGTCATTTTCATTTTTCCAAAAGGTAATATCGGTAGAGGTGCTAATGGGTTTCTCATCAAGAAATTTCTTGCATGAAGTTGCCATGCATAATCCAATTGCAAAGTATATGTATATTGCTAATCTTTTCATTGTAGTAATGTTTAAAATGTTAAATCAATGCCAAAAGTGTACTTTTTTGGAATGGGATAGTCATTTCCGCCTGAATATCCATCTACGCCCACCGCTTCAGGATCGGGTACCGTGGATCTGGACCATACTTTTACATTGTCCATTACACCATAAAACCTAATCATGTTCATGCCTAGTTTTTTTGTGAGTTTTTGAGGCAAGGCATAGCCCAAACGGATATTTTTGATGCGTAAGAAACTCGCATCTTCTACATACATACTCTGACCAATGTGCCATTTGTCTACCGTATTGGTAATCAGTCCCGGGTATTTGGCAATATCTCCTGGTTTGGACCAGAAATCCGAAACATTAAAGTTTGATGCGGGTCCTGATCTTGGCCCCCAATAGAAGTATGGATTCGAAGTTCCTGCATCCTGAAACTTATCTGAGAGGTATCCATTACGCAGGCTGCGGCCAGAAATAAAAGTAACCAACACGTCAAGAGAAAAACCTTTATATGAAAATGAGTTGGTCATACCACCTGTGATATCCGGATTTGGATTTCCATATGTAACATAGTCATTATAATCGATGTTGTAGTCGCCATTCTGATCAGCCCTTGCCGGATCGCCTGCACTATATTGTGCACCCCCGAAATGCGTAATCCGTTTGCCTGTTTTCGGATCTACAGGAACATCTGCATCAGTTGAATAGATTCCTCTCACATCCCAAATCTTATAGGTAAACAATGGTTCACCAACACTTAAGGTTTGTTGTAGCCAAGGTTGTCCGAAAGTGAAATCTCTTCCCCCGTTTGGCAGTTTGGTAATATAATTATCATTATACGCGATGTTGAAATTAGTTGTCCACTGAAATTTTGACTTAGGCCCAAAATTTCTCGTGGTTAAAGTTAATTCTATACCTGAATTGCGCAGATCAACAAAATTGTTCGAGATCTGAGAATAACCAGTGGTAAGTGGTACAGCAACCTGAAATACCTTACTTTTAGAATCCCGTATATAGTAATCTGCTGTTAAGGTTATTCTGTCTTTTAATAAGCCCATGTCAATGCCTGCATTAAACTGCGGACTTCTTTCCCAGCTAATTGAACTTGCTGAAGCTGCTCCATAATAATCCGGGTACAATACCTGTGTACCGTTATAGGTAGTCTGAACCCCGCCTACACCATTTGCCAGTACTGATGTTGGATAACTTGCATCTCCTATTAGCGATTGGTATTGAGCATAATAAGCACCGGGGTCATTACCGGTTACGCCATAACTGGCTCTAAACTTTAAATAGGAAACAACATTCTTCACTGGCGAGAAAAAGCTTTCTTCAGATGCATTCCAGCCTGCTGATACTGAAGGGAATGAGCCCCAACGGCTATCTGCGCTATACCTTGAAGAGGCATCAGCGCGGTATACAGCCTGTAAAAGATATTTTCCCTTGTAATCATACACAAAACTTCCCATCCATGATAAACGAGAGCGTTCCTGGATATCGTTACTGACAAACAAATTTGGGCCTGCTGCAATTCCCGTAACAGTTTTTACTGCATCCGAATTTCCTATACTGGAACTATAGGTATTGTTGAGAACATTTTTCTCCATTCCCTGTAGCAGGACGATGTTGAAATTATGTCCACTCTTCAACGACTTATAATAGTTTAATGTATTCTCCAATTCCCAGCGGTTGGTTTGATAGATATATCCGTAAGCTTCATTCTGGCCGCTGGAACTTAAAAGATTTGGTTTAAAATAGCTTCTTGTATTGTTGTTTATATTATACGATATCGTGCTTTTTAAGTTTAAACCAGGTATAATGGTATATTGGGCCATTGTATTTCCGTTTAAACTCGTGGTTTTGTCATCGTCCCTTAGTTCATCATATCTGCCAGTATATAACGCCTGTTCGGCGGGGCCGATGCTCCAAAAAGATGATGGAAAACCCCAGGTAGTGAAAGGGTATTTGTTTTGGTCACCTTGGCCATGCTTGGCTTTGGTGAGGCCGACAAAGAGATTGGTTTGGATCAGCAATTTTTCGGTTGGAGATGCCTGTAAGAACAGGCTAGGGGTAACCCTGTTGATATCATAACCTTTCATTACTCCTTCCTCAAAATATCGGTTGAAAGAGAATCTATAGGAATATTTATCCGTTGCCGCCGCTATGCTTGCATCAATATTGCTGATATTTCCCGTTTGGAGAAATAACCCTTGCCAGTCTGTATTATTATTAAATGCAGTATTTAAACTATCAGTTAACATCATATTCAGATTTTTGAGCTGAGTATATGATGCATTACCTCCATAGAGTAAATCCATTTTCAGTCTTCGCTCTGCAGTACCGGTCTGCATGGGCTTTAGCGCCGGTTTGTTAGCAATACCGAAATAGCTTGATATTCTGATTTGTGGTGGGGCGCCAATAGCTGCACGCTTGGTTTTTACAATGATAACTCCGTTTGCCGCCCTGGCACCATAAACGGCTGAAGCAGATGCATCCTTAAGTACATCAACAGATTCGATGTCGTTAGGGTTGATTGCCTGTAAGGGACTGCTTCCATAGGCTGATCCTATATCATTGACATCATAAATCACCCCATCGATAACATATAAAGGTGAACTGCTCTGACCTAAGTTTACATTACTTGCTCCACGGATATTGACAATGTTATTTCCTCCAGGTTCGCCTGAAGTACTCAAAACCGTAAGGCCCGCAACCCTGCCCTGCAGCATGGCATCAAAGGTAGAGTAAGGCGTATTCTCAAAATCTTTTCCTTTTACAGAAGATATGGCGCCAGCTGTTTTTTTTCTCTGGATGTTCTGGTAACCTATGGCAACCACCTCATCTAAAGAGTTGTTGTCTTCCACAAGCTGAATATTGATGTTCGTTTGGCCAGCAACAGAAATTTCTTTCGATTTATAGCCAACAATGCTTACCGTCAATATTGAAGAGCCTTCTTTTAAGGTCAATGAGAAGTTTCCCTTGGTATCCGAAGAGGTACCGGTTGTTGTGCCCTTTTGTTTGATAGATGCCCCGGGTAAAGGCTGTTTTTTTCCATCGGTTACCGTCCCTGTAACTTTGGTTTGTGCGAAGCTGAGAAAGGGTATCATAAAGAATAGGATAATACCCAGAAACTTACTTCGCCTTAAAGTAAGATTTAATTTCATTGGTTTATTGGTTAGTTATAACGTTGTGGTAACGTTTATAAATTTACCCTTTAATGATTTGATTGTAATGAATATTTTACCCAATTCGAATCATTTTTTAACCAGTTTAAAGGAAAATAATCTTCTTGTGTTGTTATCTTATCATCCGATTTAAGCTTTTCTATTATTATTGAAACCAGATATTACCGAAAGTATTTCTAATAAAAAAACTCCCTAATCTATTGACGAATAGGGAGTTTGTGGTATTTTTTGATTATTCTACTGCCCACTCATGAACACCTGTTGACTGCTCTGCTGGAAGTTTTATTTCCATCCTTAAAGCAGAGGTACTTACCGGCTTAAATTTCATAACATTCCATTTATCCTTACTGATCTCATAAGGGGATACCAATTCTACAGGGAGCCATTGTTCGCCTTTTTTGTATAGAAGCCTGTAAGCGGCAGGAATTCTACAACCACCCCAAGGACCATCATCGTACCAGTATACTTTAGATTGACTAACAGTTTGCTCCGATTGAAAATCGTATTGAAGAAATTCATTGGTGTTTTTTGCAGGCCACCAGTGGAGGTAGGGAAAATTTGTATCTTTTGAGTCGGTAGGTTCATACTGATCTTTGATTGCGGAGAACATTCTCTTGTTTTTTAATGAGCTTGATACCTGACTTCTGCTTGCTATGGTCGGTGCAGGCTTTGGCATAGCTGCTGATTGCTCATAAGGTATCCATACCGTCATTTCACTTGGCCCCCTGTTTGCCCAGGCGTAATATGGAATGGCTTTAACATCTTGATCGGTAACCAAAAGGCTGTCGCTTTTTATTTGCCGTTTTGTGGTTTGACCTTTAATATCGATTACGCCTACGCCATCAAGAAGGTTTTGTTCGAAATGAGAAGAGGCAACCGCATTTTTACCGATCATAATATTTTGTACCAAACTGTCTTTATTGTCTGGGCCTTCAAGGCAGTAAACAACAGGTCCGCGTTGCAGTACAAACCTTGAAGCATCTTCTTTAACATTTTTGTTCGCAATCACTTTGTCGGTTTCGATGGGTAGATTTAAGAAAACTTTATCCCCTTTTTTCCATTTTCTTGTTAAGATAGCATACCCTTTTTCTGTAATGAACGAAGTGGCCACCCCATTGATTGAAATCTTTACGGGAGTTGTTTTTTTAACCATAAAAGAATAGAGACTTCCTGGTGATACCTCTTGAGATGCCCAACCCGGAATCCGGATTTTTACCGTGAAAGCAGCTGTTTTCTCCGGATTGATGTTGATAGTTACATCTCCTTTCCAGGGGTAGTCTGTGGCTTGAGCGATTTCTACATTCGTAATGTCAAGAGCAATTTTACTGGTGTTGCCCATAAATAAGTTAACATACAAGTCATTTTTATCCTGTGCATACACATAGCCTGGTAAAGAAGGTAAAAAGCGGGCCATATTACTGATGCAACATGCACAACTGATCCACGAGCTCCGCTGATGTTGAAACATGGATGCCAATGGGTTTGGATAAAAGAAACGATCGCCACTTAAAGAAACGCCCGATAATAATCCATTATACAAGGTTCTTTCCAGTACGTCAACATATTTGGAATCTCCGTGCAGCAAGAACATTCTTTCATTCCAGTAAACATTTCCAATGGCGGCACAGGTTTCTGCATAAGCAGACATATTTGGTAATTGGTAAGCTTCTCCGAAAGCCTCACCAGCGCCTGTAGCACCAATGCCACCTGTAATGTATAGTTTTTTATTTACTACGTCTCCCCATATATCGTCAATAGCAGAAAGGTATTTCGTATCTCCGGTAAGTGCGGCAATATCTGCCATTCCCGTATACATATAGGCTGCTCTCACGGCATGGCCAACAGCTGTATGCTGATCGGTAACCTTTTCATGCGCCTGATTATATTCATCTCCTTTCGGACCTCTCACATCCAGGAAGAATTTCGCAAGATCCAGGTATTTTTGATTACCGGTAACCCGGTACATTTTAGAAAGCCCGATCTCCACAATCTGGTGCCCCGGGTATTCTTCTATTTTTCCAGGACCGAAGGTATTTACCAATAGATTTGCATTTCTGATGGCAATATTTAGAAATGTCTTTTTGCCAGTTGCCTGATAATGGGCCACAGCTGCCTCATAAAGATGTCCGGAATTATAAAGTTCGTGGCTTAATATCTCTTCCTTTTCCCAGCGTTTAGCGCCGATCCATTCGTGTGGCTTTTTTGCATTTACCGTTCTGAAAGTAAATAAGTATCCATCCGGTTCCTGTGCATCGCCAATTATGCTAATAAGCGTATCTATATAAGCTTCAAGCTTTGGGTTTGCTTTATTCTGAATAGAATACGATGCGCCCTCAATAGCTTTATAAACATCTGTATCATCAAATGGAAATTCACTCATCTTATCCCCACTCATTTTTTTTCCAGCCCTTAAAAAGTTGTCCATCCTGCCATTTGCTTTACATTGCGCAATTACATAGGGGATAGTTACTTTTGCATTGATCTCCATTTTTGGCTGCCAAAAGTTATCTTCTACATGAACCTTTGTAAATGCCACGGGCTTGATCGGATAATCTTTTTTTTGTGCAAATGAATTGAATCCTAGCGAGATCAATAATGTACAAGATACAAGAAGCTGATTTATTTTATTCTTCATGCCTATTTGGTTATTTGTGAATTTCGTGTTCATTAATATAGACCTAACTATGGAAAATAGGATATAAACGGAATAGCAAAACTTTATGGTTATATTTTAAGCCTTACGAAGTTAGCGCATTTGAAGATAAAAGTATTAGTGTTTTTTTTGCAGATTGTAGCAAGATTTTACCTCAAACTGGGTGTGTAAGCAACATTTTACTGCTTTGATATACAAAGATTTGATCTCGAATTTTTGTCTCGATATGAGCTATTTTCTTTGCAAAATAACTTGGATTTTTTTGTTTATTTCAGGCCTTTTAGATTCACAGCATTTCATTTGTCAAACAATTTTGACATCTGTCGAATAGCAAAAAAAGGATTGAGTAAATAACTTTTAAATAAAATTAGTTTGTCTAAAAAGCAACTGTCAAGCAAAGTAATTTTGAATAAATTAAATAATTGGGACGAAAACATTGTATCGCCAGCCTGAAAAGCAAATCATTTTTTACAATGCCAACAGCATTCGGTACCTCATCGAAGATTTAAAATGCAAAACATTTTAATCTTGCTTGAAATATAAAGACTCACCAACTGGATGTATAAAAAGATGAGCAAATTAGACTTTATAGCATAATAGGATTTAATATATTATGCAAAATCGTAATCGAACCTATGATAACTCATAACTAAATTAACAGTAAGAATGAACAGCTGATGATGAGAGAAACTTTAAGTAAAATTGTGGGATTTACAGAGATCGTTTCACTTATATAGCTTAGAATCAAGCAAATAATTTTGCACCTTGATTCTTTCTTTCAAAGGATCATACATGTTACCAACTTCGTCCCATACAGGTGTTTTATCTGCCAGATCATTAACCACTTGCATGGGAGATTTTCCTTTTAAAGAGCTATGTGCCCTAAACCAGTTGTAGTGAAATTGCCATTGCGATAGCAGATTAGGCAAATCTGGGTCCTTAATATCAATAGTCGAATAAAATTCGTCTAAGTCGGTTCTTTGAGTCCTTTCTACTTTCCCGTTAAGGTGTGGAGAGCGCGACTTGATCGGCCGAAACTTAATGCCATACTCCATAAGCTTTTCTTGAAATGTATAGGCGAAAAACTCCTTACCTCTGTCCGTTTGAATGCGTTGTATAGGGAAAGGCATCTGTTCTATTACTGTTTAAAGGAATCTCAAAGTATTAGTTGCTGTTCGCCTGGTGAAGAGTTCAACAACTTTAAAATCAATTGCAGTATATTGATAAAGCTTGCCAGCTATCTTGCAAACATCCATTTGAACGCGGTCGCCAGGTATTGGCCTGTTGTACCGATCTAATCGTTTACGGTAATTTCGCCTAAGTTTTAAGTATTGCCTATTATTTCTGATCAGTAACTTATGGATAGTGGCGGTAGATAAGGTCCGGTCATATAAACGTTTCATTTAGTTGGCAATACTACGGTGGCCGAGCTTTCGGTTGTCTCTTAAATCGACCCAAAGCATTAAGATACTTTCTGATTGGACATCAAACGAAGATGAAAACATCAGAAGATTTACTACCGAAGCAACAAGACCACGTGGAGTATGGTGCGAACACATCGAAGAATTAAAGCAAAATCCCGATTTTGGACTGCCAATATTAGAAGCCCTAAAATCCGACAAATCAAAATATGTGCAAGATAGTGCAGGTAATTGGCTCAATGACGCAAGTAAAACCCGCCCCGATTTTGTAAAGGCACTTTGCAAGCGGTGGGAAAAAGAAAGTGAAACAAAGGAAACAATTTACATTTTAAAAAAAGCCTTGCGCACTATAAATAAGCCGTAAATATTATTAATTTGGTTAAGCCAAATGCTGCCACACAACGCCGCTGGCTGCCACTTTCTTATAGCCACTCCATAGAGCCTTTAAATTCACGCCCGAACATTAAAACTTAAAATAATGCAGGGAGAAGACGATTTAAGAGGGCTTGCCAAGATCATGGCATTTATGCGGGCAGTGAGTATTGTTTTGGTACTGATGCACCTTTATTGGTTTTGCTATGGTTTCTTTTTAGAACGTGGCTGGACGTTGGACGTAATCAACAAGATACTCGGAAATTTCGACCGGACAGCAGGTTTGTTTTCACATACCTTGTATACCAAAGCATTCGCTTTGGTTTTGTTAGCTTTGAGTTGCTTAGGGACGAAAGGCGTAAAGAATGAGAAGATAACCTGGTCTAAAATATACGTGGCTTTGGGCGTGGGTTTTGTGTTATTCTTTCTGAACACACCATTGTTGAAGCTATCCCCGGCAACAGGCACGTTTCTGTATATGCTGACTATCTCTTTAGGTTATATCGCTTTACTGATGGCAGGCGTATGGATGAGCCGCTTGCTCCATACCAACCTAATGGATGACGTTTTCAATAACGAAAACGAGAGCTTCCAACAGGAAACCAAACTGATGGAAAATGAATACTCCGTAAACTTACCCACCAAATTTTACTACAAGGGCAAATGGAATAACGGTTGGATAAATATCGTAAATCCTTTCAGGGCAACTATCGTGTTGGGTACTCCGGGTTCAGGTAAATCCTATGCCATTGTAAACAACTACATCAAGCAGCAGATAGAAAAAGGCTTTAGTATGTACATCTACGATTATAAGTTCGATGACCTTTCTACCATTGCCTACAATCATTTACTGAAGCACCGGGACAAGTATAAAATTCAGCCGAAATTCTATGTTATTAACTTTGACGACCCACGAAAAAGCCATCGTTGCAATCCACTCAATTCAGATTTTATGACGGACATTTCAGATGCTTACGAAGCGGCTTATACGATAATGTTAAACTTAAACCGAAGCTGGATACAAAAGCAAGGGGATTTCTTTGTGGAAAGCCCAATTATCTTACTTGCAGCTATCATTTGGTATCTGAAAATCTACGAGGACGGTAAGTATTGTACATTTCCACACGCTATTGAATTGCTGAATAAAAAGTATTCGGACGTGTTCACAATTTTAACTTCCTATCCTGATTTAGAAAATTATTTATCGCCCTTTATGGATGCTTGGCAAGGCGGTGCTCAAGATCAGCTTCAGGCACAAATAGCATCTGCCAAAATTCCCTTATCAAGAATGATAAGCCCGCAATTGTATTGGGTAATGACAGGAGATGATTTTTCCCTGGACATCAACAGCCCAAAAGAGCCCAAGATTTTATGCGTTGGCAATAACCCCGACCGTCAAAATATTTATTCTGCAGCATTGGGCTTGTACAATTCAAGGATTGTAAAGCTGATCAACAAGAAAGGACAATTAAAAAGTTCGGTTATTATTGATGAACTTCCTACTATTTACTTCAGAGGACTGGATAACCTCATTGCAACGGCGAGGAGTAATGAGGTGGCGGTTCGTTTGGGGTTTCAGGATTTTTCGCAATTAATACGGGATTATGGAGATAAGGAAGCAAAGGTTATTCAAAATACTGTTGGTAACATTTTCAGCGGTCAGGTAATAGGCGAAACTGCCAAAAGCCTTTCGGAACGTTTCGGAAAAGTATTGCAGAAACGCCAGAGCTTATCAATCAACAGGAATGATACTTCAACTTCTATATCGACACAGTTAGATAGTCTGGTACCAGCATCTAAAATTTCCACACTTACCCAAGGTATGTTTGTGGGTTCTATATCAGATAACTTTGATGAACGTATTGAACAAAAGATATTTCACGCCGAAATAGTCGTTGATAATGAAAAGGTCGCTTTGGAAACTAAAGGTTATCAAAAGATTCCGGAAATCCTGTCTTTTGTAGATGAACAGGGAGAGGATAAAATGAAGCAGGAAATTGATAGCAATTATAGACGTATAAAATCGGACATTCTGCATATTGTTGAAAGCGAAATAGAGCGTATCAAGAACGACCCGGATTTGCAGCATTTGATACAGAAATAATATGGAACTGAAAGCGCGTAAAATGAACCGAACCAAATTCCTTGACAGCCTGTGTGAAACACTGATAAAGAAAATTGGACGAGCAGGACGAAAAATGACGATTTACATTTAATATTATTTTGGCGTTTGTGTGTCCATCAATTTTCTATGTTTCCCGCCCCAGTCACTCAATTGTGACCAAATGGGTACTAATTCTTTAGCTATTTCAGTCAGCTCATAGTCCACCCTTGGCGGTACTTCCGGATAAACATTACGCTTCAGCAAGCCTTCCTTTTCAAGCTCTCTTAATTGTAGCGTAAGCATTCGTTCCGTAATGCCGTTAATCTGGTTACGGAGTTCACTAAAGCGTAACTTTCCATTTTCAAGTTTGCATAATATTAATAGTTTCCATCTACCTCCAATCATACAGACTGCATTAGGTTAGGTCACAACCACCGACTATGACCTTTTCGTTCTGCATATTAGTTGAATTTTCTTTTCTTTTTCCCATAACTGACAAATTTGTTCGTACCATACAAATAGGTGTATACTATGCAAACTTAGTGATTACTGAACAATTTTGTGTGTACAATTCAAATAATTTAAAGATGTACAAACAGATTTTTACTTTCATCGCCAGTCTGGTCATACTAAACAGTTCGGCACAAATCACTTTATTAGAAGAAAAATTAGACCACTTATCTAAACAGCTTATTGCTGACAAACAGTGTGGTGTCGGATTGAGTTCCACAACTGCCGATTACGCCAAATTCCTGCAAATGCTTTTAAATAAAGGGATTTACAATGGAAAGAAGTTATTAAGTGCAAAAACCATAGAATTGATGACCACGAACCAGCTTTCAAAAAGCGTCATCACGCAGGGAGACCCCGATTTTCGCTATGGTCTCGGTTTTTGGCTGGTAACAGAAAAAAACAAATTTATCCATTCTGCCAGTGTGGGAGCATTTTTTTGGGGCGGTGCATTCAACACGCATTATTGGGCGGCAGACCCAAAGGAAGATATCATCGGTCTGGTTTTTACACAGGAATATTTGCCGGCTTCCTATTGGGATTTGGGTACACTGTACAAGAACGTAATTTATTCTTCTTTCTAAAATCCCAATTTAATGAAGCACATATTTATTATTAATGGTGGGCAAATCTATGCACAGTCCAAAGGTAATTTCAATAAAGTGATAGCTCAACAATCTTACTTGTTTTTCAAAGAGCAAATGGAAACCATAGTCCAAACAACGGACATTAACGAGCCATATAACATCGACATTGAAATTCAAAAATTCATTGAAGCAGATTTTATTATCTAACATACTCCGATTTGGTGGATGCAACTTCCTCACGGACTGAAAAAATACTTGGATGAAGTATTGAATGCAGGCAGGAACAAAGGGATATGGACCGGGGATGGACGTTCTTCCGCAAATCCTAAAATCAAATACGGAACAGGAGGACTTCTGAATGGCAAACGATACATCGTTACGACAACTTGGAATGCTCCTGCAACGGCATTTACATTGCCTGACGAGTTTTTTAATCAGACTGCTGTAGATGACGGCATCCTTTACGGTTTTCATAGGATGAATGCTTTTATCGGGTTGGAACATATTGACAGTTTCCATTTCCACGACATTGTGAAAAATGGAGATTTTGACAGGGACATACAATCATATAGAGAATTTTTAAAACGGAATTTTAAGCAATGAAAAAGTACGCATACATAGGAGCATTGGGGTTTTTGGCGGTCATTACGACAGAGTTTGGTATCATCGGTATTTTGCCGCAGGTAGCAAAGCATTATCATATCAGCATTAACAAAGCAGGATATTTATTGGGTGCTTTTGCATTGATGATCGCTCTTACCGGACCATTTATGACTTTACTGGCATCGGGCTTCGACCGCAGGAAAGCGATGTTGACGGCTATCTTTATTTTTCTCATTACAGGCGTTGTATCTTCATTTTCGCCGCCCTTTTGGTTGTTGATGTGCGTTAGCATATTGCCAGCGTTTTTACAGCCTGTTTACATTGCAACGGCTTTATCAGTAGCAGTCTCGCAAGGCAATAAACAGAACGAGAACGAATTGATGAGCATCGTATTCAGTGGCGTTGCCATTGCAATGGTTACGACCGTTCCGTTCGCCACCTATATAGCCAGCCTTTTTCCTAGGAATATTCGTTTGTGGTACAGGCAACCATCAGTGTTGTGGCATTGCTGGCTATTTACTCTGTGTTGCCACCAATGCCTGTAAAAGAGAAAAAGTCCTACGGAAGCCAGTTGAAAATACTGACCAAACCAACGTTCATTGTTAGTACGGCAATGAATTTCTTTATGATTGCAGCTTGGTTTTCCACCTATAGTTATTTGCTGATTATCTGAATAAAGCCAAAGATATGAACAGCACAATGGTCAGTTATATGTTGTTTGTATTTGGCATTATCGGTGTGCTTGCCAGCTGGACAGCAGGTAAAATGCTGAATAAAAACATCACCTATACAGCAGCTTTTTTTCTTTCGGGGACTATAATAGTGCCTATACTCCTGCACTTTTCGGGAGGCAATACCATTGCAACTATTATCGTAATCGCCTTATGGGGCTTTCTGTATTCGCCAAGCTTTCTGAATGCCTCTACCTATATGATTTCTTCCGCACCCGAAGCAATGGAGTTTGCCAATAGTCTGGCTACCTCATTTGGTAATTTGGGTGTAACTGTGGGACGACCGTGGGCGGTTGGATAATCGTTACAAAAGGTGTACAATATACGCCGTGGTTAACACTGACTTTTGGTCTTTTAGCCTTTTCGATGATACTGTTAAGAAAATTTATCGAAAGAAAAAAGTCCATTACTAAAGGCTGACAAATTACAAGCTAAGACATCAATTATCGAAATCAAAAAAATGTATAAAGCCTAAATTTAACGGTTTAGGCTTTTTTATTAGCCAAACGTAAAGACTTTCAAAATAACCGAATGGATAAATTTTACAATGAAACATATCTTAAACTCAAAACTGCAATCGAAGAACTGGAGATTGAAACTGACAGCCTTGTAAAAAGAATTGAAGCGGTTATTCAGCTTATCATTCAAAGCATTTCGGATTTAAAGGAGTTTGTACTGAAAACGACTTTAAGAATGTAGAAGAGGAAATCCATTTTTTCAAATACCAAAAACCTGTTATTGTTTCAAAGCTCATCTACTATAATGCCGTCTATAAAATAGAAACGAGAAAGCCTTACGGAGCCAAACGTATCAGGAAATATTTTACCAAAGAACTCAAAAAGCTAAAAAGGTTCTTTGATAACAACCTTGATTTTTACAAATATTACCGTAGCAATAACTCTTTCCTCGATGAGAAATTTTTTGTGCGGGGAAAACACGATATAACGTTAAGGCTACGGAAAATTTGTTAAAATGGGCAGCAAACAAGACAGTAATGGCTGAACTCATTTATGAGCTGTATTCCTAAGATGTGTTTAACAATGGGAGTCCAGATATAAAATTGATTGCAAAAACCTTTGAAGATGCTTTTACTATTGACTTAGGGGATTTTTACCACACTTTCATTGAATTGAAGGCACGTAAGATGAATAGAACCAAATTCCTTGATAGCCTCTGTGAAGCACTGATAAAGAGCATGGACGAAATATAAAAGTTGCAAACCATTATAAGCAGATAAACAGCACATTATTCCGATAATCTGAATAGAACTGGATTGTATAGGAACCGCCTATATTATATTAGAGAAATTTAGAGCTAACTGAAATCTGAATTAAATTGATAGTAATGACTATCAAATAAAAATTTTAATCTTCAAATCATTCCATCTATTTATCGGATCAGCCTTGGTCTCTTTTATTAAATGACTAATAACGCCAATTATAATAAGACGCGAAGTCAATATATTTGGAACATTTATTGTGATAAATAATGTGGAATTTAAGCTTTTGTGGCATCTTTTTTGAAAACTAGTGATAAACATTTAAAAGATATGAACATCAAATCAGTTTTATTATCAGCCACTGTATGTGCTTTTTTAGGAGCATGCACTATGCAGAAAAATACTTCAGACCAAAGTATGAATGCCTGCAATACTTCCGCAGCAATTACAAAAACACTAACAGACCAGAAGGGAACAATTGTTAAAGACGAAAAAAGCGGCCGTTATGCGCTAAGGGTAGTAACTCCCGGAACTATTGACGAAGTTTCAATGTACCTGATCTGCAATCCAGACTCATCGTTGACGAAAGAAGGCAACATGGCAACGTTATCAGGTAATGTAAGAGCTTCTAAGCAAATGTCTAATATGGGCGGCTTGACCTATTACGATTTCGAGGTTACAAAGGGACAATAGGTAGATAGTAACTTTTAATAAAATAGCCTGATGCCATTTAGTTTTAGCATTAGGCTATTTGTAAAGGAAAAGTTGGTAATTGCCATAACTTTTAAAAGTCCAATAATGTAGCGATTTGAATTTTATTCCAAACTCTTGATACACATTTATAGACGGAAATTATTTCTAACTGATATATTTTGTGAATTTTTTGCTATATCTTCAACTGTTTCGTTTTTTTCTTGCTGTTGATTTTTCGGTGTAATGGATAGCTGTATTTTCCTTTCAACAGCAGCTAGTTCCGTTTTAAGTTCGCTTAACATGCTTTCCTTAGTCCAGGCTCCGTTAACCACATCCTGAAGAATAGGCAGGCCTTTACGTATTTCAGCAATCTTCTTTTGTTCCTGTTCGATATAGCCCGGTAATTTCTCCAATGCGTTAAGGAAATTCATAGCCGCCATCTTCTCTTCTTTGGCGATAATACCGTTATTGTAGGTGTATTTGATGTTTCCTTCTCCCTGTACCAAAAAACGGTTTATCCGAATATTCACACCCGCTTTTTCAGACACCTCGGTTTTAACCAACAAGGAAAATCCGTACAGGCTCCCAATTTCCTCATACTGACCTCCGGTGCGGGCTTTGTCCGCAAGCTGGTTGAGCTTTTTACCGATTTGTTTTACATCGGCATTAGGCGGTAAGCCCTCCAACTGCACAGGGTTGGCAACAGTGCCGTCTGGATGTTTTTGTATGCGACCTTGTAAATTATCCCAATCGAGGCTCAACCGGTTCAGACGGGACCCGGCACTTTCGAGCATTTCCGTACAGTCTTGCAACTTGTATTTGGCACTGAACTTGGAACGGTTGAACGCCTGCTTTTCACTTTCTAGTCCGGTAATCTGTTTCTCCCAGCTTGGCTTTATCCAACAGGTCGGTGTTTCCCGACAGGATAGCCACATATTCCGAAAAGTTCATTCCCGATTTTTCATCCATACTGCCTTCATCAATGGTGCGCTTGCCAAGGTTATTAGTTTTTAATTGATCTATAAATAGCTGCTTATTGTATAGCAGGTTAAATTTATAGCTATCCAGTGATTTTTCTACGGCGTAAATAATGACGTCCACTTTATTATTGGCAAAGAACTTGGCAATCTCATTGCCTTTGCGGATAGCCCGACCGTCCCTTTGGGCAAGGTCGCTCGGTCGCCAAGGCGTATCTAAGTGATGAACAGCCACAGCTCTTTTCTGTGCGTTCACTCCTGTACCGAGCATACTTGTTGAGCCAAACAGCACACGAATTTTCCCCTCATTCATCCCTATGCTCAATTCCTTACGCCCCTTATCATTTTTGGCTTCCTGTATAAAGCGGACTTCGTGCGCAGGGATGCCGTGATCTTCCACGAGCTTGCGTTTGATTTCGAAGTACACATTCCATTCGCCCGGCTTATAAGTTCCCAAATCGGAGAAAACGAACTGTGTTCCTTTCTGTGCATTGTACTCTTTGTAATATTTTGCAATGTTCGTTGCGCAATGTGAAGCTTTGTTATCGGGGATGGTCTTCGTACCTGCCGCTTACCATACGCATATCGAGGGACATTTTACGGGCATAGTCGGTAGCAATGAGCATCTTTGCCTTTTCTTCGCTTTGAGATAAGGGAGGTCTGCCCAATAATTCTGCATTCCCTGTTTTGGCAAAGTCCATCAGGTTTTTAATAAATACTTCCTGGTCAGGCGTAGGCGGTATCTTATACAATACCTCGTTCTTAACAGGACGGTCAATGCCTATATCTTTTGCCGTTCGGTAGTCCGTTATTTCAGAATAGAATTGAGCCAGTTCCGGCACTTTAATGAAGTAGCGGAAACGCTCTTTTGCCACAATATTGTTAGCCACTGAAAATTCATAATCGGTGATTTTCCTTGCGTAGATAGCTGCCCAGGCATCGAATGAATTGATACCTTGTTTTTCCATCGCTCTTGGTCGTAGGTATTTAAACAGCAGGTACAGCTCCGTTAAGGAATTGCTGATGGTGGTTCCCGAAAGAAAGGTGGCTCCCATATCCGCATTAATGCGCTCTTGTACGGTACGGATAGCAAACAGCAGGTTCATTGCCTTTTGGCTACCGTCCACGTTCCCCAATCCGGCAACCCGCGAGTGCCTTGTATTGAACATCAGGTTTTTGAATTGGTGGCTTTCATCAACAAACAAATGGTCTATGCCCATCATCTTGAAGTCCACCACATCATCCTTGCGGTTCTCAATGTCGTATTGCAGGGTTTTGAGTTTTACTTCAAGGTTCTCTTTATGCTTGATTACTCCGGCGAGCATTCCCCTGGTCACTTCTTTGCCTTGCGACTGCAGGGCATCAAGGTTACGCTCCACGCTCTCCAGTTCGAGTTCAAGAATTTCTGTTTGTATTTCGGGCGACTGCGGGATCATCCCGAATTGGTCGTGCGTGAGTATCACGCAATCCCATTCGTTGTTTTTAATATCGCCGAAAATGCGCAGGCGTTTTTGCGGCGTAAAATCTTCTTTGCCCGGAAAAAGAATTTTGGCGTGTGGGTAAGCGGTGCGGTAGGCTTCAGCAATTTCGTGAACGTTGCTCTTCAGCCCGATAATCATTGGCTTGTGCGCCAGTCCCAACCGCTTCATTTCCTGTGCGGCGGTACACATCACCAACGTTTTTCCTGCGCCTACTTCGTGGTCGCAGATAGCACCGTTATTCAGCTTTATCATCCAAACGGTGTCCTTTTGGCTAGAATACAGGTCTTGAATACCTAATGCCTTACGGTCAAGTCCCGGAAAGTCCTGATGCGTTCCGTTGTAATTTGGGCGCACGAAGCAGTTAAAGGTATCATTATATTGATCGGTTAGCCTTGTTTTAAACTCATCGTTTTGGGCATGAAGCCACTCACTAAAGGCGGTTCGAATTTCGTCAATCTTGGTATTAGCCATTTGTATAGCTTCCATATCACGCACCCTTACTTCCTGGTCGCCAGCCATTATTTTTTTGGTAATGTCGGGCGTGGTGTTGACGAGCGCGTGTTTGAGCAAGGCAATCCCGTCAAATGTCCGGCTTTCGGATTTGACGGCATATTTCTCCCATATATTCATATTGCCCTGATGACACTTTACGGAAAAGTCATCGGAGCTTTCGGAGTAATGTATTAATACGTCCGCATCGAATAAATGGGAAGCAAAGCAGACATAAATACCAGTGGGTATCCAACGTTCGCCGAGGTTGAAGTCCAGTTCTTCAAACTCGATACGTCTTGGTCGGGCTTCATCCAATACGGTAAGGCTTGCTTTAGCCTGGGCATCATCGGGATTGTTTTCGATGTAAGTTCTTACGCCCTCTGCTTTCTCCACGACGTTGCCTGCAATCCAGCGTTCGGATATTTCATATTCCTTTTGCAGAGGATTGTAGTAAATACGACCGTGTAAGGCTTCTATTAGAGCATCATCGGTCATACTGGTGAGTTCGGACATATAACCCAAATCCACACCACCGTATCTGTTTAGTGATGCCGCTAACGCTTCATCAGAATTGTTTGCTTTTATCGTTACGGTAGAGAAACTTACAGGGTGGCTGAAGTTATCCGCCTTGCGCACCACGCCGCCGACCACACGTTCCAGATAGGGGATTTCCTTACCGGAACTATCCGTTTTAATGAGCTTAATGTTATCGGCGCTATTGAGATTGCCGTATCTTTTGACAAAGGCATCATAAAGGCGGTTCAGCGTTTCCCTTTCTTCTTTGTGCTCGGTTTGAAGTTCTGTTTCTTTAATGTAAAGCTGTTGGTAAATATCCCGCACTTCAACATATGCTTCGGCTCTTGTCCGCTGTGCGGCAGACAATTTAAGCGGGTGGAATGTAGCCATACCATTAGTATCTAAATCTAAATCCTGCAAATGACCGACCCAACCTTTATGAACCACAAGGCAATCGTTTCGATGGAACGATTGCAGTTTGCCCTCATACGGAGCTGATTCGGGAATGGTATCGTAAACGGGTGGCCCGTCAGCCTGGCCATTCCCGTTTATACCTGAAAAAAGATCGCCGACGGCTTCTTGTTTTTGGCCATTCGGTGTCGTACTTTCCTTAGCAAACTTATTGGTAACGGGCGGTGAATAAGGCAGCTGCATCGCACTGAACAGGTCGGTTTGGAGACCTATCGCACGGCTGCTTTTATTGGTGCTTTGCCTTTTGGTTTGGGTAGCTCTTTTCGGTGGAGCAAGAACCGCCACGGGTTCTTCTATATTTTCAAACAGGTCGAAAATGCTTAATTGTTTTCCTGCGGGCTATTTCCATTGATTACCGGAGCGGATAAAGGCTGTCTTTCCCGCCCAATGCTTAAGGATTCGATAACCGGAGGTATAACCTTTGGTTCAACCGGAATTTGTAACAGAGGCTCAGCGTTCCGCTCGCCCCTATACAGCCCCAAATTCAGGTGCTTTCCAAAATCATCGGAAAGCATTTGTCGCAGGTCTTTGGCAATTCCGCTGGCGCCATCTCTATGCGTATAGATGAGCGCAGGTTGCCCATACGGGTCGGTGTCTAATCTACTCCCGGTATGCACAATCCTTGTGCTGTCCCGAAACAAGGCATTGCCAGGCGTATTGTATTCGGTTGGACTACTTTGGCAAAACAGATCTTCCCTTTCGGTCAGGCCTTGTTTTGCGGTGTTCCTTTGAAGGACAATCAAATCACTGCCCACTTCAGTACCTGCATATTCTGTAAACAGGTTATTAGGCAGGCGGATAGCCGCTACCAAGTTGTTATCCTTCATCAAAGCCCCGCGTATGGGTTCGTTCTTCGGGCTGTTCAATATGCCTTGCGAAATGATATAGGCTAAAATGCCGCCCTCACGAAGCGTATCAGCACCTTCCAGAAAGAAATAATTATGGATGCTTCGGGCATCCTGAACTTTTACCGTGTCTTTGCTTCTGGAATAAGAAAGGTCGAATACAGAAGTATCGCCGAACGGGATGTTGCTGGCGATTACATCATAGCTGTTTTGCTCCCTCTCGGGTATTTCTTCAAAGCCACTTACACGGATACCAGCTTCGGGATAAAGCTGTTTTAGGATTTTGCCTGTGAGCAAATCCTTTTCATAAGCGGTAACGCTTGCTTTTTGATTTTCTGAAAAGGATTCTATAAACGAACCAATACCTGCGGAGGGTTCGAGGAATTTCTGAATGTTCAGACCGCTTTCACGCAGAGTTGCGGAAATCGCATCTATGACTTGGGGTGGTGTGTAAAAAGCCGTCAACACGGAACTCTTCATACTATCAACGTATCTGCGGTATTGTTTATCATCCCCAGAATTTTCTTTGAGAAGCTGATGGAGTTCCTGCGTGATTGGGAAAAGATCGTGTTCCGTCTTTCTCCAATTATTGACATCTATTTCATTCTCTACGGGGTTTAGAATGAATTTAAGACCGCCAAATCCGCTGTATTGCATCATGAGCAGTCTTTCGCCTACGGTAGCTCTTCGGTTCTCCTTTTCAAGTGTAAAAACAATTCGCAGGGCATCAATGTTCTGTTGGAGATGCCTAAGTTTACTGAAGCCCATTTTCCTCTATCCATATTGCGATGGTTCCGGTCAGTTCGGTATAGAGGAGGTCAAACTCTGTGTCATATGGGAAATCATCGGTTAGCTCATAGTTGGAGAAAACAGGCTCACAGACAGGAAACATTTTCAGGGCGAATGGTCGCAGTTCCTCGTCTGCCATAATAGTATCAAACTCATTGCACACGACTCCAAAAACCGTATCGAATTTGGAGAAATGCAAGCCCTCAAACAGAATGTAATCGGCTATCTCATTACATTGCTCTACGGCGTTTCCTGAACGGAACGCGGCCTCGTAGGCGTTTGCCGCCCACGAAGTACGCTGCTCGATGAATTTTTGGTCGTTTGCCTTTTCGGGGAAGCTGCTGTTTAATAATTCTTGCAGTCGTAATCTGAAATACGATAGGTCTTTTTGCTGTGTATCCATACTATAATTATGTTTAGAATTTTACTTAAATTCTAAAATTATAACAGTAGGTAAGTCTTTTAATAATGTGGTTGGGTTTGGCTTTAAGAGGTAGGATTTGGCGTAAAGAATAATATAAACATAAAGGAAATTAATTCTTGTTTTCTATATATCATGCTTTGAGTAAGAATGAAATACGTATAGCATTTATTTTGGAGGTAAGGGTATTAAAACTAACAAACTGTAATTAATACTTTCAAAGGCTTGATCGAGAGGCTGTATCATTGAAGAAATGATCAGCCTCTTTTTTTATACTCTATTTTCCTGACTATTTAGTTTGTGAGAGACTTAGGTTTCTTTCCTAAGTTTACAAATGATTTCTAAGACTGTTTTTTTGATAAACAGACTGTTGCGGACTTTTTTAAGCTGCCTTTTTCCTTAAGTTCTGTGCGATTGCCAATAACCCCCATTCTATTTCTACTTTTGCCTTACCACGTAGCATGAATCTTCGGAACCCATGGTTCTGCTTGATATTTGCGAAGACTGGTTCCACATCAAAGCACCGCTTTTTCCGATGCCTTATCCCTTCTTCGGTATTCAACAACTCGTGGGCACGCTGTTTTTGCCTTCTCAAGCTCACGTTCACCTCAATGACCCGGTTGCCTTTCGACTTATGACATGCCCCGTTTAGCGGGCAGTTTTTGCAGTTTTCAGCCTGGTATCTTCTATAGGTTTGTGTAAAGCCCGTACTGGTTTTATTTATTGTATCACCTATATAATGCATTTGCTGTCCCATCGGGCAGATATAGGCATCTTGCTGGTCATCATAGAACAACTTCTCTGCCGCAAAAGGGAACTTGTTGCCATAGTTAGCATTCTGCCCTTTATCAAAGCTGTTGTATTTCACATATCCTGTCATCTGTTTTGCTTCCAGCAAACTATAGTTTTCTTCCGATCCATATCCTGCATCTGCTGTCAATACTTTTGGTACGCTACCAAAACTGCTCTGGTGCTGTTCCAGATGGCTTTTTAGAGTAGTCGTATCGGTCGGGTTGTGGTGGATCGTATAATTGACGATAAACTGGTTGGAGCTGGAGATCTGCACGTTATACCCAGGTTTAAGCTGCCCGTTCAACATGTGGTCTTCCTTCATCCTCATGAAGGTGGCATCGGTATCGGTTTTACTGTAGCTGTTTCTTGTCTCCAGAATAGCTTCCTGCTGCTCGTACTTTTCAATGTTTGCGGGGAAGTTCTTGTTGATGTAGCGAAGTTTGGCTTTTACTTTCTTATCCACCTGATCATTATCTGCCAGCACTTTGTTTAGTTTCTCAACCGTCGCCTTCACGCTTTCTTTATTGATATGGGTTGCAGTAGGTGGGTCTGGCATCAGGTCTTCATCTGCTGCAATATGCTGGGCATAGTTCCAGATCTCTTCCAGCTGATTTTTCATCTTTTCCTTGTTGGTCTGAATCGATTTCTTCCAGACAAAGGTATATTTATTGGCATTGGCCTCGATCTTGGTCCCATCGGTATAGACCTGGTCGATGCTCAGCAGGCCTTCTTCGGCCAGAAGTTTTACAACCTCTTCAAATACACTTCTAAGGGCATGTTTAAGACGTACCCCACGAAAGCGGTTGATCGTATTGTGGTCGGGTTTGCTCATCGCACTCAGCCACATGAACGGGATCCTTTCCCGACAGGCCTCGGCCAGCTTGCGGCTGGAATAGATGTTGGTTACATATCCATATACCAATACCTTTAAAAGCAGTAGTGGGTGATAGTTGGAACCTCCGCGCACATGATAGGCTTTCAGTAGCGGTTCAATATTGATCGCGTTGATCACATCATTGACAACCCTAACGGTATGGTCCGCTGGTATCAACTCGTCAAAACTGGGAGGAAGTGCCATCAGCTGGTTCTGCTGATAGGGTCTAAAAATAGGTTTTCTTGCCGCCATAACTGCTTCTGTTATGACTTAAATATATGAAAATCAGTTGATTAAAACAGATAAAACGTAAACAAATATTAAGATAAAATGCTAATAGCTAGCCCTATATCAAATTGTGCTAAATGAAAAAGAGGCTGATACCATGATTTATGATACAGCCTCTTCTACCTTTCGTTCTGCTGTTCATTTTTAGATTACCATATGTTCTGGGGGATTAAGGTTTTATATGATGGGATTTGTTGGGTATTTTTCAGCGTTTAAAGTCTATCTCGAAGGGTGTTGAAAAGCGACTCACCAAATCATTCACCTTTTTGTCTATATTTTTAAGTTGCAATTGCTATAAAATTAAATATAACTTTTTTTTAAAAAATCTCATCAAATATTAGGAAGTGAGTCGAACGTATACTAATATTTTTCTACAGCACACAACCATACTACATATCTTATTTTTAATTCTTATTTTCGCTAAGTCCAAAATTTTTCCATGTCTCTCAATTTACTCTCTCAACTAGCATCAAAAGGAAATCTATTACATGCATGGAATCTTTTAAAAAAGGACAATGAAGACTCTCGCGGTCTATCTGGTATAACTATATTACAATTTGCCGAAAATCTAGACGCAAATTTAGAAAAAATATCCGCAGACCTTTCTAACGGAACATTCAAATTCCAGCCTACTAGAGCAGCAATTATAAAAAAAGATAATGGAAAGTTTAGACCTCTCCAAATTCCCGAGATAAGTGATAGGGTTGTTTTGAAATCATTATCAGCTATTTTAGAGACAAATTTCGAACAAGTTTTAAATGAAAGTCAAGGAATAAGTTTTGCTTATCAGCGGGGATTAGGTATTAGAGAGGCTGTATTAGCTATGAAGGCAATCTATCGCCAGTCTGGTAAGGTCATACTTAAAGCAGACATAATTAATTTCTTCGAAGAAGTAAAAAAAGATTCATTATTGCACGATTTGATTTATCCTAATTTACCAGACAAATCACTAAATCCTTTAATCGCTGCTTCCTTGTCGCAAAAAGTTGGTGGTTTAAATAAATTGAGCAAAGCGCATCGGAAATTATTCAAGAATGCAGGTAAGGGCATTCCTCAAGGCAATCCACTTTCACCTATCCTTTCTAACCTTTATCTCTCAACTTTTGATTTACACATGAAAGAAAAGGGGTATCCAATGATTAGGTATGCAGACGATTTTGTGGTTGTTTTTAAATCAGAAGAGGAGGCAAGAACTGGATATGAGGAAATTAAAAACTTCCTGACTGAAAATTATGCACTAAATATCCACCCGTTAGAAACCAACAATGGAAAAACAGTGATCATCTATCCAGAACAAGCAGATTTTGGTTTTCTTTCAATCAAGTTCGATGGTGAACATGTATACCCTAGTAGAGAAACCTTAGGTTTTTTAAAAGGTAAATTAAAGCAGACCATAAACGCTATTGAAATTGGTGTTACACCACTTAGTGAAATTGAAAAAGTAATTGAAAAATGGATTGCCATTTATTCTTATACCGATGTTGAGAGATACTTTGAAGAAATCGACATGTATGTCAACTCAAAGCTTGAAAGACATTTTCGAAGCAGTCGTTACAAAATTAAGAAATGCCGCAAGCTTGCATATAGGGTCAGAGTTAGGCAACATGACAAGAGTACACACAGCTTTTGGCGAAATACTAAATTAAAGGATATTTTACCGGCATTTATAAAGAAAATCCGATCCGTACGGAAGCAAGTTTCTGTCGGAAAGCAGAGAAAAGGTTAATATAATGGTTCATTTGCTATAGTCCTCTCCCAACAATCAAAACGATATATATTAGCTTACGGTCGAAACGTAATTAACTAATATAATTGAATAGAGAAAGTGATAAGGTTATTTATATTTGATGCTTAAACACCAATTGATGTCGACAAAGTTTTTTACAAACCAAGATAATAACAGCCTTCTACAAAAATTTGAGGGAGTTTTTACTAACATTGAGAGCATAAGACACTTTGATGCTTTGGTAGGTTACTTTAGAACGTCTGGCTATTTCAAAGTACGTGCCTTTTTAGACAGAATTCCAAAAATTAGAATTCTTGTGGGCATTAATGTCGATCAATTAATAAAAAAGCATCATGACCGAGGACAATACTATATTGAAAACCAGGAAGAAACAAAGGCTGATTTTATAAATGAAACAATAAAAAATATTCAGGAAGCTAATTACGATCAAACAACTGAAGAAGGAATAATACAGTTTATAAAAGATCTGACCGATAACAAAATTGAATTACGAGCACATCCCTCAAAAAAAATTCATGCAAAAGTATATATATTTCGGCCTGAAAATTTCAACCAGCATGCTCCGTGTGAAGTCATTACAGGGTCTTCAAATTTAACGGATTCTGGGCTTGGAGCAAATCCGGAATCAAATTACGAATTCAACGTTAGCTTAAGAGACTATGATGATGTAAAATTCGCGACCGATGAGTTTGAAAAATTATGGGAGCAATCAGTACCTATTCTTCATGCGGAGGTTGAAAAAATTAAAAATGGCACCTATTTGCGTGATAACTTTACGCCTTTCGAATTATACATTAAGATGTTGATTGAATATTTCGGTAAGAGGGTGGATTATGATCCTTATAATATTGATTTATTGTTGCCTGACAAGTTTATGAGACTTAAGTATCAATCTGATGCAGCAAATCAGGGATATGCCATTATGATGAAGCACAATGGCTTTATTTTAGCTGATGTAGTCGGCCTTGGTAAGACTATAATTGCTTGCATGGTAATTAAGAAGTTTATATATGAAAATGGTACCCATACCAAAATTTTAATTGTTTTACCACCTGCATTGGAAGCTAATTGGAAGAAAACCACGGAAGAGTTTCAAATTAGGAGCCATTTTGAATTTGTAACTTTGGGTAGCCTCCAAAAAGTTTTAAATGAAAGTGATTATTCATATTCAAATCCCGAGCAATATGATTTAATAGTTGTTGATGAATCACATAAGTTTAGAAATGATTATACGGGAATGTACATCGCTCTTCAAGATATATGTAAAATTTCAAGGACTCGACCATCTGAAAATGGCGATACTCGTAAAAAGGTAATACTAATTTCTGCTACCCCACTAAATAATAGGCCACAGGATATAGAAAATCAGTTATATCTATTTCAAGATAGGCGAAACAGTACTTTAGAAAGCATTAAAAATCTTCAGGAATATTTTAAACCCATAAATGAACAGTACAAAAAACTATCTTCAGAAAAGAAACTAAACATTCCCAAGCTCAAAGCCTTATTTCATAAACTCAGGGACGATGTCGTTGAACCTTTAGTAATAAGGAGAACAAGAACTGATATTGAAAACAACCCTGATTATATAGAGGATCTAAAAAATCAAGGCATAATTTTTCCTCAGGTTGGAGATCCTATCCCTTTATTTTATGAACTTGATGATGAGCTGGGCATGTTATTCTACGAAACTGTTTCTCAAATAACAGGTCTCGACGAACACGGTAATAAAATAGATGGATTAGGGTATTATCGATATAGAGCCATAGAACACCTTATCAATGAAGACGATATTAAAGTCTACGGTAACGTGAAATCTATTTCCGGAAGACTTTCCGTAATAATGAGGACCCTCCTAGTGAAAAGATTGGAAAGTAGTTTTTATGCTTTTAAGCAATCCATAAAAAGATTACAAAAAGCTGTTGACAATATGATTGATATGTTTGAAGAAGATAGGGTATTTATTGCTCCAGACTTAGATATAAATAAATTATTTGAGGAAGAGTTCACATTTGATCAGATTGAGGCTAGAATAAATGAAAAAGGGGGTAATAACAAAGAGTTTAAAAGAGATGCTTTCAATAAAGACTTTTTTGGGTTGCTGCTTGACGATAAAGCTAAAATCGACAATTTGGTAGAACGTTGGAAAAAGGTAAAAACAGATCCTAAATTGATTCAGTTTGCGGAAAAAATTAAATCTACTTTCTTTTCTAAGAATCAAAACCCTAGCGGAAAATTGGTGATTTTCACTGAAAGTAAAGAGACTGCACTCGAACTGAGCGCTAAATTATCAGAGTCAACCAGCCATAGGATATTGGCTGTAAGCGCTGAAAATAGAAAAAGTGTTGAAAATACCTTATTAGAAAACTTCGATGCAAACTTAGATGAAGAGAAATGGAAAAATGATTTTGATATAATTATAACAACCGAAGTTCTAGCGGAGGGTGTCAATTTGCATAGAAGTAATGTTATTGTTAACTACGATGTGCCATGGAATGCTACAAGGCTTATGCAAAGAATTGGTCGCGTCAATCGCATTGGAAGTAGAGCTGATAAAATTTATGTTTACAATTTTTATCCCTCGAGCCACGGCGATGCGAAGATAAATTTAGTCAACAATGCATTAAGGAAACTTCAATCTTTTCACACAGCGTTTGGTGAAGACACCAGAATATTTTCTCTATTGGAGGAAATGAACGAAGATAATAATGGCCTTTTCGGGAACAAAATCCAAAAGGAAGAAAGCGAGATATTGATTTATTTAAATGAACTTCGGGATTTTAAGAAGAAGAATATAAGGTATTTTAATGAAATTAATCAGATTCCGAACAAGGCTCGTTGTGGAAGAAAAGCTAAGCAAAACAATGAACTGAATTTTATTGATTCGGAAGCTAACGAAATTAATTATCCATTAGAAAATACTTCAGTTGCATACTTAAAAAGCGATAATCATCCAGGCATATTTTGTCTAATTACACCTGATTTAACCGCAATTGAATTAAACTTTCTTCAGGCGGTAAATATTTATAAAGCTAATATTAAAGAATCGGCAGTAAATCTTCATAATCTTCACCATCAACAAGCAATTGCTGGTCTTGAATACTTTAAGTCCGAAAAGAATCAGAGTAATATTCATACTATAACTAAACAAAGTTTAAGTATCGCTGAAAACAAAGCAATAAACAATATAAATGCAATACTGAAATCTACTCCAACGGAGCAGAAGAAAAAGGCACTACAGAGACTTGTAGAGCTAATCAAAAAAGGAACGTTTTCAAGCAAAGGAATGCCGAAATCTATTAACGACTTTTTCTTGAATAACAATAGATTATTGAAAGACCCATTAAAATTGATTGATCATCTCTTCATTGACGTCTTAGACAGATACGATCTTAGTATAAAAGCTGATGCAAATAGAGAAGGAAATGTTTCATTGGGAATAATAAACCCGCAAATAGTTTTAACTCAAAGTTTTATATAGATGCCTGCAAACCATTTACAGATTAAAAAAGCACTACAGTATCCTTACGACAGAATACTTTTCGCAAAAGAGGTTTTGAGCCCCGTTTTCGGTTCTGGTTTGAATTTATTTAAAGACCTGATTCCAAGCGGAGAAAATCTCAGTTTGTCTGAATCAAAAGTTATTGATAAAGTAAATATGTATGGTACCATTAAACTTGAGGATGATACTGAAATAACTTGCTATGAAATAAAGTTACAATCCTCTGTTCGTATTGAAAGAAGCAAGGTTGTTATTCAAAAATACGTTAGAAAACTTCTGACATCTGGGCAAGCTGCATTGGTGAATTTTATCACACCAAATGATAATACTTTATGGCGTCTGACACTCGTGGCAAAAGATAGTATCATATCTGACGATGGTATAGTGGAAAGATTAACGCACGCAAAACGATATACTTATCTTGTAGGTCCAGCCGAAAATTGCACAACAGTCGCAGAACGCCTTGAGGCATTAAGCATAGAAAAGCAGATTGATTTTACTTCCTTAGTAAATGCATTTTCTGTAGAAAAATTAAATAAGGCATTCTACAATGACATTAGTGAGCAGTTTTATAAACTTATCGGTGCAACGATTGGTAAAGGTAAAACCATTAAAACCTATGAAAGAGTTTTACAGCTTCCTAGTGTAAGTAGCGATACCAGTAAGCCTTATCAAGAGTTTGCTGTTCGTTTAATAGGAAGAACAGTATTTTGCTGGTTCCTAAAGGTGAAAAAATCTGATGCTGGCATATCATTATTGCCAGAACACTTACTTTCGAGTAAAGCTGTCAGGCAAAATCCCAGTTATTATCATAATATCTTGGAAAAGTTATTTTTCCAAACCCTTAATACACCAACATGTGAAAGAATTACTGATTTGCCAAATGGTTGTGAATACATTCCTTTTTTGAATGGTGGATTATTTGAAGCTCAATACGACGATTATTATAAACTTAATGCAGCTACAGGGTATTCATCGTATATTAATAACCTTATAATACCTGATCAATGGTTTGTCGACTTTTTTGAGAAACTAGAACAATATAATTTTACGATTGATGAGAATTCTATCTTAGACGTTGAAGTGAGTGTAGATCCAGAGATGCTAGGGAGTATTTTTGAGAATTTACTTGCAGAGATTGATCCTGACAGTGGAGAAACAGCTAGAAAAGCAACTGGTAGTTTTTACACGCCTAGAGAAATAGTAGATTACATGGCGACCGAGAGTCTTCTGTTTTACTTAGTGGCTAAGACTGAAATACAAAGAGAGCGGTTAGAACCGATATTTGATATCGAAGGGGAAATGAATCTTTTAGAGGAAGAGCAAGAAAATGTATTAATAGCATTAGATGAACTCAAAATATTAGATCCAGCTTGCGGCTCTGGAGCGTTTCCAATGGGTATTCTGCAGAAAATGGTATTTGGGTTGCATAAACTTGATAGCAATGCAGACTGGTGGATACAGCGCCAAATAAACAAAACAAATGATTTCAAGCAGAAAGATAGAGTTAAACAAAAGCTGACAAACAATCCTGATTATGCTAGAAAAATCGGCATAATCCAAAATAGCTTATATGGTGTTGACATTCAGCCAATTGCTGCTGAAATTTCTAAATTAAGATGTTTTTTGACTTTGATTGTAGATGAACATATAGATGAGAATAAACCGAACAGAGGCATTGAACCACTCCCAAATCTCGAATTTAAATTTGTTACTGCTGATACTTTAGTAAAGCTGCCTGATGAAACAACACAGGTCCCTATGTACAATTCGAAAAAGAAAAAAAATCCTCTTGAATTACTTAGCGAAATACAACAGGTCAGGTTCGACTATTTACAAAGTGTGGGAGATGAAAAACAAATTTTAAAGGAGAGATTTCATGAAATTCAAAAAGAAATATTCGATCAACAGGGGCTATTCGGTTCTGTCGAAAATAATAGGGCGTTTAAAATAGCCAATTGGAAACCATTCAGCCACGAGAAAACAGATTGGTTTGATCCCGAGTGGATGTTTGGGATTGAGAAATTTGATATTATAATTGGTAACCCTCCTTATATAAACATAGCTAACCTTCAACCGACTGAGTATAGGAATTACCTGAAATCAGTTTTTAAATGCTCAAAAAACAAAGTAGATACGTACGCATTTTTTATTGAAAGAGCGTTTGACCTAGTAAAGAAAAGGGGAACGTTGTGCTATATAATTCCTCAAACTTGGAAAGCAACTGACAGCTTCTCTAAACTGAGGGATTTAATTTTTAGCGCCGGCAAACTTGAAAAGATTGTTGACCTTAAAATGGGTATTTTTGCTGCCATTGTTAAACCAATGATTATTCTATTAAATTGCGAGCCTTATCAGAGCTATAATATTGGTGTATATGACGAGCTATTTCATGAGGTGATGAAATTGAATGTTAATGATATAATTTATGACCCTCTTAAGCAAATAAATACTCATATAAAGAGTTCACAGGCATATCTTTTTAGAAAGATAGAGTTGGGCACCAACCCATTAAGCGATATTATCAAATTTAGTCGAGGCGTTAAAACAAGTGATGACAGCCGATTTTTATCTGCTACAAGCTCTTCGAATGATCACAAAAAGATATTTCGAGGAAGAAATATAAAGGCATATGAACTCAACTGGAACAATGAATATGTTTGGTACCGCCCTGATTTAATGAAAGAGAAAGTTGGCTCCGTTTCTTATACAAAAGATTTCTTTGAAGTTCCTGAAAAGATTGTCACTCAAAGAATAAACAGTTCGATGCAATTATTATGTGCCTATGATAACCAACAGAATTACTTTTTAGACACAACTAATGTATCTCGGTTTGATGACTGGGACAAACAGACCCCACTGAAATACTTGTGCGCATTGCTAAATTCGAAAGTTATTAACTTTTGGTACTCAAATAAGTATTTGATGCCTACTATTGGTATTTACGAATTGCACTCTGTTCCTATAAAGAAAGCTGACATAAATACCCAAAATCATATTATTAGACTAGTTGACGAAATACTTTCATTTAAACAGACAGGAGAAAGTGATAAGGTTTTACTTAATGAAGAAAAAATAAATGCAATAGTTTATCATCTATATGAATTGAGTTATGAGGATGCTTTAATAATAGATCCCCAATTAGATATAAACAAGTATGAGCTACCATTATGATTACACTTTGAGGTTCATTTTGCTTTGATTAATTTTGTATAATTGGTTTAGCTCCTTCAATTTTACAAATCTCATCTTCAGAAAGATTGTAAATTTTATATACAAGTAAGTTGATCTTTTGCATTATTTCTTCGATATCTTTGGCGAAATTCATTTTTTTATACTTAATTATCAAGTTAACACATTCGATGATTTCTTCTGGATTTGAAGAAACTTTAATAGGGAGAATTTTACAATTCGCAATTAAGATTTTCTGGAATACAGACTTTTCTTTATCGAGGAACTTTTCTGTATGATAAAATGCTATTAGTTTTGAATTCAATAGCGCAACGATATATTTAAGCATATCATTATCATCCGTTTTTGAGATTAGTGAGAAACCAATCTGGGTAAAGAAATTAGGAACATCAGAATAGGCTGCTATGATATTTAGATTTTTATTACCTAATATTTGTCTAACGATAATTTTAGGATTGTCAAAATACTTCCTATCCCTCGGGGCACCTAACCATGGACCATATCTTAAGTATTCCTTTGTAACATCAGAAACTACAAATCTATGAATATTTTTTCCAGCTATTAATGGCACATATTCTTCGGAAAGTTTTTCCAAAGAATGGAAACCCTTTTTATTCATCAGTTCTTTGGAATGTCCCTTATAGCTATCATATGGAGTAATTCCCAAAGAAAAATCGACAAGTGAACTCAATTTAGCGCTTCCTTCCTCAATTTTTGATAAGAGGTTATTTGCACCATTTTCTGAAAAAATATTAAATCTTAGATGAGGATCTTTTAACCAATCTTCCTTATTGAAACTACTAAACTTAATATTGCCAAAGTGTAGTTTTTCATTCCTTCCAAAGAACTTACCTAATATCATGGGGTCAATAAATGTCTTAGACAATATTAATATTATTGTTTCAACTGTTGCAGCTTCAAATGTAGAATCTGGCAACTTGATTATCTTCCTTACATCTTCAATAATGAAGCTTCTAGTTTTAAAATAAGATTCGTTAATCAGCATTGAGTTCGGGTTTATATATACAAGTGACCCGCTAATATTTAACAGTGATTTACCCTTTTCGATAAAAATTGAATAAAGATTAATTCGGTTCTCGGCAGTTTGATAATTTTTGAAATAATATTTAACCTTATCCTTTGCTAACTTCTTGATATCTACATAAGGCGGATTACCTATTACTATGTCAAATCCTTTTACCCCAAACATCCACTCGGGATCAAACCAATCTGTTTTCTCGTGGCTGAATGGTTTCCAATTGGCTATTTTAAACGCCCCATTATTTTATTCAATAAAATATCGAATTTATCTTGCCTGAAATTAAAACAATTAGCTAATGAATTATGGATATATTAGGGTAAGTAGTGAAAAACAGACTCTAGCAAATCAAAAATTTGAGATCACCAAATATTCTGAGGAAAAAAGAATAACCATTGATCTCTGGATTGAAGAAGTAATAAGTTCAACAAAAAAACTAGATGAAAGAAAATTCGGGAAGCTTTTGAAAAAAATGAAGAAAGGTGATCAGCTTATAGTAACGGAGCTATCAAGACTTGGTCGCAATTTGATGCAGATCATGAAAATACTTCATGACTGCATGGAAAAAGACATTTTAGTATATACCATAAAGGAAAGATATGAGTTAGGTAATAATATAAACTCGAAAGTCTTAGCGTTTGCATTTGGCCTGTCGGCGGAAATTGAAAGAAACCTGATATCTCAAAGAACTAAAGAAGCTTTAGCAAGAATAAGATCTGAAGGAAAAACGCTTGGAAGGCCAATAGGTAGTAAATCATCGTACTCGAAATTATCGGAAAAAGCAGAAAAAGTTCGAAGCCTAATAGATGAAGGGAAATCCTATTCGGCTATTGGTCGAATTTTAGGAGTTCATAGGCTGACTGTATCATCTTTTGCAAAGAATAAATTGTTAAATTAGATAGTTATGAAAAAAAGCTACTTCAGCCCCCGTAAACCATTTTCATTTTCTCCACATGCATATGATCTTGGTACTTTCATGGGGTTATGGCATAGCCATGATGATAACCATTTCCTATTAAAAATTTACAGAATAGACGAAAAGGAGTATGCCGATTATTATAGCTATCACCTGAATTATGCCCAGGAAAACAACTTAGCCAGCGAAAAGGATTTCTTTCGTCACGTCTGGCAGATCGTTCAAACAAGGATCAAACATTTCGAGATGCAGGATCCTTTTTCAAGCAACCACGGCATGCACAGGCAGAACCTTGCCAAGCTCCAACAGTTCCAAAAATACTTGAAGAACTTAGACCAATGGAATGCCAGACCATCTAAGATCGTTATCGCAGAAAAGGATGAACTTATCCAGAACCAAAAACAAGAAATCGAAAAACTAAATGCTGAATTGGTCGAATTGAATCAATTTGAAGTTTCACTTAAGATCCTGATTGATGATGGACATCTGCCAACTTTCATAGATGTTATTCAACAATTGCGTGATATACAACTGCCATCTGGCAGGAAACTTATAAAGAGCGACCACAAAATTCCGTATGCTAAGATGATCTCCAAATATTTCTCACACGGTGGTAAGGATATTCCCATAGAAACCGCTCGAAACTACTTTGTTGACAAAAAAGGAGATGTAACCATCAAAGGTACTTCGATACAACCAGAGCATCGCCTTTTCAAAGTTATACCAATAGAACCTGGCAAAAAATAGCAAGCAGTTCATCCACTGTATATGACCAGACCAACTCTCTGGTCATTGTTTCAACCATCTTCCACTACAAATTTGCTTCCGTAAACTTAAAAACGGAGGCATTATGCAGATCGAAATCTTAACGAGAGAAGAGCTCCACAGGTTCAAGTCCGAACTTATAGCGGAGATCAAACAGACCATCAAAACAAATGAAACGGTAACCAGCAAGCAATTCCTCCGCAGTTCGGAGGTAAGGAAGCTGTTGAAGATTTCCTCTGGCACGTTGCAGAACCTGCGCATCAAAGGAATACTTCCCTATGAAAAGATCGGTGGCATATTCTACTATGCACATGCGGACATCGAACAGTTGTTGGGCGAAATCGGAAATTCGTAATGGGAACGGCAGAACAACTGGCCAGTTTCCTGAAACTCGCCAGCGGGAACAGGCGTTTCCGTCAATCGCACCTCAGCCTTTATTCGGCCATACTCATGTACCACGACAAGGCATTGCGCCAAAACCCGTTTCGGGTTTCAAGGCGGGAACTGATGAAACATTCGGCCATCCGTTCCTATGCAACCTACCACAAATGCATGGGCGAGCTGATCGCAAACGGCCTCATCCAATACGAACCGTCGTACCATCCAAACTTTGCCAGCCATATTACCTTGTTGGAAAATAATAGCGAACCATGACGGGTAGGCACATTGCAGAAAAGTCCTTTTCCTTCTTTGGGAAAAGGAGCAAGCGGAAGTTGGGCAGAGCCCTACTTTGCTTGCCGTGTGCTACGCAAACGGGTTTAAAAGAACCCTCCAGGGGTTCTTTGCCTTTATTAAATGACCATGAGGCTTGAAAAAGGGATTCCATTAGGAGTCCAAAATAACAGGATATAAAGCTAAACAGATATATGGATATGCAGGAAAGTTTGAGAACGGTAAAATACTCGGTGCAGGATGATGCCAAATTTGAAAAGATAGCACTAAAACTTGGGAAGTCGAAACGGCAGGTATTCTCTCAGATGATTGATTATTTTTACCGTAGCAAAAAGGATCCGCTCGATTTTAATGATGAGCTTTTAAAAAACACAATACTGAAGGGACAAAAGGAATATATAGGATTTATCAAAACACAGGAAAAAGAGCTGCTCATCCCAATAAAAAGAGATGCGGTAAGAATGATCGAAACCCTTAAAAAGATCGTGGATTGTTTTAATAGCCTGGTACTGAAACATAATGATGAGGTTATTGGAAACCAGTTGGCACAGGCGAAAAACCTGTCAGCCCTGAGCATGTCAGTGGAAAAAATAGAGATTAAAATGGAAACCAAGCAGATATTGAAGGAAAGGTTTCTTTTTCTACTGAACAGTTACATCAAAGAAAGGGATTCTTTTAACATGATGACCTCTTCAAAGGAAAAAGAAGAACTCGCGAAACTGACACGTAAACAGATAGAACTTCTTTGAAATGTTTATCAATATCACAGATAGTACAACGGCAAACAATAAGGGCAGCAGCGGAGAGCTTGTTAATTATCTTGAGAAGGAAAACAGGCTCTTTAACAAGAACAAACCGGAAAACTGGTTTAACCATACCTCAGCCAACATAGAACCTTATGAGGTGAGGCGCTCTATAGACAACAATATTGCAAAACTCTGCAAGACTGATGCAAAGTTTTTTTTGATCAACATTAGCCCAAGCCAAAAGGAACTGAAACACCTTACGGATGTGTTTGGGGCATCTGGGGTAAAAGACCAGATGAAGTTTTTTGCCGAAAAGGTAATGGACGAATATGCCAAAAACTTCAAACGGGATGGGATTAACTCGGCAAAAGACCTTTTATGGTTTGGAAAAATAGAAAACAACCGCTATTACACTTATAAGGACAAAGAAGTTGTTAGTGGTGATAAAAAACGTGGGGAGATCAAAGGCGGCAACCAAATGCACATACAGATAATTGTTAGCCGTAAAGATATAAATAACAGGCTAAAGCTTAGCCCGATGAATACTTCCAGGGGAAAAAACACAGAACACTCGAAGAAATTGGGCCAGTTTAACCGTCTAGGGTTTAAGCAGTCAGGTGAAACGCTCTTCGATCAACTGTTTGGCTTTGACAGGAAGTTAAATGAAACACTTGCCTTTGCCAATATCCAACAAAACGGAAATATTGCGCAGAGAGAGCAGCTGGATCTATTGGAATTTGGGAATGCACAAAACAACAATGCCAATTCGTTTACTAACAGACTGGCAGGGGATGTATCGTTAGGACTATTCAACAGCACAAATGATTTGCTACAGACAGTGGGAAAAACGGTTTCGGGTTTTATAGAAATCATGATGGAACCCGTTTATCCCTCTTCTCTCGGGCCAGGTTCAGTTGACCAGGCTGAAAAGAAGAGAAAGAAAAAACGCAAAGGGCAAAATCAGGGAATTAGTAGGTAACCGGACTACTATGGACAATAGATTTCCCCCCGCGCATCTGCGGCCTGCAAAAACTCTTGACACTTAGCCCGCAGCTGGTTTTTGCTTTTGCATTTACGGAAAAAACTTGAGGAACACAGCAGCCCTACATCTTCGAATTGGGATGATGTGATATTTCAATATCACGTCAGTGGTCATCTGCCCTATTCATAATTTTAAAAGCTCCCAATTTTAATATACGTAATCGTGAAGCTTAACTTTTTCTCTACGGTTTGTATTCCATCTGTTCTAACATTAAATCCGCCATTGCATACCTTGTAATTAGGCCCATGAGTACATAGCTGTCTCACTCTACGGTTCTGCAAAAAACCTCTTTTTTTTTAATCGTGGTCTATATAGTTATTTGTACCACATTATAGCTGAGCTTTCATTTATAACTAGGCACATCATTACTGAATGTACCCTCATATTTTCGCCATTACCTGATCTGGAGGCAGCTTAATATCAAGATTGTTCTCCTTTTCTGACACGAAGCCCGCCATTGCATGCCTAGGTATTAGGCTCGTGAGTACATAGCTGTCTCACCCTACGGTTTTGCAAAAAACCTCTTTTTTATTCTATTGTCAACTATAAGCGTTCTTCTGCACTATCATAGTTGAACTTTCCTCTATAACTGACCGCGCGATAATAGATTTATCCCGATATTTCTACAATTATCCCTTTCGATCTGGAGACCGTTTGCCATCAAAATCATTGATCATTTCTGACATGAGAGTCGCCTTTGCAATGCCCGTCTTTGGGCTCGTGAGCACTTGGAGTCCCACCCTACGGTTATGCCAAAAACCTCTTTTTTTATATTATCATTCATAGGAATTTTGTTCCATTATCATAGCTGAACTTCTTTATAACTTACCGCAGATCAATAAATGTACCCTGATATTTCGGAAATTGTTGTCTTCAATCTTAAGATAGCTTACCGACAATATTATCCTCTATTTTTACATGAGCCGCGCCTTTGCAATGCCTGTCTTTGGGCTTGTGAGTACATAATTGTCCCACCTTACGGTTATGCAAACAACCTCTCTATTATCTATTCGGTGATGACCTGTATGCCTGCCAATGCTGCCTTATAGCTGATCTTTTCCTTAAGGCTGTAATAGCTCCAATTGTGCAGCAAATAATGGTCTTCCTTTGCTAGTTCCTCTTTTTCTTCCTGGTTGAGGAGCAGGAGCGTTGCAGCGCCGTGCTTAATGCAGAAATCGATCAGCATTCGGCTATAAACATGAAGCTTCTGCTCAACATAGCGTTTTTCCATGTGCCTATAATCTTCCACGCTTTTCATTTTCCTTTTTTTGCCGTGACCGCCCCTGTTGAATGGCACTGCCCTTTTAACCCTGTTTACTGCGGCCTGTATAGCCAGCCTGCGGTGGAGGAACTCTTCCCTATTCCCGATTACACGCTCATGTTGCCCGATCTTTACTGTTACCGGATGTTCGATGGAAAGAGAGGCTTCAGCAATGACCGCAGGGTCAAGGGAATGATGTTCTTTTTCTATCGGTACGGATGCGAGCAGAAATATTTTCCCTTTGTTAAGTTGTATATGGCTTGCACGGAGTTTTAATGTGCCATTGATCATCCGTTCGAAAATTTTCTTTTTGCCCGACCTGTCCTTTCCAAGGTAGGTCTTAAACGGGATCTGGAAAAGCTTAAAGGTGAAATCACGGTTGTCGGCCGTCCTCGACAAACGGCAGATTATTTCTGCGCCAAAGGGCAGCGGTATGTTACGCTGGTAATTGCGCAGGGATTTTTCACCTTTCCAGTAGGCCTCCTTTTCCTGGTTAAAATAGGCAATCAGCGTGTTATTGAGGTTGCTCAGTATGTTTGTGGGTATCTGCCCTTTGAAATGATCGGAAAGCAAACGGTAGGTGGTATTCTGCCGGGAGGATTTCAGTATCCCGTTTTCCTCTTTTTTAGAATCTGCGATCTTGAGTTTTATTTCTTCGGTAAGATAAAAAAAGTCCTTTACCCGTTCCTGTATGAACTGATGGCTCATGATCATATTGGCCGCGCGGTAACAGATCGACTGCCAGCCGTACAGCTGTCCTATTGTCTGCTTTACCATCTCCTTATCATTTGAATCAATCCGAAGCTGTATCTTACGGGTAATGATCATCTTATCCTTTTCCATGTCACCTCCTCCTATTTTTTTTGATCCTGAGGGAAGCGGCGGCGAACGCCCGCTGTATATATCCCTGATCAAGATTTAATGCTTCGGCGATCTCACTGAAGCTGTACTGTAACTCATAACGCATAGTAAGGATTTTGGATTCTTCCTCGCTGACTTCACCCTCGAAACTGAACCTATTGGTCTTTCCCAGTTCACTGAATTTCTCTGCATCGTTTACAATTGCTTTCAGGCATTCCAGTGTACGCTCTACCTTCTTTGCGACCTGATAATCGGAAATACCGCCGATATGCCAGGCCATGCGCGGGTAATCAAATGAATATTTGATGCACAGCCGGATAAAAAGCTGTTGATCATGGCTGAGGTTCGGTAGAACGGCTTCTATCCTCTCCCACTGCTTTTTTTCTTCATCCCTTAGCTCAAGGTAATAGACGGCATCAGTTCCCAAATCATCATCCGGATTGTAACCACCGATAAAATCCTGATAATTTTCGATTGCATCCAGTCTCAGCATGCTGTGCTGGAAACTGTTGGCATTCGTTTTATAATATGCCCTGCAACCGTCACCAGTTACTTTCCTCAAGAAGGTTTCGATGTGCTCGGGACAGGCAATATTTTTCCGGCATAACCAGAGCCTGAGGAAGGCTTCGCTTACGATGCAGTCCGCACTGATATCATCCTTGATGTACTTAAAGCCATAGAGGTATACCGACGGGTATAACCGATTATAAAAGAATTCAAATCCTTTTTCATCACCCTCCTTAAACTTGGTGAAATATTTTTTCTGATCTACTGTGCCTAAAACCCTAGTTGATTGCATATTGATTCTTATCTAATTTTTGTTAAATAAGCCTCAACCGGAAGGTACTAGATAAAAATAGGGCTGGTAACTCACTCAGTCTAATGTAACTTGGCTCTGACAAAGCCACCCTTCTTTTCAGAAGGGCTCCCACAAAAGACATAAGCGAGCACCAACCCTATAGCAAATATAGGGCTTTGGTTGCTCAACTTACGCTCGCGGGATTAAACTGTCAGATTTAGTTACGAGGCTTGTTAGCAATTCCTTTGCTGATAATAGAACTGCGATCTTATTTTAGTTCATTTATTTTTTCATATAACTAAGGTAAGAGAAAAAATATTTAATAGCAAATTTGCTATTAAATATTTTACTTTATAAATGTCTATTTGCTACGTGAAGTATTTAAAGGACGACGAGTTTATAAAAAAATTTGGAAAAAGATTGAAAGAGGTAAGAGAGAGTAAAGGCTTGTCACAAGAGAAACTAGCTTTACTTAGTGAAGTTTCTCAGAGCCAAATTGCAAGAACCGAACTTGGTCAGATAAATACCAGTATAAGCCATTTATCTATTTACGCAAGATGTTTGAAGGTGGACGCAAGAGATTTACTCGACTTTTCTTAAATTTAGAGTTCCTATTTATTTTGTAGGCATTATAGAGTTGGAAGGCCATTAAATAAAAAAGCCTGGCGTAACTACAAGGCCTTAAATGGCTTAAAATTTTGTCAAATACTATCGATTGATTGCAGCAACAATTTCTTTTGGCGTTTCTTCTACTGAAATCTGACTGTTATCACCACCAGTTTTAAAATTAACTCGTGTTAATTCATATTGGGTAGACCACTGAAAAAAAGTGATACTTTCAACATTTACATATATTGGGTAACCTTCACCATTAACCCTTCTAGTTAATTTAATAATTTTAGTCATACTTATTTTTTTGTGTAAAGATATAAAACAAAACCAAGCAAGGGAACTAAACCTATTAAAATCAAACAGTTACTTCATCAGCCACTATCAACATTAGATTTTGATGCGAAAACCTTTGATTTATTGGGGATTTCATTACAGCCTATCAAACTCTCACAAAGCTGCAATTGCCAAATAATGATATTTACACAAATAAAGGATACTACCTTAATTTTTATTACACTTTTTTAAACTCATTAAAAAAATTCTAAATCCTTTATATTATTGAAGCCATATTTTGTATATTCTCTCTGTAAGAAAACGTTTAGGTTGCCCAAGCTGTTTATAATCGTTAACTATTTATCTATATCGAATATTCGTCTGAGTTTAGAAGAAACTCGCTTATATCCCTTGGCAAGTTGGAGGCAATTCTGTTAAATCCTGCTTCTCAAATCCAAAGGTTACTCAAGCCCTGATAAATTACTTACGAAAATAATTTTAATTGGTCGCAATACGGTAAGTATGAAGCTGAAAACACCAATATAACCATTGGAATATTAATAAATATTTTTAACTGCATAGATACAGATTTGACTGAATTTTCAATGATGAATACGTTTAATGAGTAATTTTCTCCAAATTCAACTATTCCTAATATGAAAAAACATTAAAACTTTCTTTCTATCTATTTGAAAGGTTTTAATCTTTAGTCATTATAGACTAAAATTTCAAGATGTTTTAGCCCGATGATTTGGGGACATCATCATAAATATTTCTTCGTCACTTCTGCAAAAAATCCCAGAACGGACTCAAAGAAAATGAAAGTTCAAGGTCAAAAGTTAATAAGCAATCGTGGCAATGCTCTAGTTTTAAGAAGACTACACCAATAACTTGGAAAGATTATCTTTAATATCAATTGGGTCAATAGGTTTCATGAGAATAGGTAGATCAGGCAAATTTCTTTTCTTTAAGTTTTCCTTGATATTACTGTTACCCGTTAAAATCAAGATTTTTGGCGGATTATTTTGAATTAATATCTCTTCAATTAGATCAAATCCATCTTTATCACTGTTTGACGACAGAGAGATGTCAATTATTACTAAGTTAAATTCAGAAATATTTGAAATTGGTGTGTAATCCTGAGAAGAATTAAACTGATGATATTCAAGCATATCATTAAAAAAAATTTTATTTGCAACTTCAAATTGGATTTTTACCTGATGATACTGATTCTCGAAAATTGCTATCTTTTTCAATTTAGTGGTAATTTAAGTTTAAAAGTAAAGTAATTGTTCTCAACTACAATTTTGCTATCTGCACCAATAGAGTCAATATACAATTTTAAATGCGCGAATCCATGTGATTTTCTTTTAGAAATCTCGATTCTCAGATTTTTATTATAATTATCCGCATCTCTCCTTAACTGATCTAGATTAACTTTGGATAAGTTTATGCTGTTGGTAAAAGCTATTTCAAGTTCCTTATCAATAACACTAAAATCGAGATTATGTTCTTTTGCTCCATATTTGGATAAATTACTCATTATATTATTCAAAATCAGATATAACGTATCCACGTCTAGTCTACACATTTTGTTCATCAAGTCGACAACATAAAAATCTGAGAAACTAATATCCTGATTAGAATATTTTTCTGTCCAGATCCTTCTGATAGTATTGATTACATTATAAACTGGAATTTCATGGATATTGTTGGACTCAAATGGATTCTTAGATTTTTCCAAAATGAAATCTGATCTTGTAATAATATTATGAATTTCAAGCAATGCCTGTTTTCTCTGCTTATCAAAGGTATCCTTTAGATAACTTTTTATATCTGTCTCTTCAGTCTCGAAATACATTTCAGATATCCTCAAGACGCTTTTTATAGGTGAAAGACAATTCTTAACAAAGTGCATCACCTCATTCGCTTTTAATATATATTCTTTATTTTCCTGCAATGAATGCAAGTTTTTTCGCCTTTGGGCAATAATTTGATGTTGGGTTTCAAACACTCTTGCCAGATGCTTGAAAAAAGGAAAAAGCATTAACCTTGATAAATATGTAAGCCGTATTAAATGAGACACGACTCTTATGTTAAATGGTAACACAAAAATATAGTCCCTATTATTACCTCGAACCTTAAGCAGTACATTATTATTATATACAATATTATCAATGGTAATAGTTTTATTAAAAATAATGTCTTCATTTTCTAATGATTCAATGACATCTTCTTTCGATTTAAATTCAAATCTCTGTATAAATCGATCACTATTTACTAGTAATAGTTCTTTCCGCTTTTGAACCAGACATAGTATGGTTTCAATATTCAGTCTCCGAGTAAATGCACTTGTCGAGAAAATTGTAATGATGGAATTGTATATCTTACTAGATTCTTTCTTACCGATGTTTTGGGCATAAAAAGTGTCAATGATTGAAAACAAGGTCTCATTTAGCCGCTTGATACCATCACGAATTCTTAAGGTAAAATCGACTACAAGCATCGGGAAGATTGGGAATAGCAAAATGAAAAGCCTGTCCGAATGCCAGCCAAGAAAGATTATACACGAGGTTAACACAATATACAAAGAATATCTCTTTTTGTTATGGGAATGATTTGGACTATTTAAAACTGGAATCAACAATAAGAAATAATTCAAGATAAGCGTAATATCCTTTTGATAAAGCACAAGTGAAATTATGCAGTAATCAAGAAGAAGCCTTAAGTCAGGATGTGACTTTCTTTTAGTTAAAGTAAATATCAAATAATAGAGGCTCAAAAAAAATATATACCCAACTTTCAAAAAATAATTACTCTGAGTAATGTAAATAATTACCAAGCTATAAACCACAATGAGTGACCTGAAAATATAGGATATTAAACCCCTTAATTTTTCATCTAAGATTGAAAACATTATTCATTAATTTTAATAAAATCAATTAGCTTTTTCGCCAAAAAGTTAACCAAAATAGTGATGTAGATAATTTTCGATAGAATAATTAGAATTAAGGCGAAACCATTTTGAGCTTCTACCTTCATCGTATTATCTGATAAATCAAAGAAAAGGGTAAGCACATTTAGAAGATGATTTAACATTTGGTTCTCAGAGAAGCGAGTATAGTTGACCTTAAAAAGTTCAAGCGATTCAAAGTATGCAGGTATTAATAGCAGAACAGTCGCGATATAAAACACAAGTAGCAAAATAAAAAGTCTCTTAATTGACAAGGAACTCCAGAGAGCAACGAGTTTGCAATAGTTCTTGAAATTTTTATTTGCCTTATAAAAGCTTATGCGTAATTTCTGTAAAACGCACTCACATTCGCTGGCCTCATCCGGATATCCATTGATCAATAAGGTCTTTTTGAAGAATTTCAAGATATTAATCTGGTCTATAATTAATATATCAGCTAGCTTAGAAGATATGCGCTGTACATCTATATTATCATAACCAGAGTCTTTCTCCTCAACAGCCTCTATGTATAGTTTAACATATTTTTTAAAATCCAAATAGATAGAATCATGGCCACTATAGTTGACTAGTTTTTTTAATGAGATAATATTATTAAGGCACTGAAATTTGTCATCCGCGGTAGAGAGTAAATTATACCTACCTGTTTCCACAGCTATCGAGGAGTTAATATAAAGAATTTGTTGAGAGGTCATTAACTTATTTGTGTGCTAAATGTCGCTTGTTGAAAAATCAAAACTAACATTTTTATCCGAGAAATATTTCACAAGATTATAAAGCCTTGCAATGATTTATTATCTAATAAACTTGAAAACAAATACATGTCATTCGAAATGTCAATCTTGTATTACTCTGGCTCAGTTGCTTCTTCTAAATCTACCCTGACTAATAACCGCATCTACATCTCCCCAAAAAGCTCTTCAAGAAGCTTGTCGAAACCGTTGGATTTATCTTAATGATATTGTTTAATACAAAACTTTGAGAATAGGTTGCGCTTATGCAAATGTTAAACTTGAATTTTTAAGCAAAAAAACAAGTTGCCAAAAATCTTAATGTTTATTTCTAAAATTTGTATATTTACAATGTAAGATTCAGAGCTAAAGTGCATTAGAAAATGGTGAGTAATTCGGTGCGTAGAATATCGAAAACCATTTAAGAGATTGAAGAGCAACAGGTTGCAATAACTAGGTTATTCCCCTACGGGCTACAAAAGGGATTTACTCCCAAAACAGACAAAGGCTGCTCCAAAGAGTAGCCTTTTTTATTTGTTAAACCTAAGTATCATTCATAATTTTGACATTTAATAAGTCCGCGGTTTTTTCGTTTAAAAATTACCCGCTTAATATCTCACCCTTTTGTCATTTCGAATAACAGCATTATAGGCTAAAACCAAAATAACTTAATATCAATCGATTTAAGCGAGCAGAATTGGTATTTGCCATTCCCCTATTTTCTTCATCGAACCGCAATAGGTTTGTTAGCATAACCATGCATATTAAATTGAAATATTATTTCTCTAAACTTATTTAGACTTATTTTAATTAAATATATTTGCGCCTTAATTTTTATATCCCTTAAACTAATGATAAATTATTTACGTATCATTCTGGTAATTTCTATTCTATTCAATTGTTTAACAGCAAGCGCTCAACATACCGGAAGCATTACTGGTAAAATCCTTTTGGTAAACGGCACACCCTATGCCTCCGCATCTGTTACCATAACCGAACTTGAAAAGGCTACGCTCACAGATGAAACTGGCACTTACCATTTCAATCGGGTTAACCCGGGTAGTTATCATTTAAAAATCCAGGTTTTGGGCGCACCTGAATACCTGATAGAAGTTGCCGTAATTGCAGGGCAAACCGCAACCGGCAATTTTCAACTACCAAAAGAAAACGTTCAAGCTTTGCAGGAAGTGACCATTGCTTCCAGCATCAATAAATTTTCAAAACGTGAAAGCCGCTATGTGGCGCGCTTACCACTTAAAAACCTGGAGAATCCGCAGGTATACAATTCGGTATCAAAGGAATTGATGCAGGAGCAAGCTGTAATAGATTTGGGTAGCATCTCCAAAAACGTACCAGGAGCTGGCATCCCTTTGATCCTGAACCAGGGAAGGGTTACTTTCCGCTCCCGTGGTTTTGAAACAGAGCCGAATGCCCGAAACGGTGTGGCCGGACCGGCTTTTTCATTCATTGACCCTATAAATCTGGAAAGGATTGAAGCCATCAAAGGGCCATCTACAACCTTGTTCGGCACTAATATTTCCAGCAGTTACGGCGGTCTTTATAATAGAGTCACTAAAAAGCCCTATAATGATTTTGGTGGTGAAGTAGCTTATACCGCAGGAAGCTGGAACCTTAATCGTTTAACACTTGATTTAAATACCCCCGTTAATGCGGATAAAACGGCTTTATTCCGCTTGAATGCCGCGACCACCCATCAAAAAAGTTTTCAGGATATTGGTTTCACTAATAATATGGCGATAGCCCCTAGTTTTTCCTATCAGATTACAGATAAGTTATCGCTGTTGATGGACGTTGAATTTGGACAGGAAAAAGGTACATCTGTTGTGCGTTTCAATCCTTTTATCACACCTAATACCAATCAATCGGTAACGGATATCGGCTTTCCCTATAATAAAACCTTCCTGAGCAACGATCTTACTTACTCGACACAGATGCTGAACATTTTTGCACAGGTAAATTATAAAATATCAGGTAGCTGGACATCTCAAACCATTATTTCAAGAAACCGCTCTACCATTGATGGTTACATCACCGCGTTGAACGGAAGATCTGCAACAACCGTGCGCCCGCAGATCATTGTTGGAAATACCAATTTTATTGCAACCAATATACAGCAGAACTTTATAGGTGATTTTAAAATAGGCAAATTCCGGAACCGTATGGTTGCCGGTATAGATTTTTATAATAATTATAACGATTTTGATCGCGTTACGGTTAATTACAACCAGGATGTAAACTTTATAAACCCACAGCCTGCCTACCGAATCAGCCGTTTCAAAGTGGATTCGCTAACCAGCAGAGGCACTTTACGTAAAGAATACAACCGCGATAATACTTATGGTGCCTATGTATCAGACGTATTTAACGTTACCGACCAATTGCTGGCCATGGCGAGCATCAGGGTAAATACATTTGACTATAAGGGGGTTTATAATATTGTAACCGGGCAAATCACAGGAGGATTAGGTTCAAGCGGCACATCCGCAGGCCCCTATAAACAAACGGCTGTTTCACAAAAGCTAGGATTGGTTTATGAAATCAGTAAAGACCACCTGTCGTTATTCGGTAATTATATGAGCGGATTTTTTAATCGAAATGGTCAATCACTTGATGGTACCTCATTCAAGCCAGAACATGCCAATCAGCTCGAATTTGGTTTGAAGGGCAACTTATTCCATAACCGTTTATCAGGAACGATAAGTTACTATAATATAAAAGTTGAAAATGTGTTGCGTTTAGATCCACGGGATATCAATTATTCAATCCAGGATGGTGCACAATTAAGCCGTGGCGTTGAGGTGGATATCATTGCAAATCCTTTCAGCGGTTTGAATATTATAGCAGGCTACGCCTATAATTATAGCTTATTTACCAATGCTGATGCAACAGTGAACAATTTGCGCCCGGCCTTATCAGGACCGGATAAAATGGCTAACCTTTGGGTGAGTTATCGCTTACCAGAGGGCAGCCTGCGTGGATTAGGCATTGGCTTTGGGGGTAATTATGGAAGTAAATCATACCAAACCAATACACAGAGTACCAAGATTACCATACCGGCTTACACAATGCTGGATGCTGCCTTATTTTATGACCAGCCCAGATACCGCGTAAATTTTAAGGTAAATAATTTAACGAATGAAAAAGCCTGGTCGGTAAGGTTAACGCCACAAGCTCCGGCGCAATTTATTGGCAGCATCGCGCTTAAGTTTTAATTTATGGCAAATAACCGGTTTAAAGGCATTACGGGCTGGCTGCATTTGTGGTTGGGTTTAATAGCCGGCCTTATTTTAATGGTGGTCGCCGTGTCGGGGTGCCTGCTTTCTTTTGAGGATGAACTGGAACTGGTGTTTTTTAAAGATCGCCATTTTGTACGTCCCGCACAGGTGCGCCTAAGTACAGACAGTTTATTCAATATTGCCAACAGCATTTACCCCGGCAAAAAAGTATCTAAATTGATTTTAGAAGCTGAACCTGAACTAAGCGCAGAGGCGCGTGTTGGTAAAGGGCCTGAAATGAAAGTTATTTATATCAACCCTTATAACGGAGCAATCTTGTACAAGGGACTTTTTCAGAAACAGTTTTTTAGAACTGTTAGGAACCTACATCGTTATTTATTACTGAATCAAACAGGAAAAGCCGTTACAGGCATCTCGTGCTGCATTTGTTTATTTCTTACCATTAGCGGAATTATCATCTGGTGGCCAGCGAACAAAAAGGCAGTCAATCAACGCTTTAAAATTAAGTGGAAAGCTAAAAGCAAGCGGCTTAATTGGGATCTGCATGCGGTAACCGGGTTTTATCTGTCGTTTTTCCTTATTCTGATCACCCTTACAGGCCTGGCGATGAGTTATGATTGGGTAGAAAACCTGATTTATAAACTGGCAGATGGTAAAGTGCAGAAGGAACTTTTGCCCAAAAATCTGGCGAGGTCAAAAAAAGCCGATCCAGGCGTCCTGCAGAAGATGGAGGACAGTATGAATAAGTTATATCCTAATCCGGGTAGACTAAACTTCAACATTCCACCAAAAGGCGGCCAGGCGATCATGGGTCAAAAGGAAAGTGAACAGTTACCTCCCGGATGTACAAATGCAGCTTATTTTGATAGCAAAACAGGACAGCTCATCAAGCAACAGCCCTTTGCTACTGTAAGCTTTGGTACGAAGATCAAGAAATATGTTTTGCCCATCCATGCTGGAAGTATCTATGGTTTGGGTACAAAAATCCTGGCTTTTGTGGTTTCCTTGTTTACGGCTAGCCTGCCGATAACCGGTTTTCTGATCTGGCTTGGTAAACGCAAAAAGAAAAAAAAGCCCCGGGCTGTTAAATGTTCTTCAAAAATATTGGCAACAGCATAGCTACGATTTACAATCATTTTCAATTCCGATAATCAATAATCACTGGCGTTTTACCGGTAACGGCATTAGTGTAAAGATTTAAATCATGCCCAACTAAAACCTCTACATGTTTCAGGTTGTAGCCAAACACCTGGTATATTTCCTGAAGCTTTAATTCGATGTAGGCTACTTTATCGTCATTAGGTATATCAGCGATCAACAAGAACCTAATGGCGTTATAGCCATCTCGAGATGCGATCTGTATCTGAAAGCGTTCAACACCCGCAAAAACAGTATTAAAATCATCAAGCTCATAGTTGCACTCGTTAAACATAAAAGAATTTGAAGATCTCCCTTTTAATTCGAGATAATGTTGTCCATCAACTTCTACCCATTTGCCGATATCAGCAGTATTATACCTAAAAATTGGAAAACGTTTCCTGAATAAATTACTGACAAGGAGGATGCCATAGCCATTTGAATCAGTACTGCCTGGTTCCACTATCAGCCCATCGATCACGTTGAACAAGAATGGCGATCGGCTATAATCGCACCACGCCCATATGCCCGTTTCTGCTGAACCATATAATGAATAGATCTGCCGGGTTCCGAAAATATCTTCAAAAAGTTTGATATATGATGGCGGCAAAAACTCACCACCAAACAAAAGATTGGTGATGGATAAACGAAGCTGATGTTTTTTAAGGTACTGCGCAAAAAGGAATAATTTTGATGGTGTACCCAATAATAAATCGGGCTTAAAATTTAGGGCCATCTGGTAAGCATCTTTGTAAGGTAGGCTGGCACTGGCTATTAAAGTAGTTGCATTGCACCGCTCAAGCAGATCGTCCATAATTGCAGCGGTACGGTACATATCCATGTAACCAAACATATTGAGTGCAATGGTTTTTGGAGTAAATACTTTAGCTTGTTGTAATACGGAAGCAAGGGCTGCACGTTGTTCGAAATTTTCTGCAATATCAACTGGAAAAACCAACGGTTTTTGGGTTGATCCACCAGAACGCACCAGATAAACACCTTGTTCTTGGCTATGCAGATCAAAATGATTATTTAGCAGCGTGATCAATTCCTTTTTACCTATTATGGGTGCATTTTGATAATCTTCATGATCAAGATAATAAGACCTGAAAAGGTCAGATTGTTTAACAATCTGGTAGTATTGATTAAGGATGGGATTGGCCATTAAAATATTTATTTTTTGATAAGCAGATAGCCGATGTATTTGGGCAAATAGCTTCGATAATGCCATAAAAAACTGATTTTTTGGCGATTGGAGGGTAAATTTTGTAATGCATGTTTACACCAGCGCTCACCAATCATGCCCATCAACAGCCGATCGTGTTTGTCTTTACTATTGATATACCTTGAAATTACTGGTGGCAATTCAATCTGTTTGAAATGGCTGTATTTTTTCCGGGAAAGGCTTCCGGGCACCTCATTAACATAAAGATAAGCCCCGGTTTGCAAGGCTATTTTGCCGGGCACCTCCTTCAATATGCCTTTAAGTACCTGATACCAAAAATCAATACCTTCATTTAACCGCAAATCGGCCTCATATCGGTTAGCGGCAATCCATTTACTTCGTGTAATTACATTACTGCCAACCCCCATAATAAAATGTGAATCGCCAACTGCCCTTAAAGGCTTTTTAATCAGATATAAATCCGATTCAAGCGGTTTCAGGTATTTTTTTAAGGGTTCGAGATCCGGATATACTTCTTTTCCTGGCATAAAAGCGATATCAAGTACCATAAGATCCAGCTGATGCGTTTCAAACGCTTTAGCGGCTACTTCCAGCAAATTCAGATGATATTCGTCATCAGCATCCAAAAAACTGATTAATTCGCAACTGGTAGCAGCAAAACCGATATTACGCGCATTGCCCGGCCCCTTATTTTCGGTGAGTTCAATAACTTGTATCCTGCAATTGCCAAAAGCTGAAATATGATCACGTAAAAAATCGTAGACGATAGAAAGACTATTATCTGTGCTCATATCATCAACAATGATCAACTCATCCGGCAATTTGCTTTGCCGGATGAGTGAATTTAATGTTTGCGTAATATAACCTTCCTTATTGAATAATGGAATAATAATAGCATGCGTCATACCTAGGATGCCGACATCATTGCAGGAAAAATAACTCCTCTACCCTGATGAACATTAACCACGCTTTCCGCTGAACCACGAAACAAACCAGGACCAAATGAACAGTCGTTATAACACAACAACATCCCAACTAAATTGATCTCGCTTTTTTCTGTACCGCTGCCGTATTTAAACCAGCGTTGGGGTACATACTGCTGCACCATGTATTCTGTCCATTGTTGATCAACAATATCCGTCCAAACAGCGGCCTGGCAATCACTTTTCACATACATGTCAATACCACGGCCACCACTATTGCGTTTTAACACCCAATTTAAGGGCGAGTTGCTTATCTCGTTCCGTTTTTCTGATCGATGTAGTGCATAGGTGGGGATTAAAAACGACCTTAAGAAAAGATATTCTTCTTCTAAAAGATAATTGTTCATGATCTCTTCATTATAGAGCACAGCAAGGATCCGTTTATCATGAACCAATATCAATGTACGTACATCGTTAAAGTAGTTGCCTTTACTAATAACCAGTTTTAATACTTCAGGATCAAAATTACGCAGTTCTTCGCGATCCATTTCCATTATAAACTGATCAACGGGTTTACCATCCAACATAATGGAGCCATTTTGGCATTTCAACTGGGCTGGGTTCGCAGAAATATAATTTAACCCCCGTTTACTGAACTCATTCAACAGGTAAAATACTTCAGTACCTTTTTCTTTCTCATGCACCAGCACAATAGGCTCATTATGGTTAAAACGTTTAAAAATGGCGTGAATAAAATCGCGCTGATGAGGAACAGCCTCTAATGCGGGTAGACGGCTATCTTCAGTAATTACATTTAGGTAATAACTTATCATCCACCCATTAATCGGATATCTGGCCCCTATTTCACAGATTTTGATACTGCCATCTTCTGCCTGTAAAAAATCAGGACGGTACATGCCCACTTCGTAAGATTGGGCACTTGCCATGCTCAAAATATGGTTTAAACAAGTATCAAAATTATAAATGGCACGTATCCTTTCATCTGTAAAATAAGCATTTACAACATTGGTTAGTGCCTTGTTCAGCACCTGGCATAGTTTTTCCATTCTTACAATTTCGCTACGGTTTACAGCAACAGGAACCGGCGAGAATGAATCAGCACCATTGCAGGGTATTTCGCCCAGGTGTTTCCTCAATAAATCATTTAGTGTTTCTCTGCTACAGACAGTTTGGCTTTCTATAAGATTTCCCGTCATCATTTATGCAATTTCTTCTTCGGCCAGTACAGGCTCTAAACTAGCGCTAATGGTTTCCATCACGGCGGCCTTTTTACTTAAATAATCTGCAACAATCTCGCTTAAATCATAATCAGCCAAATTTATATCCATCGCTTTAACGTAATAATTGATGGCGTTAACCGCATAAAAGAAATGGTTTTTTTCGGTAGGTCCACAGTGTACCGTTATCCAGGCCAGTGTATGTTTCAAGGTATCTTTATCAAAACCAAAATCATCTTCCAGCCAACGTGTAAACTTCGGTAAGATAAACTCCACCTCTCCATGGGTATAAATTTCGTGCACTAGGGTAGTCAACAAACCGATCAATAAATCTTTGTTACGCAATGAGTTCTGGTCTTTCCAATATTTAAAGGCACGTGCACTTGGATCAAGGTATTGCCTTAACAACCATCCATCATCACCACAGGTATTTGTAGCCATGGTATAGAACAGGTCAGAGTGCAACACTTTGCCAACAACGGCCAGATCCTCATCAACAATCCTGTTCAGACTGGCTACAGATCTGAAAAGTTGCGCTTCATCCGCCACAGGTAAGTTTTTATGAATCAGCATGGTCATTCGGTTGCTCAATCCTGCAACTGTAACTGCACTGTTATTGGTTTGGCTCCAGCTATGAAAAAAAGGTTTAAGATGATCCCGATCATGCAGCACTGCAGTAAGTTTCACGAAACTGTCTTCGATTGTTTTAAAGTGTTCAGCCTGTTTAGGGAAATAGGCTAAAAGTTGGTGCTTCAATGGAGACTCCTCCATTCCTTCGAGCACAGGAATGATAATTGACAATAAATTTCTCATGATTATTTGGTTAAAGGTTTATTAAAATTATGAAGGATACAGATTAAAATATTAATGCTGAACAAACGATATCCTGTTATTGCATACCTTCGATGATAGGGCATGACATTAATAATGATAAAATTAATTAACTGGTATTTAGCGATATGCAGCTAAAGCAGAATAATAGGGATAACTGATAGAGGAGCGTTTTTCATTTTGATGAGCGATTTGAGGGTTATAAGATGGATTTAATTATACATATATAAGTACTTTTACTTAATAAAAAAAATACATATTAAATATATTTAAAAATTACACAAATAAAAATTTTAAAATACATTAATTGTATTATTAAAAATACATTATGAAATAATTACATCATTATAACTCTTTACTAGACATTTTGGAAGGATAGGATTTGTTTATAAGTTAGACTACTTCACATACAGATACTACAAGTTTAACAGCGTATAGAAATTTAAACTTTAACGGGTAAATTGTTGGTTACTAAGATCTTTAAACTGAGAAAAAATAAGAAAGGGCTTATATTAACCAGTATCCGCAGTATTTCGTAGGCGAGATATACCTTGCAGTTTGATGCGTAGTACTATCGTGATGAGTGCGCAGTGAGTATGTGATAAGCCATTTAAGTGTGCTATACGTTTTGCTTAAAATTTATTTTTTTTGCCTAGGTGAGCTTAAGCGATATTCTCCAGATACTTTAATACCTCTTCTTTCTTTCTACTGGAAACCTGAATTTTCTCTCCGTTTTCCATCTGAAGATAACCTTCTCTGAAATATTTTTTAACGTAAGCGAAATTAACTAGGTAGGATTGATGACATCTTAGAAAACCAAAGGGAGATAGCAGCCCTTCATAATCTTTCAATCCTTTTGATACCAGTATGTCGTTTGATCCGTTGATCACAAAAGTGGTATAGCCTTTATCGCCTTTGCAAAACATAATATTTTCTATAGCAACTACCTCAATATATTCGAGTGTTTTAAGTGCAATGCGCTTATTGGCTGATAAGCCTTGGGAAAGATAATGTTCTTTGGCAATGCTTAATTGTTGCTGGTCAAATACATCCTGTTTACGGTGATGAAAACATTTATTAATTGCAGAAGTTAGCGATTCTTCATCAACCGGTTTAAGCAGGTAACCAAAAGCACCAAGATTTAGTGCCTGTATTGCATATTGATCATAGGCGGTTAAAAAAATGACCTGGAAATCCGCTACTCCAATCTGTTCAAAAAGTTTAAAGCTATCACCGTCCTTTAGTCTGATATCAGCAAGAATAATTTCAGGTTTTAAAACAGGTATTTCTGAGGCAGCGGTTGCGATTTCAGCAGCAGAGCCCACCACCTGCACATAATCGATCCAGCTTACAATCTGTAGAATATGTTGCAGGATACGCGGTTCGTCTTCCAGTATATAAAGTTTCATATTAGATGTAAATTAATCGTTGATAATTGGAATATTGATTTTTACCAGCACACCAATTTCACCAGTATCTTTTTTGTCGTTAAGCGTAAAACTGGCATTTTGGCTATAACGGCAAAAAATTGCTTCAAACCGCTCGGCCAGGATGGTTTGTGCCAAAGATTGTTTTTGCTGATTGCCAGATGCCTTATTGCCCAAACCACAGCCATTGTCATCTATCGTTATTTCGAGTTGATTGGCCTGTTGTTCAAATGAAATTTTAAGAAGCCCTTCGTAAGGGATGTTCCTGAATCCATGTTCTATCGAGTTTTCAACGAAAGGCTGGATAAGCATGGGCGGAATAAGTATGGCCTGTGCATCAATCTCTTCAGAAACCGAGATTCGATAGGTGAAAGTATCGGCATAACGCATTTGCTGTAATAAGAGATAATTATTTAACGAAGCTATTTCTTCATCAATAGAGATAAAATCCTTCCTGTTTTGTTCAAGGATTGATCTTAGTAAACCAGAAAAGGATTTTAAATACCTGACAGATTCAGACGTATTGCCCGATGAAATCAGACCTTGCAAATTGGAAATGGCATTAAATATAAAATGTGGATTAAGTTGTACCTGAAGAAGTTTTTGTTCCATAATCAGACGCTGATTATCGGCTGCTAGAAGCTTGTTCTTATCCTTTAATCGAAGTTGGTGATAACTGATAATAAACAGCGACACAGCAGCCAGGGAGATGACCAATACCATGAACAGTAACCAGCGCTGTTGATTGATCAATTTTTCATTTAGTTTATTGCGGCTGTTAAGCTCGTCGATACTTCGGTCTTTCTTTTCTACTTCGTATTTTTCGTGCAGTTCAGCTATTTTTGCTGCCTCTATAGCTTTATTATTCCTGATTTCAGTTTTATAAAGGGAATCGGAAGCTGCCAGCGCCGATTTGTAATCGCCTTTAAACTTATATGCATCAATCAGACCCATATAGGGAGTAGTTTTGCGCTTCCCAGAAGGATCTCTTTTTTCCATTTCCATCCCAGCACGGTAATAAAAAATAGCCGAATCTGGCTGATTATTTTGTATAAATGCAGTAGCCAGATTATTGTACGCAATATCATTCAGGTTATCCGTTTTTTTCAGGAAACCAAAATATATGCGACTATAGTCAAGTGCCTTTCCAGTTTTCCTCTGTTTACTGTAAATCTGCGCCTGATTATCGTAGGTGCGGGCCAATGCGAGGCTATCTTTGATGTTTACAGCTAGTATGCGCGCCTGATTGTTATAATATAACATTTTGTTTAAATCGCCAAGCCTCGAAGCCAGTAAAAACGAGATATCAAAATACCGTTGTTTAATAACGGGATGATTTTTATAAGGATGGGCAGCAAAATACTTCGCTGCGTATTCCAATGATTTCTGTTCGTTATTGTTTTGATAATAGGCTTGTGCGATTAAGTCATAATAACGGTAGGTTAAACAGCTTTTCTGCGTTTCAGCGGCTTTTAAACCCGATAGTATCCGGTTCATAAGCTGAGCTTCCACCATTGATCCGTTGGCTATGGTAAACAAAATAATTGTATTTTCTTTTAACAATTCAATATCATCATTTTTACGGTATCCTTTCATGCGTTGATAAGCAGCAAGCGCGCTATCCTTTTTCTTTGCAAGGGAAAATTTTCTTGCCCTAAAATAATGGTAAAAAGGATTTTTTTCTTTTTCCGGCATTAAAGATTGTATACTATCTTGTTTATTGATGACTGGCTTTAGCTTTTTAGATCCTGCGAGTGTGTCTAATGAAACAATAAATGAGATCATATCAGCTGTAGATTTCCTTTGAACCGATACCGATTTACCATTATCAATTCTCTCTGGCTTTTGCTTGCACGAAACCAGGCAGAACATGGAAAGCATAAAAACAGGCACAAATTGGCATCGTAAAAAAAGATTCATGTTGCTTGATAAATAGTTGAGTATTTCTCCTAGAATTAAAGCTTAAATATATTAATCGGAAGCTTAGCTAAAAAACCTATATCGATATTCGGGAACTTTGAGGTTATATCCGTTGGTAAAAGTTAATTATTCGATAAGGCTAAAAGCTGAAGATCAGGCTATAGCTGAAAGGAAAATTGTTACTCTTAAATCTACACCATCACCATTTCTTTAAGGAAAATAAAAGCTAATGATAAATGCCCTAACCAAATTTCAGGCAAAATAATTCAAATATGGAATGGAATTTACAAATTATCGGCAGATGAGCCGCAAATACTGAGCATTTTTGCTTTTCAAAAAGCGGCCAAATGCTAGCTTAAGAAACTATCATTTTAGTAATGCCTTGTTAATTCCTTTTTTAATCAACTTATCAAAGAAGACACACAAGAAGTCAAAAAGATTAAGAGATCTTAATGATTTTTCAGAAATTTAACGATTAAGAAGTGACTTTATTCGAAAAAATATTGCCGCGAGTCAGTTTTTGTATAAATTAGTAAAACTAAATGACTATGGCGAAGTGAAGTCTATACCCATTACTGCCGAAAAGGAATTATTAACTAGATTAAAGTGCGGCGATAAGATCGCCTTTAAACAGTTATATGAGATCTATTCGGGTAGACTTGTCAGTAAATTGATTTATCTGTTAAAATCTGAAGAATTAGCTCAAGATATCCTACAAGATGTATTTCTAAAGATCTGGATCAATCGCGAAATGATCGATTCTGAACTCAGTTTTGGTGCATTCCTTTATAAGATTGCGACAAACCTATCAAAAAATGCGATCCGAAAAAATGTTTATGACCAGCTTATGCGCCATGAGATAGGCCAGGAAGAAGTTTACCATCCCATGGAAGATGATGAAGATGCTGAACAGGCCAAGGTCATTTTAGATCAGGCTATGGATCAGCTCACTGAAAGGCAGCGGGAAGTTTACACCTTACATAAACTAGAAGGGCTTAGTTATCAGGAAATCAGTGAAAAACTGAATATCAGCCTTTCTGCTATTAATCATCACATTCAAAAAGCCAACAAACACTTAAAAGCAATACTAAAATCAAGGTCATTTGAGCTTTTTATTCTTCTGCTGCCCAGCATACTAAAAAAATAATTTAACAAGAGGTGCTATTTTTTATTTTTCATGTGTATTCTATTTAAAAGGGATAATTTTTCCCTAGTTTACCATGAGCGAACCAAACAGAATTAAGTTCTTATTTGATCAGTACCTAAACAATGTCATCACAAAAGATGAATTGACCGAGCTTAACCAGCATCTTCAGAATAATCAAGATGAGGTACAGTTTGATGAGGTAGTTAATGGATATTTTGATTCAACATCTCACTCGGTTCATCCAAAATCTAAAGCTATCGGCGATTTAGTCTGGAATGAAATCGCTCAGGAAATAGAAAAGGTTCAGCCTAAACAGCGGAAATTGTTTTCTTCTTTACAATATGCTGCAGCCGCAGCAGCTATCCTGATTATTTTATTCACCTCCATTTTCGTTTACAAATCCATTTATCCTAAAGATGCTGTTCAAAAAGATATTGCACATGACATCCTTCCTGGTACTCATCGGGCAACGCTACAGGCGGCTAATGGAAAAATATATCAGTTAGAAGGCAGTAAACAGGAAATTATTGCTGATAAAAACGCGATCCGCTATAAAGATGGAGCATTGCTTGAAAAGGAAGAGCAAATTCAAGATTTTACTTTAAGTACACCAAAAGGCGGGCAATACCGACTTACTTTAGCAGATGGCACCAAAGTATGGTTGAACGCGGCCTCGTCTATATCTTATCCAAGTGCATTTTCAGGAAAAGAAAGAAGGGTTATGGTTATAGGTGAGGCTTATTTCGAAGTGGCCCATAATGCTCAAAAACCTTTTATTGTAAAGACCCAAACGCAGGAAATAAAAGTTTTGGGAACAGCCTTTAATGTTAATTCCTATGAAAATGAAGGGGTAACGGTAACCACGCTTGTTCATGGCCGGGTGCAACTCAATGGCCCTAACATATCAAAACCGGCATATTTAAGTCCTGGAGAACAAGCTGTATTAAACCGGAATGCTTTTCAAATTTCGCCTGTAGATGTAAGCGCAAATACAGCATGGAAAGATGGAGAATTTATTTTTACGGCTACACCGCTTACGGCAGTGCTTCGCCAGATTGAGCGTTGGTATAATCTGGACATCGATTACAGTGGTATACCTGAGGATATCCAAATCCACGCCTCCATTCAACGCGACAAACCGTTATCTACAGTACTTTCAGCGCTTGAAAAAATTACCAATTTAAAATTTGATATTGAAGGAAGGAGGGTAAAACTGATGAAATAATTTTACCAGTCGGCAAAAGTGGTGAGGACAAAACTAACCTATACCATCGCCTCATATCTACCAAACCAATCAACAACCAATAACCAACAAACTAATCACAATATGAACGATTTCCTTTTTTTTAAGGAGTATAGCGGGCGTATGTCCGGTCATAAAATCAATGGCGAAGCTGCTGAAACGAATTCACTATTATCTTTCCGATGGATTATCATTTTGTTTTTTTTAATTGCGCTGTCATTTTCGAATCGGTTGTATGCACAAACCGTAACGCTTGATCTCAAGAACGCCACAATCATCAGGGCTACAACAGAAATAAGAAAGCAAACCAGGTATGATTTTACCTATAACGACCTCATCCTTAAAAAAGCAAAACCGGTTACCATAAAACTCGTTAAAGAACCACTCAATAGTGCACTAAAAAAGCTTTTTACAGGTCAGGATCTCGATTATGAAATCAAAGACCGGATTATCATTATCACTGAAAAGAAAGCGGGCATAACTAAAGAAGCTACTAATAGTGTTCTGGATGGTCCGGTAAATGGAAGTGTTACCAATGAATATGGTAAACCGATGGATGGTGTTACCGTAAGGGTGAAGGGCACCAGGTTTTCTACCCAAACCGACAAAAGCGGTCATTTTACTGTTCCTGCTCAATATGCAAACAGCATGCTTGAAATTAATCATTTAGGTTACTATCATTTGGAAATTCCAGCCCAACGGGCACGTGTGGTTTCACTTAAAATATCTGCATCCGAACTAAAAGACATTTTGGTAAACACGGGGTATGAGCAAATTGATAGCCGTCAGCTAACCAGTGCCGTGGAAAGCAAAAAAATGGAAGAGCTTCTTACACCCGGTGTAAATACCATTGATAAATTACTGGAAGGCAGAATACCTGGACTGGTTTTTATGCAAAACTCAGGGCAGGTTGGGGCAGCACCTAAACTAAGAATCCGTGGAACATCTACTATTTTAGGTAACCGTGAGCCACTATGGGTACTGGATGGCATTGTGCTTCAGGATCCTGTAAATGTCAATCCACAATCCATTAATGATTTAGATTTTGTAAACCTGTTAGGTAACGCCATTGCAGGACTAAACCCTGAAGACATTGATCAGATTGATGTACTTAAAGATGCTTCTGCTACCGCTTTATATGGGGCCAAGGCAGGAAATGGTGTAATTGTTATTACGACTAAAAAAGGCAGGCCTGGTAAACCAACCATTTCTTATTCAACTAATGTCACTTTCAACAGGCGTCCACGCTATTCAGACCGAAACATGAACATGATGAATTCTGAAGAACGCATGGATGTTTCGCAGGAAATGGTAGAAAGAAGGATGCAATACAACAATGTAACCCAGTTTTCTGGCTATGAAGATGCGCTTCAGCAATATTATAAAGGAACCATCAGTTATGATGAATTTAAACGCCGGAAAGATTACTATGCCGGCGTAAATACAGATTGGTTAGGTTTGATTACTCAGGATTCTTACTCTCAAAGCCACACCCTAACGCTTTCAGGCGGTTCTAATCGTATAAAATTCTATTCTTCTTTGGGTTATTTGAACGAAAACGGAACCATTAAAGGCGAATACAATAAACGGTATTCTTCAGTTGTCAACGTAACTGCCGATTATGATAATTTCCTGGCGCAGGTAAGTTTTGCAGGGAACTACTCTTCCAGGAATTATTCTCCAGCTGATTTGGGTATCATGAACTATGCCTATAACACCAGCAGAACTTTGCCTGCTTATAATCCTGACGGGAGTTATTTTTACTATCCGGTTACCACAACAACTGGTCAGCTCTTTAATTACAACATCCTCAAGGATAAAGAATATAGCGCTGATCATACCGATCTCATTTCAAGCAATTTAAAGGCATTATTAAGGTTAAAAATCACTCCGAAGTTTAATATGGAAGGAACCTTTGCCTATGCCATTAGTAATAATGATCAGCAAATTTATTATACAAAAGATTCTTATTACATCGCCAAACTACACGAGGACTATAGTTTAAGGAATGATAAGGCGCCAGTTGGAGGTGAATGGACAAAAAAAGAGGTTCGTAACAACAACTATACGGGCCGCTTGCAGGCCAACTATGCCACAACCTTCGGCGCAGAAAACAGGCACTCTCTTACCATTTCAGGAGGTACGGAAATCAAATCAAATGAGTATAATGGCTTTGACATTACAAGAAGAGGATATTTCCCGGAAATGGGCGGCTACTTTGACATTGTACCTACTACTTACTCGGGCTATTATAGCCAATGGATGTCTACCAAGGCTGCTTTAGGATCATTCAACCGTCAGCTTACTAACGAATTTGCATGGTATGGTACAACCGGGTATTCTTACCGTGATAAATATATCTTCAATTTTCATATTCGCGGTGAACAATCTAACCTTTTTGGAACGCGTTCAAATAATAAATTGTTACCTATTTACGCTTTTTCTGGTAGGTGGAATATGAGAGAAGATGTAGCCAGAAATGCATCATGGATAAGTGATTTAGCCCTAAAAGCGTCGTGGGGATGGCAGGGCAATATGCTTCCAGGCCAGACACCGTATATGATTATCAGACAAAATGCTTCAACTGATCCGTATTACAATTCTACGTCTGCAAACATTTCCAATTTCCCAAATCCGGATCTAAGATGGGAACGTACCTCATCATCCAATATCGCCTTAGATTTTGCCTTGTTTGGCAATAAAGTAACCGGATCTGTAGGTTATTTCTATAAAAGAACTCAGGATGCATTTCTGAATAAAACAGTATCAGAAATTAATGGTGTGCAAACTTACGTCATTAATAGCGGAACCATAGAAAACAAGGGGATAGAAGTGGCCTTAAGCGTTACAGCCATTAACAATGTGGGTATGAATCAGTCTAAACGCGGTTTTGTTTGGCGGTTTGATCCGCAATTGGGACAGGTGCTGAATAAAATTATTAACCAGGCTATCAATAATAGAAACAATGTTCTTATTGACAATATCAATTATTCCAATTACCTGAGCGGTAATGTTCAGCTGGCAGGCAAACCAATTAATACCTTTTATTCTTACAAATTCAAAAGTTTAAGTCCTGTTGATGGTTCCCCAATTTTTTATGGTTTAGAGAGTGAAAATTCTGAAGAGTATCAAAAACGATATTTAAATATGGACAGGCAAGATGTTTACATGGAAATCATGAGTGAATCCGGCCGTCGCGAACCTTATATTCAGGGTGGTTTATCAAACTACTTCGGATACAGGAATTTTGGCTTATCATTTAACCTCACCTATTCTTTAGGAAACAAAATCCGATTGATGAAAATCGCTTCAGGTTATGCAACTACCAGCGCCTATCCGCAGCAAAATTTACGTAAGGAATTTGTGTACCGGTGGCGCAGACCGGGTGATGAAACTTACACCAACATCCCAGGTCTTCAGGTATCTACGAATGTTATTAATCCATGGTGGTCAAACTATCCTGTAAGTAGCCTTCAACTGGGTGGCAGTGCTTATGAGATGTACGATAATTCCGATGTGAGATTGGTAAGTGGAGATTACCTAAAGCTACAATCGGCATCTTTCCGGTACAATTTTTCAGAATCTTTAATGCGTAAGCTCAAACTGAGTTCGGCCTATGTTGCCCTCACCGGCACCAACTTATTCACGCTTAGCAGTAAAATGTTAAAAGGGCAAGATCCAACTCAATCAGGCGCTACACCAAACATCAATCTATCCGTCAGACCTACCTATACCGCAAGTCTTAATGTTTCATTTTAAAAGAAAACCAGCTATGAAATATCTTTTAACCCTGTTAACCTGCCTAATACTCCTGAGCTCGTGCAGCAAGTTTTTGGAAGAATATTCAACAGATCAAAAATACCTGGAAACCACCGATGACCTGAATAAGGTAATGATTGGTGAGGCTTTCATGAATAATGTATACAGTTTATCTTTCTATAATCCAGCAACCATGGGCAATATTACTTCAGAGACCGATTTCTCTGCGCCATGGCTCCATGTGATGGATGATGATAGCGAGACATTTGTACTCGGAACTGCTGACAGAGACCAGTCTACTCCACTTTACATGCTTTCTGGCTTTCACAACTGGGGGCAGAACCCGGCAATTAATATTTTAGGATTTGCCTGGACCGATGTGATGTGGAAAAAAGTTTATAAACGTATTGGTGCCGTTAATGCATTAATTTATCAGGCTTCGGAAATTGCGGCAAAAAACCCAACCGATGTAAATCTGCAGCGTTTACGTGGGGAAGCCTATTTTCTTCGTGCTTATTACTATTTCTTACTGCAAAATATCTACGGATCTCCTTACCGTAAGGCAACTGCTTCAACAGATGAAGGTATACCACTAAAGATTTCGGAAAAAGTTGAAGATATCTATTTTAAAAGAACCGATAACGAAACCATCTATAAACAGATTGAAGCAGATCTTAATCAAGCTTCAGATTTGCTTCAAGGCTACAACCCTGCAAGTAAAATCAGGGTAGGTATTGCGGCTGTTAAATGTTTACAAAGCCGGGTATATCTGTTTACAGAACAATATGATAAGGTATTGCAAGTAACTAACGGGTATGACAATATGGGTTACAGTATCACTGATTTAAAGCGTTATGTAGCAAAGAGTAACTTTACCTACCGCAGTTCTACAGAAACCATATTCACCATGGGTACAAATTCAATTCCTGCCGTTTTTCCTAATGATTCTTTAGCCTCTTATTCACCTGTGAATCGTCTGGCATCTAGCTTTAAAGCTTCTGATAATCTGATACAAAGCTTTAGCGCTAACGATCTGCGCTTGAACGCCTGCTTCATGCTATCAGCAAAAAGCAAAGCATATCTTCCAGCTAAATGGCGTACCTGGTCAACTTACAATGATCCTGAGCAAATATCTTGTATCTTTTCCTTCCGTTTACCGGAAATGTTGCTCAACCGTGCAGAAGCGCAGGCCATGCTCGGTGCTGATGGTGAAGCATGGAGCGAAATTCAAAAACTGCAGACCATGCGCTTTAACAATAATGGAGGTAGCCCGCAACCTGCATCTAACCAGGCATTGGTTAATTTTATCCGGGAGGAACGTAGGCGGGAATTTTGCTTTGAGGGCCATCGCTGGTTCGATTTGAGGCGGTACGAAGTAAATTCAAAGTATCCGCTTGGGTCAGGTTTTGCGATTAAACACCCTACTTATGATTATGATGCGCAAACGAATACTTACACCCGTGCAGGCAATTATGTTTTAAATTCAATTGCCCAGGATGCCGCAAGCTGGCAAGTACCGATTCCAAATTACGCTATAGAATTTAACAGGGGATCATTAACCAATCCCATTCGCAGTGTCCGTAATATTCAACCTTAACTTGATCAATATGAAAAATATTTTATTTGTGACGGCAGTATGCTGTACGCTTATGATGCTTTCCTGCAGAAAAGAACCATTCACCGAGCTACCGGATTATGATAAAAACTGGTTGGCGATGGAAGATAACCCCAATGATCCAGCTATTCATGCAAATTTCCAGTTTTATAAAGAAACAGGTATACCTGTATTTGTTAATGATACTATTGGCTCGCAACAGCGTATGGATGTTTTTGGTAAAAGTTATACCTACTACGAAGTTTTATCACTGAGCTATTCGCTGGGTGGCATACAAAGCGGGCCACCTCCTGTAGTGCAATCATTTACTTATTGCAATAAAGCAGATGTGCCAAATGCGCTAACATTTTTAAGAAATGATATCATACCTGTGATAAAAGGCAACATCCATGTGCCAAGTATACTTTTGGTTGAAAACATGAGTACCAATGCTTTCGGAACCTATGCTTATAAAGGATTTAACACCGTCGTAATTGCACAGGTTTCAAAAATCTCCACCATGAGCGCTGCAACCAAGGCTGATTATAAAGCCGCGATATTAAGGTCAATGCTTACCAATTCAGTATTGGATAATAAATATGCGGGTATTCTGGATAAGTTCTATGCAGTATCACGGAAGTTGGTAACCACCCGAGACGCGTATGGACTAGCTACTTATTTCTTAAATGCCACCAATGTTACCGGCTTACCGTCCGGAACTCCGATCACTTTACAGGCCATCGGCTTTCTTGGACCAGATGCCAGGATCTCGACCTCCTCGCCCATATCTACCTGGCTGGATGTGAGTATGTATATCGAAGCCGCTATGGTAAATACAGATACTCAGTTCAAACAAAAATACGCTGCCAATCCTAATATCCTCCTTAAGTATGGCTATATCCGCCAGATTTTAAACGATGTAGGGATAAAATAACTAATCAAAAAACAAATAACCGTTGGCTGGTACTTTAATCTTGCCAACTTATAAACAAGTACAAACTAAAATGAAAAAAACACTAATTTTTTCTGCGATGTTGGCAATCTCTGCATCGTCGTGGGCACAAACGGCTGTCATCAAAGGAAAATTTCACAAGCTTTTACCAAATGGCAGGGAAACACAGGAAGTTTTCTTCTCAAAGCCCCAGGATGGTGAGATTGAGGTTATCCTCCCTATGGTGAAAAGTAGGCAAGACCAAGTCTTTCGTGGAGAAGTAAAAAAGGAAGATCTGAATACCATCCGTTATGTAGGGGTATTTGATGAGCAATATGCGGTTTATCTGAAAGCTGGCGAGGAACTGAATGTAGACGCTGGTGACGGACAAATTGTTTATTCGGGCAGTGTGAACAAAGAAAACCAGGTATTTGCTGATTGGTATAAAATGATTAAGCCATTAAGAAATTATGGTTATACCAAAGATGGTTACAGGCTACCCTCTGCCGGTTATCTTAAAATTATCGACTCGTTGAAAGTACCGGTTGAGGAGTTCATTAAAAATATCAATACCGGAAACTCAGCCTTCGATAAGCAGGCCAAATATTTTTTAACTTATAGTTATAAATATGATGTAGTTATTCCTACCGCTTCCGGTTTAAACATTGGAAAGAAAGATGAATATCCGGAAAGCCTGGTAAAATTTTATAATAATGAAAAATGGACCGATTCGAATATCTGGAGCTTGCCTATGGGTTATCATTATATGCTTTATTTCGCCTTTGTGAAACATATCATCTACAATTCTAAACAAGGAATGGCTGCAGATTTTCTTATCCCCGAAATTTCTAATAAAGAGCTGAAAGCTAAATTTATTGTGGCACAGGCAGAAAGAGGTGCAAATATGAACTTTGTTAACTACCTCGAACGTAATGAGCAGTATATGCAAACCAATCAACAGCGCGACAAAATGAAAGCCATGTTGAAAAGAGCCCGTATGCAACAACCTGGTGGGGATTGGATTGACTTTTCTTATCCTGACGCGAGCGGCAAAATGCACAAATTGTCAGAAAACCTAGGCAAAGTGGTTTTGATCGACGTTTGGGCTACCTGGTGTGCACCCTGCCTGAAGGAACAACCTGCGCTTGAAGAGCTCGAAAAATCTTTCGAAGGTAAAGATGTTGTGTTTATTAGCCTTTCCATTGATACAGATAAAGCCAAATGGCAAAAAATGGTGGAGGAGAAGAAATTATCGGGTTTACACTTATTCACTAACAACAAAGGATCGGTTGTTAACGACTATGAAGTAACAGAAATCCCTAGATTTATTTTATTTGATCAGAATGGAAAAACGGTAAACATCGATGCTCCCCGCCCTACTGACGCTAAATTGAAAACCCTTATTGAATCTACGCTAAAAGGAGAAAAATCAACAACAAAATGAGAAAGTTAATTATTTTGACCATCGTTTGCCTAAGCGCATTAGGCTGGAAATCTACATCTGCTCAGGGAATAAATTTCGAAACGACCAGTCTTGCTGTAGCCATGGGAAAGGCAGGAAATCCGGCTGAACCAAAATTGATTTTAGTAGACTGCTATACTACCTGGTGTATTCCATGCTTGGAAATGTCTCAACAAGAATTTCCCAAAAAAGTAGCTGGCGACTATTTTAATCCTAAATTTGTGTCTATCAAGTTCGACATGGAAAAGGGTGAAGGATTGGAAATTGGCAAGAAATATAAAGTAACGGCATATCCAACCTTCCTGATTTTGAACGCTCAGGGTCAGGAAATCAACCGGGTGGTAGGTAAGGCCACCGCTGAAGAATTTATAGAAAAGGTAAAAAGTGCATTAGATCCTAAAAACTCCTTAGCGGGTTTAAAAGCCGCTTATGAAGAAAGCAAAAACATGCAAACAGGATTTCCTTACGCGTTGGCACTTTATCAAAGTTCGAAAGATCCTTCTCCGGTCCTTGAAGAACTTTTCGACAATGCACAGGATTTTGAACGGTTCAGTAAAGATTATCTTGAGTTGGCTTTTGGCATCACCAAGTTTGGTAGTCCTTTCTTCAGAAAGCTGATGTTAGAGAAATCTAATATAGATGCATACTGGGGCACGGAAGTAACGAACAGGATCATATTCGATAAAATACGAAAAGATATGTACCAAATTGCCAGTGAAACCGGTGCCAAATACAATATTTACTATACCCCTAAAGAGGTGGAAGACATTGCCTACACCGTAGCATTGCTGAAGTTACGTCAAGACAAACCTGAATCACATATGTGCCGAATTGCGCTTTATGTAGCTAATCAGGATTTGGATGGCTTAATTGCCTACTATAAACGCAACATCGCGCTCATTCCAAACACGGATGTATTCAAAGGGATTTTGGATGGCATTTTAATGAAGAAAATGGATAAAGCCAATAATGCGCAAAAAATTGCAATCAAAGAATATTTCAGTGGCGTAGCAAAGATTTATGAAAAAGAGGCTAAAGATTATCAGTATAAAGCTGAACGCGTGATGAACACAGCTGGTAAATAGGCTAACAAAAAATTGCTTTACCTGTCCGGCCAATATTGAGTTGGCCGGACTTATTAAAATATCCGATGAATCTATTTAGAATAAAAAAAGAAACGCAATTGATTGTATTGCTGTTTGGCCTATTCCTCATAGCACACTCTGCAACTGCACAGGATTTTACCAACGACCAAAAGATTTTAGCTGATTACCAAAAAAGTGTAGATTCTTTATTAAAAAAAACAAAATCTGTAACCGCAGCCGCTGCCTTGGAGGTATTGAAAACACCTTCTATCAAGATAGAAGCTAATTTAGCAAAAGATACAAAAAAGGAATTAAGTCCGAATGCATTGTACGAATTGGCCAAAAAATCTACCCTGATTGTTGGCTGCTCCTATCTTTGTCCAAAGTGTTCAAATACACACTTGAGCGAATCAACAGGTTATGTAATTGATAACAAAGGAATTGTGGTAACCAACTATCACGTAGTGAATACTTATGCAGATATGCATGATGGCTTTAAACCTGTTGCATTTACGGTACGCTTGGCAAGTGGTCATGTTTATGCAATTAAATCCATATTATCGGCATCCAAAGAAAATGATTTGGCCATTTTACAACTGGAAACCAATGGCGATATGTTGCCTGCTCTTCCGCTAGCAAAATCTGCAAATGTTGGCGACCAGGTTTTTGTACTCGGACACCCAAAGGGAATGCATTATTTTTTCAGCCAGGGTAACGTAACAAATAAATACATGGAAGAAGCTGGACCGGATGATGCCCATTTTTTTAGGGAAATGATGGCTATTTCTGCAGATTATGCAACTGGATCAAGCGGTGGCCCGGTATTGGATGTTTATGGACGTGTAGTGGGAACGGTTTCTAACACAAAAATGTACACGCATAGTGAAATGAATCCCAGTGTACAGATGGTGGTAAAAAATACGGTACCTGTGGAATCACTATGGAAACTGGTTCGATCAGGATCAAATCAATAAATTTAGCTTAATATTAACAGCACGCTCAGATGCCCGCGATTAAAAACCGCGGGTATTTTTTTGATCTTAAAAAAATGGGGCCTGCCAATCCGCTGAAATTTACCCCAGTCTGATTAAGCATTTAATATCTTTGCCGGATGGAACACGTATTGGACAATCCCATTTATTATGCCCTAACATCAGGGCATAGCTATATCTCAAAAGGAACTGATGAGGTAAAATATTATGTTGACGATATTACAGCTTTTGCCGGTTTGAAGGATAATTCGCAGGAGAACCTAAATACCCTCCATCAAATCAGTCCGGCAGAAAGTCTTTTCGTATTTTTTTCCAAAACACCAGTAGAAATACCTAAAAAATGGAAACTGTTGACTCAGATTGACATGTTTCAATTCATTTTCCGTGGCAAAGAAATTCCCACACCAGATGCAAGTGAGATAACAGAACTGGATTTAAAACATGTTGATGAAATGATCGATCTGGTAGAGCTGACCAAACCAGGACCATTTCTTTCCAGAACCATTGAACTAAGTAATTACACTGGCATATTTGTAGAAGGTAAGCTGGCTGCCATGGCTGGCCACCGGTTTTTCCCGCGCCCCTTTCGTGAAGTGAGTGCCGTTTGTACACACCCTGATCATTTAGGCAAAGGTTATGCTTTTAAGATTTTACAAGAGCAGATTAAAAGAATATTACTCCGTTTGGAAATACCTTTTCTACACGTTAAAAATGATAATGAAGGCGCTATTAAACTTTACCAGAAACTGGGTTTTGAAATCAGAACAGATATGATTGCCTATGTGATCAAAAAACATGCATAGGCCAACAAGAGAATGTTTCTAAATAGATAACTGCTGAAAAATTAACATTTTTATGCTTTAGTTTTGTTCCAAACTAATACATACATGTCAAAAACAAAACTTACCATCAACAATAATGGCTCTGTTAAAATAGAGGGTGATTTCGAAATAGTAGATAGAAACGGTAATGCTTATGGCTTACAAGGCAGAGAAGTCGTTTCGATCTGTCGTTGTGGTTTATCTAAAAACAAACCATTTTGCGATGGTGCTCATAAAGGCCATTTTGAGCATGATGCCATTGCATTCGACCTTCCACCAAAAAAGGTTTAATAAACAGCATTAAAAAGCATCAATCTTCCAGGGTTGGTGCTTTTTTATTTTAGGCACCTTTTACCGGAACCTTTTGATGCAATTTGGTGTTAAATGAATAAATAATTTACATCATGGCAAAAGAGAAGAAAAAAAGCAAAAAGAAAAAGGATAAAAAGAAAGGCAAAAAAAAGAATAAATTAGGCGTTAAAAACTCGTTAGTAAACAACATTAATGCGCGAAAGAAAAAAGGCAAATCTAGATCTAAGAAAAAGTCAAAAATCAGCAAAAAAGCCTATAAAAAAATGAAAAAAGGCTGGAAGAAATAATTATCGAAGTTTAGTGCTATTATTTCCTGAAATTACCCAAAACTATCCAAGTGATACTTATATCCAGAAAGATATCACTATCATCATGAAAGCCTGTATCTTTGCGCCATGGAAACAAAAAAGCAACATCGTAATAAAGAAACCTGTACAGCAAGTTTAAATGCGGTAAAAGACGCCTTATACGTATTAAATGGGAAATGGAAGTTTCCATTAATTATTGCTTTGCAAGATGGCCCTAAGCGATTTAATGAGATCCAAAAATCGCTTGGGGAAATTACGCCCAAAATATTATCAAAAGAACTTAAGGACCTGGAATTAAATGAGTTTCTGGTACGAAAGGTATTTTCTACCACTCCTGTTACCGTAACTTACGAACTTACCCCCTATAGCGAATCGCTTGATCGGGTAATTAATGAATTAAGAGAATGGGGACTAAAACATCGCGAACGCTTGGTTAAGAATAGAAAAACCGAATCGTCCGCAGCAGAAATGACGGTTTTAACATAGAATGCCAAAGCCAATTCTCTATATTATCCATTCACCTAAAAAGCAAAAAACCGATAATGATAAAATTCGGCTATCTTTGTAGAAAATAAAATCCATGGCGGTATTACATAGAAAAGAAGAAAAAATTCAGGCAGTGCTGGGTAGGTTGCCTAAAAAATATACGGACGAACAATTTGTAGAAATGTTTATCAGACTTTATTCTAAAGATTGGGGCAAAATTAAATCAGCTTACATTAAACAATCTCAGGATAAAGAACCAGGAACCATTATCAATATGCCTAAACCAGAGGTATATTTAAGACAAGTACTGGCAAACTACCTGCAACAAAATGATACTTCCAGCGCAGTTGATACTAAAAAAGAAACTGTTGCTCAGGAACCTGCAACTGAAGTAAAAGCAAAAACTCCAGCTAAGAAGAAAGCAGAAACAACTGAAGTGTTTACAGCAGAAGTTAAAAAAGCTAAAATCCCTGCAAAGAAAAAAAATGAGGCAACAGAAGGAGCTCCGGTAGCTGAAAAGAAAACAAAAGCGGCAGCAAAAAAGCCTGCAGCAAAAAAATAAAAAATATTTTACACCATATACAATAAATCACTTTTTTAGTTGTTTATATATATGAGAGCGTTAATTTAGATGACGGGGATAGGTCGGTATGATTTATCCCCGTTCTTTTTTGGTATTTTGCCGATTAAAAATCTAAAAACAAATCCTGACGATACGTCATTCCCAACTTGATTGGGAATCGTAAGCTTTTATATGGTTGCTATGTTTCATTAAGATTCCCGCCTGCGCGGGAATGATGAACTTTCTTAATGTAATTACTAATTTTCAAAGAACTTCCACAATTCACTTTACCATCCCATAAGTTTTACATCCAATTGTAAACTTTATTCATTTAATTGGTATATCGGGAAAAGTCGATATACATTTGCGTCATGGATCAAGTAGAAATATTTAAAGCCCTTTCCAACAAAACACGTTTACAGATTTTAACCTGGCTAAAAGAGCCTGAGTTACATTTTCCGGAACAGCCAAATGCCGATTTTGACAATGTGGGTGTTTGCGTCGGGCAGATCCAGATGAAGAGTGGCTTATCACAAAGTACCATTTCCGAATACCTATCTATTTTACAGCGTGCTGATTTAATCAGCTCCACACGCCTGGGCCAGTGGACTTATTACAAACGCAACAAAGAAGGCTTAAAAAAATTAAGCAATATCATTAACACCGAATTATAATTTAGAAACATATGAATACAGATAGTTTATTTAGGCCATTTAGCCTTAAAACATTAAACATCAAAAATAGGATTGTAATGGCGCCTATGACTAGGTCTTTCTCTCCAGATGGGGTGCCAACACCTGAAGTTGCAACTTATTATGCAAAAAGAGCAGCTGGAGAAGTAGGTTTAATTTTATCGGAGGGAACAGTAATTAATCGTCCCTCTTCATCATCAGATCCCAACATTCCACATTTTTACGGCACCAATGCTTTAGCAGGATGGCAGCAGGTAATTAGTGAAGTTCACAAGTCTGGTGGGCAAATGGGTCCGCAAATATGGCACCAGGGTATTCATGCAAATCATGCTTCTGGCTGGTTACCAAGTACCCCATTTGAAGGCCCCTCATCTTTCAACAGTCCGGGTTTTGAAAACGGCGTACCGATGACGGATGCGGCTATTGCCGATACCATTGCTGCTTTTGGGCAGGCTGCGGCTGATGCCAAGGCCCTAGGTTTTGACACGGTTGAAATACATGGCGCACATCAATATCTGATTGATCAGTTTTTTTGGGATGCGACCAACAACCGCACCGACGTTTATGGGGGCAAAACCTTAGCTGAGCGTACACGGTTTGCCGTTGAAGTAATTAAAGAAGTGCGGAAACGAGTTGGTGAAGATTTCGCACTGATTATCCGCTTATCACAATTTAAACCGGCTGCTTATGACTTTAAACTGGCTAAAAATGAGCAGGAGATGGAACAATGGTTAACACCGTTGGCAGAAGCCGGAATTGATATTTTCCATTGTTCGCAGCGTCGCTTCTGGGAGCCTGAATTTGAAGGTTCTGACTTAAATTTTGCAGGATGGGCCAAAAAAGTAACTGGTAAAACTACCATTTCAGTAGGTTCGGTTGGCTTGGATGGAGATTTCTTTGGTGCTTTTGCAGGCCAAAGCTCACAACCTAGCTCGCTAGATGAATTGGTACGCAGAATGGACCGAGGCGATTTTGATTTAGTAGCAGTTGGCCGTCCGCTTTTAGCAGATCCAAATTGGGTAGAAAAAATCAAAAATAACCGAATTGAAGAATTAAAAGGCTTTAGTAAAGAAGCTTTAATGCAATTGGTATAAAAACCATATCTTTCTCTTTATTTTAATAGCATCTCGAAAGGGATGCTTTTTTGTTGTGATGTCAGATGTTACCATCTGACACACATCTCAAATATTAATTGTGGAGTCACTCTCTTTCTAATATCTTAATACCATTTTTAGCCAGTCAAATGGTAACACCTAACTTCAGATAAAAATTTTTCTGCCACGGAAACACTGAAGGCACGGAATCTCTTTTGATATTTAGGAAAGCAATACCTGTAATACTTCGGTTAGTCTAGCCCCGCCCTTGGCTTAATCCGGCTGAAAAACCTAAATCCTTTTTAATGGTGTCAGATATTACGCAAACCAATTAGCCTTAAGAATTTTTCCTTAAATTCACATCATCAAAAAATTGATTATCCCATGTCGAACATTAAACTCATTATCGAAGAAAGGCCCGCAAATATTGGAAATTTCATGGTTGGCAGACTCCTTCCTTTCCGTGAGAAACGTATGGTTGGGCCATTTTCATTTATTGATCATATGGGGCCAGCTGCAATGAGTGATCATGAAAACCTTGATGTTCCGCCCCATCCACATATTGGCCTATCTACTTTAACGTTTCTATTCGAGGGTGAAATTACCCATAAAGATAGTTTGGGATCTGATATTGTAATTAAGCCAGGGCAGGTAAACTGGATGACTTCAGGCAGTGGCATTGTACATTCAGAAAGAACCCCAGAGTACCTTCGCCATACCGATAAAATGCTCCATGGCTTACAAATCTGGGTAGCCTTGCCAAAAGATTTAGAGCAAATGGAGCCTGAATTTTGCCATGTTGAAGAGGCTGACATTCCAACCTGGACTCAAGATGGTGTTTATTTCAAACTCATTGCAGGAGGAGCTTTTGGCTATAAATCACCTGTTCCGGTATACAGTCCCTTATACTTTTTGGAGCTAAAAAGCACTGAGCGGCAACAGGTAAACATTGGCGACTACCTATTTGGCGAAAGTGCACTTTATATTTTAGAAGGAGCAATAGAGAGCGATGGACATATTTTTGAACCCCGTTTAATTTTAATTGCCAATAACGCCAAACTATGCCAATTTATTATGCACGAAAACACCACAGTTTACATTTTCGGGGGCGAGCCTTTTCCCGAAGAACGTTTTATTTACTGGAACTTTGTGGCATCCGATAGGGAATTGATTGAAAAAGCCAAGATAAAGTGGCTGGAACAAACTTTTAAACCTGTACCAGGAGAAACCGATTTTGTGCCTTTACCTAATCAAAATCCATATATTAAGAAATAAATTTGATGGAAATACAACAGAATAACGGCGAAAGTAAGGGGCAGTTCGAAGCATCGGATAATGGCATACAGGCAGGCGTTTTAGCATATATTTGGGCTGGCCCTGGCAAATTCATCATTGACCATACCGAAGTCAATCCAGATTTTGCTGGTCAAGGTATCGGAAGAAAATTAGTATGGGCAGCCGTAAATTATGCCAGAGAAAACAAAGTAAAAATCCTTCCCCTTTGTCCCTTTGCCAAAAGTGTTTTCGATAAAACATCCGAAATTCAAGACGTATTATTTTAATCTTAGTTAATTCTTTCCGCCAAACAAATTCATATTTACCGAAACAGCCACACCTGTTGAGGATAGCCTGGTATTGCCATAACCAATATCCGTTAACGGAATTTTCATAAAAGGTTTAGCGCTGATGCTTAAATTATGATTGATTTTGTGCTGAAACTCTACACCAACATTGGCTATACCCAAATAATGCTGGTTCTGGTTTCTTACTTCGAAATTTTGAGGACCTTGATAGGTGCCGTTGTAAGAATAGCGATATTGCTCTTTCAACATTAAATAACTGGATAAACCCATACTTACAGAAATAGCATTTCTACGGCCATCGAAAACTTTATAGTTTAAATTGATCGGAATATCCAGCACATCACAATTGGCATGGATATTTGCCGGATTCACCTTAAAAACGTAACTGCTGTTGGGTTTGTATAAACTAAAATCTGAATCGTAAATTTTCTTTGCATAAGAAGCCCCTGTAGTCACACTTAATTTTTTGGTTAGGATTACGGTGGCCTCTAAGCCAAAACCGCCACTTAAGCTACTTTGACCCGACTTTTGTACGCTGGTTAAATCGGGCGCAGCAAGAATACTTAATATCAACCTGGATTTCTTCTTAAAAATCGGATCTTTAACTTTTGCCACCTGACCATGAGCAGGCTCAACGATAAGGTCCTGCGCTTCAAATGCTACTGGTTCCGTTTCAACTCTTATTTCAGGCTTATAAAGCACATTAACCAATTGGTTACCATGATCATTGCCGGGTTCCATAACTTTAGGGGAAATTACTCGTGTAGATCGCGTTTCAGCTTTCCTTTGTTCATTGGCAGCTTTATCTTTATTATAATTGTTGCCAGCCAGTAACCGTTCTTGTCCATTTTCGGCCCACTCAGTCCCATCTGCTGGCTTTTCAATTAATTCTTCCTTAGCATTTAAAGGACTATTGTTATTATTGTTTTTTTCTATCCTGGTTTTAACCTGATCGTTTTTAGACTGATCAGCACTTGGTTTAACCAACAAAAACACCACCAGCAACAATGCAGCCATCCCAGCCACAGCAGTTAACCACCTAAGCGGCACTACGCTCCTCTTCGGCGTTGGATGCAATCTCTCCTCCAGATGATCCCAATCTAAATCATTAAAAGAAAGGTCGGGATTTTCCAACCCATCCTTAAATAATTTATCTATATCTTTTCCCTCTTTCATTGCATATTTGTGTTTAACCTTGCCTGTAGAAGGTTCTTGTCTACTTCCGAACTCCTCACCTGGTAAGTTTTCGTTTCCGTAGCTTTTAACATTTCCTGTAATTTTTGCCTTGCCTTGAACAGGTTAGATTTTGATGTACCTACAGATATCCCCAGCATTTCGGCAATTTCTTCATGCGTATATCCATCTATGGCAAAGAGGTTAAAAACAGTACGGTAACCCGGACTTAATTTTTGCACCAAAGCCAGTAAATCCTGATAAGCCAATTTATCATATACAGAACTTATCTGCGCAACATTTTCATGATCAATAACATCTAGCTGATCAGCAAATTTTAGATTGGCGCGATAATAATCGATAGCAGTATTGGTGATAATGCGCCCAAGCCAGGGTAAAAATGCTTTGGTAGGCTCATATTTGGCAATGCTCTTAAAAGCTTTAAAAAAACCGTCATTCAAAATTCCCGCAGCATCCAACCGATCGTTTGCGTAACGCAAACAGATACCCATAGCAAAACTATAGAAATGTTGATATAGCGCTTTTTGACTATCTCTTTCATTTCTAATGCAGCCTTGAATATACTTCTGTATAAGAATATCTTCTCTGTCGCGCTTAGCGGTCACAAACTCTCCTTTCAAAACACATTACGATGAGGAATAACGAAAGGTTGCTTCAAAAATCAATTTTTTAAAAATATTTTATAGCATTCATTCTGGCTTAAAAATCTCCGTAATGGAAGCAACCATTTAAAACTTGTGGGCGTAATAGCAGCATAACAATTTTTTATTAAAGTTAAAACTAAAAACAAAAATCTTATGCTAATCTACTTAAAAAGAAATCTATTGGCGGTACTTGGTATAGCTATAGTATTTACTGCCTGCAAAAAAAGCAGTTCAGACGAACCAACAACTCAACCCGTTAACAACAATAAAGGAATCCAACTGGCAACCGATGCCAAATTCGGATCTGTATTGACAGATAAAGACGGCAAAACCTTATACTTTTTTGCTAATGATGCAGCAGGTGTGCCAACTTGTACAAACGGTTGCGAAACCAATTGGCCTCTTTATTACAGCGCCGATGCCAGTACAGATTTAAACCTGAACAAAGCGGAAGTGGGTGAGGTTACCCGCATTGATGGACGTAAACAAAGTACTTATCGTGGTTACCCGCTTTATTATTTTGCTGGCGATGCTGCTAAAGGTGACATTAAGGGCGACGGAGTTGGTGGCATCTGGTTTGTGGCAAAACCTGATTATTCTTTGATGCTGGCCAATGCACAATTGGTAGGTGCCGATACCAGAAGTTATACCAGTGCTTATGTAGAAGGAACCGGCCTTACCAAATACTTTACAGATGCATTTGGCAGAACACTTTACGCTTTTGCTCCAGATAAGAATGGAGTAAATACCTATACAAAAGGTACAACGCAAGAAGGAATCTGGCCGGTTTATACTTCTGAAATACTAAACGTTCCATCGGTGATTGCAAAAGCTGACCTTAGTGTAATTACCGTAGCCAGCGTGAATAAAAAACAGCTTACCTATAAAGGGTGGCCATTGTATTATTTTGTATCAGATACAAAAAGAGGCGATAATAAAGGAATTACTATCCCAGGTTCAGCAGCTCCAGGCTCGGTTTGGCCTTATGTTTCGACCACCACCACGGTTGCTCCTGCACAATAAAATTATTGGGTTAAGCTAATATAGAATGGTCGGCTGTATTTTACGCAGCCGGCCTTTTTTATACCTCCAGTAAGGCCTGCTTAATTTTTTCAGCTGCTTCAGCCAATTCTTCATTATTTGGCTTTAACTTTTCTTTGCTAAAATTCATGTCGCTCACGTTATTCATCGGAATTAAATGAATATGTGCATGCGGGACTTCCAACCCAATTACTGAAACACCCACTTTTTTGCATGGAAAAGCTATTTTAACACCTTTTGCCACAATTTTGGCAAACATCCACAAACCAACATACAGATCTTCTTCCATATCGAAGAGGTAATCTACTTCAATTTTTGGAATCACCAGCACATGGCCGGCCGTTAATGGCGAAACATCTAAAAATGCTAAATATTCTACAGTTTCAGCAACAACATGGGCAGGAATTTCGCCTGCAACGATTTTAGAGAAGATAGTCATTAAGGTGGAAGGTTAAAAGGTGGAAGGTATAGGGTATAAGGTTAAGCGTTTGGCGATGAGAGCTTTAACAACCACTCACTGTCAAACGCCATGCGCTTATCTCGAAATTTCAAGTACTTCAAACTGCATTTTTCCTGCCGGCACTTCAATTTCGGCAAATTCGCCTACAGATTTACCCAGCAAACCTTGCGCAATTGGCGATTTAACCGAAATTTTTCCAGTTTTTAAATCGGCTTCACTTTCTGCTACCAATTGGTAGGTCATAGTAGCACCGTTTTTAACATTTTTTATTTTTACGATGGATAATGCCAGCACCTTTGACAAATCCAAACGCGATTCATCAATCAAACGTGCATTTGCCAATGTATTCTGTAATTTAGCTATTTTAGCTTCGTGCAGCCCCTGTGCTTCTTTTGCGGCATCATATTCTGCATTCTCCGATAAATCACCTTTATCCCTTGCCTCTGCAATTGCTTTAGATATTAGCTGACGACCGGTGGTAGTTAAATAATGAACTTCCTCTTTTAATTTATCTAACCCCTCTTGGGTGTAGTATGTTACCTCTGTCATTGCTCTATTAATTTTGTTCAAACGCTATAAAAAACAAACAAGACTATATAGTTGGTTTGCTACATAGTCTTGCTTCAATTATAACGAAGATAAAATGTGGAAATTACAAAAGCAAATAAAAGATTAAGATTTAGTGGAATTTTAGATTTAACGATCTTTTTTACACCAGCCTGTTTATACGGAAAGAGAAATCTATCAGAAACATAACATTCAATCATACAGGCATTCAAAATTCAATCATAAATTTTAATTTAGCTTAAATTATTCTTAAAAAATGAAAAAGTTATTTTCTATTGCCCTACTGGTTTGCTTAAGTGGCTATATGGTTTCTGCACAGGAACTTTACATGCCCCGAAATATTAAAGAGGCCTATGCTAAAGGTACACGTGCCATGAACGGGAAACCTGGCCCAAATTATTGGCAAAACCATGGCAAATACAATATGGATATCCAGGTAGATGCCGAAACCAAAGTGGTTAGCGGTAAAGAAGAAATTCTATACAGCAACAACAGTTCTGATACCCTAAAAAACCTGGCCATCCGCTTTGTAAACAACTTGCATAAACCCACCTCACCAAGAAGTGGTGCGGTAAGCGAAGATTTTTTAAGTTCAGGTTTAAATATTAGGGCTTTTTGGGTAGATGGTCAAAAATATAAGGTAGATAGCAAAAATTGGGGAACGGTTGGTAATGTCACCTTAAAAAACCCTTTATTACCAAAATCTAAAATCACCGTTAAAATGGAGTGGGAATATCCCTTATCAAAAGAAAGCGGGCGAGAAGGGCAGATCGATCCAAATTCCTTTTTTGTGGCTTACAGCTACCCACGTATATCGGTATACGATGATTATAACGGATGGGATCGCATTCCACATACTGATAGGGCTGAATTTTACAACGACTTTAACGATTACGAATTCACAATCAAAGCCCCAAAAAATTATGTGGTGTATGCAACCGGCGATTTCCTCAACCCAGATGAAGTATTACAACCTGAAATTGCTGCCCGTTTAAAAAAATCATACAACGGAGATGAGATCATCCATATCGCTACCGAACAGGAAATGAAGGATGGTAAAGTAACACAGCAAAAAGACTGGAATACCTGGAAATTTGCCGTGAACCACATTACCGATGTTACCTTTGCTTTAAGTAACCACTATGTTTGGGATGGTGCAAGTATAATTGTCGATAAAAAAACCAATCGCCGTGCCAGTGCCCAGGCTGCCTATAACCCAACTACCGGAACAGATTTTATCAATTCGGTTAAATACAATCTAAATGCTTTAGATTGGTTTTCGAACAATTGGCCAGGAATCCCCTATCCTTATGCAAAAACCATTGCTTTTCAAGGTTTTGCCGATATGGAATATCCGATGATGGTGAATGACTCGCAGTTTGGAGACCCCGTATTTGCACAATTGGTTCAGGATCATGAAGTCGCACACACTTATTTTCCTTTTTACATGGGTATTAACGAAACCCGTTATGCCTATATGGACGAAGGATGGGCTACCACATTTGAATATTTAATCGGCATTGCTGAACATGGCAAACAGGCTGCAGACGATTTTTACAGGAAATTTAGAGTGAACAACTATATTAACGATAAATCAGCAGAAGAAGACCAGCCTATCATTTCGATGTCTGATCAGGTTTCGGGCGCAGGTTATGGAAATAACTCTTACGGGAAAGCTTCATTATCTTATCTGGCGCTCAAAGATATGCTGGGAGATGATTTATTTAAAAAAGCACTACATACTTATATGGGTAACTGGAATGGCAAACATCCTATTCCATGGGATTACTTTAACTCCATGAATGCAGGTTCCGGACAGAATTTAAACTGGTTTTTCCAGAATTGGTTCTTCACGAATAATTACCTCGATTTAGCTGTTAGCAAAGTAACACCTGCAAAAGGGAAATCAACTGTAACAATTAAAAATGTGGGTGGCTTTGCCATTCCATTTGATATGGTTGTGACCTATACCGATGGAAAAACGGAAACCATCCACAAAAGTCCGGCAGTTTGGAAAGCCAATCCGAAAGAGCTGAACATCGTGCTGAATACGGCTAAAAAAGTGAGATCAGTTAGCTTGGATAATGGAATTTTTATGGATGCCACGCCAAAAGACAATGTTTGGTCCGGAAAATAGTTAACAGTTCGCAATTTTCAGTTGGCAGTTCCATAACGACCAACTGAAAACTGCTAATTACTAACTGATAACTAATAACTGATAACTGGCTGATGTTTAACCGGGAAATTTAAAGAGTTGGCAATAAAACACATTTTGTTGGCTTCCTGGTGTAGCGATTCTGCCAGTTCATAGTGCGCCTGATCGGCAATTAAAACCTGGGGATGCAGGGTAACTTCTCTAAAACGACCGCTTCCATCAGCCGATTCTTCCATTGTACCTATGGCTTCATCTTTATAATCAATAACCACAATTCCATTTTTAGAACAAAGGTGTAAATACCACAGCATGTGGCAGCTGGAAACGGATGCCAATAAAAGATCCTCAGGGTTATACTTAGATTTATCGCCCAAAAAAACAGAATCAGATGAACCAGCAATATCGGCTTTACCTTTTACTGAGATTATATAATCACGGTCGTATGAACGGTAATCCATTGTACCTGATCCTTTGTTGCCCGTCCAGGTAACGGTGGTCGAATATAAATGATCTTTCGGCATAATAAAACGGGTTAGATTGTATAGCCAATTTAGGAAAATAAAATGGAGATTTTCCTATTATTTGCCCTACTTTCAAACCTATGAGGTTTCGAAAACTAGATTCTTTATAGATGAGGAATATTAATTTGAAAAGCAGCGTTCGGTAGTGCTTCGGTTCCTAAAGCCCTGCTATCGCCCCAAGTCCTCTCCCGATGAAAATCGGAATCCGGGCTTTCCGTTCTGTCAGGTTTAGTTAACAACGTTTCCTAAATGGAGTGATGTCCCCATCATTAAACTTCAGAATTTTTCCTTAAACCTGCAGAAACAGCCAGCTAAAAATTAAGCCCTTTTAATTTATCAGCCAAAACTTCCGAAATTTTTCGATAGGAATCAAAAGTCCAGCCACCAACATGTGGCGTTAAAATTACTTGATTGTTATGCTTTAATTCATCATACCATGGTTGTTCACCCAAACCCGGGAATTTTTCCGTTTCCAGCACATCCAATCCAGCACCTACAATTTTTCCGGTTTTAATTGTATTCAATACTGCAGCGGTATTTACAATCTCTCCTCTGGCGGTGTTGATAAAAAAGATGGGCTTTTTAAAATGAAAGAAATATTCTTCATCAACCATTTGTCTGGTTTCTGTTGTTAAAGGAATATGTAAACTAAGCACATCGCTGTATTTTACAATTTCTTCCATACTCACTTCACGGGCAAAAGCATCAGAAAAGCCGGTTTTGTACTTATCATAAGCCATCACATCAACCTCAAAACCTGCCAGTTTTTTAGCAAAGCTTTGTCCCATAAAACCATAACCAATAATCCCGACTTTTTTGCCTTTTAATTCATAACCACGGTTTCCTTCCCGATCCCAAATACCGTTTCTAATTTCGATATCAGCCCTACGAAAATTGTTCATTAACGATAAAAGCAAACCAACGGCATGTTCGCCAACGGCATCACAATTGCCCTCCGGCGCATTGATTAATTCAATATTTCTGTCAAAAGCAATTTTATCATCAATATTATCCAAACCCGCCCCTGCCCTGGCCACAAACTTCAAATTAGTAGCAGCAGCAAAAATCTCGGCATCAATCCTAAATTTTGTACGTACGGCGATACCTGTATAATCCTTTATTTTATCTAATGTTTGTTGGCGGGTAATCTGTGGCTCATCATCAACCTGGTAACCCATGGCAATGGCCTGCTCTTTAAATGCAGGATGCAGATCATCAACAATTAATATTTTTTTCATCTGTTAATTTATGCTCAATATGAATAACAAAAGTAACATTTTGTTAATCCTTCAGTTGTAATATTCAGTTATAGTTTTTATAAAAACGGTAGTTGCAAACTGTTAACTGTAAACTCCAGATTACCCACAAAAATATTACTATAAAATGGCTGTAATAAAATAGTTACGGCCCGTTTATTAAACTAAGTTGCCGTTACTTTGTCTCCCTTTATAAAAACACACGAAATTTTATTTTTAATGAGACTTTTACAATCAAGAACTATACAGATTACCCTTTTACTTTTAAGCTTATCATTTAATCTTTTCGCACAAACAAGCGGAAAGGCGAAAATTACCGGAGTACTTAAAGATGCAAAAACACAAGAAACCATTCCATTTGCTACAGCAGTTTTAATTGATAAAGCTACAGCCAAAAATGCAAAAATAGCTCAAACCGATGTAAATGGTGCTTTTGTGATGACCGATATTCCTAACGGAACCTTTACTTTTAAAATTAGTTTTGTGGGTTACCAAACCATGGTGAGGGATAATGTAACGGTAACGGCCAGCACAGGTACTTTAAATTTTGGCGACATTAAAATGAATACGGCAAAAGGTAATGTATTAAGCGAAATTACTGTAACCGGCCAAAAACAAGGCATGCAAATGGGAATTGATAAAAAGATTTTCGCTGTAGATCAGAGCGTAATCAGCGAGGGCGGTTCTGCAGGAGATTTATTACAAAATGTCCCTTCTGTTTCTACGGATATGGATGGCAATGTGAGTTTGCGCGGTTCTTCAGGCGTTAAAGTACTAATTGATGGAAAACCATCTTTAATTGCTGGCGGTAACGTAGCACAGATCCTGCAATCCATCCCAGCGAGTTCTATTGAAAGTGTTGAGGTCATTACCAATCCATCTGCAAAATATGATGCCGAAGGCCAGTCAGGTATTATTAACATTGTACTTAAGAAAAACACAAAACTGGGTTTTAATGGCTCAGTGGCCTTAACTGCAGGTAATCGTGATAACTATAATGCCAATACCAACTTAAGTTTTCAGAACAGCAAAGTCAATATTTACGGAAACTATGGCTACCGTTACGGCAATCGTATTGGAGGCGGCTTTCAGGACATTACTTATAAATCAGATTCATTAAGAACAAGGTTCGCCAGTCAAAATACAGTTTCCAGCTCATTGGATAAAGGACACAATGCCAAGGCAGGTATCGATTATTATCTGACTCCTAAAAGTGTGATCAGTTTATCGGGTGGCTTTAACTCAAGAGAGAATGAACGTAATGATCTGCTTGACATCAGACAATTAGATAAAAACAGTTCACCAGTACTGCTCAGCAACAGAACGAATAATACCGATGGTTTTGGATCAAGTTACGACGCAAATTTAGATTACGTACAGAAATTTAAAAAGCCGAAGGAAGAACTAACCTTTAATTTTGGATATTCTTACGGCACCAACAATAACGATCAATATTACAGTACCAATACCACTAACCGTAATGGGGTACCTATTGATGAAACCTTGAGTTTACAGCGTGTATTTAATACCGGTAACAATACCAACTACAACATCCAGACAGATTATGCATTGCCTGTGGGTAAAGCGGGTAAAATTGAAGTGGGTTACCGAAGCCAGATCCGCTTGGGTGAAAATGATCAATATGCCGATTCAATCCTAAATAATAGCAGTATTTATATCAGGAACAATAAATTGATTAATGGTTTTGATAGCAAAGATCAGGTGCATGCCCTGTATTTCAATTACCAGAACCAGATTAAAGATTTCGGTTACCAGATCGGTTTAAGGGGTGAAGATGCACGTTTAGATACGCGTTTGGAAGGTTATACCAACAATACACTAACCACTGCCGAAGGAAATATCCACTATAAAAGGATATACCCAAGTGTGTTCTTAACGCAGAAACTGAAAGGCGACAACCAGCTTCAGCTAAGTTATACCCGTCGTGTTAACCGTCCACGCCCATGGGATACGAATCCATTTTTAGATGTTTCCGATCCATTAAATTACAGAGGTGGTAACCCGAATTTATTGCCTGAAGACGTACACTCTTTTGAATTGGGTTATAGCAAATACTGGAAAAAAGTAACCTTAACTTCAAGCTTGTATTTCCGTCAAACCAATGATGTGATTCAGCGTGTAAGAAGTACACCAGTTAATGGAATTATTACATCAACGCCGCAAAACTTATCGAACCAGATCAACAGCGGACTAGAATTAATCGGCCGTTTTGACCTGATTAAAGCTTTAAATTTCACCACGAACGTAAACTTATACCAGGCGAAATTTGCTGGAGATGCCCGATTTGACATCCCATCAAGTAGTGGCTTTAGCTGGAACGCCAACCTGACCGGAAATTTAGCCGTAGTTAAAAATTTATCATTACAGGTACGTGGCGATTACAGGGCACCAGAGGTGATGGCCCAGGGAAAACGTAATGCCATGTATGGAATTGACGGTGGGGCCAAATACGACTTCCCTAATAAGAAAGCTTCTTTAAGTTTCAATGTTAGAGATGTATTTAATACCAGAAGATGGAGTATGACTACCGAAGATCGTGCAACGATTGTTGATTTTGAACGCCAATTTCAGGGCACGATGGGAAATTTAACTTTCTCTTACCGCTTTGGAAAAACCACATTTACCGGCACGAATAAAAAGAAAAAAGAAGAGCAAGACAACCGCCCTGACGAAGGATCATTTTAATAGCCTAAAAGATAATCACAGCCACATCACATCCTTTCGACCGAAGCGTAGAAATCTTTAAACGATGTTGAAAGATTTCTACGTTTTCAACACTGCAATAACATCTGATTTTATTACAGCTTTTTCTACATCAGCCAACCAGGTAAATGTTGGTTGGCTACGATAAAATAAGATGATTGCTTATCTTGCGGCCATGGAAGAGATCAACCCTTGGAAAACGCTAGAAAGCGAGGTAAAATACGACAACAACTGGATCCGCTTAACCGAACACCAGGTGATTAATCCATCTGGCGGACAAGGAATTTACGGCACTGTCCATTTTAAGAACCTGGCCATAGGCATCCTCCCTTTAGATGAAAACCATAATACCTGGCTGGTTGGTCAATACCGTTATCCACTAAACGCATACAGTTGGGAAATTCCGGAAGGCGGCGGGCCGTTCCATGAAGCACCTTTAGAAAGTGCAAAACGAGAATTATTGGAAGAAACCGGATTGAGCGCCAGAACTTGGAAAGAAATCCAGCGAATGTACCTTTCCAATTCGGTAAGCGATGAACTAAGCATTATCTATATTGCTACCGATCTTATTGAAGGTATTGCCATGCCTGAAGAAACGGAACAACTCGTTGTAAAAAAATTGCCTTTTATCGAGGCCTATCAAATGGTTTTGGACGGAAAGATAACTGATTCGATGAGCGTAGCCGCAATCCTAAGAGCTAAACTGATGATGTTAAAAGGGGAACTGTAATGAGCATAACAACCAAATGTTCCTAACGGAACATCAAAAATATTGCATATTTTTTTCTACCCAGCATATGACCCTTCGGGACATTTTTCAGATAGAACATAGTCGATAAATTATCATTCCCTCTAAACATCCCAGCAATTACTCATGCTGTTCCGTAGGAACAGATCCCCGGTAGAAAATTAATAAAATTAGAATTTTCGTTCCGTAGGAACGTTTCGTTTTAATAAAAAGGCTTGGGATTTATGAAAATCGAAAAATAATTTATAATTTAATATAAGATTACGAACATCGCTTTTATAGGCCTTGTTTAAATTGTCAGGGTAATCTCTAAAAATTAAATCATCCAAAAATTTTTAATGTCCGGTATGGACATTCCCTCGGTGGAGATTGCAGACGGCAATTTTCGTTCCGTAGGAACGTTTGATTATAATTTAAATTTAGAGCGCTATGCCAAATACATACACCCAATTGCATATTCAATTTGTGTTCGCCGTTAAATTCAGGGCCGCATTGATCAAAGCGGATTGGAAAGAAAGGCTTTTGAAATATATTACCGGAATATTCCAGGCGAATAATCATAAAATGATCCAGATTAATTGTATGCCCGATCATATTCACATTTTTATTGGCATGCGACCGCACCAATCTATTTCAAGCTTAATCCAGAATGTAAAAACAGAAAGCTCAAAATGGATCAATGATCAGGGGTTTTGTAAAAGAAAATTTTCCTGGCAAGAAGGTTATGGTGCATTTTCCTATTCAAAGAGCCATATCCAACAGGTTATTCAATATATCCAAAACCAGGAACAACATCATAAAAAGAAAACCTTTTTAGAGGAATACAGGAATTTTTTAAAAATGTTTGAGATTGAATACGAAGAAAAATACATCTTCAAAGAACCAGAATAATTTATTATTATCTTTGCCATCCATTAAATCAACCAGATGAGCAAGCTTTTCGGATATATTTTAAGTCCTATATTTTATATTTTATTTGGATTAACCCTCTGTATCTTCCATCCTATACAATGGATTTGCTTTAAGCTTTTTGGCTATAAAGCGCATAAGGTTTCGGTTGATATCCTTAATTTTTTTCTTACCTATTGCCAGCTTTTTCTGCTTAACTCCATCAGTTTTAAAAACGCATACGATCTGCCAACGGATAGACCCATTATTTTTGCAGCAAACCACCAAAGTATGTACGATATCCCTTCGCTAATTTGGTTCTTAAGAAAATATAGCGCAAAATTCATTTCTAAAATTGAGCTTACCAAAGGCATTCCATCAATTTCTATTAATTTGCGTGTAGGAGGTGGTGCAAACATCAACCGGAAAGACAATAAGCAGGCCATTTCTGAAATCATCAAACTTGGTCGTAGAATGAAGGAAAATAATTGGAGCACCGTTATTTTCCCGGAAGGAACACGGGCAAAAGACGGAAAACTAAAAACATTCCAATTTGGAGGTATCGCTACCCTATTAAAAGTAGTACCTAATGCTTTGATCGTTCCGGTGGCTATAGAAAATTCATGGAAAATTGTGCGATTTGGTATGTTTCCCTTAACCACAGGAAATGCTTTAAAATGGACGGTTTTAAAGCCGATAGAACCAGGAATAAAACCAGCGAATGAGATTACGCTAGAGGTAGAGAACGAAATCAGAAAAGTTCTTGGTCAACCAATAGCAGAGCCTATTACTTTGTAAGGTAACGGCTTAATTGTTGGAATTGGTTAATTGATTCAAGACAAATGTCTATCGCCATCTCGCCTAAATATTCTTGTTTCCGATTACCCTAAAAAATTCGTCGCGGTAAGTATCACCTACAGGAATCGTTTTTTGATTAATGGTGATGCGACTACGCTCAATACTTTCAATTTTATCGACTGCCACAATATAAGATTTATGTACGCGGATAAACTGACTTTGAGGCAAAGCTTCTTCCATCTTTTTCATGCTCTGTAAAGTAATTACACGTTCATCTTTGGTAAAAATTGAAATGTAATCCTTCAATCCTTCGATGTATAAAATATCGTGTAGGTAAATTTTCTGAATTTTATGTTCCGTTTTCACGAAAATATAATCCTGAACCGGGTTTGGTGAACCCGAAAATGGTGCGGGTGTTACAATCGGTTGTGCCACGCTAACAGGGGCTTCAACTGGTTTTACCTGATTATGTACTTTTTCTACCGCTTTATAAAAACGATCAAATGCTATCGGTTTCAATAAATAATCCGAAACATTGAGGTCGTAACTTTCTAAAGCATATTGTGGGTAGGCAGTTGTTAATATGTAGTGACATTTATTGCCTGCGATTTTTAAAAACTGGATTCCGGTCAGCTCAGGCATCTGAATATCCAAAAATACCAGATCAATCCCACCCCCTTGAACAATCTGCAAAGCTTCAATAGGATTTTCGCACCTTTTAACCATGGTTAAAAAAGGCACTTTAGAAATATAATCCTGTAAAATATCAAGCGCTAAAGGCTCATCATCAACAACAATACAGTTTAGGTTCATTTTGGTTATTATTTTAATTAATGACAATATCCGGTTTATGTTTGGTTATCGGATTATATGTCGATCATCAGTTCGCAGGTATAATGTGTAGACGAATTTACAACATTTAATTTATATCTATCAGGATAAACCAATTGTAACCGTCGTTCTACATTGGTTAAACCAACTCCGCCTTGTGCATCTTTATTCTGTTGATTCTTTTTATTCACCACACTAAAATGCAAAATCTTCTGGTTCGCAATAATATTGATTTTTACAGGTTCTGTCGGATCGGTCACTACACCATGCTTAAATGCATTCTCCACAAAAGAAATTAGCATCAGAGGAACAATTTTTTGATTATCGATCTCACCGTTTAAGGTAAGCTCGATATAAGCACCATCCTTAAAACGTATTTTTTGCAGTTCGATATAACTGGTTAAATAATCAACTTCTTTACTTAAGGCTACCGTGGGCGTATTGCTTTCATAAATCATGTAACGCATAATCTCAGAAAGCTTCATAATCGCATCAGCTGTTTTATCCGATTTTTGATAGGCCAGCGAATAGATATTATTAAGTGAGTTGAAAAGAAAATGTGGGTTTAACTGTGATTTTAAAAATTGAAGTTCCATCTCACGTCGCTCACTTTCTAAGTTACGCTGAATCCGCTCACTCGCAAACCAATCAATAGTAAATTTGATAATACAGCTACTGATCATAAAAAAGCCACCAACAAAAGCTTTCCCAGCATAATATTCGTTTACATTATATTCAGCAGTTTTACCTCTCACCATCATCATATCAGCAGGATACAAAACTGCGATAACGGTCTTAATTAATGCAAAAACAGCAATCATCAGAAAAAAAGCAAAAACATAAAGCCAATACTTTTTTTCTTCTCTTAATGAGCTCAGGAATCAAAAAAATGTAGTTGATTGGAGAAGAGTGAAACATTTAGGATTCCAAATACACCAAATGAGATAAACTCTCGCTTCAGCGTTATTCCCGAACCAGTTGTGATTACAATTACAACTGCACCTATCAATATAGTCGCCCAGAAAATGCTATGCAATATTAAAGCACCTTTACCTTCTTTCATTTATATTTTTTTTTATCAGAAATAGCAGCGCATGATATATGTGCATCTGAACCGCATTTTCATGCATCCAAAATAAATAAAGTTTTACCGATTTACTTACACAATCTACCAACTGGCATTTTTTTTCTACCAACGGCCCAATAGGCAAATTTTATCGACAAACGCCAAAAATGTCTGTTGATCTAGAATCTTGAACATTTGGTATAATAGATTTTAGCAGGTTGTTTTTCTTGAGTTTCTTTGAATCATCAAAACGAAAATAAAATGAAAACATCATCAGCAATCCAATTCAAAAATCAAACAGTAATTACTGATGGTCTTTTCGCAACCTCTCAAATAAAACTATCAATCATGAAAAAGTTAGCCAACACATCGCCATTTTTACTTTTATTAGTACCGGTATTTATGATGATTATTTTAACGCTTACCGTTAACAACAATCAGAATGATGCAGAAATTGTTGTAAAACCTACAAAAACAACTGGTTCTATTGTGAAACAGGCAACTGCAATTTTCAAATAGTTGTAATGGGTAATTACGCTATCGAAACCGTAGGTCTAAACTTTAATTTCGGCAACCAGACTATAGTAAAAGATCTATCTTTACAAGTACCGAAAGGAAGCATATACGGTTTTTTAGGTCCAAATGGCGCTGGTAAAACAACCACCATAAAAATTCTATTAAACCTATTGAAGTCACCATCCGATCAGGTTTTTATATTTGGTAAAGAAATAAACAGCAATCGTATAGCGATTCTTAAACGTATAGGTGCATTGGTAGAACAACCGGCCATTTATGGTCATTTAACAGGAAGAGAAAATCTGGTTAACCGTTGTATCTTGCTCGGCATTAAAAAAGCAAAGGCTGATGAAATGCTATCCATGGTTGGCTTAGCGGAAGCAGCAAATAAAAAAGCCAATAAATATTCGCTAGGCATGAAACAACGGCTAGGCATTGCACAGGCATTAATTTCAGATCCAGAGTTACTCCTTTTAGATGAGCCTACCAATGGATTGGACCCAAATGGGATTATTGAGGTTCGGAACCTTATGATCGATCTAGCTACAAAACATCAAAAAACCATCCTGGTTTCAAGCCATCTATTGGCGGAAATAGAAAGAACAGCAACTCACGTTGGCATTATCAACAAAGGTCAGTTGTTATTTCAGGGTACGATAAACGAACTTCATTTATTGAGCAAACCCATGCTTGAAATCGAAGTCGACAATATTGAAGATGCAAGCTCCCTACTAATAAAGCAGGGATATGATGTTACGACAAAAACAGAAGAGGTGATAACTGTACCATTTGTTTCTTCACAAAAAAGCGGAGAACTAAATACATTATTAATCCAGAATGGTTTTACAGTGAGCAGTCTGTATCAACAACGAAAAGATCTCGAAAACTTGTTCCTTGATATCACTAAAACCAACTAAAATGCACGCTCTTTATATTTCCTTAGTATCAGAATTTTACAAATCCAGAAAAACCCTGGCTTTCTGGGCGGCTATATTGTTACCCCTAATTATTTGTGGTTTAATCAGTTCGGGTTTTTATTACAATGCTGAAAAAATCATCGCGAACCATTACCCTCCAATGTTCTTATGGGCCCAATATAGTGGCGCGGCACTAGGCGTAATGGGATTCTTGATCATGCCGTTCTACGTTATATTTATGGCTTTTTCAGTTAACAATATCGAACACAAGAACGATACCTGGAAAATGTTATTTGCCCAACCCCTGAATAAATTTTCAATTTATGCAGCAAAATACCTGTATTCGATATTGTTAATATTTATCTGCCTATTCCTATTTTCCACACTTACTTACGCATTTGGTCATTTATTACAGGTATTGGTTCCTAAGTTTAATTTTAATCAATACAACCCATTACATATTCTGATTAACGCTTATACCAAATTATTTTTAGCTTCTTTAGGTATTTTATCCATACAATTTATATTGAGCTTGTTATGGAGCGATTTCCTTAAACCTATGGGCATAGGCTTTGTTGGCACCATCATGGGCATTATTGCGGCTAATGTAGGGTGGAAATATGCTTACCTTATTCCCTATTCTTTACCAACGCTGGCTTTAAAAATAACTAAGGTAAAAAAAGGTACTGATCCATTAACTTTCCCTGTTTTTACCGAGGAAATATGGACAAGCTTAATTTATGCTTCAGTTCTTTTCATCATTGGCTATTTTATTGTAACCAAAAAGAGCATCAAGTAATCGCCTAAATAAAACATACCCACAAAATAAAAGCCTGCTGATCTGACTTTAGTATCAAATAGCAGGCTTTTTTGTTTAGACTGAGAGGTTGTGTATATTTTTAGTTCTTATAGAGATAATATTCTTTCTTTAAACGCCCAGACAATTAATTGATAAGAATTCTTAAGATCTAGCTTTCTCACCATATTTCTTCTATGCGTATTTACGGTATGCTCGCTGATAAAAAGCATTGAGCCTATTTCTTTGCTGTTATAACCCATTGATAGCAGATGTACAATTTCAATTTCCCTTTCACTAATCAATCCATGATTTTCTTGCAATAAAATATTATTTATCATTTTTCGAGAGAATTAAATGTTTAATAAGTGAAGTTTTACCGAAAATAAACTCATTTTAAAATAAGTCTAAAATGTTTGTTTGTATAGGATAGACTTCATTATTCGTTAACAAAAAAAATATTCTTTTGCTATTGCGTACCAAAAGTAGTGGACAAAGGCAGTATGATGTTAGCACAAAACACCCTAAATTGAAAGGTGTTTTTACGGTATTTAAAACTATTTAATTCGTTATATTCAATTGTTTATATAGTAGGAGAATTCAATTTTATCAACCCAATTTTTTACAAATTGACATCTTATCAATGTGAAAGACTTATCGATAATTACCATCAATAAACAAAAAAGTATAATTTAGTTCTTAATTTATCAATCAAATTATGTTCGAAAAAAACGCTAAAAACAGCTCAACAAACACAGTACCAGTAGGTATTGCCAGCCAAATGACGGCCGCTTTCCGCAAAAGCCAGGATGCAGAGAAAGGTGCTTTTACCGAAGCAGCCTGGTTTCCTGCAGACCAAATTATTTCATTAACCAAAAAACTGGAAGAATTTGAAGGGGATGGAATCAGGATATATTTTGCAAGATATACCGATGAAATTATTGATCAGATCAATAAACTTGACTATGGAGACAAAATCCCTCATACTTATGCCGAAATGAATACATTACTGCTCGTCATAACTAAAATAATTGATGGCAAGCCCCGCGTAGATTATTTTATTGATAAAGATGGTAGCTATGGAGGATCTGTTCCTCCACCTACTGATCCTTATAATAGATCTTCATTATGTCCACACCTATGTGATGATAAGAGTCCATTAATGTATGATTAAATAAATGACAACACACGCCGTCACGTATCTTGACATACTGAATAACTTAAAATTTATTCTTTCAAACAGCAACTCGTACATAGAGTTGCTGTGCCTTATTTTTGCTATCTGCTTTTTATCCAAAGACAAGTCTAGATTTTGGATAATCACCATATTTTACATGGTAATAGTTATGTTAACTGAAATAGTTGGCAGGTACTTCGCCATCACCTACCATACGAATTTATGTGTTTACAATATTTATACAATATTTGAGATTTCATTTATCACTTATGGATTTTTTACCTTCACAAAACAGTATGCAAATGTCAAATACTGGATGATGGCATCATATGCATTAGTAATGGTAATTTATACAATATTTACCTTTATGCATGGCATTAACGTTTACAATGCCTTTACCATCAGTATAGCGTCTGTTATTTTTGTAATTTATGGCCTTTTGTATTTTTATCTGTTGCTTAAAGACGAAAATTATATTGATTTAAAATTTCATCCAGCATTTTGGTGGGTAGGTGGAACACTAATTTTTTATTTCGGAAGTACGCTCGCCAATTTTTTTGACGATATTATTCAACAAAAGTTTTTAGGAAAATATAACACCCGGTTAATCATCTATACAACACTCAATCTTTTTTTATATGGCTTTTGGGCCTATTCATTTGTATGCAGAGCTCGTCAACGGAAAATATGTCCCTAATCATATTGGCATCATTTGTTTTTCTTCTGATGCCCATATTTTTACTCCTTTACATCAGGTCTTACAACCGGCATAAAAAAAATCATTTCCTTGAAAAGCAAAATATGCAACAAAAATTTGAGTCAGAAATGCTTCAAACACGTGTGGAAGTGCAGGACCAGACCATGCAAAGTATCGCTACCGAATTACACGATAATGTTGGCCAGCTGCTCAGCCTTACTACCCTCACCTTAAACTCCGTAAATTTAAATGATGTTGAGAAAGCCAAAAAGAAGATAGATAATTCGTTAGCCCTTGTTAACAAATCGATTAAAGAGTTAAGGGAATTGGCCAAGCTACTTCACGGAGAACAGCTGGTAGAAAATGGCATTGGCCATGCTATTGATCAGGAAATTAACTGGCTCAATAAGGCAGGAACATACGAACTGAAAGTGAGCAATCAGTTGTTAAATCTGCCGATCACATCGCCCGATAAGGATTTGATCATTCTTCGTTTGTTGCAGGAAATTATCAACAACATTATAAAACATGCTCAGGCAAAACATATAAAAATTGATGCCTATCTCAAACAAGACATTTTATATTTAAATGTAACAGATAACGGGATAGGATTTTACCCAGATGAATTCAATACTAAAAAATCGGGGATGGGTTTAAGTTCTATTTACAAAAGAATGGAGATGATCAATGGAAAATTAGTATTAAATTCGGCGCCAGGCGAAGGCACGTCTATTTCAATTGAAATCCCTTACCCTTAATTATGCAGCACCCAAGTATTGCTATTGCAATTGTTGATGACCACACCCTCTTCCGCTCTGGATTAGCGAGTTTATTAGAAGAATTTGATGAAATAGAAGTAGCATTCGAAGCCATGAACGGAATCGATCTTCAAACTAAAATCAATCAGCATGCTGGAGTTCAGCTTATTTTAATGGACATTAATATGCCCGTAATGGATGGTTTTGCTACCACCAAATGGGTTAAAGCCAACTATCCAGATGTTCACGTGCTCGCACTCAGCATGCTTGAAGATGAAAAGGCAATAATAGGGATGCTCAAAGCAGGTGCCGGGGGTTATATGCTCAAAGAATCTACACCTTCTGACTTATTGACGGCTATTAAAGTAATTGTAAACAAAGGTGTTTATGTGAATGAAATTGTATCAGGCAGGCTTTTAGTGGCTTTAAAAGACGAAGATGTTAAACCCACATTTTCTGCCAGAGAACTTACTTTTTTACAATATTGCAGTACAGAACTTACCTATAAAGAAATTGCTGATCTCATGAATGTGAGTCCTAGAACGGTTGACAACTATAGGGAATCTCTTTTTGCCAAGTTAAATATTAAATCCCGCACGGGTTTAGTGGTGTATGGCATCAAACACAACCTGATCAATATCTAACTAAAAAAATCAAAATACTGATTTACAACACAATATATACTTAATTTTACGACCGTTTTATCATTACCAGCCCTAGAACATTACAACCACATCTTATTTATTCTCCAACAATAATAATGAGATAAAATTTGGATAACTAACCAGTTAGTTTTAACTTTAGCTAAGGCAAGTCAATTTGCCATCATCCTTATTATTATTAACTATTATGGAAATTAAAGATTTAACCAAAGCGGAAGAGCAGATTATGCAGGTTTTATGGCAGTTGGAAAAAGCATTTGTTAAAGAAGTGATTGAAGAGCTCCCTCTTCCCAAGCCTGCTTACAATACCGTATCAACAATCATCAGAATTTTGGAAACCAAAGGTTTTATTGGCCATGAAGCTTTTGGCAAGGCTCATCAATATTATCCTTTAATCAGCAAAGAAGAATATAAACGCCATGCCACAGAAAAACTGTTAGGCAATTACTTCGAAAATTCGGTAGAAAGTATGTTCTCTTTCTTCGTTAAAGAAGAAAAATTGGATTTAAGTGATGTTGATGAAATTTTAAAAATGATTAACCAGATTAAACATAAGCCAAAATGAGTTTTGCCCACTACTTGTTACAGGTAAACTTATACTTAATTGTTTTTTTTGGCTTTTACAAATTACTATTATATAAGGAAACCTACTTCACCTTAAACCGCATTTATTTAGTAACTGCGGGAGTTTTATCTATATGTACGCCATTTATACGTTTAGAATGGTTAACAGAACAGAAAGCTGCACAACAGGTTTATACTTCGGTTAATTGGGAAGCGGTATTGGCACAGGCTACGATTATAACAGACCGTAATGATGGCTTTAACTGGTCCAACGTACTTGTGTACATTTACTGCGCAGGAATTTTGTTCTTTTTTGGCAGGTTTATATATAATTTATTGGCTGTTAAAAAATTGATTGCTATAAATAAAGCAGGCTCGGCTTTTTCTTTCTTTAGAAAAAAAGTAATCGATCAAGAATTACCGCTAATGGATGTGATTGATATCCACGAAGAAACACACATCAAACAATGGCATAGCCTGGATATTTTGTTTTTCGAAATTATAGGAATCATTACCTGGATAAACCCAGTGATTTATTTTTATAAGAAAGCCATTAAAAATATCCATGAATATTTGGCCGATGAACTTGCGGCCGAGTTTCAAGGCGATAAGGCGGAATACGCCATGCTGCTACTTAGCAAGGCATTTGGCATTTCACCAAACAGCTTAACAAACGGCTTTTTAGAAAAATCTTTGATCAAAAAAAGAATTTTCATGCTTCATAAAGAGCGCTCTAAAAAAATCGCTATTATTAAGTATGGAATTTTTATTCCGCTATTTGCGCTTATCATTGTACTTTCATCAGCTACTATACGCAAAAACGAAAAATTGTTGTCCATTACCGATCAAATCCCAATGGATAAACCATTGGAGATGGTTGAAAACATCATATCTTCACCTGTGAAGAATGTTATACCACCACACACTTCGGTTGACAGCAGAATAGATCCAAACTGGAAGGGGTTTTATCAATTTTTAGCAAATAACATCAAATATCCAAAGGAAGCAAATAGCAATCAAATTCGGGGTAATGCCCAAGTAAAGTTTAACATAAAAGCAGGTGTGGTGACCCATATTACATCAAATATTAAATTAGGCGCTGGCTGCGATGAAGAATTAATGAGGGTAATTTTATTATATAAAGGTTTTAATACTATTGCTGATGGAAAATATGCTTTGCCAGTGAGTTTTAGCATTCCAGAATCTTCAGAAGAATTTAAGAATAAATTGTTCCCAAAATCTGATGGATATATAAATCTGAACAAAATTAATATCTTATCCTATCTTCCTGAAGTTACAGAAACAAAAGATTTAAAATCTGAAAATAAAGGTGAAGTATACGATTTCGTCTCGATCGAGAAACAACCGGAATTTCCGGGTGGCATCACCAAATTTTATAAATATGTAGGTAGCAATATCAAATATCCGAAGGTGGCGCAGGATAATAATATTCAGGGTAAGGTTTTCCTTTGCTTTGTAGTTGAAAAAGATGGTTCCCTTTCTGACATACAGGTTACACGCGGTTTAGGTAGTGGGACTGACGAAGAAGCCATAAGGGTTTTAAAAGAATCGCCCAAATGGAACCCAGGCATCCAAAATGGCTCAGCTGTAAGGGTAAAGTATAATATCAACATTAATTTTACCCTAACCGATCCGGCAAAAGAAACCAAAACAAGCAGCATTTCCAACACTAAAATTAGATTAATGGACGGGACAAATAATGACCCATTAATTATTTTGGATGGTGTTAAATTACCAGATAACAGTCTGCTAAGTACGGTTAATCCAAATGATATCGAATCAGTGGAGGTATTAAAAGATAAAACTGCAATAGACCTATATGGGCCAAAAGCCAAAGGCGGCGTCATTTTAGTGACCAGTAAAAGTTCAAAAAGCAATATTTTCAGTCCACTTAACTCAAAAGAGCCTATAATAGATAAAAACACTAACTTTTTCGAACGACAAAGAAACTTCTAATCAAATTCAATATGAAAAAAGTAATTGTATTTAGCTTGCTGATGGGCTTTAGTTTAGCCGGTTTCGCGCAACAGACCGATAGTAATGCCGCATCGAAAACGATAATCAAAGCGAATCCAACATTCGGTACTGACCCCTTAATTATAATTGATGGGAACAAACAATATATAAGAGGCACGGCGTCGCTGTCTGGGATTAATCCTGACAATATTAAAACCATCAACATTTTAAAAGATAGTCTTGCTATTGCAAAATATGGAACAGATGGTACAGCAGGTGTTATAGAAATTGAAACTAAAAATAATACCGTTGGCACTAATCTGTTTAAACACAAAGCCATTGACACTGTAGGTCTTAATCTAAGGGGAGAAGTATTAGGACTTAGGGCAGATCCCTTACCTAATAGTGAGACGCCAGTAATCAAGAGAAACTTGCTAAACAGAGATTTTGAAGAAAAAGCAAAACCACTTTACATTGTAGATGGAAAAGAGGTTACTGACCCTAACATAAATAAAGATTCTATTAAATCAATAGATGTGCTGAAAGATGCCAATGCACTAAAACAATATGGCAACAAAGGCAAAAATGGAGTGATAATGATTACCACTAAAAAAGCAACCCCAAAGAAAAATTGATGTTAAATAAGGTAAGCGACAATTTTATCTAAACACAAAACCCCAGCAAATTTGCCGGGGTTTTGTGTTTTCTCTCCTGTCTCGGAATATTAAATCTAGAAAAAATTTAATATATATGCAAATATTACAGAATAAAATTTCTAAATAAGCAAAAATTTAATATGCAAACATAAGATTATTACAACTTTCGCAAACTTTTATTTTGCAATCAAAATATTATATAAACTATCGCTTTCAGAAATTAAAGTTTCGTATGTTTTCACAATAGTCTGCAATTGTTTAAAAAGCATTTAAAATTAAACTAACGGTATTAAGAGGAATAACAACACGTCAGCGCTATTAGACTAAAACAAGTTTAGCGAAACTAAAAAGCCCCCACATTGTGGAGGCTTAACGCCTGGTCATTAAACCAGGAACACAGTATATTTTTAAACGGTTTCTTCTGAAATAAATTTTGCAGATGCAAAATCGCGGTTCATACGTGCGATGTTTTCCAGAGAAATCCCTTTAGGGCATTCGGCCTCACAGGCACCAGTATTGGTACAGTTACCAAAACCTTCAGCATCCATTTGTGCCACCATACTCTGTACCCTGCGGTAACGCTCTGGCTGGCCTTGTGGCAATAAAGCTAACTGAGATATCTTGGCAGATACAAATAACATTGCCGAAGCATTTTTACAAGTTGCTACACAAGCACCACAGCCTATACAAGCTGCCGCTTCAAAAGCCGCATCAGCCTGCATTTTAGGAATTGGCAAATTGTTGGCATCTTGTGCATTACCTGTGTTTACCGAAATAAAACCACCAGCAGCAATAACCCTATCAAACGCAGAACGATCAACAGTTAAATCTTTTACTACCGGGAAAGCAGCCGCTCTCCAAGGCTCAACAACTATGGTATCGCCATCTTTGAAAGAGCGCATGTGCAACTGGCAGGTAGTCACCAAATCTTTTGGTCCGTGCGGACGACCATTGATAAACATTGAACACATTCCGCAAATCCCTTCGCGGCAATCATGGTCGAATACCACCGGTTCCTCACCCTTGTTAATTAATTGTTCGTTTAATACATCGAACATCTCTAAGAAAGACATATCCGGTGAAATATCGGCCAATTTATAATCTACCAAAGCACCTTTGGTATTGTTATTTTTTTGACGCCAAACTTTTAGCGTTAAGTTCATATTTCCTGTACTCATGATATTGAGGTTTTAGGTTAGCGGGTTGCATTTAGCGTTTGGCGATTAACCGCTTTACGCTGAACGCCATACGCGTCACTATTTATAACTTCTTTGTGCAACTTTAATATTTTCAAACTTCAGTTCTTCTTTATGAAGTTCGAAGTTTACACCTTCTTTAAATTCCCAGGCAGCTACGTAAGCATAGTTCTCATCATCACGTAATGCTTCACCTTCTTCTGTCTGATACTCTTCGCGGAAGTGACCACCACAACTTTCGTTACGGTTTAAAGCATCAATACACATCAACTCGCCCAGTTCGATAAAATCAGCTACGCGTCCTGCTTTTTCCAATTCAGGATTAAGCTCATTAACAACCCCAGGCACACGAACATCACTCCAGAATTCAGCACGTAAAGCCCTGATTTCCTGAATGGCCTCGTTTAAACCTTTTTCGTTACGGGCCATACCACATTTCTCCCACATAATGTGGCCTAAACGTTTGTGGAAATGATCTACAGACTTCGTTCCTTTAATATTGATCAGCTTATTTAAAATGCCCGTCGCCCTTTCCTCTGCCTCTACAAATGCAGGATGATCAGTTGGGATAGCTTTGGTAGAAATTTCTTTTGATAAATAAGCACCTATAGTATAAGGTAAAACGAAATAACCGTCGGCTAAACCTTGCATTAGAGCAGATGCACCTAAACGGTTTGCTCCATGATCAGAGAAGTTAGCCTCTCCGGTACAATATAAACCTGGTACCGACGTCATTAGGTTATAATCAACCCATAAACCACCCATAGTATAGTGAACTGCTGGATAGATACGCATTGGTGTTTCGTAAGGGTTCTCGCCAGTAATCTGCGCATACATATCAAACAGGTTACCATATTTTTCCTTAATTACCGCAGTACCTAAACGCATGCAGGTTTCTTTATCCGGATTGTGGTTACCTACTTTAGCCGCTTCGATTCTTCCGTAACGCTCCGTGTTAGCTTTAAAGTCTAAATAAACAGCCAGTTTAGAAGCGCCAACACCATAACCTGCATCGCAACGCTCTTTCGCCGCACGCGAAGCCACGTCACGGGGAACCAGGTTACCAAAAGCAGGATAACGGCGCTCTAAGTAATAATCTCTTTCATCTTCAGGAATTTCTGAAGCTTTACGGTTGTCATCTTTCTTTTTAGGCACCCAGATTCGTCCATCGTTACGTAACGATTCAGACATCAGGGTTAATTTAGATTGGTGATCGCCAGAAACGGGAATACAGGTTGGGTGAATCTGCGTGTAACAAGGGTTTGCAAAATAAGCACCTTGTTTGTGCGCTTTCCAGGCTGCAGTAACATTACTTCCCATTGCATTGGTAGAAAGATAGAATACGTTACCGTAACCACCTGTTCCTAATACAACGGCGTGACCGAAGTGACGCTCGATTTCACCTGTAATTAAGTTACGGGCAATAATACCACGTGCTTTGCCATCGATTTTAACCACCTCAAGCATTTCGTGGCGGGTATACATTTCTACCTTACCCATACCAATCTGGCGTTCTAAAGCAGAGTATGCACCTAATAATAACTGTTGACCAGTTTGACCAGCAGCATAAAAAGTACGTTGAACCTGTGTACCACCAAATGAACGGTTATCTAACAAACCACCATATTCGCGGGCTAAAGGCACACCTTGTGCCACACATTGATCAATAATATTGGCACTTACCTCAGCCAAACGATGCACATTAGCTTCGCGGGCGCGATAATCACCTCCTTTAATCGTATCATAGAAAAGGCGATAAACACTATCACCATCATTCTGATAGTTTTTTGCTGCATTGATACCCCCCTGAGCAGCGATGGAGTGTGCTCTACGTGGTGAATCCTGGAAACAAAAACATTTTACTTTGTAACCCATTTCAGCTAAAGTAGCTGCCGCCGAAGCACCTGCTAAACCTGAACCTACAATGATTACTTCAATAGTTCTTTTGTTCGATGGGTTAACCAAAGGCACAGAAGACTTATATTTTGTCCATTTACTGGCTAATTCGCCTTCTGGAATATTTGAATTAATATCTGACATATATCTTTTGTGCTAAAACTTAATCAATTAAATGTGTGTAAACTGCAATTGGCATTAATGCGAATACGATCGAAATAATTACTGCATACCATACACTAACACGTTTAATAATCCCATTATATTTCGAATGATTCCATCCCATAGTCTGGAATGCAGAAGCGAAACCGTGCAGCAAATGGTAACAAAGGGATACCATTAACAAAACATAGGCAGCAACTCTAACAGGATCCTGGAACTTTTCTTTCATTACTGCATATAAATCCTCATGTCCGTTGGCATCAACTGTTGGAATGCCTGTAAAACGGGAAACCACCCAAAAGTCTTTCAAGTGGATAACCAGAAAAATCAGCAATAAAGTTCCCAACAAGCCCATGGAGCGGCTATACCATTTACTATTAGCATTACCATTATAAACCGCGTAACCTTCTGGCCTGGCTTTTTTGTTTTGGATAGTGAGGTTAACTGCCTGGTAAATGTGCACAAGTAAACCTAAGAACAATATGTACTCACCTGCTCTAATGATCCAATTGGTAGCCATAAAATGTGCTCCAATGTTAAACTTTAAACCATTATCGTCAAGAAATATTAACGAATTAATACCAGCATGTACAATTAAAAAGAGTATCAGGAATATCCCTGTAACACCCATAACATATTTTCTTCCTATTGATGAAGAAAGTGCATTTCCGAAACCACTCATTTGATTAGGATTTATATCTAAATTTCTTGCAAAAATATCTAATTATGGTCTTAGTTTATAAACGATTATGACAAAACAGCGATAAAACATTTATTTAGAAACATTCTAAAGGATATTCGTAATTAATCGAAAGAATATGCAATTATTTAGTGTTTCGATTATTAAGCATAACTAAAATGTAGCAACTAGCTTAATATTTCCTGACCATTGAAAAGTAAGGCCATTAAGTTTGTGCAGCAGGAGCGTTAAATTTATTTGTCTGGTAAATTTTTAAAATATTCATTTACCATAGCAACTATGCTTTGGTAATATTCTCTGTAAAAAATTAATCAATAATCCCCGCGGAACGACTAGAAGTTTTTCATATATCCTTAGAGTTTTGCTTGATGAACAGGTAGGATATTAGATATCGCCTTTACTTCTATTAAAACACAATTGTCAACAACCAAACCCGGACGCAAATTTAAATCCATTTCTAAATCATCATATACCACAGACAGCACAAACTGATAGGCTACAATATATCGGTTTTTTCAACTCATATTTTGAGCAGCATTCATAAACACTTCCAATAAATCAGGACCTAATATTTTTTATGAACTTTACTTGCGAATCCTGTTACCTCATCCGATAACGGTGTAACCTCATTTTTAGTCATTCCCAAGTTTAACTTAGTTAAAACATGTTTTTAAGCATTAACATTTAAGCATTTTCACTAGGGATAATAAAACAACAAATACCCTCTTAGCTACCTTAATTTCTTAATGATAAACTTTGATATTAACTAAAAAACTAAATACCCACACATGAACAACTAATCTTTTCGTTATATTGTTCTATCAAATTAATAATATGAAAAAAGAACTATTTTTACTTTTTTTGTTCGCCTGCCTCTATTGTGCCTGCGATCCTGCTCCAGCTATTTTCAATTTGGAAACTAAAAATTTTGGTCCTAACGCGGTAATCTTTATCAAAAGTTCAGAAAACGGCGAAACCTTAAAAGCTGAAAACATCATTAATGGCAATCAAACATTCAAGATCAATATGCCCAAAACGGGTTATGCCATATTGAGTACACACGACGGCGGCCATGATGAAGAATATTACTTTTATTTAGATAAGGGCAACTATAAAGGCATTATTGATGGAAAAAATAATGGTGCTTACCCGTTTAAAAATGTACCGACTAAAGAAGGTGAAGAAATGATCAGCTTTTACAAACAAAAAGAGGAGGTGAACAGAAGCCTGTTCGATAGTTTAGCGCTCGCAGAGCATGAACTCGACCTCGCAACCCGTGATAATATTTCAGAAATGGCAAAAAAGGTTGATCTATGGAGAGCAAAAAAAATAAATTCAGAGCTCAGTAATATCCAAACTTTCGCCAAAAAACATCCTAAATCTAACGCTACTATATTTTTACTGGACAGGTTTGGAAGAGCTGATTCTGAAGCCAAAAAATACCTTTCTATCTTTAAAAGTTTAGATCAGGAAGTGCAGGAAAGCAAAAGGGGCAAAAAACTGCTTTCAGAAATTATGCAGGCCACCCAAATGATGGCTGGCAGCAAGATGCCCAATATAGAAGGTGAGACGCCTGATGGAAAAAAGTTTGATTCGAGTGTATTGAAAAATGTCAATCTGGTTATCTGCTGGGTTGCTTACAGCGGAAAAAACAGAAAAAACAACCAGATATTGGTTAATCTCTACGAAAAATATAAAGATCGTAATGTAGAATTTATTGGCGTATCGTTCGATAAGAACAAAGATAGCTGGGAACGAGTAATTAAAGCGGATAAATTAATTTGGCCGCAATATTCAGATCTTTTAGGTGCAAAATCACCTAACGCAAAAAACTTAAGTAACTTTAGTGCAACCTATTTCTTCCTAGTCGATAAAGATGGCATGATTCTAAATAATAATGACCTCGCAATCGATCTTGTCGATAGTGAAATAAGCAAACATTTAGCTGATCAAAAATGAGCTAATACTTATAAGCATAAAAAAGTCCCGATTTGCATCGAGACTTTTTACGATTTATGTATTCGAGTTTTCTTAAGCTACTTTAACATTTACCGCATTTAGGCCTTTTCTACCTTCTTCTACATCGTAGTTTACGGTATCATTCTCGCGAATGTTATCAATTAAGCCTGAAGCATGAACAAAAATTTCGGCATCGCCATTAGATGGAATGATAAATCCGAAACCTTTAGTTTCATTAAAAAATTTTACTGTTCCTTGTTGCATTATATTGTATTTTAATTTACACCAAAGATAGACTTAAATACTCATAATAAATTTTTTATTTTTTATTATATGAAAGTTTGTAAATATATTGATTATTTGCCCTTTAAAGCTTGTCCACTGATTAATTTTAATCTATAATTCATTGAGTCATCCTCAAGCCTTATGAATAAAACACCTGCAAAATGATGATTTAACTCCGATCCTCTGCCTGAAATACATACATATTGACAAAAAACCGCCTCACGATCTGTTGCCTATTATCAATAAATAACTGCAAAAAATGGAAATTTAGCTATAAGCAAGACTTTTACTTTGATCATAATTCACTTTTACATTTTCAGAAATCTTTACCATTGATTTTTCGTAGTCTTTGGCGCTATAACTCAAGATCAGCAAGTCACCAACAATCTCGTGTAGGATTAATTTCGGACTGGTATAGGTGATGGAAACCACGTGTGCCGCCTTATTTAATAGATCTGAAGCACAAATATGTAGCTCAGCATTGTCGAAAAGAATTGGGCGATTTTCTATATCATTTAAAACGGGCATTTTATACGCTAAGGCTGCAATGCTGTTCATTACCGCGTACTGGAGCTTTTGATTTAGCGCAATGGCCTTTTTATTGGCCTGCTGCATCTGAGAAAACGTATGCAGGCGTTCATCTAAGCTATATATTTTTGATCTTTCTTGAAATTCTTTATAAGTATCATGAAATATTCGTCTTTCAAAATCTGTTCTGCACATGAAATTGAAATATTGTTTCACGCTAAGGTTAATACTAGCTAAAGCCATCATATTCGGTTTTGTTAATGATTCCAACAGAAATAAATAATTAATCTTGTTAAAGACCAACGATCAATCACTAATAGCGAAACTATTTCTCGATTATGAAAAACGGATGAATATTGATTTATGTATTAATAACTATTCGAAGCAGCTAAGATTTAAGATATTTTAACAAATAGCCCTATATCTAACAAATACAGTGTTCCGGCATTAGAAATAATAATAATTGACAACGAATTACTTCATTTCAGTTTTTAAAAAACTGTTTAATTGGCCAACCGGTTATTATGTTACAAAACATGTATAACTAAAACAATTACCGATATGGAAACGAGAAACAACCATGCATTGATCCAAATGTTACTGGATTGTGCACTAGCTTGTGAACACTGTGCATCATCTTGCTTAAAAGAAGATGATATCAACATGATGATCGATTGCATTAAACTGGATAGGGATTGTGCAGATATCTGTACCCAGGCGGCCAGATTATTGCAAAGAGACTCAGTTATAGGCCACCAATATTTACTTTTATGCGAAGAAATATGCAGGCTTTGTGCAGCTGAATGTAGCAAGCACGACCATGAACACTGCAGACAATGTGCGACGGCATGCGAAGAATGTGCAGACGCCTGCCATGCCAACCACGAACCAATCAATCAGGATTAAAATTAAAAAGGCTTCCTACTCTAATTTGGGAAGCCTTTTTAATTATTTATTGCAATTAACTACTGTGCAGGGAAACTGTAATTATATGAGCCTTGCTCACTTACACCAGAAATGCTGACCATGTTATTTCTGCCTAAAGGCAATGCTTTTTGAACATCAGCCACAGAATTTACAGGTTGTCCGTTCACTTTGGTAATAATTAAACCTTTTTCAACACCAATATTATCGAAAGCTTTACCAGTAGTTACCGATGTTACAACCACACCACTGTTGATGCCATATTTCGCTTTTTGTGCTTGCGTAGCCGGAACAAAAGTCGCCCCTAGTTTGGAAACCTCTATGCTTTTACCCGCAGTATTCTTAGCTGTAAGGCCAACGCTGGCTTCTCCCTTTAAGGTTACGGTATAATCTTTAAGCGCACCGTCTCTTAATACGGTTAATTTAACCTTATCACCAGGATTCAAACGGCCTACTCTTTCCTGAAGATCAGGAGAATCATTAATTACCACTCCATCAACTTTTTTAATTACGTCACCTGCTTTGATACCCGCTGCAGCAGCACCGCCGCCAGCAACTACATCATTCACATATAAACCACTAATTTCGTTGGTTTTAATGCCTTCAGGTTTTTCTTCCCCACTTAATGGCACAAAGTTAACACCAATATAACCACGTTTAACAGAACCATATTTCATAAAATCATCTACAATTTTACGGGCAAGGTTAACTGGAATAGCAAATCCATATCCCTGGTTGTATCCACTCTGCGATGCAATTGCGGAGTTAATACCAACCAATTCGCCATTAGCATTTACAAGTGCACCACCACTGTTACCAGGGTTAATAGCGGCATCCGTTTGGATAAATGACTCAATACTGGTATTTGCCGGACGATCTGGTCTTTTACCGGTACGTTGGTATTCGCGATATTCCTCTTCTGTAATTTCATTACCTTGCTGCTCACGGCCAATTATACCAATGCTACGGTTTTTTGCACTTACAATACCCGCTGTTACGGTTGTGTTTAAATCTAATGGAAAACCGACAGCTAACACCCATTCTCCAACCTGTACATTATCTGAATTACCCATTTTTACGACAGGCAAACCAGTTGCATTTACTTTAATTAAGGCTAAATCGGTATTTGGGTCGCGACCAATTACTTTCGCCTCTACCTTACGTCTGTCTGTTAAAACCACCTCAACCTTCTCTGCATTTTCTACCACGTGGTTGTTGGTTACGATATAACCATCCTGACTGATGATTACACCGGAACCTGATGCAGCTCTTGGCATACGTTGCATCTGACGACCACCGCCACCAAAGAAATCTTCCATCATATCAAAGGGAGAAGAACCTCTGCCTCCGCCACTCTGTGCAGCGTAAGTTGTTTTAATGTGCACCACACCCGGCGCCACTGCCGCAGCTGCCTGTGTAAAATCTGCAGTACCTGCTGATGATACTTTTAGCGGGTTATTGGCAAAATACAAATTCTGTTTATCGGTAATTGTACTGCCTGTTTGGTTACGCTCAAATAGCTTATAACCTCCAATTGCTGCTGCCCCACCTATAAAAGCAGCCAACACGGTAATTCCTAATATTTTTTTCATGTGTTTGTATATTGTTTTTTAATGGTCATGAAGCTATTAAAAGCTTTTTTATTTAAAATTGGTTAGCTTTTAATGGTTTCATGTTTGTGTATGTTGTTTTTTAACAGTCATGATTTATTATAAACTAATTTGCTAGCTAATGGTTTAGCTTATAATATTCATTTATTAAATGTTCTTGTTTGCAGGAGCGTTTTAAATTTTGATTTAAGCAGGTTGCTCCAGCAGTTCCCATCTGCTTAAATTTTCTTTCGTAAGTTTATTCAAATTTAATACCATATAAACGATATTTGTATCCTCAAAGCACTTAGTTTTGTGTTAAAAAATGTTAAATCAAAAAACACAAATCATAATTAGCCTTTTGCATCTCAAATATTGCACTAGAAAATGAAGCTTTCATGAAAATTAATTTTTTTAAATATCAGGGCGCAGGCAACGATTTTATTTTAATAAATCACACCGACGACCTATCAAAAAACATTGATAATCAGACTATTGAAAGGCTATGCCATAGACGATTTGGCATTGGCGCCGATGGATTAATGTTGATCACAAAACATGAGGATTATGATTTTGAAATGCACTATTTTAATGCAGATGGCAAGCTTGGAAGCATGTGTGGAAATGGTGGTAGGTGCATTGTAGCCTTTGCCAAACAGCTCGGCATCATTGATCAGGAAACAAACTTTTTGGCAGTTGACGGACCGCATTATGCCAGAATTTCCGAAAATGGAGAATGGGTTGATCTACAAATGATTGATGTTGATGCCATTACTAAAGATGGCGAAGCCTATGTACTGAATACTGGATCTCCACATTATGTTATGCTACAAAGCGATTTAAAAGATTTTGATGTTTTTACAGAAGGGAAAAATATACGTTACCATTCTACCTATGCAGAAAAAGGTATTAATGTAAACTTTGTTGAAGATAAAGGCGATTATTTATTTGTACGCACTTATGAGCGCGGCGTTGAAGATGAAACCTATGCCTGTGGTACTGGTGTTACGGCAGTTGCCATGGCCATGGCTAAACATAAAAATCAAACTGGCCATATTAAAACCGACATTAAAGTTTTAGGAGGCGATATCAAAATAGAATTCGACTACGACGGTAAAACATTTACCAATGTATTTTTATGTGGACCGGCCAAATTGGTTTTTGAGGGAGAAGTGGAATAAGCAAACTTAGTTGACAACCTTATAATAAAGGGTATCTACATCTGCTATATTTTGTTGATACCTTTTAACAATAATTGATTTAATATTTTTCATCTTTATTAAATTCCTGCTTTTCCGGCTATAAAAAGAATAATAGGCTTTTGGATAGAAATCAATATTTTCGATCAACATCATCTTTTTAAAACCCGGTTGTAGAGGATCAAAGACCATAACACTGTCCCACCTGTTTTTTGTAAATCGGTATTGATAGTCGAGCTTTGAAGGATAAGAAATCACCACTATCGAATCTATATTTTCGCGGGTTGATTGATAATTGTAATAGTGAGGTGCGCCAAGCATTAAGCAGCTGGAACTAAATACCATAACCACTAACAGCAAAAGATATTTCATATCTTAAAGTTAAGGAAAAATTACTTGTATCATCCATTGCGTAGTAGTGTAAAATATACACTTTGTTTAGAGCCAACTGCTTAAAATAAGCAACAATTTGCTGTGATAGTTTCAATTCAAAAGTTACCAATTTAACAGCTTTTAACAAGTGTCTCAAGATATTTACAAGTATCATTTTGAAACAAAAATTACCTATAAAATACTTATATTCAGCATTTTAAATATATTTTAGAGATAGCCAGGCTGCAAAATAAATCAATCGATTGATTAAATGACAGAATTTGGACAGATATATTTTTGGTTAGGCGCTATTTTTGGATAATAATTATGGAATCGAAGTCCTAAATTTTGACGACGCTCTTAATTCCGGAAATTCAAATTTATACACACACAGAAATAGTCCATGAGAAAAGTAACAACTCTCTTTTTTAGCGTGAGCATTGGTATGCTTATAGCATCTTGCGGAAACAAGGATGCTGATAAAAAAGCCGCAGCCGCTGCAGCAGCTGGTCCGCAATCCTACCCGGTTTTTACCGTAAATACACAAAATACCACTTTAGATTCTGATTATCCGGCAACAATTGAAGGTATTCAAAATATAGACATCCGCCCTAAAGTTGATGGCTTTATCGAAAAGATTTTTGTAGATGAAGGTGCAGTAGTTAAAAAAGGTCAGTTACTTTTCACCATCAATGCGCCTCAGTATGAACAACAGGTACGCACTGCAAGAGCAGCCATTAGCAGTGCAGAAGCCGACGTTAATGCTGCCCAATTAACCGTAAATAAAACCAGGCCATTGGTTGAAAAAGACATCATTAGCAAATATGATCTGGATGCCGCCCAGTTAACACTACAAAGCAGAAAAGCAGCATTGGCACAGGCAAAGGCCGAATTGGTAAACGCACAGGTTAACTTAGGCTATACCTCGGTTAAAAGCCCTGTTGATGGTGTGGTTGGCAGTATTCCTTTCAGAAATGGAAGTTTAGTAAGCAGTACCAGTACTCAGCCTTTAACAACGGTTTCCAATATCTCGAAGGTTTATGCCTACTTTTCATTAAATGAGAAACAGCTTTTAGATTTTTCTAAAAACTATAAGGGAAATACCTTGGCCCAGCAAATGAAAAACATCCCGGCGGTAAGCTTGGTACTTGCAGACGGAACAGTATATGCACAGAATGGTAAGATCGAATCCATCAACGGGCAGATTAATACCAGCACAGGTTCTGCAAGTTTAAGGGCTACTTTTCCTAATCCTTCATCTATATTAAAAAATGGGGCCAGCGCTTCAGTAAGGGTTCCTCAACACATTGAGAATGCCATTTTAATACCGCAAAAATCAACCATCGATTTACAGGGTAAAAAATTCGTCTATGTTTTAGGCGATTCAGCTAAAGTTATTAACACTGAAATTGAAATTATGGATTTGGCCAAAGGCAAGTTCTATGTGGTAACCAAAGGCCTCAAAAGTGGAGACAAAGTTGTGTTAGAGGGTTTCCAATCTCTAAAAGATGGAACTAAAATCAAACCTGAAGAAAAAAGTGCCGATTCAGTTTATGCTGAAATCAAGAAATAACAATATCATGTTGCTTATCACACTTTTATAGTGTAATCAATATTAATTATGTTTAAGAAATTTATAGAAAGACCGGTTTTATCAACGGTTATATCCATCATCATCGTTATACTCGGTGTTTTAGGTTTAGCTACGTTGCCGGTTTCACAATACCCGGAAATTGCGCCGCCAACGGTGCAGGTTTCTACTTCATACCAGGGTGCTAATGCGGATGTGGTGATGAATAGCGTGGTTGTTCCGCTGGAAGAGCAGATAAACGGTGTGGAAGACATGACCTACATGACTTCCAGTGCCAGTAATGATGGTACTGCAACCATTACCGTAAACTTTAAATTGGGCACCAATCCGGATCTTGCCGCGGTAAACGTACAGAACAGGGTTGCACGCGCTTCCAGTTTATTACCTGCAGAGGTAACCAAATCTGGTGTAATTACAGCGAAAAGACAGGCGAGTAACGTATTGATCTTTGGTCTGTATAGCGACGACCCATCTTACGATCAGAAGTTTTTGCAGAACTATGCCAACATCAACATCATCCCACAAATTAAAAGGATCAATGGTGTTGGTGATGCAAGTGCTTTCGGAACGCTGGATTATACCATGCGGATCTGGTTAAAACCTGATGTGATGGCCACCTATGGTCTGGTGCCCAACGATATTAGTGTAGCACTTGCAGATCAGAACGTGGAGGCTGCTCCAGGTCAGTTTGGAGAGCTTGGTAATCAGGCGTTTCAATACACCCTAAAATATACAGGTAGGTTAAAAGATGAGGCACAATTTGGCAATATTATTATCCGCACAACCGATAATGGTCAGATTCTTCGCTTAAAAGATATTGCAAGAATTGAGTTAGGCGCACAAAGTTATGCCAGTTCAGTTAAATTTAACGGAAAGCAAGCTTTGGGTATTGCGATCAATCAAACGGCAGGTTCAAATGCAAAAGAGGTAATCGAAAATTCCATCAAAACCCTTGATGAAGCTCAAAAATCCTTTCCAAAAGGCGTACATTATTCCACTTTGGTTAACGTGAACGACTTCCTGGATGCATCAATCGAAAAAGTACTTCATACTTTAATTGAAGCATTTATTTTGGTGTTCCTGGTGGTATTTATTTTCTTACAGGATTTCCGTTCAACCTTGATTCCGGCAATTAGTGTACCCGTAGCCATTATCGGAACTTTCTTTTTCCTAAGTTTATTCGGTTTTACCATCAACCTGCTCACGCTATTTGCCCTGGTATTGGCTATTGGTATTGTAGTAGATGATGCAATTGTGGTAGTAGAAGCGGTACACGCCAAGCTCGACGAAGGTTACACGGATGCCAAAAAAGCAACTATTGATGCCATGGACGAAATTAGCGGTGCGATTATATCGATCACTTTGGTTATGGCCGCCGTATTTATTCCTGTGAGTTTTATCTCCGGATCATCTGGCGTATTCTATAAGCAATTCGGTTTAACACTGGCCATTTCGATCATTTTATCGGCCATTAACGCCTTAACGCTAAGTCCGGCATTATGTGCTTTATTCCTAAAACCGCATAAAGAAGAGCACAAAAAATCTAAAAACTTTTTACAGCGTTTTTACGATGCTTTTAATACATCATTTGATGCCGTAACCGGAAAATATAAAAAATCGGTAAGCTTTCTTTCCAGAAAAAAATGGATCGTTGGATTGGCCATTGCTTTTTTCGTTGGATTATTGGTTTGGACAATGAATACTACGCCTAAAGGTTTCGTGCCGAATGAGGATTTGGGAACCATTATGAGCGATATCTCCTTACCTGCAGGAACTTCGCAAGAAGAAACCAGTGTGATTATCACCAAGATTGATAGTATTGCGCACCAGATACCTGAAATTAAAAATACGTTAAGGATTGTTGGCCGAAGCATGATCAGTGGTTCAGGCAGTTCATATGGTATGGTAATTTCCCGTTTAACGCCATGGGATGAACGCAAGGGCCGCGACGTAAAAGCAATTATTGGCGAATTGTTTGCAAAAACTGCAGGCATTAAAGGGGCCAAAATTATTTTCTTTGCGCCGCCAACTATTCAGGGTTTTGGTACCAGTGGTGGTTTTGAGTTCCAATTACAGGATAAAACCGGTGGAGATATCAAAAAGTTCAATGAAATTGGAAACGGATTCTTAGCTGCGTTAAGTAAACGTCCTGAAATCCAATATGCTTCCACCTCTTTTAACCCCAATTTCCCACAATATCAGATTGATGTAAATGTGGCAAAGGTTAAACAGGCTGGCTTGAATGTTAGTGATGTATTGGGTGTAATGCAAGGATATTACGGTGGCGTTTATGCCTCTAATTTCAATAAATTCGGGAAACAGTTTAGGGTAATGTACCAGGCCGATGCGCAGTATCGCGCTAATGAGCAAACATTAACCCGCATTTTTGTTAGAACCTCTTCAGGTCAGATGGCTCCGGTATCGGAGTTTATAACTTTAACCAAGGTATACGGACCGCAGGCTATCTCACGTTTCAACTTGTTTACTTCTATTTCGGTAACGGGTAATCCAAATGCTGGCTATAGTTCAGGTGATGCCTTGAAAGCTGTTCAGGAAGAGGCTGCTAAAAATCTTCCGGCAGGATATGGCTATGAATTTTCGGGTTTATCACGAGAGGAGATGGCTGGTGGAAGCCAAACGGTTTTTATCTTTTTACTTTGCGTAATCTTTGTTTATTTCCTGCTCGCGGCACAGTATGAAAGTTATATTTTACCGTTAGCAGTTTTATTCTCTTTACCAGTTGGTTTAGCAGGTGTATTCGTTTTCGATAAAATTTTCAGCGTAGATAATAACATTTATACGCAGATTACGCTGATCATGCTTGTTGGACTGCTCGCTAAGAACGCGATTTTAATCGTAGAATATGCTGTGGATAGAAGAAGAAAAGGCATGAGCATTGCCAATGCCGCAATTGATGGTGCAACCGCACGTTTACGCCCAATTTTAATGACCTCTTTTGCCTTTATCCTTGGTTTATTACCATTAATGCTTTCTTCAGGTGTTGGTGCCGCAGGTAATACCTCAATAGGTACTGGAGCTGTAGGTGGTATGTTGATCGGAACTATATTTGGTATTTTCGTTATTCCAGCCTTGTTTATCATATTCCAATCGCTGCAGGAGCGCATCAGCAATAAATCACCTTTTAATGAAGGTATTGATCATGAACAGACGCCAGAGGAATATGAATTAGCTACTGCGAATAGCAAACATTAATATTAAGAAAATGAATTTTAGATATAAACATTCCCTTTTAATCGGTTTAGCCATTGTTACCCTGAGTGCCTGCGTAACTAAAAAATACGAACGCCCTCAGGTAAAAAGCGAGGGTTTATACCGGGATAATAATACAATAGATACAACTACGATGGCCGATCTACAGTGGAAAACGCTGTTTTCGGATACCACTTTACAGTCGCTGATTCAACAAGGTATAAATGAAAATTTGGACCTGAAACAGGCCATTGAACGAATCAAAATTGCAGAGGCTACCTTAATACAGAGTCGTGGAGCATTATTACCAAGCTTACAGGCTGATGTGAATGTAACTGATAATAAGCAATCTCAGGCCTCTTTAAACTTTCCTCCTGGGATCAATATTAATTTAGAAACTCAAACCTATAAAGCACAACTAAGCACTAGTTGGGAAGCCGATATATGGGGAAAACTAACCAGTGCAAAACGTAGCGCGTATGCAACTTTATTACAAACTGATGCTGCGAAAAGAGCAGTTCAAACGCAGTTAATCGCTACTATAGCCAATAATTATTATACTTTATTGGCACTCGACAAACAACTGGCCATTACTGAACAAACCATTAAAGTGAGAGCACAGGATGTAGAAACCATGAAAGAACTAAAACAAGGTGCTGTGGTAAATGGTGCGGCAGTTGTGCAAAGTGAAGCCAATTTATATGCTGCACAGGTAACCTTGCCTGATTTAAAAAGAAGCATTAAAGAGGCTGAAAATGCATTAAGTGTATTGGTTGCCAAAGCACCAGATGCGATTAATCGCACCACCTTAGATCAACAGACTCCATATGCGAATTTACAAACAGGTGTTTCTGCACAGTTGTTAAAAAACCGTCCGGATGTAATTGCAGCAGAATTTGGTTTTAGGTCAGCTTTCGAAAACACCAATGTGGCAAAGGCATACTTTTATCCTGCCTTAACGATTACCGCTACAGGCGGGTTATCAAGCCTACAATTACAGGATTTTTTCGGTAAATCTATTTTCTACAATTTAGTGGGCGGTTTAACACAGCCAATTTTTGCCAGGGGAGCAAATAAAGCCCGCCTAAAAACAGCTGAAGCCAATCAACAGATTGCTTTTTACAACTTTCAACAAACACTTTTAACCGGAGGTCAGGAAGTATCAAATGCTTTGTATGCCTACCAAACTGCTGCGGAGAAAGAGGAAACAAGAGCAAAACAAATTGCCTCATTAACCAAAGCAGTAGATTTTACCAAAGAATTATTACGCTACAGCTCAGCAACAAACTATACGGATGTTTTAACTTCAGAACAAAGTTTGTTAACGGCCCAATTAAACGGGATTAATGATCGATTGCAAAAATTACAGTCGGTAGTAAATCTGTACCGTGCATTGGGTGGTGGCTGGAAATAAAAAATAATTAAACGGCACATTAAAGGCATTCTAATTTTTAGGATGCCTTTTTTATTTCATGGACTGTGCCTTTACCAGTTCATCTCATTGCCATGGAAGCACAGATTAGCGCAGAAGATTTCTCGAGAGATCGTCATTCCCAGCTTGATAGGGAACCACAAAGTGCTCATGAATGCCCTAAATAAAAAAACACATGAATAATCTTAATGCAAGCGTTTTAAGATTTCTGCATGCGCGAGAACGCCGATCCCACTTGAGGACTCTGTCAATGGTAGTGGAGTCGAAGGGCATTCGTTTTGCCACGGAAGCACAGATGAACACGGAGGATTTTTTGTCATCCTGGGAATAATTTATTGTATAAAATTAATATGACTGACAGATGTAAAAAAGAAGTTTGAATGGCTACAAATACCATCATTTCGACCGCAGTGCCTGCCCGTACAGGCACTGCGCGTTGCTCCGGTTGAGACGACCGAACCAGTAGATTCTGTCAATGCTAGTGTATCCAAGGATCTCTAAATGAGGATAAACTCTTTTACTAGTTTTGTATTAAAAGCGTTAAAAACGGGTAATTATCAAACGCTTCTTCGAAAAATGAGTGTAGCAATGATCTATCCGATTAGATTTTTAAGGTGAAATTAATATTCCACAATTTAAAACTCCTGCATGTTAGTTGATTTTCAATGCTGCTTAAAAAGCTAGGCCTTTTTTATGCTAAAAAAGGCCAATTTTTTTGATGTAAATGCAAAATATTGTAAGTTTAAAGTTTTTTAAGCACTTAGCTTACAAAAATTTTAAACCAATCAATGTTACGTGTCGATAGTTCTAAAGCCTGTAAAGTGGTGTACTCTTTGTGCAAACATGAGTATTTGGGCTATTTAATTGAGCCACACGTAGTTCAACTAAATCCACAGGGAGATTTTTCGTTTACTTATCAACGAATTTTCACACATACCGCTGAAGAATTTAATGCCTGTTTAAGTGACATCGATTATAAGCTGATCAAGATTTTGGATGACATTGAGCAGGATTCGCTGATTAAAAAATATTACAAAAAATTAATCAGGCCTACTGAATTTTTTCATAAAATTTTCGACGATAAATTTTATGAAAGTGTTCGTCCTAAAATTGAAAAGAAACTTGCCGAAGCTTTAGAAATCCTGAAGGTAAAAAATGAGCTTTATATCATGGATAAAGATGGCTGGCCTGTAGAGCGCAAAATCGAACTTGCAAACGAACCTGCATCCATCCTTTTCCATTTCCGTAGGAACGAAACGGAAACACGTTATTTTCCAACCATCAAATATCAGAACCTGCGCATCGAATTCATGTTTAAAGAAGCACAGATTATTAGCAACAAACCTGCCTGGTTGTTGCTAAATGATGTATTATACTTTTTTGATCAGGACATTGAGGGCAAAAAATTACAACCTTTTTTAAATAAACGCTTTATTGCCATACCCAAAACAACAGAAGCCACTTATTTCGAAAAATTTGTTGCACCCTTAATAGAAAAACACCACGTATATGCGGAAGGCTTCGAAATCAGGACCGAGCAATTTGAGGCTATACCGGTTATAAAAGTGTTATATGTTGATGGAGGTCTTTCTCAGATTCAGCTATATTTCAAATATGGAGAATATACATTCCCGGTAGAAAATGCACATAAAGTTACCGTTCGTTTGGAAAAAACGGCTGATAACTATATTTTCCACCGCATTAAACGCTCTGCAGATTGGGAGAAAAAACAATTTAATCTACTCCTATCCTTAGGGCTAAAAAAAACAAGTTCTTTATTCAATAACCTGGAAGTAGCTTCTGCAGAAGAAAACCCAAGTTATGGCGCCATAAACTGGGTAAATGAGCACATCGAAATTTTAGAGGCATCGGGTTTTGAAATTGAACAGGCTACCGGGCAGAAAAAATTCGTTCTCGGTGCCAGTAAAATCGACCTGGAGGTTAAAGAAGGAAATGATTGGTTTGATATTCACGCCGTGGTTTGGTTTGGTAAATATCAGATCCCTTTTCTATCTTTAAAACAGCATATCTTACATAAAAAGCGTGAATTTTTATTGCCTGATGGAGAGGTGGCCATTATCCCTGATAAGTGGTTTACTCAATATGGCAGTTTGTTCAGTTTGGCTGAAACCGGACAAACGCTCAAGTTAAAGAAACACCATATTGGTTTGATCAACGATCTGGCCGAAGATAGTTTGGCAAATATTACCCTCGAACGTAAGCTCCAGCGGTTGTCAGATTTTGAAGATATTGCTGATACACAGATGCCGGTACATTTTAAAGGTAGTTTGCGCGATTACCAGAAAGCGGGCTACAACTGGTTCAGCTTTTTACGCGAATATAATTTTGGTGGTTGTTTGGCCGACGATATGGGTTTGGGTAAAACCATCCAAACATTGGCCATGCTACAAAAAGTGAAAGAAGAGGATCAATTGATTGAAACACAAACAACCTCCCTCATCATCATGCCCACTTCTTTAATTTATAATTGGTTAACAGAGGCTAAAAAATTTACACCAAAGCTTAAAATATTGGCGCATACCGGCACCAATCGCAATAAAGATGTAGCTAATTTTACAAATTACGATATTATCATTACCACCTATGGTGTCACAAGGGTTGATATAGACGAATTGAAAAGCTTCTATTTCAATTACATTATTCTCGATGAAAGTCAGAACATTAAGAACCCGGCATCAAAGTCTTTCAAAGCAGTTAGAAGCCTAAAATCGAAACACAAACTGATTCTAAGTGGAACACCGGTAGAAAATTCAGTGAGTGATTTATGGTCGCAGTTAACTTTCTTAAATCCTGGCTTATTAGGTACGCAGGCATTTTTCTACGAAGAATATGTGCAGGCAATAGAAAAGAAAAAGGACGAAGAAAAAGCAAGGAAACTCCAATCTATTATCAAACCTTTTGTACTTCGAAGAACAAAAGAGCAGGTAGCCGCAGAGTTACCTCCTAAAACAGAGCAGGTAATTTATTGCGATATGAGCGAAGACCAGGCTGCATACTACGAAAAAACCAAATCGGCCTACCGCAATGATTTATTGCAAAGCATGGATGATGGAACTTTCGCCCAGAAACAGGTTCAGCTTTTACAGGGACTAACGGCCTTACGTCAGTTAGCCAACCACCCTGTAATGATTGATGATGAATACATTTCCGATTCGGGCAAGTTTGAAAACGTTATCCATACGTTAGATAATGTACTCAAGGGCGGACATAAGGTTTTAGTATTTTCACAATTCGTAAAACACCTGGATATCTTCAAAAAACATTTTGAAGCAGAGCACATACCATTTGCTTATCTGGATGGTTCAACCCGTAACCGTGGTGAAATTGTTTCTGAATTTCAGCAGAATACAGAGTTGAAGGTTTTCTTAATCTCCATCAAAGCCGGTGGTGTTGGTTTAAACTTAACTCAGGCTGATTATGTTTTCATTCTGGATCCATGGTGGAACCCTGCTGTAGAACAGCAAGCCATTGATAGAACGCACCGTATTGGTCAGGTTAAAAAGGTTTTCATTTACAAATTTATTGCAAAAGATACGGTAGAAGAAAAAATCCTGGCTTTACAGAACCGTAAAAAATCGTTAGCCAATTCATTGATCACTACTGAAGAAAGTTTCTTCAAATCATTGAGTAAAGAGGATATCAGGGATATTTTAAACTAATATAAAGTATTTACCGTCATTAGCTCATTGGTTAATATAGCCTATATGAGCAAGTTGAATTTTGAAAGTAAATCAGCCGTATGCGTCACCCTGAATTTATTTCAGGGTCTTAATAACCGATAAGATGCTGAAACACCCGTCCGACCGGCCGGGCGGAAGTTCAGCAGGACGATCCTCAGGGGGTGATCCCACATTTAAATTTCTTTTCAAAACTCATTCTCTACTTGCTTGTTATATAAAAGAACATAAATTCTACCATTATGACAAATCAAGATTTTAATACCGCAGTGAATAATGTTAAAGAAGCATGGAAATATCCAGAACTATTTGAAAATGTTTCTAAATCGGAGCGTTGGTTATCTGGCGCAGCAGGCACATATTTACTTTTTAAAGGTATCACCAGCATTTTCTCTCATCCCGTAATTGGTTTAACAGGCGCAGCCATTGGCGCAGGACTACTTTACCGTGGTATTACAGGCTATTGCCCAATGCGCGATTTAGCAGAACAACGCAGAGAAGATGTAGCACCTGATGAGGTAGTAATTACCGAAACCTATGTTGTTGATGATTTAGGGTAAAATTTTAAATACTAAATTTCTATTTCTTAATAAACTGGTTAACTTTAAAAAAGTTAAACCACAATCATGAACAAATACACACTATTATTTATCCCGGCATTTTTCGCAGGGCAAGCTATGGCACAAGATAAGAAATCAGATCCTGCCAATGATCCGAAAACAACGGAGGTTTGGGAACCTGTTCCGAAAATCGTTACGCCTGGCAAATTGCCTCAAGATGCACCATCTGATGCGATTATTCTTTTTGGCGGTAGAAATCTAGATGCATGGCATTCTGTTAAAGACCCATCTAAACCAGCCGCATGGACAATTGACGATGGATTTTTTACGGTTAAAAAAGGAACAGGAAACATCGAAACGAATAAAAAATTTACGGATTACCAACTGCACATGGAATGGAAAATCCCTGAAAACATTTCAGGAGAAGGTCAGGCACGTGGAAATAGCGGTGTTTTTTTAGCTTCAACAGGTGGTGGTGACGATGGTTACGAAATCCAGATATTAGATGTTTATAATAATAAAACTTATGTTAACGGACAAACAGGAAGTGTTTATAAACAGGCAGTTCCATTAGCCAATGCCAACAAAAAACCTGGCGAATGGCAATATTATGATATTATTTGGAATGCGCCACGTTTTAACGAAGACGGAACCGTACAAAAACCAGCAAGTGTAACTGTATTTTTAAATGGCGTGCTTTTGCAGAACGGATTTGTACTAAAGGGTGCAACCAGGTATATTGGTACTCCTGAGTATAAAAAGCACGGCCCATCTTCCATCAAGTTACAAGATCATGGCGATCCTAGCCCTGCCATTAGTTACAGAAACATTTGGGTAAGAGAACTATAATTAGATGGTCCTCCTTTATAACAGGATCGACGAGAATTGAGATTGTATTGCTTAAAAGGAATTATAGTCACATCAAAATGTAAATCTCACACATCACTGTCGTAAACGTTGACAATAGAAATTATAATTTCAACAAAAAAACAAAGCCTGCAAGTCAAAAACTTGCACGCTTTGTTTTATAAAAAATTTGACTGTGATTGTAACAGAATTACGGTTTTATATCCCTCAAATAGCATTCAAATTCGGCTTAAGAAGTTTGAAGCATTTCTATGTACAAAGCCCTACTGATCATCTCTGCGCCTAAACTCATCAAATGATCATTTGGTAATTGGCAATCGATCAAATCGATATCCATATTACTCAAAAAAATTAATGCTGCCTTAGAGGCATTACTTACATGGCTAAACATACTTTCGCCGCAAAAAACATGGTTAATCTTTAAACCATACAAGCCTCCCACCAGTTTATCTTCCTTCCAAATCTCTACGCTATGTGCATAACCCTGTTGATGGAGTTTGATGTAAGCATTTTGCATTTCATTGGTAATCCATGTGCCATCCTGCCCTTTTCTTATTGTGGTAGCGCAGTTTTGGATCACCTGGGCAAAAGCCTTGTTAAAAGTAATCTTGAAAACCTCCTGCTTTAAAATTTTTCTCATGCTTTTACTGATCTTGATTTGATCAGGATAAATCACGCAGCGTTCGTGCGGCGAATACCAGAGAATCGGCTCACCTTCGCTAAACCACGGGAATATGCCATTTGAATAGGCAATCAGTAATCGCTCAGTACTTAAATCGCCACCAATGGCCAATAAACCATCCTCCTCTGCCAGGGCAGGATCGGGAAAACCCGGATGATCATCTAACAACTGAAAAAGCATGACCAAAAATAAGAAAGAAAACAAAGATTAAACCCTGAGGTTTTAAATAAGTCATATTGTAAAACAGTCCATTATGAATACGAAAGATAATTTTCTAAAAGTAAAACATCTTTATAACAGGGCGGGCTTCGGAATTTCTTATATCGACTTACAAAAATTAAGCAAAAAAAAACTGGATAAAGTAGTAGATAATTTGCTTAAAGATTCCCAAAAAGACGATCCAATTAACTTAGTAAACGATTTTGAATCAAGACGGCAACTTTTGGTACAGGCCGGTTTATATGCTAAGAAAGATCTTAATGATGATGAAAAGAAAATGCGTCAGCAGATTATCCGTGAACAGAATGAAGTGAGCCGCGACCTGAATATTGCTTTTATTACCAGGATGATCAATACTGATGCTCCGTTGAGGGAGAAAATGACCCTCTTTTGGCATGGTCATTTTGCCTGTCGCAGCAACAATCCGTTTTTTGCACAACAACTAAACAATATTCAAAGAGCAAATGCCTTAGGCAGCTTCAAAACCTTATTGGTTGAGGTATCTAAGTCGCCCGCAATGTTACAATACTTAAATAACCAACAAAATAAAAAGGGTAAGCCAAACGAAAATTTCGCCCGGGAATTAATGGAACTTTTTACTTTAGGAAGGGGAAATTATTCGGAACAGGACATTAAAGAATCTGCCCGCTCGTTTACCGGCTGGATGTACGACAAAGATGGGTCGTTTATTTTCAGGCAAAACCAGCACGATACCGGAACAAAAACTTTTTTCGGTAAAATTGGAAATTTTGAGGGAGAAAATATTATTGATATTATTCTCGAAAAGCCAGAAACGGCACACTTCATCGCCTGGAAAATATATAAATTCTTCGTTAATGATAGCCCAAATGAGGCACATGTTAAAGAACTTGCCACACATTTTTACAATTCGAAATACGACATCGCTTCAATGATGAAAAAAATGTTTACTTCCGATTGGTTTTATAGTCCGGAAAATGTAGGCACAAAAATTAAATCACCTGCCGAATTTTTGGTGGGTTTGAGTCGGGAGTTTTATGTTACGTATAACAAACCACAGGTTTTAATACAGCTACAAAGCAGTTTGGGACAATATTTATTTAACCCACCTAATGTGGCGGGCTGGCCTGGCGGACAAAGCTGGATTGATAGCTCATCCTTAATGTTAAGGATGCGGATTCCTTCGCTTGTTTTAAATGATGGCGAAATTGACTTTAGCGGCAAAGCCGACCCTGAAGATGAAGCCGTAATTGCCTTAAGCCGAACGGCAACCACTAATGCAAATGCTAATACCAAATCAAAATCGTACGTCAATGCGAATGCGAACTGGACAAAATTTTTAAGCACTTTACCAAAAGGATTAACGCCATTGGAACTTACCGAATATTTATTGCAACCGAAATTAAATTCTAAAATAACCACAATGGTGAGCGATAATAAAGGTTTAAGGAGTACAGCAGTAGAAATTACCAGCATGCCTGAGTATCAGTTATGCTAGGCGCATATTGGTTGATAGTTTGATGGCTCATGGTTGAGAATGATTTCACTAAGCACCCAGGCCATCTACGATAAACTTTGAACCATCAACCAATGGGCGAATGAACCATCGAACCAAAAACACTATGAACTACTAACACCATGAACAGAAGAAATTTTTTAAGAAATACAGGCTTTGTTGCAGCAGGTTCGCTATTTGTTCCCGCTTTTATGAAACCGCTTGAGGCCATGGCACTTGATGAACTAAGCCTCTACAAAAACCTGGTTGTTGTACAGCTTTCCGGCGGAAATGATGGCCTAAATACAGTTATTCCTTTTGGAAACGATATTTACTATCAAAAAAGAAATAGTATTGCCATTAAACCCGAAGAAGTAATTAAACTGAATGATATGCAGGGACTAAACCCAAACATGGCCGCCCTGCAGGAAATTTACGACCAAGGCTGGATGACCATTATTAATGACGTGGGCTACCCGAACCCCGATCGTTCGCACTTCCGATCGATGGATATTTGGCAAACCGGTAGCGATAGTAATCAATTTTTATCCACTGGGTGGATTGGCCGCTATTTAGACAGCAACTGTCAAACCTGCAAATTCCCTTACACCGCGATAGAAGTTGACGACTCCCTTTCTTTGGCCATGAAAGGTCAGACCAAAAAAGGAATTGCCTTAAAAGATCCTGTAGCTTTGTTTCGCAATACCAATGATCCTTTTTTTAAGGCGATGTTACAAAACGATAAGGAACATTTAGATGAAGATAATTTAGGTTATTTATATAAAACCATGATCGAAACTTCCTCATCAGCCAATTATATACAAAATACTTCCAAAGTTTATCAATCTAAATTCACTTACCCTAATTCGGGCTTTGCCAATCAATTGAAAACGGTTTCAAAATTTATTTCTTCGGGATTAAAAACAAGGGTTTATTACGTTTCATTGAGCGGTTTTGATACCCATGTGAATCAGACTAGTCAACAAGGCAACCTGCTTAAACAATATAGCGAGGGCATGGCAGCCTTCTTGAAAGATCTCAAATCGAACAATAAGCTCGAGGATACCTTAGTGATTACTTTCTCCGAATTTGGCCGTAGGGTAGAACAAAATGCCAGTAACGGTACAGATCATGGAACGGCGAATAACATGTTTGTTTTCGGTGGGCGATTAAAAAAACAGGGAATTTTTAACGCAGCGCCGAACCTGAGTGATCTTGATACCGGAGATTTAAAATACCAGCTGGATTTCAGGCAGGTTTACGGTACCATCTTAGATAAATGGCTGGATGTAAATAATGCGGATATTCTGAACAAAAAGTTTAATACACTCGATTTTATATAGGTATCACCAAGAAGTCAAGTTTAATAACCAACTTGCTAGGAGACTTGACTTCTTTATTATCTATTTCCTTTTTAAAACATATACTGGTCGGTTAGTATCTTTATCAATCTGCTCGGTGTAAACGCTAAACAATTCATATCCATAATTCTTCATCTTGTTTACGCCATCAATTGCCGAATTAAATTCAAGCTTTTTGTCATTATCATCCCTAATATACAGTTCACTAAAATCACCCACTTTTTGTCCATACTCTAGCGCAATCCATTGTTTATCAGCTAAAAAGCTTTTTATTGCGCGAATTTGAATATAATCTACATGGATATCGGTCAATTTCATGCCGTTTACATTTTGGGCTTTAGCGTTAAATAGCCCCAAGCATGCGACTACGGCCGCTGCAAGCGTTAATTTTTTCATATGTTGTTTCTTTTGTGTGTAATTCTAAATTACAAAGAATCCAGATAGAATGCATTAATGATCTGTAACAAAATACCTAATGTTAAATCTTACCATTAAAAAGCACCATGAACTTTTTAGGCAATATTATTTGGATTATTTTTGGTGGGATCTTTATTTTCTTCGAATATATCATCGGCGGATTAATCCTCTGCCTCACCATTGTAGGTATTCCGTTTGGTATTCAATGTTTTAAATTTGCTATTGTTGGTTTAGCGCCTTTTGGCGTTAAAATAACCGATACCTCCTCAAATACGGGATGCCTATCTACCATTATGAATTTAGTCTGGATTTTCTGCGGTGGTTTCTGGATTGCCTTAACACATTTATTTTTCGGCGTCCTGCTTTGCATTACTATTGTAGGCATTCCGTTCGGTCGTCAGCATTTTAAATTAATGAATTTGGCCTTTACGCCTTTCGGAAAATCAATTTCATAAACTTCTTTGTTCCAGCCTTTTTTTGAAAAGCAGGGTTCTGTGTTTATCGGATCCGGGAATCCTGCCATTCGCTGTAGCCCTCATGAAAAATTCGGGGCTGTCGCTGCTGTCAGGTTTATTAAACTATGGTCTGTTCCTGTGAGCAAAAACTTTCGTACTATATCGCAGCGTCATTTCCAACTTGATTGGAAATCGTAATGCCTTGCTAGGGGTTTACCTTACATTAAGATTTCCGCCTGAGCGGGAATGACGCCCCTTTAAGCTACTGAATAAGCCCTATGGATTTAGAATGTTCAATCGCTTCCGCACTATCTTTAAATAAACAAGCTTCCACTCCTTTACCTTTTACTTTTTTGAGTAATTCTTTTGTTTTGAATGCATTTTCCGGACGGATATTGCGGATGTAAACAGCTTCAATGTTTTGCGGGTATTTTTCAACTATCGAACTATAAATTTCAGGGTCCTGCTGCGAGTTATCACCAAAGAACACAAATTTTTGATTGGGAAAGGTATCTAAGATCCGCATTACCCTTAATAATTTGCCTTCATGCCCAGTTTTCCCTGTTTTAATCAAGTCTTTCCACCTTTTAAGTGTATTTAAAAGAAAAGCCCCTTCAGGAAGTTTATTAAACCTGAAAGTCTCCACTAAATAATCGTAAAGGTTCCATTCACTGCTGCTCACATAAAAAAAGGGATTGGGTTGATTTACTTCCGTGTGCGAAAGTGCCAATTGTTGATAGTGGCTGGCTGTATCTGAAAAGGTTTTGCGGGTATGCGGATTTTTAATAAACAACTCCTTCAACCTTCTGCCAATGGTTGCCGAGTGAGAAATCATCACGGTATCATCCACATCTGAAATAAAAGCGTATTGGGTAATGTGCGGGACATATACCCTACCCTCTGCGGAATTCAACACAGATCCATTCTGATCGATGGCTTCCACTCTAACCTCATGCCAGCCTGCCGGAACATCGTGTTCGGCCTTCCATTCAAACTTAAAGAAACCATCTCTTTCGGTTTTATTGTAAATAGTCTGATCAAAGAATTGCAAACGCACCTCTACAAAAGCATAAGGTTTTAGGATAAAGAGTTTTAAAAGATGAATAATGTTCACAAACAGATTGTTACTGTAAACCTGCCGTGTTTTCGCCTTGCTTTTAAAAACGTGACCATAAACAACCAGATTATGCGCATGGCCATAACCGTGATATACTTTAACACTAACAGATTTATTCATCTATGTTAAAACAGAGTTTATTTAAAGTTGTTTGTTGATAAAGTCCATCAGGTAAACATGAAATTATTATTCGTCATCAATCCAGGCTCAGGCAGCCATGATACTAATTTAAAGGAAGTAATTTCTACCCATTTCGGTTCAAAAAATACCGAAATTGATCTTTTTGAATTACCGGAAGACTGCTCTTTGGATAAGATTAAGGAGAAGATCGAAAGTGCAAAAGCAGATCGTGTGGTAGCGGTTGGTGGCGACGGGACCTTAAAACTGGTTGCAGAATGTTTATTGCACACCCAAATACCCATTGGCATAGTCCCTGCCGGTTCGGCTAATGGGATGGCAAAAGAGTTAGGCATACCAACTGATATCGAACAGGCTTTAGGCATTTTGGATGAAGGCCATCTGCAAAAAATCCACGTGGTTAAACTTAACGACGAGATATGCATTCATTTATCAGATTTAGGATTTAATGCCTACCTGGTAAAGAAATTTGACACCCTGCCGCAACGCGGTATGTGGGGCTACGCAAAAGCTACCTGGCATGCCTTGTGGAACCATAAAAGAATGGACGTACAGCTGAAGCTTAAAGACAAAACCGTTACTTCTAAAGCAGCTATGGTAGCCATTGCCAATGCTACGATGTATGGAACCGGATTAAAGATTAATCCTGACGGAAAATTAGACGATGATCTTTTTGAAGTGGTTTTGGTAAAGGATTACTCCTACCTGGAAATTATAAAGATATGGATCACCAAATTACCCTTCAACCCTAAAAAAATAGAGGTGTTTCAAACTGCTGAAGTAAAAATTTCATCAAAACACAAGGCGCACTTTCAGGTAGATGGAGAATACATTGGAAAGGTAAACACGGTTGAAGCAAAAGTCCTTCCTACTGCTATAACAGTCGTTTTACCTGAAGCATTAGAAGACTGAACGATGAATTTTAATCGTAAAATACAGTCTGAAAAATTCAGCAATAAAACAGATCCGGAATAGGATATCAAACCACCGTTCGCCCAGGTTTAACATTTCTGGTAAAAAAGTGATAAAACCGATCGAAAATACCCACACCACCAAACGGAAAGGAAATTGAATGTAATAGGCGATAAAACCAAATTTCTTAAATAAGATTAAACCGGTTGCAGAAATAAATAATGATATAAATAAGGGCAATAATAAAATTACTTTTGCCTGTGAAAGGATCTGATTGGGAATTTCATTTAAATGGGATAAAATCTGCCAAAATTGTTTGGCTAACAAAGCGATACTGATAAGATCTAATAAAGCAAAAAATCTGCTCGTGTTTTTCATTACTTACAATACTTTGCTAAATAATCATCTGCTTTTTTGCTTCCCATATACTTGACAAAAGTAAAATCCTCACAGGCACCTTGCTTATCACCTTGTTTCATTTTTTTCAAAGCCATTTGAATGCGATCATCGAGGTATTCATCGTCTATACCCAACTGATTTTTGATTGCTATTATCTGAACTTCCTGTCCAGGTTTGGCCTGATCAATGTTTTTATAGAAATTAATCACTGAATTGGTTAAGCCTTCTTCAGCCTGATAGTTTCGAATGGCTTCCTGTATCGCTTCATTCGATTTCCCTTCACAATTATAACCCGAAAGCTTAAAATTAACCGGAGCAACGATCGAAACGGTTGTATCGTAACCTGCAGGAACCTGCCATTTACCGCTGCTCATCCTTACTAAACGCAGTGCTTCTTCGTCCAGGTCAGACAATATGCCCTTACTCACCTTCGAAAAATAAACCTTGCCTTGCTGGTTAAGCTTAAAACTGATGTTCACTGTTCCCTGTATACAATTATCTTTGGAAAACTGTGGATAGATCGTATTTTGCGTTAGGAAGTTTGTAAAACCATTTTTACCAGATTTAAACTGGACCTGGCCCATAGCCAGCGAGCAGCAGAAAATTAAACAGATAGTGAACAGTTTTTTCATTGTACTAATTTACTAAAAAAAGCCGAAGTAATTTACCACAGAGAGGCACGGAGTTTTTTCACAGAGAAGATGAGAGATTAATTCAATCATTCACACGCAGGTGGAAACTACAACTTAATCAAAGTCAATCTTAAAGCGCACGCTAATAGCTGCAAGATTTGTTTCATCAGCTAGAAAAGTTTTTGCACAATGATGATCGCAACAAACCACTTTTTGATCTCTGTGGCTTCCCTCGGTTTTCTCTGTGGTTAAATTTAAAATTACGTTCAGCCACAGAAGCAAGAAAGACACGGAAAAACTTAACACCCGTTGCGCATTCCTTCTTTTCTTTGCGGTTAAGAAAAAGTAGACTTCAAAATCAAATCCGGATCAGGGCAATTGGCTAGATATTTTTCCCGCTCGCTAAACTTACATACGCCGGGGTAATCGCCTTTTAATCCCTGCATATCTTCTATCAGCTGAAAATGAAGGTGTGGTGGCCAGCGACCGTTTTCATCCTTATTACCCAGTTCTGCAAACTTTGTACCTGCTTTAATCGTCACTCCCTCTCTTAGATTACTTAAAGAAGCTAAACTTAGGTGACCATAAAGTCCGTGAAATTTATGCCCAGCAATATCATAAGACAGAATAATGGTTGCACCGTAATCGCCAAAGTTGTTGTTATCCGCAAAGCTATGAACGGTTGCATTGTAAAAGTTATAAATCGGTGTTCCCGCCGCCGCCCAGATATCTATGCCTAAATGTAACCTGCGGGGTTCCTCACCAGCATTAAAATGAGCACTTCTCGAATAAATGGTCCGGTGTTCATTGTATCCGCCAATTCCATATCGAGTATTGTTTTTAGCCAATTTTTCATTTACCCAATCAGAGAACAGATTGGTATCATCTAAAATTTCATCCGTTAATTCCGTATTGGCAACGGTAAAATCAAAAGGTAAAAGTTGATCATGTTTCGGATCGAAATCAACAATCTTTTGGATCAATTTGCGGTTCTTTTCAATTACCTGCTCTAAAATATGCATAGAAGATCATTCAAAAATATAAATGTAGTTATAAATATAGTGTGACAAAGCTCCACCGATAACAAATAAGTGCCAAAGTTCATGACTGTGCATCCACCTGGATAATTGTTTATCTTTTGCATAATAACAGGTGCCTCCAATATAAAATATGCCTCCTAACAATAGCCAGAAAATAGCTCCAATGGGTAAACTTCCTAACATTTTCTGAAGTAAAGGAACAATTAAACAGCCCATTAAAATATAGATAGACAAAGATATAGCTGTACTTTTTAAGCGGTTAAAAATTTTGAGCAGACAGCCTGTAATGGCTATCATCCAGACAATAGCAAACAGGCTCCAACGTAACCAGCCATTGAAAACCATCAAGGCAGTGGGGCTGTAAGAGCCGGCAATCATGAGGTAAATGCAGCAATGGTCAAACTTTTGCCAAAAACGTATGCCATATTCAGTTGCCGGATAACCATGATATATAGCACTTACGGCAAAAAGAATAAAAGTAGCTACGCTATAAATCCCTGCAGCGGTATATTCAATCGGTGTATCGCACTTTTGGAGCAAAAAGTATCCGGCCGGAATTGCTACCAAAGCCGGTATAAAGTGTGTGAAGAAATTAACGGGTTCCCTTAGCTTCCTCACCAAAATTATTCACTGTCTTCGTCTTTTTGCCTCGGCTCTTTGGCAATCTTATCAAAAAGATGATCCATGCGTTCCACATACTCATTGGTATCATCCACAAAGAAAGTAAGTTCTGGCACCACCCTTACCTGGTGGCGGATTCTGCTTCCCAATTTATACCTGATCTCTCCGGCATGCGAATTAACCGTATTGATTGATAGTGTGGTATTATTCGTATTTAAAAAGCTGAGGTAAACTTTAGCCACTGCCAAATCGGGCGAAACCCTTACGCGGGTAATGGTTACCAATGTATTAGGCAAAAATGCAGCACCTTCACGCTGAAAAACCTGTGCTAACTCCTCTTGTAATACTCCTGCAAATTTTTGCTGACGTTTACTTTCCATAATGTTATAATTATCAATTACCAACAATCAATTACCGGACGATATCATCCAGATAATATCAATTGATAAGGTTTAAAATTATCAATGACCAATATTCAATTACCAGACTAAGTTGTCTGTCAATATTAACGGTAAAAGATAATAATATTAAAAAATGTTAAACCTTTAAAACCTCACAACCTTCTCGATTAATATTAGTCGAAGGCGATCGTCATGCTGAATTCATTTCAGCATCTCTACTCCAAATAGACCCTGAAATAAATTCAGGGTGACGATTTCAAATTAAAAACACCTAGAAACACTGAATAGATGTTATTAATCAAACTGAGACCTACTTTTAAAAGCTTTAAGACTTATTTCCTCAACCTATTGACGGAATATTTATCTAATACAATAAATTACTATCATACGGATATCTCGCCACATGTGCAGCCTTCACCTTCTCGTACAATAACGTTTTAAATTCTTCTATATTCTCTTTTTGTGTAGCTGAAATAAACAGCACCGGTATCTTACCATGACTCATCCAACTGTTTTTAAAATCTTCCAGCGTTAACTTACCGTCATCATCATCTCCTTCTACTTCCGGCGAAACATAGGCATCAATTTTATTGAATACCAAAATCATGTCTTTATCAATGGCTCCGATATCTTTTAAGGTTTCGTTAACGGTATTAATCTGATCTTCGAAATTTGGATGCGAAACATCAACTACATGAATCAGCAAATCAGCTTCCCTAACTTCATCCAGAGTAGATTTAAAACATTCTACCAAATGGTGAGGCAGTTTGCGGATAAATCCAACGGTATCAGAAAGCAGAAATGGTAAATTCTCGATTACTACTTTACGTACAGTGGTATCTAAAGTAGCAAAGAGTTTATTTTCTGCAAATACCTCCGATTTCGACAACATATTCATGATGGTTGATTTACCAACGTTGGTATAACCTACCAAAGCGACACGAATCAGCTGACCACGGTTTTTACGTTGTGTCTCGTTTTGTTTGTCGATATTTTTTAAACGCTCTTTTAACAAAGAGATTTTATTTAAAATAATCCGTCTATCACTTTCAATCTGCGTTTCACCGGGACCACGCATCCCGATACCACCTTTTTGGCGCTCTAAGTGCGTCCACATTCCCGTTAAACGTGGTAGAACATATTGTAATTGTGCCAGCTCTACCTGTGTTTTAGCCTGTGCAGTTTGTGCCCTGTTTGCAAAAATATCCAGAATTAAATTACTCCGGTCTAACACCTTAACCCCCAGTTCGCGATCTATATTGCGCAGTTGCGATGGTGATAACTCATCATCAAATACTACGGTATCAATTTCTTCCGATTTTACATATGCTTTAATTTCTTCCAGCTTACCCGTCCCCACAAAGGTGGCACGTTCAGGCTTAAGCATTTTTTGCGTAAAAACCTTTTCCACCTTCCCTCCTGCTGTATCTACCAAAAAGGCCAGCTCGTCTAAATATTCTTTTGTTTGGGCTTCCTTTTCGCCGGGCGTAACCACACCGACCAAAATTGCCCTTTCCTGCACTACGGCAGTATCATAAAATTTTTGTTTTCCCATGTAATTAATACAAAGATACGAAATTTGCGAACGTGTAAATTTTTTGTTCAAACCTCTCTGGTTTTTAAACCTTCGAGGTTTATAAAAGGCTAAATCTGTGCTACAAATTCCTTGATAGAAGCTCCGGGATTATCGGTTTTCATAAAATTCTCCCCGATCAAAAATCCATTAAAACCTGCTACTTTCAAGTCTTTAATGGTCTGCGGATTGCTGATGGCACTTTCCGAAATTTTTAAAAATTCATCCGGAATTTTATTCACCAAATCGAACGAAGTCTGAATATCAACCGTAAAATCGGCCAGGTTCCGGTTATTTACCCCAATAGCATCTAAATGGGGTGAAATACTTCTTTCCAGCTCTTCCAGGTTATGCACCTCTAAAAGCACATTTAAACCAAGATTATGCGCAAACTTCCCAAAATCGTTTATCTGTTTCGGTGTTAATATAGCGGCAATCAACAGAATGATATCAGCACCCCAGGTTTTTGCTTCCAAAATCTGGTACTCATCGATCATAAAATCTTTTCTTAAAATCGGAATATTGTTTGCAGCACGGGCAGCCAGAATATCGTCGGTTCTACCCCCAAAGAAATCTACATCAGTTAGTACAGAAAGTGCAGATGCTCCTGCAGCATTATATGCCTGCGTCACTTCAGCAACATCAGCCACGCCATTGATTAAACCTTTTGAAGGTGATCGGCGTTTAAATTCTGCAATAATTCCAGTTCTATCGTGCGCCAATAAAAACTCTTTGAAAGAATAGGGTGTCCGCTTAAAATGTACCGAATTTTCCAAATCCGTGATGGAAACCAAGGCTTTCGCATCAGCAATTTCTTCTTTCTTACGTAATACGATTTGATCTAAAATGTTCATTTTACTAATTCGTCATACTGATCCAATAGTTATCGGATTTGTTTCAGCATGTAAAAGTTAACTAATCCCGGTAAGATCCTGAATCAAGTTCAGGATAACGACCGGATGAATAAAGGGCTAAGGAGTCGACGTCAACCAATTCTCCATCATCTGTTTACCATGTTCGGTAAGTACGCTTTCAGGATGAAATTGTACACCACGCACATCCAACGTTTCATGTCTTAACGCCATAATTTCGTTCTTATGATCTCTTGCTGTTATTTTTAAACAGGAAGGAAAATTATCTTTACTCACCACCCAGCTGTGGTAACGTCCAACGTTAATGGTTTGCGGACATTCCCAGAACAGAGGTTCATCGCCATCTACAACCGTAACCGGTGTAGCAATACCATGCATTGGCCTGCCTAAGTTGTATAATGTGCCACCAAATGCTTCTGCAATGGCCTGCTGACCTAAACATACCCCAAAAATGCTCTTTGTTGGCGCGTAAGTTTTAATTACATCCAGCAATAGACCTGCCTCTTCTGGTATACCCGGTCCTGGAGAGAGCAGAATTTTATCATATTTTTCTACATCAGCCAGGTCAAATTTATCATTTCTCCAGACTTCAGCCTCGTAACCAACTTCGTTAATTAAATGCACTAAATTATAGGTAAAACTATCGTAATTATCGATTACCAGAACCACTCCCTTGCCCACTGAAGGGGGATTACTATGCGTATTTTTTTCCATTGTTTTTCTTACTAGTGGATTTTACTCCAGATTAAAAACTCCCAACTCCAAACTAAATCTGCTCTGCCATTTGTACTGCTTTACGCAATGCAGCAATTTTATTGTTAACTTCCTGCATTTCTGTTTCAGGTACTGAATCGGCTACAATACCTGCTCCGGCGCGGTAATGAAGTTCGTTATTCTTGCTCATAAAAGTCCTGATCATGATGGCATGGTTAAAATCTTCATTAAAACCCATAAAACCGATGGCACCTGCATAAAAGTTCCTGCCCAGCTTTTCATTTTCATCAATCAGCTGCATGGCTTTATATTTTGGCGCGCCACTCAAAGTCCCTGCCGGATAAGTATCGGCAACCACCTTAAAAGCACTTACATTTTCCTGCAAATGGCCGCTCACTTTACTCACCAGATGGATCAGGTGGGAGTAATACTGCACTTCTTTAAAAGACTTTACTTCAACGCGGTTACAGTGTCTGCTTAAGTCATTTCTGGCCAAATCTACCAGCATGACGTGCTCGGCACTTTCTTTAGGATCTTGCTCTAGCTTTCTGGCCTGCTCTGCATCTTCAATGTCGTTGCCACTTCTTTTAAATGTTCCGGCGATTGGAAAAATATTGGCCGAATTATTTTTGATCGTAATCTGCGCTTCTGGCGAAGAACCGAACAGTTTAAAATTACCGTAATCAAAATAAAACAGGTAAGGTGATGGATTTATTGAACGCAGGCATCGGTATACATTAAATTCGTCTCCCGTAAAGGCTTGTTTAAATGCTCTTGAAGGCACGATCTGGAAAACATCTCCGCGATAAATATGCTTTTGTAGTTTCTCTACCAGATCCATAAAACCCTGATCGGTCAGATTTGAACTTTCCTCACCACGAAGCTGGAACTTATATTCAGGATAATTTTTATTCTGGATCAGGTATTCCATTTTTTCCAACCCACCCCCTTCTTCACCTTCAAAAGTATTTTTGAATAACGTAATTTCGTTTTTAAAGTGATCTATGGCGATAATGTAACGGTACAAGTGGTACTGCATTTCCGGGATTTCCTCACCTCCAGGAGTTTCAGAAGTAAACTTGATGTCTTCAAAATGCTGCACGGCATTCCAGGTAAAGTAACCAAACAGGCCGCTTGAAATGAATTTTATTTCAGGCAGTTCAGTCTCCTTAAACTTATCCTTAAAATCGGTAATTTCATCAATCAGGTTTTTGCTCTCGGTAATTTCTACCCTACCATCAGGAAAGTACGTTTCCAGTCGGGAACCTTTTAAAATAATACCTGCAACCGGATCGGCACAAACAAAACTCATGGAATTTTCTCGACTGTGGTAATCCGAACTCTCCAGTAAAATGCTGTTTGGATAAACATCGCGCAAGCGCAGGTAAATGCTTACCGGCGTGGTGGTATCGGCAAGTAGTTTTTTGTAAGTTGTATTTATTTTATACATGATTTTACTCTATTGCTATTGCTTCGTGCATCGCAATAACGGTTAATTTCTTTAACAATAAAAAGCCCGGCGTGTGGTTCTACGCCGGGCTTTAATGGTTCTTTAATAAGGTTTAGGTTGATAAACTATATTTCTTTCATACGCAGCCAGCGCAATCCGTTTTCGAATTACTTTGCCAAAGCCAGATATGTATATTGTTGATCATGAGCCACAAAAATATAAAGAATTTTGAAAAAGCAAAATATTTATGAAAATAAGTTTAGCACGGAGCCGGAAATCCGAAGTCATAAGTCTTAATCCACTTGTCATCCTGAGCATAGCGAAGGATCTTTTACACAATGTCGTCATTTCGAGCGGAGTGCGACGCAGTCGAGAAATCTGCCTAGATAGATCTCTCCCCGCCTGTACGGGCAGGCATTCCGCGATGCTTCAGTCGAGATGACGACTGCTGATATACCTAGCTTTGCGACCTCCTTGCCTTTGCTCTGTGTACGGTAAAAAACGAGTGTATTAAAAACAAAAAATCCCGATCTATTAAAACGGGATTCTACATCAATTACAGGATATTCAAATTAAGAAACTCCAAAAAACGATCTTCCTGGAACTGCTTTAACCATTAATAAAATAGCTACAATAATTAGAACTAGCGCTAAACAAAAGAAAATAGCAATAGTGCGGTGCTTCGCTACAGCATCTGTCACTTTTTTCGACTTAGCATTACCCACTGTGATTAAAACAATGGCAATAAGCATCATTGAAGTATGTTCAGCTTTAAAATAACGGCCAATGGCATCGCTCATTGGCAATTTGGTTAGCGGACTTAAAAAGAACAAGACCAAACCAATCAAAAATTGTATATGCGCACTAATCAGAGCAAAGACATTTAGTTTGCGATTGCCTTCTGTATATGTTTTATTTCCAAACCAGCCCGATAATGCGTTGATTACCGCGATAACTAATAAAATCAATACGATGTAGCGCCATCCGGAGTGCGCAGATTTTAAGATACTGTACATTTTTCTAAAATATGTTTAATCAAAAATAGGGATTAATTGTAAAAAATAGGATATTCTGTGAAATGAACGCTTATTTATATTAGTTTTAAACAAATTAAAATCCAAACTGACTATGAAGAAAATTTTACTTGCCCTTGGGCTGGTATTTTCTGCTACATTTTTGTTTGCACAGCAAGCCTCCTTCCCTGTTAATGGCTCTTATGATACCAGACCTGGAATGTTTGCCTTCACCAACGCAACCATAGTAGTAAATGCCAACCAAACCCTTACCAATGCAACACTTTTAATTAAAGGACAAACCATTCAGGCTATTGGAGCCGGCTTAACCGTGCCAAAAGGTTATGTGGTGATCGATTTAAAAGGAAAATTCATTTATCCATCACTGATTGATGCTTTTAGCAGCTACGGTCTTACCGAAGCTCCTGTGCAACCACGCGGTTTTGGTGGTCAGCGTCAATCTATTTTTGTCTCGACCAAAAAAGGTGCTTATGGCTGGAATGAAGCGATCAGACCTGAAACCTATGTGAAAAATATTTTTTCTACTGATAGTAAAAAGGCAGATGATTTGCGTAAGGTTGGCTTTGGAAGTGTAAATGTGATTAACCGCGATGGCATTGCGCGCGGAATTTCTGCAGCAGTAACCTTAAATGAGGGTGCCGATAACAGTGTATTTTTAAAAGACCAAACCGCAGCAAACTACTCATTCAACAAAGGAAGTTCATCAAACGACTACCCTACTTCGTTAATGGGTTCTATTGCTTTATTGCGTCAAACCTACTATGATGCACAATGGTATGGCAAACAAAAAGATGAATACAACATCTCGCTGGATGAATTTAGTAAGCAACAAACCATCCCACAGATTTTTGAAGTGGATGGATGGCAGAACATCCTGCGTGCAGATAAAATCGGGAAAGAGTTTGGCAAGAAATACATCATTAAATCGACCGGTGATGAATACCAACGCATTAATGAAGTTAAAGCGACCGGAGCAAGTTTAATCATTCCGCTAACTTTCCCTAAAGCTTATGATGTGGAAGATCCGGCAGAGGCCAGAAATGTAACTTTATCGCAAATGAAGGGCTGGGAACTGGCGCCAACCAATCCTGCAGTTTTAGAAAAAGCGGGAATTAAATTTGCCTTAACATCATTTGGCTTAGAAAACAGCCGCGATTTCTGGGCAAACATCCGCACAGCCATAGAAAATGGCCTGACAGAAAAACAAGCTTTACAATCGGTTACCGAAATCCCTGCTTCACTTCTGGGCATTAGCGATAAGGTAGGCTCCTTAGAGAAAGGAAAAGTAGCCAACTTTTTGATCTCATCAGATAACCTGTTTAAAAACGGAAACATTATTTTCGAAAACTGGGTTCAGGGCAAACGTTTCATTGTAAACAAAATAGATGTAAGCGACCTGCGGGGCACTTACAATTTAAATGTTGATGCTGTTGGTACTTTAACCTTAAAAATTACGGGTACAGGTGGTGGCTCTACCGCGGCAATTGAAAGAGTTGGGGTAGATAGCGTAAAAACAACCGCTCCTTTTACCAGGAATGGCGATTGGATCAACATCAATTTCAACCTAAAGAAAAATCCTAAAGGCGATATCCGTTTAAGTGGTTATATCACTTCGGCCAACCCGGTTACCATTAAAGGCGAATCTGCATTGGCTGATGGTACCGTAGGAAAATTTACAGCTACTTATAAAGAAGCAGCTAAAGAAACCCCTAAAAAAGATGAGCCTAAACCTACTCTAGCTTTAGGTCCGGTGATCTATCCTTTCTCCGCTTTCGGTAGTGCTGAACTCCCAAAACAAGAAACCGTACTAATTAAAAATGGTACCGTTTGGACGAATGAAAAAGATGGCATTCTTCAAAATGCTGATGTGCTCTTGGAAAACGGAAAAATTAAAGCTGTTGGTAAAAATCTTTCAGCAAACGGCGCTAAAGTGATTGATGCCACCGGTAAACATGTTACTGCAGGCATTATCGATGAGCATTCGCACATTGCGGGTTCCGGAGGCATAAATGAAGGCGCACAATCCGTTTCTGCTGAAGTACGAATTGCTGACGTTATCAACTCAGAAGATATAAACATTTACCGCCAGTTAGCCGGAGGGGTAACCACTTCACAAATCCTTCACGGTTCGGCAAATCCCATTGGTGGCCAATCACAATTAATTAAATTACGTTGGGGCAAATCGCCCGAAGAACTGAAATTTGCAGGTGCAGATGGTTTTATCAAATTTGCATTGGGCGAAAATGTTAAACAGAGTAATTTCGGTACCGGTGCCCGTTTCCCGGTTACACGTATGGGGGTTGAACAAACTTTTGTTGACGAATTTACCCGGGCAAAAGAATATGCCAAAGCCCTCTCGGTGAAAGGTAACGGCGTACGCCGCGATTTGGAATTGGATGCCATTGTAGAAATTTTAAACAACAAGCGTTTCATTACCTGCCACTCTTACGTGCAGAGCGAAATTAACATGCTCATTCACGTTGCAGATAGTTTAGGCTTTAAGATCAATACGTTTACACACATTTTGGAGGGTTACAAGGTGGCCGATAAGATGAAAGCGCACGGCATTGCCGGTTCAACCTTCTCTGATTGGTGGGCTTATAAAAATGAGGTGGCTGAAGCTATTCCCTACAACGGAAAAATTATGCACAATGTGGGGGTAACAACTGCTTTCAATTCCGATGATGCCGAAATGGCCCGTCACTTAAACCAGGAAGCTGGCAAATCAGTATTATATGGAAATGTGCCTGAAGAAGAAGCCTTTAAGTTTGTAACCTTAAACCCGGCAACAATGCTGCACATTGATGACAAAGTGGGTAGCTTAAAAGCGGGTAAAGATGCCGACGTAGTCATCTGGACTGCTAATCCGCTTTCCATTTATGCCAAAGCGGAAAAAACTTTTGTAGATGGCATTGCTTACTGGGATATAGAGAAAGATGCACAGATAATCAAAGCCATGCAGAGTGAAAAAGCCCGTTTGATCCAGAAAATGTTAGAGAGTAAAAGCAAGGGTGGCCGTACTCAGCGCCCAATGGGTGATGCACCACGCCTTTACAATTGCGAGACTTTAGAAAACTATTCAGCAGAATTAACCGAGAAAGAACATGCACACTAAACAATACTTATTCAGCCTGGTTTTATCGGCAACAAGCCTGATGTGTTTTGCACAGGCCAACATATCGCCAGCTAAGAAGCAAAACAAAACCATTGCTATTACGGGTGCAACCGTACACGTGGGTAATGGAACAGTGATCGAAAATGGCACCGTCCTTTTTGCAAATGGAAAAATCATCTCGGTAACTGCCGATGCCCAAGTGCCGCAGGATGATGTAACACGTATTGTAGCAACAGGAAAACATATTTATCCAGGGTTTATTGCAGCTACTACCAATTTGGGATTAACAGAGATTGAAGCTGTTAAAGCAACGCTGGATTTTCAGGAAATCGGCGATTTTAATTCGCACATCCGTTCCATCGTCGCTTACAATACCGATTCAAAAGTTCCCGCAACTTTACGCAGTAATGGAATTTTAATGGCACAGCCAACGCCACAGGGTGGAACGGTTTCAGGCAGTTCGTCAGTGGTTCAGCTTGACGCGTGGAACTGGGAAGATGCAGCACTTAAAACTGACGATGCCATGCATATGACCTGGCCAGTTACACCGCGTTTTAGAGGTGGTTTTGGTCGTCCGCAACAGTCGCCGGAAGTTTTAGCAGAAAGAACACAGGCTGCAGTTGCGCAGTTAACCTCGTTTTTTACAGAAGCTAAAGCCTATTCTGAAATGGGTAAACCAGATGTAATTAATACCCGTTTCGAGGCGATGAAAAAAGTATTTGCCGGCAATGAGAAATTATTTATCGCGGCAGAAAGTCAGAAAGATATTGTTGCAGCAGTTAATTTTGCCAAAAAATTCGGCATTACCCCTGTAATTACGGGTGCAGATGAAGCCTATCTGATCATTGATTTCTTAAAAGACAATAACATCACACTCGTGGTTAAGCAACCACATGCTTTGCCCAACAACAATGATGATGATGTAAACATGCCTTACAAAAATGCAGCAATACTGGCCAATGCCGGCTTAAATGTAGTATTGAGTATTGATGGTTACTGGCAACAACGCAACCTGCCTTTTATGGCAGGCACCGTTACGGCCTGGGGTTTGGATAAGGAAAAAGCTTTATCGACCATTACCTTAAATGCAGCTAAAGCCATGGGCATTGATAAAACCACCGGCAGTATAGAAACCGGTAAAGATGCGACTTTCTTTATTTCCACGGGCGATGCATTGGATATGCGCACGAATAAAGTGGAACAGGCTTTTATCCAAGGTCGTGATATTAACCTGGATAACCTACACAAACAATTGGACAAGAAATTTAGTGAGAAATATACTACTGAAAAGAAATAGATTTCAGGTGGTTAACTGGTTAATTATTTAATTAGTTGATTTACTGTAAAAACTTAAAATTAGAACGGCTGGTATTCATTTATCAGCCGTTTTTTGATGGATTATTTTCACACTGCACTCTAGGCAACACAATCTCAATTCTCGCCTACACACCTCTTGCATAAAGAAGCATCGTTAACATTAGCTTAATAATAAGCCAAAAAACTAAATAATCCTAAACCATTTCATAACCTAAAATCCAAACCGGCTTAATACTGTACTAACATCTTTGTCGTCATAAAAAAACCAGAAACTAATCATGATGAAACTAGCCTGAGCAGTAAAAATAGCATGCTCATGAAAGCTTCTTAGTCGCTAAAAAACAAATGATGATGAAAAATTTACTTATTGCAATGATGCTGTTTTTATGTTATGCCAGTAATTCGGCTATGGCACAAACTACTCAGGCATCAATCTCCGGAATTGTTACGGATAATCAAAAGAAGCCCATACCAGGTGTATCTGTTCAAATTAAAAACAACTCTACCGGTTTTACCACCAGAACATCAACAAATGCTCAGGGAGAATATACCTTTAAAGAACTTCCTTTAGGTGGCCCTTACACCATTAAAGCAACATACATTGGCTTTGCAGACCAAAACAGAACAGGTTATATGCTTAACCAGGGCGACGCTGTATCTGTAGCGGTTAATATGCAGGAAGATGCAAAAACGCTTGATGGCATTACGGTTAATGGATCAGCGTTAAAAAATAAAGTGCAGCAATTTGGTGCTTCAACAGAAATTTCATCTAAAACGATGAATTTATTGCCAATAAACGGCCGTAACTTTTCAAGCCTAACAGACTTATCTCCTTTATCAGGCCCAGGTGGTATTTCAGGTCAGTTGGGTTCCTCTACTAACTTCACAATTGATGGCATGACAGCGAAAAACCCAACTTCAGCAGGCAGTACAACCAGCCGGAGTGGTGCGCCATACTCTATCTCCATTGAAAGCGTACGCGAGTTTAAAGTAGTGACTAATCAGTATGATGTGAGTTTGGGCCGTTCAGGTGGTGGTACCATCAGTGCCGTAACTAAATCTGGTACTAACCAAATTACAGGTAGCGCTTTTGCTTATAACCGTGCTGATTTCCTTGCGAGTAAATACGATATCAGGGGGAACAGAAGAACTAATGATTTTTCAACTTATCAGTATGGTTTTAGCTTAGGTGGCCCGATCATTAAAGATAAATTACATTATTTCGCAGCCTGGGATCATCAGAGAGATTCTCGCCCATTAATTATTGCGGATATTAACTCGGATGCGGATATTGCCCGTTTCAACATTACAAATGCCACATTAAATAACTTCTTGGCTGTTGCAAGATCAAAATATGGTGTAGCCAATACCCCACAATTTGGTTCTTTCCCTAAAAAAAGAGGTACCGATGCAGGTTTTCTTCGTTTAGACTGGCAGATTGATGATAAAAATTTATTAACGGTCAGAGATAACTATACCAACGACAGAAATCCGCTAGGATTAGCAGATAATACGGCCATTAACTTTTACGAAAGTTACGGTAATGATAAAAACGTTGATAATAGTTTACTGGCTACCTTACGTTCAACACTTAATAGCAAAGTTACCAATGAGTTAAAAGTGCAGCACTTGTATACCTACCAGGCCAGTACTCAAAATGATGAATTGGGCTTTTCCATCCCAAGGGCTGTTGTATCTAACTTAGAATCTACCTCACCAACAGGAAGCATATTAACTACTGCAGTTCAAATTGGCGGGCATCGCTTCGGACAAGAAAGTTTCACCAATAATGTTTTCCAGTTAGTAGATAACTTATATTACAATACAGATAAAATTAAATACACCTTTGGTGTAGACATTATGTATACCCACGCCCTGTCGTTGTATGGTAGCGAGGTGAATGGACGTTTTACGTTTAACAGATCGGGTACTGCTGCAGCAGGCAACCAGCAAACTGCTTTACAAAATTTCAATAACCTGATACCGATAAGCTATTACAGGGAAGTACCTTTAGTTGCCGATCCGAGTGTGATTGGTAAATTATGGAATACTGCAATTTACGGCCAAATGCAAACTAAATTGGGTAAAGGGTTGGATTTTACAGGTGGTTTACGCTTAGATTACAGCAAATATCCAACATCACCATTAAACCAACAACTGTTTGATGCCATAGGTGTTAGAACAGATCATGAATTAAAGCAATTTTTAATTCAGCCTCGTATCCAGTTTAACTGGGATGTAAATGAAAAACATACAGATTATGTTCGTCTGGGCGCCGGAATTTTTGGATCTGACGTAAACAATTATGTAACCATTAACAACTTAACATTTGATGGTAAACATTTTGCAACAGTTGATGTTACAGGTACTGGTGTACCAACGCCTAACTTTATTGGGTATAGAAACGGAACTGCTACAGCACCAACGCTACCAGCACTACAAATCCCTACCATAAATACCTATGCTGATGATGCCAAAATACCGGTAGTATACAAAGCAAACCTATCTTACAACAAGCTAATAAATGATAGAATAAGGATAGGGATTACGGGTTATGCAACATTAGCTCGTCATAACTATATGTATGTAGACAGAAATATGGTTGCCGATCCTTTCTTCAGACTATCAAACGAAGGAAACAGGGGAGTTTATGTACCTGCAAATACAATCAATACAGGTAATGGAAATACAGACTGGAAAACAGGCCGTTTAACTAATACGTTCGGTAGGGTGTTAGAATTGAATAGCAAAGGAAAAGTAAATCAGTTTGCTGTTGTTGTAGATGGTACCTGGAGATATTTTAAAGACGGGGAAATCACAGCGAGCTATACCTGGAATGATACTAAAGATAACACCTCATACAATGGGAATGTGGCCAATTCAGCCACCTTATCATTACCAGTAGTAGATGACCCCAGGAATTTAAGTAATATGACCTATTCGAATGGTCAATTTAGGAATAAAGTCGTTATTTATGGAACATTACCATCATTTCATGGTATTATAGCTGGTATTCGATATTCGGGCATTGGTGGTACCAGGTATAGTTTATTATCTGGTGGAAACACCAATGGTGATTTTGTTGCGACGAACGATTTGGCATACATCTTTGATCCATCAAATACCAATGTACCGGCAACACTTAGAACTGCCATCCAAACATTATTGGCCAATGGCGATGCAAGCCAAAGTTTAAAAGATTACATCACAAAATACCAAGGTACTTTTGCACAACGTAACGGCGGTATAAATGGCTTTTATGGTACAGTTGATTTAAGATTGGCTTATCAGATTAAATTTGGCAGAAACAGAAAACAGACCATTGAAGTTTCCGGAGATTTATTTAACGTAGCAAACCTGTTTAAGAAAACCTGGGGTACTTCAGAAACTTTAGGAACACAGGCTCTGTATGCCGTTACGGGTTTTGATGCGGCCAGTTCTAATTACAACTATCGCTTGAACAATACCGGAATCGTAACTCCATCAGGTAACCCATGGCAGGCACAAATCGGTTTACGCTATGGATTTTAAATAAAAATCAGCTAATTATCTTAGCTTAAAGTCATAAAAAAAGGGAATGGATTTTTATCCGTTCCCTTTTTTTATGTTTGTACTTAAAACAACAAAACTTAATGGGATTATTACTCACTTACCTGAAAAGCCATAAATGGATTGTGGCTTTAGCGTTATTGCTTGCAGGTTTAAATATTGGCTTTTCTTTGATGGATCCGCTTATTACCGGAAAAATTTTAGATCGCTTCATCAACAAAAAAGACACATTAACTTATGCCCAATACCTTTGGGGTTCAGTAGGATTAATTGTTTTGGCTATCGGCGCAGCTATGGTTTCGCGAATCGCCAAAAACTTTCAGGATTATTTTACCAGCGTGATTGTCCAAAAAGTTGGCGCAAAAATGTATGCCGATGGTTTGCAGCACTCGCTAAAATTACCTTATCAGGTTTTCGAAGATCAGCGCAGTGGCGAAACCCTGGGTATTTTACAGAAAGTACGTTTAGATTCTGAGAAGTTTATTACCGCATTCATCAGTATCTTATTCGTAAGTTTAATCGGGATGGTATTCGTGATCGTATACTCGTTCACGGTAAGTTATAACGTTACTTTGGTTTATTTTTCAGCCATTCCTATCATTAGCTTCGTCAGCTGGTTTTTAAGTCGTAAAATCAAGACCATACAGCGGGCTATTGTTGGCGAAACTACTGCTTTGGCCGGTTCCACGACCGAATCGCTTAGAAATATCGAGCTGGTTAAGAGTTTAGGCCTGGCCGATCAGGAAATTGATCGCTTGAACAAAACCACTTATAAAATTTTGGGGCTTGAGCTTAAAAAGGTAAAATATGTGCGTAGCATGAGCTTTGTACAGGGTACGACCGTAAACCTGGTACGCAGTACCATGGTGTTGGTTTTATTATTGCTCATTTTTGACAACACCATTTCCGCAGGTCAGTATTTAACATTTTTATTTTATTCATTTTTCCTATTCGGACCATTACAGGAGTTGGGCAATGTAATTCTAGCCTGGAGAGAAGCGGAGGTTTCGCTCGGTAACTTTAAAAAGATTTTAAGTACGCCAATAGATAAGAAACCAGAAAATCCTACTGAAATTCAGAAAATCAATGATTTAACTTTTAATGAGGTTGGCTTCAAACACCAAACCGCTAACCGCAATGCTTTAGAAAATATTTCTTTTAAAACCCATAACGGACAAACCATTGCTTTTGTTGGCCCTTCAGGCTCTGGAAAAACCACCCTAGTAAAATTATTGGTTGGTCTTTATCCGCCCAAAGCGGGTGAAATTTTATACAATGGTATTTCCAGCAGTCAAATTGATTTAGATGCCCTGCGGGAGAAGATCGGTTTTGTAACTCAGGACACGCAGCTATTTTCGGGTACAATAAGAGAAAATCTGTTATTCGTGAATCCTACAGCAACAGATGAGGAATGTTATAAAGTATTAAACCAGGCAGCCTGCCAAACTTTACTGTCGCGTGCCGACAAAGGGCTGGATTCAATCATTGGTGAAGGTGGTGTAAAGGTTTCGGGTGGGGAGAAACAGCGTTTATCTATTGCGCGGGCCTTATTGCGCAAACCTGACATCCTTGTTTTTGATGAAGCTACATCTTCGCTCGATTCGATTACGGAAGAGGAAATCACCAAAACTATCCGTTCGGTTTCCCATTTAACCGATCACATTACCATTCTGATTGCACACCGGTTATCAACCATTAAACATGCCGATCAGATTTATGTATTGGAAAAGGGCCATATTATTGAGCAAGGCAAACATGAAGAGCTAATTGCACAAAATGGCTTGTACCAGGCCATGTGGCGCCAACAAATTGGCGAGCGGATTGTTGAAGTTTAAGCAACTAAAATTTATTCGGATGTTATTAGCAGAAATCAACAGCAACCAAGTGGCCTTGTTCGTGATTATACCGGCCGTTTTATGGTTGGCCTTAATCTTGATCGCGCTTTATCATATCTCCAGAAACAGCTCAATGGGTTTTAGCGTAAAGGTATTGTGGTTCATCATTATCCTGCTGGCACCCTTCCTTGGCTCTATTATCTACCTCATGTGGGGTAAAAATAAGAAGTTCTAAGTGCTCTAAATAAAGCCAAGATTGTGTTTTTAACGGATTTTCGTTTTTAAATAGTGAATTTTAATTTGTCAACTTTAATAGCCAAAGCGCCAGAAAGTTGACAAATTTCAACTACCATCCAACCTTTATTTGGCATCCTGCCTGTCAACTGTTAATAGTAACAAAAACCCAATTGCACTAAACCTGACTGTACGGAAATACTTTTTGTTACGCGGACTTAACAAGCGGTACTACCATTAACAAAAAGATTGGAGGAAAGGCAGGACTACCAAAAAATCTTGCACACTATTGCTTTCCCATCTATAAAAAAGCATTATTTATGCCTTAGGCAGATATCTTTACTGAACTTTATAGGCATTCTAATTTTAACGTCGGCAATTCCTTAACAAACAAGTTATTAAGGTTGATGACTTTTAGCATCAACCATTCTTAGCGGTTTGCTCGTTAATATCCTGTAAACTTAATTTGATTAATGACCTTGTTTTAAACCAGGTAATACCTGCTATCGCTATCGTCATGCTTCCTCCAAATACAACCGCAGGAACCAGCTTCATCAGTTTAGCCGTTAAACCCGACTCAAATTCGCCAATCTCATTTGATGAACCAATGAACATACTGTTTACCGCTGAAACCCTTCCCCGCATCTCATCTGGAGTAAGCAATTGCATGATGGTTTGTCTGATAATTACACTTACACTATCAAATGATCCCTCCAGAAAAAGAAAAAACAAGGTGAGATAGAAGTTTTTAGATAAACCATAGCCAATAATGCTAAGGCCAAAACCAGTTACTGCAATTAACAAATTGCGCCAGGGTTTGCCCATGGGCGAAAAGCGGGTCATAGCGAGCATGGTAATTACAGCCCCCGAAGATGCTGCACCGCGCATCATGCCCAGTCCGAAAGACCCTAAGTGAAAAACATCTTTAGCAAACATGGGCAATAAGGCTACAGCGCCACCAAAAAACACAGAAAACAGATCTAAGCTCATGGCCCAAACCATCATCTTCGTTTTAAAAACAAACTGAATCCCTTCTTTTAAACTATGGAATATATTCTGTGTAGGCACATAAGTGGCTGGGTGCTTTTTGAAGGTAAATATGCAGATCAACGATACCGTAACAAGGGCCACAATGACGCTATAGGCTGCTGTAATTCCCCATAACCAATTGACTAAACCACCAAACAATGGCCCTATAATAGTTGCCAGCTGCCAACTGCTGCTGTTCCATGTACTTGAATTTGGATATAATTTTTTAGGAACAATCTTCGCCATTAATGAAAATGTTGCCGGACCAAAGAAACCCCTGGCCAAGCCAATACAGAAAACCAGGCCATACATGATCAACACGATAAGGTCTTCCTTGAGGTGAAGATATTTACTGGTAATAATCAGCATTAAAACCGAGGCCAGCCAAACACCTGAAAAAATCTTGATTAATAACCGACGTTTTTCACTCTTATCAGCAATGTAACCACCATAAAGTGCAATTCCAATAGCTGGAATGGCTTCGCATAATCCAACCAGGCCAAGTTTTAATGGATCATGGGTTAAATCGTAAATGTGGTAGCCGATAACAACGGCCTGCATTTGATAAGCGAGCGTAAAAAAAAACCGCATGCCCAAGAATGATCTAAATTCTTTATAACGGAGGGCTGCAAATGGATCTGGTTTTACAATAACGGAGTTGGGGCCTGAATCTGCCATGGAGAAAAAATTATTTGCAAAACTAAGCTTTGAAAACCAATACACGAATAGAAAAAGGCTCAACATTAATTATTTATATTAATATTAAGATTCCCGATTAAAAACCTGATGCTTTAAGCATAAAAAACCCGATGAATAATTATCCATCGGGTTAAACATTCTGGCCATTTAGTAACCAGGGTTTTGTTCAAGTAAATTATTTTTGTTTACTTCATCTCGGCTAAATGGCCTGAAATAAAGTTTATTGTCCCAGCTTCTGTTTTCTTGCGCATTTTCCTCAACCGGAGTATAAGTATAATCATATACCGTTGGATCGTAATGGTAAGGGGCAGTCATACTTTTGCCAGACTTAAACTTACCGGTTACCTTGATATAAGTAACTTTTCTGCCCAAAGTTTCATTGGCAATTAACCATCGGCGTGCATCATGGTAACGTTGTTCTTCATAAGCCATTTCTATACGGCGCTCATGGCGGTAAACCTCTCTAAGTCCGGTTTGATCTGTAGCGGTTACAGCAGGCATACCTGCCCGAAAACGAATTTTATTTAACCAGTTTGTAGCATTACTAAGTTCACCCAACTCAATACTTGCTTCAATATAATTAAATACCGCTTCTGTATACCTGAAGAAAGGCCATGGCACATTCTGCGACATGGAAGCATCTACAATAGTTGGATCCGGATCAATAAACTTATGGTAATAATAACCGGTCCAGCTACCATTCCAGTTTTCAATAGAGCTAGCTCTTGTATCCAGGCCTCTAAAATCGAATCTAGCACCTTTATCGTCTAATAGATCATAGATACCCGTTTGGATCTGGCTTGCGGGATCGACGTCACCAGAAGCTTTATCACGTGGTTTCCAACCAGCACCATCGTATAAAATGGTAGCATAAAAACGAGGATCTCTGTTTTGGTAAGGATTAGCTTTTTGTGCTGCATTTGCCCAGCTAAACTTACTGCCATCTTTCATCTCATAATCATCAACCAACAAGCCGATAGGCGTATTACCAGCCCAGTTATGGTAACCATTCGGGCCATTCTGCTGTGCATGTTTAATGTTATTTTGAATAATGAAATAACGGGCAAAAATGAGTTCTGATGATGCAGTTGCGTCTATCCCAGATGCCTTACTTGCGCCCCCCATAGCGATACTTTTATAATTTAACTGTCCATCTGTAGCAGGAGCAGAAAGATTTAATTTATAACCTATACCTAAATCCAAAACGGCTTTAGCCGTAGTTTGTGCCAACTTATAACGATCAGCCTGGCTACCGCTGGCATAACTTAAAAAATCTAATTTTTGAGCAGCAATATTGGTTACTTTAGTCGTAAGCTTTGCCCTATCGTGCAAATCGCTGGCAGCATAAATCAATACCCTTGATTTTAACGCTAAAGCGGCAAGGGCTGTGGTACGTCCTTTATCAAGTGTTTTACCTGTTAACAACCTATTGGCTTCATCGCAATCTTTAACAATAAAATTTACGCACTCTTCGTACGTATTTCTTTTTACGCTATAGTTATCATCCAATACATAAATCTTTGTGATAAGTGGTACTGCGCCATAATAACGCAATAACTGCTGATAATAATAAGCCCTTAAGAAATAAGCTTCGCCCAATAACTGATCTTTCAACGACTGGCTGCTCAAACTATTATCACCACTGGTAATTTTTTCGATGGTGATATTACAGGCCCTGATGCGGTTATACATTTGTTTATAAGCCCAGGTATCGTCAACCCAGCCTAATGTAGATGGATTAATGGTAGCACTATTAACCAGATCAATACCACGGGTTGGGTGCGTAAACAAGGCTTCATCTGAAACCGAAGCCAGCATTTGCTCCGAAAAACCTCCATTGCCCAATCCGTTATAGATATCGTTAACAAAGGCCTGCGCAGTTGCAGGATCTTTCCATACTGACTCTGCCGGCACCTGGCTAGGGGAATCTACATCTAGAAAATCTTTCTTACAGGAGGCTGCCAAAAAGGTAGTAAGAATTAATATATAGAACTTTATATTTTTATTTATTGCTTTCATATTCTTGATTGTAACGGTTAAACTGGATTACATTTTAAAAAGCGGCCTTGATACCAAAGTTGATTACCCTGGCCTGTGGATAATACTGACCGCTCGAATTGGTTGATTCTGGATCCCAAATTTTGATTTTATCAAGGGTAGCCAGATTCAATCCATTTGTATAAACCCTCACACTGTTTAAGCCAACTTTTTCAACCCAGCCAGTTGGCAAGGTATAGCCTAACTCCGCATTTTTAAGCCTGATGTAATTATTGCTCCTCAACCAATAGGTATTGTTCAGTGCATTGTTGCTATCAGTATAATATGTAGCTCCGCGGTTTGACAAACGTGGATTTACCGAACTTGGATTATCAATGCTCCAACGGTTTTGGTATGACCATTCTAAGAAATTACCAATATCGCCCGATTCCGTAATCCCTACAATCTGCATCCCGCCAGTTGCACCTTGAATCAGAACTGACAAGTCGAATCCTTTATACTGTAGATTTAAATTAAAACCTCCGGTAAAGGTTGGCGTACCATTCTTATCCAAACGTATTTTATCATCGGCATTGATTTTGCCATCACCATTAATGTCTTTAAATTTCATATCGCCCGGGCGGAGATTGCTGGTTAATGCACTATAATTAATTTTATTGGCATTAATTTCAGCCTGATCTTTAAAAACTCCATCATAATCGTAAACTAACCACGAGTTGGTTACCCTACCTGTTGAAAGCTGCCAATCTGGGGCACCAGGTGTTTCATCCCAAAAAATGATTTTGTTTTTGGCGTAACCGCCGTTTACGCTCACACCAAAATCTAAATCACCAATCCGATCATTATAGCTCAATTTGAACTCGAAACCTTTATTGTTTACCTTTCCTAAATTTACAGGAGGTAAACGATCGGTAATGCCTGAGCTTTCAGGTACAGAACTACCTCTGCTAATTAAAATATTAGTGCGTTTGTTATAGAAATAATCCAACTCAAGCGATAATTTATTATTGAGAAATGATGCGTCCAAACCTACGTTGGTATTATTGGCCACTTCCCATCCAAAGTTGAAGTTAGGTACTTTACCCTCTGTTAGCGTTTTTGTAACCAAATCATTAAAAGTGTAAGTTCCAAAGTTCATTAAGCTTAAGTATTGATATTCCTGAAGTGCATCTCCGAAATATGCCTCAGCACCCATCTGTCCGTATGATGCTCTTAATTTTAAATTGTTTATGAACTTAACATTTTCTTTGAAAAAAGACTCTTCAGATAAACGCCATCCCACAGATACACCGGGAAAAAAGCCAAAGCGCCTGTTGGTTGGGAAAATATAAGAGCCATCTACCCTCCACAAAAATTCCGCAAGGTATTTTTCTTTGTAATTATATCCAGCCCTTCCAAAATAACTTAAACGTGCTCTGTTAAACAAGTTATTCGGATCGCCAGGGTTATTTCCTAACGATTGTTCACGCTCATCACCTGCAAGTAGCTCCTGAACAGATGTTGAAATAAAATATCTCCTAAAAGCTGTAAATCCATCATTTGTTACCTTTTCGCGGGTTACACCAGCCATTAAACCAATATTGTGATCACCGATTTTTTTATCGTAATTGATCATTCCCGTTAAGTTAATGGCTAATTGTCCACCAGCAGTTTCCCTAAGTCTCGGATCAGTATATTGCGACCTTACTGTACCAGATAATACCGGCGTTACACCATCCGATTCAAAAGTTTTCTTGTCCCAATCGTAAAGTGTCCAGGGCAATTGCCAGTTTTTCTGTCGGCCAGAATATTTATCGACTGCAGCAGTTCCTGTTACCTTTAATCCCTCAACACCTGGGATTTTAATTTCTACCTTACCTGTGGTTTGAAAATAATCTCTGATATCTTTATTATAACCGGTCAAATCTGTTGTAGATACCACTGGATTGTAACCATATTCGATATCTCTTCCAGGTTTACCATTTGGCCATATTGCAATTTCGGTCGGTCTTCCCCGCATTAAAAACCTAAAAATATCACCTGCACCTACCGTTGGGAAATTACGGTTTTCCTCTCTGGCTGTTACCCCTAAAGTTGTGGTAATGTATTTACTTAGCTTTGCCTCGAGATTAAAACGCATATCATATTGTTTATATCCCGTGGCAGAATTCTTATAGTATCCATCCTGATCAAGATAACCCAAAGAAACGAGGTACTTTACATTTTCACTACCGCCATTGATCTGAACATTGTGCCTTTGCTGAGGCGACCAGTTTTGAAAAGTGGTTTTAAACCAATCGGTATTAGGGTATCTTAAAGGATCTGATCCATCTGCAAATTTCCTGATCTCATCAGCTTTATAAGCGGCATTAATTGTTTTCCCTCCTGTAGATGTATAGGAACCTGTAGATTTGAAACTGTTCCATGCGGCCGCCCATTCATTTGGGTTAATATCAGAACCAAAAATATTCAGTTCATTCAAAATTTCGGCATACTGAACCGAATTAGTCATTTTTGGTATCCTGGTAGGCTGTTGCAAGCCATAACTGAAATCATAAGAAAACTGAGGCTTGCCAGATTTACCCAGCTTGGTGGTAATTAAAATTACTCCGTTGGCCGCTTGCGAGCCATAGATAGCAGCAGATGCATCCTTCAACACCGATACACTTTCAATATCGTTCGGATTTAAGCGTTCGATACCACCCGCCCGGTTAGGTATCCCATCAATTACGATCAATGCGTTATTGTTCCCAAGTGAGTTTGTACCACGAATTCTGATGGTCGACCCATCATAGCCCGGCTCTCCACTCCCCTGCAAAGCTGTTACACCTGGCAATCGTCCTGCTAAAGAGTTACTTAAATTTACTGATGAAGATTTAGCAAGCTCGGTACCTTTAACTGAAGCAACGGCACCAGATACAACAGCTTTCTTTTGTGTACCATACCCTACTACAACTACTTCCGAAAGATTTTGATTATTCTCTAATAGCTTTACATTAATATTAGTTTGTTTTTTTACCTGAACTTCCTGATCCGTGTAACCGATATAGGTAAATACCAATGTGGCATCTTCAGGTACTTTGATGCTAAAATTTCCAGATCCATCCGTTACCGTTGCTGCTGTACCTCCTTTTAACTTTACACTTACACCCGGCACAGGGCCTTTCGCATCTGTAACTTTCCCTTTAACAATAATATCGTCAAAGGGGATTTTGTAAAAATCAAAAGGTTCCTTTTCATGCAATGATGCCTTGGCAGACATGCCGGCAAGTGGCGAAAAAACGAGACAACCACCGCAAACAAGAAATAGGCTACTTTTGGCAAAAGTCCTCAATAGATTTTTTTTCATAGTTTTCAATTTATTTTGGTTAGATATTGATGTAATACGTCTTAATATTCATGTATGATCATAAATATTCAATATTGCATTATTGTTCCTTTGATTAATTGAGTCGTTCAGCTACATTAATTTTGCAAAGACATTGTAGGCTTAACATTCACTGAGTCAATAAATCAAGGTTAACCAGTATGAATCCCCTTATCTGATACATAAACTAACAATTAGTAATACTCCTGAACAAAGTATATTATGACTAATACCCGTCATCTAAACAGTTAATATTGGTTATACGCAAGATAGGAATATTAGTAAGTTAAAAATGAACCTGAAATGGCAATTATATTGGTATGTTTTGTAAAAAAAAATATTACACAGATTATGATATGTAAAACAAATAATACAGTTCTAAATATTATTGTAAATGAAAAAAGTTATTGAAATTATTGACTAACTTATTTTATCAAACGAAATTCCTCTTTCTAACTTTTGCAAATGTGCTTTTAAAGCTGCATGCTCAGGTTTTTCTAACTGAGGATCTCCAGAAAAAAGTTCAATAACCGTGTTGCGCGCTTCAGATAAAATTATCTGATCTTTAGCGAGGTCCGCAAGTTTCAAATCCAGTACACCACTCTGCTGCGTTCCGGTAATATCACCAGGACCGCGAAGCTGCAGATCAATTTCCGAAATTTCAAACCCATTATTAGTGCGTACCATTGTTTCTAAACGGATCTTACCCTCCTTACTAAGTTTGTTACCACTCATTAAGATACAGAAAGATTGCTCTGCCCCACGTCCTACCCTACCACGCAACTGGTGAAGCTGAGACAAACCAAAACGCTCGGCATTTTCAATAACCATAACTGAGGCATTAGGCACATTTACACCCACTTCAATTACGGTTGTAGCTACCATAATCTGACTTTTACCATCAATAAACTGCTGCATCTCAAACTGCTTATCTGCATTTGGCATTTGCCCATGCACAATACTGATCTGATAAGTTGGGCGGGGAAATTGGTAACTCAACTGCTCAATTCCAGCCTCTAGATTTAAAAGATCCAATTTTTCGCTTTCCTTTATTAAAGGGTAAACAATATAAACCTGTCTGCCTTTGGCTATTTCCTGTTTCATGAAACCAAACATCCTAAGCCGTTGGCTTTCAAAAAGATGCTTTGTTTCGATGGGTTTTCTGCCCGCCGGTAATTCATCGATAATCGAAACATCAAGATCACCATACAGGGTCATGGCCAGCGTACGCGGAATCGGTGTAGCCGTCATGACCAGAATATGCGGAGGAATAATATTTTTCCGCCAAAGTTTGGCACGTTGTTCAACACCAAAACGGTGCTGTTCATCAATCACTACCAGCCCCAGGTTTTTAAACTGAACCTTATCTTCAATCAATGCGTGTGTTCCAATCAGAATATCGATCTCTCCATTCTCTAACTGCTCATGCAAAATGGTACGCTCCTTCTTTTTAGTATTTCCGGTAAGGATGGCAACACGCACCAGGTTATCGGTTACGAGCTCGGTAATAGAGGCATAGTGCTGACGGGCCAAAATTTCAGTAGGTGCCATCATACAAGCCTGGTAGCCATTATCATTTGCCAATAGCATGCTCATCAACGCAACCGCCGTTTTACCACTGCCTACGTCGCCCTGAACAAGCCGGTTCATCTGAACACCCCGCTGTGTATCAATCCTGATTTCTTTAACCACCCGTTTTTGAGCGTTAGTTAACTCAAAGGGCAAAAATTCGTTGTAAAAGCGGTTTATTTTTTCACCGACTTTATCAAAGGTTGCGCCTTTAAATTTTAACTGGCGCAAATGCTTATTATGTAAGAGCTGTAACTGGATGAAGAACAACTCCTCAAACTTTAGCCGCCTTTCCGCAGCATTTAAATCTTTTTGATTTTTGGGAAAATGAATATTGAGCAGTGCCAATTTTTTATCTGGCAGCTGGTATTTATCTATAATGTATTGCGGTAAATTCTCCGGTACCTGAGGAATAACCTGATCGAGCAAACCAGCAATTAAACGTTGCAGTCCTTTTGAATCGAGATTAAACTTCTTAAGCTTTTCTGTTGAATTATAAACAGGTTGTAAGGTCAAATTACCTCTTCCTACCGGTTTGCGTTGGTATAGCTCCATCTCCGGATGGGAAATACTGAATGTTCCGTTAAAAAAATTTGGTTTCCCAAAGGCTACATACGCGGCACCAACCGTAATATTTTCGTCAACCCATTTTAAGCTCTGAAACCAAACCAGTTCCATTATTCCGGTTTCATCTTTAAAAACAGCTACAATACGTTTTGCTCTTTTATCGCCAATTACCTTTTTGCTCATTACCCGGCCAATGATCTGGATATATTGCGAATCGGGATTAATCTGATTGATTTTAAAATATTTAGTACGGTCTATATACCTGAAAGGATAATGTGCAAGCATATCCTGATAGGTGAACAGGCCGAGATCTTTTTTCAAAATATCAGCACGGCTTGGTCCAACGCCTTTTAAAAACTCAACAGGTGTATCTAATACCGAATTAAACAAAATATTCTACTGTTTCTTGTAAACAACCCTTTTTAACAACTGTGCATTAAAAATAACGATCGATAGCAGCAAAAGCAAATAAGCAAAAAGTTGATGCAGATCGATTTTCTCTTTAAAATAGAAAAATGCGACAGTAAAAGCAACAATTGGATTGATGTAGATTAAAATACCCAGGGCAGATGATGGCATTCCCATCAGCGCATAGGCATTTAAAAAAAGTGGAACAATCGTAAATACAATGGCGATCAAAAATATATGCAGCCAAAAAACAGATTCAGTAGGAAAAGGCGCGGCATGGAGAAAATACAATGGTAGCAGCATCAATCCGGATAAGATTAACTGAACACCTAAAAAGTTAAATTTATCCAGTCCTTTAATTATTTTTAGCAGGATAACATACATGGCATAAAAGGATGCAATGATAATGGCCCATATTACTTCGCGTAAGGATCCGGTTGCCAATAGTATGATACTTATGAATGCAAAAATTAACGCTATAACCTTTGCCTTGGTTAATTGCTCTCTTAAAATAATAAATCCACATAGTGCAGTTAACAGCGGGCAAACCATATAGGCAAAGGCCGCTGCCTTTAAGCTCACACTATTTACCGCATAAATGTATGTGAACCAATTTCCGGTTATCAGAAATGACGATACTAGAGTGAGTATTATGAGTTTGATTTTCTTGCTTGTGCTTAATGATTTCAAGAAATTCAAATCACCTTTCAACGCTTCTCTCCTGAATAAAAAAATGGTTGTCCAAATTAAAATAATGGAGACGAATATCCTATAATATAAAATTTCAGGAGGCGGGAAACCTTTTATGTTGCGTAAAGGTATAGACATTGTTCCCCAGATGATGTAAGGAACAATGCCAGATATAAAATATTTACTTTTACTTTCTGCCAAAACTAGCCTATAATGGCAATTACAGAGATTTCTACATTCACATTTTTAGGCAGTACCGAAACCTGAACGGTTTCACGAGCAGGAAAATCAGCAGTGAAGTATTGTCCATAAACCTCATTTACTTGAGCGAAAGTACCCATATCACTTAAAAAAATAGTAGACTTTACCACATTCTCAAAAGTTAAACCGGCCTCAAGCAGAACAGCTTTAAGGTTGCGCATTACCTGATGTGTCTCTTCTTCAATATTTCCAATATTTAATTCGCCACTTTCCGGATTTATGGCTACCTGACCAGATACGAATAAAAAGTTTCCAGCTTGTACAGCTTGGCTATATGGCCCAATTGGAGCTGGAGCATTGGTTGTTTTAATAATTTGTTTCATAAATTTTGAGTTATTTGGCAAGCCACTGAATAAGCTTATAGATGATACCAGCAAGAAAAATTAAGATTGCCAATGCATTAATAAAATGCATAATCCTAAGATTGATATTATTTGGCCTACCAGGATCTTTTTTTCTAAAAAAGTACATGATACAAACTTAGCTAAAAAGCTCAACACGAAAAACTAAAAGGCATAAAAAAAGTCCCGGTTTACACCGGGACTTTCTTAAATTTTATATTGAAATACTAGTTTCTAGCAGTTTCAACACGACGGTTCTGGATACGACCTTCTTCAGTATCGTTAGAAGCAATTGGGTTAGCTTCGCCATGACCTTTAGTAGCAACTTGACTAGCGTTAACGCCAGAGTTTACTAAGTAAGTTTTAACAGAGTTAGCTCTGTCTTTAGATAATTTCAAGTTATATGCAGCAGTACCTTCGCTTGAAGCATAACCGTTTACAGTTACTTTACCACCGTTTTCACGTAACACTGAAGATAATTTATCTAAAGTAGGGTAAGACTCAGTTTTTAAAACTGAAGAGTTGAAATCGAAACCAATTCTTTCGAAACCAGTTACATTAGAAGCTACTGTATCAGTAGAAGTTGCTTTTGGAAGTGGACAACCTGAACCATCAACAGCTGTACCAGCAGGAGTTCCTGGGCATTTATCGAATTGATCAGCAACACCGTCACCGTCAGTATCTTTTTTCAAATCTTCAACAGATTTCTCAACAGCAGAAACACGGTTTTTCAATGCTTCAACTTCTTGACGTAAAGTTGGATCTTTTAACTCATCGTACATAGTAGCTAATGGGTTAGACCACTCTAAACTTGGCTTAGCAGAAGAACCTAAAGAGAACTCTAAACCAGCATAACCGTATGAGAATTTATCTTTAGATGTACCATTTGCATAAACTCCATCTACGTTATCAGCATCAACAAAGTTCATGGTGTAACCTAAGTTAAAGTTAACACGCTCAGAAACTTTGAATTTAACACCAGCACCAACTGGAATATAGAAACCTTTTACGTAATCTTTAGCATCATGTCTGTCATCAGCAGGACCAACAGCTCTACCTTTCCAGTCGATAACCTGACCATTACCAGTAGTAATTTTTGGCGCATAAGCCAACATACCAGCACCAGCTGTTACAAAGAAACCTACGGCGTTTTCACGACGTAAGAAATCGATAGAACCTACGTTTACAACACCACGTAAATCTACAGCATATTGTAATTGAGTTTCGAAATCTCTAACTGCAGGATTAGTAATACCTTCGTTACTACCTGAAAGTTTACCACGAGTTCCGTTTAATTCTAAACCGAAAGAGTGACCCAACTGTTTACGGATGTTTAAACCGTAACCTAAATTAGCATCCCATCTGTTAAAGTCATTAGTACCACCGATAGCAACAACTGGCATTAAAACACCACCATGTACACCGATAGACCAAGTTCTGTACTGTCCTCTACCGCCAAATACCTTGACAGCAGAAGAGGTTGCAGGAGCATCCTGAGCGACAGCAAGAGAAGCAACTCCTGTTAATGCCACTAAAGAAAGCGCAACACTTTTCTTTAAAGTAGAATAATTCATTTTTTCTTTTTTAAGGGTTAAACAATTTTAATTGATTAATTTTTCAGTAATGGCAAAATTAATCAAAATTTTAAATTTTCAAACTTTTGTACAAACTCCGTTCCAAACTTCAATAGTTACTAATCATTTTATTACATTTGACCATTGCCCAAATAAAATACCATTTTCATGAAATATCCAACTATTGATCAGTCGTTATTTATTTTAAATCGCAAAAACTTCTGTAAGAGCCTAAAAGACAATTCACTAGCTATATTCAATTCAAGCGATGAATTTCCCAGAAGTGGTGATCAAAACTTCGTTTTTAAGCAAAATCCCGATTTATTTTATTTATCTGGAATTGACCAAGAACAAACAATTTTGATGTTATATCCTGATTGTCCTAATCCTTTGTACAGAGAAGTCCTGTTTTTAAGACAGACAAACGATTATATCAAAGTTTGGGAAGGATATAAATATACCAAAGAACAGGCAAAAGCTGCATCAGGCATCCAATCAGTATATTGGCTGGAAGATTTTGACAACATTTTACACAGCATAGTTAACTATGCGGAACATATTTATTTAAATACAAATGAAAATGATAGATATGCCCACGAAGTTCCTTATCGCGACGTCCGTTTCATCGAGAAAATGAAATCAAAATATCCATTGCACCACTATGAACGTGCTGCACCGATTATGCGAAATTTGCGTACGGTTAAATCAGATGTAGAGATTGAACTAATTAAAAAGGCATCGTCAATAACGCGTGATGCCTTTATCAGGGTACTAAAATTTACCAAACCTGGGGTTAAGGAATATGAAATTGAAGCGGAGATTATACATGAATTTATCCGTCAGGGCGGAACAGGCCACGCTTATACACCGATAATTGCTTCGGGCCATAATGCCAACATTCTGCATTACAATGACAATAACCAGGTTTGTAAAGATGGAGATGTCATACTTTTAGACCTTGGAGCAGAGTATGCCAATTATAATGCAGATATGAGTAGGGCTATTCCAGTTAATGGCAGGTTTACACAGAGACAGAAGGATGTATATAATGCCGTACTGTATGTAATGAAAGAATCGATTAAATTAATTGGCGAAGGGACAATATGGAATACTTATCATGAACAGGTTGGTGAAATCATGACATCGCAGTTAATTAATCTTGGACTCATTTCAACCACAGATGTAAAGAATCAAAATCCAGCGTGGCCGGCTTATAAGAAATATTTTATGCATGGTACTTCGCACCACCTGGGTATAGATGTACATGACTTTGCAGGAAGATATACTCCATTTACCAGCGGCAACGTCCTTACGGTTGAGCCCGGCATTTATATACCAGAAGAAGGCTTAGGCATCCGTTTAGAAAACAATATTCTCATTACTGCAAACGGAAACATAGACTTAATGGCCGATATACCCTTGGAAGCAGAGGAGATTGAAGATATTATGAACAGTTAGTCAGTTTGCATTGATCAGTTTGCAATCGCAGTTAATCAATTAACCATTGCCAAACTTATCCGCAAAACGGTAAATATTAAAATCATCTTTTTTTAAGGCTGCCTGAATTTTTTCACGCAGCCTTTTTTTATCAATATGCTGCATTTTCTGATGCTGTATAAGTTTCCATGCCTTCTCTGCAAATAAAAAAGCTTTTCGGTTATGGTCAAAAAGTTCGGGTTTGATGATCCATTTACACAATTCGTCTATACCTATATTTTTATCTGCAACAGTTTTTAGGATGGGAATAGTCTTTATACCGTGATGAACGATTTTTTTAAGGTTATTGGCAAAAATATCTGCTCCTTCCCGATCAGCCTTGTTAATTACAAAACAACCTGCAATTTCCATCAAACCAGATTTGATATGCTGAACTTCATCTCCGGATTCTGGCACCAATACAACAATTGTTTTATCTGCCAATCCAGCAATTTCAACTTCCGATTGCCCTACCCCAACAGTTTCAACAATAATCAGATCGAAATTAGCGGCCTTTAAAACATCAACCATTTCAATGGTTTTTGCCGAAATACCACCTAAAGCACCTCGTGTTGCCAATGAACGGATAAAAACATTTGGATTATTAAACTGACCAGCCATCCGGATACGATCGCCCAATAAAGAGCCAAAATTAAATGGAGAAGTCGGATCTATTGCTAATATAGCAATTCGTTTGCCTTCAGCAACAAAATGATTGGTAACCGCATTTACCAGCGTACTCTTACCGGCACCCGGTGGCCCTGTAATGCCCAAAACAGTAACGTCAGTTCTACTATCTAAACTTCTTAAAATCGAATCGGCTGGTTCAATATCATTTTCAACAAGCGTTAATGTTCTTGCCAAAACTTTATAATTGCCCGCTTTTACTTCGCTTAAAATGGATAGATGCATATTCATCAATAAAACTATCTTTGTACAAATTAACAAAAATTATTAGCTACCCCAGGCACCACCAATGAAAGTTACCGGTTTTACATTTTTAAGAAATGCTATTGTTAACGATTATCCTGCAAAGGAAGCGATACTTTCTGTGCTGCCATTGTGTGATGATTTTATTGTTGCATTGGGGAACTCTACAGACGAAACTTCAGAAATGGTTAAAAGTATTGACCCTAAAATCAGAACTATTGATACCATTTGGGATGAAAGCATCCGCGAAGGGGGGCGTGTTTTTGCAGATGAAACCAATAAGGCTTTAGCTGAAATAAGTAAAGATGCCGATTGGATGATCTACATCCAGGGCGATGAAGCCATACACGAAGATTATCTTCCACTGATCAAAAAAGAAATGGAAGCTGAACTCAACAATAACGATGTTGAGGCCTTGCTTTTAAAATACAAACATTTTTATGCTTCTTATGATTACCTGGCCGAATCGAGGCGCTGGTACAGAAGAGAAGTTAGAATTATCAAAAATCTGCCTGGAGTTCGCTCTTACCGTGATGCACAGGGCTTCAGAATTAATGATAGAAAACTTAAAGTTAAGTTAATTGATGCCTATATTTATCATTATGGCTGGGTGAAACCGCCAAAAGGATTACAGGGCAAAGTGCGAAATTTTAATCAGTTTTATCAGACAGATGAGTGGATTGAAGAAAATTATCCAGTGCAGGAAACCTATGACATGCACAATGCCGATCGTTTGGTTCATTTTAAAGGCAGCCATCCTAAAGTAATGCAAGCCAGAATTGCAGCCGCAAACTGGAAATTTGATAAAGATCTCACCAAAGAAACTCCAAAAATGAATTTCAGGAGAAGAGTCTTGCAAAAAATTGAAGATCTCACCGGATTGCGGTTGTTTGAGTACCGCAATTATAAAATCGTGAAATAGATGCAGAAGAGTGTTTCAATTATCATCCCAAATTATAATGGTAAACATCTGCTCCAAAAATATCTACCCTCTGTTTTAACAGCAGTAGAAAATGCAGGTACAGAATTTGAAATAATTGTAATTGACGATGGCTCAAAAGATGATAGTATTTTTTTCGTAAGGGAGAATTACAAAAATGTAATATTACTCATTAATGATAAAAACCGGGGCTTCTCTTTTACCTGCAACCATGGTATCAGCGTGGCCAAATATGATTTAATTTTACTTTTAAACTCTGATGTAAAACTTACCCCCGACTATTTTGAACATCAGTGGAAATACTTCGATAGGCCAGATACATTTGGAGTAATGGCACGGATTATGAGTTTTGATGAAAGCCGGATTGAAGACGCTGCACGTTTTTTATATTACGGTGGCTGCCGTATTAAGGCGAATAAATTCTATTATAGCGAAAACCCTGAAGATGAAAATGTGTACACAGCCTATCTTTCTGGTGCCAATGCTCTGGTTGATGCCAAAAAATTAAAAGAACTAGGTGGTTTTGATGAGATTTACTCTCCATTTTCATCAGAAGATTTCGATTTAAGCCTGCGGGCATGGCAATTGGGCTGGAAATGTTATTATGAACATCAGTCTATATGTTTTCATCATGTAAGTGGCAGTACTAAAACCCAGATCAAATCTAACTTTATTAAAAAAATATACTACCGTAACCGGTATATCCTACAGGGAATTCACCTTCAGGGACTCAAAGAAAAGCTTTATCCTCTGCAGCAAATTTTTACAGAGCTTATTCCGAAAATCATTACGGGGAAAATCTGGGTATTGGAAAGCTATAAAGATTATTTGGCACAAAAAGCCCTCGTAAATGCAAGCAAAGAAAAGCTTCAGATTTTGAAAAAAAAATATAGTTCAACCCTAAGTATTTCTGACATAGTGGCGATTATCAATCAATCAGTTAGCAATAAAAAAATTAAACGATTGTAATTTTAAACGATTGTAATTTTAACGTACCCTTTTGTCAAAATCGGTTAGGTTGAATTGAAAACCTTACCTTTGTCAAGTTTACTTAGATTTTTTGGAAATATTTTAGTACATTTTCCATATTACATATACCATTTCAAATAAAATGAAGACATACTTTCGTTTATTATCATTTGCTAAACCGATTGAAAAATTTGCAATTCCTTACATTATTGCAACATTATTTGCCATAACTTTTAATACCTTTCTTTTTACACTTTTAGGCCCCTTATTAGAGACGCTTTTTATAAAAGATGCTCCTACAACGTTATCAAAAGTTAGCTCTTCAATTGATTTTATGGGCAGATTTAGCCAGTATATACAGCATGCTATTGATGCCTATGGTAAAACCGAAACTTTAAAACTGGTATGTGTTGTGATTGTTATTACGGTGGTATTATCAAATCTTTTCCGTTACCTTTCTCAGAGATTCATGGAAGATTTAAGGGTACACACATTATTGAATCTTCGCAGAACAGTTTTCAACAACGTCATGAACCTACATGTCGGCTTTTTCAACAATGAACGCAAAGGAGATATCATTTCTAAAGTAGCGTCGGATGTTCAGGTAGTACAATTTACCGTTACCAACACCTTACAAGTTGTTTTTAAAGAGCCGCTACAGTTATTATTCTATGTTGGTGTACTCATTTCAATCTCGGTTAAACTTACACTATTCTCTTTACTGGTTATCCCAGTATCTGGTTTTATCATTAGTAAAATAGTTAAACGCTTAAAACATCAGGCCAAAGAGTCTCATGAGTCTTTCGCAAAAATGATAGGATTCTTAGATGAATCTCTAAGCGGAATTAAGATCGTAAAAGCTTTTAATGCAACTCCAAGGATTAAAGACAAATTTGACCAGGAGAATAAATTTTATTCGTACCTGAATAGAAAAATGGCAAGAAGGCAACAGCTGGCTTCACCAGTTTCGCAAACTTTAGGCGTTTTTGTTGTTGTTTTTATTGTACTTTATGGCGGAACAATGATTTTGACTGGACAGGGAGATTTAACACCAGCAAAATTTCTGGTCTATATTGCCACTTTCTCACAAGTGATGCAGCCAGTTAAGGCGCTTACTGATTCATTTAGTGGAATCCATTCGGGTATCGCTGCCGGAGAACGTGTTTTGGATCTGATTGATACCAAGCCTGAACTGGAGAATAAATCGGATGCCCAGGTATTATCGGGTTTTGAAAAATCATTGGTATTGGAAAATGTTTCTTTTAATTATGGCGATAAAGAAATATTGAAGAACATCAATATCAATGTCGAAAAAGGGAAAACAGTAGCTTTGGTTGGTCCTTCTGGAGGTGGAAAAAGCACTTTAATGGATCTTATTCCACGTTTTCACGATCCGAAAACCGGTACGATAAAAATTGACGGCATAGATTATAAAGATTTAACCGTAGAAAGCATTAGGGCCCAAATGGGAACGGTAAATCAAGACTCTTTTCTGTTTAACGATACCATTTTCAACAATATTGCTTTTGCAAAACCAAATGCAACTGAAGAAGAAATAATAGCAGCTGCAAAAATCGCAAATGCGCACGAATTTATTGAGCATACGGAAAATGGCTATCAATCTTTTGTTGGCGACCGTGGAAACAGGCTTTCTGGCGGACAGCGTCAAAGGGTTTGTATTGCCAGAGCTGTTTTGGCCAACCCCCCCATTATGTTGCTAGATGAGGCCACCTCTGCCCTGGATACCGAATCGGAAAAATTAGTACAGGAAGCGCTGAACAATTTAATGAAAAACCGCACCTCAATTGTGATTGCCCACCGATTAAGCACTATACAATATGCCGACAAAATTGTGGTGATAGATAAAGGGCAGGTTGTAGAAAGTGGAAGCCATACTGAACTTTTAAGCCACAATGGCCTTTACAAACGCTTAATTGACATGCAAGCTTTTGGCGATTAAATTTCTTCCAGAATCGATTGCAGTTTTAAGGTTTGATCCAGTGCATTAAAACTTTTTGCATACTGTTTAATGTAATCCTTATCGTATACTGCATAATTTTCTTCTATTTTTTCCATTGCCTTTGCTAATTCTGTAAACGAAAGCTGGTTTACCACTATACCGATTTTATCATTTACATATTCCTCAATACCACCCGAGTTAAAGCCGGCTATTGGTTTGCCCAGATGTGCAGCTTCTTGCATGACCAAAGGAAAAGAGTCTTGGCGTGACAATAACAAGAAAGCCTTACCTAAATTAAAGTAATCGTAATAGTCGGTAGATTTTCGGCCAACAAAAAATAGTCTGTCTTTAAAAGCAGCTCTGCCGGCTATCCTCGCATAAGCTGTTGTACCCGAATCTTCGATTCCACCAATCCAGACAATTTTATGATTGGATTTTAATTTCTTTAATAAAGGAATTACAAAATCGACACCTTTAATTGCATTAACACTGCCAGCCATTATCCAGATAAAATCGTTGGGAGAAAAATTGAACTGCTCGTTTACTTTACTATGGCTAAGAGAAATGAATCGGTCATCAACAAAGCTGTTCAGCAATTTCACATTTTGATGCCCCATATCTTCTAAATTTTGGCATACGACTTTCGAACATCCAATACACAGATCCGATTTCAACAAATTCTCTATGGTTTTTTCCTTAACCATATCATAATACAATGGCATTTCATGAACATGAGAAATAATCTTCACGCCCAGCTTCACCGCAATTGCATATGCATCTCTGTTTACAATCGTATTAATATACCAATAATCTGCTTTAACCTTTCTCTGTATTTTCCGTAGCTGAAATCCTATAGGGTTTACGTTAACAGCATATAGTAATAGCCTAAACAGCCTGAGCAGATAATTTCTGCTTTTTTTATAACCAACAAAGTATTTGATATATTTTGGAAGGTCCTTAAGCAAAGCCCCATCATTACGCGTAAATAAGTAGGCTTCGAATTTTTCTGCATTCAAATTTTCAAGGATGTAAAGTAACTGCATTTCTGAACCTGTTCTACCAAAAAACGGGGTGATAAACAATATTTTTTTGGGTGCTGTCGCTCCTTCTTTTTTTGAAAAACCTGTAGTCATTTTGTCTTTTTTTAAGGCTTTAAAGATGCAAAAATCTATGCCATCTTTTATAAGCTTATTAACGCTTAATTATCTTATTTTTACGGCACCTAAGCCCAATACATGATTGACGAGCAAAAAAATCTTATTACAGTATTAATGCCTGTTTTTAACAGCGGACTTTTTGTTAAGGAAGCTATTGAAAGCATACTCAATCAATCTTATCGAAACTTCGAATTTTTGATTATCAATGATGGAAGTACAGATCAATCACATGCTATAATTAGCTCTTTTTCAGATAGCCGGATAAAATATATTAACAATGAAGTGAATAAAGGTATAGTTGATACTTTAAATGAGGGACTGAAGTTAAGTAAGGGAAGGTATATAGCTAGAATGGATGCAGATGATATCGCTCTGCCCAATCGGTTAAGCAAACAAGTAAATTTTCTAGCTGCAAACCCAACCTATAAATTATGCGGCAGCAGGGCCATTGCTATTGATATATACGGAAAAGAAATAAACAACCTGAACCGGCCACAGCATAGTACTAAGATCAAAGTATTTAACTTATTCCGCAATGCTTTTATACATCCAACAATTATGGCGGATGCAGAAACAATAAAGAAATTTGCCTATAGCGAAGATTTTAAATATGCTGAAGATTATTTTTTATTTTCTCAAATCACGATGAGTTATCCGGTTGCAAACTTGCGCCAGCGTTTGTTACAATACCGCATTCACGAGGAAAGTATAACATCGACGAAAAGGGAAGAAATGGTACAAAGCGAGCTCAAAACAATCATGAATTTATTATCGTTCTTATTTGATGAAGTAGATCAAGAAAACTTATTAATTCACCATTCAATCTTACGCCCTGAATGTGCAGATTTTTCCGGGCAAGAAGTAGAGCATCACTTGGTCAATATCTTAAAAGCCAATCAAAAAAAGCAGGTATTCGATCACAAGATACTCAGTAAACAACTCCAAAAAGAATGGTATAACTATCTAATGAAATCCGACAATGAATCTTCCCTGAAGAAGTTTTTAGGATCAGATTTATTTACGCTTAACAATTTGAATTTAAAACAGGTTGTAAAACTCCTATTAAAATAATTGATTCATGGAGCCACTTATTTCTATAGCGCTTTGTACCTATAATGGTGCTAACTTTTTACCTCAGCAACTGGATAGTATCCTTAACCAAACGTACAAAAATATAGAGCTGGTTATAGTTGACGACTGCTCTAAAGATGGTACAAAAGCAATTTTAACCCAGTACGCAGAGCGTTACGAATCGATTAAGCTCCACTTCAACGATCAAAACATTGGTTTTAATGCGAATTTTCAGAAAGCAATAGCAATTTGTTCAGGAGATTTTATAGCCATAAGCGATCAGGATGACATATGGCTGGAGAATAAATTAAAACTATTACATCAGAATATAGGAGATAACTGGCTGATTTTTTCGAATTCAGAATGGATAGATGAGAAAGAAAATCCCATTGGGCGGCAAACATTAAATCCCGATTTTAAGTTGGGAAACCGTGATTATAGAAGTGCACTATTCTACAATTCGGTTACAGGGCATACCACTCTTTTTTCAAAAACACTGTTACCCTATATATTTCCAATTCCTGAAACAGGATATTACGATTGGTGGATAGGGTTTGTGGCCTTATATCATCATAAAATCACTTGTTTAAATGAATATTTAACACTGCACAGAATCCATAGTTCCTCAGTGATGCACAAGTTTAAAGGTAATGTTAAAACTGATATTAAAGCAGAACGTTTTAAAGAAATCGATCTGAATCTTTCCCTTGTCCGAAATTATAAAAACTTAAAAGAAGCGGATAAAAAACTGATCAAGAAAATATATGCCGCCCGCCGCAGAAAGGGATTCAGTCCATATTTAATCAGGCTTATCTATAAATATTATCAAGATTATTTTCCTGATCTGAAAAGTAGAACAGGATTAAGCAGACTAAATTTTGCTATCAAATTTTCCAAAAACTTTTAGGCTACAGTACTTATTAAACACATGAAAATTTACCGTTGGATAGATAAATACAATTATAAAGTATCAATTAAGATTACTAAGAGATATTATACCGGAATATCAAAAAGAAAAACAAAACTATATTCTTTATCGCCGTCTTTTTGGGGAAACTACCTGCTGCGTTTATTACTGGTATTCGCGTCTGTTATTTTTTTCAAGAAATCTGTTTTTAAAGGTTTTTACAATATCATATCTCGTAAATTTTCTCCTTTTTTCCGTTCCGATGTCAACCCCATATTCTATATTAAAACAAGAGATTTAGTTTCAGCATTATTTGGTTACCGGTATTTTGTTGATGAGGCTACTCCAGTTCTTTTGGACAGGAAAACCATTTTTTCAGAAAAAATAGCATTTCAAACACCAAAGGATCCATTTATTAGCATTATTATAATTGGCAACTACCGCCTGGATTATCTTTATAACTGCTTAAAATCCTTAAGCGATCACATTTCTGAAAAATACACTTTTGAAGTCCTTGTATTCGAAAATCAAGATCACTATATTAATTCTTTCCTGAATAATAACGTTAAGGGAATTACCCTGTTAGAAACGGCTTCTTTTGCATCAGTTTTAAAAAATGCGAAAGGAAATTTAATCTATATACAATCAAGTCAGGCTATAATAAAGAAAAACTGTATTGAAATCCTTGCCGAAGTACTGAAAAATAGAGATGTGGGTTGTGCAGGGGTAAAACACCTTTATAGAAATGGCTTACTTATTAGAACAGAGGATGAAACTATTTTTTATGAGGACAGTAATCATCCTGAATTTAATTCTCAAAAAGAGATTAGGCATTATGCTTCAGCTAATTTTATTTTTCAAAGAGATCATTTAATTGACTTCAACCTGTCTGATATTGATCTTCTCTCTTCATTTAATATTGGAAGGCAGATTGGTGAATTCCTTAGCGGCAAAAACAAAAAGGTTATTTATCAACCTTTGGCAGAAGTTGTGTGTTATAATACCCGTCAGTTAAAGATTCAGGCTTTAACTGAAAAGCCTGAACAAAAAACTATCTTATTTATAGATGATGTTATCCCTACACCTGATCAGGATTCTGGTTCAAATAGGATATTCAAAATTATGCAGCTGGTAAAAGCTTTGGGATTTCATGTTTTATTTTTGCCCGCCAACGGAGAGAAAAATACAATGTATTTTGATCAGATGATTTTGGAAGGGTTTGAAGTGCTATACCGTTTTCCCAATATGCGCGGAATGATCAAAATCCTCGAAGGTAAACTTCAGAATATTGATGCAGTGTGGCTGTGCAAACCGCACAACAACGAGCAATTTAAGTTTCTATTTGAGCAGAAAAAAGATTTATTCTGGATTTATGACACTATTGACCTTCATTTTTTAAGGTTAAAACGGGAGGGCGATCTTTCTGGAGACCATGCTATTATTCAAGCAGCCAATGATGTTAAACAGGTTGAATTGAATATTGCAAAAAATGCCAGTATTACCTTGGCCATTACAAAGGATGAGAAAGAAATTTTGGAAAACGAGGGCATAAACAATGTTGAAATCATGCCAAATATCCACGAAATAAAGACCATCACAGAAACTGCAAGTTCTTTCAATTTAAGAAACGGCTTGCTTTTTATTGGCGGCTATCTGCATAAGCCCAATGTAGACGCTGTAAAATGGTTAGTTAAAGAAATTATGCCTTTGGTATGGGCCATTGACTCCCAGATAACCTTAACACTTTTAGGGAGCAACCCTACCGATGAAATACTTGCGCTGCGCTCGAACAAGGTAATTGTTCCTGGCTATATACATGATGTTTCAGCCTATTTCGACAATAACCGCATATTTGTTTCGCCGTTAAGGTTTGGCGCAGGCATGAAAGGAAAAATTGGACAGAGTCTAGAATATGGACTTCCAATCGTTTCTACAGATATTGGCGTAGAAGGTATTGGGTTAACAGATGGCCATGATGTAATGGTAGCAAATGATACCAAAGAGTTTGCAGAAAAAATCATTCAGTTATATAATTCTCCCGATCTTTGGAACAACATCAGAAACAATTCCATTAACGCATTGAAAGCATATACCCCTGAAGTGATAAAACTGCAACTGGAAGAATTATTGAGGAACTTAAGCAAAGAAAAGTAGCATGAGCGAACAAAAGATCTCAATTATTACAGTTAATTATAACAATCGTACTGGACTTGAAAAAACGATGAGCAGTGTTTTTTCACAAAGTGCCACCAATATAGAATTCATTGTTATTGATGGTGGTAGTAACGACGGCAGTGTCAAATTATTAAACCAAAATGCTGATAAGATTACCTATTGGATAAGCGAATCAGACAGGGGGATCTATCATGCAATGAACAAAGGGATAAAGATTGCTACAGGAGATTATATCTTATTCCTCAACAGTGGTGATTGGTTGCACAGCGATACGGTAATCGCGCAATCGCTAACGTCCATGAATGAACAACTGGATATTTATTATGGCGACATTATTTATGACGAGATACATCAGCAGAATAAAAGAGCGTTTCCGGATCAATTAAATTTTGCCTTCTTTTTCGAACAAAACATATCACACCAGGCCAGTTTCATAAAGAAAAGTTTGTTTAAAACGATCTTTCTTTACAATGAAAATTTTAAAATCGTATCTGACTGGGAATTTTTCACCTATGCCATATGCAAGCGGGAGGCCTCGTACAAACACCTCGATATTATTATCACGAATTATGATGCAACAGGCATTTCTTCCAATACCGATAACCATCTGTTAATGAATTCGGAGCGTGAAACATCTTTAAATATTCACTTTCCTGAGTTTATAGCTGATTACAATTACTTTAAACAGTTAAGGGATAAAAAAACAGAACAGTTTTTGTATATTAAACAATACCCGATAGCGTACAAATGCCTAAAAGCAATTATTAACCTCATTTTACTTTTTTTACCAAAGTTTAAAAAATCAAGCTAAAAATTTATGGTTAAGGTTTTATACGATCATCAAATATTTACAGAGCAAGTCTATGGAGGCATTTCCAGGTATTTTAAGTATTTGATGAATGGAATACAGAAAACAGAAGAGGTAGAGTATCAACTGGGCCTTTTAAGATCAGATAACTACTATATCAGAGATGAACAGCAACCTTTAAGTAGCTCATTATTCAATCCACTTTTTAAAACACAAGAGAAACTTCTTAAACGCAACAACTCTTACAGTAAATACCTGCTTAAGAAAAATGATTTTTCTGTTTTTCACCCTACATATTTTAATCCTTATTTTATCAAGTACCTAAAAAAGCCGCTGGTCATAACCGTTCATGATATGACCTATGAGGCATTGCCTCAATTTTTCTCTTCATCTGATCCTTTACCTTTTTATAAAAGAATATTAATGGAGAAGGCAGATAAAATTATTGCTATATCCGAAACCACTAAAACCGACATATTAAAATACAGTAATGTTAATGTAGATAAAGTAGAAGTTATATATCATGGAATAGATTTGGCTAAACCAGTATACGCTCCTGTTAAAGGCTTACCCGAGCAATACATTTTATTTGTTGGTGCCAGATGGAGTTATAAAAATTTTCATTTAACTGTGGAGGCTTTCAAAAAATTAACCCAAAGATATCCTGAGTTACGGCTGGTATTTGCGGGTGGCGGGGCTTTAAGCTATGGTGATTCAGAGTTTTTAATGCGCAATAATATTTTAGATAAGACCATACAATTATCTGTTAGTGATGATCAGTTGAATACGCTTTATAAAAATGCCCTATGCTTTGTTTATCCATCATTATATGAAGGTTTCGGATTGCCAATATTAGAAGCTTTTAAGAACAATTGCCCTGTTTTGCTTAGTAACTGTAGCTGTTTTAATGAGATTGCAGGAGATGCTGCACAGTATTTCGATGGCCAATCTTCACAATCGCTGACAGAAAAGCTCGAAACGATTATTTCATCTCACCCACTTAGAAAAGAAATGGGCAATGCAGGTCAAAAAAAATCGCTAGAATATACTATTGACAAATGTGTTTCAAAAACGATTGAACTATATAAAAAAATTATTTAAACGCCTATAAATTAAGCAAAATGGTTCAATCCTTAAAAAAGCGACTTGAACCATCTTTTAAACCTTCTTCTGAAAGAATTGTGTTTTTTTAGGTAAGCCATTTCCGCTAACTTACCCCTAATATTAAATTCTTCGAACAAAAGATTATAATCTGCCTCTTTTTCCGGCACCATATATTTTGGGTGAACCAGCTCTCCTAATTCCTCTAAAGGAACATTGGCAAAGGGACTATTGGCATTAGTAGTATTTTCTGCAAGTTGATCGAATCCAATGTTACTGACCAGATTATAATTAGGAACAATAGTCAGTGAATGACTAAATAAGTGTGAAAAAGTTACCTGATAATCCCATGTATCAATTTTACCCGCCTTGGTTTCATTAAATATTTCAATCCATCTCTCAACGATTAAGGGATCTTCAAATATTTTTTGCAATGGTTCTTTAACTTCATCTGAATTGTATTGGCTTAAATTTTTATCATAGTTATTCCAGGATCTTTTCCAGGTTGCCCAGCCCCAGCCATTGGTTAGATTAGAAAAATAATATGAGCCTTTGCCCCATTTTTTTTTCGTGTCAAAATTAAAGCCAGATATCAGCCAGATTCTCGTATCATTCCGGTATTTCTCCAGCAAATGATCACAATAATAAAAAAAGCTCATAGAGGGTAAACAGTCGTGCTCTAATATAATTCCCTCCTCCTCGTGTTGAAAGAACCAATCGATTGCAGAAGATATAGCTTCTTTTGGCCCCAAATTCTCTTCTCTGAATAAGGTCTGTACTTCGCACTCCCAATCAATAGATGCCATTACTGCTTCTTTGGCTTTCCTACAATCATCTGCCTCAGTTGCCCGGTTTTCCCGTGGACCATCGCAGGTAAGATATAACCGCGCAGGCTGAGCTTGCTTAATTTGCTCTAAAACTTTCAGTGTAGTATCAACTCTATTAAAAAAAATAAATAATATGGAGGATTGAGTTTGGTAAGCGGTATTGTTTGTGGACATATTGGGTTTAAGCAGGCAAAAATGGTGGTGAATAATCCATATCAGGCAATTTAACAGTTTAAGATTACATTAAAATGGATCACCTAAAACAAATCTACTAAAATAAAAAGAAAGCGTTTAACCAGCACCTATTGCTTATTATTTAACATTAAAATTTAAAGAAATAGTTTTAAAACTATCTGCCAATTATCCACCTAATTTTTGTTTTACTTATCAGGGCAATAAGCAACAATGTAGCAGAATAAACAATTGTAAACCTACAAGCTATATAAAGAAGCATGTTACCCAAAGACATTTCATTGAATTGAATTAAGTGGAACGGCCTGAATACTTCTGGCAAAAGATGAGTAACCAATATATAGTGTATTAAATAAACACCAAATGTGGTTTCCCTCGGCTTTAAATACTTGACAAATCTAAACTCCTTTATTTTAAATAATAGAAAGATAGTAGCTAAGGAATAGAAAACGTTACATATTCTTAATGTATTATACGGATCTTCACTTCTTACCTGTATTAAATGAATAATATCGAACACCGCTAAACAGAAAGTCAGCATGAATAAACCGATAAAGATATAGTATGGCGTTTTTTGAATAAAGGCTTCAATTTTACTCCAATATTTATTAAGAATAGCTCCCAACCATAGATAAAAAATGAATCCAAAAATTGCAATAGTGTGCGATGTAATAAACCATTCAAAATATACATTTGCGCTATAGGCTAATGTAAGTACTAAAAAAATTGCTCCTAGCCACCATTTATACAAATACTTCTTAAAACACAAGAGTATTGCGATACAAAACATAAAATTGATAATAAACCAATAATTGGTAAATAAATAAATCATCTCTATTTTTTCTATCAATAATCTACGGAAATGAAAATCGCCTGACCGATGCAGCGCAATATAATTTTGAATAATAATAGCACACAAAAATACCAGTGACCATATTAACCAGGGTAGAAATACCGTGGATAAACGTCGTTTGAAATATTGCCATGATGAATAGGTTGTAAACTTACTTCCAAGTAAAAAACCAGCTAATAAAAAGAAGGCTATTGTACCAAATTTAGAAAACTGAATTAATCCGATATAAACGATGTGTTTGAGTGGAAAGCCATTAAAAATATAGGTGCCATTATAGGTACAATGTTCCATAACTATTCCCATCATGGATATACAACGGATGGTATCTATAAAATCAAAATTCCTTTTTACCGGTACTTTTTTTTCTTGTATTTCAGTATGCATTAAATTATTTTGGTATTTGAACTGACAAATATCCACAAAAAAAAGAGTTCCGAATTATTCAGAACTCTTTTAACATTTAAGTATGTAAAATATTACAATTAATGGTTGTAAGTTAACATATAGAATTTTATTCCCTCGTTTACATAACCCCCATATGATGAATTAACCGTATTATAATAATGATCACCAATACTTGAAGCAAAGTAGCTATAAACAGCTGATGTACCTACCATACCATCACTTCCATAAACATAGCCAACTATACCTTCATAGATATACCAACCATAATTTTGTTTATCTGTTGTATAATAATGATCTCCTGATGAAGAACTAGTATTAACGTACCGGTGCAATGGGATGGTTCCACTTTTTTGAATAGTGTGTACATACCCTAAAACTTTTTCATAAGTAAATCCAGGTCTATCTTTTTTTAGAGTGGTATAAAAATGGTCACCCCGATTACTATAATATTGATACAATTCCATGGTATCATTTTCTGGCAATGGATAAGTAGTAGATTGTGGGCTCTGAAGCAGATAAAAAGCGATCCCTTCCAAGTGTTGTTCAGTAATTTCTATATTTTCGCCCGCAATTGAGGCTGGCTGTGTATTATAATAATGATACTCAGAGTTATTAATTGCCCTACTATAAACGGGCAAAGTTTTTGTTACTTGACTCGTGTAGACGTAGCCTTCCTCCCCAATCTTATAGCAACCGGGATAAGTAGTTAAAGTTGAAAAAATAAATTCCGTACGATCAATCCTAGCTCCTCGAACAGGATTTGGTCGAAATTTATTTAGCATAACTGTTCCTGGCTGCTGTACTGTAAAAACATATCCTATAATCCCCACAAAATCTCTTGTTCCAGAATGTAAACCGTCTGATATAACTACAGATTGCCCAAGCCACTCTGAACTAAGATAACAACCACCTAAGCTTTGAGAATAATAGTACAATGGTTTTGATCCAGGTACAGGAGGAGCGCTGGGAGGAGGCGTTCCTACTCCAGGATTTGGAGGGGGCTGTAATGTAATAGAATAGGATGAACCAGAACGATAAGTACCATTACTTAAACCATCAAAGATAGTATACTTTAAAAAAACCCTTCCTTGCGTTTGTGTTGAAGTTAGCGTTCCTTGAATGGAAGATGACCAAATAGTTTCCGTTCCCCAATTAGTTTTATTAATTCCAGCAGAGCTTATAACAGTCTCAGTACTGCCCTCAACGTAAATTAATTCAACAGTAATCGGGAATCCGTCACCTGCTCTAACAAAGTCAAAACTTGCGGTAAAACTAATGCCATTTGGTGAGTATATTTTTCCGTCGTAGCTATTAGAAGCAGTAAAGCTACTTAAGCTTACTGATGCTTTAGATTTTAGACTAATGAAAACTAAAAACAATAGCGTAAATAATAAATATTTTTGTTTCATAATCTTATCTTTCGTTTTTAAGTTTATATTCATTTGCTCTATCATAAAGCAGTTCAATTTGCATTCGACTTAACTGAATGTCCCCAAAAGTGAATGTTTCTAAATCTTTATCATACTTTATTTTCTCTGCGGGGACTTCCCACATGATAGAGATAAACTTTTCCATTTTCTGTAACTTTGTTTTTTCCAAAATCGAAACCTGATTTATTGTTTCGTTTGTTTTACTGTCTTTTTTACATCCTTGAAAGGATATGAGTCCTATACTTCCCAATAATAGTATGCAAACATTTTTTTTCATAAATATTTTTCTTCAAAAAGACAGATAAAAAATATTAATTTTGACAACTCCTTATTATCATTATTTACATTATTAAATATGCAATATGTAAATATTAAAAATACATAGCCGTTAACGTTTCTTAATATGTTAGATATAGGAGTTACCTTAAAAAGGTACAGGGATAAGCATGGGTATACGCAGCAATACGCTGCTAATGTAATCGGGATAAGCAGGGTTGCTTATCGAAAATGGGAAAACAATGAGGTAGATTTTGCCATATCGCAGCTGGCCAAAATTGCCGAACTTTATGAGGTTTCTATTAATGAGATTATTAGTCAATCGGATTTTAAACGGAAAAAGATAATTTCGGATAAAGAAAAAGGGCATCAATATTATTGATGCCCTTGTCTATTTTTGGTGAAAACTATTTACAGTTTTCTTGCTACTTCAACCTGTTCGTAAGCTTCTACAATATCACCTACTTCGATGTTGTTAAAGTTCTGGATATTTAAACCACACTCGTAACCTTTTGATACTTCTTTCACATCATCTTTATAGCGTTTTAATGATGCCAGTTCTCCTGTATAGACTACAACACCATCTCTAACGATACGGATTTTGCTGTTACGGGTAATCTTACCATCCAGTACCATACAACCTGCAATGGTACCCACTTTCGTGATTTTGAATGTTTCACGAATCTCAACGTTAGCCACAATTTTCTCTTCAAATTCCGGATCCAACATACCTTCCATTGCCGACTTAATCTCGTTGATGGCGTCGTAAATGATAGAATATAAACGAATATCAATCTGCTCAGCTTCTGCCAGTTTACGTGCACCTGTTGATGGACGAACCTGGAAACCGATAATGATTGCATCTGACGCCGAGGCTAATAATACATCAGATTCTGAAATCTGACCAACACCTTTACTGATGATATTGATCTGGATCTGCTCTGTAGATAGTTTCAGTAATGAATCTGACAATGCCTCGATAGAACCATCCACATCACCCTTAACAATGATATTAAGTTCTTTAAAGTTACCGATTGCCAGACGACGACCAATCTCATCCAAGGTAATGTGTTTCTGTGTACGTAAACCCTGCTCGCGCTGTAACTGCATCCGTTTGTTTGCAATATCACGTGCTTCAGTTTCACTTTCTAAAGCATTAAAACGATCACCCGCTGTAGGTGCACCTTGCATACCCAAAACCTGTACTGGCTGTGATGGACCTGCAGATTCTACTTTAGCACCACGCTCATTGGTTAATGCCTTAACACGTCCGCTGTAGCTACCGGCTAAGATTGGATCTCCAACTTTTAACGTACCACCCTGAACCAATACTGTAGTTACAATACCACGTCCTTTATCTAAGGCGGATTCAATTACCGTACCTGTAGCACGTTTATTCGGGTTAGCTTTCAGTTCTAATAACTCAGCTTCTAACAATACCTTATCTAAAAGCAAATCAACATTTAAGCCGCTTTTGCTTGAAATTTCCTGCGATTGGTATTTACCACCCCAATCTTCAACCAGGATATTCATTACCGATAACTGCTCACGTACTTTATCTGCATTTGCACCCGGTTTATCTACTTTGGTGAAAGCAAATACCAATGGTACGCCTGCCGCCTGTGCGTGGTTAATGGCCTCTTTTGTTTGAGGCATTACTGCATCATCAGCAGCAATAACAATAATGGCAATATCGGCTGCCTTGGCACCACGGGCACGCATCGCTGTAAAGGCTTCGTGACCTGGCGTATCTAAAAAGGTTACTTTTTTACCTGAAGGCGTAGTTACCATGTAGGCACCGATGTGCTGGGTGATACCACCGGCCTCACCAGCTACCACGTTTGCTTTACGGATATAATCCAGCAAAGAGGTTTTACCGTGATCGACGTGCCCCATAATCGTTACAACCGGAGCTCTTTCAATTAAATCAGCCTCGTTATCTTCTTCCTCAATTACATTGTCCTCCTCTTCATCTGGCTTTATGAATTGAATTTCATAACCAAACTCATCAGCAACAATGGTTAAGGTTTCAGCATCTAAACGTTGATTAATGGAAACAAACATTCCAAGACTCATACAGGTACCAATAATTTTGGTAACTGGTACATCCATCATGTTCGCCAACTCATTAGCTGTAACAAACTCTGTTACCTTTAATATTTTCGATTGTGATTCAAGCTCATTTGCCGCTTCTTCTGCATTAAACGCTACATCATCACGTTTCTGACGACGTAATTTAGCACGTTGTGCAAATTTACCAGATTTACCTGCGCCACTTAAACGGGCAAGAGTTGCTTTGATCTGATCTTGAATTTCTTTCTCAGTAGGTTCTTCTTTAGGTCCGCTTGGTGTAGCATTTCTATTTTGAAAACCTGGTCTGTTATTGTTATTTCTATTTCCTTGGTAAGGCGTCCCACCTTGTCCGGCTGGCCTGTTACCCTGGTATGGTGTACCACCACCTTGCCTGTTGCCTTGATAAGGTTGGCGGGGCTGACCTGGTGCACCGCCCTGACCTGCAGGGTTATTCTGTCCTTGCTGGCCCTGACCTCCTTGTTGGCCTGGTTGTCCAGGTGCTCCAGGGGTTTTCTTACGTTTGCGCTTGCGTTTAGCGGCCTCACTATCACTAGATGATGCTACCGGGCCATTTCTTCTATCTGGTGTTGTTGGCAAAACAATTTTACCAATAATGTTCGGACCTGTTAATTTAACGGTACGCGCCTTAATTACTTCAGGCTCATTGCTTGCCGGTTTTACTTCAGCCGGCTTTTCTTGGGCCTTAGGCTGTTCAGCTGGCTTTACAGGCTCGGTTGCTTTAGCTACTGGTGTTTCTGCAGCTGGCGTGGAAGCAACAGGAGTTTCTTCTTTTTTAACCTCAACCGGTTTTTCTTCCACTTTAGGCTGCTCTACCGGTTTTACAGTTTCTGGTGCTTTAGCTATTGTTGGCTCTACAACAGGCGCTGGAGCAGGTGTTTCCTCTTTTTTAGCTGGGCGTGTTTTCGGATTAAGATCATTTAAATCGATCTTTCCTACAATCTTAACCCCAGGTAATCCTGTTTCCTCTACTTTATTTTCTTTCACTGGCTCTACTGCTGCCGCAGGTGCTGGTGTTGGCGCTTCTACCTTAGGTGTTTCTACAGCCTTTGGTTTTTCTACCGGAGGGGTAAATGATTGAGCATTTTTAATTAAAATCTCCTCATTTTTCTCAAAATCGGCATTTTTTTTCGGCGCTTCTACTGGCTTCTCAGTTTCAGGCTCGTCGCGACGTATTTTACCAATCACTATTTGTTTGGCTTCTTCTCTTACGATCTTATCTCCCTGATACTCTTTTAATAAGGCATTATACATCTCACCCGTAAGTTTAAACATAGGGCTCTTCTCGGCAGAGAAGCCCTTTTTGTTTAAAAACTCAACGGCTGTACCCATGCCTATATTAAGTTCTTTAATAGCTTTAATTAAAATGATTGGTTTGTCGTCTGACATTTAGCTCCTGTTATTTTTTATAATAAAACAAAAGTAGTGTTTATTTGGCAATTACACCACTTATTCAAATTCTGACTGTAAAATCTGAACCACTTCCTTAATGGTTTCTTCTTCTAAGTCGGTGCGTTTTACCAAATCTTCTACTGTAAGTGCTAAAACACTCTTAGCAGTATCGCACCCGATAGCCTTTAATTCATCGATGATCCAGCTATCAATCTCATCTGAGAATTCTTCTAAATCAACATCCTCGTCGCTTTCTTCACCTGCTTCACGGTACACATCAATTTCATAACCAGTTAATTTACCAGCCAGTTTGATATTATGTCCGCCACGTCCAATGGCCAATGAAACCTGATCTGGTTTTAAGTAAACCGATGCATGTTTGGTTTCATCATCCAATTTAATAGATGTGATTTTAGCCGGGCTCAACGCACGGGTAATGTATAACGAAATATTATTAGTGAAATTAATCACATCAATATTTTCGTTTTTCAATTCGCGAACGATTCCATGAATACGTGATCCTTTCATACCCACACAGGCTCCTACCGGATCAATACGGTCATCGTACGATTCAACCGCAACTTTAGCGCGCTCTCCTGGTTCACGAACAATTTTCTTAATGGTAATCAAACCGTCGAAAATTTCCGGAACTTCCTGCTCGAACAAGCGTTGTAAAAATTCTGGTGCCGTTCTCGAAATAATAATCTTCGGATTGGCATTGATCATTTCTACTTTAGAAATTACCGCTCTTACAGAATCGCCTTTTTTGAAATAATCAGCAGGAATCTGCTCGGTTTTAGGCATTAGAAGTTCGTTACCTTCATCATCTAAAACCAAAGTTTCTTTCTTCCAAACCTGATAAACCTCTCCTGTTACAATTTCACCAACGCGATCTTTATATTTTTTGAAAATCTCATCTTTCTCTAATTCCAATACTTTAGAAACGAGTGTTTGGCGTGCGGCTAAAATCGCTCTGCGACCAAAGCTTTCTAAAGTAATCTGCTCAATATAATCATCACCAACTTCTAAAGTCGGGTCAAGTTTCTGTACATCAGCAAGTTCGATCTCCAAATCATCATCCTCAGAAAACCCATCCTCCATTACTTTTCTCGTTCTCCAGATTTCCAAATCCCCGTTATCAGGATTCACAATTACGTCACAGTTCTCGTCTGTTCCGTATTTTTTACGCAACATGCTACGAAAAACTTCTTCCAGCACACTGATCACCGTTGGGCGATCTATATTTTTGAAATCTTTAAACTCTTGAAAAGAGTCGATCAAATTAATTGTTGTAGTACTCATTTTACTTAAATGAAATTAACACACTTGTTTCTAATATATCATTAAACGGAACATCTGTCTGAATTGCTACCGCCTTTTTCCCTTTTTCTTTAACCGATTCTTCAATCAGCAGATTATTCTCTGTAACCGCTAACAGCTTCCCTTCCTTTTTTAATCCTTCTTTTAGCTTAATGCTTACCGTACGGCCTACATTTTTATTGTACTGACGGATTAATTTTAAAGGCTCGCCAACACCCGGCGAAGAAACTTCTAAATTATAAGCCTGTTCTATTGCATTTTCTTCTTCGAGATGAAAACCAACATGCCTGCTTATGGCTACACAATCCTGTATGCTAATACCTTCGTCGCCATCAACATGAATAATCAGCTTATTGTTTGGCAACATCTTCACATCAACCAAAAACAGTTCTGGCCGATCTGCAATTTTTTCCTCTACGAGGGCTGCAACTCTCTTTTCTACCTGCATATTTTAACCTGATTTCATAGAAAAAGGGGACATTGTCCCCTTCTCTTTTCTTCGATTACGATGCAAATGTAGTAATTTTTTATGAAAAATCAAACACAGGCGCTAATTATTATGCTGATTATTACCGTTTAAGTGTTTGCTGTACTGCTTTTAGATTCTGCTTACCCTTTCCCATAACCAGATCTCCAACGGTTGCAAATTTCACTCCGATATAACTTTCTACCAAATACTCTTTACCTTTTAGAAAAGGCTGATCAGGACTAAACACAAGCGAATCGCCTAATATTTTGATCTTTCCAGGCACCTCCCGCTCATCCTGAATGCTATCCAGATCATCTGGCTTGATCAAAACCGAAATCATATTAACGGTATCAGCTTTGCCCTGATAAGCATTTTTAACCTGCAAAAGGCTCGCCTCATCTATATTTTTAATGATGATTGAAGTGCTATCTCCAGAAAACTTAATTACCGGTTTATTGTTTCTATTCGAACATGAAAACACGGATACAGAAATCCAGACGAAAACTGAATAGGTAAAATAGTGTTTAAACATTTACAAATGTAAAAATTATGAGATTTATTATCGAAATCCTGCTAACAGGACTGGCATTTTTTATAGGCGCTAAACTGGTGCCTGGGGTAAGTATTGATGGCTTCGGAAACGCCATTATCGCTTCAGTATTGATTGCACTTGCAAATGCAACAATCGGATTTATTTTAAGGCTATTAACCTTTCCAATCAATTTCTTAACCTTGGGATTGGTATCATTTATCATTACCGTTTTAATGATTTTATTGGTTGATAACATGATGACTTCGTTTAACACTTCAGGCTTTTTTGCCGCAGCATTTTTAGCAATTGTGGTTGCTTTGATTAAGGCGGTATTCAGTGCTGTTGCGGGAGATAAGGAATAATTTTGTTTTCGGTTGGCAGTTTTCAATCGAACTGCCAACTGAAAATCGATAACTAAAAACTAACGAATAACTTCTCTTGAAATCACCATCTTCTGGATCTCAGAAGTCCCTTCGTAAATCTGGGTAATTTTAGCATCGCGCATCAACCGTTCCACGTGATATTCTTTTACAAAACCATAACCACCGTGAACCTGTACAGCTTCTACGGTTACATCCATAGCCACTTTAGAAGCAAACAGCTTAGCCATCGAGCCTGCCTGTGTGTAAGGCAAGCCCTGATCTTTTAGCCAGGCAGCCTTATAAACCAGTAGTCGGGCGGCTTCGATCTGCGTCGCCATATCAGCCAATTTAAAAGCAATAGCCTGGTGCTCAGCAATTGGTTTCCCGAATGATTTACGCTCTTTAGCATACTGCGTAGCCAATTCGAAAGCACCTTGTGCGATACCCAAAGCCTGAGCAGCAATACCAATCCTTCCTCCTTCTAATGTTTTCATGGCAAATTTAAACCCAAAGCCATCTTCACCAATCCTATTCTCTTTTGGCACTTTAACGTCGTTAAACATTAACGAATGTGTATCGGAGCCACGGATGCCTAATTTATTTTCCTTTGGCCCAACAGTAAAACCCTCCATTCCTTTCTCTACGATAAAAGCGTTTATACCTTTATGTTTTAATTCGGGATGGGTTTGGGCAATAACCAGGTAAGTTGATGCAGTATTTCCGTTGGTGATCCAGTTTTTGGTACCGTTAAGCAGATAGTAATCCCCCTTATCTTCGGCTGTTGTACGTTGCGAGGTCGCGTCAGACCCGGCTTCGGGCTCCGACAGACAAAAAGCACCAATTTTCTCACCAGCGGCCAGCGGCTTTAAATATTTTTCCTTTTGGGCTTCACTACCATAGGCTTCTAGTCCGTAGCAAACCAATGAGTTGTTTACCGAAACCACTACAGATGCAGACGCATCTATTTTAGAAAGCTCTTCCATTACCAGAACGTATGAAATGGCATCGAGTCCGCTTCCTTTATATTTTTCACTCACCATCATCCCCAGGAAGCCAAGTTCTCCAAGTTTTTCTATCTGCTCGGCAGGGAATTTTTGATGCTCATCTCTTTCAATTACGCCTGGCTTTAACTCTTGCTGCGCAAAATCGCGGGCAGCTTGCCGAATCATTAATTGCTCTTCACTTAATTCAAAATGCATAACATTTATGTATAAAAGGTTAGTAAATCAAATGTAGCATTTCTGATCGAAATTACTATGGCCGCATAGTAATTTTATTTTCGTGATAATGGTTCTCGTCTTGCTGAACTTGTTTCAGCATCGATTTATGACAGAGCTTCTAAATTAAATTAGATCCGGTAAGCTCAATAAGACTTAAAAAGTTTATTTAGTATCTTTTTTAGTTAAGATAAAGAACAAACTTAAACTCCCTAAAATCAGGATCAACAAAAACTGTGAGGAATGAATAATGGTTGAATAGGCCAAACCATCTTTGAAAGATATGCCATATAATGCCAATGACTGGGCAACCATCCAATGAAAAACACCAATACCCCCCTGAACAGGCGCTACCATAGCAAAGCCTGAGAAAACAATGGCGGTAAATGCAGCATTGATATGCAATCCAGAAGTACCCTGAATGGAAGAAAAAGCAAAGTACATAGAAAGCAGGTAGAAAAACCAAATACCCATTGTATAGGTTAAAAACAAACCCTTTTGCTTAAGCTTACTGTATGAGCCAAATCCCTGACGCAGGTTTACAAAAATACGCAAGAATTTTTTACCAAATTTTTGACGAAGAATATAAACTGCAATAGCAATGAGAAGAAATATTACGACGCATAACCCAACTAACCACCAATAGTTGAACTTACTTAATTTTTTAGCGAGATTGAGATATACGGTTTGATAAAGAAAATCGGATACAATATCATACTGAAAAATAAGCATTGCCAGGCTGGTCAGAAAAAGCATCACAACATCGAATAGCCGCTCGGTAATCACCGTCCCGATAGAAGCAAACATAGGCACCTTTGCTGCTTTATGAACAACAGTGCAGCGTCCAATTTCACCAAAGCGTGGCAAAGCAAGATTGGCAAGGTAGCCAATCATTACAGCATGGTACATATGCCAAAAACTCACATTATAATGGATAGACTGATATAACATTTGCCAGCGCAAAGCACGCAATACATGCGCAACTAAAACAGCAATGGCTGAAATCACGACCCAAAAGTAATTGGCCGTTTTAATTTCCTGCCAAATCTTTTCTAAATCCTGACCCCGGAAAGCTAAAAACAAGACGCCCATCCCTATTAAAAACAGGATGATAAATTTTAGCGTTGTTTTGAGGTCAAATGTCACAATGTTATTTTAGCAAATGATTGTTATCGTCGGGAAAAACCAGTATCGGATTATATTTTTTGGCCTCTTCTATCGGCAACGAGCCGTATGACATGATGATGAGCACATCACCTAGTTGAGCCAAACGTGCTGTGGCGCCATTTAAGCAAATGGTTCCCGTTCCGCGCTCGCCTTTAATTACATAGGTTTCAAAACGTGCACCATTATTATTATTTACAATCTGCACTTTTTCATTGGCAATAATGTTAGCTGCATCCATCAAATCCTCATCTATCGTAATACTGCCTACATAATTCAATTCGGCTTGTGTTACCCTAACACGGTGTATTTTCGATTTTAATATTGTAATAACCATTTGGCAAAGTTAGTAATCAGTTTGGAGTTTTAAATAATGGATGATGTAATATGGGAAATGAATGATGGTTCATGACTTAAGAACTGATGTTTGGCATTGCGGAACATGATCGATAAAACTAGGAGCTATACATCGGCCATCTTACGTCACCTTATAATCATATTATCGATCAATCTCGTTGATCCCACTTTTGCAGCAACCAGGGCAACTAAATTATCTTCATCTTTTGATTTTGCCGGCTCGAGTGTATTGCCATCTGCAAGGGTAAAATAATCAAGTTCAACCCCTTGTATGCCTTTGAAGAATGCTTTTGCACGGTCAACCAATTCTACTAATGAATATTCATTAAAATGATCAACAACGAACTGCAATGATTTACTCAGCACGAGCGAATGAGCCCGTTCGTCGGTTGATAAATGGATATTTCGGCTGCTCATGGCTAAACCATCATCTTCGCGGATAATAGGACAGGTAATAATGGTGATGGGCAATTTAAAATAAGCGAGCATATTTTTGATCATCAATACCTGCTGAAAGTCTTTTTGTCCAAACATGGCCACATCTGGCTCCACAGCATCAAATAGCTTTTTTACAATCTGTGTTACACCCTGGTAATGGCCTTTCCTAAATTCTCCCTCCAGTAAAAACTCGGCTTTACCTAAATCAATGTGCCATGCCTCATCAGCACCAGTTGGGTACATCTCTTCAACATTAGGCATAAACACAGCGCTACAACCGGCATCAGCAAGCATCGCCAGGTCATGCTCAATCGGGCGTGGATATTTTTCCAGATCTTTAGGATCGGTAAATTGTGTAGGATTTACGAAAATACTGCAGATAATGATATCTGCGTTTTGCTGGGCCAGTTTTATCAGTGAGATATGGCCATTGTGCAGCGCGCCCATGGTAGGCACCAATGCTATTTTCTTAGCTGAAGCTTTTAATGGCTGCAAAAAAGCCTTAAGCGCAGCTTTGGTTTTAAATATTTCCAATTTTGGACAATCTAAATTAAAGCCGTAAAGGTGTAAATTAATCTAAATGAAACCAAACAAATGCTTGCTATATTGATAAATAGTATTATTATGCTTACCTTTGCAGCTCATTATCTTTTATTTAACTTAATATTTTCTTAAAATATGGAGATGGCAAAAACGAAGCTGCTGATTGTTACACACGAGATGTCGCCTTTCCTCGAGCTTACTAAAATTTCTGAAATTACGCGCCAATTGCCACAGGCTATGCAAGAAAAAGGATTCGAAATCCGAATCTTGATGCCAAAATTTGGTAACATCAACGAAAGAAGAAATCGTTTACACGAAGTAATTCGTTTATCGGGAATGAACATCATTATTGATGACAATGATAACCCTTTAATCATCAAGGTAGCCTCCATCCCAGCTGCACGCATGCAGGTTTATTTCTTAGACAACGAAGAATATTTTCAACGCAAACACGTATTTAGAGATGCCAGCGGAAAATTTTTCGATGATAACGATGAACGTACGATTTTCTTCTGCAAAGGTGCATTGGAAACAGTTAAAAAATTAGGTTGGGCGCCAGATATTGTTCATTGCCATGGCTGGATGAGTGCTTTGGTTCCTGCTTACATTAAAACTACTTACAAAAACGATCCTACATTTAAGAATTCAAAAGTGGTTTATTCTGTTTACGAGGACGGTTTTACAGAGAAATTAAATGCCAATTTTGCTACTAAGGCAGTAATGGCCAATATGACTGAGGATGACACTAAAGCATTTTTACCATCTGACTGTGACAGCATGCACATCGGTGCCATAACTCACTCAGATGCAGTGGTTTTAGGAGATGAAAACCTAAGCAAAGATGTGTTAAAATTTGTTAAAGATTCCAATAAGCCGACATTAGCTTTTAACTTAACCGAGAATTTTGAAAACTTCTATAATTTTTATGAAGAAATTTCAAATGATGAATTGGTTTCAGTAGCTTAATCAGGTATTATTATTTTAAATATGAAATTTACAAAACAAGACTTATTAACCCTGTTGATAGGTCTTTTTCTTTTTGCATCATGTAAGAACCCCGATGGTGTTGGTTTAGATGTTGACCCTAATACAGCCATTACCGGAACTTTAGTAGTATCGCCGGTTACCACACAATTGGTAGAGGAAACAGCAGCAAATACTTCAGGATTAAATCGTTATCCCTTAGGTTACATGACTGATCCCGTTTTTGGTAAAACAGAGGCGGGTATAGCGATGACGGTTTACCCGGTAAGCAGCAGTTATGATTTTGGAACCTCTCCGCAACTTGATTCAGCGGTTTTAGTATTAAAATTCGATGAATCCAGCACAGCGACGAAATTTTATGGTGATACAACTAATTCTAAATACAGTATAGATGTATATCAATTGGCCAATAAGGTAACCAGCTATAAAAGTTCCGATGTTCAGGCTATTAATAATACCTTATTAGGGAATTTCACAGGCAGATTGGCGCCAAATACTAAAACAAAGGTATATGATATTGTCGCCGGAAAAGTCGATACTTTAAAAACAGTACCTGCACAGATTAGGATACCTTTAAATAAGGCATTTATACAAAATGCCATACTTAACCAGGGTACCGCAGGAACCGCAACAGATACTAAGTTTATTGAATCTTTTAAAGGTTTGTATGCCCAGGTTAATAAATCATCTTCTACGGGTGTTGGCGGGATTGCATTCTTTAACTTTTCTGGAACTGATTCTTACCTGCAATTGGTTTGGAAAAAAACAAATACTTCCAATGGCGTGGATACAGCAACTGTAAATTTCCCAATCGGAAAGCTAGTTTCAAATGGTACTAGTTCTGCAATTACGGGAGTAGCTGCGAATATTAAACATGATTACTCCGGCACAGAAATACAAAAACAAATTGTTGTTCCTGTTCCGACAGACCCTGCTCAACAATATAGTGTAACTTATTTACAAGGTTTAGCTGGTGTAAAAACAAAATTAAAGTTTCCTGAATTGACAAACTTTATCAGCACCTACGGAAAAGCAGTTATCAATAAGGCAGAATTAGTTGTAGAGATCGGTGAAACCGCGCCAGCATATCCTTTCAATGCTGCCCAACGGCTTTCTTTATATCGTTGGGACATTGCACAGCAACCCGCAAACATACCTGATTACACAACATTTTCAAGTAGTACTTCTGGCGGTGCAGCACTTTTTGGCGGCTATTTCGATTCCTTAAAGAAACGTTACATCTTTATCATAACCAGCTATGTACAAAGTTTAATTGATAAGAACATGGAAGATTACGGCACATTCCTGGCACCAACGTCCTACACAGACTTTCAGATAGCCCCTAGCGCTACATCCGCCGAAAGATCGGTTATAGGTGCCGGTAGCACAACTGCAAGTAAGATAAAACTAAATATTTATTATACTAAGATTAATTAATGATTTAGTGAAAACAAAAAACTCCTGCCAGTAAACTGGCAGGAGTTTTTTGTTTTCAGTTCGAAAAACGAGCGCATAAAAAAAGCTACCTCTCGTCAGGTAGCTTTTTTTTTAAATTACGTTAAAAAATTAATTAAAACGGAAGATCACCATTTTCATCTGAAGGACCAATGGTAAATTCATCATCAATTTTAGTTTCCGTGTTTTGATGCGTAGGTGCTGCTGGACTTTGTTCAAAATCGCTTTTTCTGCCTAACATGGTAAAGTTTTCGGCAACAATTTCGGTTACATATTTTTTTACCTTTTCTTTATCTTCAAACGATCTTGTTCTCAGCTTACCCTCTATATAAACCAGTTTGCCTTTTTGCAGGTACTTTGAAGCAACTTCGGCCAATCCACGCCATAATACAATATTGTGCCATTCTGTTTGCTCTACTCTCTTGCCGTCTTTGTTGTATGTTTCCGATGTAGCTAATGGAAAGCTGGCTACTGTTACGCCACCGTCTAAATGCCGCACCTCAGGGTCTTTGCCTAAGTGGCCTACTAAAATAACTTTGTTAATCCCAGACATAAATATTTTTGGTTAGTTTTTTCTTTTTTAAATGCGCCAGATAAGAAGGGTTAGTTATTCCATTTTGTCCTTATAAAAATATTCCTGGACAAAGTCATGGATTACTTTTGGCTGCGGCAACTCATCTAATTTACTTAAAGAAACCCAATCAAGTTCCTTTTGTTTATTAAAGTTAAATATATAATTTTTTAATGCAAAAAATTGCACATGGATTATTTGGTGTGTCAAAACGTGTTTTTTAGCACTTATAAGATTAAATTGGGCATGATTTCCAAATACAGATCGCACCTGATCGATAAATAATGAATCGCTTAATTCATACTTTTCAGTCGTTTCTATACTCGGAAAATCATATAAATGCTGCCATACATCTCCTGCCTGCCTCTCCCTGACCAAAACTTTCTCATCTTCGAAACAAATAAAATAATTGATATATCGATGTTTCTGTGCGGCTTTACGGATTTTAATAGGCAATGCATTTACCTGATCGTGATTGAAAGCATAACAATCCTGATTGAGCGGACAAATGCCGCAATTGGGCGATTTTGGTTTACATTGTATGGCCCCAAACTCCATAATAGCCTGGTTGTACAGCGCAGGGTCTTCTTTATATAGCAAATCATTGGCTAAAGCATAAAACTCTTTTTTACCTGCTAGGCTATTTATTGGGGTGGCTAAACCATAAAACCTGGAGAGCACCCTAAACACATTTCCATCTACTACAGCCCGTGCTTCTCCTGATGAAAATGAAGAGATTGCCGCAGCAGTATACTCACCTATTCCTTTCAATTTGATGAGCTCATCATGCAGATTTGGGAAAATTCCATTATAATCTTGCATTACAATCCGGGCCGTTGCATGCATATTTCTTCCTCTGGAATAATATCCCAGCCCCTGCCAAAGCTTTAAAACCTTTGCTTCGGCAGCATTGGCAAAATCGCTAACTGTGGGGAAATTTTCCAGAAACCGATTAAAGTACGGAAGTCCTTGCTCTACTCTTGTTTGTTGTAATATAACCTCTGATAACCAGATGGTATAAGCATCATTGGTGTGTCTCCATGGTAAATCTCTTTTATGGATTAAGTACCAATTGATGAGTTCATTTTGAAATGTCATTACTGCAAATTACGATCTATTTATCCAATTAAAAAAAAACTTGCAATAGCCTGATAAGTCCACCGATAAAAAAATCATCTTTTATTTCCCTATCTCATTAAAAAGCAATACTTTTGCAACCCCAAAACAGTAGTAATATTAAAACATAATATATAATAAATAATAAAATATGACTAAGGCAGATATTATTTCAGAAATATCAACAAAAACCGGAATTGAGAAGGTTGATGTACAGGAAACAGTTGAGGCATTTTTCAAGGTTATCAAAACCAGCATGATTGGCGGTGAAAATGTATACGTTAGAGGCTTCGGGAGCTTTGTTGTTAAAAAGAGAGCGCAAAAAACTGCGAGAAATATCTCCAAAAACACTGCAATAATCATCCCTGAACACTTTGTTCCTAGCTTTAAACCAGCAAAAGTATTTGTTGATAAAGTAAAAAGTAACTCAAAAAAAATTAAAGTAGAAGCCTAAGTCTTAGTTTATGAATAGCAACATCAGATCAAAACAAACCATTGTTATTGGAGCGATTGTATTGCTTGTTGCATTTCTATTTACAAGAGACATTAAAGGCTTAGTTAAACCAACGGAAGAAAATGGAAAAATGCCTTCGAGTGGCCAAATGGCCGGAGCATCTTCTCCATCATCGGTACTAAACCTTGAAACTTCATCCACAGCTGCAAAGAATGTAATCAATAAGAATTTGGCTACAGATATTACAGCGCTAGAGAACAGCTACAAAGGCGCGAATGGTGCAGAAAAGGTTCAACTGGCCAAGCAACTGGCCCAGAAATGGGACGACGTTGAACAGATTACCCCATCTGCCCTTTATTTAGAAGTTGTAGCCGAAGGCGAACCATCAACAAAATCATGGTTAGCTGCCGGAAATCAATTTATAAAAGCTTTTGAAAGCACACAAGACAGCTTAGCGCAGCCTGCTTTATTGCAGAAAGCCAATATGTCTTACAAAAAAGCATTAGAGAAAGACTCTACAAACATTGAGGCTAAAACAGGCTTAGGTGTAACAATAGTAAATGGCTTAGGTGCACCAATGCAAGGTATTGCAATGTTGTTGGAAGTTGTGGCTAAAGAACCTAAAAATGTAAAGGCAAATATGAATTTGGGGTTATTCTCGATAAAATCAGGTCAGTTTGACAAAGCAATTCCCCGTTTTAATACGGTAATTGCTACAGCTCCAACTCCTGAAGCCTATTTTTATTTAGGAACAGCTTTAGAAAATTTAGGCAGAAATAAAGAAGCAGTAGATGCTTACCTATCAAGCAAAAAATTAGCGGCTAACCCAACCTTATCTTCTTTCATTGATAAGAAGGTGGCTGAACTAAAGAATAAAAATTAATTAACAGATTAATAAAAACATTTAAAACTTAAAACTATGCCAAGCGGTAAAAAAAGAAAAAGACATAAAATGGCTACCCACAAACGTAAAAAACGTTTAAGAAAAAACAGACACAAGAAAAAATAGTTTCTTATTTTGATTAAGCCAATTAAACCTCATAGTAAACACTATGAGGTTTAAACAATTATATGATTTTTTAATTGTATATGTTTTCTGGCTATATCACTGTTTTTATTTACTATCCATTTGTTAATAGGCGAAAGCCTTAAATCTGTAGCTGTTGGTAAAAGAATTAATTATCAATTCGACTCCTGCCGGAGTTACCATAGCGTTGATTGAAGACAAACAACTTGTTGAGCTTCACAAAGAACAAATCAATACTAATTATGCCGTAGGCGATATTTATTTAGGCCGCATTAAAAAAATTATGCCTGGTCTGAATGCTGCTTTCGTGGATGTTGGTTATGAAAAAGATGCATTTTTGCATTACTTTGATTTGGGCCCTCAGGTGCAATCTTTAATTAAGCTAACGAAGATCAAGCGTAATGGCTCGGTTACAGGCACATTATTAGATAATTTAAAGCTAGAAGCCGATATTAATAAGGCGGGCAAAATTTCTGATGTGCTCAATAAAAACATGCTCCTACCTGTACAAATTGCCAAAGAGCCAATTTCTACAAAAGGTCCACGTTTAAGTTCCGACATTTCGATCGCCGGCAGGTATGTGGTACTGGTGCCATTCTCCAATACCATATCTGTATCAAAAAAAATTAAAAGTAATACCGAGCGTAATCGTTTAAAAAAGATTATTGAAAGTATTAAACCTCAAAATTTTGGGGTTATTATCAGAACCGTTTCTGAAGGCAGAGGAGTTGCCGAAATGCAAAAGGATCTTTTGGATTTGATTGCTAAATGGGAGAACTTCATAAAAAAAATGCCATCTACCGAACCATCAAAAAGAGTTTGGGGAGAAATGGACAGATCATCAACGTTAATCCGTGATATTCTGAACCCTGATTTTACAAACGTTTATGTTAGTACTCCAGATCTGTACGATGATATCCGTTCTTACGTTCACGATATTTCTCCTGAAATGGAAAAAATCGTTAAACTTTACAAACAAAAAGAACCGATCTTCGACCATTTTGGTATAGAAAAGCAAATTAAAAATGCTTTCGGAAAAACAGTAAACTTACCAGGTGGTGCTTACTTAGTTGTCGAGCACACTGAAGCACTCCACGTAATAGACGTGAACAGTGGAAACCGTACTGCCAGTAAAGAAAATCAAGAAGAAAATGCTTTACAGGTAAATAAAGAGGCGGCTAAAGAAATTGCCCGTCAATTGCGCTTGCGCGATATGGGCGGTATTGTGGTAATCGATTTTATCGATATGCACAAACCAACAAACCGTAAAATACTATTCGATTATTTGCGTGAGCTGATGTTATTGGATAGAGCCAAACACACGATTTTGCCCCCAAGCAAATTTGGTTTGGTACAAATTACCAGACAACGTGTTCGTCCGGAAATGAATATTGTTACGGTAGAAAAATGCCCTACCTGCGATGGGACCGGGGAAATTAAAGCGAGTATCGTTTTAATGGATGATATTGAAAACAACCTTAATTATATTTTGAAAGAGCAGAATGAAAAAGGCGTAACACTCTGTGTACACCCTTACATCGAAGCTTATATTACAAAAGGCATTTTCAACCTTCAACGCCGCTGGTTCTTTAAATACGGCCAGTGGATTAAAGTTAAAGCGCAATCATCGTATCATTTAACTGAGTTTCACTTTATCTCTGCTAAAGACGAAGAGATTAAATTGTAACTTAAAAATTAACTGAGAGCCTGGATCAAATCCAGGCTTTTTGCTTTTTAGGTGTCTGGATTTTTGCTAGTCGGGATTTGTAATCCCGACTTCAGAAAGAATTACTTGTGTGGATTGCAAATCCACAATTCATACGGTCGAGATTACAAATCTCGACCGTATGAAAAACCTTCGGGGTTTATCAGTGAGAAAGGTTAAATTCGTAATCTAAATTTTAATCAATTGGCAAAATCAAAAACCGCATATTTCTGTCAGAGCTGTGGCTACGAATCGGCAAAATGGCTAGGCAAATGTCCTTCCTGTAACCAATGGAATACCTTTGTAGAAGAAATTGTAGAGAAAAGCCCTGCATCAGTTCCTACCTGGAAAAGCGACACTTCCAGCCGCAAACTAAGCAAACCAAGCAAGGTTAATGAAATACAGTCATCAACCGAGCGTAGGATATTAACCGGCGATAAAGAATTGGATCGCGTATTGGGCGGAGGCTTGGTAGAAGGATCATTGGTATTAATCGGTGGTGAACCAGGCATTGGCAAATCGACCCTGATGCTGCAATTGGCATTAAATTTAAAAGGTAAAAAACTACTGTATATTTCTGGTGAAGAAAGCGAACAGCAGATAAAAATGAGGGCAGAGCGGATTCAGGAAAATCCATCTTCTAACTGTTACATTTTGACCGAGACATCGACGCAAAATATCTTTAAACAGATCGAAACTTTAGAACCGGAGATTTTGGTGATTGATTCTATTCAAACACTTCATTCTACTCATATCGATTCTACTCCAGGCAGTGTATCTCAGGTAAGAGAATGTACAGCAGAATTATTGCGCTTTGCAAAAGAAACTGGTGTACCCGTTTTTCTTATCGGCCACATTACGAAAGATGGTGCTATTGCAGGGCCTAAAATACTTGAGCACATGGTTGATACCGTTTTACAATTCGAAGGCGACAGGCACCATGTTTATCGAATTCTGAGGTCGATCAAAAACCGATTTGGTGCAGCTGCAGAATTAGGCATCTATGAAATGCAAGGGAGTGGTTTAAGGGAGGTTTCCAATCCTTCCGAGATTTTGTTATCACAGCGTGATGAAGAGCTAAGCGGAATAGCCATAGCAGCGACATTAGAAGGTGCCAGACCGATGTTAATTGAAACACAAGCTTTAGTAAGTTCGGCAGCATATGGAACTCCGCAACGCTCCGCAACAGGTTTTGATACCAAAAGAATGAATATGCTCTTAGCTGTTTTAGAAAAACGCTGTGGCTTCAGGTTAAGCACACAAGATGTTTTCTTAAATATTGCGGGTGGAATTAGAGTTGAAGATCCGGCAATTGACCTGGCAGTACTGATTGCCATCATCTCTTCTCATCAGGATATTTCCATTTCTTCAAAAAACTGTTTTGCTGCCGAGGTAGGTCTATCGGGAGAAATTAGAGCGGTAACCAGGATCGAACAGCGTATTGCCGAAGCAGATAAATTGGGCTTCGAAATCATTTATATCTCCAAATACAATTTGAAAGGGATTTCAACAGAGAAATATAACCTGGAGATTAAGGCTGTTTCTAAAATAGAAGAGGTATTCAGTTTGGCTTTTGGATAAAATAAACAGCAGTGTGGAAATAACTCAACAACATTCCTCATAAAGGAGATAATTTTCCACATTCTATTACTATGCTAATGAGTGACAAGCACAGATAAAAATCAAATAACTATCTGAATATTAGAATACTATCAAAATTTAAAACAAAAAATGAACTTTTGGTTTTTGGTTTGCCTTAGAAAAATAGATAAGTAAATCATTGCGTTTGATTTACATAATATTAGGGATGATTTTCCTCGCTAACGGATGTTAGCGGGGCTTTTTTTGTTCAACATTTAGAAAAAATTTAGATAACTTTGATTAGGCCATAACCGAAATCAATTATAAAATCATGAAAAAAATTATTCTAAGCTTAAGTTTTTGCTTATTTACAGCGCTGTCATTTGCTCAAACAACATATAACGGTCAAAAATTTGGAGAAGAAGTTAAACCAGGAAATGTAAAACCAGCCGCCAAGATGGAGGCAGCAATGGGCGACAAAAAAGTTGCTGACATGAAAATAGAAGGTAAAGTAGTTGATGTGTGTAAGAAAAAGGGCTGCTGGATAACATTAGAAATGCCAAATGGAGATCCTATGCGGGTAACCTTTAAAGATTACGCTTTCTTTATGCCAATGGACATTGTAGGCAAAAAAGTAGTTTTGGATGGCTTAGCGAAAAAGCAAACGATTTCAGTAGAAACCTTAAGGCATTACGCAGAAGATGCTAAAAAATCTCCTGAAGAAGTAGCTAAAATTACAGATCCTAAAAAAGAACTTGCTTTTGAAGCCAAAGGTGTGGTAATTTTGGATAAGTAATTCCCAGGATTAAACATGATAGTATTCGTCACCCTGAATTTATTTCAGGGTCTTAAAGATGCTGACCACGCAGTAGCTATAAGACAATTGAAAACGCTACTTCTACTTGTAAAATAAATTCAGCATGACGAAACAGGAAAACGAGACAAAAAATAACCCCGGTGCAGAATCTGCATCGGGGTTTTATGTTTAACAGGATTTCAGATTATAAAACCCAGTTCCAGCCAAATTCATCAGGTGCTAAACCGTAGCGGATATCGTTCAGTTTTTTAGCGATGCCATTTGAAATATGTCTTGTAGCAGGATCGGTTAATTTATAGATTTGTCCATTATAACCCATTTCACCTACATGTGTTACGGTAGCTGCAGTTCCGGCAGCAAAAGCTTCGGTTAAGCTTCCGTTCTCTATCCCTTCAATAACCTCTTTAACAGAAACCCTACGTTCTTCAACTTCTACTCCAGCCTCTCTAGCCAACTTAATAATCGTATCACGCGTTACACCATCCAAAACAGTACTGCGCACTGATGGGGTAACCAATTTGCCATTAATTACAAAAAGCAAATTGGCTGTTCCAGCCTCTTCAATAAACTCATGCGTTACCGAGTCGGTCCAGATCAATTGATCGTAACCTTCTTTTTTAGCTTGCTCAAAAGGATATAACGACCGGGCATAATTTCCTGCTGTTTTGGCAAAGCCAACACCCCCTTCGTCTGCGCGTGTAAATTCAGTCTCAACTTTAACTTTTAATGCATTGCTGTAATATGGACCTGTTGGTGTGGTTAACAAAACAAATTTATAGGTATCTGATGCTTTAACACCCAAAAAAGGATCCATCGCAAACATTACCGGACGGATGTATAAAGCGTAATCTTCCTGATTTGGTACCCACTTCTCATCAACATTGATCAGCGCAGCTAAACCCTGCATAAAAATTTCTTCAGGCACGCCTGGCATCGACATTCTTGCTGCCGATTTGTTAAAGCGTTCGAAGTTTTTATCAGCACGAAACACACTAATTTTTCCATTAGGTTGGCGATAAGCCTTCAATCCTTCAAATATTGCCTGTCCGTAATGAAGTGCAGAAATTGCAGGACTCATTGGAATTGGCCCATAAGGGAGAATCTGTAGATTTTTCCATTCGCCATCCTCATAATCGGCAGTAAACATATGATCGGTAAAAACCTTACCGAAAGGTAATTGAGAAAAATCAGTAACCGTTAATCTTGTCTGATCTGTTTTGGTGATTTTTATATCTAATGTCTCAGTCATATTATTGAATTTTGAATGAGTGATTTTTGAATAAGTGAATGATCCGCATTACGCAATCAATCATTCTGTCATTCTCTAATTCAATCATTAATTATTTCGCGCAAATTAAGAAAAAACAGGCTTTTTTAATAGCTTTTTGCAATATTAATCTTTGTTTTTGAGTGTCTTAAGTACACTAAGCACCCAGCTTTTACCCCACTCTTCCATTTGCATATCAGTCCATAAAAACGGATAAAAGATTCGCTTCTGAAAACGTGGAGGCAGATACTTTTGCCAGTTAGTTCCACCAGTTGCCGCAATATCAACCGGGTCCTTTTCCAGGTAACGTACAGCCGATTTATAATGAGATAAAGGCCATTCTATATTGACGTAAAGATCAAGTTTACGTAATTCATCAGCAAGTGAGGAAACATCGGCTCCATTGGCTTGCAGTTTATGGTAAAGTGCTGAAAAATTAGTTGAAGTTCGTTTTTTGGCCAATTGTAAAAATTGGGCTGCATACTTGTTGATAAACTGCTTTAAAGTCAAAGTTTGCTTACCTGAAGCTAATTCGGTTGCCCCGAATTTCCAATAAATATTTTCAAACTGTTCTTCTATTGTTGCGGCGCTTAGTTCCTCCCGTTTGGATTTGTCTACCAATCGGATAAAATCCGTAGCGCAAATTTCGATCATTCTGTACTGACCCGATTGGAATCCACTGGCGGGCAGTAATGACATCCGGAATTTCAGGAACTGTTCTTTTTCCATACCATCTACCATCACCTCAAAAGAAGACGTTAAGGCATTAAAATAAGCATTGATCCGTTTTACCCTGGCTGTAAAAAATTCTACAGTTAAATTTTCATGCTCTGCAATCTGCCGGCACTCGTGTAATGCAAGCTTAAAATAAAGTTCGGTAATCTGGTGGTACATGATGAAAATCTCTTCATCAGGGATTGGTGTTTTTGGGTTTTGCAGACTCAACAAGGTATCCAAATGGATGTAATCCCAATAGGTCAAGAAATCAGCATATAGAAGACCATCAAGATATGAGGCCATATCCTGACCCATTGCCGTATACTTTTCCTGAAGCCGGTGTAGTTTGTCTTTTATTTCGGGTGTAAAATCCATGAATTTAAGTTAGCTTCTACAAAGGTGATAAAGATTTTGCAACAAATTACTAAATTTTATACATTTGAAACAACGGCGATGGGGTACCGCCCAAACAGGCTGATGACTCCTACGATTTTTATTTAAAATTGAATACAAATGCCTGTTAAAAAATTAACAGAAGGATTTCTTCTGTCTATCAAACGTTTTATTAAACTCGACTTCGGATTACTCTTAACAAGTACGATAAAGGGGCTGTTTATTTCTTCTATACTCGGTGTAACTATCGGTTCTGCCTCTGCCCTGTTTTTAGCGACTTTAAACTGGGCAACCAATTATCGTGAGCAACACCTTTGGATGATTGCTTTTTTACCCATCGCCGGCTTGATTATTGGCTTGGCTTACCATTATTGGGGTATGAAGGTTATTAAGGGAAACAATCTTTTGATTGAGGAATTACACTCACCAAAAAATGTAATTCCAATAATTATGGCGCCACTCATTTTTGCGGGTACAATTATCACCCATTTATTTGGCGGATCGGCCGGAAGAGAGGGTACAGCGGTCCAAATTGGAGGAGCCTTTGCCGACCAGTTTACAAAACTGTTTAAACTTAAAACCAGAGACCGCAAAATGATCCTCATCTGCGGGATTAGTGCGGGTTTTGCCTCTGTTTTTGGAACACCACTGGCGGGTGCCGTATTTGGATTGGAGGTTTTTGTGATTGGAACTTTAACCTACAGTTCAATTCTTCCAACATTTGTCACGGCAATTATTGCCGATTATGCCTGCAAAGCCTGGGGTGTTGGACATACCCATTACTCCATAACTGCTGTGCCAGAAATAGATTCGATAAATCTATTGTTATCCTTAGCGGCAGGCATATTATTTGGCCTTACAGCGAGAAGTTTTTCTGCATTAAATCATGTATTATCTCGTCTTTTTGCCAAAATTAAATACCCACCATTACGCCCGTTTATTGGCGGAATGATTTTAGTTGGAATTATTTACCTCATCGGAAATACTCGATATATTGGTTTGGGTATTCCGGTCATTTCAGAAGCCTTTATCAAACAAGAAAGTTATTATACCTTTGCAATTAAGTTATTTTTAACTGCATTTACTTTAAGCGCAGGGTTTAAGGGTGGTGAAGTCACTCCGCTTTTTTTTATAGGGGCCACATTGGGCAGCTTTTTGAGTTTTTTTATTCCCCTACCGCTTAGTCTGCTAGCAGGAATGGGTTTCGTGGCTGTTTTCGCTGGTGCAGCGAATACCCCTTTAGCCTGTATTTTTATGGGAATAGAGTTATTTGGTATATCATCAGGAATTTATATTGCCCTGGCCTGCATTACGGCTTACCTGTTTTCTGGCCATACCGGAATTTATAAATCGCAGGCTATCGGGGCACCAAAGCATTTGTTGCTGAGGAGGAGGTAGCGATAGGCGATTAGCGTAAAGCGTTTTGCATGGTGCATCTGCGGTATTTTCTTAAATCAGCGGGAAACTAAAGTTTAAATGTTTCCTGCTGATTTTGCTGATCAATTATCTATTTCTTTAACTATAATTGCAAAAGCTTCATCATTATCAGTTGTTTTTGCAATAAGTCCTGCTCGAAGAATAAAATTGTCTACTTTCTCATGATCGTACCATTCCTATCAATATTTAATAAATATAGTTAACTTATCTAATACAACACCCTAAACTTTATCGTTTGCTCGATCTTTTTAAGCGATTTAAATAGTTGTTTGTCATATTCTGTATTAATATCGGTAATGGCATAACCGATTTCAGGATTGGTCATTAAAAATTGGCTCACAATATTAATATTGTGTTTGGCAAAAACGGTATTAATTTTTGCCATAATACCCGGAACATTTTTGTGAATATGAATTAAACGGTGTGATTTATCAATTTTCGGCAATTGCAGATTTGGAAAATTAGCACTTAAATAAGTTGCGCCGGTGTTCATAAAATCCGCCACTCTTTTCGGGATAAAACTGCTATTACGAGGGTTATTTTTTGGATCATCAAAAACTACAATACCTTGTTTGGTACACCAATCTAGATCTAATTTGTTTTTTGCATTTCCTAAATACCCAATAGTTTTTAGCTTCGCTGCGTTTTTTAATTGCTCTTTACTTATTTTTTCACCATCCGCTAACACGATAATCCCCACATCTTTTACATATTTATCTTCAAATGAAGCTTTATGCCTAATGGAGAGGCCATCATTTTTAAGAATAGAAATTGTTACGGAATCAACCTCACCAATTACCAGGCAAAGGATTCTATTTTTAGGATAAGAAATGGCACGCGGCAGATCATTTACGTACAGAAACTCGTCGAAACTTGGTGTTACGTGGTCTGCTTTGGAAACAATGCTTTCGCGGGCAATATTTTCGGTAAAAGCAAAAAACTTATTAATGATACCGCTTTCGCGCAATTGAAAATCGGAATAACCATCACCTATACCAAATAATTCGCCTTCTAGTTTTAAATGCTGAAGTAACTTTACCTTACCTCCCTCTTCACTTAGGGGATTGGCATGATCATAATCTATAATTTTGCCATCTCCGGTGGTAACAAAAGTATTGGCGTAAATATTTTCCTTTTTAATGTGGTACTGGCTTACCACAGGGGTAATAAATTCCTTAAAACCTCCGGAAACAATCAGTACGTCATCTGCATGTTTTTTAAAAAATTCGGCATTACGCGAAAAAGAAGTAGATACCTTCTTTTTTAGATGTTTAATGAGCTGTTTTAAATGATCCTCATTGGCTTCAAGCAGTTTAACACGTTGTGCCAAACTTTCGGAAAATGAAAGTTTCCCTTCCATCGCAAAATTGGTATAATCTTCAATTTTTTGAAAAATAGCCTCTTTATCGGGGTGGTTTTTTAGCGAAATTCGGGCAAGTTCGTCAAGGGCTTCTACCTGTGTAAAGGTACTGTCAAAATCAATGATGTAATAAGCTTTTTGTTTGGGCATTATCTTAAATGTTGGGTAATTTCTTTTATGCTTTGGGCAACTGGCTTAAAGGTAATACCTGTTGCTGTTTTCACTTTATGATTATTGTAATAACTCAATGTTAAACTACTTTTTGCAGCATCCTTAGTAATAGACGGCTGCTTACCCGTAAATATGGATACAAATTTTAGCGCCCTCCAGGCTACTCCGAGCATCCATGGCTTTGCTTCTTTGGTTGGTGCTTTCACACCGAATCCTTCAGCAATTTCTTTAAACAGTTTTTTATAATGATAATCATCGGAAGAAATGATATACCGTTCTCCTGAAACTTCTGCCTTCATTAACAGGATCATCGCTTTAGCCACATCTTCAACATCAACAAAACCCGAAGCACCATCAGTGTAAAATGGAAAACCGCCTTTCACCAATTTAAAAATTGCACCACTTCCTTCAAAACCCGCATTTTTACCAATGATTACCGATGGATTAACAATGATGGCATCTAATCCTTCGGTAATGCCCCGCCAAACCTCCATTTCTCCTTCGTATTTAGACAAACCGTAAGCGTGTGCTTTTGCGTCATATTCCCAAAAATCTGTTTCGGTAATTTTATGATCTTTTTTTGCATTGCCCAGGGCGGCAACCGAACTTACATGCAACAGCCTGCAATTATTTTCGGCACAAAGGTTAACCATGTTCGATGTACCTTCAATATTTACGTGGAAAAGCTGTTTTTTATCTTTCGGATTAAAGGATACAAATGCAGCACAATGGTAGACATTGGTAATCCCGATAAATGCATCTTCTAAAGCAGCAGGTTCATTAATATCGGCTTCAAACCACTCAATCAAAGGAATGTTTTCAAGCAACACCGGAATTTTAGATTTCTTCCGCTTAAGCGCCCGAACAGATAAACCACTATCGGTTAACTGCTTAATTAATTCAGATCCTAAAAATCCAGTTCCTCCGGTTACCAGTATCATTTTATTTTTTTCGGGCTACATGTGGAAATACGCATTCAAAAATAGATATTTGAGCCGAGAGTTTTAAATATATGTCACTAACGGATTTCTTTTCCCCCATAAACCCAGATAGTTTTACGCCCAAGCAAGGTTTTTTTACAAGTCAGTTAGGGCTAAAAGCGCAGATTTATACTGAATCGTTTCCCGATTTTGAAGAACAAACCTACGATCTGGCTATTTTTGGGGTACTTGATGGAAGAGGTGCTGTTAACAACGAAGGTTGTGCCCTGGCCCCTGATTATTTCAGAGAGAAATTTTATAAACTAAATGAAGGTGCATTTAGTAGCCGGATTGTTGATTTGGGTAACATTAAACATGGAGCAACCATTGCCGATACGTACATCGCCATCAAGATGGTGGTTTCGGAACTCATTAAAAAAGACATTATCCCCATTATTATTGGCGGTGGACAAGACTTAACCTATGGCCAATACCTGGGTTATGAAGATTTAGAGCAAAAAGTAGATCTGGTGATTGTCGATAACCAATTTGATATTGGCGATGATGAGCATGAAGGGATTGCAACCCGGTCTGACTGTTACCTCAATAAAATTTTCTTACATCAACCTAATTACCTTTTTAATTTCAGCAATTTGGGTTATCAAACTTATTTTGTGAATCAGGAAAGTTTGAGCGTAATGGATAAATTATACTTTGATGTACACCGATTGGGTGAATTTGCCCAGGACATTACCTTAACAGAGCCCATCATCCGCAATGCCAGCATGATCAGTTTCGATATTGGCGCTATCCGTTCTGCTGACGCCGCAGCAAATGCCAATACTACTCCAAACGGTTTTGATGGTGAAGAAGCCTGTCGTATTGCTCGTTATGCTGGTATGAATGACAAGTTAACGTCAATAGGATTTTACGAATTTAATCCTGCTTATGACAATAACGGACAAACAGCTTTCCTACTCGCCCAGATGGTATGGTACTTTATAGATGGGTATTACGCTCGTAAAAAGGATTTCCCGCTTACACCGAAATCGCAGTATATCATCTATCGAACCAGTTTGAAAGACGGTTCAGGAGAAATGACTTTTGTAAAAAGTAAAAAATCAGACCGTTGGTGGATGCAGGTTCCCTATCCATCTGGCCAATCCAAAAACGAGCGTTACCATTTGGTACCCTGCAGATATGATGATTATCAGATTGCGGTTAATGGTGAGATGCCCGATTTGTGGTGGAGAACCTATCAAAAATTAAATTAAAAAATTGTGCAATTTCAAAGTTAAAGTCGTGTAATTTCAAAATGAAACCTGTGTAATTTCAAAGTTAATATTTTTGGCAAGATGGCCATGCTAATGAAGTAGATCTGCGTCAACCAACAGATGAGGGCTTTAGTGTATTTGAAATTAAGGCTACGCAAACCGTTACTCCTAATCTTTTTAGAAATATGAATAAGTTTGAGGTTACTGCAAGCCCTAAAAAAGTGGGAAAAACTTTAATCTATGGAGGATGTGAAAACCAAAACGCAGTCAGTATAGAATATTAAGCTCGCAATCGATAAAGTGAAGTCTTAAGCTATTATAAACAGGCTATCATAATTTTACACAGCTATTTACGTTTTTAATGCATCGATATCCTATATTTGGATTCAATTAGGAAGAACCAATTAACTTATTCATGAAAAAAATATTATTATCAGCAATGGCTTTGTTGCCCATTGTAGCATTGGCGCAGAAGCCATTTACAGTTAACGGCGACATAAAAGGATTAAAAACCGGGGATAAAGTTTACCTTATTTATCAAACAGATGGTAAAAGCATTACCGATTCAGCAATGGTAACAAACGGTGCATTTGCATTTAAAGGGACACTATCCAGCCCTGCGCAAGGAAGTCTGTTTTTAAACAAAAACCCTTATGTAACCCGTCCGGCACAAGGTGAAAAACTAGACGGTTTATCACTTTATGTAGAACCGGGAAATATAAAACTGGCCGCGGCAGATTCTTTAAAGAAAGCGACAATTACAGGATCTCCGGTTAATGATGACGCAAAAAAGTTAAGAACACTAACTCAACCGGTTGCAGATAAACTTGCTGCGATTAATGCTGAATATGCAGGTTATACACCAGAGCAAAAACAAGATAAGGCTGTTATGGAAGCTTTAAGTGCACGTTATGAAAAAGAAGCCGCAGCAATGCCCCCATTATTATTACAGTTTGCCAGTAGCAATCCAAAATCATTTGTAAGCTTAAGTTCAATAAACCAGTTGGCTTCAGACCCTGATCAGGCTCCAGCAGCACAGAAAGCTTTTGAAACACTGTCACCTGAACTTAAGGCAACATTTACTGGCAAAAAAATAGCTCAGATTTTTGAAGCTGAAAAGAAAACAGCGATAGGTGCAATGGCCATGGACTTTACACAGGCCGATACAGCAGGAAAGCCGGTTAAATTATCTGACTTTAAAGGTAAATACGTTTTGGTTGATTTTTGGGCATCATGGTGTGGTCCATGCCGCCAGGAAAACCCAAATGTAGTAACTGCTTACAATAAATTTAAGGATAAGGGTTTTACGGTTTTAGGTGTTTCTTTAGACCGTCCGGGTAAAAAAGATGCCTGGTTAAAAGCAATCGCTGATGACAAATTAACATGGACACATGTTTCTGATTTAAAATTTTGGGATAATGAAGTTGCGCAACTATATGGTATCCGCTCCATTCCAGCCAATTTCTTAATTGACCCAACAGGTAAAATTATCGCTAAGGGCTTAAGAGAACAAGCTTTACAAGATAAACTTCAGGAATTACTAGGAAGTAAATCAAAATAAGGAATATTTGTAAAAGGAGAAAGTCCCAATTAAAAATTGGGACTTTCTCCTTTATATAAAAATATTAACCAATTTGATTAGATTTTTTTAAACATATCTTTTTCATATCAAATCGAATCCGATATCTTCCCTAAAATATTTTCCGTCGAAGTAAATCCTGCCGGCATCGGCAGTCGCCGATTGTAGAGCGGTAAACAAATCCTTTTGTAAACTGGTAATCGCAATTACTCTACCTCCATTTGTTTTTACTACATCATTTTCCAATAGCGTACCTGCATGAAATGCATGAGAATGACGCAGATTTTCGATGCCTGTAATGGTTTTACCTTTCAGGTAATCGCCTGGATAACCCCCGGCAACAATCATCACAGTAGCGGCTGTTTGTTTGGAAATAACCAAATTAACCTGATTTAATTGTTTGCGAGCTGTGGCTAAAAACAGCTCTACTAAATCATTTTCCACTCTAGGAATTACGCTCTCCGTTTCAGGATCGCCCATACGTGCATTGTATTCGATTACAAATGGTTCTTCGCCTACTTTAATCAGTCCGAAAAAGATGAAACCTGTATAATCGATATGATCTTTCTTTAAACCATCAACCGTTGGTTTAATAATGCGTTCTTCTACTTTAGCTAAAAACTCTGGTGTAGCAAAAGGAACGGGGGAAACCGAACCCATACCTCCAGTGTTTAGACCGGTATCGCCCTGCCCAATCCTTTTATAATCTTTAGCTGAAGGTAGCGTAATATAATGTTCACCATCAGTTAAAATAAAAACCGAAAGTTCTATTCCGCTTAAAAACTCTTCAATTACTACCGTTGCACCGGCTGTACCAAATTTACCGCCAAGCATTTGTTTTAATTCTTCCTGGGCTTCGATAGTTTCGGTACAGATTAATACCCCTTTACCTGCTGCTAAGCCATCGGCCTTTAAAACAACCGGCAACGCATGGTTTTGAAGATAAGCTAACCCATCTTCCAAAGTTTCGGATGTGAAAGATTTTGAAGCCGCAGTAGGAATACCGTGGCGCTCCATAAACTGTTTAGAAAAATCTTTACTTCCCTCTAAAATAGCACCTTCTTTTTTAGGTCCTATAACCGGAATGTGTGCAATGGCCTGATCGGCAAGGAAAAAATCATGAATACCATTTACTAAAGGTTCTTCAGGGCCTACAACAACGAGTCCGATATTTTCGGTAAGCACTACTTTTTTGATGGCATCAAAATCATTTACATTGATGTTGATATTTGTACCATAAGCCCCTGTACCACCGTTACCTGGAGCAATAATTAGTTTATCGCAGTGCGAAGACTGGCTCATTTTCCAAGCGAATGCGCTTTCTCTGCCGCCTGAACCTAAAAGTAAGATATTCATACCGGCAAAGATAAATAAAAATGTAAGATGGAAAAGGTAAGATGAATGATGCAATAAGCGATCGCTCTATTCTCCGTTTCACATTATCTACTACACATCTTACCTCACTTCGCGCTTCGCGTCATCTGCTCCAGCATATCCCACATTTCATTCGGAATGGCTTCCAAACCATTCATCTGGCCTGCACCCTGCAACCACTCACCGCCATCAATGGTAATTACTTCACCATTAATATAGCCCGAAAAATCGCTCACCAGAAATGCAGCTAAGTTGGCCAACTCCTGATGATCGCCAACTCTTTTTAGGGGAACACGGTTTTTAAAATCAAATTTTTTGGCTAAATCACCAGGTAACAGACGCTCCCATGCACCTTTAGTAGGAAATGGCCCCGGAGCAATGGCATTGGTACGGATACCATATTTACCCCATTCTACCGCCAAAGATCTTGTTAATGCTAACACACCACCTTTTGCACAGGCTGATGGCACAACATAGGCGGAGCCCGTAAAAGCGTAAGTAGTAACAATATTTAAAACTGTTGCGGCCTGTTTTTCCTTAATCCAATGTTTACCAAAAGTAAGTGTACAGTTAACCGTTCCTTTTAAAACGATATCAATAATGGATGAAAAGGCATTGGCTGATAAGCGTTCTGTAGGAGAAATAAAATTTCCTGCGGCATTGTTCAACAATACATCAACAGCGCCAAACCGCTCTAACGTTTTTGCCAATACATTTTCTACCTGCTCAATTTCTCTTACATCGCAAGCTACCGCCAACACTTTGCCACCTGTTTTTTCCTCCATTTCATCGGCAGTTTTTTGCAGTACATCCTGCTTGCGACTGGTAATGACTAAATTAGCGCCTAACTTCAAAAAATAAACGCCCATTGCTTTCCCAAGTCCTGTTCCGCCACCTGTAATAACGATGGTTTTTCCTTTTAAAGCATCTTCTCTGAGCATTGGTGAATTATAATTGAACATAATTAATTTGGTAATGGGTTAACTGTTTAAATCGGTTAATTACTAAACGGATTAATTTGTTGAAAATGGTAACTGTATTTAGCAGATTCCCAACTGGAAACTGACAATTGTAAACTGAAACTATTTCCGCTGCAGATTAGCTAAAATGGTTTTTAAAATATGGCGTGTTGCAGGCGACCACCATTGTGCCAACATTTTTTCTAAAGTAGCAGATTGATCGGCAGATACCGCAGCAATTAGCTCTTCGCGAATATTGACTTTACTTTGCGCCCAGGTATTGCTTTCGAGTTCCATGTATTTTTTAATCTTGCGCTCGGCTGCTGTTGATAAACTCTCATTTTTAACCAATTCATCTACCAGGCCAACCTTTAATGCTTCTTCAGGATTATACAGCTTGCCAGAGAGTAAACTGCGGGTAGCTTCTGCTTTACCAATCCAAAATGCATATAACTGGAAAATACTATGCGGTACGATAATACCCACCGGAACTTCGTTTAAGCCAATAATATATTGTCCCTCTGCCATTACCCGGTAATCGCATGCTAATGCCATAACGCAACCACCTGCCGGGCTATGTCCACTAATTGCAGCAACCATTGGCTTTTTAAACGAAACCATATTGGCCGTAAAATTCAAAAACAATTGCCAGAAAGATTTAGCCTCGTTTTCATTATAGTTATAAAGTTCTACCAGATCCAATCCAGCAGAAAAGAAAGGTGCTGTCCCGGTTAATATCACACCGCCAATGTTATCATCGGCAGCAATATTTTGAAGCATATCATTTAGCTCTGTAATCAACTCACGGTTTAATGCATTTGATTTCCCTCTGTCTAATGTGATGGTTGCCAGGCGATCTTTTACGCTTACTTTTATTGTATTCATATTTAAATAGTATCAAGATTTAAGAATCCAGTATCAAGACAAATATACCACAGCATAAACTATGCATGCATACTAATTCAAATTTATCTATTTTTCTCTATTTAACATCATAAGTATAAACTTTTCTGGCTAAATGCCCTGCAGCGTCTATTCCTTCTATAACCATTCGATAGGTGCCGGGCTCATCTGCATTATAAAAATCAAATTGTGCTTTTCCATCTTTATCTGTAACCACCTGTGGGTTCCAATAAATAGTTGTTCTTAAATCGGGCTTATTGTCAGGGCTTGCATTATCGTATTTTGGCGAATAAAATTCTCTTGAAACCGTAAATCCTTTAGGATTAAATGTCACAATTCCCGGCGCATATCTATCTACACTTCTACCACCATCACCACGTTTAGTGGTAATAATGATTAAACCTCCACCACCTCGTGAACCATAGATGGCCGTATTACCAATACTTTTTAGCAACTCTATAGATTCTACATCCATAGGTGTAACGTTATCCAGAAAATCGGCCTCCATTTGCATACCATCTACAATAATACCCATCGGTGTATCTTGACTGCGCATCAGGTATGGTATATTTCCCCTAAATATTACTCCAGGTAAACGACCCTGCAAACATTGAGATAGGGTAACGCAAGTAGACAACTGGTCGGCGGTCATTACAAAGTCGGCCCTACCGGCTCCGTTTAGGTTTGATGAATTTTTGGCCGGATTTTTCTTTTCTGTAATGGTCACCTCATCGAGTTTAATGGTTCGCTCCAGCAATCCCAAACGGGTCATCTCATTAAAATAGTTATCACTTTCTTTAATGTACTTCATTAACGTATTGTTTACATTGACATCAACATCGGCTCCATTTTTATTCTTCGTTACAATCTGCCCAGGAACAATATCAAGATTAATGTCTACAAATTTCCGCTCTGTTTTAGTTCTTGCCTGAACTACAAACTTTGTACTGTCGCCAAAACTTAAATTATCGAACACAAATTTACCTTCGGCGTTGGTTACCGTATCTAAAATGTACATGGTTCCTTTTGTGGCCATAAGCATGACTTTGCCACCAGGTACAGGCTTATTGCCTTTCATCACTGTTCCGCTAATGGTAATGGACTCTTCAGGCTTATAGGTTATATTCGGACCAACATTATTGATGATGTTTTTCCAAAGAAACCTTCTCCAGCCCTGGGTAAGCATCAGGTTATCGAGTTCTTTTTGTGTTTGAAGATCATCTTTAAGAAAATAGTGGTTGGGCTGCTCTACATATCCGGTCAGATCGGAAGTGAGTAATAGTGAAGTTAAAATATTCGATTCATTGTTTTCATCAGGAGCAACTTTTGTGGCATTGGTAACGGCTACCGAAAAACTCCCCAAAACAGGTTTATTATCATTATTTGCGTTGAAAGTAAAAGCTGCTTTTCCTCTTTTTGAGCTCGATACGCTAGATGAATTAAGCGATACGTCGATTAACTCTGACCGGTTATTTATAAATACCAAACGTTCTGCTAAAGGCTGATTGCTGTCCGAAAACAAAGTAAACTGAACAATACCTGCTGGCAGGTTCTTTTTTGGAATATTGGCCATCAGCACTTGTTTATCCATTTTGGCTTTAGAGCCATAATATACATTGCCACCTTGCTGGGCAACAACTTTCAATTCAGCCCCATTCGTAAGATCGGCACTGGCCATAATTTTAACTACTACCTTACCCGTATCCAAAGCATTTACTGAAAGTGCATATCCACTCTTAACCGCCACCGGAAGTTTTATCGTCTTTTCGGAACCATCTTTAAACTTAACCTTTGCAGAATATGATCTGCCTGACTGACTATTAAAAACGAAATTTCCCATGCCCAGAAAATCGGTAGAAAAAGTGGTCACTTCATTTCCCGTTTCATCTATAATACTGCCTTTCACATCCTCACCACGGCCATTGGAACCTACGGCTTTAATGGCTACTTTTTGTGGAAGTTCTTCAACAAACGTCCCACCCTCCGGCATAAACTGTACATCCACATCGTTAGAGGTCGAAGTAATCGGTATAGATTTGATCACTTTTTGTTTATTATCAAGCGTTATCGTCGCGATAATTTTTCCGGATTTATTTTGAAAGGGCTGGTTATTGGTAAAATTAATCACGGCATCGCCCGTTAAACTGGTTTTAACTTTGCCTTTGCTAACCGAGCGGTAATCTAATTGAACATCATAACTTACTTCGTTCTGGCTATATGCAATCCCATTTTTATCTTCAAAATGAATGGTAGCAGTAACCTGATCTACATTGTTCTCTTTGGCAAAATTGTAGGCGGTTTTCGTAAAAACCTTATTCGCCCAGCTATTTCCGATCTTAATGGTCTTATCATAAAAGAAATCTGTACCAAAATTACGCATGTAGTTGGTATAAGCCCTAATCCGGTAATTACCCTCAGCAAGTGAATCGGTTAGTTTAAAGTCGCCCCAGGTAATACCACCCATGATGGGCAATTTAACCTGCTTTTTTAGCGAATCTTTTTCATTGATCAGTTCTACATACAGAATTTTGCTGATATCAGAAGGCGCCGAAGTTTTGGTATTTACCACATAGGCTTTGAACCAGATATCATCTCCGATGGCATAATAAGGCTTATCTAAATGAAGGTGGACTTTTTCCTGAGGATATTTACTGGTGTAATCATCCAGTTTCTTTAAAAGCTGACTAAATGGATCATCATCCATTTTAAATGCGCCAAAAACAATAAGCAGAGATAGAAAACTAATGGCGAGAGTAATTTTGAGTTTCATGTGGTTAGGGTACAAATAAATACGTGTCAAGGTACAAAACCTAAGGCATACTTTTATGAAGTAAGCATGAAATTTAGTTAACCTGCTAAATTTTTAGTTAGCCGCGACAGATCTGCTTTATTTATTAAGTGGCAGGGTTATGACTCATACTATAATCTGCACTTCATTTCCATGAAAAGACTATTGCGCGTTCAGTGATTTGGAAATGAGCATACAGTGATTCTCTATCCTCGGTTTGTGTCCTCACAGAACGAAAGAGGAATATTCAAAAGTGGTTAGTGGACATACAGTCCACGGGAAGCTGTATCTTATCGGTTGGTATCTCAATGATAGAAATAGAATTAGGAAAATGATTGGTTTGTGGTTCTTGGCAGCTTTAGCCCCGCTTTCGCTATAGTCCTCGCTACACTCCGGGCTATTCCGCTCTATCGGGTTTAGGAACAGAGGTCTGCGCACCCTGCAACCACACGAATGAAATGTTACATTGTCCATTTAGCCTCCTAGGTGCAGCGATAATCTGCAGCAAGGAGGTACGAGACAGCGAAGCGTATAAACGGAAAACGGAAAGTTAAGAACCTGAAAACAGACTGCGAATCATAAACCCGACAGCAGCGGCGGCTCCCGATTCTTCTATCGGGACCACAGCGAATGGCGGGGCTACAGACCGCCATAGTGCACCGACTTTCATTTCCAAAAAAAAACGAAAACGTATTTGTCGGCGACCAATAGCTTAAACAAATTGTTAAAACTTATTCTTCCACATCATGCTTTCCACCGGCCTGGTGGTTTTATTATTGTACTTTGCATTACCTTTTGCATTGTACATGGTTTCAATCTTACCTTCAACAACAAAATAAATCAATTGCCCGATAGGCATTCCGGCATAAACCTTTACTGGTTGCGCTACAGATATTTCCAATGTCCAGGTATTGCAAAAACCAACATCGCCTTTACCGGCTGTGGCATGAATATCGATACCCAGTCGCCCGGTGCTGCTTTTCCCTTCTAAAAAAGGTACGTGTCCGTGTGTTTCAGTATATTCTACAGTAACACCAAGATATAAGGTACCCGGGTAAAGTACGTAACCATCTTTAGGAATTTCGAAATGTTCGATTTCGTTATGCGCCTTCGCATCGAGTACGCGGCTTTTATAAGTAGCCAGATATTTCCCTAAATGAACATCATATGAGTTGGTTCCTAAACATTCACGTTTAAAAGGCTCAATGATGATTGTTCCCTTCTCCATTTCTTCTAATATCCTGCTATCAGATAATATCATTTTTATACGTATTTTTGGCCTAAATTATCATTTATTTAAGATAATTTTGCATGTAATCTCCAATTTAATCAATGCCAATCATTTACCACAAAAATATTGATCAGCATTCTGTTTTAGCCATTTGGAAAATTGAGGAAACGGAAGCAGAGTTGTTGGCCGGACTGCAGCTTAAGCAGCACGAACATGATATTATTTCATCATTAAACAGTGGCAAAAGGCTATTGCACTGGTTAAGTACGAGGTTGCTTTTACGAACCATGCTCAATACAACCGAGTATATCGATTGCCAGTTTGATGAGCACGGCAAACCTTATCTGGTTAATTTCAATTATCATATTTCGTTAAGCCATTCTTATGATTATGCTGCCGTAATGATTAGCCAAGACCACCCCGTTGGTATTGATATCGAACTCATTAAACACAAAATAAAAAGCATTAAACACAAGTTTTTAAGCGATTTGGAGCTCGCCCAAAAACAGATTGGCGATAATACGGATGGCTTATATGTAGCCTGGTGTGCCAAAGAGGCTGTTTATAAATGGCACGGCAAAAAAGGATTGGAATTTAAGCAGCATATCCATATTAAACCTTTTAAGCTAAAAAACGAAGGCTCATTAAATGCATTGGTAGAACTACCTTCAGGTACGCGTGAGCTAACTATTAATTACTTTAAAACAAAAGATGGATATATGTTGGGCTATGTAGCCGGCAATTCTTAATTTATATGGAGATGAACGAGATAGCGAATAAAGCAATTGTCACAGGCTTAAAACCAACCATTTTCTCAGACTGGGGACTGACAGACTACCAGGAAGCTTGGGATAAACAGGAAGATCTGCTCAATAAAACAGTGGCTATTAAAACTGAAAACCGGGTGAATAACACGAATAAGCCTACACCAAATCACCTTATATTTTGCGAGCATCCACATGTTTATACTTTAGGTAAAAGCGGTCACCCTGAAAATTTATTGTTGGATGAACAAGGTTTAAAAGATAAACAGGCAACCTATTATAAAATAAACCGCGGTGGTGATATTACTTATCACGGGCCAGGACAGATTGTAGGCTATCCAATTCTTGATCTCGATAACTTTTTTACTGATATCCATTTATACCTACGTACCCTGGAGGAGGCAGTTATCCTTACTTTAAAAGACTATGAGATAGAAGCAGGCCGTTATCCCGGTTTTACTGGCGTTTGGTTAGATGCCGAAAATGAAAAGGCACGTAAGATATGTGCAATGGGCGTACGCTGCAGTCGCTGGGTGACCATGCATGGCTTCGCCTTTAATGTAAATGTAGATTTAGATTATTTCAAAAATATTGTTCCCTGCGGTATTGATGATAAAGCGGTAACCTCATTAGCACAGGAATTGGGCTATCAAATGAATATGGAAGAAGTGAAAGGCAAATTGAAAAATTATATTGCCGAACTGTTTAAGATGAAGCTGGTTTAGTAAGCGATAAAACCAAGTTTGAGGTTACTTCGTAAGTCAGGTTATGAAGATTTTATTAAGCGCTGTTTTATTTTGTTTCTTAACTTCGGGCTGTACTAAAAAAGCCCCCATGATTAACGAGCCAACAACCAATCAAGCTACAAATCCTTCAAAAGGAACAGGAAATTTTACTTATTTAGCCCTTGGCGATTCTTATACAATCGGCGAATCAGTCAAACAGGCAGAATCTTTTCCATATCAGCTTCAAGGTCTATTAAAGGCCCAAAACATCACTTTAGCAAATCCCAAAATTATTGCGGTTACAGGCTGGACCACCAACGAGCTTCAGGCGGCCATTAAGAGTGAAAATGTAAATGGCACTTTCAGTTTTGTGACGCTTTTAATTGGCGTAAACAACCAATACAGGGGCTATCCCTTAAGCACCTATAAAAAGGAGTTTTCAGAACTGTTGCAAACGGCAATTACTTATGCGGGCGGTGATAAAACCAGGATTTTTGTGGTTTCCATACCCGATTGGGGCGTTACTCCTTTTGGCAAAAATTCTGGAAGAAGCATGCAAACTATAGCCAATGAGATTGATAGTTTTAACGCCGCAAACCAGGAAATAACGCTAGCTGCAGGCGTAAGTTATACCAACATCACACCTGCATCAAGAAATGCAGCAACCGACCTATCGTTAGTAGCAGATGATGGATTACACCCAAGTGCTAAAATGTACGCCGAATGGGCTACTGCTTTATTAACGAAAGTATCAGCGGTGTTGAAATAATTAAATACTCATTTATTCCATTTTTGAATTAAAAAAATTACTTTAGTTTAACTATTTAAATTAAATAATCATAAAGTTTATACTATGGAAGATCAAAAACCTCAAGAACAAGCTCCTTTCGGGCAACCACCGTTTGGACAACAACCTTTCGGGCAACAACCATTCGGAAATCCTGTCCCAAAAAATTGGCTTGTAGAATCAATCCTTGTTACCTTATTCTGCTGCTTGCCATTCGGAATAGCTGGTATTGTAAATGCTGCAAATGTGAATAGTAAATATGCTGCTGGCGATTACGCCGGGGCTCAAGCTGCATCTGCCGCTGCCGGAAAATGGACAAAAATTGGCTTTTTTGTTGGTATCGGTGTTTATGTTTTGTACATCTTATTTTTCGTAGTACTTGGCTTTGGCGGCGCCATGATGAGCAATTACAGATAGATGAAGTTTCTGTACATCTTAGGCTTGATTGTATTGTTATCTTTCGTGATAATTTATTATCAGTTCAATCCTGAGGTGTATAGTTTCTTTCCAGAATGCCCTTTTCACAAATACCTGCACTTGGATTGCCCTGGTTGTGGCTCTCAGCGGGCAATACATGCCTTGCTTCATCTAAACCTACAGAAAGCAATGGGATATAATCTGCTACTGGTGTTTAGCTTACCCATCCTTGCTTTACAACTATTCTGCAAAATTTACTCTTATTTCACTAAGAAAACCCTACTATTACATTTTTGGTACAGTCCAAATACGCCGAAAATAATCTTTGTTATTGTAATGATATTCTGGATTGCCAGAAATTTGCCGTACCCCCCATTTAATTATCTTGCTGCTTAAACGCCCATATTAGCCGTAAGATGATTGTAATCCTTTAGTACTGTTTCCAGAAACTGTAATTCATTCATTCCGGCGGGAATATTTACCAAAATATGGGCGTTGGTTTTGGCCGCCATGGCATAAATTAAATCGGCATTTCCTGTTTGATAATAACTGGTCAACACTTCATGAATAAGTTCTATATCCCGATCATTTAAATGCAGTACTTCTTTAAATAGCGGTTCATATTCTTCAGGCAGATTAAAACTGAATGCTACATTGGCCAATTCAGTACGGGCTTTGGTTTTAATCAATGTTGTTTTGGCCAGTAAGTCCCCTAATCGCTGGTGGTTTTCAGTGACCGCTACCGAAACCAGCGCAACAACGCCCCAGCCAAAAGGAAAACCAAAATCAACCATCCGGAATAACCACCTAAAAATATACTGCCCGAAAGTTGGCTGTGTACCATCTATGCTGATTACCTTAATTTTTAATACCTTTTTTCCAAAAGTCTGCCCGTCCATAGTGATTTCGCAAACCAGATCGTAAAAAACAAAAACTGCCAGGAAAATAAATAAAATAACCATTGCTGCAATACCAGACATCGCCATTTGAGCTGCTCCCATAACTACCAGGGTAATTATAGCAAGCACTGCAAATCCGGCAAGGTCGATACATCGTGCGGCTATCCGTTCTCCAAGGCCGGCAATTTCGTAATCAATATCAATATTCTGAGCCGTGCTAATTCTGATGCTATCCATATTCAAACATAATTTTTTTTGAGATAATAGGTGCAGGGAAATCTTTATTTTTTAAAACTAATGTTTTATTATATTTTCAACTGAACTATTCAGCTATGTAGATTTGTTTTGAAAGGTTAAAACATCTGAGAATAATTCGGGTTTTATTTCCATAAAATTTAGCTATTTTACCCCAAGATTTGGTAACGCCTATAAATGAGAGAAGCACTATTTGTTAAACAGAATTCGAAGAAGTGGCAGTATTATGATTCGATGCAGCAGCCTAGTCCTGATGAAGTGGCCAATCAGTTTATCGAGATTACCAACGATCTGGCATACTCAAAAACATTTTATCCAAATTCGAAAACTACGGCCTATCTTAACGGCTTAGCTTCCAAATTACACCAATCTGTTTACAAAAACAAAAAGGAAAAATCGAACCGCTTTATTCATTTCTGGAAAACTGAACTTCCCTTAATATTTTTGCAACATCGAAAACAGGTACTCTATGCCCTGGCATTCTTCTTGGTTTCCTGTGCCATTGGCGCTCTATCGGCCAAATACGATGATACTTTTGTTCGTTTGATTATGGGCGACGCTTATGTGAATATGACGAACGAAAATATTGCTAAAGGTGATCCTTTTGGGGTTTATAAGCAAAGTAATGAATTGATGATGTTTATGCAAATTGGGTTTAACAATATTTTTGTTGCACTGTACACCTTTGTTTTAGGCATTATATTTTCTTTCGGGTCCATCGTCTCGTTATTCAGAAACGGTATCATGCTAGGCTCGTTCCAATATTTCTTTTTTAGCAAAGGCCTGGGCTTTCAATCGGTTCTGGTAATCTGGATTCATGGAACATTGGAAATATCGGCAATTGTTTTGGCGGGTGCGGCTGGTTTAGTTTTGGGTAATAGTCTTTTATTCCCTAAAACCTATACCCGAATGGCCTCTGTATTAAGAGGCGCAAAAGATGGATTAAAAATGGTAATAGGCCTGATTCCTATATTTATTGTAGCCGCATTTTTTGAAAGCTTCGTTACCCGACATACTGAAATGCCTTTGTGGTTAAGTGTACTGATTTTGCTGTCTTCTGCAGCTTTTATCATCTGGTATATATTTATTTACCCCATTAAAATCTATCATAACAAGCAACACCAACATGCTAGGGAAAATTGAATTTAAGAAAAGAAGAGATTTCGGACAGGTGATCAATGATACCTTTACCTTCATGCGCCAAAATTTTAAGCCGCTAATCAAAATATACTTTACTTTTTGCGGTTTATTTGTACTGGCCAGCATGTTAACCATGTTAATGCAACAATACAAAATGGTTAACATTATCAATACCATCGGTAACGGTAGAAACAGCAATGGCTTAGGTTTCTCATCATTGCATGGAATAGAATATTTTCTTTCAGTTTTGTTCTCTTTGGCTTCGTATGCCAGCATGACTGTTGCCATACTTTCTTATATAGCCATTTATGTAAAAAAAGGAAATCAAACACCTACTACGGATGAGGTTTGGGGATACTTTAAATATTACTTCTTCAGGATTTTTGGAAGTTCTATTTTACTACTCATTATGTTGGTCATTGCTTTTATGTTTTGCCTTGTGCCAGGCTTTTGGTTATTCCCATACGTAGCGATGATGTTTCCCATAATGGTGATTGAAAATGGTTCGCTGGGCTATTCTTTTGGTAGAAGTTTCAATGTTATTAAAGATAATTTCTGGGTTACCTTTGGTACGCTGATCGTAGTATGGATTATTGTTTATGCCTGTATGAGCATGATTATTCTACCTACGAGCCTGTTTAATATGATTGGGATGTTTACGCATAAAAGCCCCCACATGTCATTAACACTGACCATGATTACAACAGTTCTGCAGTCATTGTGCCAGGTGTTTACCATCATCCCCATTATTACCATTTCACTAGCCTATTTTAGTTTGGTTGAACAAAAAGAAAACACTGGCTTAATGGAAAGGATTTCTAATTTTGGCGATACCGGAAAACCTATTGATACCAGACCTGAAGAATATTAAAATGCAACGCGCACTATTCCGATATCTTCTTGTTTCACTGTTGTTTTTTATCCCGGTAATCAGCAAAGCACAAGCTGTCAAGCCTAAATCTGCTACTAGCGAGATCAGGGTGGATAGTGCTCAAATTACTCCTTTAAAATTCGATAAAGATTCCATCAATAGTTATAAAAAGCAAAAGGAATTTCAATATGATGAAATTGGCGAGCAGCAATTGTCGTGGTGGGATAAATTCTGGATGTGGTTTTGGCGGTTAATCGGTTCCTTAATTCAGGATGCAAGCACTAATTTAATTTCGAGGTATATTTTTATTGGACTAGGCATAGCACTTATTTTGTTTATTGTGATTAAAACCATCGGGGCCGAGAACATATTCAGAAAAAAACCGAAAGCAACAATCCTTCCGTACGATGTAATTACCGAAAATATTCATGAAATTGATTATGAACAGGAGCTGCAAAGGTTGGTTGCCGAAAGAAAATTCCGTCTGGCGGTTAGGCTTTTATATTTAAGGGCATTAAAAAAACTAAGCGATGCAGAAATCATTAATTGGCAGCCCGATAAAACCAATTATAATTATTTAATGGAAATTGATAAACCGGAACTAAGAAATGATTTTAGTAAGCTTACCCTACAGTTTGATTATATCTGGTATGGCGATTTCCCTATTGACGAAGTAAAATTTGAGCCTATCAACCAATTGTTTAACCAGTTTAACAGCCAGATTAAATGAAAGGTTATAAAATATATCTGATCATTGGCGCTATACTAATTATTCTTTATTTAGTTGCCCAGTACAACAAACCCACGCCAACAAACTGGGCACCTACCTATGCGGTAAAAGATAAAATTCCATATGGAACATATATTTTGTACCATCGGATAAAGGATATTTTACCAAAGACAACAATTAAACAATCTAAAACTGCAATCTACAATACATTAAAGGATAAAAACTTAAACAAGACAGCTTATTTAATCATTGCCCAACAAGTAGAAATCAGTAAGACAGATTTCGATCAGCTGATTAAATACATGCAGGTCGGTAATGACGTTTTTATTGCCAGTTACGATCTGGGAAAAATAGAAAAAAGCCTCAAACTACAAGCGCTTATCGCCATGTCGGCAGAAGGCCGCACATTGAACTTCACCAATCCAAACCTAAAAACTGAGGCAAACTACGGTTTTGAAAGAGGAATTGGCAGTCAATATTATTATAAAATCGATACCAATAAGGCTACTGTACTCGGTGTGAACGGAGATGGAAAACCCAACTTTGTGCGTTACAGCTATGGTAAGGGAAATCTATATCTGATTGCTGAACCAGGTTTTTACACTAATTTTAATCTGCTGGATAAATACGGCGCAGAATACGCCGCTAAAACTTTAAGTTATCTACAAGGAACTCAGCAGCTTATTTTTGATGAGTATTTTTCTGCACAAAAAGCCACCACAACCGATATACTCCGGGTATTTTTTAAACACCCTGAACTCAAATACGCTTACTACCTGGCCATATTCAGCTTGATCGTTTTTGTGCTTTACGATATGAAGCGCAGACAAAGAATTATTCCAATTGCTGATCCGCTTACCAATTCTTCATTAGCGTTTGTTCATGTCGTAGGTAGCGTTTATTACCACGAACGCAACAACCTCGATATCGCCTTAAAAAAGATCAACTATTTTTTGGAATATTTGAGAACGAGATATTATTTAAAAACCAATGAAATTGATGGCAACTTTGCCCAGGTACTCATGGAGAAAACTGGCATTAACGAAGCATTGGCCAAAACCATTACCAATCATATTACACAAACACCAACAATGGGCACCTTAAATGATACCCAATTAATTTATTTAAACGAAAGTATAGAACAGTTTTATAAAAATACGCAAAGCAATGGAACAAGAACAGTTTAACCCACGTACCGATTTAAGCGCTTTAAATGAGGCGGTAAATCAGATCAGAAATGTGCTTGGAAATATCATTATCGGACAAAAACAGGTGATTGATTTCTTAATTGTTGGTTTGCTTGCTGATGGCCACATCTTAATTGAGGGCGTACCCGGAGTAGCGAAAACACTTAGTGCAAAATTGCTTGCCAAATCCATAGAAGCGCAATTTTCGAGGGTGCAGTTTACCCCCGATTTAATGCCCTCTGATGTTTTGGGAACCCCAATATTTAATACCAAAACAGGAGATTTTGAATTTAGAAGAGGTCCTATTTTCGGTAATATTATTTTGGTTGATGAGATTAACCGTGCACCGGCCAAAACCCAATCAGCACTTTTCGAAGTGATGGAAGAACGCCAGGTGACTATTGATGGAGAAACCTATATCATGGACGAACCGTTTATGGTGCTGGCCACCCAAAACCCTATTGAGCAAGAAGGTACTTACCGTTTACCTGAAGCGCAATTAGACCGGTTTTTATTTAAAATTGAAGTTAAATATCCTTCGCTAGAGGAAGAAACTGCGATCTTAATGGCGCAACATGGTCTGATTAATAAAACATTGCTGAATGAAGTAAAACCCGTATTGTCCATCCAACAGATACTGGAAGCCAGGAGTGTAATCCGCAGTTTATTTGTAGAACCGAAGTTATTGGAGTTTATCGCCAAAATTGTAAACGAAACCCGCAACAATCCATCGCTATACTTGGGCGCGTCGCCCAGGGCATCATTAGCCATCGTACATAGTGCAAAAGCTTTTGCCGCTATGCAAGGCCGCGATTTTATTACACCAGATGACATTATTGCTGTAGCTATCCCTGTATTGGCACACAGGGTTTTATTGTCGCCTGAAAAGGAAATGGAAGGATTAACCACAAGCGACATCATCCATCAGATTATTAAAAAAATAGAAATACCGAGGTAAGTCGGTTTGCAGTTGCCAGTTTGTAGTTAACCGATTTAAATAATTAAGCAATTAAACAACATTGAAAAAATTCTTTCAGCAATATTACAGCAACCTATTCCTGACCGACCGTTTATTCGCGGCCCTAGGATGCTGCATTCTACTTTTTTTGTTGAAGTTCTTTTTTCCCTGGCTTGGCGATATCCCCGAAATTGCTACAGGTGCGGTCATCTTATTATTTTTTATCGATATTTTTATTCTATACCGTAATCATAATGGGATTGAAGCCAGAAGATTAACTGCTAAACGTTTGAGCAATGGTGATGAAAACCCGATACAGATCGAGATAAAAAATCATTATGGCTTTGGGGTAAATGCAAGGGTAATTGACGAAATACCTTTTCAGTTCCAGATTCGTGATAAAGATTTTAAGCTCCATATAAAACCCGCAGAAATAAAATCAATCCACTATAATTTACGTCCAACCAAACGTGGTGAATATGATTTCGGATTCATTAGAGCTTATATCAGTTCGCCATTAAGTTTAGTTAGTAGGCGTTACAATTTTGATGGCGCCAGGATTTTACCTGTTTTTCCATCGTTCATCAATCTTGGTCAGTACGAACTCATGGCAGCATCGCGCTATTTAACTGAATTTGGGATTAAAAAGATCAGAAAGATCGGACAAAGCAGTGAATTTGACCAGATTAAAAATTATGTTGGCGGCGACGATATTCGTACCATCAACTGGAAAGCCACTGCAAGAAAAGGCAGTTTAATGGTGAACACCTATATAGATGAAAAATCACAGCATATCTATTGTATTATTGATAAATCGCGGGTAATGCGCATGCCTTTTGAAGGATTGAGCTTACTTGATTATGCTATAAATGCAACCGTTGCACTTTCGAAAGTCGCCATGCTTAAAGAAGATAAAGCCGGATTGATTACCTTATCAGAAACGATTGGATCGATAGTACCTGCAGACCGTAAAGCTTCACAGTTGGGCAGCATTATGAATGTGCTTTACAAAGAAAAAACAAGGTATTTGGAAAGTAATCTTGAAGCCCTGTACACTACCGTTCGTACTGTTGTAAAACAACGCGGTCTTTTGGTTTTCTTTACCAATTTTGAGAGTTTATCAGCGCTCCAGCGCCAGTTACCCTTTTTAAAAAGAATTGCCAAATACCATTTACTGTTGGTTGTGTTTTTCGAAAATACCGAGCTAAAAGAATTAAGTACAGAACCTGCTAAAGATGTGGAGGGGATTTATCATAAAACCATTGCAGAGAAATTTATCTACGAGAAAAAATTAATGGTTAAAGAATTAAACAAACATGGTATTTTGGCTATTCTTACACCACCGCAAAAGCTTACGGTAAATGTGATCAATCAGTATTTGGCCTTGAAGGCACACCAAAGAATTTAGTTTGGAGTTAACAGTGGTGAGTTTGGAGGTATTGTTACAACAATATGCCTGGCAACTCTAAGCCCCAAACGCCCAACTCAAAACTCCCTATTCTTCTTCCACCATCCTCGGTCTGTGTCCCCACAGACCGAAACATTACAAAAGATCCCTATAATCGGTTAAAAATCCAAAATTATCTATTCCGGTTTCATAAAATCTGGCAGATGACCAATCATAATCTTCAGGTTTTTCGCATAATTGCCATCTTTCTTGTAAAGGGTTGAGATGGATATAATCGATTTTCTGTTCTAGTTTATTTTGCGAATCCATTAAAACGGCTAAAGGATCCCGCTGCCATAAACGAAAATTTCTTTCTGCATCGGTTACTTTAAAATCTGATAGTCGCTCTGAATGTTGAAGTTTTATATCCTGAAAAATCTGATGAGAGGTAAATTTGTTAAAGCTTGCATGAGGCATTTCTTTCCCATTTAGCTCAATCATTTTCCATACCAAATGCAAGTGATTTGGCATAATTACAAAAGCATAAACAACAATCTTTTTTCTATTAACTAATTCCTTAAGTATCAATTACAACTATTTTATATTTATCGATAGAAAATATCTTCTTCCAATCTTTAACCGTATCCGTCCAAAAGTACACTTCATCCAAAAGCATCTTTGAATTATGATGTTGTATGAAGATTTCATTTTCCATAAATAAAAATAGAAAATTAACCTCAATCTCATTTAATCGAATATAAATTTATTTTGGTTCATGCCCCCTATAGAACCGATAATCGTAAAAATAAGATTGATATCTTTAAAATTGAATGTTTGTTTCGGTCTGTGAGGACACAGACCGAGGAATTAGTATTCTGGCTATTCTTACACTTCCGCAAAAGCTTACCGTTAACGTAATTAATCAATATTTAGCGCTGAAAGCACGGCAGCGGATTTAGTTGGGAGTTAACAGTGATGAGTTTAGAGGTATTGTTACAACAACATGCCTGGCAACTCTAAGCCCCAAACGCCCAACTCAAAACTCCCTACTCTTCTTCCCTAAAATACACTTTATAAAAATTCATCGATTTATCATCGTCATAACCTTTCTCAATCATGTCTTTATTGCCATGGATATAGATGTGGAAATTCTTATCCAATTTTAACACGCTTTTATAAGCCCTGGCCTGTTTTTTAACCGCAGATTCGGCAATTTCAAAATGATCGGCTATCGGACTTTCAAACTCTTCTTCGTAATTTTTCTTATAGTTTTTGAAAGATTCAATCCCGTCGGCATTGCCAATCACCTCATTTCCAAACTCCTCCATATCAAAGGTCTCTTTTTCTTTGAAATACTTCATTGAACGGTTTAAGAGATCAATTTTATCTGCTTTGCTGATTTCATAATCGTCATCAAGCTTCTGCGTGACAAAGTTTTTATAAACGCCTAGAACATTATGGGTCTGGTTATAACTATCATTCCTGATTTTGAGTTTTAAGAATTCATCTTTCCAATAAACGGCAGAGTCGTTACTACTCTTCGATTGATCCAATACCACGACTTTATAACCTTCTTCTCTATCTACATTAAAAATCAGGCAGCCTTTATCTAACTTATTAATGTTAATGGCTTCCTGTTCATAACTTACATTAAAACCATCCTGTTCCGGATAAACTTTTAAATAGGTATCTTTTGTTTCAGATTTAAAAATTCCAACTACATCCAATTGTTCACCTTCTATCTGCACCTTTTCAAAATAGGCAATATACAATTCACCCGATTTAATTTTTGGATGGTTGGCTACATCGTATAGATGTTTGGCCAGTTGTTGCGAATCTTCGTGAAACAGTTCATTATTTTCAAAAATTTCATGAACGAAATGGAATACTTCGTTCAATTCCAAATTATCATTAGGGTGATAAAACCGATAGACTTCATTTACTTTTTCAAAAGGCTTTAAGAAATATTGCAACAGCAGGTTCCCCAACATTTCGTCATCGATTTTTAAAGGCGCATCAGATAATTTGTAGTACTCTTCAAGTAATTTATTGCCAGTATGGTGGATGGAAAGTTGCTTCAGGGAAGCCTCGAAAAATGAAATCATAAGCGCAAAAATAGTAAAATCATTGGTTAACCCTCTAGTCAAAGTTTGCTCATTAACTGTTGCGCTCCCTTCAATTTATATACCACTGAGATGAGCATATGGATTGGTTTTGACGTTGAGTTATTTTACGCTTTTTAACTGATTTAAGAAATCAACAATCTTTTGATCTGCATAATTGGCCACACCCTCATGTTTGAAAGATAATCGCCCCTGCTTATCGAAAATAACAGTTGTGGGTAATGCACCTGTAAATAGCTGCTCGGGGATATTACTTTCTATCTTATAAACTGGCAAGTGATATTCCCGGTCGGACATAAATTGGGCCGATTTGGCAAGGTCGCCGTCAGCATCGGCAAAAATGAAAACTATATTTTGATCATTTTTAAATTGATCGTATAACTTGTTGATCGAAGGTAGCTCGGCTCTGCATGGCGGGCACCAGGTTGCCCAAAAGTTGAGAAAAATAACTTTGCCTTTTAAATCGCCAAGATCAACCAGATTGCCATTGACATCTTTAAACCTGATTCCGTTGAGACCAGCAATATTTTCTTTAGTTGTTTCCACATTGGGTTTATAGAAACCGATCTCCATTAAGCCCCTAATAAAAAATGCTTTTGCACCAGGTACAAAAGCCATTACCAAAAAGATAGCGATCAGTAATGCGTTAAATAGGTTTTTCCTGATAATTTTCATTTAACTATCTATTATCTTTATTGCAAATCATAATGGATTGGATTTGCAATCTACATTTCGGCACTTTATAGCAGATTTATGCAATCCCAGGTTAAACTACCGGTTAAATCTAAAGTCGAAACCACTATAAAAACAAAGTTACTTTGTAAATATATTATAATTGCTGAGGAATTGTTATTTTTGCCCGGTTGAAAAAGCATAGACAAAATATTCATAAATATTTATCAGTATTCCTGCTGATCGTATTTGCTATTGCTTTAACGCCATGGAGTGTACTTCACCACCATAATCCACTTCCGGTTGTTGAAAAGGAAGTTAATTGTAAACATGTTAGTCACGTACAGGCACATGGCGATACCTGTTTGATCTGTAACGCAAGTTTTGAAAAAAACTATGTGCAAATCCACCACATTTACAGAATCTTTTTATCAGCCAGAATTTTTAAGCGCATCGCACCAACATTAAAGAATGCCTTTACCGAGGTAAAACGCACTTGTTTACGTGGTCCCCCTTTGGCCTAATTTCTTCTTTCTCATCGCGCATCTGCGCTAATCAAATTATTTATCCGATAAACTAAAACCAGCTTCTTTTGAGCTATAGTTTTGGTATTTCGTTCATTTTATTTACACACATACATGAAAAAATTACAGCTTATTGGCTTGGTAATTCTATATACATTATTAAGCAATACTGCTTTCGCCGCCATATTAAAGGATATAAAAGGTAAGGTTATTGATGCCAGTACAAAACAGACATTACCAGGTGCTACCATTTTTATTCCTGATTTAAAAGTTTCATCCGTAACCAATAATGATGGAGAATTTACATTAAATAACCTTCCTGCTAAAGGAAGTTACCTAATCGAGGTACATTACGTCGGCTACAAAACCGCTGCGCAAGTAGTCAATTTTGCCAACGCAGCCGGATTGGAATTTGCCTTACAGCCTACTGCCATAGAAACAAAGGAAATTGTAATCACGGGAAGTTTAATCAGTAGCACGAGTAAACGAAATAGTGCCTCATCAGCTATAGTGGGCAAGGATCAGTTATTGCAGCCTTCCACTAACTTAATTGATGCGCTGGCTAAAGTACCTGGTGTATCGCAGATTACTACCGGCCCATCAATTTCTAAACCGGTAATCAGGGGTTTAGGTTATAATAGAATTGTAACCTTAGATGATGGTATTAAACAACAAGGCCAGCAATGGGGTGATGAACACGGCATCGAAATCGACCAATTTAAATCAGATCGTGTAGAGATTTTACGTGGCGCAGCATCGCTAATGTACGGTTCTGATGCACTTGGAGGAGTAATTAATCTATTAGAGCCGAGTACAGCACCTGAAGGACAGGTAAAAGGAGAATTCATTACCAATTACGCTACCAACAACGGACTTACCGCCAACTCATTAATGTTAAATGGTAACGAAAATGGCTTTGTTTGGAGGGCGCGTGGAACCTATAAAAATGCTTATTCTTTTAAAACACCTACCGGTTATTTCCCGAATTCAGGCTTTAACGAAACTGATTTGAGCGGAATGATTGGTTTAAATAAAAGCTGGGGTTATACGCACTTAAATGTGTCTAACTTTCACAATAATATCGGCTTTTACGATCCGCATTTAGATGACAACGGGAATTTTGTAAGAGAAGATGGTAGTGCGTTCACTAACAACGACTTTAAGAGTCGTACCTTAGAATATCCACGTCAGGACATCAGGCACTTTAAAATCGCCTTAAACAACAACTTCATCATCGGTAATGGTAATCTGAAGGCTGATTTTGGTTATCAACAGAATCAGCGCCGCGAACTGGAAGAGGGTCCAGATCCATCATTGTTTTTTGATCTTAAAACTTATAATGCCGATTTAAAATACTACATCCACGAAACAAACGGATGGCAACCTGTATTTGGTGTAAGTGCTGATGCCGGCCAAAGTGAAAACAAAGCAAACGATGAATTTTTGATACCAGATTATGATACCTATGGTATTGGTGTTTTTGCTTATGCCAAGAAAAACTGGGAGAACAGTACCTTTAGTATTGGCGCGCGTTACGATTATAGAAAGAATAACGGAAAACAATTATTTGTGGATAATGAAGAGCAGTTTGCACCTTTTCAGAATAAATTTTCGAACGTTAGCGGGGCATTAGGTTTTACCCATCAATTTAATGAAGCATTAAACTTTAAAGCCAACGCAGGTTCTGCTTTCCGTGCCCCTAACCCGGCAGAGTTAGCTTCAAATGGGGTTCATGAAGGAACTTTCCGCTATGAAATCGGTAATTCCAATTTAAGTCCGGAACGCAGTTACCAGGTAGATGCCGCTTTGGAATACGAAGGCAAAATTGTGAGTGCCAGCGCAAGTGTTTACAATAATTACGTTCACAACTTTATTTACGCTTCAACTAATGGAGAAAGAATAGATGCCGAAGATAGTAATTATCCGGTTTACCGTTATGGCCAGGTAAATGCTAATCTTTATGGTGCTGAAGCCAGTTTAACCATTCATCCGGTTCCGTTTATTCATTTCGAAAATACTTTTGGCTATGTTCATGCACAAAATAATACTTTGGATAGGCCATTAGCTTTCATACCTGCCGGGACATTGAGAAATGAGCTGCGTTTTGAACCCAAACTTAAAGGTGTAAATGATGCATACTTTTCTGTAGGAATTAATTCAGCATTTAAACAAACCCGTGTAGATGAGGTTTTTGAAACGCCAACCAGCGGTTATACCTTATTAAATGCAGGCATAGGGGCAACCTTTAATTTGGGCAAACAACCAGTTAAACTTTCGGTGTCCGCAAATAACTTGTTAGACCATAGGTATTACGATGCATTGAGCAGATTAAAACCTGGCCGTTTAGATTCAGAAAACCTTAATTTAGGTGTTTATAACCCCGGTAGAAACATTACATTCGGATTGTACATTCCTTTTACAGTAGCGAAATAACAACCGAAACCACTGAAAACAAAAAGCGGAGCTGATCGATAAGATTACTCCGCTTTCTGTTTAAGTCTGATCGTCATTGCGAGGAGAAACGACGAAGCCTGCCGGCAACAGGCAGGCTTCGTCGGCTGAAAAGCCTTCTTGCAATGACGATTTAATGAGGAACTCAACAACTGAATTTATCTGTCAATCAAGCTGATTATTATAATAATTACTCCTTACAATAACATTGGCTTGACGATGCATGATTGCACCTCCCACCTACTTCTTAAACTTTTCCCTTTTTGCCCTCACATATTGATTTGGCCATTCCACATCATCGCCAAGCACCTGTGCCGCATGTGTCGGAAAATAAGGATCACGTAATGATTCACGCGCAATAAAAATCAAATCGGCTTTTTCCTGCTCCAAAATTTCTTCAGCCTGGCGGGCTTCAACAATCACACCTACTGCGCCGGTATAAATGCCGATCTCATTCCTGATCTTATCCGCAAAAGGGACCTGGTAATTTGGTCCGGCAGGGATGACAACATCAGGTACATTTCCACCAGATGAGGTATCAATTAAATCCACTCCCCTATCTTTTAATACTGCAGCCAATTGCAAGGAATCATTTTCGTTCCATCCACCTTCCGTCCAGTCGGTTGCCGAAATACGGACGAACAATGGCAGATTATCTGGCCATACCGATTGTACAGCTTCAACTACATCAATGACCAAACGGATTCGGTTTTCGAAACTTCCGCCGTAAACATCTGTACGTTTATTACTCAAAGGACTGAAAAACTGATGCAGTAAATAACCATGCGCAGCATGTATTTCTACTACTTTATAACCTGCATCAAGTGCCCGTTTTGCAGCTGCCCTGAATGCAAAAACAATATCCTGAATTTCTGAAATCGAAAGTTCGTGCGGTTCTACCTGTCCAGGTTTGAAAGAAATTGGCGATGGACCGACCGGTTTCCAGCTATTTTCACCGGATGCAATCTGCTCGCCACCGTCCCATGGTACTTCACAACTGGCTTTTCGGCCGGCATGCGACAATTGAATGCCTGCAATAGCGCCATGATCATGGATAAAAGAAACAATTTGTTTCAGTTTTTCTACATGTTCATCTTTCCAGATGCCTAAATCGGCATATGTTATTCTTCCATCGGCAGTAACTGCTGAAGCTTCCTGGATAATTAAACCTGCACCACCAACGGCACGGCTCCCTAAATGAACCAAATGCCAATCGTTGGCAAAGCCATCAACAGCCGAATATTGGCACATCGGCGAAATCACAATTCTATTTTTTAAGGTTACATCCTTTATCGTAAAAGGAGAAAATAATTTAGACATATCTTTTCAATATTTAAACCACGGAGAGCACACAGAAATACACGGAGTACAACCAATGTTCCTCTCTGTGAAAAACTCCGTGTACGCTATGCTTAATATTACAATTAAAAACCAGCTTTCTTTAATTCTGTATTGATGAACTGAATATCTTCAGCACTTAATGTTACATTTACAGCTTTTGCATTTTGTATAGCTTGTTTTTCATTCCTTGCACCAACCAAAGCGATGGTGATACCTGGACGTTCAATCGTCCAACGTAAAACCAGTTGGGATAAGGTCGCATTTTGCTCATCTGCCAACGGTTTTATTTTAGCTAAAAATGCATTTGTTTTTTCGATACTTTCCGGTGAGAAAAATTTATTTCCCTTTCGGTGGTCGCCCTCTTCAAACTGGTAGTCAGTAGTCATTTTTCCGGTTAATAAACCGCGCTCCATCGGACTATAAGCCAAAACAGATTTATTATTCTCGATGCAGTATGGAACTATTTCTTCCTCAACACCGCGGTTTACCATGCTAAATGGAATCTGGTTGGAAATAATCTCTAAAGTCTGACCGGCCTCTTTTAATTGTGCTACATCATAATTACATACACCTGCATAACGCACCTTACCCTGTTCAATCAACCTGCTCACGGCTTCGAAAGTTTCACTGATCGGCGTAGTGGAGTCTGGCCAATGGATCTGGTAAAGGTCTATATAATCAGTACCCAAGCGTTTTAAAGATTGTTCGCATTCGTAAATTACACTTTCTTTTCCGGCGTATTTATAAATATCAATCTCTTTTCCTTCATTGTTTTTACTCTTAAAGCCAAAATCGCCTTTGGCCAAATCCCAACGCATCCCAAATTTGGTTACCAGTTGTAATTTATCGCGAGAAATGCCTTTTATGGCTTCGCCAACAATTTCTTCACTATCTCCCTGACCGTAAATGGGTGCGGTATCAATCGAAGTAACCCCTAAATCGTAACTGGCTTTTATGGCATTAATGGCATCGTTTCTATCTGTACTGCCCCACATCCAGCCACCAGCGGCCCAGGCGCCAAACGTAATTACTGACAATTCTAAATCTGAATTTCCAATTTTTCTGTATTCCATAATTATTTTTTAATGATTTGATCAACCGCATAACTGTTATACGGTAAGTAAACAAGTAGTACCGATAAAAATGCCACATGAATGAGTTGCGAAGGTAAGGCCTCCCAATTTTCAATGAGTGTGGTTCCGAAGATCAGCATCAATGAAATCGCTCCGGCAAATAATAACCCTTGCCTGGTAAACAAACCCAATATAATCATAAGCCCTGCTATCAATTCTGCAAACGGCAAAACATAACTAAATGGAACAACCAATTCATCAGGCAAATACGATTTCGAAAATTGCCCAACCATCCAATGGCTAAAACCAGTAAGTTTTGGCAAACGAACCAAACCATGTCCGAAAAAACTTAAACCAATTGCTAAGCGGCTAAGCAGATATGCCCATTTTGTATCCATACTACATAGATGTATTACAAACATACAATCTGGGTATGAAGGAAGTTTTATTGAAACAATGATTAAACTGATATTTTACGTTTCCGTGGCCTTTAGCAGAAAGCGAAGAGCGGAAAGCGTTAAGTGTAGGGCGAATAGTGTTGAGATTAAATCCAAATTAATCTCATAGGTACAAAGAAGATAACAAGAGTCTTAACACACATAGCGTTAGAATATAAATCAATTCCATCATCCCTTTTACATATTTCCATATAACAACGCCATCCGCCACACGCTCCACGTCAAACTTTTTCACCAAAAATTTGGAAACAACAAAATAAGATTATACTTTAGTGTATTATTTAACTAATACAGTAGATATGATCAATATTAACAATCTTAATTTTGGCTACAGCAAGCATAAGCCATTATTTAAAAATATGAGCATGCGGTTAAGCAATGGCCATATTTACGGTTTGCTTGGTAAAAACGGCGCCGGCAAATCAACTTTATTAAAAAACCTTGCAGGTTTGGTATATGCTCAGAGTGGTACATTGGAGGTAATGGGTTATGATCCTGCGAAAAGGCAGCCTGCGCTTTTAGAGCAGATCTGTTTTATTCCTGAAGAATTTTATCTGCCTTCGGTAAAAATTGGCACATACCTAAAAGCCAATGCTCCCTTTTATAAAAACTTCGATCATCAATATTTTAATGATTTGATCAAAGAATTTGATATTCCGGTTGAACAGAAACTCATTAACATGAGTTATGGCCAGAAGAAAAAAGTAATTATCGCTTTTGGATTGGCTACGCAGGCCAAATTGATAATTATGGATGAGCCTACTAATGGGTTGGATATCCCATCGAAGGCGCAGTTCAGGAAAATTATGGCTTCGGCCATGACAGATGAGCGTTGCATCATCATTTCTACCCACCAAGTTAGAGACCTGGATAATCTGATTGATACGGTGATCATGTTGGATGAAAATGACATTGCCCTTAAAGCCACAGTACAAGAAATTACTGAAAAACTGACCTTTAAAAAAGTAAAAAAGGTTGACGACAGCATATTTTACGCGGAGCCTTCGCTCTCTGGTTATAATGCCGTCATGCCAAATTACCACCAGGAAGAAAGCAAATTAGATATGGAGTTACTTTTTAATGCCATCCTAGCCGAAAAAATCAAATTTAAACCTTTATTCAGCTAAACCATGAACAACACATTTAACATAAACAGATTTGGATTATTGCTCAAAAGACAATGGCTGGAATTTGGAAAAATTTATTTAATGAGCCTGGTGGTATTAGCGTGCATTTTAATTGCCTTTTATTTTTTTAACACCCCGGATATCAACCGCTCATTTTATAAATGGGATGATCATGGCCGTGTTCAATTGGGTTTCCGGCTACCTACTTTTATTGCTATAGGCTTCCTGTTCCTGACCATTCAAGCCAGCGCTTATTTTAGCGCATTTGGTCAAAAGCCAAAGGCCATTATGGAGTTAATGACACCCGCCTCCGTTGCCGAAAAGTTTATTTGTGCCATTCTTTTTTCTACCATCCTCAGTATCATTAGCTACCTGCTTATTTTTTACGTAGTTGATGCGATTTTTTTAAACTATTTCAATGAGTTATGGCAAGATAGCAAAGCTACAAACTATAATACAGGTAAGCTGACCGTAGTTTCATTTAGCACATTGTTTGATGATCTAACTTCAGAAAAAGAGTTCAAGTTTTTATTTGCAATGCCTTTTTTCTTCTCGGGCATTTTTCTGCTAGGCTCTATCTATTTTAACCGATTTCATTACATCAAAACTGCTTTATCCGTAACAGCATTATTTTCATTCATCATTTTCTTCACCATTAAGTTTGGAAATTGGATAACAGCAGGTAAAAGCCGCATATACACTGTAGATCATGTAGAAAAAGATTTTGTACTTGCCATCTTTTTTTGGTCGTCAGTTGCACTCAGTTTAATTATTTGGCTGATCACTTATGTTCGCCTTAAAGAAAAAGAAGTTTAATTAAAAGGTATAGATATGGAATTTAGAGATAACAAGGCAATATACCTTCAGATAGCAGAATACGTTTGTGAGCACATTTTGCTAGGAAAATGGAAGGCTGATGAGAAGGTTCCTTCGGTAAGGGAATTAGCTGTAGAAATGGAAGTAAACCCCAATACCGTTATGCGTACCTACGAGTTGCTGCAAAATAAAAACATCATCAAAAATAAAAGGGGAATAGGCTTTTTTGTAGATGAAGCTGCAACTGAACACGTAAAAAGCTACCGGAAACAACAGTTCATGGCAGACGAGCTACCTGTAGTGTTCAGGAATATTTACCTGCTTAACATCGGTTTTGATGAGCTGGAAAACCAATACAAAACGTTTGTAAAAGAAAACTTTAACGCTTAAGAGAATGAAAACAAGTAATAAATTATTAATCGCACTTGCAGCACTACTGATTATTATCCCAATCATTGTTGTGGCAGTGAATGTTAAAATAAATTATCGTACGAGAACTGGCCATAATTTTGTAGAAGAGCAAGAGATAAATGAAGAACCTTTTGACAGGATGAGTAAAGACAGGGTTTCCATCCCCATTAAAACACCTTTTTCACTGGTTAATATTCCAGATGCAAAAAGGATATACTTAGAATTACACTTTATAAAAAGTACACAATCAGGTGTAAAAATACCTTACGATGTGAAAAATGACATCGTTTTTAATGTCAATAGGGCCGGAGTATTACAAATTAAGTTTAGTGATAAGCTTAATAGGTCTGGTAACCATTTTGATGGTATTGTGATATTGGTATATGGTCCAAATATTGATAAATTAGACGTTGGTAATGCTTCAAGCATTGTTTTAACAGCTAAAACCGACACTTTAGGTATTAACGTGAAAAATTCGGACCAACTCATGTTCAGTTCACCAGTTACATTTAGTACAGACGGAAAAATTACCAGGGTAATCAACCAAACTGAAATTAAAAATTTGACCATCAATCTGGATAGTACGGCATTCAGCTCAGGAAATAATAATTACAAGAACTTAAATATTATCTGCAAAAATTCATCTGCAAGTATTGAGGGTGAGGAGGGAGAAGAAAATAAAAATATTGAAAACTTAAACGTTAAAACTTTTGAAAAATCGGAAATTAAAATAGACAAATTTAATATCAATAAAATTTCAGGAAGTTTATCAGATGAAACCAAAGTTCAGATGCCTGTAAAATACTTGAAACAGATGTTTAAAGATTAATTCAAATTCATCACGCTTACAAAGCCAGTTATTGATCATGTAAAAAAGGGCATGATTTTTAAGCTAACTAATTGGCAAAAGTATAACTTAGGCCAATTAGTTTAGTTTTTTAGATCACTACCCAATACATGAAGAAGTTTTTCCTATTATTTGCCCTTTTATTCTTCTTTTTCCATCAGCTCAAAGCGCAGCACACAGACACGCTATCAATTACACTTGATAATGTTAAATATCCCTATCCGGTTAAATATTTCCCGATTAATACGGAAGGACAGGATATTAAAATGGCTTATATGGATGTTCAGCCAACAAAAGCTGTCAATGGCAAAACGGCTATCCTTTTTCATGGAAAAAACTTCGGCGGTTACTACTGGACCAACGTAATCAAGGCCCTCACCAATATTGGTTACCGCGTAATTGTTCCCGATCAGATCGGTTTCGGTAAATCATCAAAAGCATTTATCCATTATAGTTTCCACCAAATGGCTACCTGGAATAAAAAGCTTTTAGATACGCTGGGGATTCAAAAAACCGTTGTTTTAGGTCATAGCATGGGCGGCATGTTAGCCACCCGTTTCGCTTTGATGTATCCTGATAAAACAGAAAAGCTCTTACTTGAAAACCCAATCGGATTAGAGGATTATAAAACGTTCATCCCATATATTACTACAGCACAGCAGTACCAAACGGAACTTAAAACCACGCCCGAGAGCGTACGAAAATATTATCAGGGTTCTTATTTTACTTATTGGAAACCCGAATATGAATATTTGGTAGACATTGCGGGAGGCGTTACCAATAGTTCAGATTACCCACGCTGGGCTAAAGTTGCCGCGCTCACTTATACGATGACTTATGAGCAACCTGTAGTATACGAATTTCAAAATTTAAAAGTACCCACTGTTTTATTCATCGGTAAGGAAGATAAAACCATCGTTGGCAAGGCATTGCTTACACCAGATCAACAGGCTTTACATGGGCAATATAAATTTTTAGGGAAACAGACCGCAGCGAAAATTATTGGCGCTAAACTTATCGAATTTGACGCCTGTGGGCATATTCCTCATATCGAGATCCCGACGGAGTTTTTGGTGGCACTAACGGGCAGTTTATAGTTTTTGAAACACCTCACCGGTTTTCGAAACCTGTGAGGTTCAATAAATTAATTAATCTCTTTCCCTGTAATTTTATTAATACCCTGCATTTCGAAATCGATATCCTGCCCCATCGATTTCATTTTTCCGTATAACTCTACACGTAGGTGACTGTTCAGCACAATACCGGTTTTTATATCAATAGACGTTTCACCAGAATTGGTTCCATGTAAATCTGTTTCCATTTTGTTGCCCATTGCTTCAAAATCTCCTTTTGAAACCAATGTCCCTTTTACACTCAATATAGCAATGCCATCCTCTACTTCTTTCAAAGTATATCGCGTAATGGTTTCAATCGGCATACTCATTTGCATTTTGGTATCAACTGTCCAGCTGTCGCCTATTTTAACCGCTTTATCTGGATAAATTTTAAATGACGATTCCATTGTTTGCTTCACAATTTCATTGTTAAATTGTCTACTTAAGGCATTTTTAAGCTGTTTAGCCTGACTGGTATCTTTAGTCATCCTTGTTGCCATTTTATCCAACATCTGATCTATACCAGCAACAGTTTTTATGGCACCGCTTGGGCTGATCGTCATGTAAAAAGATGCACCTTTTAAGCCGCTGAAAGGATTCTTTTTGGTGCTATCCTGATCATCGGAGCTCAATGTCATGGCATTTCCCATTGCATTCGATTTAATAAACAACCTATTGTAAGTTACCTTTAAATCTTTATCGCCATTGTGTCCTTCAGTAATATCAAAAATGTAATCTGTCCCTATGGTTTGCGTGGAGTTTATGCTTCTGCCAGCAATTTTCTGATTGATGATCTGATCGGAAACAAATGAAAAATCATACTTATTCCCTGTCGGATAATTCTGCTTAAGCGAATATGTTTTTTGTGCCCATACACCAAGTGAGGCCAAACTGCAAAGCAATGTGATTATTATTTTCATCTTTTTTGATTAATCAAACTATCCGGCAGGTTGCTGGGCAAAAATGCGACTTAACTGAAAATACAGTTCAGGGTGTTTGTCTTTTAACAGCTCAGGTTTTTCAAAGAAATATTCAGAAACCACGGCAAAAAACTCAGCCTGATTAGTGATGGCATAAGGATTAATATCCGACTTATTCTCTTCAATTTTTTCCATTTCCTCATGCATCATCTTAATCCACGGTAAAGTGTACTCATGTGCCAACAAATTTTCCGGAACACCATCGGTTGCCCCATCAGATTTATCTAAAAGATGTACAAATTCGTGTATGGCTGTATTCTCTTTGCCTGCGCTTTTAGAGAAACCATAGCGCAATGCCGAACGCGATAAAATCATTTGTCCGTTCATATACCCAGTGCCCACCATCCCCATGATATTTCTTTCACCACTATCAAACTGAAAATCCTTATTAAAAGTATCCGGATATAATAAAACGCTGGTGAGGTTCTTGTACTGCCAATCGTCAAAACCAAAAATGGGGATTACCGCACTTGCCGCAATTAGCAATTCATCCAATGTGGTCATTTCCAAACCAACCGGTTCGATTTTAACCGTACTGAAAAATGTAGCCACCTTTTCTTCAAACCTCAATTTATCTGTCGAATCAAGATTGTGGTAATAACTCACATAATCATCGAGTATTTTTTTGTCTACGTCGGTTAAAGGCGTTACTGCCACTTTCTTTTTCTTTAGGATTAAATATAGGGCAATCAAAAAAATTGGAATCAGGTATATAAACGGGAGAGAATTCATGAGATTATGTTGTTACCGGGCTTTCTATAATTTCAATTTGTGTTAAAACGTCTTCTCTTGTTACAGGATAGGGTTTATTATCGATTATCCCCTGATAAACGGCTTCAAAAAGGGGCAAATAACTTCCTACTTCCGACGGAACTTTCTCTTCGGTTTTCTTTCCATCAGCATCAATGGTCGTTAACAAACCATCTTTATTTTCAGGTTCAATGCCATAACTGGGGTCGGTTAATTTCATGCCAGCCAATAACTGTTCTTCCTGAATATCGGTTCTTTGTTTAATAAAGCTGCCGTTTACGCCATGTAAAACAAATCCTGGCTGTGGGTTCACGACTAACATACTCGAAGTAACGAAAACGTGCAGACTATCAGGGTAAGTCAATTGGATGGAAAAGTAATCATCTACCAAAGTACCTTCCCTATTTTTACCCAAAATTTTATGGTAATTTAAGGGCTTGCCAAACAGGCTGATTACCTGATCTAAAAGATGTGGCCCTAAATCATATAGGAGTCCACTGGCTTCTACAGGTGTTTCTTTAAATACTTTTGGTCCAATTACATTGCGGTAACGGTCGTAACGCAAATGAACCTCAACCAATTTACCCAGTCTACCGCTTTCAATAACATTTCGTACAGATGTAAAATCGCTGTCCCAGCGACGGTTCTGGTAAAAGAAAATCTGTTTGCCTACACTATCGGCCAGTTCGAACAGTTCTTTTGCCTTTGCCGTTGTTGCAGTAAAGGGCTTTTCTACCAAAATATGCTTGTGTTTATTTAAAGCTGCTTTGGCATGTTCGTAATGGAGATTGTTTGGGGTATTAATTACGATTAGCTCTATTTCCTCATCATTTAATAACTCATCAACACTATTGTAGCTGATAATATCTGGATAATCATTCACTGCATTCTTATGGTTGCGTTCTACCACAGCCTGTAAATTGAATCCGCTGTGGGCCTGCAAAAAAGGAGCATGAAAAACTTTCCCCGACATGCCGTAGGCTAATAAACCCGCATTAATTTTTTTATTACTATTTGTATCCATAGGTTATAAATGTAACCAAAAATACCGTTACCATTCAAGCGTGGGTGTTAAAAGCCTAAACGTTTTACTTAATGCTTACACGTTTTTGCACTATCTTTGCATTTATGAAGCCGTCGGAGATTAATGCCAAGTGGAAAGTTTTACAGGAAAGGATTTCAACTGAATTTGAATCAGATTTTCCTGATTTAAAGGTCATGCTTTTTTTAATAGGCGTTCAGGAACTGGGCAAAGGCCCGAAAAAATATAGTAAGCGCCAGAAAGAAGAGCTGATGCATATTGCTACCTGCCGTTTATTGAGCGAAATGGGATTTTATGAACTGGAAGGCTTAGACCAGGATGGATGGCCCCATTGGAAATTGATCAAAGCCATTCCACCCTATACCATGTTAGAGCAGGAAATGCTGATGAAATCGCTGGTGGTGAGTTATTTTGAGGATATTTATTCGTAGTGAGCGATGTTAGTCTCTTCCTAACGCGATCGTCATACTGAACTTCCGGCCGGTCGGATGAGTGATACAGCATCTTCCTGCTAGATAGACCCTGAAATCATTTGTGGTGTCGGATGTTCCCATCCGACAATCTATATTTATTTCATAGGGTTTGGAAAGCAAGGCCATTTACATTATTTAACGTCAGTTGGGCTTTTTGCTAAATCTCCGATTCTGATGAAAAATCAGATCGGAGGATGCCGCTTCAATCCCGTTTAAGAACCTTATTCCGGTACAACGATTTAAGTTGCAGAGTAGTTTAGCTTCCGGGCACAACCTAGGTTATCTAAACCCGACAGTAGCGGGCATCCCGACATAAAGTCCTACCGTGTGGACACATCTTTTTATGAATTGTTTAGGCGTTTTGCTAGCCAACTTTAATAATGCACTGATTTTAGCGAAGAACACTGTCAATCCCAAGAGCCAGGGAAATCAAAAAACAGTTGCAGTTAAGTTAAATTAGCACTAACAAACCTGAAACGCAGTGGTTTTGTGTTCATTACAATGATTTGATTTCAAAAGAATATTGAACACAAAACGAAGTGCCACTGTTTTTTTGATGCGTATGGGGTTGTGCAAAAGGCTCATTGCTGGATTGACGAAGCGCTTTGGGTACTTTGGCGCTCCAAAGTACCATGCCTCCGCGGCATAGAGCGGGAGAAAAATATTATAATTAATTGTGTCCACACGGTAGGACATAAAGTCGGAATAAAGCGGATGGCGGGATTACCGGAACCGATAAACACAGGAACCTGCTTTCCAAAAAAGGCGATAAATTTTCACCTTATCACTCAATTAAATTAATGTAGTAGTTTCCTGTTGTTTTGTGGGTAACCAAACCAGCGATAGGCTGACAAAGAGTTGCCAACCTGGATAGCGCGTTGGCAAGAAAGTTAAATAACTCGTAAACGAAAAAAACCCCAGTGCGTGTACACTGGGGTGAGTATATATTGACCTCATAGGTAGAGGGAATTCTTGATATTAACCTTGTTTTTGTGCGGTAGATTTTAAGGCATCATTTGCAACAATTACAATTTCTACACGACGATTTGCCGCACGGCCTGCGTCAGTGCTGTTATCTGCAATTGGCTCAGCAAAACCTTTACCAATGGTAACTAATCTTGAAGATGGAACACCTTGAGAAACGGCATAAGCTTTAACCGCAGCCGCTCTTCTTTCTGAAAGGCCCATATTGTATTGTTCGGTACCACGGCTATCAGTATGGCCAATAATTTTGATATCTGTATCAGGATATTGGTTTAACGAAGAAGCTAAACTCTGAATATTGGTTTTAGCTGCATCTTTCAAAGCAGTTTTATCAAAATCAAATAAAATACCACTATCAAATTTTACAATAATACCTTCACCTTCACGGATTACCTCTGCATTAGGAATAGCCTTTTGAATTTCAGCGGCCTGTCTGTCCATTCTACGGCCAATAAAAGCTCCGGCTGTACCACCTATTGCACCACCAATTAAAGCGCCAACTGCTGTATTACCTGCTTTTTTACCGATTAATGCACCAACTACACCACCAGCTGCTGCGCCAATACCAGCACCTTTTTGTGTTTTTGTTAAACTATCGCAACTTTGGAATGCCATTGATCCTACAGCCAATCCTATGCTTAATGTTGCTATTCTTACTTTTGAAATACTCATGATATGCTAGATTTATAATTACCGAGCAACATATTCAAACACAATGCCAAAAAGCAAGAGCGCTATGTTTTCGCTCTATTTTTATTATAATCCCCAATAAACTGGAATTCTTTTTTCAAAAAAAGAGTCCCGATCAATCAGGACTCTTTGCATAAATTGTATCAATCTTAGTACAAAAAACTAAGCAGAAAAATAACTTTCCAACTCTTTTAAGGTATTTTCGTCTGTTTTAAAATCTTTAATAACCTGTCCCTTTTCAACCAGCACGATCCGGTTACAAACATCGGTAACATGGTTTAAATCGTGACTAGAGATGAAAGTAGTCATGTTGCCTGCCTGTGCCTTTAACAAGTTCTTTAAACGGATTTGCGTGGTTGGATCAAGGTTGGCAAAAGGTTCATCCAAAATCAATATTTCTGGTTTTTGCATTAAAGCAGCAGCAATACCGACCTTTACCTGATTTCCTTTACTAAAATCGCGTATGTACTTCCCACTGTTCAGGATTTCGCCATTAAAAAACTCACCATATTGGTTAAGGTAGACGGAAACATCGGCAACACTTAAATTGTGTAAACTGCCAATAAAAATAAAATACTCTTCCGGTGTTAAATAATCGATCAGGAAACCCTCATCCAAAAAAGATGCGGTATAATTTTTCCAGTTATCGTTTTGCATTACATTTTCCCCTTTGGATAAAACCTCGCCTGAAGTTGGGCGGATCAGATCTAAAAGCATCCTAAAGAAAGTCGTTTTACCTGCACCATTATTTCCTACTAAACCAACGGTTTCACCGGAAGCGATCTGTAGGTCTTCGATATTTACGACGGTTTTATCGCCATAAACTTTTTGTAATTTCTTAACTTCTAAAATCATAATTATTCTCTAAAGCCTTCGGCTATTTTATATCGTTGTTTTTCAAGTCGTTTTGCGATGTAGTTTACCCAAAAGCCTCTTAATAACAGCATGGCTAAACCGAATACACCGACTACTGCCAAACCCCAGTAAGGTTTATTTAATATGCCAAATGGCACATACATGATAATGGGAGTAAGTGCATAAGGAAACATTAAAAGCCATTGGGTAGCACCCGTTCCCTGGTAATTAAAGCTTGCGGCTTTGGTAATGTCCAATCTTTTATAATTTAAAGTAGCCAGGTAAAGTACCACCACAGTTCCAAACCCGATGTTATAGAAATAAGCCGCCAGGTGCAGCAGCAACAATTTTGGACTTAAAAATCCATAAAAACTTGCCAATACGGTAATAACGGTACAACCGATAGTAAAAAGTAAAAATTTAGCCTTGATATAATCTTTAAAATTGATTTTATTGGCCAATATGCCATCAAAGTGGGCACTTTGCCAGGCAAACATAAATTGTCCATAAATAATGATCGAAATACCCGTCATAAATATGGCGCCGAACATCATCTGTCCAAAGGCATCGCTATTAATTGCTTTTTCTTTATAAAAAATAAACCCGTAAAAAAGAAAAAAGAAGCCCATAATTACCGCAGAGCGTGGACGTTTATGGCGGAGGATTAATTTTAATTCCAAAGCAGCCAGTTCGCCAACTTTCCCAAAACGGTTAAGGAAAGCATAATCGGTGCTGCCCTTTTTCTCCTGTTTACTACTTAACTCCTCCACGTAAAGATTTTTACGCAAGAAACCAGAATTGAAATAAAATATAGCAACAGCTGCGAGCGTAAATGCAAAGCCATAGGCAGGTTGTGCGACAATGGCCCTGAATACGAAATCAGAAGCGGCCATAATGGAAATAACCTTATAATATTCTAAAGCAGCAAAAGCAGCAATTACAACCAGTCCGAAAAAAGTGTAAAGGGTATTGGTGATGGATTTACGTTTAATATACAACACCAGGTAATTGTTAAAAACCATCATCGAAAGTATCGAAACGATATACATGATGGTGGTAACCACACCTAAGTTTGGCGCAATTTTAGTAAAGCAGAAAGGCAGAAAAATAAAAAACGGCCAAAGGTTAAAGGCAGAAAATAGCGCTTTAACATTTAAAAAACTGATGATTTTGCTTCTCGAAATCCTTAAATGCAGATAGGGAATGATACTCAGCGTAGGCAGTTCCTGAAACTGTAAACGCATAATAAAATCAAATGCAAAATAATAAAGGATAATGCCATTGAAACTGGAGATTACATCTTTGTTTGGGAAAATTTGTGGCAGAAAATGCGACATTCCAAAACCGATGCCAACAGCAATGGCAAAAAAGTAAAGCATAAAGAAACCCAAAACAATCTGGCCAGCAATACTACTGCCCCGGTTCCGCGAACGCCAGAAAGATTTTCTTTGATGGCTTAAAAAAGTACTCAGCATATTTAGTTTAGTGTTTGATTTTAGTCAGTTTATCTATTAGTAAACTTTCAGTAGAAAATGTTACACTAATATTTGTATTTGTCTTTCCAGTTCTGCCTAAGTTTTTCGCGTAATTTCTCTTCTGCAGGATTTTTACCCGGATCGTAGAGTTTTGTGCCACTTAATTCTTCTGGAAAATATTCTTGTGGTGAGAAATTACCTTCGTAACCGTGTGAATATTGGTAATCTTTCCCATAGCCAATGTTCTTCATCAGTTTGGTGGGTGCATTGCGGATATGCAGCGGTACAGGTAAATTACCGGTTTGCTTAACTAAAGCCTGCGCCTTATTAATGGCTTCGTAAGCGGCATTACTTTTTGGCGAACTGGCCAGATAGGTTACACATTGCGATAAAATAATCCGTGCCTCCGGATAACCGATTACATTTACTGCTGTAAAACAGTTGTTTGCCAATAACAGCGCATTTGGATTGGCATTTCCGATATCTTCTGAAGATAAAGTCAACAACCGGCGGGCAATAAAAAGCGGATCTTCTCCCCCTTCAATCATCCTGGCCAACCAATAAACTGCCGCATTGGGGTCACTGCCACGGATTGATTTAATAAATGCCGAAATGATATCGTAATGTTGTTCTCCGGCTTTATCATAAAGTGCAAGATTTTGCTGCGCATGGGCCAGCACATTCTCATTGGTCAGCACAATTTTATTGCCACCAATGCCATTAATGGCAATTTCGAGCACGTTTAATAATTTCCGTGCATCACCACCAGATAAACGGATTAAAGCCTCGTGTTCTTTAATTGAAATTTCTTTTCCACGAGAGCAGCATCCTTTTTAATGGCCGTTTGCAACAAACTCACCAATTCTTCTTCGCTAAGCGATTTTAAAATGTAAACCTGACAACGGGAGAGCAAAGCGGAAATCACCTCAAAAGATGGATTTTCTGTCGTAGCACCAATCAAAGTAACCAAGCCACGTTCAACAGCTCCTAACAAACTATCTTGCTGCGATTTACTAAAACGATGAATCTCATCAATAAACAAAATGGGCAAACCCAGAAAACTATCCTTTAATTGTGCAGCGCGGTCGATCACATCACGAATATCTTTAACTCCGCTATTGATGGCACTCAAATTAAAAAAAGGCCGGTCTAACGCCTGCGAAATGATATAAGCCAAGGTAGTTTTACCAACTCCAGGAGGTCCCCAGAAAATCATGGATGGTAGCTGCCCACCTTCAATCGCTTTGCGCAATACGGCTCCCTCTCCTACCAAATGCTGCTGACCAACATATTCATCTAGATTTTGAGGGCGCATACGTTCGGCTAAAGGAGGCAGGTTTTGCATAATGGTAAATATATAAAAATTGAATATTTTGTTTGTGGATAATTTACTAACCAAATAGAACCAGCATAAGTTTGTTACGGATGCACGGTTTAAAAGGGGAATTATCGGTAAAATTCTTTTATCGTCCGCGTTTGTAACGCGGATGAATTAGAGTGGCGATTTTATCGCTGCTTTTTTATTTATCTGCATTATAAATGCAGATCTCGATAATCCTCGTTACAAATAAGGACCATTTAAGGTGACGATTGCATATAAAAAAGAGCTAAAGTCTAATCCTCTATCTTCGAATGGTGTTTGGTATCCTTCATAGTCGTGTACAAAACCAGGGAGATTAAAATACATGCGGTTACATACCAGTAGAAATAACTTTCATGACCAATATTTTTAAACCAGAGTGCAAAATATTCTGCCGTTCCACCAAAAATGGCAACGGTTAAAGCATATGGTAAACCCACACCTAAAGCCCTGATTTCGGCAGGAAAAAGTTCGGCCTTTACTACTGCATTAATACTCGTATAACCGCTCACAATAATTAGAGCACCGATCATCAATAAAAATATAATGGTAGTGTTGGTCTCGCCAGCCAGGCCAGTCAAAATTGGATAGGTACATAAGGTACCCAATACTCCAAAACCAATTAACAGGGGCTTCCTGCCAATTTTATCAGATAACAGACCGAATAGCGGCTGTATGATGGCAAAAACCAACAGCGAAATAAATGATAATGTGGTAGAAGTTTCTTTACTCAGGTGAACCGTATTCACCAGAAACTTTTGCATATACGTGCTGAATGTATAAAAAGCGATGGTTCCACCTAATGTTAAACCCACTACGGTAAAAATCTCTTTCGGATACTTAAATAATATGGAAATACCTCCTTTTTTGTCATCTGTATTTTTACTTTTAAAGGCTGCTGTTTCATCGATATGCCTCCGAAGATACAATGCGATAAATGAGAGGACAGCACCTATAAAAAAGGGAATCCGCCAGCCCCAGTCATGTAATTGTGAGGGGCTAAGCAACCAGTTTTGCAGGATCAGCTGAATCCCTAAAGCCAATAACTGTCCGCCGATAAGCGTCACATACTGGAAGCTTGAATAAAATCCCCGATGTTTTGGGGTAGACATTTCACTGAGGTAGGTAGCAGATGTTCCATATTCACCCCCAGTGCTCAAACCCTGGATTAATCTGGCAAAAACGAGCAATAACGGAGCGGCGATACCAATCCTCTTGTAACCCGGGGTTAAGCCAATAATCAGAGACCCGATGGCCATAATCAGCACTGATAATGTCATGGAATGTTTCCTGCCCAGTTTATCGGCAATACTGCCAAACAACCAGCCCCCAATAGGACGCATTAAAAACCCTACGGCAAAAATTCCGGCTGTATTTAATAGTTGCGCAGTTGGATTGCTGTTCGGGAAAAAAGCGGGTGAAAAATATAGTGCGAAAGCAGAGTAAGTGTACCAATCATACCATTCAACCAGATTCCCAACCGAGCCTCCAAATATAGACTTAAGCCGATATGCTTCCTTAACCTCATTTTGCTGTACCGCTTTTTCCATTGTATAGAACTATTGAAGGGAAAATGATTGAATTCCGAAGGTGAAACTTAAATTAACACTGGTTGTTTATCAAAAATATAATAATTTTATCAAGAAAGTGTTCAATTATTCTCAATCAATAACGTCACTTACTTTTTCAACATCTAATCATTGCCACAATGAAAGATAATTTTTCTACCCAATCTGCCGATTACGCCATCTACAGGCCGACCTACCCACAGGAATTATACGACTATTTGCTTGCCCTGGTTAAAAAAAAGGAAACAGCATGGGATTGTGCCACAGGAAATGGCCAGGTTGCACGGGTATTGGCGCAACACTTTAATTCGGTTTATGCTACAGATATTAGCGAAAATCAGCTTAAAAATGCTTTACAGTTACCCAATATTACATACAAAGTAGAACCTGCAGAGCAAACCTGGGTAGGTAATGATAGTTTCGATTTAATTACGGTAGCGCAAGCCATCCATTGGTTCAATTTCGAGGCATTTTATACTGAAGTTAAAAGAACATTAAAACCTGACGGACTTTTCGCAGTGATTGGTTATGGCTTAATGGTTATTGACAAAAAGGTAGATAAAGCTGTACATAAACTTTACGAAGATATTCTGGGCAAATACTGGGATAGTGAACGCCATTATATTGAAGAAGGTTACAAAACCATTCCCTTTCCTTTTGAAGAAATCATTGCACCTCATTTCCGGATCAAAACCACCTGGAATTTTAAACAGTTAATTGGTTATTTGAATACCTGGTCGTCATTGCAACATTATAAAAAAGCCAACGAGCGCAACCCATTAGAATACATGCTTACCGAACTAAAGGAAGCCTGGGGTGATGACTCAGAAAAGGATGTTCATTTCCCTGTTTTACTACGGGTTGGCAGATCGGTTTAAACACAGAGTCAACAGAGAAAAGGCACGGAGCACACCGAATAAATTTTTAAGCAACTGAAGTTGCTCCGTTTACTCTGAGAAAACTTAGTGATCTCTGTGGTTAATAACTTCTATTTCAACAACTCCAGTATACCTAAAACAGTTAGTTTCTTCTGTTCGCCGCTTTGCATATCCTTTAACGTAAGTTCTCCACTGGCCATTTCATCGCCACCAATTAAAATCACATATGGGATATTCTTGGCATCAGCATAAGCCATTTGTTTTTTCAGTTTCGCCGAACTCGGGTATAATTCTGCCGCAATTCCGGCATTTCTAAGTTGCTGAACAATCGGTAGCGCATATTTTTCAGCGGTCGCATCGAAATTGCTGATCAAAACTTTCGTTCCCACTTCTGCGGAAGCAGGGAAAAGGTTCAATTCTTCCAGTACATCATAAATGCGGTCTGCGCCGAAAGAAACCCCCACACCGGTTAGGCCTTTTAAACCGAACATACCGGTTAAGTCATCGTAACGACCACCTCCACCAATGCTGCCCATAGCCACTTCATTGGTTTTAACTTCAAAAATACAGCCGGTATAATAATTTAATCCACGTGCCAATGTAATATCCAGCTCCAATTTGGCGGTTAAAGGTAAACCGTAATCGATCAAGCTTTCTACATAATCAAAAACCTGTTCTATTTCTGCAATACCTTTTAAACCGGTTTCAGATTCAGCTAAAACTTCTTTCAGGCTGGCTAGTTTTTCCTCATTAAAACCTTCTAACAAAATTACCGGCCGAAGTTTTTCTAAGTCCTGTTCGGTAAAACCACGCTCCAACAATTCTTTACTAACACCATCTAAACCGATTTTATCCAGTTTATCAATGGCGACCGTCATATCAATGATCAACTCCGGCTTTCCGATAATTTCGGCAATACCTGATAAAATTTTACGGTTATTAATTTTGATGGTAAAGTCCTTTAACCCCAGCTTACTTAAAGCTTCGTTATAGATTAAAATAAACTCGGCCTCGTTTAATAAACTTTCTGAACCCACCACATCCACATCGCACTGGTAAAACTCACGGTATCTCCCTTTTTGCGGACGATCGGCACGCCAAACTGGCTGGACCTGAAAGCGCTTAAAGGGTAACGTAATTTCATGCTGATGCATCACCACATAACGGGCAAAAGGCACGGTTAGGTCATAACGCAGCGCTTTTTCAGAAATTAAAGGAATCAATTTGTTGCTATTATCCTCTTCGGCAAAATCGAAAGATTTCTTTTTTGGATCTTTAAGATAATCTCCACTGTTCAAAATCTTAAAAATCAGCTTATCGCCTTCATCGCCGTATTTTCCGGTTAGGGTAGAGAGATTTTCGAAACTTGGCGTCTGGATTTCGGCATAACCATATTTTTTAAAAACCGTTTTAACGGTATCGTAAATAAAGTTGCGTTTAACCATTTCAACGGGAGAAAAATCGCGGGTACCTTTTGCTAATGAGGGTTTAATAACTGACATAGCCGCAAAAGTACAAAAATGTAAGGTAATGTCTAAACCTCAAAGGTTTTTGAAACCTATTAGGTTTGAAATGTCATTTCCCTAATACTTCTTTTACCTTTTCCCTATTGGGTTTAGAAACCGGGATTTTATCGCCATTATCCATCAACAGCGTTCCGCCATCTTCTTTTAACCAGCTTTTTACAAATTTTGGATTTACTAGGTGACTTTGGTGCGCTCGAACAAAACCTTGTAGTTTGAGCAGATCGGCATATTCTTTCAATGATTTTGAAATCAAAAGCTGGTCTCCTCCACCTAAAAAGAAGTTGGTATAATTGTTATCCGCTTCGCATCTCATAATTTCATCAATGTTAACGTACCTGATTTCGTTCTGTTGGGGCAAAGCAATCCTGCCATTTATTTTAATGTGTTCTTTCTTATCTGTCTTTTCATCTACCAGTAGATTTTGATATGCTGCTGGGGGAGCGAAATTAATGGCTACCGTATTAGGCGCGACCGGCAATGTGGTACGGCTCTTCCTAATCACAAAATAAATCAACATAAAAATGCCACCAAAAAAGCCAAAAAAGAGTAGACCTACAACCAAAAGCATGATGATTTCGGGTACACCTAAATTAGCTCCATATGCAATATGAATACCATAAGTGAGTATAAAAGTAAATCCAATAGATATTTTATTCTTCATTTCGAGTAGCCTTAGCCTTTTTGATCAAATGTATACATAATAAAACAATGCCGACCATTATAACAATAGTCAAAAATCCAATGACTAGAATAAGAATAATTTCTGGCATACCAATGGCTGCTGCATAAGCAACCTGTAAGCCAAAAGAAATAACAAAAAAGAATAAAAATAATAACTGTTTCATGCTGATTGATTTAAAATGTTTAGCGAAAGTAATTACTCACTATACATTTAAAAACCAATCTTGAGTATCAGATAGGTTTTGATGAGAATTAATCAAGAGGCTTTTAGTATTGGTTATAGAACCTCGGAGGTTTGAAATGTCATTTCCCCAATACTTCTTTTACCATTTCCCTATTGGGTTTGGAAACCGGGATTTTATCGCCATTATCCATCAACAGCGTTCCGCCATCTTCTTTTAACCAGCTTTTTACAAATTTTGGATTCACCAGGTGACTTTGGTGCGCTCGAACAAGACCTTGTGGTTTGAGCAGATCGGCATATTCTTTCAGTGGTTTTGAGATCAAGACCCTGTCGCCATTAGCCAAGAAGAAAAAAGTATAGGTGTTATCGGCTACGCATCGCACAATATCCTCAACCGACACGTACCGGATTTCATGTTGTTGTGGCAGTGCTATTTTTGGAATAATTACTTCACTTTTTTTGATCTGGCTCAGCAAAAAATTAAGCTGCTCGCCATCGATTTTGTTCTTGATTCTGATTTTGGCTTTCTCAACCGCAACTTTGAGTTCTTCGGGATCGACCGGTTTGAGCAGATAATCCAGAGCGGCAAACTTTACCGCCTGTATACCATAATGATCATAAGCGGTTACAAAAACCACCTCGAAAGTTTTTTCCGTAAGCTGCTTCAACAAATCAAAACCTGTTGTTTTTCCCATTTGTATATCCAAAAAAAGCAGATCTGGATGATGCAGGTTAGCCTGTGTAAAAGCCTCTTCTATCGTGGTGGCGCATGCGACTACTTTGATCTCGGGGCAATATGACTAACGTTTGTCAGTCTAAGCGGAGTCGAAGGCTTTTGCAGGGTTCAAACAAAAAAAAGATCTTCGGCTATGCTACCATCGAGAGAATCAAAATGCGGTCGCCATTCTCGCCTATGAGGGAACCACAAAGTGCTCAGTGAAGCTAATTTTAATGCAAGCACTTTAGGATTCCCAATCAAGTTGGGAATGACGATTCTTCGAGCGATATTACCTGATAAAATTTATCTGTCAATCATATTGATTTTTATGTAGTAAATTATCCCTCATGATGACAACTTTTCTGTTATCCCCCGGCCTTTTTCACTTTATAGCCATCCTTTTGCAAAATACCCATCACTTTATCACGTAAATCACCCTGGATCATGATTTCGCCATCCTTAACCGATCCACCTACCCCACATTTGGTCTTTAACATCTTGCCCAGCACTTCTAAATCTTCTGAACGTCCCCTAAAGCCAGTAATTAACGTCACGGCTTTACCTCCACGGTTCTTTTTATCCAGCATTACCCTTAAATCCTGCTGATTATTTGGAGAAGTAACGGTATTATCAACTTCTTCTTCATATTCGAAATCTGGATTGGTAGAGTACATAATTCCCCCAAGATCGCTTAAACTATTTTTCTTTGGTTTCATGGTTATAATGTTATGTGGAAGATGTAATAATGGGTTAACTGGTTAATTGTTTAAATCGGTTAACTGTATGGTTTAATTGCTGAATTGTTATATTGAAACTGTAAACTGCCAATTGAAAACTAATGCTGGTCAATGGTTGATAGTCCGTGGTTTGCAATCGATCATCTCAGCCAACCGCCTCACGCTTAACGCTACACTCAAGGAACGATTACTTTTAACGAGAGTGGATTTACCATAGCCTCAATCTCCACGCCCATTTGCAAAGGCTCCCCATCTACATGCACCGCTCCAGCAGTTTCTCTCGTAACTTTAATATTTTTTCCTTTAATAATTTCGATCATATCAGAGTTTTCAGCCTTACCGTTCATCATGATATAACCCAAAACCGGTAATTTTATTATCGGAAACGGTTTAATAATGCAAACATCCAATAAACCATCTTTTACCGAAGCATTGGGTGCAATGTAAACATCATTTCCATACTGTGATGAATTGGCAATACTAATGGCAAAGGCTTTTCGGGTATAGGCTTTACCATCTATATCCAGCTGATAGGTTTGCGGTTTATAATTAAAAACCTCCTTAAAACCCAATTTTACATAGCCCGATAGTCCACGTTTTTTATCTTTCGAAAAAACAGCACTTAGGTGAGCATCAAATCCCATTCCTGCCAAGTTGAAAAAACATTTTTTATTGAACTCAGCTGTATCAATTTCATCTATCTTAAAATCATTGATGGTGGAAAGTGCATACCTTAGGTTTTTGGAAATATTTAAAAAGCGGGCAAGGCCATTGCCTGACCCCAATGGCAAAATTCCCAGAATTTTCTGGTGCTTTAATACCTTTGTGGCCACTTCATTTATGGTACCATCGCCACCTGCGGCAACAATGACATCGAAGTTTTTGGTAGCTGCTTCGTCTGCCAGTTCGCCGGCATGCCCCACATATTCACTAAAAACAAAATTGGGACTAAACTTTTCCTTATCCAGGTATTTGTCTATAAAATCGGGAATACGCCGTTTCCCCCGCCCACCGGAGATAGGGTTGATGATAAAGAGAATATTGATCTTTGTGTGCAAAGTGTAAGATTGAGTGCACAAAATAATCTATAATTTTTGAAATAAAGAAAATATGCTAATTTTGCGACAGTAAAAAGTGGATTGATTTGCTATCCCGATACCTCGGGACCGGATTGCAACCACTTAAAAAAATTGCTAATGCCTCCTTTCAATCATTTCAACACCTGTTTCCAAGGGGTTTGGCAATTATAAATTTGTTTATTTATCATTAATTATTTAATAAATGTCATATTTATTTACGTCAGAATCTGTTTCTGAAGGTCACCCAGATAAAATCGCCGATCAAATTTCGGATGCATTAATTGACAACTTTTTGGCTTTCGATCCAGAATCAAAAGTAGCTTGCGAAACTTTGGTTACTACAGGTCAGGTTATTTTGGCGGGTGAGGTAAAATCTAAAACATATTTGGATGTACAGCAAATTGCACGTGATGTAATCAAGAAAATTGGTTACACCAAAAGCGAATACATGTTTGAGGCCAACTCTTGCGGAATTTTATCTGCCATACACGAGCAATCGCAAGATATTAATCAAGGTGTAGACAGAAGCAGCAAAGAAGAACAAGGTGCGGGCGATCAGGGTATGATGTTTGGTTATGCAACTAACGAAACTGAAGATTATATGCCTTTGGCATTAAACCTTTCTCATAAATTACTACAGGAACTTGCTGTTTTACGCCGTGAGAATAAAGAAATTACCTATTTACGCCCGGATGCAAAAAGCCAGGTGACTTTAGAGTACGATGATAACAACAAACCTGTTCGCATTGATGCCATTGTAATTTCTACGCAACATGATGATTTCGATGAAGAGGCAACCATGCTGGCTAAAATCAAAACTGATCTGGTTAACATTTTAATCCCTCGCATCATCAAAAACAATCCGCAATATGCGCACTTGTTTAATGATCAAATCGAATATCATATCAATCCAACCGGTAAATTTGTAATCGGTGGTCCGCATGGCGATACGGGTTTAACCGGCAGAAAAATCATCGTGGATACTTACGGAGGTAAAGGCGCTCACGGAGGTGGGGCTTTTTCTGGTAAAGATCCAAGTAAAGTAGATAGAAGTGCAGCTTATGCTACTCGTCATATCGCGAAGAATTTAGTGGCTGCTGGTATTGCTGATGAAATTTTGGTTCAGGTTTCTTATGCAATCGGTGTAGCTAAACCAATGGGTATTTACATCAATACTTACGGAACAGGTAAGGTAGGTAAAACAGATGGCGAAATTGCTAAAATTGTTGAGTCGATTTTTGATATGCGCCCTTATTTTATTGAGCAACGTTTAAAATTAAGAAACCCGATTTACAGTGAAACTGCTGCTTACGGACACATGGGCCGTACACCAGAAACGGTTACCAAAACTTTTAGAACACCAAACGGTGAAGAAAAAACGGTTTCAGTTGATTTATTTACCTGGGAGAAATTAGATTATCTAGATCAGGTTAAAGCTGCTTTCGGCATTTAATTTTCTAATAAATCATAAAAATAGGCATTTTGCAACATGGCAGAACGCCTATTTTATTTCGTCAACTTATAGCTAAATTTTCCCAGCTGTAAGTTTAGTGGTTTACAAACCGCAGTAAAACTGTTTTTTTTGAAAAGCAGGGTTCCTCATGCTTTGGTTCCGACAGCCCCGCCATCCGCTTTACTTCGCTGCGCTCCGTGTTCGCTCCTGTCAGGTTTATTTAAGTTAGCCAGGTGGTTCTTAGGAAGAAAATCTCCCCTCAAAAGCAGATACTTGAAGCACTGTTATTTTCCGGCAATAGGAGCAACAACATCACCTATCTAAACCCCCGCCTGTACGGGCAGGTGATTGACGCGAAAATCCTTTTTTGCTACCCTAAATGAACATTTACCGCAGTTAAAGTGAAGGCAAAAAAGATTGAAGCAAAAAGCAGGACAGGCATTAAAAAAAGCTACTGCATTTGTTTTCCAGAAACAATAAATAATATTTAACTTTTTTCTTTACCTATTTCTGATTTTGTGTCGGACGATGCCGTTCAATAGTCACCCCATATAGTTGTCGTCCTTTGGTCTCTCGAAGTGTGTCGGATGGTAACATCTAACACCATAAGTAAAATCATTATTTGCTGTACTAAAGATCATTAGTTTTCATAAACGACAATTCTTTTTCGGCGAAATGATTATCATCTATGCTATAGGACTTAATATCTGCAATCTTCATTTCGTCAACCACATCCACAAAATTTTGAAACAGGGCCATTTTACCGGGTTTAATGATTACGATCATATGCTTTGCTGGATTATGCTGATGGGTAGCTGCAACCAATAGTTTATTAGCCAAAATTTCTTTTTGGAGGTCTGCCACAGGCATCACTTTCATATTGGCCTTTTCGATAGTACCCATATAAGAAACAGCCTTATTATTATTACCCAGTACAATGGTCATGGTACGCGATTCGGGAAAAGGAGCAAAATCATCAATATCAGGCTTAATTGGCTTTGCAATGTCTGCAGCATTTAACTGACTCAGCGTTGTAGTGAGCATAAAGAATGTAGTTAACAGAAACATAAGGTCTACCATTGCGGTAAGATCCACCCTTGGTGTTGTTTTTTTGGTTCTTCCTTTTGCAGCCTTGCCGCTTTGAGATTCGTTTAGCGTTGCCATAATGATCCAGGTTCTTTTAATGATGATGACAGGCCTCACCGAATTGCATAAAAAAAGCGGCTAAAAATTAACCGCTTAAGAAAGGTCGTCATCAACGACGATTATGCATGTAATCACTTCACTGCTTCAATCACACCACAGCCTACTCGAGGCCCTGAATTACCCGTAGGTTGCGTAGTATAATCATCCGTACCGCCGTGTACAATAATTCCCCTGCCGATAATATTTTTAATGTCTCCATCTTTAACATTCCACCTATCAGTAGTAACCGAAAGTGTAGCATGTCCTTTACCATCTAACTTGATGTTGCCAATATCGCCACTATGGTAGGCTGCCGATCCCCATTTACCATGGGCTTCTTTAATTGGGTTCCAGTGGCCGTGAGTATTTTCGCCCATATTTCCACAATCGCCATGTTCATGAAAATGTACTGCTACATTGCTATCTGCACGTGCTGCAAAATTCATTTCAATATCCATTTTAATTTTTCCATCGCTCAATTCATAAAACTTTGCCGTTCCAATGGTTTTCGAATTATCAGCCGTTTCGGTTAAAGTAGCCTGCGCAACTTCTTTATCAGTTTTGGTACAAGCACTTACAAGCGACACACCTGCAATCATTAGGCTTAAAAGATATTTTTTCATTTGATTAAAATTTAGTTTAAACAAGAACACATTGGCAATCATTTAGTTTGCTTTAAAAAGAATGCTGGCAAAACCATTTTGCATGCCACTTGTTTCATTAATATAAAATAGTACAACTATGGAACAGCCAAATGAAATGAACACTTTAAGTCAAATTTTGGAGAAATTGAGGCTGAAAGGAAAAGATAACGAATTAAAAATGTCTGATCACGGCAAGATGCAAAGTAAATCGCTCGGAAAAATTTATAAACCCGAAGATTTGACCATTGTTAAAACTTATCGTTTCGAAGGAGATTCTGATCCCGCAGACAATTCAGTATTATATCTGATAGAAGATCAAGAAAAAAATATTGGGTATGTATTAGATGCTTACGGAACATACTCTGACAATGAAGGTCCGGCATTTGATGATTTCTTGAAGAAAATCCCAACAGAAAACAGGGATGAACAGGAACTGTTCTGTTGATAAACTCAGCATATGATAAAAGGAGAAGCAGCGTAATCTGATTCTCCTTTTTTTATTTTAAACTTCCGGCAGTTTATAATTCCTTAATTTTGCGCCTCATCTACCTAATCCCTGAATGAAGAGCAAAATCAATATCCCGCCCATAGCTGCTGTTTTACTGTCTATTATCAGTGTGCAATGTGGGGCGGCAATTGCCAAAGGTCTTTTTCCGCAAATTGGGGCCGCTGCAACCGCATCTTTACGTATTGGTTTATCAGCCGTAATCTTACTCATCGCCTTTAGACCAAACTTATATAAATTAAATGCCAAACAATGGAAATACGTAATCCTATATGGTGTTTGTTTAGGGGTAATGAATATGGTTTTTTATATGGCCATAGCGCGAATCCCGATCGGTTTAGGCGTAACCTTAGAATTTGTTGGCCCACTTGGGGTTGCCATATTTGGTTCAAAAAAACCTATCGATTTTCTTTGGGTGATACTTGCTGCTACCGGCATTGTATTAATTACCCCCTGGACGGGAACCGGACTCAATTTAAACGGTGTACTGCTGGCGCTTTTGGCCGGTGTTTTTTGGGCGGGTTATATCATCTTAGGTGGTAGAATTTCCAAAATCATGAAAGGAGGCGATGCTGTTGCTATCGGGATGTTATTTGCTACAATGGTTATATTACCTTTTGGCATTTTTGGTGGTGGTTTGAGCACGTTAAATCCTAAATTAATAGGATTAGGAACAGCACTTGCACTACTATCAAGTGCCATACCCTTTACCCTGGAAATGAAAGCATTCAAACAGCTTCCGCCGCGTACCTTTAGTATTTTGATGAGCCTGGAACCTGCTATGGCCTCATTAGCAGCACTTGTTTTTTTGCAGGAATACCTCAGCTTAAAAGAGTGTTTTGCTGTGGCTTTTGTTGTCGTGGCTTCCACAGGCTCCTCCTTAACCACCAAGTATACCAAACAATAATCAGGCTATCTTTTCTGTTTTATAGATCACAATCTCATCAGTTAACCGACCAGCATGCGCCACAAAATTTAAAAGGTATGGCTGCTTGTTATGCAGATCCAAGCCTGCCTGATCTTTCCACTCCTCCTGAAAAATAAAAGTATGATCGCTTGCCGACTCATGCAAATCATACTGAACACAGGCTTCCTCCGTACGCGAATTTGCAACCATATCCAGTAACATCTTTCTTAATTCTGATGTGGTTTCTTGCTTGCTTTTAATTATTGCTGTTAAATAAATGCTCATGTATTGCTGTATTTAAAAAATTTTGAGTTAAATGTTCCTGGTACAATTTAAGTGCAGTTCTAATATCTGCATTCTTTTCTACATCATGAAAATGAATTCCTGGTATTTGTTCCATTCCGGTGAAGGCATTCATTCTATGGAAACCGAACAAGACACCATCATCCACGCTGGTTTCCCTAAAAAATTCTCCTGGCAAGGTAAATGCCTCTTTGGGCGCATTCCATGATGATGTAACCATGTATTTCCGACCGTGCAACATGCCTCCGGTTCCATAATTCCGGGTTGGATTATCAGCTTTGCGCCCGTCGCTAACGTAAATTCCATTTTTATGCCCTTCGGTAAATACCACGTCAATGTATTTTTTAAATCCATGTGGCAACTGGAACCACCAGATTGGGGTGTGGTAAATGATAATATCTGCCCAAACGTACTTCGCTACTTCTTCTTTCGGTACATATTCCTGATTAATATTGGTTGTTTTTATCTCGAATCCTTCTTGTGAAGAGAAGAAATCAAGTGTAGCTTGAGCTACTGTTTGGTTGAATCTGCCGCCGGAATGACCAAATTTTTGTCCTCCGTTGATGATGAATATTTTTGCCATTTTGTTTTTTGCTATTTGTAACACAAAATTATAGCCATATGAGGCATCATTAAAATAAGTTAATTCATAGCTTTGCATCATAATTATAATAGTTAGCTCGTGGTTAATTTAGAGTGGTACAGAAGTTTTAAGGCGGTTTATAAAACCGGAACTTTAACTGGTGCGGCAGAAAATCTTTTCATATCGCAGCCTGGGGTAAGTTTGCATTTAAGTTCTTTAGAAAGTTATGTGGGTTATAAATTGTTCGAGCGAACGGGCAGAAAAATGATTCCTACTGAAAAAGGAAAAGTATTGTACAATTTCATTGTAGAACCTTTGACCAAACTGGAGGATGCAGAAAAACATTTCCAGAAAAGTACGGAGAAGCATACCCCAACCATTAGCGTAGGTATGTGTTTTGAAACTTTTCAGATTACTCTTGAGCAATATATCTCTACATTACCCTTTAATGTTATTATCCGTTTTGGCGAATATCCGGAAATGTTGGATCAATTGGATAAAGGCATTTTAGACCTCATTATTACTCCTCAAAAAGGCAATTCGGCAAATGTAGAACATGAAGCTTTTTCTTCGGAAACCATTGTTTTAGTAGGTGGAATAGAAACTGATGTACAAGCTTTTGATACCCTGGTTAAAAAGAAAGATCTGTCAGGAATGGAGGACTGGTTAAAACAGCAAAAGTGGTATGGCACCGCTGGTGATATGGAGCATTTGTTACGTTTTTGGCAGCTTAACTTTGGCAAACATGCCGATTTCCGTCCAAACTATATTGTACCTAACCTCAATTCTATTGTCCGCTGCTTATCGGGAGGAAAAGGCCTGGCGATTATCCCCGATTTTCTCTGCAAAAAAGAAGTTGAAGAGGAGAAAATAAAGGTAATATGGGAAGGAACCTCAAAGCTCACCAACACGTTGTACTTTGGCTGTAGAAAAAATACGCAATATGCATCAGAAATTCACCTAATCAAAAACCTTTTTAAAGAGGTTATGGTTAGTATATAGTTTATATTGAAGAAAATCCTACTTAGGCCTTTTTTATTTTGAAACTTAAGTATAATAATTATTTTAGATCACGCCGTAAAAATCCAGAATGAGCCTGTCCAGTCCTTTTTTAAGTAATGATCAATTAATAGAAGTTTTTAACTATACCCATACCGCAACCGCAATTCATATTGGAGAAACAGCCATCATACAGACTGCAAATGATGCGATGCTTAGAATTTGGGGTAAAGATAGGAGTGTAATTGGAAAATCACTTGAAGATGCCCTACCAGAATTAAAAGGACAGCCGTTTATTGAGATGTTCAGGAAGGTTTGGCTGGAAGGCCTGGTGATTTCGGGAAAGGATACTGCTGCCGACCTGATCATTGACGGGGAGTTAAAAACCTTTTATTTCGATTTTGAATATCGTGCCATCAAAAACGACGAAGGCAAAACCATCTGTATTTTACATACCGCGGTTGATGTAAGTGAGCGCGTATTGATACGTGAGGCCGTAGAAAGGGAGCATAAGAAGGAAGAAGCATTACAGCGGGAACAGATACTAAATGAGGAGCTTGCAGCCACAGTTGAAGAACTTGCGGCAACCAATGAAGAACTGGTAGCCACAAATGAAGAATTACAGGAGACACAAGAAACTTTACATGTTTTAAATAACGAACTTGAGTTAAGGGTTTTGGAACGGTTTAACCAATTGTCTGAAAGCGAAAAACGTTTCAAAACCATGGCAGAGGGAACTGATATTTTCATCACCGTTGGAGACGAGTTTGGAAATGCGATTTATTTTAATAAACCATGGACAAACTTAACGGGTAGATCGATGGAGGCGTTGCTTGCCTTTGGCTGGGCTGACCTGATCCACCCTGAAGACCGTGACCGGTATTTAGATATTTATCTTTCAGCCCTACGGGATAAAAAGCCGTTTACAGGAGAATTTAGAATCCTGACCCAAAAAGGCGATTACCGATGGCTACTTGCTAGTGGTCCGCCACGTTTCCATGCCGATGGTTCTTTCGCTGGCTATATCAGTTCGTGTATTGATATTACGGAAAGAAAATTAATCGAATTGGAGCGCTTAAATTTAAATAAACTTATCGAAGCCAGTTCGGAATTTATTGCTTTGGTTGGTTTGGATATGTCTATTCAATATTTAAACCCTGCTGGATTAAGCAAGTTGGGCTGGGCAAATATTACGAACAGAAATATACTGGAGGTTATTTTTCCTGCAGACAGATCCCTTGCTGAAAAACTTCTACCTGGCGTTTTGCAGGGCATCAATTTCAAACAAGAAATCCGATTCTGGAATGAACAAACAGGAAACCCATTTTGGATTGAATGGAATGGTTTTGCTATAAAAGATCAGGAAACAGATGAAATAACTGCGATTGCTACGGTAAGTCCGGATATTACGGAACGAAAAATATATCAGGAAGAACTTCAGGACATCAATGTCGAGATGGCTGCGGCAAATGAGGAATTGGCTGCGACCAACGAGGAACTCGCCCAAACACATGAAGACCTTATTCAGTATACAAAAAAATTAGCGGATAGTGAGGAGAGGCTACTTCAGGCCATTGATACAGGGAAAATGGGTACCTGGAGCATCGACCCTAAAACGCTCGAAATTACGGTATCGGGATTTGTTAAAAATTTACTCGGTTTACCACTTGAAGAGCCTGCCAAAATGGATAATATCATGACCGCAGTACATTCCGACTATCATGATATCTTGAAAAAGTCCTTTGTAAATGCATTAAATAGTCATTCTTCAAGTGACGATGAATATCCAGTAACCAATTTAATTACAGGCGAAGACAAATGGGTGAGGACAACGGGAAGGGTATTTGTGGATCAGCATGGCCATATTACAGAATATTCCGGTCTCTTTATCGATATTACGGAGCAAAAATTAGACGAGCTCCGCAAAAATGATTTCATCGGGATGGTTAGTCACGAATTAAAAACGCCATTAACAGCCATTAACGGTTTTGTACAGGTTTTGCAGCGCAAGGCAAAAAAAGATAATGACAATTATGAAATAATCGCGTTGGAAAAAACAAACAGCCAGATCAGAAAAATGACTACCATGATTAATGGTTTCTTGAATGTATCACGTTTGGAATCCAGCAAACTGCTGATTGAAAAAACAAACTTTAATTTGGATGACCTGCTGAAAGAAACCATTGAAGAAACTTATATTTCGCAATCTTCCCATCAAATTATATTACACCCAACCTGTGGGGTCAACATTTATGCAGATCGGGATAAAATCGGCAATGTAATTTCTAACCTGATCAGTAACGGAATAAAATATTCAGACAATGGAACCTCTATCGAAATAAGCTGTAAATTAAGTGATACCGAGGTTGAAGTACAGATCAAAGATGAGGGCATCGGTATAAAACCTGAAGATATCGAGAAGCTTTTTGAACGTTATTACCGGGTACAGGGCAACCATACCATCTCGGGTTTCGGTATTGGGCTTTACCTAAGTGCAGAAATTATAGAGCGGCATGGTGGCAGAATATGGGCGGAAAGTGAAGAAAGTAAGGGTTCGGTTTTTCATTTCACTTTGCCTTTGAATTAATTTACCATACAGCTTTCACCGCAATGATCCTTAAGGTATTCACCGGGTAAGTATTAGCTGGAAAAAATAGTCGTTGCATAACTTAAACGACCTATATTTAGTTTGTCATTCTGAGTGAAACGACGAATCTTTCTCTCTAAAAAGATTCGTCACTGCGTTTAGAATGACATGGTGTATTTCCCGCCAATAAAAATTTAACAGATTTATAATCCTTGTAAAACCTTTTCACCAACTAAATTTGGGAGCGTAATCCGAAGCTGTCACGCTGAGCGGAGTCGAAGTACCTTGATAAGATTCTTCACTGCGTTCAGAATGACAACAAAAGCTATTTGATTTGAAAACTACACTATATCAAATCATTCAACAGTCCATCATCAACTAAATTCGGTAGTGTAACCTTCAAATTAGCTGTTCGCGCCATTTCACGTTCTATAGCAAAGCGCGCTTCCTTATTACGCGCCCAGCTCCTTCGGGCAATTCCATTGTTTACGTCATAAAAAAGCATATTCTGTAATTTTTCTGCAGCTTGTTCAGTTCCATCCAGTACCAATCCAAAACCACCATTTATTACTTCGCCCCAGCCTACGCCGCCACCATTATGGATTGAAACCCAGGTTGCTCCCCTGAAGCTATCGCCAATCACATTATGAATGGCCATATCAGCCGTAAACCTGCTACCATCATAAATATTACTGGTTTCTCTAAAAGGCGAATCTGTTCCGCTTACGTCGTGATGATCCCTGCCCAAGATAACCGGCGCTGATAATTCGCCAGTTTTAATGGCTTCATTAAATCTAAAGGCGATTTTTGACCTTCCTTCAGCATCGGCGTATAAAATCCGGGCTTTCGAACCGACCACTAACCTGTTTGCCTTTGCGGCACTAATCCAATTGATATTATCCTGCAATTGCTGTTGTATCTCTGCCGGAGCATTTCGCTTTAGCTCTTCCATCACTTCTTTAGCCATTCGATCAGTTAAATCAAGGTCATGTTCATTTCCTGAGGTACAAACCCATCTAAATGGACCAAATCCATAATCGAAACATAACGGACCTAAAATATCTTGCACATAGGATGGATACCTAAAATCTTTACCATTTGGTACCATAACATCAGCTCCCGCCCTGCTACATTCCAACAAGAAGGCATTTCCATAGTCAAAAAAATAAGTTCCCTTCACTGTATGATTGTTAATGCTTTTTGCTTGCCTTTTTAACGATTCCTGTACATAAACTTTAAACTGATCTGGCGCTTCGGCCATCATTTCATTGGCTTCAACAAAACTTAAACCTACGGGATAATAGCCCCCAGCATATGGATTATGCAGCGAAGTTTGGTCTGAACCGATTGTTACTTCAATATCTTCCTGATCAAAACGTTCCCAAACATCCACTACGTTACCAATGTAGGCCAATGAAACCCTTTGTGTTTCATTTTGCGCTATTAAAACCCTCTGTACCAGCTCATCCAAATCCTCAATCAGCTCATCTACCCAACCTTGCTCATGCCTTTTAATTGCGGCTTTTGGATTTACTTCAGCACATACCGTAATACAGCCAACTGTATTCCCAGCTTTGGATTGGGCTCCACTCATGCCGCCCAATCCAGCCGTTAAAAAGATTTTACCCGCCACATCTTTTCCAAAAATTCCTTTTCTACGGAAAGCATTCATCAAAGTAATGGCGGTTCCGTGTACAATTCCCTGAGGACCAATATACATATACGAACCCGCTGTCATTTGCCCGTACTGTGTTACCCCTAAGGCATTAAACTTTTCAAGATCTTCGGACGAAGAATAATTAGGAATCATCATGCCATTGGTAACCACAACACGTGGCGCCGCTGCACTTGAGGGGAATAATCCCTGCGGATGTCCACTGTAGATATTCAGCGTTTGCTGATTGGTCATAGTAGCAAGGTACTGCATGGTGAGTAAGTATTGTGCCCAATTCTGAAACACACTGCCATTACCACCATAAGTAATCAACTCCTCGGGATGTTGCGCTATAGCAGGATCCAGATTGTTCTGAATCATGAGCATAATCGCCGCCGCATGGGGTGTAAAACAAGGGTATTCGTTTATAGGCCTTGCATAAATGGCATAGTCGGGCATAAAACGGTACATGTAAATATGTCCGTAATTTTCCAGTTCAGCCAAAAATTCTTTCGCCAGTTCCGTATGCCATGCTTGTGGGAAATAACGTAAAGCATTTTTGATGCTCAGTTTTTTCTCTTCTACATTTAATACCGATCTCCTTACCGGAGCGTGGTTTAACATGGGATTTCTTTCCCTTTTTGCCGGCAACGTTAAAGGAATGCCTGCCCGTACTTGTGCTTTAAAATCCATAATCTGAAAATTAAATTCTTAATTTAATTTCAACGCTGCTTTGCTGGCAATGGCTACAATTTTACCTTCCTGCACCATTTCGATAGCATTATTCATCTTATCGTACATGATCTGGTCTTCTTCAAAATGATCAATTTCAGTACGCACGAAATCATGTACCGCAGCCAATATTCTACCAGGCTTCAATGGATGATGGTAGTCAACAGCCTGTGTAGCGCAGAATAGTTCTATACCCAAGATCTTCTCTACATTCTCTATCACCTGAAGCGCTTTACGCCCACTGATCGAACCCATACTCACATGATCTTCCTGGCCTAAAGAAGTGGGGATGCTATCGGCACTAGCCGGAAAACAAAGACCTTTATTTTCGCTGGCCAGCGCTGCTGATGTATATTGTACGATCATGAAACCCGAATTTAGTCCGGTTTCTTTCATCAGCAATTTCGGCACACCAGGGGTATTTCCCTCAAGCGAGAGATAAATTCTCCGATCGCTGATATTCCCGATTTCAGCAGCCGCCAAACAAGCATAATCAAGTGGCAAAGCTAATGGCTGACCGTGAAAATTGCCTCCGCTAACGGTTAAATCATCATTAAATATCACCGGGTTATCAGTTACTGAATTCAGTTCTATTTCTAAAGTTTCTTTTAAATGCAGCCAGGCTGTTCTGGAAGCGCCATGCACCTGCGGAATACATCTTAAGGAATACGGATCCTGTACTTTGGCGCAATCGGCATGCGATTTCATAATCTCCGAACCCTCCAATAGTTTACGCACCTGCTCTGCCACGGTAATATTTGCAGGATATGGCCGCAACTGGTGGAGCGCTGCATGAAAAGGTTTTTCTGATCCTTTTAAGCCCTCAATCATCATTGCCGCAACAATATCTGCCGACTCCAGCACATTCTCTAAACGTTGCACCACCATAACAGCATGGGCAGCAATAAACTGTGTCCCGTTAATAAGCGCTAAACCCTCTTTAGGCCCCAATTGTAAAGGTTGCATCTGGTGTTCTTCCAACAGTTCAGCTGTGGTGATAACGTTGCCATGATAATGAACCTTACCCAAGCCAATTAAGGGCAAAAAAAGATGAGAAAGTGGAGCGAGATCGCCAGAAGCACCAACAGAACCTTGTTTGGGAACTACAGGCGTCGCACCAGTTTCTAAAAACCAGATCATTCGGTCGAGCGTTTCGATTTTGATGCCTGAAAATCCCTTTGCTAATGCTTGTAATTTTAACACCAGCATCAGTTTTGATATTTCACTATCAATCGGTTCACCAACACCAACAGCGTGGCTCTTTAAAATATTTTCCTGCAGTTTACGGGTATCAACAGCCGAAATCATGGAAGTACAAAGCGGGCCGAATCCGGTATTGATTCCATAAATGGCCTTACCTGAAACCGCAATCCGTTCCACTATCTTGCTGCTTTCAAGTATTTTCTCTCTGGTGCTTCCATTTAATATCCCTTTCACTTCGCCATTACTAATGGATAAAGCCAATTTAGCAGTTAAATGATCAGTTCCATAGTTGAAAATATGCTTTGCACTCATACGATGAAGTTTTTAAACAAAAATAAGCCCTATATTTGATACCTATAAATACCAATTACATCATCAGTTAATAATCATGGGTTATCAGATAGAGCTTAGGCATTTAAAATACTTTCAGGTTTTGGCAGAGGAACTGAAGTTTAGAAAGGCTGCAGACCGCTTATTTATTTCGCAACCTGGACTAAGCCGGCAGATTAAGCAAATGGAGGAAATTTTTAATGCACCTCTATTTGACCGGAATAAAAAAAAAGTAACACTTACACAAGCTGGCCTCTACCTTAAAGGTGAAGTAGATTTTCTGTTCAGCCATCTCGAAAATATCAAAAAACAGATCAGCAATATTAATGAAGGTAAACAGGGCGAACTCCACATCGGCTTTCTAGGTTCAGCAGCACAAAAAATTGTACCGGAAGTAATTTTCAAACTAAATAAAGATTTTCCAGAGATCAGCACCAATCTGGATGAAATGCCCAATAAGTTGCAGGTTGAATTACTAGAAAAAGATATGCTTGATATCGGTTTTGTGAGAATGCAACAGTTTAAATCAGGCATTTCTAAACACATGATCCATCAGGATACCTTCTCGCTGGTATTGCCTAAAAGTCACCCAATGAAAAAGGCCAGTTATGAAGCGGTAAAAAAACTGGGCAATGAACCTTTTATCTTTTTCTCGAGTGATGATAGCCCCTTCTATTATGACCTGATGATGAGCATTTGCGAGGATCATGGGTTTAAGCCCAAAACCTATCATAAATCGGTTAATGCGCTTACCATTTTTAAATTGGTAGAGGAAGGTTTGGGGATTGCCATTGTACCAACCGGCTTACAATATGGCTACCAGGAAAACGTAAAATTTGTAGAACTTACCCATATTCCGCAGCGAACAGAACTGTACATGATCTGGAAAGAATCTAACCGGAATCCTGCACTAAAAAATGTGATTAAATTGTTGTTGAGAGATAAGGTTTGATATAACCAAAAATACAATAGTCTTTTTAGGCTAAAGTTTTAGATTTTGAAACGGATTGAAATCTAAATTTTAATGCCAAAGTGTTATTTTCTTTGTTTCCAGAAACCTAATAATGTAAGATACAGAAAAGAAAGGTTAAAGGCCAAACAGATTATGATTAATGCGTCGGCTTTTTTCTGTAATACAATTGAAATAAGGTACAAAAAAGCTGAAATCGGAACAGTTAACATAAACGCAAACAAAGACCTGAAAAACTGAGTCTTGGCATGATCAAACGCATTTACGAAATCGTAGTAAAAGCCCATCAGATTTAATCCAATAAAAATAACGGCCATTACCAATAAACCAAAGCTTTCAATAATATACTGGTTGGCTACCGTAACTATTTCAAATACACCAGCTATTGAATCTTTTAATATTAATAAAGGTATTCCAAAAACGGCCAGTAGCATACCAATATAGACAATCCAGAAAAAAGATTTTTTTGAGGTTGTTTCATTTCCATTCTGTTTATAGCTTTTAGCAATCGTTTTTTTAAAACGCGACGGCCTGAAACTATATAAAATAATAAGAAAAAAATAAAATTCGAGTTGAAAAATGGTCAGCTGATAACCATCGTTGGTATTCCTTATTAGGCTTTTGTTAGGTGCCTGTATAATGAAGGAATAGAATAATGAGCAAACAGCATAAAACCTAAAAAGTATGAAATAGCAGAATAAGACAACTGAAATTTTTTTGGCGATCATACTTTTTAATATAAAAAATTATTTAAATAAGTATTTTTTTGGAAGTATAGGCTGAGAAACATTAGCTACTACCAAACCTTAAGGACCTCAGAGCCTTTTGGCATGTATAAAAAAATTGGATCTCCTGCTTCAAATAACTTCGCTTCTGAGCCTTCTTTAGAGGAAGCGACTTCACCTTTTAAATGTAAAATAGGGGAATGGTTTTTTTGCCATAAAGCTACTATTTTTCCGCTTGCATAATACTGAACCGAGTAGTTCTGGATGGGAGTAAAAGATCTTTTCTTTACCTGCGGATCAACAAGGGCAAGCAAATCACCAGAAGTTTCCTTTTCTGCGATATGCTCCTTACTAGTGTATGTTGTATTGTAAACCAAGGCCGAAGAGTGCACCAGATATTTATTGTACGCCAATGAATCAAGGTTCTCACAAGCACTGCGTATCTCATTATATTTTTTTACTACTTTTTGTTCAATGTTGGGAACAGTTTTCAGGTCTTTTGCTTCGGCCAACTCATTACTGTAATCAAAAGGTACTGTGGCTGCAAACTGGATCTTGGTTTCGTAATAGGGAAGTTTTTTTTCCTCCAATCCGGAAGGAAGTTCAAATTCTGTTATTTTTTTATAATCAGACAACCTGCTGTTTTTATTGGGTGCGTGATAAAAAGTTAATTTAACATGTGCATATTTGGATATAAATTCTTCTCCATCTTTTGGATAAATTTTAACAATGGCCGTTTGTGGACCGCTCTTTGTAATCATTGCATTAAGCGGCAACATCATACTTTCGCCATTGTTCTCCACCATCCTATAATCTACGTTATCCTGCATTTCCAGCACCATTTTGCAACCTTGTTTATTCATCTGAACAGTATAAACTGGTGTCTCGCTATATGTTTTTACCTGGGATTTGATATCGCTAATAATTTGTTCCATTGTTTTTTTATCGTTTTGTGCCTGACATCCAATATTCAAGAATTGAATTAAAATGGAGATGCCGAGTATAATTTTTCTACCCATTTATTTGTTTTTAATATAGTAATAACGTCCTTTAAGCATATCTGGTTTAGGCTCTACCAATTCGTGTGCTTCATTGTCCACCCCAACTTTTGCCCTCCATATTTTTGCTTTTGCAGTTACATAAACCAATAGCCCTCCAAATCCTATGCCAGCTTCAATATACATTCCTTCGTTGCTTGCACCGGTTTTACCAGAAAAGATAAGTGAGGTTTCACCCCTTGCAGATGCTTCGAATTCGACGCCAAAACCTTCGTCCGAAGGACGTGAGTTAAAACTGATCTTTGGAACATCAGCTGCCGCTTTGATCCCTAATTCAGCTCCGATACCCACAGTAGTACCCGCCTCTAAGGGTTCTATACCATACTCTTGTCCCAATGTTATATTTGCCTTTAAATCTATCTGTCCGAACGCAAGAAGGTTAAACCAAATTTCTATTCCAGCAACATCGGCAGCGGTACGTATTGCTTTGATTACCTGCCCGGCAGCAGGAATAAATTCGGCACAGGCAATTAGATCAAGTTTACCTGTTCCTTTTATCAATGGGGTAAAACCAAGGGATATGGTCCCTGTTCTCCTTACATTATATATTTTTTCCTTGTCCGGTTCAAGTTTCCAGGTTCCAGCAATCGAAATTACCGGATAATCCATCTGGAAAGTAATGGGCAACATTTTTATCGGCAGTTTTGAAGCCAGTTTCGCCGCCATTCCATTTCTGGCTTTGGTGACACCGGTTATATCATCCAATGTTTCTTTTACCTTGATTAATGCCCTTAAAAAAGGCTCTATTTTTGCCGCATATCCGCCTGATATCTCCCTAGTAAAATCACCTGATTTTGCCTTAATAGCGAGATCGAATGATACTTCACCATTTAAAAACCTGCGGTTGTTAGAAGCGGCCAAAGTTTTTATCCTGTTCTGCCTTGAAGTAACACCGGCAGGCATATTTGTGTGCGAATAAACCTCTGGTGTATCGGAAGATAGCTTTAAACTAAACTCCCATTCCATATCTGGATATACCTTTATTTTGGCAATTTGGTTCGGGTATCTGCAAGTGCTAACTGGGAGATAATAACTTTGCGCCAATGAATCGCTTAACCAGAAATAGTTGAACATCCACATAAATTCAGAAGCTGCGTTATCCCCCAAGCTCCTTTCGAGCCAAACTTTATTGTAAATGTAATTGAGCTTTAAAACAATCTGGTTATCACCTTTAAATTCACTTTGAAGAACCTGTACTTCTGATACGTCCTCAGAAGGAGCCTTGTTTTTATCCGGAATTACATCAGTATCGTTCTCTTGCGTAGGATCTTTAATAGTAGTGTAGCCTTTGTCTGTTTTTTCTGCCGCAATGGCCCTATCCAATAAGAATACATGGTCAGGGGAATCATGTTTTTGTCCGCTTGGAAGTAATAGGCCATTACACGGTACATTTTTATTATGCAAATTTTCTACCGTAATGGATACGTCTTTTCTCCTTTCTCCGGCAATGATGGAAAACGGCTGACCAGTTTTGTCACCCCCTGTGGTTAAAAGGTCTTCATCAAAGCAGGTAAAAGCACTTCTTTCTTTATCTCCATCATCTTTGATCACGATTTTTGAATAACCGCAGGGATCAAATTCCTTTTTGGTATACCTGATATCACCAATGTACTGGATCTGATTTACTTTTTTTGCTTCAATCCTGTCCAAAAAGTCGGTCATCAACTCTTCAGATACGATAAAGCGGCTTGAAATAGATGATTTATTGTCGATATCCTTTAATCCTAATACTTTAGCATCATAAGTAACCAGATCAGTCGTAGGCTCATCGGCAAAGTTCCGAAAAACTACCCGTTCTTCTTTTTCATTTGTGCCGTATATTAATCCAGGTTCGGTATGATATTTATATATTTCGAGTACTACTGTAAAGTTTTTCTTTGCTTTTTGATCCTTTTTCCAAGCGATTTCTATCGGAAAAGAAGTTTTATAATAGCTATTGCAATTGCTTGAACTTCCAGCATCCCTAGATATGGTAAAAACCTTTGGTTCTTTCCACAGATTATTTTTTTTAAAATCATCTGTACCGGTTAAACCTTTCGCCTTATCTTCTTCCAATAGGTATACTTTTCCGCGATATTTGTTTTTCTTATCTAAGTTATAACCGTGCAGCATGATTTCAAGGTTTGCAAAATCGCCATAACGCTTTACATCTTCACTTTTATTAAAGTAGGCATAACAGATGTTCGATTTGGTTACAGGTATCACATAAAAATAAAAGCCGGTACCCGGACTTTCGCTGAAAAGTTCTACTCTTTGTTTAAAGCCGTAATAGTAGCTATAACCCGAAGGATTAAATAAAAAAGTGCTACCAACTTTATATTTAAGACCCAATCCGTATTTACTTACCGGGATTGTTCCACCGCTTAATGGTCCCCAGAGATTATCGGTGACCTCGCCAGGCTTTGCTTTTTCTAGGCTTTGAAAAAACACATCATATATGAATGCCCATCTCGCATTTTCAATGGTGTGCTTAGGATTGGTGGTTTTTCTGCCTACACATCTTTCATCAACTACAAATTCGTTTTTATTTTCGGCGTTTAGGTAAATTCCCATCCCTTTATTAAGTGAATAAAGCTTGCCATTTTCCCTCCAGAAACAGCTTTGCAATCCTCTTGTATCTTCTATTTTATCTGGCATGACTATTCAGCATTTAAAAATTCATAAAAATCAGCATTATCAAGCTCTTTCATATTCACCAATGGATTAATCTGCGATTGTTGCTCTTCATCAGCATTATCAATATTCTGCTGAGAAGGCTGCCCTTTCTGCCCAGTTTTTGCAAAAAATATACATGGTGAACCACTGATGGTGCAAACACCTTTACTATCTTCTACCAAAACTTGTCCACTGTTAATTAACACCATGTCTTTATACATGCCCTTCCATTCGGTTAATGCTGGCACACAGGGTTTAAAACCACCCGGAGTTGGCTGAAGTTTACATTGGCCAAAGGTGTTTTTTTCAAAAGTCATTCCGATATCTACGTGAGACGCAATTAATTTTTGTGCACCATCTTTATCGTTCACATAATGCTTTTGCTGAGTTAGCACTTTCAATTTATCGGTAGTGGTACCAAACTGGCATTGGCAGGTGGCATCTTGTACAATGATTTCTTTCTGTGACATTTCTCTTCTCTTTTATTTAACCCATACCCTTGCCCAAAATCCTTTTTTCTTTTCAACAGGAAAACTGCTATTTCCCTCTTCAATTAACAATTGCTGATCTATTACCGGAACGTTGCTTTCGATTTCATAGGCAGAAAATGCTATACGTTTAATGCTTATCTCTTTGCCATTTTCTTTATTATATAAGTCCCAATCTACACGCGCGTGTTTAAGCAAAGCTCCATTCTGATCTAAATCAAAGGCCGCATTTAATTTCATTTTTAAAGGCCCTTCCTGCCTCATTTGTGTTTTTTGCTCTTCACGTAGTTCACTTTCTGAGTGAAAATTCACTTTAAATGTCCCATAATTGGTATAATCAGGCTCAACAGACTGAACACCTTCAAAAGCCATATTCCTATAGGCTATAACAGGGAAAAATAATGTACTCTGTTGAGATAAGTTACCATCGTATTTTAGATACTGGGGATGAAAAAACACGTTCCAGAACATATCTGCCATTAATGCATATTCAAGCTCGAACCTATCTAGTATCTTTTTCTCCATCTTTTCTAAATATAGTTCCGCATATTTGCCTTCATACTTATCGGAGATCTTTTGGGCTACCTGTTTCCAGCGGTCTAAAATCTCATTATGGTTAACAATTCCCCTGAATATTTCATTTTTCGAATTTACATCAACTTTTAAGGGATAAATGGCGCTCATGGCCATACTGGCTAACTGTTCGCCCACAAAATCGGGTTCGTGCCGATCTATGAAAAGTTCTGTTTTATCAAAACATAACTGCCAAACTTTATTTTCATCCCTAAATTGGTTAACCTTGAGATGTATCTGGTAATCTAATCTTTTTGTCGCTTCTTGATTGCCTTCTTCATAATATTTAATGGTAATACCATAGGTCCTTGTAGAACGTGGCCTGGGAGCAAAATCAATCGCATGATCGATATTGAGCTTAATTTTACCCTGAGCTGCAGAATTTGAAAGGCTACTTACTTTTTCCATAACCGAGCGTATTAATAAGTAACCCTGTTACCATCGGCATTTGGGGCCATAGGTTGTATGACGCCGTAAGTACTTTTTCGATCTGCAGACCAGTGCAAATACTGGTTTCTTAATATCCGAAGGTCTTCCTGCTGTTGCCTCCGTACAGGATCCTTGGGTAATTCTGCTGAAAAAACATATGGCGTTCCGTTAGCCATTACATAATCTCTAAGCGTAGCTTTGACTCTAAGTAACAGGGGATTGCCATTAATGGTATATTTTGTTTCGGTTTTACTTTTAGCGAGTGGCAAATTATGATTTTGACTATACTCTGCCATATACTGTAGGGGAATATAACTATACTCTTTGTAAATAAACCTTGTCCCTTCTAGAGCCCAGTACATATTACCTCCGGTAACTTTCAACTGTTTTTCCTTATACCAGCCCTCTTTTATAAGTTTTACTTTAAAGGTGTCTAAATTGCCTTTAAGCGTCCATGAGGTAGCCAATTCCGATACTACTTCTGTGTCTGTTTCGTAACTTCCTCCAATATCACTGTGTACACCAGGAAAAACCCGTTCCCTACCAACATGTGTATGTGTTAAAGAAAAATTCTTACGGTGTTCATTTTCAGCTACAAAATGGACAACATTTTGTGCACGGCCAATTTGATTGAGGTGTAATTCTTCAACATCGTTGAAATTAGGGGATACACTAAAATATTTTGAATACGACGATACGGTATCAAAAATACCCAAAAACCTTACTTTAATCTGGTTGGGAGATATTTTCAGTCCGGCAGCGCTAAACATTTTGCCTAAATGCCCACAAGCTGGCATTACCTCTAAACTTGTTGCTTCCCCGTCTGAGTCAAATCTTGACGTTATCCCAGTGTGGGGGTCTGTGATGGTACTTGACCGATATTCGTTTTTACCAATCTCGTAAACAAAATTTCTTGCTGCTGCAGCACCCCTGCTGAAACCAAATACATCGAAAGTAATGCTTCTTAATTTCTTTTTTCCATTGCTTTTTATCGGGCCTTTCAGTTTATCTGTAAAAATCTTTTCACATGCCTTTCTCACTTTACCCCTTATCCCAGTGCTTCCAGTACCGAAAGCATAGCCCATTTGACTATCCTTTTGCCTATCTTCAGTACCAATACCTTCTAAATAAATACTTTTACTCTTATCATAAATATCCCAAAGTCTGGCTACGTTCGACCAATCATTCTGGTAACTGCTATCGCTATCTGTGCCGTTACGCTGGTAAGTAGGTGTATTGGCTCTACGCTCTTGAGAATTATTCATATTGTTTTTTGTTCCATCAAAAAACACTCCTACAAAAAGATCTAAATACTCTACTCTATCGTTTTTCGGCACATAATTGCCCAATTTAACGCTCGTCATACTAATCTACTTTACTAATATCGATTTTCGCCCTGTTGAGCTGAATTTCTTCTGTATTATTTTTTAGCGATATTTTTGCTCCTTTACCGTCTGCACTTAGTGCTACAATCAGGTCTATCTCACCAGAGTTTCCCAATTTCTCAAAAGCAGCCATTGTTTCTTTTTCATCAAAAGGTTTTATTTCAAGCCCATATTTCGTTCCGTCTTCCTTCTTCCAAACCAACGTCATATACTTCGGAACAGCCCTTAAAAGGTACGGATTAGTAACCAGGTCTTCTCCAAACCGATTTTCTTCTTCACCGTTAAGGAAGTTGTAATAGCATAATATCAATTGATCTCCAACAGATAAATAAACTTTTGGATGCCAAGGGTATTTTTTGCGGTAAAGTTCATAAATAGCTGGATCTGGCATGCCTTCAGTTTTAATACGTTCTAAAATTTCCGGCTTCATAATCATTTTATCTTCCAGTGTAAGTGTGATAAAATCTGGCTCCAGCATGTACTTAGCATTGGGATAAGCCTGTTCTTTTGAAATCGTCGTTTCATTGGCCTCAAAAGCACCCACTTCCGTCTGGAAACCTGGGCCACTAAGCCATACAATTACCTTACCTTTTGGCGCCAGGCCAATTTTTATCAACGTGTAGTTATCTTTTTTATTGGTCAGGTTATCCTTAAATCCGTCATGGAATAACTTTGCAATGCGGGCCTTATCTAATTTCCATTTACCGGTATAAAATTTCTTTTCCATTAGCGATAGCCAGGTAAAACTTAACGAATCCGGTGCTTCCATTTGCTTTGTAGAAACACTCATAATACCCCCATCGTTGCCCCACCCTGTATTTTGCGTTCCCCAAATGGCATCAAAACTATAGGTAAAATCATTGGCTATTATGACTCCTTTATAAACTTCAACCGGGTATTCTTCCGGAGCAGAAACCGTACCTGTCCACTCAAATTTTTCTTCCATTTTTTGTCCTTTGCAACTTGTTATCGCGAATAAAATAAACGACAACAATAAATACCTGTTTTTTTTAAAACTCATGATTTGTTACCGCTTGATACAATTTTTTTGCTACTGGCTAATGATAAATTTTGCGAAGTGGCTTCAACATTCATTACCTGAGCAATCTTTTCTAGTTTTATGCCAACACGCAATTCGTATTTTTGAATCACCTCTATCGTAATATTCTTTGCCTGTTTTATGATTGCCATCGTTAAAAAAGATTAGATTTTTCTGCACTGTTAAGCTCTACAATTTTACCACTTTGCATAGTCATGTTTTCTTTTGCACTAAACATGCTAATCTCTGAAGCAATTTCGTTTGACGTATCTGCGGTTCTTTTAAAATCTTTTGTTGCCAGCTCCGTCCTGTTGTTTGATGTTTCAGAAACATCGCCAACAGCACTTAAAGAATAATTATTTCCTGCAGTAGTGGCAATATCCTTACCAGCATTGGTCGATTGATTTTGTCCAACCTGTACATCCATATTCTCCTGAACATTAATCTGCATATTTTTGCAGTTCAGCGTCATGTTCTCCAATGCAGTAATGGTAATATTATTACCTTTGGTATCGATATGAATAATGTTGTTATGAATATCGGTAATTTTTATCCCCTGTGTTCCGGCATCATCGTCGAACTCAACCAGGTGACCGCTCCGGGTAATGATACTTTTTAGGTGGTTTTTAATCAAAGGACTACTGTCTACGCTGGAACTATGGTAAACACTTCCCATTACTACCGGACGCGCAATATTACCTTCTTCGAAAGCGATCATTACCTGATCATCTATTTCAGGGATGGCAAAATAACCCCGGTTATTGCCCCTCTCGCCAATACCTGCGCTTGGCGTAACTACCCGTAGCCACTCGGTAACATCATTGGTCAGGCACTCCCATTTAAATTTAACTTTAATCCGGCCCTGGCCCTGTGGATCATTATTATCGATCACATCCGCCAGCTGCATATCCGGCTGCGGTTTTTCGAAGTTCTTTACCAGTATACGTTCGGTAGTGGATATTCTTCCCTCAAAATTGTTGTGGTACTTACCGTTTTCGTCGATATGATGTTTAATACTGGTAATTAAAAATTTGCCTAAACTTTCGGTGGTAAAGGCCATTTCTTTTCTCAAACTCATCGTAATTTCTGCAATACTTCCAATGCTTAATCCTGCATTATCCCCTCGCGCCATAACTTTTAAAAGTTCACTGGTATTGGCCTTTTCTTCATTTTCAACCAGATTTTTGATGTCGTTGCTATTGTCAACCCTGATTAAAGCAGGTTGATTAAAAGTTTTGCTAAAGGTCAAGTTAGAAGCTTTAACGGCATGTGATAAATCTGGAGTTCCTTCTATCTTACCCGTACTCTCGCTCTGCAGCATTTCGTTCTGCTTCGGGTTGTATGAAAACCGTTTATTTTTGATCGGTGCAATTTCCATGGCATATTGCATTTCCTGCACATCTCTGCCATAAAACAACGATATTTCTTTCTGTATGTTGGGTTTGCCGAAATTAAGCTGTTTACCATCGTAGAAAAACCACTCATGGTATTCAGCCGAAAGACGGTTCAAAAAAGCAAAATCGCTTTCTCTGTATTGAATGATATAATCAATAGATGTACTTCTGGCAGCATTGGCCACTACCTTTAAATCATTTGCTGGCGTATCTTTCGTGGCCAGTTTTACAATCTCATTCAGCTCTTTATCTAAATAAGAACCCAAATCGGGTCCACGATCAATTAAAATAGTGGGGCTATAACCGCTTACGATTAAAACACCATGGTAACCATGATTTTGTGATAGCTCGACTTTAGAAACCAGACCTATAAAATTCTGCATACTTTCTGGCGAATGCCCGAAAGATGCGGTTAAAGTTTTACCTACAAAATCGCGACTATCATCCAAAGTGATGAGCCCGGGCGCACCCATTTGATCATGGTTAAAACGCAGCTCAAAATAATGGTGTTCATTAAAAGCCTGTGTAAGACTAAAGGAAGCAAAATGGGTAATTTCCTTATCCTCTATATTGATTTCTGCAATGAGTTTTTTTTCCATATTGATTAATCTTGATCACAAAATTACCCTAAGCTAAATCCAGTTGCCGAGTTTAATGCATAAATTTCCAGTAAAAATGATTCCATTTTTACATGAGGACTGTTCAGATGATTTTTGTGTGCGGATGCCGAACCAAACATTTCACCAGGATGGTAAATGTTTTCTATTGCAATATATTTGCTTTGGCCAGACATCATTGAGCTTTAATGTAAAAATAGCTGACGGGATAAACCCACAACCTTGCGATGATAATTTAGATCTATTATAGTAATTGAAGCGCTTTGAACTAAATACGCCCCGACAAAATCGGGGCGCATCAATTTAATTGATATACATAAAATGATTAAGCCTTTGGCCAATCATTTTCGTGTTCGGCGTTGCCAAGTTTTAGTTTACGTGCCGATACCACAAAACTTAAAGTCATCGGCGTATTATCGTTAACTGCAATACCTTCGTTATACTGGATAATGTAACCATCTTCGAAAGACAGTTCTTTCATTTTTGCATCTTCTTCGCCTTTCTTGAAAATGATGTTGCCTGAAAGCGGCTTGTACTGGTTGTTTACCATCGATTCGATCACTGAAGTATCTTCAGTCGATTCGATTTCGATGTGGATCGTACCACCATAAACACCTGACGATGGACGACCTTTTGCGTCAACATCTCTATTTAATGAAAAGCTGCACTGTAGTACATCAAATTCTTTTGATCCTAAGTTTAAACGGGTTTTGAATGCCATTGTAGTAAGTTTTAAATGTTTTGAAATGAATGAATCCTTAAGAGCATGGGGTTTGGCGCATGGCGTTAAGCGTTTAAAAACCCTAAACCTCACACCCTAAACCTTTCCTTAGGCCTTCGGCCAATCGTTAAGGTGCTCTGCGTTTCCTAATTTTAGCTTCCTGGCTGAAATCTGGAATTTAAGCGTCATCGGGTGATCGCCCACAATGTTTATCCCTTCGGAATATTTAACAATGTAGCCATCTTCGAAGTGAACTTCTTTCATCTTGGCATCTTCCTCTGTTTTCTTGATCAGAAGGGTTCCTGTAATAGGTTTGTACTGGTTGTTTACCATCGCCTCGATAATTGAGGTGTCTTCGGTTGATTCGATCTCAATGTCGATGGTACCGCCATAAACTCCGGAAGAAGGTCTTCCTTTTGCATCTACATCACGGTTTAACGCATAGGCACAGTGAAGCACATCGTACTCCTTGCCCGAAAAATTTAATCTAGCTTTGAAAGCCATAGTTTTAAAATTTAAAGGTTAAAAATTTGATTATCAGTAGCCTCCGCTACTAAAAATCTTTAACCAAAGATCAGGCCAAACCTGTATTTATTTCTCATCGCAGGTAATGATAAAGTCTACAGAAAAAACTTAAATGCTCGTTTGAACAGCCTAAAATGCATTTTGGGGATGAATATGTGTAGAAAATACCCAAATATATCTTTCATGTTACAAATACATATTATATAACTCAATGATACAAAACTGTAGCGATTATATACAAAGTGTGGCATTTTTGGACAATTTGTTACCAATATTCTACAAAATGGCATTAATTAGAAATAGGATAAGTACTTAAATCAATTGTGATCCAAATTTTTCCATCTTAGCCAACCACTTCTGGCTATAATGATTTTCAAGAGAATGTAATTCGCCAATAGTATTGGTGAGTACCGGGCTCATTCTGCATTTTTCGAAAACTACTTTTTTGATAGAAAGGTAAGTTGTTTTTTTATTTGCCTTCCATTCCTTAAAGGTTGCCTCATCTAAAATGGAAACAATTCGTGCCGAGCGGCCACTAAAATCATTATTTACATTTTGCTGCTGGGTAGCAAAAATCTGATCGGGCATAAACAAACGATCAAAAAAGCCTTTAATCTTCGCCGGGATATGATCTACATATACCGGACAAAAAAGCACAACATGGTTACTTTGCCTAATTGCCGTTAAGGCTTTCTGCAAATCAGGTTCTAACTCGGCAATCTGTCTATTGTTAAATAGCTTGTTCGAATTAAAAATCAGATCGATGATGGCCAACTCTCTTACCGTAGCGCCAACACTTTCTGCACCTTGCTTATAGGCGTTAATCAGGAAATTTGTAGATGCGTTTTTTTCGATATCCCCATTCAGGATAAGTACTTGCTTCATTTTTTTTGATTAATCTGATTGGGCCGATGCGTTACAAAATTATAAAGAATTTGTTAAGTGTGATGCATAAGCCCATAAAAAAACCCAACGCTAGGGTTGGGTTTTTATTTTCAGCCATCAAAAACTATTGCTGATTATATTCTGAACTCCAGGTGGTACTTTCATCCTCACCTTTATGTCCGTCTAGTTTTACCACAAAACTTTTAGCTGGAAAATACGGCGTAATGTGGATATCAAGGTGAATTCTGTCTTTTTGTTGCTCGTCTCTTTCAAAACGCATAATCTTAAAACGCTCAATTAAACGGTCAGCTCCCTGGATGCCATCCAAAAATTTAACAATCTGCCCGCGAAGGTCCTGCTCGGTTTTAGATGTCCAGTTTTCGAAAGCCCTTCTGTTCAAGAAATCGAACAATACTTTGGTAATATAATCGAATACACGTACTACAGAGTAGGTTTGCAAACCGATATTATCGCCATTAAACAGTGTCTTAGCAGAGAAAGCCATTACTTTACCATACTCATTAACCATCGGCACTAAACCTACGCGCTCTAAATGAGAGATTTCACTTTTCTTTAAATCGAATTTTACACCATCTACTTCGTTTATTGCCCCATGTTTTTTACCTGCCGTTACCTGCGACATCAGGGTGTAATACATTTTACCTGCTAAAGCTGCTGATCCTGGTACGGTCAGATCATCTTCCTCACCAACCTCTGCTACTTTACCGCGACCAACCAACCAGTTACAGGTCATGATTACGTTCGATCTGAATGCATCGCCTCCGGTGAAGTTTGCTGCGGTAAATAAATCCAATACATCATCCGGTTGATCTAAATCGGCAAAATCAGTTACCAGCATCGCCTTATTATTGTGCGCGATTTTTCCCCATCTTTCCAGTACTTTATTAGAACCCATATACCCCGGAACAACCATCAATGAATAGTTATTGCGGAGATCCAGACGATCGTAATTCTGTTTTAACTCATCATCCACATATTCGATAAAACGCGGATTGTCAAGGTCTTTGATCTGATCCATTGATGCATTTAAGAGCACCACATTTTTCAGTTTGTCTGACTCGGTATTTTTGTAGAATAAATGCACCGAGCGGTAAGCCTGCTCTAATTCTCTGGTACTTTCCAGTGCTGTAGCGATATTTTTATTTAAGTTTTCTTCTGCAGCATTCAGTTTTTCGGTACTTTTTTCAACCATATCGGCCACAGAATTTGAAGACTCAAGCACATCTATCCAAAGCTGAATTTTCTTTTTCAACTCTTCGCGTTCTTTCTTCTTTTCGTCGCCTGTTAAAAAAATCTGCTTCCGTGCTTTTCTTTCAGGGTTTAAATTCTGAAGGCCATCAACTGTTGCTTCTAACAAATCGAAACCACCAACCCTGGCCAGTTTTTCTAAGTTATCTTTAAGTGATGTTTTTTCAATGGTTTTACCCTCTGCTGGTTTAAAACCTGCTTCGGATATATTTTGGTCTGCTTTTAATTCTTGAGGATTTGACATGTTTTTCAGCGTTTAGATTATTTATTTTGCTCCAATTCATCAACAAAGTTCTTTAAAGCATTGATGAAGGCTGATTTGGTTTCTTCATCATCTAATGTAGCTTTTAAGGTTTTGTTTGATTTTAACTGTTTAATTACATTAAGCGACATCTCCCGCTCAATGTTCACATTGGTTAGGTAATTACTTTGATTGATGATATTTTTTACGCCAAAATCCCCCAGATCATTAAAGTTTAAAGTTTCGCCAATAGTAGATCCATCCTGCTTTTCAAAAGCTACTTTTACATTCGGTTTGTAATGTTCAAATACTTCCTTTACGGTTTTTAATCCTTCAACCTTTTCTGGTTTTATGGGTTCGTTATCGGTAAGTTTTTGTACAAAAAGTGTTTTGTTATGGGCAATCTCTGCGAAGGCTTCTGATGTATCAATTTTTCGCTCGTTACCTCCAATTTCATAGTTAAACATAATATGTTGATTTAGATTTACGATTAATTTTTTCTAATAATATAATAGTTAACGTTTTAACTCAATTTTTGTTCCAATATTTAAGCCTAAGGATGAATAATATTCCATTCTAACCTATCCTCTTCTGCATGTTTGCTTACTGTAATCTTCGATCCTTTTTTCAGCTCGCCAGAAATAATGTATTTGGAAATCGGCCTTCGTAAGAGATTTCTGATTACTGCCGATAGCTGTCTTGCACCATATTTAGGTGTAAAACCGTCTAAAGCAATCATTTTTTTTGCATCTTCTGCAATTTCAAATTCGATACCCATTTTGTTCAGTGACTGTATCAAACTGTTCAGCTGAATTTCAAAGATGCGTACCACATTGCTTTCGTTAATCGGTGCAAATGGAACAATTTCAGAAATCCGCGCTAAAAATTCAGGGCGGAAATGTCCTGCCATAACCTCCATTAATTGGTTTGAAGCGGGAATAACACCCTTCCCTATCTGTTCTGCTATCCATTCGCTGCCAATATTTGAGGTAAAAAGAATAAGCGAATTGCTGAAATCGCCTTCTTTTCCTAAACGGTCATGCATATGGCCTTCATCCAAAATCTGCAAAAAAGTATCGAAAACAGAAGGGTGTGCTTTTTCAATTTCATCGAATAACAATACCGAATACGGCTGCTGCCTGATTTTATTGACCAATAAGCCACCTTCTTCGTAACCCACATATCCTGGAGGTGCACCATAAAGCAGGGCGGCACTATGCTCTTCTTTAAATTCTGACATATCAAACCTGATCATTGCCTTTTCATCGTTAAATAAAAACTCGGCAATTGATTTGGCCAATTCTGTTTTACCGGTACCAGTTGGCCCTAGTAAAAAGAAAGATCCAATTGGCTGTCCTTTTTTATTTAAGCCGCTGCGCGATTCCAAAATAGCATCTGAAACCGCTTTTAAAGCCTGATCCTGCCCAACTACACGTTTTTTGAGGTATTGCTCCATGTTGAGCAGTTTTTCCTTTTCACCAGCCTGCAGTTTTCCCATTGGGATGCCTGTTTTATAGGCCACTATTGAAGCAATATCCTGTTTGCTGATGCGGTCGCTTTTTTCGGCAGCATATTTTTTTAATTCCTGTAAACTGCTGCTGATGTAACCTCGGTATTCATCAGCGGTTTCGAAAGCATCAGTCTGTGTTTCATCAGTTAAACGGCCCAATAAAACCGGACTTAATTTATTTTGAAGTAATGAATAAAGCCATTTATAATCTGCAAATTGATCGGCTTCTGATTGCGCTGTATTTGCACCCAGAGTCTCCAGCTCCGTTTCCAAACTATCGATGGCCTGATCAGAGGTATCGTTCATCATTTTCATGGCCGCCATGGTCCTATCTAAGAGATCAAAAGCTGAATCAGGCAACCTTCTGTCTTTCATATAACGCTTGGCCAAACGTACACACTCGCCCAAAGCATCTGGCTCAATAGTTAGCGTATGGTGCTCTTCGTATTTTACAGCCAGTTTCTGCAACATTTTAATGGTGCTCTCTTCGTTTGGTTCATTTACCTGAAGTACTTCAAAACGCCTGCTAAAAGCCTGCTCTGGCTCAATAATCTTGCGGTACTCATCTACAGTGGTCGCTCCGATTACGGTTATCTCGCCACGGGCCAGTTCTGGTTTCAATAAATTGCCTATACCAGCACCCAAAGGACCTTTACTATCTAATAAGGTATGGATTTCATCGATAAAGAGTACCGCTTTTTCGAACTGTTTTATTTCTTTGATGATGTTTTTTAAACGGTCTTCGATTTCTCCTTTGTAAGATGCACCTGCAATTAACGAACCTAAATCCAATTCAAAAAGCTGAACGGGTTTTAAACGATCGGGAACGTTCTGGTTTACAATATCGATAGCAAAACCATCTACCAAAGCTGTTTTACCTACACCGGCATCGCCGGTTAAAATTACATTGGGCTTAGTTCTGCGGCAAAGGATTTCCATCATCTGCCGGGTCTCTTTATCACGGCCAATTATGTCGTCAGTTTTACCATCCCTAACCATTTCCAAGCGATCCAAACAATATTTATACAGCGCGTTTCCTGTACTTTTATTTTCGGCACCAGCGGTTGTTTTATCGGGCGAAACTACCTTCGAAATCTCCTCATCCTTTACATAAAGATCCAAAATTTCGCGTTCTTTGATCGGAAATGATTTTAACTGATCAGGCTGGAAACCGATGCCAGGTTTTGCCAGCGCAGTTAATACACAAACGGGTGTAATCAAGTCGAGTCCGAGTTTAATACGCACATTATCTGCTTCTTCAAAAATCACTGCAATTTCTGGCGCACCGCTAACGGTATCGCTAAGGCTGGCCGATTTTGCCTGCTCATCTATCCGAACTTCAGCCCACTCACTGATATACTCCTCATCTTTACCGATGGATGCGATAAACGATCTTAAACCAACATCTTTATGCATTAACCCTTTTAGCAAATGAGGTGCAGAAAACACTTCGTTCCTGTATTCTTTTGCCAGAGACTGTGCAATATGCAGCGCCGTTTTTACCGATTCGCTTAAGTTTGTAACTGCCATAGCCTTTAGTTGGTTGTAGGCAATACTGCCGGGTTAAAATTATTTTCAGTAATGTAATAGTAAATCTTGCCGTTCGAAATAAACTGCTGTTCAATCTGCGTAGCTCTTTTGATCTGCTGAACCGACTGATCCAATAATTTGATATAGGTTTCAAACTGATCAAGCGGCATTCTGGAAGTGTTCTTTAAATCGCTCACTTTGTATTTCGATAAAAACTCATTGTTTAAAGGCAAACCTGTAACCAACTTCATGTAATTTGTTAAGGTCATGGCTTTAATATCACCCGAGGATATCTTCATGCCCAATAATTGTTTAGGCATTTTTACATAATTTTTAACCAGCTTACTTCTGAAAGAAGATTGATCTGCCTGCAGGTTTTGTCCTAACATGATCGTAAAAACATCCAAAATCTGTTTATACTCCATATTGTTCAATACAATGGCATATTGTAAAGTGGTCGGATTATTTTTTACCACATCGGCAGATATATTAGCAGTAGTATAGTATTTAAAAGCATTGTGCGGCATACGATCGGCCACTTCCATACCAACAGGTTGAGGCAGTAAAGCTTCAACCTCGGCTGATAGGTTTTTACGTGAAACACCGGTTAGTCGGAAAGCACTATCTAAAGAACTGATCTGATTGAAGATATCCATGTTGGTTTCTTTTATAAACCGGCGCAAAGCAATCGTCATGCTCTGGTTGGAATTTACAGATCCCTTAGTCGGGAAAACCACTCCACCTTGTATCAAACTGTTCTTAGGGTAATCCAGGTAGTAAGAAATAGAGTCTTGCAGACTAGTGTTATATGGTTGGAAGCTTTTTAAGCCTTCACCCTTAACCATTGTACTTTTTCTGTACTCGGCCGCACGGATGGCTGATTCTGAAACCAGTTTACGTGATTGAATAACAAAATCGTTGAATGACTGGTTAAAATCGCTATACACCTGTAAAGCCAAAATACGGGCATCGGCAAGCGCAACCTGCTCACTCAACTCATTAATTAGGTAATTGTTGGTACCGCCTGTATTTCCAGTACTGCCCACCAAGATGATTAAATTGGTTTCGTTCTTTTTTCCCTTAAATAAATTTATTCCTGCTTTTAAAGCGCTAAAAACCGGGCTTTCTGTAATTTCCCCATTACACCTCATGGTGTTTTTTGCCTGGTTTGATAGGAAGTTCATGAATTTCCTGTAATCATCCTGAATCGGGCTCACAAAAATACCCTGCTGCCCACAGCCAGTTTCACCCCGGTACACTACGCCACCATAGTTTACCTTTGTACCTTTACCAAAATCGCCCATAAGGTTTTCAAATGAACCAATGGTATTGGTCATTCCAGAAAGATACTTGGTCATTGGGCTTCCGCCATCCACTACAAAAACAACATTTACCTTTGTTCTATTTTTACGCAAACTCAAGTAGTCCTGATAGGAAAGGGATGAGCCATTAATGGTTAATAACTTGTTTTCTTTTTTATTGTAAACGTCGGTGGCGATACCAACTGTGTTTGTACCTTCATCATTTGAAACAACAGGCACACTACGAAGGATCATGTTTTCCCTTGGCAATAAGGGATCAATTACAAAATTGGTTCCGTTATTGATTCCGTTTTTAACGGCCATTGAGGTTGAATCGTCCTTGTCATAATCGCCAGGTTTAGTGGAAGTGATGTACAAACGATCGCCCCAGTGATGCATTGCCTCAGCAGAAACCCATCCGTAAACACTTTTCAGCGCACTATCCGCAACCAGCTGATCGTCAGAGCCGATGAGGTATTTTTTTCCATCTTCCGACTTTTTATAGATGTATGCAATTTCATGCAACCTCACTTTGGCCCTTCTATCTTTCAGCTCGGGCGTATTGTAAACCAAAATAGAATCGGTAGTATCGAAATAAAATTTCGGTTCGGTTAAGGCATTTTTTCCATTTACAATACCAATGGCTTTTTCGGCATAACCTGTTTTTTGGTTAGAAAATGCACGTTGCCATAAAAGCAATTTAGATTTTGCTATCCATCCATAGCTGATGGCACTTTTTTTATCATTGATTTTCCTGCCCCTGATCATGCCAGCTTTATATTTGATCAGTTTTAGGTAGCCGTTCTCTTCTTTGGAAACGTAAAAAGGCTCCATAAAGCTAATTTTTTTCATGATAAGGCTTCCACCCGGAGCCGTAGTGGTATAATTATCCTCACGGTCAGAAAAAACAATCCATGGCAAGCTGCTTCTGCCAGAATTATCATTGATATCTATAGTTTCGGCCGGTTTCTCGTAAGATTTAGGCATATATTTCACTTTTTTGCCAAAGGATGCCGGTGATTGTGCGTAGGCAAACGATATTCCTAGAAACAGGATGGTTAAGGCATACAATTTTTTCATATTTTTAGTAGATGAGCTTAAAATTAGGTTAAGAGGTTAATCTATTTCGTTTTTGCAGGTGTAGCATCAGTAGTTGCCGTTGCTGCAGGCTGGGCTGTTGCTGAATGTTGCTTAATATTTAATAAACTGGCACAGGTAGAGTTTGGCTTGATGGTTAATTGTGCCTCGTCTACTGCAATCTCGCCCCCAAATGTTAAGCCCATACAGTACGAGTAAATGTCAGTCTGTTTTCTCTTGCCGTTCATTTCTACATTTACTGTTACTTTTTCATTGTTGCACATGTATTTGTTAATGAGGTAATAATAATTGGAATTAAAATCCGCACCATTGGCTATGGCTTGTAAGCGGGCCCTGATATCATCAATGGTTTTACGTTCTCCATCACCAGGGGCAACTAAATCCTCTACTATTTCGGCATTGGGATCAGTAATTAAAACCGTTAAAAAGGCAGGTTTACGGGCTTTATCTGACCGAAGACGAACTACATACTTTCCAGGGGTACGGTAAGTATATAAGGCGGTTTTCCCTTTAACGTCAACGCGGCCTGTTTCGCCGAAAGACCATTCAAAATCTTTTCCCGGGCCATCACCTTCGAGCCTGATTTCTTCGTTAACCAAACCAGCTGTTGGGCCACTAATGGTGAGTACACTATCCACAACGGCTGTATGCACGGTATCCCGCACGGTAACAGGGAATTCCTGACGGAGTTCGCCGTCAACAGTCAAACGTACAATATAGGTGTCGGGCTTGGTGTAATGATAAGTTCCTGTTTTTGTGGTGGCTTTTTCGCCATTACCAAATTCCCATAACCACTTGGAGGCCTTTGGAGTATTATCGGTAAAAACCAGGTCTTCATTTAAATAAATTTCATCCTTAAGGATTCTCGCATCAATTGCCCTCTTTTCGAACAATGAACTTTTAAATAAGAAAATCAGGCCTGTTAAGAGCAGTACAGCCAACAGGATGTAAAGAATAACATAGCCCTGCGAATTTGAATTAACTTGCTTGGTGTTTGTTTCAGACATAGGTAGCGTTTTTATAGGTTGTTTTTGGTAATGTTTATCTTGCAGATATCGTTTGCTGTAATTGACGCCTGTTAGTAATACAATCATCTAATTGCTTTTTATGCAGTTCGATATCTGAGATATTTCTGTTTTGTTCTTGTCTATCGTAAAATAATCTATCGTATAATTGTGCGGTTTGCACAAAGATTTTATAGCGCGAATCCGATGCTTTGCGGTCAAATGCAGCCTTAATTGAGCCTAATGAAAGCTGGATATCGTTTTTTAAGAAAACGGCCTGCACGTTGGGATTATAACGGGTAATCTGTTTAAAAGTGGTGTCAATGGTGGGCATGGTCTCTTTAACCATATTTTCGAATGCTTCGTTCTCATTAATCTTCACTTCGAGCTCTTCTTTAGAAATTTCGTACCGCGATTTATCGCTATAAAAAATTCCAAAGCTCAAAAGCCCAACAGTGAAAACAAACAATGCCATAAAAAACAAGAATTGTTCGCGCCTTTCTTTTATACTTAATTTTATCATCGTTTTAAAATTACCTCCCGTATCTACCGCTCCTGATTTTTTGTGCTGCTGATTGGTTTGCCTTCTGGCATTCATTTATCCGTTCTTTATAACGCTGTATATCACTTCTTGATTGGAAAAGCGAATCTTGTAAATCAGCCATCGCACCGACATTCTTGTTTAGTTTTTCGTACAGATTAAAACTCGGACTAGGTTCGTTTTTTTTAGAAATCAATTCTTTGATCCTGTTATTAGCGCTCTGAATATCACTGAGCAGAATACTCTGCTTGCTCATTTCGTTTGCATTATAGTCACGATATTGGGCAAGCTCTTTGAAACGGACCTGAATAAGATCAAAATTTGTATTGATATCTTTTCTGAGGTAAGACAATTTATCAGTCTCTTTTACTTTTTTATCAAGCAGGCTGTACTCATAATCGGAAGCTGCAAAAAAAAGATAAATACATAAAATGGAGAATAATGCAAGCAGCACAAAGTCTAAGATAAACTTGGTATAAGCGCTCCTAATTTCGACGGCGTTAATGGGTTTCATAGAGGGTTAACGGTTTCGCATAACAATAGCCTAATGATTAATCTGACATCAATTTCCACCTAAAATCACACATTTCTCTTCAAATTATCACCGTACTATAACAATTTTCAATATTTGTTGTTTGGTAATAAAAACGATTTTATTTCTTTTATTTTTAACAAACTTTAAGCCAAAACCGTTTATGTCTGAAAACTTTTATCATAAACCCTTCAGATTTAAGTCCATTTTTTCAGGTAACGGTCTTCAGCCAACTGACCTGGGTAAATCGATTTCTAACCACATAGAGCTAATTATTTTTACACGTTTTGGAGAACATCGGTTCCATAACGATTTTGGTTGCGAGATTTGGGACCTTGATTTTGAATTAATTGTAAGTGAAAGTATCTGGGAGGAAAAATTTCGCAAATCCCTGTTAAAATCGATTACCGACTATGAGTTTAGGATATATAATACTTCAGTGGAGGTGCACATTACTGAGGTTGAAAACGTATATCCGCTACGTAAGATAACCGAGATCAAAAAAAAAGTAGATATTAGTGTGAGGGCACTAATAAAAACCACAGGGGAAAAATACTTTTTTAATACCTCTTTATTTCTTAGTCCATTATCAACCTAAAATTAAAACGCTCAATATAATCTACACATGAAACCAGTTTTTTATTCATCAAAAGATGAAATCAGGAATAGAATTCTAAAAAATGCCGAAGATTTTTGGAATGTTAAAGATAGCAACGATTTTGATCCGCTTGTAAAGCTGATAATAGATGCACTAAGCAACGAACTTTTTAACGTGTCCAATGATGTAAAAAATCTGGAGAATAGGATCTTCGACAAAATTAGCCGCATCCTGGCACCCGATCATTTAACTTCTTCGCTACCTGCCCACGCCATTATCCATGCCAGGGCTATTGAAGAGGAGGACTATCTTTCGCCATATACCCAATTTGCTTTTAAGAAAAATATCCTGCAGGAAAATGATAAAGCCAAAAAAACAGATATTTTCTTTAGCCCTTTGCACACCGTAAAGGTTAAAAATGCAGCGATAAAATATATTGCCACCGGAACTACACTCTTTCATGTAGAGCAAATGAGTAAACAGGCAGCGCTCAATACATTGCCTGGTTTTTCGCTAGAGAAGAACACCTTGTACATCGGCTTTACAGGTATAAAGAACTGGATGGATTTTAATAAACTGAACTTATTTTTTGATTGGAAAAATTATTCGGTCCCTGAAAACACTTACGACCTGCTATCGTTGGGTAAATGGTTTTACAAAGACAATGAAATTACAGCTTATACCGAAAGGTTTATGGATGAGCCTTTAACCGGTAAAATAGAAGCTCCATTCCATCACAAGCAGTTACTCAACCTAATTAAAGCCGATGTATTACAGTTTTACAGCAACAGGTTTATTACGCTTGGCGATCTTAATGATTTTAATATTGACGATAGCCAGGAATTACCAGCTGCTTTCCAAAACATCTTTCAACCAAATGCTTTAAACCAGATTGATCCAAAAGTGAAATGGTTAAAGGTGGTTTTCCCCGCAGCCATAAATCAGGAAATGCTGAATGAGCTCCATATCTATATTAATGCTTTTCCGGTAGTGAATAAAAAGCTAAGCCAGATTAAACACCGGCTTAAAACCATGAACAATATCATCCCGATCAAAACGGAAGCGATGGATCAAATGCTGGCGGTTGAAAATCTGAAAGATAATAAAGGCAAAAGCTATAACGAAATTCCTTACACGAATGAGAACGACAAAGGTGATGGTTCCTTTTCCATCAGATATGGAGGAACTGAACGTTTCGATACCAGAAATGCAAAAGAACTGGTCGATTATCTGTTTGAACTGCTTAGGGATGAGAAAGCTTCATTCTCGGCCTATGGTCCCGATTTTTTAAGTACTATTCTTAAAAATTTAGAACAAAATATAGCACTTATTGAACAAAAGAGCCGTTCGGCATTAAAAGATATCAAAGAACTACCCAGCTATATTGTACTAAAACCTATTGACGATGCTGATATTCTATTCTTAGATATCTGGGTTACGCAGGCGGAAGAGGCCAACCACATTAATGCAGGCAGCCGGTTAGCGCTATACGATAATAATAAGGTAAATGCTGAAAGTATCTTTTTGTTGAGCCAGACAAAAGGAGGCCGATCGAAATTAAATGCCACAAACAGCGTACAGGCCTATAAATATGGGTTGACCACGGCAGATCGGATTATCACCAAAGCGGATGTGATTAATTTTTGCCGTTATGAACTGGGCAATAATTTAAAAGGTATTACGCTGGCTAAAGGCATTATTATGGATAACAAGCCAAATGCAGGTTTTATTAAAACGACGGATATTATCATCGAACCTGCAGATAATCTTCCACTCAGTACACAGGATTGGGACGAGCTTTTGAATCTTACCCTGGCGAAATTAAATTTGAGAAGCACCATGAATGTGCATTATCGCTTACTGTTAAAGCCAGCGTTATATAAGATAGTCTAAAGCAGGCTCATCATTAAAATGAACTAATTAAAATATCATTATCTCGATTTGATAAAAATCGGATGAAAATCAAGGGGATGAGCAATCCGCCTGCATAGATTTTCAGTTAGCTTGATACTTAGCTCGATGTGATGGCATTACCTCGAAATGGCTATTCTTCAGCGCCATTGGAATTTTTTAAAGATAAACTGTATAACCTAAATAGGCACGTTCACCATCTGCACTTAATACCGTTTCTTGCAAATCGGGTGCGGTAAAGAGTTCAACATTAACATCAGCATCTACAGGCAATAAATAGCTGATAGCCATATCCAAAATGTCCCTGTTTTTTTGCCCTGGAATAAAATTGACCAACTCTTGAGGAGAAGTTGGGCCAATATTAATATTGAACGATTCGTTTTCAGGTGTAAAACTATCTCCGATAATGGTATCAATACCCAGTGCGCCTGAACCCAACTGTACCTGTAGATCATCTGCAATTTTTATTGGCCTAACATGAGCAGTAGCATTTACAATGGCAACTGGCAAATTAAACAATGCCGTAAGCACCTTAGAAACAAAATTGATGTCATTCCTTTTTTGTTGGATCTCAGGCAAAAGGTGCATCCAAATAATACTCTGTTCCTTATTCAGGAGATTAAATTCATCCCATCCAAATTCGAATATCCTGCTTAAATTAGAGTAGGTTGTTTTTTTATCGAGCATATTTTCATACAGCTCGGTCATGATTCTTATATGATTAATTTCGGCATCAAACGGGGTAAAAAATAACCTGGCCTGCTTTTCTTCTTCTCTACGCTCTCTAATATCCTTAATCATCGATTCTTCATCCATACCTGCACTACCTGTTGGCGGACGGTGGAAAAGCCCCTCGGGCAGCATATCGTATAAACCCTCCCTATTGGTGTTAATACGGATACGGTCGTGCCTTCTTTTTTCAGAATAATAAACACTGGTACTTTCGATATCTTTTGCAAATGCCCGTTTATCAGGACCTAGCGGGATAATTTCGATACGATCTGCTGCGATAACATCACGTTCTATCAAATCGGCAGCATGGACAACGGCTTTGTAATCTGTAAAGAGTTCGTTATTAATAAAAGTTTCGTTTTTCATGTAAACTTTAAGCTTGCAGTTTTGTTATAGGATTAAATTTTTATTATCGAAAAAAATAAGAATCATATCAAATACTAAAGATACTATATTTGTAGTACATCACATCTATAAAAATTAATGGACGTTAAATCATTTTTTATTCGCTTTCTCCTGTTTCCGCTGATCTTTATGGTATCAACGGCAGTGCTCTCTATCATCAACAAAAAGAACCAGTTTCTTAATAACAAAAAACTCATTGTAAGTGTTCTGATCATCGGCATTATTTTAGCCATTCCAGGTTTTTTGGGTTTTCTCAATTTTAATTTTATGCCCTGGGGATACATTATGTGCTGTATCTTTTACGTTCTGATGGGCATTGTATTTGTTTACTTACTAACCAAGTATTACCCAAAAGATTTACTGGAGCGTAAAGTATTTATTTTTTTCGCCACTTTAGTTGCGGCCATTTTATCAGTTTATTTATATCAACTTGCCTTTAATTGGTTAAGTTCGGTAAATTTTGGCTGGTTTGGCGCGGGCAGCATTGCCTGCTTTTTTGTTCCGCTTCTATTTTGGTGGGCTTATGTTTCACTGTTAAGCATTCCTTCAGAAATTTACAAAATATGGAAGTATCCTGACACGCCATTGGACATTAATATGGATCATGTAGATTTCAACAGGCTTTTAGTATTGGAGTTAGAACTCTATAAAAGAAGCACAGACCCTGAACCGTTGAAAGTTAAGGTAAAAGCGGTAGAAAACATGAACTTTGGTATCTGGTTTCATAAGTTTATTGACGATTACAACCTGAAATTTGCCAAAAGCCCTGTAGAATTTAGAAGTGAAGACCAGGAGAATTATAAATGGATTTTCTTTATTAAAACTTCTTTTTTTAAACGCAATATCTTCATAGATCCCGATTTGGATATCATTGAAAATGGCATTACGGAAAAAATGACCATTTACGCAAAACGCGTATCAGAAAACATAAATAAGCCTAACGAAGTTGGAGAAAGTGCTATCTTTATCTAATCTATAAAAACATTTACCATGATAAAGCCGCTGAAATATAAATCCATCAACTGGATTAATGGCATGAAGCTGTCTAGTGATCATTTTACGGTAAGCGATCTCTATTTGCAGGATTTTGTGAGAGATGCCGTATCACTACAGCTCAATAACAGCAATTACGGATTTTTGCCTCCATTTGCAGGATATAAAAGTTCGCACGATATTGAAATTATCGAAAAAGCTACCAATCATATCGAAATCAGGGTAAGGTATTGTAATGCCGTTACGCCTGAAGGTTGCCATATCGATATTACTCAATCTGACAATATGGATACACTGGTTCATAACCATTATTTTGGCCAGTCAGAACCGCGCAACTATGTAATCCTGTTGGTTGTGAGTCCGTTTAACCGCGTACCCACAGGCACACCTAACCCTGAGGAAAGTCCAATCCGCTATCCTGAACTGACTAAAAGTTATTCCATCACTGTTTTGCCAGAAAGCGAAGTGCGTTCGCAAACCGCAGACAGTTATTTTTTAACGATCGGTCAGGTTTATTATGAGAACGGAAGATTATCCATCAACAATAATTATATCCCGCCAAGCTCAACCATAACCAGCCATCCGGCATTAATTAGATACTACGAATCGTTCAGTGTTTTATTAAATGATTTGCAGCTGGCCGCGTTTAAAATTATTGATAAAACAGGAGGACGTGATAATATTACGCCGTTAGGCAAGAATATCCGTTTGATTTCTGAAAAAATTGTGGATTACATTGCCGGCTTATTTTATGAATACAGAAACATTGCACACCGCGAATCGCCTGTTGTTTTAACCGGCTATTTTTCTAGTCTCGCACATATCTTTTTTACAGCCATCAAACTGATTGATCCACGTGAACGGGAAGAATTGCTCAAATATTTTTACGAGTGGAAAGATGTTACGCCAGGAAATTTTGAAGAGCTTTTAGCCAAAACCATTGAGCTGGTGTATGATCATAAACAGATTAACAACAGCATGGTAATGGTTAGCGAATTTATGAATGTATTGGTCGCCCTTTGGAATAAACTTAGTGGATTAGAATACATCGGCCAGCGCAAAGAAAATATCGTAGTTGCCGAACAGCAGATTGTACAACAGGTACAAGCCAGAAAAACCTGGACCTTACTGGATTAGAATTATTTCTCGGAGTAAATTTTATAATGGAGCTGTACCAACTAAAAATGGGTACAGCTTTTTTGTTGATTTAAAATTAAGGGTAACTTATCTGGATTTTGCATAGTAACCTGAATTCGACTAAAAATCCAGTTTCAAATGGCCCCTGTAAGATAGTTTCAATTCAAAGTCGTCACCCTGAACCGAGCCTTAGCGAGCTCACCGAAGGTAATTTATTTCAGGGTCTTTCATGCTAAAAAGATGCTGACCACGCAGTAACTACAAGGCAATTGAAAACACTAGTGCTACTTGTAAAATAATTCGGCATGAAGAATAGAGCGAAATCAATCGCCTTTAAAGCACTATTTTAACAAGTAATTGTCAAATACAGGTGAGTATTGAAATGCCAGATCAAGTTTAAGGTTGGTTCTTCAACAGGCCACCCATTGACAGACTTTAAAAAAGGCATCATTGCTAGAAGAAACAACGCCCTCTCGCAATGATGCTCGGAGATGTATTTTAGTTAGAAAATACCGTTAATCATATTAATTGAAAGCAACTTGATCTGGCCCAGAGATTTTAACTACATGACATGCACATTTACCACCACTTACCTTAACAACAACAGACCTGGTTTGCTGGTTATCTACAGAGGTACCCGTAATTTTCAAATCATCCCCCTGTTCTGATAAGTTAAGTTTATTTTGGTCATCAACAACAATAAATACGCCTTTGGCAGTACTGGTGTAAACACTTGAATTAGCCGTTACCCGCTCTCCTGTTCTTTGGTTGATTACATTGAAATCCTTTACTTCAGCACCAATACCTTTATTATCTACAAATTTGATCATTACGGAAGCAAATTCCTCGGTGCAGACTTTATCCCCACACTCAGAAGCAGTTTTATTTTTTTTACAGGTTAATAGGGCAGTACCCATCAACAATGCAAGCGTTATTTTTTTCATTTTCAATTTATTTTAATCAAAAACGAGAATACTTGTTAAAACGCTACAGGGAAAGTTATGAATGAGCCATACTAACAAAGAATCAAGAATAGTAATGATTATTAGTTTATAATCTGCCATTTAATGTTTATAAATAAAAGTCTGGCATACAGACTATTAAAACATTTTGAATTTAGATTTTTATTGAGCTACATTGCTTTGAAATTGGAGAGAGAATCTCAATACGTATCCTTGTCTTATCCTTAAATACTGTTAAATCAACAAGCGGCTTTGATATCATTTGCTAATGCTTTTATTAACAACAACAATTGGGGAGAAATAAGATAAACTACAACAATGAAAAACTAAGAATACAAATAGAGTATGAACATTTGTATAACAAATTTACTGATTATTAGCTATCTATCGAACCTCAATGCGTTTATTTTGCTTCCCTAACCAATATATATTTCATTATGAAAAAACAAAACTCACTAACAAGTGTAGCCAGGAGCGTTACTTTTGTTGTAGCCACCTCCTTAGTGTTTGCAGGCGTTACAGCTTTAACAGGCTGTAAAAAAGATGAAAAAATGGAGCCAGAAACTGCTCTACCTCCTTCTAACAAAGCTGTTGCCACGGTAGAATCTTATCAATCAGGCACAAATAACGGCTTCTTCTGGTCGCTTTGGAAGAGTGATGGCGCAACCGGCACCGTTAATTATGCCAATGGTAGCGGTGGAAATTATAGTGTGAACTGGAATGGATTTAACGGTAATTTTACTTGTGGCAAAGGTTATTCGGTAGGGTCGCCAACTTATAAAATCGGATATAACCTGGGTACTTATTCAAATTCCGGCGGTGGTACTTTCGGTTGGTATGGATGGAGCAGAAGTCCTTATTTTGAGTATTATGTGAATGAAACCTGGGGTTCAGTTTCACCGCATACCGGTACTTACCTGGGCACATTTGAAACCGATGGTGCTGGTTATAATGTTTGGACCAGGTGGATGACAGGCAAAAACATCGATGGAGGCGACGGTTTTAGACAAATTTATAGCTCGAGGGTTACAAAAACATCTACCGGACAAAATCATACCATTACTTTTGCCAACCACTACAACAAATGGCAAAGTTTCGGATATACCCTTGGCCAGTTAAATATTCCTGCAATTATGGTTTCGGAAACATGGGGTTCGAATACAAACGGTAATATTAACTGTTCCATTTGGGCACAATAACAACTGTTTACTACACAACGTACTGCCCGACCTTAAGTTGGGCAGTATATTCTACAGCTACTTTCTGACCCACTTATCTGAATGGAAAATTCTTTAACATTTTTTATAAAATTGATTACCATGAGAATTATACTTTATTTTTTTGTTGTTTGTATCTTAACCCTTTATGCCTGTAATTCGCCAAAACCTAACAATATTAATAGTAATAAAAAATCAATGATCGGAAAATGGCATCGGTTTTCCACAGCAAATGGCTACAGCGAATTTGACATTGATTCTCAATATGTAGTTTTCTATAACCAGAAAGTTGGCCGGTTCAAGCTTCCTTATCAAATAGAAAATGATTCCTTAAAATACATCACTAAAGATTATGGAGCAAAGATTAGAAATTATGGTGACTCTGTTCTTTTAGAAGGAAACGATGGCACGCAAGCCGTTTTGCATCGATTTAAAGAACCGAACATTCCTTTTAAAGCCATCCCTGAAGAAAAGGATTCGTTATCGTTTGCATCATACATCGCAGATTTCGATAAAAGATCAGTTGTTGAGTTTGAGAAAGCCGGCATAAAGATTTCTAATGCTATGGAAAAACAGGAGAGCGCAGCATACGAAAAACTGTTAAAAAAGAAAGTAGCAAGTAAGTGAAAGATGTTTGACGGTCTTGCATTACGTAACATGCAGTATTTGCCAAATTTCTAATAATCGTTTTTAGCAAGTAGATTATTTTGGATTTTCACCGCCTGCATCCTTTATTGAATGAATTAACAATGTTTAAGGATTTTATATGACTGATCAAATCGATCGCCCACGGCCTCACGATCTAAGTGGCGGCTAAATTTCTCCTAATACTATACTGGGTTCATCATTGATCACCAAATTTACATCAACCATGCCTTTTTTATTAAGTTGTGTTGTACCAGATGAAGGTTGCAGTTCTGAAAATAACGCAGGTGGTTGTTGCTTCTTTTCGAAAGCTTGCTCAACTTCGGATAATCGGTCTTTAGCAACTTTAATATAGTCTATACTATTTTCCTTGAATAAATGCACCTCTTCATTCTTTTCAATTCCGATAAATCGACGTTGCTCCAATGCTGCTGCAACTAAAAAGCTGCCGCTACCAAATGCATTATCAAGCACTACATCCCCTTCTTTAGTAAACATCCGGATCAAATACCTCCCTAGTGCTACAGGCTTCTGAGTAGGATGCCACACCCGGCCACCCGCCTCGCTTTCAGCAGTTTTGCAGTATAAAGTATCAGTAGGGAAACGTTCGCCATCACTCTTGACCTGAACCGGCTTGAAATCACCATAACTTCCAGTGAATTGCGCCTTTCTTAACCCCTTGTTATACGGCTCACCAGGAGACATTACCGGATAATAGCTGGGTTGACTTCCATAAAACACACAAATGTCTTCATGCTGCCTTAGTGGTTGTCGACGAGCGTTTAAAAAATTTGTTGGCTTGCTTTTAATCCAAACAAATTTATACTTGAACCATGCCTCATTACTTAAGATGAGTTTGGCTGTAAAAATGCCCTGTGATGAAAGTACGATAACACCCTTTGGTTTTATTATCCTCCGGTATTCTTTCCAGAGTTCAGCAAGTGGTATCACACTATCCCACTTATTCCGGGTAGTGCCATAAGGCAAATCGCATAGAATCATATCGACAGAAGCACTGTCAATTTGTTTCATTACATCAAGACAATCTCCTTTATATATATCACCTCCTCGGTACTTCATCCTCTGTTCTACTGGTGTTTTAATAATTTAATATAGATCACTTAGACTAAACTTGATGATCGCTAAAATTACCCGCAAATTAACGCTTTTTGCTACACTTAATCTATTTACGAAAAAACATTTACTAAACTTCGATAGATTATAGCGTTATCTACTGAGTGCTATAAATTTTGGGATCAGATTTGCCATTCTTTCAAACTCGGCACTTGATTTATCAATAGGTAATTTAAACTTTCCACTTGCTTTTACAGTAAGTTTTCCTGGTGTGCCATCAACTAGTTCCACACGACCATATTCTCCTTTTGAACTGGAAGGATAATACAAGATGAGCATTGGAACATTACATCCGGATTTTTCTAAAATATATTCTCTGAAAACAGCTAATCTGTCATATTTCCTACCATCTTTGTGGGGATAATAATTAGAAAGTGTTTGGGTAGAAACATCATTGGAAAGGGTATGCTTCTTGAATTCGAAAATCGCAACAGGATCGGCATCCTCATTTAGTAATAGCATATCCATATCGCCAGGATAGGCACTATCTGTCTTAGAAAGCTCGCATTCGAGATTCGTGGTTCCATAAATAAGCCCTTTACTTCCTACATAGACTCGACCGCCGGAATATGTCTGTATCGCTGCTTTAAAATTGCCGATTGATAATAATTGGGCATTAAAACTAAAATCCTCATTGACATCGACTATACATACCTTCGAACCAGCATTGCTCCAATCCTGGTGGTCATCTAATATGATAAAAGATGATTTCAATGAAAAGTTCATCGAGAACTTCAACAGTGATTTTATAAAACCTGCTCCAAACCGATCTATTAAATTTTGCTTTACATTATCTAAAAAATCAGGATAACCTTTATCAACTGATAAAACTTGCTTTATCCAGATTGGCGATGATAAAGTATTAGGACTGGAAAACCAATTAACAAAGAAGTCAAAATTTATTCCTAGCAGGCCATGGGCAGATAATAAGTGATTACTGAACCACTCTTCAGGGGAGCCACTTTTTTCATTATTCTTTGGCAAGACATTTCTATTCTCGCAAAGAGCAAGCAGAGGATTGTTCAACATCGAATATAGAGGTATTTGATTTGTACAATATACAAATAAAGCCATACATTATCGCAACCTTTTAACGGCCAACGTTCTCTGAAAATGTATTTTCAGGAAAACCTGTCAAATCGTTTCAGGTGAATTTATAAGAAGTGACAGAATTAACAATTTTGTTTCACTTTATGCTTAAGCCATAATCAGTAAGCATTCATGTGGATTAATGTTATCGATTTGCTCATTATTTTCTTGCGGTAAAATGAACAATTTGGTATTTTCAGAAAACGAAAAAGCCTGTAAACATTTAATTTACAGGCTTTAGCTAAATTTAAAACTATTTTCGCGGACTGGGCGGGGTCAAGCTCGAACCTTTAATACCACTTTTAACATTTTTTGACAGCCTATCTATTTGATTTTCTCAAGATAAAAGATTGTGCTGGCATCAATTTGTTGATCAAATTTATTGTCAACAAATTCTTATCACCCAGTATTTATGTAACCTTTACCCAAAAATGATGGATGGTCAACTGTGTACCATCTGCCCTCAAATGCTCTGAGATAAATTTAGCAGTGTCGTTAATGTAGCTTTGCTGCAATTCCTCCGATGCATCCCAGGCAACTCGTTTAATCCAGCCATTTATCGTTATAAGCCAGCTGCTAAAGTCGCTATCCTTGACATAGGCAATCATTCCATTTATCGGTAAGGGCTCCATGGCATTATTCAGTCCGTGATTACCCGCTTTAAAGCGTTCCAGTCCTGCCCCACGGTGTCCGGGCTGTGAAAATACATATTCACTTTCAGATCGCGGGTTGGCTTTTGTGCCTTTTGGTGTAGGCAGAACCTTTGCTTCTATCGTGAAAATAAGTTCATCCGTGGCACGTTCGTAAACTCCAATATCAATTGTAAAAGATCCCTTTTGTCCAGTTTCGTTCATAAAGGTAAACTTATCCTGATCTTTCATCATAAAAAGGATAAATGCGGTTGAATGCTGGGTCTCATTTTTTTTAGTGACCAGAATTTTCTCAAATGAGTTCGAGCTGGTGAAAAGGGGAAGGCGGGTTTCGACAAGGGACACGAGATCGTCAACAGCCGGGCTTGGCTGTAGCACTTTAAAACCTTTGATCCCCTGTGTAGCACCAGTCATCAGAACCCCTCTTTTTTAAGGTCTACAATAGTTTCATCCGCATCCCTGATTGCAATGGAGTTGAGCCAATACCGAACTTTTGAGGGCTTGATGATGAAGATGCAATCAAATCCGTTGATATGCTGATAAATCCTGGTTATTCTTGTAAATACCGCACCCTTATTGGATTGGTTATCCTGGACTATGGCTGATAAGTCAACTTCTGCCAACGAGGCAGCATTTTCCGAAAGCATCTGTTGAGGCCCAAACCCAAATTGATAAATAATATTTGTTCCATTGTTCTCAATTTTACCTTGCTGCCACTTTTGACCGTCTCTGGCGTAGGATTCATTTAAGTTTTCACAGAAGAGCTGACCAAATTTTGCCAATTGGGATTTAGTTACTGCCTCCTCGAAAATCCTTCCGCCCGCATTTTTACTTATGGCTTTACCTAGTTGCACCTGATAGTTTAACACATCGTCTAAGATGAGTTGTTCATTTTTCGACATCTTTAAAAACGATTTCTCCTCTGGAAAAGGAAGCATATCCAGATCACGCTTATTGATTTCGGTCTCGGTGAGCACCAGACAGCTTCCGCTCAAAACCGTAGTATAAAACAGGTAAAGCTGGTTATAATTTTGCTTGATGGCGCTGTAAACCTCTACCAGGTATGAGCTGTCTTCAACAGGCGCGTGAATACCCACAAAATCCCGACTGAAGTAGGCGAATTTCGCTGAGGTAAACTTGTCAATATAGGTCAACGGAATATTCTTCTTGCCCAGCCTTTGATCGATGACCAGCATCGGCGGAGTATATATCCTCTCATGTGGTGAATATTCCAGCATGTCGGTTTTTTCTCCTACAACAGCTACAGTGTAAGATCCGTTTTCATCAATAGCGTCAATCTTTTTTCCCTGATTGATGAAGTCATACTGCGTCTTTTCAGTATTACCACCTACCTTATAGCCTGAACTGTAAATCCATTCCGAATTTTCTATTGCCCTTTTTTGGATGTAATCTTTGAGTGTCGGTAGTAAACTTAACCGGTAAATGAAATGGAAAAGCCTTCCACCTCCTAAAAGGTTAGCTTTCCAGATAAAGAATTTTGCTTCATCTACGGCCCAGTCCCAACGTACCAGATGTTTATCATACGAATCGATCTCAAATCCAATTTTCTTCTCTGAGGCAAGCATTCGTTTTACTACCGTGTGAGATATCGCCTTGCGTTCACTTTCTTTATTCTCGGCAATGATTGCTACAACTGGAGTATCTGCTGTTTTGTGGAACAAGTCTCGGCGCAAATGCGTGAAATCGAATATCCGCGATACATTGAATTTAGTAAACAAACGAGTACGATATGCAGCTGAACTGCGGCTGTAAAGCAAAACTGCTGCTGGTATTATCATACATACGTTCTTTCCCAGAAATAAAGAGCCTTCAAAAAACTTCAATGCAAAGTTGTTTCCAGGGACAGTTGTATTTTTGATACCAAACTTGGCCAGCTGCTGATCAGTGACTGCATCTTTCTTACTTAATCCCGCTATTGGATTAAATGGTGGATTCCCGATGACCAGGTCAAACGAACTATGATCGAGGTTGTTGGTGAGGTACCAGTCAAAAAAACTATCGGACTGGATGTTTCTGTTGCTGAGGTCACTGAATTTTAAATTATTCCATAACTCTTTTGGCGTCAGTGTATCAATCAATGCTGTAGTTAGCCCAAAAATACTTACCAATGTCGCTGTCTCCTTAATGTCAACGCCGAAAATATTATCCTCAAGTATTTTTAGGGCTTGCACACTGGTTGGATATACGATTTCCCCATCACGACTGTTATTAATGATCCACCATTGTAACAATCTTTTATAAGCAGCCACCAAAAAAACGCCCGAGCCACATGCAGGATCCAGAATTTTGAAAATTCCGTCTGCGAACAGTTCGCGCGACTTGTCAAGCGGCATCACCTCATCAATCAAAAAATTGACCAGGTGGATGGGGGTATACACAATCCCCTTTTCGGTCTTTCCCGATTGCCTTTGAGCATCAGCCTGTATAAAATTCTCATATATGGCACTGATCACCTCAGCAGGCAGGTATTTGAAATTATACTGATCCCATAAAAATAATTGCCTGGTACTTACATCGAGATTACCCTGTAGGAAACCCGATAAAAGGGACAATTCGGTAGTCAGGAAACTGGATTTTTCTTCCTCGGTAAACTTATCAAAGATCTTTCCATTAAATTCAGAAGATAGATCCGCAAGCACCTTGAGAAATAAGCCGTCTTTCAAAGCATTTGAGAAATTATCAATTTGATATTTCTCATAAATATTTTTGAGCGTGTGTTTACCTTCGTCATCATCCCTTTCTTCCAAAAACTTAATCAAGATACAGGTAACCAGCAATTTATCGATAGCGGCTGGTGTCAGATGCAAGCTGTCGCTTTTCAGCAGGCCATTCCTTGTTTTAAGCAGATAGTCAAGCAGTAGAATGTAAGGACTTTTATTGGCATCAAGCTTTTCCTGAAATCCACGCTGCTCCCAGAAAGTTCCGGAATTGAATAAATTTGCCGCGAACCTTGCATGGTCATAATCCTTCAAGGCTTGGTTGACCAGGCATATCGACTTTACACTAAGTTCATTTTTTTCGTTCGGTTCGGCCGGTAGGCGACTATTGATTACAAATATCTTAGTCTGACCTTTGATGATGTATATTTCGTTGTTACCCGCGCTCCATAATGTTGCATGTAACCTGATATGCTCGGCACTGTCAAAAAACGAATCATCACGATTGAAAATACATACTGCGGGCTCTGAGCGATAAGGTTTGTCGCCTTCTGTTCGGAAAAAGCGACGAAAAAGTACTGCGTCTATTCCAATTTTGATGGCTTCGTGAATATATAACACTTCCGCCTCGTTCTTTGCCATGCTGATCTGATGACAAAGGACAAGCCCGTTATATTCCGAATAATCAAAAAAAGTCAATTCCATAATATGCTTTCGCTCTTCAAAATTACTAATATTATTAGCATTATACTAAAAAATATCCATAAATCTAAACAGCTAAGCTATCGAATTATATCCAATGGACCTTTTAATTGTGATAATTTAGAAGCTATGTTAATAAAAAATGCCGAAAACTCTATTAGTGTAAGGTCATAGGGTTTTGGCTACGAATTCTACAGTGACTACTTAAGAAGCCTCAATTCGCTTATTGCATAAGATTTTACTTTTTTTATTGAGCCTACATCTGTCATGTTGCATTAATCCTAATCAATTTAGATCATGAAAAAAAGAAAAGCAAAAAGAATCAGAACAGCAAATGAGGTTAATCAAGAAAGCGCTAACGAACGGGAATTTAGCGATGCAGAATTAGCTTTCCTGAATTTAATCGCAAGAATAATAGTCGATATTTCTATAAGACAGGCTAATGAACAAAACAGGGAGCGTGATAACGAAGCCCAATAAACGTGGCTCGAACCCGTAATTACCAGCAATACAATACTTTACAGACTTACTGGCAATAAAAAACACAGAAGAAAGAAAACTTTAAACAAAACAACCTGCTAAAAATCAATAATTTAGCAGGTTGCATTTTGTGTTCTTGCGGAATGGACGGGACTCGAACCCGCGACCTCCTGCGTGACAGGCAGGCATTCTAACCAGCTGAACTACCACTCCTTCTGCTCTTCTTTAAAGTTCGAACCTCTTTCCCTTTTCGGGATTGCAAATATAGACACTATATTCAGTTTATCACCATAATACCCAAATTTTCTGAGCAATAAGCTTGTAACACCCTGAACCTCATTACATATATTTAATTGTACCTGCTACAAAAACAAAAAGCCTTAACTTTCTTTCATAACAGCTCACTTAATCATTAAGTACGTAATCATTTTTCAATTTGATAAGATGTGGCCCTTATCACTATTACTAAGCATAGTATACGCATTCAGCTACTTGTCTAATAATTCCAGTAGTTTTGGATACAAATCGTCGATCTTGTTATCAGGAGCTGCCATTCTTGCCTGCTCTAAACACGATATAAATAACTCCATTTTCATGAAGCCACGTGCAGTCATCAAACTGATCACATTACTACGGGTTTCGGCATAAATTGCTTTATTATAATTATCCTGGCAATAGATCAAAAAAGCACCAAAGGTCATGTACTCGTTGAAGACCTTGATAGGATTCGGATAAGCATAAATACCATCGGCTTTCTCATTCACCCAGGTTGCCCTTTTCTTAAATACACTATCTATAGCGGTCTTATTGGCATCTGATGGCGCACTAACATAGTTATGGTCTATTTCCGAAAACATTACCCTTGTATTAAAAAGCTCATTTTGAATAACCGAAAGTTTAGGGTCATGATCAAGCATAGGAAGCACCATAACGATCTGCCTAAAGCCATTATCTTTAAATTCAGTAGTGTAATTAAGCCCGTTAATGAGAGGCGAGCACAGGATCAGGTAGCTATTGATGCTGGTTTTAAAGTTCTTTTCGAGCCATTTCCACTGTTTTTCCAGGTCTGCGCCAGACTTATAATCTTCAATTATCTGGGTATAATATGGCTTGTGCTGACTATAAAAGTTCGAGAATCGCGATTTGTTCGCGAACGCTTCTATATCTTTTCTGTAGGTATCCAGCGGATTGGTTTCGATCACCATGTTAGCTACGCCCCTCGCCGGAAAAATATAGTTCGGGTTGCGTTTTAATTTAGCTCCCGAAAAATCATAAGACATCGCATTCCCAGAGATGAAAATATAATTGTATAGCGAAACATTTAGCAATGAATCAAAGGTTTTTATGATGGGCTCGTTTGCATACGGCTTAAAATGTTTAAGTACATCCTGATAATAGGTGCCACTTTGATTCACCATATCATCATTGTTAAGCCCAGTTTTGGTAATGGCCAGCATAATATGCAGCAGCTCTTTAAGAGGAGGTATCTCTATGCGAGATTTACCGTTATTTGCCTTTTGAAAAGCTTTGTCAAAGCTTGCTTTCTCCTGCGCATTGGCGCGAAATAATCCTATTATAAGTAGCAGAAGTAGAACAGTATTTTTTTTCACTAGTTTTTATGGCGTAATTGTGATTGATATGCAAATATAAAAAATCGGCCCCTAAAGTTGAGGTATCTGCACTTTCTTACCTTTTAGCTTTTTTTCGCCGGAATGAACGGAACACAACCCCATTCATTACATACACACTATGCAATTTATAGCTATGACATTAATCATTATAAAATGAAAAGGTCAGACTGAGCTTAAATGGAATAAGCCAAGTTGAATACTCAGTGCATAACTTAAGTAATTAATAAGTTTTTTTAACTCTTTGAGCGCAGCCAGGTGTTTGGACTTTCTGTTTAATCAAGCAGTATGATTTAGACATAAATCAAATTAGTTCAAAGGTATTATCCGGCATGATCTGGCACGTTTAGATATTGATTCAAAACAGCATGCCGTGCAGCTGTTATCAGATCTTATTACCGATTCTTCACCGCTGATAGACTTAAGTTAGCGAGTTTTCCGTTTTGCAAACTGAAAAACCCGCTAACTTAAGTTTTTACTTCCTGAATAGGTTATTATTAGTATTCGTTTTTACAATCACTAAATCTAGCACACCATTTGCCATCATAATAGTAATCTACCAATGGACATCCGTTTTCATCTTTAAGATTAGAAACGATATACTTAGGCCCCCCAGCTAAACCACCTAATACAGCCTTAGAACTTTCTGAACTTAACTTCTTGTTTTCCAACGAGGACAAGCTTTTTTGCATCCCTTTTAACTTTATCATTTTCTTTAAAGTTTAATATTTGATTAATAAGCGCCAACTTACCCTGGCGTTTAGGTTTAGGTGCCATTATAAAAACATCAGTTTATACGTCTACAAAAAGTATTAATATAAATAGCTAAACACTATGGTATAAATTTAATTTGCTAGTACTACCATAATAATTTATTTTAAAGTTGAATATAAACTTCTGGTAGCACAAGGCACGTTTGATATTTGTTGGGTTTCAATAAATATTCGTAACGTTTACCAATAAATATGCTAAGGATACGACAAAACATCAAGAACAGATGATAAAGTGGAATGTACAGTTTGCGATACCACAAGCGTAAAAACGAAAAAGCCTCAACTTTTTCAAGTTAAGGCTTTTTTGCGGAATGGACGGGACTCGAACCCGCGACCTCCTGCGTGACAGGCAGGCATTCTAACCAGCTGAACTACCACTCCTTTTGTTCTTCTTTAAAGTCAGAACCTCTTATCTCTTTCGAGGTTGCAAATATAGAGACTATATCTTAATTCGCAAATTTTTTTTTCAAAAATATTTAACTCATTAACCAACAGCACCTTCCTGCATCTTCTCTGCATTTTCTGCAAATTGAAGTGCATCAATAATTTCCTGTATGTCGCCATCCATAATCGCTGGCAGGTTATACATGGTTAAGCCAATACGGTGTTCGGTAACACGGCCCTGAGGATAATTATAAGTTCTGATCTTGGCCGAACGATCTCCGGTTGACACCATTGTTTTACGTTTAGCAGCAATATCACCATTCTTTTTTTGCAATTCAATATCGTAAAGCTTACTCCGTAACATCTCCATCGCAATAATACGGTTACCCAATTGCGAACGCTCACGTTGGCAAACTACTACAATACCTGATGGTTTATGCGTTAACTGCACCTTGGTTTCCACCTTATTTACATTCTGCCCACCAGCACCACCTGAGCGCGAGGTCTGCAATTCGATATCGGCAGGATTAATATAAAGGTCAATTTCTTCTGCTTCCGGTAAAACGGCTACTGATGCAGCTGATGTATGCACACGGCCCTGGGTCTCCGTATCAGGCACACGTTGCACGCGGTGTACACCACTTTCGTATTTTAACTGACCATAAACATCTTCACCGCTCACCTTTAAAATGACCTCTTTGTAACCCCCGGCAGTACCTTCTGTTACATCAACCACCTCAACATTCCAGCCTTTTGTTTCAAAATAACGGGTATACATTCGGTACAAATCGCCTGCAAATAAAGCTGCTTCATCGCCACCCGTACCACCACGGATCTCAAAAACCGCATTTTTAGCATCTTCCGGATCTTTAGGAATTAACATCAAACGGATATTACTTTCCATTTCTTCCTGTTGTTTCAACAGCAGATCAAGTTCCTCTTTTGCCATTTCGCGCATTTCAGGATCTTTTTCAGTAGCTAATATCTCTTTATTGGCATCAATATTACTCATCACATTCTTGTAGATTTTATATTCATCTACAATCTTGCCCAAGTCTTTATATTCTTTATTTAAAGCCGCAAAACGTTTCATATCCTGAATCACATCCGGATTGCTCAACGATTCTTCCACATCTTCCCAACGCAGCTTTATAGCTTCTAATTTATCTAACATATTTATTCTTGTTGAAATTCCTGATGGTTGGCAAAGGCCAAAAAATTCAGGAAACGCAAAAATAAGGAAAAAAGATGAATTAGTTTGTTTGGAGAGAATGGTTAATTGGTTAACTGTTCAAATAGGTTAATTGTGAAGGCATGAAGCCAAGTAATGAACAAAAAGGAAAATTGTTTTATTATCAAAGGGTTTTGGAAATGAGCAGTTCCACTCCTATGGCTGCCAGCGGCCCCGCTATCTCTTCAAGTCCTCGCTGCGCTCCGGGCTTTCCGTTTTATCGCCTGCCCGTTGCAGCTACTATTAGGACACATCTTAAGTTTTAAATGCCGCAAGTTTCCAGCCTTGATAGATATCTTCAAATTTATCCAATCCTCTTTTTATTATAATGGGTCCTGCTGGTTGGGATCTAACATTTCCTTTCCATCCCCCAAGTCTTGCGATAATCCAACTTGCCCAGGAGAGTTTGTCTTTTCGGTATGGATTAATCGTTTTCGGTGTTTTTGGCAGATGATTTTTCTCAATAGCTTCCAGACAATCAATTTCCTGTTGATCAAACACTTCCTTAAGCTCTTGACAGTCCTCTTTGCCATAGGCCAGATAAAGCTGCATCACCCTCAGTGCTGCATTTAATACCATCAAAAATAGTTTTCTAATTGCCCATCCTGTTTCCAACTGGCTCTCTTCTATCTGAAAACCTTGTTTTTTTAGTATGCGGAACAGTTGCTCGATATACCATCGCTGTGTATACCGACAAACTATCTTCAGGGCTTCCTCTAAGCTTAAGGTGGGCTGGTCTGTGAGCAGCCTCCAGCACACGCCATCTTTGGTGTCATTATTCTTTTCCCTTGCTTCTATAGCATATAGTTCTTTTTCTTCAGCTATCTCTTTGCCAACTCCGTTCCTTGGCTTTTTGATACTTACCTTTTGACACCTTACCTCCATTTCCACGACTCTTTTGGTTTTATCTTTGCGCAGGTCGGCCGGTAAGGTTAGTAGGTATCCGCCCAGAACTGGGGCGTTCCTCAATACCGAATGTAATTTGGAACCATCAGCCAGTCTTCGGTTATCCCTGCTCCGGATGATCAAACTGGTACGGGAATCTGGAACTAAACAGAACTGCTCATAGATATCGCCCTCTCTATCCTGGATAATGGTAACATGGGCTGCCTGTGATAAAACATCTTTGGTTTTCTTGCCCGCTTTAATCCATTTATAAGATTCCTTTTCTTCAATCGCTTCTGTTTTGTAAACCTTGGTGGTATTATTCGACTTGTCCCTGGTTCTGTGCCATAACTGGAGGTCGCAATAGCCCAATATGTCTTCACTACCGGCATCAAGTACCAAACTCACATGGGAAAGAAATCCTAAACCTGTTTTATTTCCAACCAAACCAAGTCCACTTCCAGGTTTAATGTTATTGGCATTTTTGCTTAGCCCGAAGGAACTGGTATCCTGAATTACCAATACATCTTTACCCATTGTGTTTTTAACACACCGCTGTATCATCTCTTTAATCAAAACGGACTCATTAACAGCCTCATTGCCCAGAAAACGATAAAAACCTCTCTGTTCTGCTTCATTTTTTGTAGCTGAATGAATGCTGGAGCTCCTGCTTTGAAGTAGGGATGAAGATATCAGCTCTGCTCGACGCTCTAATCGTTTATCTCCCAAAAGCCCATCAAAATCTGGTTTATGTCCTATGCGATCCATTCTGCAAAGATATTTTTTATTTGTGTCCTAATAGTAGCCGTTGCAGGCGGGGGTTTAGGAACAAAAGATAGTGCATTTTGGAAATAATAAAACCTTAAATATCAGTGCTGACCTACTAAACAGGATTATTAATAGCTCAAGATTTTCATCCTACTTTGTAGACACATTTTTTTTACAATAGTTTAGGCGCTTTGCTAACTAGCTTTAATAAAGCAAGGATTTTAACTAAGAACGCTGTCAATCCCAAGAGCCAGGGAAATCAAAAAAACAGTTGCAGTTCAGGTAAATTAGCACCAACAAACCTGAAACGCAGTGGTTTTGTGTTCATAAAGATGATTAAACTTTTTTAAAAAAATATTGAACACAAAACTAGTGCAGCTGTTTTTTGATGCGCTTTGGATTGTGCAAAAGGCTCATTGTCGGATTGACGAAGCGCTTTGGGTACTTTGGCGCGACAAAGTACCATGCCACCGCGGCATAGAGCGGTAAAATATTATCATTAATTGTCTCCGTAGGATTTTTCATCGCGACTATAACGAAAAGCCCGACGAGCATTAAAAAAAGTTACAGACATTGCTTTCCGAAAAAACAGACATGAAATATAGTTAAACAATAGATTTACTTTTAGGAAAGGATTTGGAAATGAGCAGTTCCACTACTATGGCGGCCAGCAGCCCCGCTATCCCTTCAAGTCCTCGCTGCGCTCCGGGCTTTCCGTTCTATCGGTTTTAGGAACAGCGGGTGGTGCTTTTCTAGGATAAAAAGCGTAAAAAACAATAAAAAACAGACTTCGCTCTCTTGAAAATTTTATGGTTTTGGCTTATAGTATTCCAGTTTTAAATCTACCCCATCAAAAACCCCATAAGAATTATAATTGAGCCACTCGCCGATATTTACGTATCGGCTTCCCTTACCTAAATCGATATCGAGCGGCAGATGCCTGTGTCCGAAAATAAAATAATCGAAATGCGTTTTTTGCAGTTGCTCTTTGGCATAAATGGCTAACCATTCCTTATCCTGCCCTAAAAACACCTCTTTTTCAGTTTGTGCTGCCCTACTGCCTTGACTCCACCCATTTGCAATACCAATACCTAAATTTGGGTGCAAACGTGCAAACAACCACTGGCAGACTTTACTTCTAAAAATCTTCCTCAAAAATTTGTATTTATGATCTCCCGGACCTAAGCCATCTCCATGGTGAAGATAAAATTTCTTCCCACCCCGCTCAATCACCAGTTCATCGCTGATGATTTCCATGCCGATTTCCTGTGTGAAATAATCGCGTACCCACATATCATGATTGCCTTTAAAAAAATAGATTTTTATTCCCGCATCGGCCATGGCGGCCAATTTACCTTGTAAACGGATAAATCCTTTTGGAATAACCTTTGCGTATTCAAACCAGAAATCGAAAATATCGCCCATCAAAAATAACTCCCCACAATTTGGTTCAATAAAATTCAGCCAATCTACAATCCATGCTTCACGGACACGGCTTTCAGTATAATTGGGTGTACCTAAATGGAAATCAGAAGCGAAGTAAATATTTTTTGCCATGGATTCCTCAAAGTTAAGGAGAAAAAGAATAAAGCAAAAAGATCAAAGACTAATAAAAACGAGGCGCGATTTTTAACTGCCTGATTGATTTTTTCTATTTACAACCTTTGGGAATCCACTAATAAATTCGAGTCCTAAACATCCTGTCTTAATTTTGATCCTTAACAGATCCCCTTCTTCTACATTTCTAAACTTAAGGTACCAATAAAGGAATCCAGAAGTTTCCAGCATTTCCATTCCGTTTAATTGTAACCTATATCGAATATGTCGCTATGCAAGTTCAGCCGTTTGTTTCCTAAAGGTACATTCTATTTCAGCTACCGATTTTACCTTTAGCCGGTTTATAAGCAGCATGATTACATCGCCTACCCACATTTTGCCAATAAGTGTAGATATCACAATACCGATGAATATACACCAAACTCTAAAAGCCAGCGAGCTATCTTTAAACAGAAAAGGAGCAAAAGAAACAAATTGCAAAGTAAATGGCAGACTTAAAAGATATGGTAAATATTTCTTCCACCCTTTCCATGCCATATCTGTCGGCAGCCCGTGCACATCGATAACCAACAAACACAAAACCGGGCAAAAAAGTATATGATAAGACCAATTGGCGTGATTGAGTAATAGATATGCACTAAATGGTAAAAATGCGGCGGCCAACTGCCAGGATTGAGCCATCAGGATAAAAACCACTGTCCAAATCCCCAATAAAAACAAAGCTAAACCAAAATATTCATTCATCATAACTAGCTTAATCAATGCCAATTCCCTAAATTAGTATTTATCTCCAGTCAACAACCATGAAAAAACAATTAGTATTAGGTTTATTTGCACTAAGTCTGTTTGCCTGTAACCAGGGCAAAAAGCCTGCAGCCAAAATAACATTGATGAAATACCCAGAGACAAAAAAAGACAGCACAAAAGATAATTATTTTGGAACCACTATTGCGGACCCTTACAGGTGGTTAGAGAATGATACCTCGGCAGAAACAAAGACTTGGGTGGTGGCCGAAAACAAAGTCACCCAGAATTACCTTGAGCAAATTCCTTACCGTGCCGACATTAAAAAGCGTTTAACAGAATTATGGAACTATCCTAAAGAAAGTGCGCCCTTCAAAGTAGGTGAATATTATTTTTTCACCAAAAATGATGGCCTTCAGAACCAGAGTATCTGGTTTATTAAAAAAGGACTAGATGGCAAAGAAGAAGTTTTTCTTGATCCCAATACACTCACCAAAGATGGAACAGCGGCCGTTTCACTGCTCGGTTTCTCGCACGATAAAAAATACCTGGCCTATTCGGTTGCACAGGCCGGATCAGACTGGAGCAATATTTATGTAATGGATATTGCAACCAAAACCAAATTAGCCGATGAGCTAAAATGGACAAAATTCTCTGGTGCAGCCTGGAAAGGCAACGGTTTTTACTATAGTAAATTTGATGAACCTGCCAAAGGAACAGATCTATCTGCAGCCAACAAATCCCAAAAAGTGTATTTCCACAAATTGGGCAATCAACAGGAGCATGACCAATTAGTTTTTGAAGACAAAACCAATCCGAATTTATATTTGGGGGCCACCGTTACAGAAGATGAACACTTTTTGGTGGTTTATGCAAGCGCTGGTACTTCAGGCAATGCGCTATATTATCAGGATTTAAAAATACCGGGCAGTAAAATCGACTTATTGATCAAAGGCTTTGAAAACAACCACAGTGTGATTGATAATGTAGGCGATAAATTATTGGTAAATACCGATCTAGGTGCCGAGAACAAACAAGTGGTTTTGGTGGATCCCAAAAATGCAGATCCGAAAAACTGGCAAAAAATTATCCCTGAATCTAAATTGGCTTTAGAAGGTGTTGGAACTGGAGGAGGATTTCTTTGGGCTACCTATTTAAAAGATGCCAGCACCAGTATTATTCAGTTTGATTTAAGCGGTAAGAAAATTGGCGAGGTAAAATTACCGGCAATTGGAACCGTTGGCGGTTTTGGAGGTTACAAAGAGGATAAAGAATTTTTTTATACTTTTTCTAATTTTACTACTCCTGGCACCATTTACCGGTACAATGTAGACAAGGCCGAGTCGGGTTTGTATAAAAAATCAGAATTAAAGCTCAATACAGACGATTACGAAACCAAACAGGTCTTTTATCCATCAAACGACGGCACAAAAGTACCCATGTTTATCGTACACAAAAAAGGCATCAAACTGGATGGTAACAACCCGGTTTACCTTTATGCATATGGTGGTTTCCAGGTGAGTTTAACGCCCGGATTCAGTCTTTCCAGGATGTTATTTCTGGAACGCGGAGGCATCTACGTTCAACCAAGCTTACGTGGCGGAAGTGAATATGGCGAAGCCTGGCACAAAGGTGGTATGTTAGCCAAAAAACAAAATGTTTTCGATGATTTTATTGGCGCAGCGGAGTACCTGGTGAAAGAAAAATATACCAACCCTGCTAAAATTGCGATTTCGGGCGGCTCAAATGGCGGTTTACTGGTTGGGGCCTGCATGACACAACGGCCCGATCTATTTAAAGTGGCTTTACCTGCTGTAGGTGTTTTAGATATGCTCCGCTATCACAAATTTACTGTTGGCTGGGGCTGGGCAGTTGAATACGGCACCAGCGATAAAAAAGAAGACTTCGATTACCTGATCAAATATTCGCCGCTGCATAATATAAAAAGCGGTGTGGATTATCCGGCAACACTAATCACGACCGCCGATCATGATGACCGCGTAGTACCGGCACATTCATTTAAATTTGCAGCGACGCTACAGGAAAAATACAAAGGTGAAAACCCGGTTTTAATCCGAATAGAAACCAATGCAGGGCATGGGGCAGGTAAACCCACCACGAAACTGATTGAAGAAGCAACTGATGTTTGGAGTTTTGTATTTCAGAATTTAGGGATGAATTGGTAGAACTTGCAAGCCGTTATCCCGAGTTTATTTCAGGGTCTCGATAGTAGATAGTTGCTAACCACGAAGTAGCTGCAAGGCAATTGAAAACATCATATCTACTTAATAAATTCGATTGCCATCGGATCAGCATGAGAATTTATTCTGGACACCACAAAGACCACTAAACCTATAGACCAATTATAATTTGTTTTAAACCACTAAAACTTATCACTTTTTTTTTCAATTTAACTGAAAGCATATAAAATACTGAATATAACAGGATTGCAAAATTATCTAGAATATTTCTAAATAGCTGATTTAGTAAGACATTATTTCGTAACTTTGCGTCAAATTTTTCTTTAATGATCACTACTGATATAGCCGTTATAGGCGCTGGTCCGGTTGGTTTATTTGCCATTTTTGAAGCCGGTTTATTAAAAATGCGTTGTCACTTAATTGATTACCTTCCTCAGGTTGGTGGTCAGCTGTCTGAAATTTACCCTAAAAAACCGATTTACGATATTCCTGGTTATCCTTCTGTATTGGCTCAGGAACTTATCGATAACTTAATGGAGCAGGCCAAACCTTTCCATCCAACGTTTACTTTGGGCGAGCGTATTGAAGGTTTAGAAAAGCGCGGTGAAGCCGATTTTGTGTTAACTACCAATATGGGTACCGTTATCGAAGCTAAAGTTGTGGTTATTGCAGGTGGTTTAGGCTGTTTTGAGCCCCGTAAACCAGCTGTAGAAAATCTGGAAAACTTTGAAAACGGTAAAGGTGTGAACTACATGATCCTTGATCCGGAGAAATACCGCGACCAGAAAATGGTGATTGCCGGTGGTGGTGACTCTGCTTTAGACTGGACCATTTATCTGGCAGAAGTTTGTTCTGAACTAACTTTGGTGCATAGAAGCGAAAGTTTCCGTGGTGCCCCTGATTCGGTTGCAAAAGTAATGGCATTGGCTGAAAGCGGAAAAATCAATTTGATTTTAAACAGCAATCTCCAGGCCGTTCACGGAACTGATAAGTTAGAGCAAGTTGAGATTGTTCAGAACCGCACCATGGAAAAAACAGTTGTTGAAGCCGATCATTTAATTCCTTTGTTTGGTTTGAGTCCTAAATTAGGTCCGATTGAAGATTGGAACTTAAACATCAGCAAAAGTGCAATTGAAGTAAATGTTGATGATTACTCAACCAATATCCCAGGTATTTATGCTATTGGTGATATCAATACTTATACCAACAAGCTGAAATTGATTCTTTGTGGTTTCCACGAGGCTGCATTAATGAGCCATAGCGCTTATTCTTACATGAACCCTGGTGTGAAATATACTATGAAATATACAACTGTAAACGGAGTTTCAGAATTTTAAGCTTTCTGTTATATTTGCGATAATTAAGAGAGCAAAATGGAAAACAACATTAATATATATATGCAGGAGCCGGATGGCTCGGTTACGGAACATGTAGCACCAACCGATATGGGTTTAAGCCTGATGGAGTTTTTAAAAGCATCAGAGTACGATATTCTGGCTACTTGCGGCGGAATGGCTCTATGTGCTACCTGCTGTGTTGATGTGCTGGAAGGCGAAGAAAAACTTAACGAAATGACGGATGATGAGTATGCCATGCTGGATACTTTACCTGATCTGTTACCAAATTCGCGTTTAGCCTGCCAATTGCAATTAAACAACAATATGGACGGACTAAAAGTAAAATTACACGGCGTAAGTTAGTCTGTAAAAACATAAACAAAAAATGGCGATATCAAAAGTATCGCCATTTTTTGTTGTTTAAAATCAGAATTTGGAGCAGCGGCCCTTGTTATTAAACCTGATAAAGCGAAAAGACCGGAGCGAGGAACGAGTGAGGACTTGAAGCGATAGCAGGGCTACCATCCGCCATTGAAACAGAACCCATCATTTCCAAAAAACAAATTACAAATTTTTAATTAGCTTTTAAGATTGCTTCGTGCCTCGCAATGATGGCTTTTTATTATTGAATATCTATTTTCTGCTTTTCCACATTCCAGCCATATACCTCTACCGCCAAATTACTTTGTTTTCCGGTATATTCTACAATTATTGTTTTACTTTCACCAGGTAAAATGCTCACATAGTTATCATCATAAAAAGCCGGGAGTATACGTTCGCCAGTATCGCCGTTTACTAAAGCAATCCGATTAAAAAACGCTACCGGATTTCCTGCGGCATTACTTAAGGTTACCGCTACTTTTCCATTTTTCCGATCGTTAGCCGCAATTTTTAATGACGTCTTTTTGATGTTTTTCAAGCCCGAATATTCACCGTCTTTTCCAGCCAGCCAATAAAGGTTTTCACTTAAAATATTTTGTTTTTGATCTAGAATTCTCAATGATACAAATATCCCTTCTTTTTTATCCAGTTTGGCTAAGAACTCGTTTATAGGAAAAAGTCGCCTCACCGAAGATGGACCAACCGAATTGAAGACCTGAGAATAAAAATAATCTTTGCCCTCCATGTCATAAGCTTTTGCCTGTACCATCAGGTTATTTTTCGTAGTAAAACCATTGTTCACAATTGTGACCATACTATCTAAAGGATTCATCATCACATGCAAAGGCTCGCTTCCTTTCCTCAGGCCATATAAACAGGCATTTGGATCAAGATAATAATCATACATCTGTCCGCGCATGGCTGTCCAGGGGTTTTGCGTTTTCCAGATGATAGAGCCCGAGTACCAATCCCACATTTTGTTAGAGAAACCTTCCATCAAAGCCCGGTACTGATCGTAATTGGCCAGTTGCGCCTTCATCGCAAAATCTTCTGTATTTTTTGGTTTACCATATGGATTCAGGTATTGCTCATAAGAGATGTATTTATGGTAATCCCATACCGAATCGGGTTTGGCTTTGTATTGTGGCGCAATCAGGTTCTCCTTCGGAATAAAACGAAGCAATGAAGCATAATCACCTACCCCTACCGATCCCACTTCCGAGTTGTAAGGAAATGTTCTGGTACCCCAAAAAGTTCTAATATCTTGAATGCCATACGGACCATCGCCGTTCCCGCCAATGGAATTATACGACATTTCATCACTGTTAGAAAAATCGAAAAACTTCCTGGTTCCATCTAAGCGTGGTAGAATATCGTTCTTCAAAGGCTCCAAAATATCTTCTGGTGGAGTAATTTCATTTCCTCCGCACCAAAAAGCAAGTGAGGCATGATTTCGGATCATTTTGATCTGATCTTCAATAGCAGATAAGGTTAAATTATGGTCATCAGGATAATTTCTGCGCGTCCATTGGTCTTCCTTTTTCATCGGGTCTACCCAACGGCCGTTACAATCGCCACTAAACCAGAAATCCTGAAAAACAAGCAATCCATACTTATCACAGGCATTGTAAAACTCAGGCCTTTCGAGGATCGCCCCACCCCAGATCCTGATCAGGTTGAGGTTCATATCTTTATGATAACGTACTTCTGCGTCATATCGGGCATCGCTAAAACGGAGCATGGCATCACTGATGATCCAGTTGCCACCCTTAATAAAAATTTTTTGTCCGTTTACAAAAGCGCCCATACTTTTGGTTTGCTCATTCCAGATATTGTCAATCTGGCGAACCCCCACTTTTAGCTGCTCCTGATCCAATATCTGATTAGCCGCTATAAATTCGATTTTTACCCCATATAGGTTTTGTGCACCGTATCCGCTCGGCCACCATAATTTAGGGTTCTCCAGCTGTAAATCAGAAAATTTAACCATAGTCGTTTTATTTGCGGCAATGGTGGTTGTTTGTTTAATCAACTTCCCGGCAATCTGATATTGTAAAGTACCTGAAACGGGCTGATTGGTCGGATTTTCTACTTCGACCGAAACTTTAACCGTAGCAGGATTCTGCTTACCTTCGGGCAAACGTTTACCTGGTACCAGAGTGATCACTTGTGGATTTTGAATGTTGATGCTCTTGGTTTTCTCGATGGTTACTTTATCCCAGATACCCGTGTTGCGGTCGCGGGTGGGTTGGATCCAATCCCAACCCGCGGTATATTGGGTAGTTAAACCCTTAGCTATCGTTCCATCGCCGCCCTGCCCCCCATTCGGGTTGCCCGGAAAATCAGGTGGATAAACGATTACGGCAAGCCTGTTTTTTCCATTGGGAGATAATAATTTGGTAATGTTATACTGCGCCCGAAGATGCATACCCACCTGCGTTTTTGGATTAACCTTTTTCCCGTTTAAATAAATTTCGGCTTTATAATTTATCCCCCTAAACTGTAGCCAAACCTGTTCGTTACCCTTCGCCTGCTCCTGAAAATCTTTTACAAACCAATAAGTATAATAATCATTGCCTATTTTATACACATCAGGGATTTTTTCGTTATTCATTCCATAAAATGGATCGGGAACTTTTTTATTGTTCAATAAAGTAGTTAAAACCGTTCCAGGAACCGTTGCAGGCATCCAGCTATTAAGCGAAAAACTGGTTTTTGAAATTTCTGTACCATTAGCTTGAGCATTTTTGATATTGGTACAAACCCAACCCGAGTTTAACTCGTATCGTTGCTGTGCATTGACGATGATCGCCGAAAAGCATAACAAAAAGAGTAAGATTTTCTTCATGACTATTGAATGAGTGAGTTATTGAATGACTGAATGGTTAAAAACAGAATGTTAAAGATTTTCTTGAACTGCATGATACTGATAATTTCTTACGATAAATTAGATAGCTAAAAGAAAAACGTATTACATTTATTCCACTTAAAGGGACGAAAGTGGCTGAAATTAAGCAAAAGCATTGAATTTTGCCAATATGCAAGAACCAGACTACTAATTGCATTCGACTTCAATTGAAAAATCATCGATTCGAAATTATAAATAGTCGCATTTTACCACATAAAAAAATCAAGACATTTAAGCTCGTGTAATTTAAATGCCTTATATAGTTAAAAACTAAGGTAAAATAAAAGATCCTTCACGATGTTACCATTGACAGATCCTATAGAAGAATCGCCATTCGACTGAAGCGTGCCGATTTTTCATCGGTAGCGAAGTGCCCGCCTGTGCGGACAGGCCTGCCCGTACAGGCGGGGAGAAATCTATCTCGATAGATTTCTCGACTGCGTTGCACTCCGCTCGAAAAACGACTCAGAAGAGGGCTGTCAATCATATTGATTTTTATAAAATAAATTATTCCTCAGGGTGACAAAGTTTTAATTCGTCATCGAGGCAGGACCTCACTATACTAGCTTATCGGATCAGGGTTGATGATACAAATAAAAAATATATAACAATCGCAGCGCTTAAACTGACTACCACTATCAAAGTTCCAAAACAATTACCTGATCCGCCGCTGAAGTGACAGGCACCTTGGCAATTGATAGTTTCGCTTTTTTAAGGGTAAAATTTATCGGGCTTTTATCTTCTAGTAAATATGCCTTTTTAATGGTCTTTACCGGAACATTTTCCAGCTCGAGAGATGCCGTTTCCCCATCAACAATATGGATATAAATTTTATTGTCGTTTTGCGTAATGCTTCCCCAATTTTGTGGTTTAACAAATCCTGCCTTTGTACCATAAATGCTTTCGCCGTAAATTTTAAGCCAGGTGCCCAAACCCGCCAAATGATCTTGAAACTCCGGCTGGATTTTACCACTCGGCATAGGACCAATGTTCAGTAAGAGATTAGAACCTAAGCTTGATGCTTTAACCAACATATGTACCAGTTCTTTATCCGATTTGTAGTAGGTATCGCTCAAATTATATCCCCACGAGTTGGAAATGGTTTCGCAAGTTTCCAATGGAAGCTTATCTGATGCCTTTTGAAAACTTAGTCCTGATTTATTTTCTCCCGGAAGATCGCGTTCAAACATCTGGAAATCCTCACCTGGAAATGGTGTTAGGTGGTGATTATTTCCGATCATACACTGTGGCTGAAGTTTGTGAATTAAACCGTAAATCTCATCGTATTTCCAATTAATCCGCGAGGTTCTGTCTTTTGATCCTTCCGGTTCGGTTTGATCCCAATGTCCATCGAACCAGATTCCGCCGATTTCACCATAATTAGTCAACAGTTCGGTTAATTGATTTTTCATAAACTGCAAATAACTGGCATAGTCGCCTTTACCGGTCCGCCCGGAATGTTGTCCTGTACGACCAGTTTCATGTGGATAATCTTCCCTGCGCCAATCTAACAATGAATAATATAAGTATAATGGTATCCCCTGTTTATGGCATTCATCAGCCATCATTTTTACAATATCTTTTTTATAAGGGGTATTCATGATGTTGAAATCAGAATATTTCGTGTCCCACATGCTAAAACCATCATGGTGCCTGGTAATTAGCGTGATGTATTTCATCCCGGCATTTTTTGCCACACTCACCCATTGTTCAGCATTAAATTCAACAGGATTAAAAAAATCTTTAAGGTTGGTATAATTATGAACCGTCAGTTTTCTATCGTTCATTACCCACTCGCCACTTCCAGGTATACTGAAAGGGCCCCAGTGTATAAATAAGCCAAACCGTGAATCACTAAACCACGCTCTTTGTTTTAAATTAGCAGCTGTAGGTGTGTAATTCTGCGCCATTGACTGTAAAGCAATGAATAGCACCAGGCCTAACAAGGTCAATTTCTTCATCATGATGAATATAGGTTGTTTAGGATTAATCTATTGATGCAGTTGCTTTGGTTGGTTTTCCGATCACCTTATAATTCCCATCACCCTTTAAAATGGCTAACATTTGTGATTGGTTGGCAAAAAGACTTTTAGCCGCAGCCAACTCTCTATCGTATTGAAAGCTCTGCTCAATCCTTCCTTTTTCGTAAAAATAACGGCTTACGATCTGTGTTTCCAAAACCCGCTTAATTTCCGCTTTATGGTTAACCAAGTCAGTTTTTTTGGAAGAAGTAAGTTTATATTTAAGATTTTCGAGATCGGTTTTTACTTCTGCAGATTTATTTTCCTTTTCGGCCTCTGCACGCAAATCAGAAAGTAACCTTTCGGTACGGCTTTGATAGGACAGGTCTTTATCGGCAAGGCTATTGGAGAATGTGGCATAATCTGCATCCGAAAGCTGGAAAGCTTTGGCCGAAGCTAATGTTGGTTTTTCTTTCCTGTATTGATTGGCATAATTAAAGAATAGGTTCTTATTGATCATCGAAATGGTAATCGGGCTTAATTTGGCTGCATCCACCACAATATCTGGGTAAACGCCGTTGCCGCTGTATACATTCCGGCCTGCTTTGGTTGGATACATCACCATGGTTGAATCGGCAAAACGCTCGGCTACACCGTCAGCATTTTTATGGGCATAATCCAGCTTTTGGATGCACCTGCCAGAAGGCGTATAATATTTAGCAACAGTTACTTTAACCAAGCTGTTGTAAGGCAGATTGAAAGTTTGCTGAACCAAGCCCTTACCATAGCTCCTCTGACCAATTACAATGGCACGGTCTAAATCCTGCAAGGCACCAGCCACAATTTCTGAAGCCGAGGCCGAATTTCCATTTACAAGCACTACCAACGGAACAGAAGTAGAAACCGGAGTTGAAAGTGTTTTATAGGCAATGGTTTTCTCTGCATTTTTGCCTTTTTGGGTTACAATAAGCTGATCTTTATCCACAAAAAGGTTCACAATTTTAACGGCTTCCTGCAAAATACCTCCACCGTTATTCCTTAAATCTAAAACGACTCCTTTTGGATTTTCTTTTTGTATGGCCAATAAAGCGTCTTTAACCTCCTGTCCAGAGTTTTCTAAAAATTTATCGAGTTTGATATAACCGATCCCATCGCCCACCATTCCTGAATAAGAAACGTTAGGCTGTTTGATTTCATCTCTTAACAGTTTTTTGGTTATTTCCCTACCCTCTCTAACTACCAGCAAATCTACCGGTGTGCCTTTTGGGCCACGTAGCAGCTGACTAATTTCCTGCCGATTTTTTCCCTTCACCGCAATTCCGTTAATGCTCACCACCTGGTCGCCTGCTTTGATCTCACTTTTATTGGCTGGGTAACCTTCACTCACATCGTTAATAAACAGTTTTCCATCAATAAAAACAGTGCTGGCCCCAATACCGCCATATTGTGTGCTCACATATTTCAACTTATAATCTTCAATTTCAGATTCGGGAACATATTCGGTATAGGGATCCAAACTATCTAACATGGCATCAATACCGGTTTTCATCAATTGAGGAGCATTGGTATCATCAACGTAGTTGATGTTGATTTCTTTGTAGAGCGACGCAAAGATATCGAGGTTTTTAGATACCAGGAATAAATCTTCTTTAAACGAAAAAGATAAAACAGCCACCCCAAATCCAACTGCTAAAAGACCGTATTTTAGTTTCTTCATTCCCCTTTTGTTTTAATTTCAATGTTGCAGATAAACAGATTAACGCCTTTTTGAAAGATTATTTAGTAATTGTAGACCATGTAAATGTACAAAAAGCGATAAATATAAAAAACGGCTTGAGGAAGTAGTGCGTAAATTGAGCGTTACGCAATAAAAGGGTTAATACAAACTTCGCCGAGCGGTATATTTTTTTTTATGCTGCGAAAACAACCAGGCTGGTATTTGATGCGAAAGCAATAACGGAATGGTAATGAGATTATGATCTAGTTTATTGTAAGTAGTAAACAATAGATTATGATTACCTTTTGACGCACGATATAAATACTCGCTTCCCTCGTAAGGATTATCGTGATCCTGCCGGCCATGAATTAACCAGATCGGTTTTTGACTGAGCGCTTTTATATTAACAAAATCAGGAATGGCAGCAATAGAGACCATGGCAGCAAAGGTTTTAGGAGCCATATTCATCAGGTTTTGTGCCGTAGATGCACCCATAGAATAACCGACCAGATAAATGCGGTTTGTATCTATCTGGGGATACCTACTTTTTACCTCTCGGATCAAATCGAATAATAGATATACATCTTCAGACGGTTTTGAGATTAAGCAATGTTGTACTGAATCGGGATAATAATTTGATGAACGTGTTTGAAACTGTGGTGCAATGACAAATGCCCGGTACTTCTGGCGTATATCTTGGCGTAGCCAAATCCTGGCTAAGGGCTCCAATTGCCTTTCATTATCTGTACCTAGCCTTGTTGAGTTATGAAATGTAATAACCAGCGGATACTTTTTCTGATTCCTTTGTGCAACTGGCAATAGCAATCTATAATTAACCGATCGGTCTCCTTTACTGAAAGTTTGCTTAAGGTAGTCATTGACAGATAAATCATTTAACTGTTTTCGAACCTGTACTGAAATCAAACTATCCGGGGAAGTATCATTAAATACCCGGCGTTGTGCCGTTGCTGAAAGTGCAACTAACCAAAGTAGAAATGCGGATATAAAAGTATTACGTTGGATAACAAAGGCAAAATACATGGAACGGCTTACGTACTTAAATTGCCAACATAAAGTTTGAACAAAAATGATATGCTAAAAAATATTAAAGCCTATTTCCCTTAGTATCGGCAAGTGCTTTTTGGATCGTAAATTCGATGTAGGTACGGTCACGTTTTACCAAACGCATTAAATCTTCAACCAACTGATCTTCTTTGCCAGGTGTAAATTCCAAAGGCTCATTCGCCAAATCGCGGTATTTCCTTAAAAATTTAGTTTTTACCTTAAATGCGGTTTCGGAAGTAAGTTGAAAATTAGCCATGGCATATTTATTTGATGCAAAAGTAAAAAATATTTGCGAGGTTGATACCTTTTTATGTAATGGAATAAAAAAAGTAAATATTCGCTAAAAAATTTGCACGATAATTGTGTTAAAAGCGCGTTATAAAACCAGATCCCAGAACAGAAGACCGCGGGAGATATTAAAAGAAACCATGAGAACAGAAACACACATCAAATTCTCTTGCGCGCTGTTTTGGTATCACAACCAAAAAACAAATTAAACAACATGAAAAAAATCATTTTCTCTATTGTTTTCCTGACCCTGGGTTGGGCGACATCAAATGCACAAACTTTTAACCTGGGGGTTAAGGCAGGTGTAAATTTGGCCAAGTTAAATGCAGATTTTGCAAGTGAAGAAAACCGATTGGGTTATCAGATTGGTGCATGGGCACGTATCGGTGGCAGCAGTTTTTATGTACAGCCCGAGGCTTATATTGGTAGTAAGGGTAATAAATTTATCAGCATTCAACAAGATAATGGCAACGAAGTGTCTGCAGAAGGAAAAGTAAAATTCACCACTTTGGATATTCCAGTTTTATTGGGAACAAAATTTGGCGCTAAAAATTTGAACTTCCGCTTAATGGCCGGTCCGGTTATTTCATTTGTTTTGGATGAAAATTCTTCTTTTAGTTCTGCTTATCAACAAGCAACAGATTTTAGCAATTACAAAAACCAGGCATTGGGCTTACAAGCTGGCGCAGGTGTAGATGTGGGTAGCATTTCGGTCGATTTACGCTACGAAGCTGGTTTATCAAACATCAGCAAAAGCGAAAAGTATACGCAAAAGCCTAACTTGTTTCAATTAAGTTTAGGATTTAAGATTTTGTAAGCTAAAATAAGCGCCAGATTATTTTTTCTCTGGCGCTTATTTTAGATCAAAGCCACTTAAGCTATTCCTGATTGATAAAGATTTATCTTTTCCAAATCGAAATTTTATCCCACAGAAAAGGTTGCTTTTTTGTTTTTTTACCTATTTGGCGTATTATCAATAAAAGGCCGATTAACTGCAGTACCTGTATAAGGCAATGTGATATCTCCTCTCAAACTGAAACTATAAGTATTGGATTTGGTAACACTTACGCCAGTTCTAACTACAATATTTGTTGTTGTACCCGTATACCTTAGTATTAAATCGTAAACACCTTGTGGGACCTTGGCAAAATTTGAAGCGCTTTTATAAGCTACATTTGTGGCTACTGTTGTTTCAACTGAAGTTGTTGTATTTTTCAGTACCAAATCGAAGGGATTTGCATTATAAGAGGCATGAACAAAACGCACATAAGCACCTGATGTATCTATAGCCGGTAATACATCATCAACCACAAAAACATCTGTTTTCTTAGTTGTAGTGTTATAAAGGCCAGATAAATAAATCGAATAATTCTTACCATCTGCTACTTGTTTGTTTAACGTTGCAATTACCAGGCTAGGATCTACGGTTGCAGTGCTCGGACGCTGGGCGGTGAAATCGTAAGTACCCGGGGCAAGAATTGTATACGAATTTGTTGATGGGTAAACACTTGCAAATGCTACACCTCCAGTTCCACTTTCTACACCAGTTGTAGAACTTGCAGCAGTAACTTTTGTATTTCCAGCATAAAAGTTCACTACGGGCGAATTGAGTGCAAAATTAAAATACTTCAATTGAGCACCACTTATTGGTACTGAAATTTCCTGGACAGCGTTTTTCTTGCATGAAAAAATTATAGCTGATAGCAGTAGTACTGCCAATATGATATATTTTCTATTCATAATTTAATTATTGGGGTGTTGTTATCCACATTTCTTTAGTTTGATAATCGGTTGCAAGGCCGCCTATTGCATTAAGCCCTTCCCTATTCCAAACATATTCCGAATTAAACCTTGGGCGCATTCGCTGCACTACCTTGGTTTGGTTATCTGGAAAAAGCACGGTAGGAATAGTAAACCCTATAAAAACCTGATTTGCAGTAACAGGATCTTTATCTGTATAGTGGTATCTTCTTAAATCTGTCCATTGTTCTAAATGGCCCCAAGCCCATTGCGCAATGTATTTCTGACACATAATCTGTGAAAGGGTTAAATCGTTTGGATTTACAGGTATAATCAGCGGCGAAGCAAGGTAGTTACTTTTTTCTGTTGCAGTTATTTGCGTTGGTGTTTGCCCGTCATCGGTATTTCTTGCATTTACAAAATCGAAATGAGCTGAAACAGCATTTTTATATGCCGCTAATGCTGTTGCTTTATCTCCTTTTTTATATGCTGCTTCAGCTTTGATAAACTGTAATTGAGCATAAGTAATGACAGGAAATTTATTTTTACGGGCGAATAAATACCTTGCCGGGGTAGTTGCCGAAGCGTTGGCTGCTGCCTGAGAAGCATAACCCCAAAGGTTTAATGGTTGTTGAGTTGTAGTTAATGCACCCACGCCTAAGGTGGGTTCTAAACCTCTATATGAACCATCCGGAGATGGCGCTAGCATTCTGCTCATCCTTGGATCAACAACACTTGTAAAAACGGTACCATCCATTAATGATAAGATAAATTTGGTCTGCCTAAGGGTACCTATGTTATTTCTGGTTGCAGATAAAAAGTTAGCATCGTCGTTGGCTGTTCCTGCATATGGAATTAAAGCATCATCAGCATTTCCTACAAAAGAGGCATCAACCGCAGCAATAACATCGTCTGGTTTATAAAGCGATGTTTTATTAGAGTAATGGTTTAAAACAATCGCTTTGAAACCGTATGCAAATTTTATCCATGAAGCACGTTTTCCCCTATAAATAAAATCAGTCTTACCTAAATAAGCCTCATTTACCGCACCATCCGTTCTATTCAAATTGGCAATTGCAGCATCTATTAACCTTAACGTTTCTTGATAAGCGAATTCTTGCGAATCATACCTGAAAGAGGTCTTATTTGGGTCGAATGCTTCCTTAATAATAATTTCGCCATTGCAATCTGTAGCAGTAAGCCAACCCCAGGCTTTCAGAATCTGTGCCACTCCTAATAAATCCCAACGCTGCTGGCTTTCGGCTTTACTGGTCATGTCGATTAAATTCTGTCCAAAATCAAAATATGTTGTTCTCCATATTTGGCCACCTTGATCGGGAGCCGTACCACCCTGGTTATTACCATGTCTTTCCCACAGATCCTGAGTGGCTGTAGAAGCCAGGTTTTGCGTGTAACGGCCAATATAAATTCCATCAAACTGTGGTGCCGAAGCCATCCAATGTAACATTGGCGACAAATACAAGTTAGCCTCCACCGACTGTGGTGCATTTGGATTTGTATTTACATCCAAGAATTTCTTACATCCACTTGTAGAAATAAGACTCCCTAATATTAATAGTATATATATCTTTTTCATTTGTTATTTCTCCTTATTATAAGCCAATTTTAATACCAAAGTTTAATCCTATTGGTACCGGAAAATTACCGTAATCTATTCCAGCGGAACCAGAACCACCAACCGCTGCTGTATTTCCATTAACAACCGGATCTAATCCTGAATAATTAGTAATCAAAAATAAATCGGTACCTGTTACAAAAACACTGGCACTTCTAAAGAAATTTTGTTTGCTAAAAATAGTTTGTGGTAACCTGTACTGCAGGGTTACATCTTTCAACCTAATCCAGTTTATGTCTTTTTCGATAAAAAGCTCTTCACTTAAATTAGTATAGTAGGTATTTTGATAAAACGGAGTTACTGAAATATTATTGATAGTAGGATTTGCACTATTTTCTTTACCATCCTGGATAACACCCGTTACAATTCTAGGCGTTAACCTATCCAGTGTCATGGTGCTTAAACCTCTTTGTGTAAGAAAACTTTGCGTAGCATTAAGCACATCGCCACCTTTTCTGATATCTAATAAGAATGATAGTGCAAAGTTTTTATAAGTAAAAGTATTGGTAATACCAATGGAGAAATCAGGCTGCCTGTCATATCCCTTCCCAGGCCCTTGAATAACTACTGACGACCTAACCGGTAATCCAGATACCGGATTAATTAAAATGTCTCCCCTATCATTCCTTAAGTAGAAAGTTCCGGTTAACGATCTTGTTGAATAACCTGGTGTTGCGCCATTTCTAATGGTGCCATACACATTGGTATCAGAAACATAAGATTCCGGAAGTTCATTTGGCAAACTTAAAACCTTTGCTCTCGCACTTTCGAAGTTTACCAGTGCATTCCAGCTAAAATCTTTTGTTTTAATCGGTGTTCCACGCAGCGTTACTTCAATACCTTCACTTCTGGTTTTAGCACCATTTAAATTAAATAGTACATATCCGGTAGCGTAACTTCCTCTGATATCGTTAACAATCTGATCGGAGGTTTCTTTGCGGTAAGTAGTAAAATCCAGTCCCAATCTATCTTTAAAGAAAGCCAATTCTGTTCCTACCTCATACGAACTTGCAAATTCAGGTCGTAGGGCCAAATTTGGTCCTGTAAAACCATAACCAAATCCTCCACCAACGGTGGTTTTACTTTCTAATGATGGAATATAACTGTAAGGCCTGGCATCTTTACCCACATTCGCAAATGCAGCTCTTAACTTACCTGAGGTAAATACTGCACTTAATGCTTCTTTAAAAGCCGGGACTTCTGTAAATACAAAGCTACCAGACACAGAAGGATAAAAGAATGAATTTGCTCCGATAGGAATAGTTGATGTCCAGTCATTTCTGCCTGTAGCGGTGATGTAGAGATAATCTTTATAATTTAAAGTTGCGCGGGCAAACAAACTAAATAATCTTCTTTGCGAAATGGACGACTTTGCGTTCCTCAGTGTTGTAGTGGTATTATTGATTGAAATAAAGTTTGGATCTAAAAAGCCTTCGCCGTATTGGGCGTCAATATTAGATCTTAAATCTTGTATGGCATTACCTAATGTCGCATCAATAGATAAATCAGAGGTGATTTTCTGTTTCGTTAAATTTAGTAAGTTCTGAATGTTAACATTTCGGGTATTGTCATTGGCAACATCCATAATACCCTGTTTATTAAATCCCCTTGAACTTTCCGGATGACTCAACAGTAAATTTTTGTTTGAGTATACGTCGAAACCGATATTCGATTTTAAATTAAGCCATTTAGCTGGTGTAATGGTAAAGCCAAAGTTAGAGGTTATTCTATTTTGGACAGAATTAATTTTGTTCTTGTTTACGTTAAAATAAGGATTTTCAATTTCAGATGTTAAATCCGTAGCCGTTGTAAATCTCCTTCTTGTACCGGCGGCGGTAAGATAATTTCTGGCATCATCTTCCTGTGGCCACAAAAGCAATCCAATTAACGGACCACCAGATCCTTTAAAAGGCTGATTATTTAAGGCATAAGTATAGGTCATGGATAAATCCACCTTCATCCAATCGTTTAATTTGCCATTTGTTGATCCATTTAAGGTAAACCGATCATAATTAGAGTTGGGTACAACCCCATTTTGTGCTGTATAAGATGTAGAAATCCTATAGCTCATATCCTGGCCACCACCATCAAAAGATAGATTATGCTTTTGAGTGAGCGCAGTTTGAAAGAAACCGTCAATATTATCGTATAAAACGGTGCCAGGAGCATAGGCAGGTCCAAAATATTGTAGCGTTCCTGGCCCGGCAATACCATTTGTACCCAAGCCATAAACACCTTGTATTTCAGGTTTGGCGCGTGTTTTTTCTAAGCGAAAGCTATTGCTATAGTTGATTGATCCTTTACCCGATTTACCGCGCTTGGTGGTGATTACAATTGCTCCATTTGCTGCGTCAATTCCATACAATGCCGCAGCCTCAGGACCTTTCAAAACCACGAGACTCTCAATATCTTCGGGATTGATATCAGCTGCCCGGTTGGTGAAATCGACTCCTCTATTAGAAAATGCAGTAGTTGAGCTATTATCAGAATAAAATGCACTCGTATTTAACGTCTTATTATCAATAGGCAAACCATCTACCACAAACAACGGCTGGTTACTTCCACTAATAGAACTTACTCCCCTAATAGTGATAGATGAAGATGCGCCCGGAACCCCAGATGAACTTGTGACTTCAACACCTGCAACACGCCCTTGTAAGGCATTAACAAAATTCTCACGTTGGGTATCGGCTAAATCCTGGCCTTTAACTTGTTGTTGAGCAGTTCCAAGCGCTTTCCTGGAAACTTGTTGTCCTAAAGCCGTAACTACAACTTCATTAAGGGAATTCACGTTACCCTGAAGTATTACATTTAAAGAAGTATTGTTTCCTACTGTTCTTTCAACTGTAGCGTAACCAATGTAAGTAAAAGTAAGTACATCGGTTTTTAAGGCTTTGATGGAATAATTTCCATCTGCATTGGTTTGTGCAACCACAGTGCTTCCTTTCACCCGGATAGAAACACCTGGAATAGGGCCATCGGCCGACGTAACCTTACCGGTAACGGTTATTTGTTGTGCAAAGGCATGGGCCAGCAACAAAAACGTACCAATAAAAATTAGTAGTAATTTTTTTTTCATAAACTGCCTGTTAAGAAAATGATTGTTTTGTTAGTTGTAGTTAGTTAATAGTAGTTTGCCAAAACACGCATAATAACGCATTTTAATGCTAATATCATAAATGTTTTGGAATAAAAAAACAATTTAACAAACTATTTACCAGCAACTAACAAGACTAAACCGCATCAACACGCAGAAACGCGCAATATTTAAAAAATATAAAAAACTTTTATACTTTCGTTGAAACCAAAACATCTACTATGCTCAAAAAAGAACGCCATGACTTTATCATGCGACAGATTAATTTGCACAACCGCGTATTAACATCTGATCTGGTTCAATTGCTCAATGTATCTGAAGATACCATTAGAAGAGATTTACAGGAACTTGTTGATGAAAATCTCCTCTATAAGGTCCATGGAGGTGCTTTATCCAAATCCTATCATAGTTCTTTTGACGATAGTACGGTATATGCCCGCGACAGTAAAATTGCCATTGGGAAAAAGGCTGTTCAGTTGATTAAAGATGGTATGGTAATTTTAACCGGTGGCGGAACAACGATTTTAGAGTTTGTAAAACTGCTTCCACAGGGCTTATCGGCTACTTTTTTTACCATTAGTCCGCTGGTGGCAGTAGAACTAGCCAAATACAATAACATTGAAGTGATTTTGATTGGTGGCCTGTTTTCAAAAAATTCGCAGATTACTTATGGTGGACAGGTGATTACACAATTATCGGAGATTAAGCCCGATTTATGCTTAATGGGAACGAGTGCTATTCATCCCGATGAAGGCTTAACTGATACTTATTGGGAAATTAACCAGCTCAAAAAAGCCATGCTGGCCTGTGCAAAAAAAAACCGCGGTTCTTTGCATTTCCGAAAAATTGAATATTGCTTTACGGTTAAGGGTTTGCCCGATAGAAAGCATTAGTTACCTGATTACCGAACTGGATGTAGATCATGAATCACTTTCGCTCTACCGTGAAAAGGAACTAAATATTTTATAAAATTCAATTCACATCTTTTTAGATCTGCCGTATGTTGAAATAATTAAATTGAAATATACGAAGGGTCTCAAGAACAATTCAACTCTGTGTTCTTAGCTTTCGCTAAGATACTTAAACGCTAAATTCAGCTACAAACTATTTCGGCAAACTGATTTTACCCATACAAACCGATGGCACTCCTTGCCGGTTGCCAAAATTTATTGGCTCACCACATAGCGTTTCATTGGCTAAAACAGCAAATAAAACAGCTTCTTTTGCATCTGGATTAATATTTAAATCTGATGTACTTAGGAACTTGCAAAAAGGCAGCCTTGATTGTAGAAGCTGAACAAGCAGCGGGTTGTGCATTCCACCACCACTCATAAACACATGTACTTGGGCATCCTGACCAAAACACCGCCTTATCGCGTTGGCAATGGCCTCTGCAGAAAAATGGCACAAGGTGGCCATTACGTCCTGTTTGCTTAGATTAGTTGTTGAAGATTGTTCCTGTGCCCTTAACAAATATTCAAGGTTAAATAATTCAGGCCCTGTGGTTTTAGGAAAATCCAACGTAAGAAAATCACAGTCAAGCAGTGCTGCCAATAGTTTGGAGTTTAAATGACCACTTAGCCCAACAGTTGCATTTTTATCATAAAATTGATTAAAATGTTGCTGCATGTACTGATCCATTAAGGTATTACCAGGCCCAACATCCGTCGAAAAAATTTCGCTGGCATCTGTACTGCCCGGCAAGTAAGTGAAATTTGCTATACCGCCAATATTCAACATTACGCGATCTTCGCCCGCTTTTGAAAACATTAAATAATCTCCATACACGGCAAGAGGAGCGCCTTCGCCTCCCGCAGCCAAATGTTTTTGTCGAAAATCAGAAAGGGTGATGATTCCAGTCTTAGTGGCGATGTGGTCACCATCGCCAATCTGTAGTGTGCCATTGGGATAATCGGCCAGTTGGTGTAACGATTTTGGTGAATGAAAAATAGTTTGTCCGTGGCTGGCAATAAAATCGATATCCTCGTTTTTATACCTCCATTCATTTAAAGCTTCATTGATCAATTGTGCATGAATGTCTGCAATGTGTTCGTTCATCAGGCAAACCAGCTGCAAATCGACTTCCTTTTTAGAAAATATTGCTTTTATTTTAGCCCTGAAATCAGCTGTATAATCGCTGGTTTTAAATTCTAAAAGCTTTATATCGGTTTCAGCGCCGCTTTTTTTAACCAAACAAAGGGCAATGTCCAGTCCATCCATAGACGTTCCACTCATCAAACCAATAATCAACCGCTCGTGCTTGCCTGCTTTTGAATATAACTTTTGGATTTGCCTGTTCATATTAATTTTATCTTGAAGGGATCAAACGTTTGTTTGCCCTTTAATTGAATTTTATATAAAATACTTGCAATAAATGTAAATAACCTTTGTTAGAAATTGAGCATAACTCTCTATATTTACTGCTCCGTACATTAAAATCCATATAAAAAAAATGGCTAGATTAAATCTACTGGAGGAGACACGTTTCGAGAAATTACCCGTAAGCGTATTCGAAAATCCAAAAATTGCTTCAATTAATGTAGCACATCGCATTGCCGAGCTCATTAAATCAAAACAAGCAAACAACGCACCTGCAGTACTGGGCTTAGCAACAGGTGTTACCCCAATTGCAGTTTATGCCGAACTGGTTAGGCTGCACAAAGAAGAGGGCTTGAGTTTTAAAAACGTAATTACTTTTAACCTGGATGAATATTATCCAATGGCGCCAACTGCGGCACAGAGTTATGTTACGTTTATGAACGAAAACCTTTTCAATCATATCGATATTGACAAAAAAAATGTCCACATCCCTGATGGTACGCTTGCACTGGAAGATATTCCGGCTTTCTGCGTGGAATATGAAAAGAAAATAGGCGATCTGGGTGGTCTTGACATCCAGATTTTAGGAATTGGCCGTACTGGTCACATCGGGTTCAATGAGCCGGGCTCTGCACCAAATTCTGGTACCCGTTTAGTTACTTTAGACGATTTGACCCGCCGTGATGCGGCACGCGATTTCGGTGGGAAAACTTTTGTACCAACAAAGGCCATTACCATGGGTATAGGCACCATTTTTAAAGCAAGAGAAATTATATTAATGGCCTGGAGCCGTAAAAAAGCTTCCATTATCAAAAAAGCAGTTGAAGGCGAAATTTCAGGCGAGGTCCCGGCAACATATCTTCAACTTTCTGATCATGTAGAATTTATCCTTGATGCACCGGCAGCCTCAGAACTGACCCGTTTTGATACACCATGGCTGGTTAAAGACTGCGTCTGGACAGATGCCTTGATCCGCAAGGCTGTAATCTGGTTGGCTAACACCTTAAAAAAACCAATCTTAAAATTAACAGAAGATGATTACAACAATAATGGTATGGCACAACTGGCTACTGAAAAAGGACCAGTTTACAATATCAACATCCATATCTTTAACAAGTTACAACATACCATAACCGGTTGGCCGGGTGGCAAACCAAATGCTGACGATTCTCAACGTCCGGAAAGGGCTGTTCCGTCCCGGAAAAATGTGATTATCTTTTCTCCTCACCCAGATGATGATGTGATCTCGATGGGAGGCACTTTTCTACGGCTGGTTGATCAGGGACATAATGTACATGTAGCTTACCAAACCTCGGGTAATACCGCAGTTTGGGATGACGACGCCCTTCGTTTTGTGGAATTTAACGTAGATTTTACAGAGAAAATGGGCATGGATAATACGCACCTAAAGGATCTTTATGATAAAATGAGAGCCTTTATTGAGCAGAAAAAACCAAACCAGATTGATACACCAGAAATCCAGACGGTTAAAGGGCTTATCAGAAAAGGTGAAGCTATTGCTGGTGCAAGATATTGCGGTCTGGAAGATGACCATATCCACTTTCAGGCACTTCCATTTTACGAAAGCGGCAAGGTTCAGAAAAACCCGGTAACTGATGCCGATATTGAACTTACAATAGCCCTATTACAGCAAGTAAAACCTCAACAGGTTTATGCTGCCGGCGATTTTGAAGATCCTCATGGAACGCATATTGTTTGTTTCAAAATTGTTTTGGAAGCACTGAAACGCTTACGTAAAACCGAAGCTTGGGCACAAGATTGTTGGTTATGGATGTACCGCGGCGCATGGCACGAATTTGAAACTTATGAAATCGAAATGGCGGTGCCAATTTCTCCGCAAGAACTGGAACGCAAGAGAAATGCCATCTTTAAACACCAAAGTCAAAAAGACAGGGCTGTTTTTCCCGGTGATGATGCACGGGAATTCTGGCAAAGGGCTGAAGACCGTAACCGTGATACCGCGAAAGCTTATGATGAGCTTGGGCTTGCAGAATACGAAGCGATGGAAGCCTTTGTACGCTGGAAATTTGAAGACTAATTTAAAATATACTCGCAACCTGCTTTGTTAGCTCAAAGCAGGTTTTTTTTCTTCCTCCGAAGTCTTAAAAGCCCTTGAACGCTGAAAGCAGCCTTTAATGATGATTTAATATAAGAAAAACACACTCTCCAAAAGATCCTTCACTCCGTTCAGGATGACATCACCTGTAGATTGATGTCAGTGAGTACGTTACCTACTTGTCATGCTGAGCGCAGCGAAGCATCTCTTAACAAGAACAAATAATCACAAACTAACATCTGGCAAAAGATCCTTCACCTTGTCCAGAACGATACATCATCTCCTATTACTTTTATTATTTCTCATTCTAAAAAAATAGCCTACATTAGTTTGTAAAACCCAAACCAGCTAATCATGACCGAACCTAACCAACGCTTGTTATCTCTTGATTTTTTTAGAGGATTAACCGTAGCCGCGATGATCTTAGTAAACAATCCGGGCAGTTGGGGGCATATTTATGCGCCTCTGGAGCATGCAGAATGGAACGGCTGCACACCCACAGATTTGATTTTTCCATTCTTTTTATGGATTGTAGGCGTTTCTATAGCTTTTGCCATGAGTAGCAGTAAAGCGAATCCATCTACACATCAAAAAACAATTATTAAAGCCATTAAACGCGGCATTATACTTTATTTACTTGGCTTCTTTCTGGCTATTTTTGGGAAGATCATTAGTGCATTAACAACTGATAATACCATCATAGAAGCTTTTCAGACAGTTAGATTGCTAGGCGTTTTACAAAGAATAGGCATTGTTTTCGTGATCAGCAGTATCATTTTTATCAAGTTTTCTAACAAAACTATATTTAAAACATTAATTGTAATCCTCGCCCTTTACTGGGCACTCATGACGTTTATTCCAGTACCAGGAATTGGATACCCGAATTTGGAAAAGGAAACCAATTTAGCAGCCTGGATTGATCGTGGAATTTTAACAGAGGCGCACACCTGGGCTTCATCAAAAACCTGGGACCCTGAGGGCGTTTTAAGCACCTTACCAGCAATCGGCACCTGTTTATTTGGTATTCTGATTGGCGTTTGGATGCGCAGAAAAGATGTAAACAATCCAACCAAAGTAGCCTGGTTATTTACTACAGGCATTACATCAGTTATTTTAGGCCTGTTGTGGGACCTGCAGTTCCCGATTAACAAATCCTTGTGGACAAGTTCTTTTGTGTTATATACGGGTGGCCTGGCCTCCATAGGATTGGCACTCTGCTACTGGATCATTGATGTGCAGGGCTATAAAAAGTTTACTACTCCTTTTGTTGTGTATGGTGTAAATGCCATTACGGTTTTCTTCCTGGCGGGATTAATGCCAAGAGTGTTAAACCTCATTCAGATTACCAAAGCTGATGGCAACAAAACAGGCATTTTGGTCTGGTTATATGAGACTTGTTATACGCCCTTTTTCAGTCCAATAAATGCTTCATTGGTTTGGGCCATAACCTATGTACTTGGTTTTTACGTATTGTTATATTTTATGTACAAAAAAAACATTATCATTAAGGTTTAGTAAAAAAATGCTATAATTGATTGTACCTCTTCAACCCATTTGAAAAAGAAAACTACCATATACGATATTGCCAAGGCGCTCGACATTACGGTATCGACTGTTTCCAGGGCCCTTAGTGGCTTTCCGGCAATAAGTGACACCACCAGAAAGGCTGTTGTTGAAATGGCTAAAAAGTTAAACTATAGCCCAAATAAACTCGCATCAGCATTAAAATCGGGTAAAACCCATATCATTGGTGTAATTGTGCCCAGTGTACAGGCACATTTTTTTGCATCTATTATTCACTGCATAGAAGATGGCCTGAAAGATAGTGGCTACCGTGTGATTATTTACCAGTCTAACGAATCGGTTGAGAATGAAATTAATGGCGTAAGAACCCTGTTGGAAGCACAGGTAGACGGCATTATGGCTTCAATGTCTTTAGAAACGGAAGATACCTCTCACTTTAGCGAAATTATTAAGCAAAATAAGCCGTTGATTTTATTCGACCGTGTAAATATAGATTTAAAAGTCCCGACCATTACTCTCGATGATTTTAAGGCCGGTTATATCGCTACCAAACACTTGATTGATAAAGGTTACCAAAAAATTGCATTTGTAACAACTGTTCACCAGATTAAAATATTTAACGATCGGTTAGAAGGTTACAAAGCAGCTTTGGCAGATCATCACCTTCCGGTAGTAAATGATCACGTTATTTTTGGCGGCTTATCTATCAAAGACGGCCGATTTGGCGCTGGTAAATTAATGCGCAGCATTGATAAGCCAGATGCGATTATTGCCGGTGATGATTTTACGGCATTAGGCGTAATTAAAAAATTAAAAGAGATAAACGAAACACCACCTAAAATAGGTGTGATTGGTTTCGCGAACGAGGCTTTCTCCGCTTACATTACGCCGAATCTATCCACAATTGATCAGCATGCCTCGCAAATGGGACAGGAATGTGCTAAAATGTTCCTGAAAATGATTAATCAGGAGAACCCATATGCCAACATGGAACATATTATACTGGATCCGGGTGTTGTAGAAAGAGAATCAACCAATAAGAAAAGTTAAAAAACATTATTCCTTTGCTAAAGGTACTTCTACACCAACAGGCCCGCTGGGTTCACTTTCATTTTTTAACCGATCCAATGCCGTTACGAGATAGCTGTATCGCTTTCCACTCTCTACACTAGTATCAATGAATGAAAGATAATCTTCAAAGCTTATCTTAACAATGTTCTTCGGATCAAGTATTGAAATTTTCTCACCTTCATCAAATCGGTAAATCACAAATCCCGAAGCTGTTTCTCCATCCTTTGCTTTTAACGGAAACTGCCATTTTAAATGCACACCATCTTTTAGTGCATCAGCAGTTAATGCCTGAGGTTCATTGGGCGGCACCTCATCCAACCATGGCATTTGCGGTGGTAAAGCAGGGTATTTGTAAAGATCGTTCTTTAGCGAATCACCAACTGCTTTAGCAACCGTACTTAATGATTTGGAACTAAAAAATACACTGCCCTGAATCCTGTTATTATCCCTGAGGTACCGAATCTGTCTGGGTATCTCGCTGAGATTTTTCCAGGCGGCTTCCGCCCTTGAGTTTACCAGGTAAGCGCCCTGCCCAATATAAACATGTCTACCAAAAGTATTATTGCTCCACCAATCAACTAAAATGCCATATGGCGCTACTCTTCTCGTAAACGTAAAATAAATCTGAGGATTGATGTAATCTACCCAGCCTTCTCTAACCCATTTACGGCTATCAGCAAAAAGTTCTGCATAATTAGATAAGCCACTGGTTGCGGAACCTTCAGGATCTTCATTTTTATTCTTCCAGATACCAAAGGGGCTGATACCAAACTTAACCCATTTTTTATAGTGGTGGATGCTATCATCAAGCTGTTTGATGAGGAGATCAACGTTATTTCGCCTCCAATCTCTTATGTCTGAAAAATTATTAGGGTATTTGCTAAAAGTATTACTATCATTAATGGTTTGCCCTTCTAATTTATAAGGATAGAAATAATCATCGAAGTGAATCCCGTCAACATCATAGCCTTTTACCACATCCAAAATTACCTGAACAATATATTCCCTTACTTCCGGGATGCCGGGATCAAACTGCTTTTTACCGCCATAGATAAAAAACCAATCGGGGTGTTTACGATAAGCATGGCTTTCGCTTAACACGGCTGAACTGCTCATGCTTGCTCTATAAGGATTAAACCAGGCATGCAACTCCATTCCTCTGAAATGGGCCTCTTTAATGGCAAAGGCCAGAGGATCATAACCCGCTGCTGGTGCCAAGCCCTGCCTGCCCATTAACCACTGGCTCCATGGTTCCCTGGATTTTGCGTAAAATGCATCTGCTGCAGGCCTAACCTGCAAAATAATGGCATTCATTCCTTGGCTTTTGTGTCTTTCCAAAATACCAATCAGTTCCTGCTTTTGCTGATCAATGCTCAAACCCGGCCTTGATGGCCAATCTATATTGGTAACAGTTGCCACCCAAACACCCCTAAACTCCCTTTTTGGTGCAATTTTTGATGAAGGTTGTGCATTTAATATATAAGGTATTACAGTTAGCGATAAAAGTGCGTATAGGAAGTTTTTAAGCATTATTTCTTGTCTTATTTTTATTCAGGTTGTGTGTTTGTGTAGTTTTGCGTACAAATCGAACATTAGCAAGTAAACGATTTTTTTTAAAAACTCTTATAAGTTTATTAAAAATTTTAATTTGCGCCCTGCTAAAAATTAATTGTGTACCCCATTTACCTATGGAGAACAAAAGTATATTAATTTATAGAAGATACAGTGTTATTAAATGGAACCACAAAAGATTAATAAGGGTGATAGAAACAAAATTTACTTCCTGGTCATCGTTATTGCGGCTTTAATTGGCACAAATGCCTATTTGTTTTTTAAAGATCGAAAGCAAAGCGAAAGATTTGTTACCATTAGTACAGAGAAAGACAAACTACGGCTTGAAGTAGAAAAGATTGAAGTTGAACTGGATAAGGTTAATGCGTTGAACCTCGATTTAAATGAGAAACTTGTTGAGGAGCAGAAGCTTGCGCGTACAAAAATAGAAGAACTAAAAAAAGCCTTAGAAAAGAACCAGATTACCCAGGCGGAAATCGATAGGGCCAATACCAAGATTAATGAACTGAAAACATTCGTAAAAAACTACAATGATCAGATTATTCAGTTACAGAAAGATAACATCCTTTTAAAAAACAGCCGCGATAGTCTACAAAATACGCTCAGAAACATGAGCAATAAGGCGTCGGACTTAGAGAATGAAAATTCCAATCTGAATGCGAAAGTTAAAACCGCTGCAGCATTAAGATTACAATCGGCCGAAATTATCGCTTTCAGGACAAAATCAAGCGGCAAAAAAATTGAAGTGACCAAATCATCTACTGCCGAAAAGTTAAGTGTACGTTTTACCATTGTACCTAATCAACTGGCAGAAAAAGGACATCATAACATTTACCTTCGGGTATTCGATCCGGCAGGCAACCTGCTTGCTAACGAAGGAAACCATTTTGAGGCTGAGGGTCAGGATATGCAGTTTAGCCATTCTATTTTCATCAATTACAATAATGATGAGAGCACTTACGTTATCGATTGGACAAATCCAAAGCCATTTATTAAGGGCATATATACCGTGATTTTATATGCAGATGGCAATACCATGGGTAAGGCACAAGTGGAACTTAGGTAATCCACATCGACGAGATCATCCATTTATTCTACTTTTGATTTAAACCAACGGGAAATTGAGGTAGAATGTTGTTCCTAAGCCGTTTATTGAGGTAAATTTAACCGAACCACCAGCATTTTCTACCGCCTGCTTAACAAAAGCCAGCCCCAACCCTGTACCCGATGTTTTGGTCGTGAAATTTGGCACAAATATTTTATCTTGCAGGGACGGCGGTATGCCTTTTCCATTATCTTTTATTTCTATATATGCATTTTTCACATCTGCATATACAACTATAGTAATACAACATAGCGATTCCTCATCTATAGCTTCTATAGCATTTTTTAGTAGGTTATTGAATGTTCTTAACAGCTGATCGTGGTCTGCCAGGATTGTAATATCTTTTTCGCTCCTGTTTAGCACATCAATAGTCACGTTTTCAGTACTTTTGAACACCTCTCTTGCCTGCTCGATAATTGGAAGCAAAGAAAGTCGCTCCAGATTGGTATCAGGCATTTTAGCGAAATTAGAAAATTCAGAAGCAATTTTAGAAAGGCTATCAATCTGTTCAATAAATGATTTACTAAACTTATTAAACTTCAGTTCGAAATTAGGATCTTTCTCTTTCCATGATTTTTCTAGTAACTGAACGCCTAACTTTAATGGTGTTAGCGGGTTCTTGATTTCGTGAGCCACTTGTTTTGCCATTTCGCGCCAGGCGCTCTCCCGTTCTGATCTGGCCAGCTTAATTGCACTCTCCTCCAAAGCAGCAATCATATGGTTGTATTCCTTAATCAAAGAGCCGATCTCATCATGCCTTCGCCATACGATAGGTTCGTTTTTTTGCCCTATTTTAGTTTTACTGATACTTTCCTGAATAAAAGTTAAGGGGCTTGTAATCTGATTGGCCAAAAATACAGCCAACACGCCAATAGCCACAAATACCAGTGCGTAAAGATTAATCAGATTACTTACAAAAAGTGCAAGTTTATCGCTATACTCCTCTTCGTTAGAGTAGTTAGGCAAACCTATATAAGCAATCGTTTTATTTTGGGCATTTCTGATCGGGGCATAAGCAGCAGCATAAATTAAACTTCCAATGTTCTCTTTAAGGTTAATGTATTCTGATCGGTGTAAGCCACTTAATGAAAAGAAAGCTTTAGGCCCCATTTTTTTACCTATAATTTTATAGTTATAGAGTTTGGGATAGGTCGTCATGATCAGGTTCCCGTTCAGGTCGTACAAGTTTAAATCAGCATTGTTGATATCGGCAAAGTTGTTAAAATCAGCGGCGGCATTCTCATCATTTTCAATAATGCCATTACTGAAAACCTGCTTTTCAAAATTCTGCTGAACTTTTCTTACTTTATCTTTTAATATCGCATCTTGCTGTCCGCGGTATTCGTAGTTCATATAATAATAAGTTCCCCAACCTACAATAATCAGTGTAGCTACCACCACCAATACAATAGATACCTGGATCCGCGTTTTATACAAAATCTTATTGGCATTGATCATTAAAGACCTATTGATACTGAACCAGCCTACCTTGTCATCATCTAGGTTTTTGATCAACCATATCAACCCATAAAGTACCAGGGAGAAAATGATAAATATCAGAAAGAAAAAGGATAGTGCAGCCAGGCGTTCTACATAACCCACTTTTTCTTTACTGATTACAACCATTTTACTGTCAGTAGGTTTGTAGATTAAATGACTGTAATGAAGTTGATCATCATTACTGGTTATGAAATCATCCTTCTTACCCTTAAACATGCTACCATCTAAAGGATAAGTATAATTTCCAGACTGATTGAGCAATTTATTATTACTATAAAAAGCGATAGAATAACCCTTAAAATCTTCATCTTTGATCAATTTCTGATCACCCAGAAGATCAGGCAACCGATTGTTATAATTATATGGCTTAGATCGGAGTTCAAGAACCAATGTACCAAGTAAACTGCCCTTGCCTACTACCGAAATAATCCCAAAGTAATCCTGATAACCAAATGTATTGTTTACCTGATAAAAAAAGTTAGATCCATCTATTTTAACAGAGCCAGCTTCAACCAGATTTTTGTACTTAATAATTGGCGGTGTATCACTATTTTCTATTGCTAGGCCGGTTTTATCATAGGGATAAATTTGATAATCATATCGGCTTAAATACCCATCCAAGTAGTCTTTAATGTGATTTTTGAGCACCGCATAACTACCTTTCCGGTTTTGACTAAAATAGCTTGTCAGAAATCTATCTTTAACAATTTCATCGCCTAAAGCTCCTAAGGCAACAATGGCATTAGGATCTTCTGACGATTGCACTTTTCTTGCTAAAGGTTCGCGTAAACTTCTCTCTTTGATATCTTTATACTTAGTATATTTAATAGATGTATTAAAAGCCAAACAGAAAAATACGATGGCAAACATGCCGATTGAAAAGTTTTTTTCCTTTAAATAAACTGCCCGGGCTACTATAAACAATACCAGCGCAAAAACAATAAAAAATGCATTAAAACCTACCGCCAACTTGTAGATAAAAACACCAGCAAAGCCAATCAGGAATATAATTAGCCGTTCTTTATTGCTTATGTTTAACTGGCTGCTTACCGTTGCCGAGATAACAGTAATCAGATACATCTGGAACCAGGCCAAACATAAAATTACAATGCCTACCCAACTTGTTCCGCTAAGTTTAAGAATATTAACAATATCGAAATTAATTTTCGAGTTGAAGATTAGGCCGAAGAAGATATCATCTGTATCCCACACAATCCGGCCTATCAACACCATTAATCCAGCCTGAATAACAATACCGATTACTTTGCTCCGCTTAATCCATTCCGGAAACTTATATTGTTCCTTGTGGTTATACATAAACAAGAGCAACCAGGTAAGTGCAATTACGTTCAACAGAAAATCGCCTAAAGAAGGCATCAGAAAATTATCTGCATATATCCTTGGATCAAACAGATCTAAGGTAAACCTGTGGTTAAACCAACCATAATAGAGATCTGTCAACCGAAACGCCAAAAAGAAAAACAACAGTAAAAAAGTACCCCAGGCAATATGTCCACGCCTGGCAATAAAAGAACTTAAAGAGTTAAAAAACATGCAGATGCACAACATGCCAGCCACAAACAGCCACAGTTGCGTACCCGAATAGTGAGCTTCTGCATATCCAGGTTTTACTTTTAGCCCAAATAAAAATTTATTTTCGAGGTTCTTGATAACATAAACGTCTTTATCTGTAAAAGATGCAAAGGTTAGTAGGTTTGTTTTGGATAAAATAGGATCAATATCATTCTTAAAGTACTTTGTTTCTTTAAAAGGATATTGAGATTGAATGGAGATCAGAAAAACAAGGCTGAAATTACCCTGCGTACTTTTAATTACCTCGTACCAGCCGTTATAAAAGAACAGGACCGAACTGCCTTCTTTTATGGTAGTCGGATCTATTTCAGAAACCTTATAAGTGCTCCAATACTTAAGCTGATTATTTTCAAAGGTTAATAGGTTTATTCCATTACTCTCGCGATAGGTGGCAATAAAATCAATGGCATCTTTAGGGTTTAGATGAAACTGCTTGGCTTTGGCTACTTCTTGCTTATTGGCCAAAAATGTTTGAACGGCTTTTTCTTTGAGCAAAAGATTCTGCTGGATTTCTGCCGCATCATGTTCTAAAAGTTCACTTTTAGTAGTGAATCTACTCAGCGAAATAGAAGTTGCAATAAGGCAACAGCCCAAAACAAGCAATAGAAATCTTATTTTTATACCAAAGCTCATTTTCATCTACGGATAAAGATATTAAATATTGATAAAAAACAACGCCATAAACTTTCAGCTTATGGCGTTGTCATTACCTATTCTGTTTGAATAGATTAAGCTATAACAGCACTACTTGTCAGTACCTCTCGGCTAACTTTTTTAACCAATCCCTGCAATACATTGCCTGGACCAACCTCTACAAATTCAGTTGCGCCATCGGCAAGCATGTTTCCTACTGTCTGTGTCCAACGCACGGCACCGGTTAATTGTTTAATTAAATTGGCTTTTATTTCAGCTGGATCTGTATATGGCTTAGCATCAACATTTTGATAAACAGGGCAAATTGGCGATTCGATATTGATGGCTTCAATAGCAGCCTGTAATTCAATTTTTGCCGGCTCCATTAAAGGGGAGTGAAATGCACCACCTACATTTAATTTTAAGGCTCGTTTTGCTCCTGCTTCGGTTAATTTGGCACAAGCCAGCTCAATGCCATCTATACTTCCCGAAATAACCAATTGGCCCGGACAGTTATAATTTGCAGGCACTACTACGGCATCAATTTCTGCACAAACTTTTTCAACCACTTCGTCAGCTAAACCTAAAATAGCGGCCATGGTTGATGGTTGTGCCTCACATGCTTTTTGCATGGCATTTGCACGGGCAATAACCAGTTTTAATCCATCTTCGAAACTTAATGCATTTGCAGCCACTAGCGCCGAAAATTCACCTAAAGAATGGCCTGCAACCATATCCGGTTTAAAATCATCGCCTAAAACTTTCGCTAAAATAACCGAATGCAAAAAAATTGCCGGTTGGGTTACGTTGGTTTGTTTCAGTTCTTCATCTGTTCCGCTAAACATAATATCGCTAATGCGGAAACCGATAATTTCGTTGGCTTGTTCAAATAGTGCAGCAGCTTTGGGGTTTTCATAAAGATCTTTACCCATACCTACAAATTGTGCTCCCTGTCCGGGAAAAATATATGCTTTCATACCCTTTAATCCCCTAAAGGGGAAATTAAATATTTTATTAGTTGTTATTTTAAATGTCCCCATTCAGGGGGTCTGGGGGTTAATCTAAACTCGCAGTGATTAACCTCAAAAACTCAGCTCTTGTTTTATCGTTACTTAAAAAAGTTCCTGTAAAGGCTGATGTTGTGGTTACCGAGTTTTGTTTCTGCACCCCCCGCATAGACATGCATAAATGCCTGCACTCCATCACTACCGCTACGCCCATTGGACTAAGGGTATTTTGGATACAATCCCTGATTTCGTTCGTTAAGCGTTCCTGTACCTGTAAACGACGGGCAAAAGCATCAACCACCCTTGGAATTTTACTTAAACCTACAATGTGTCCATTAGGAATATAAGCAATATGTGCTTTACCGAAAAATGGCAGCATGTGGTGCTCGCACATCGAATATACTTCGATATCCTTAACTACAACCATTTGACTGTAATCCTCTTCAAACATGGCTGACCTTAGGATTTCATCTGGTTTTAAATCATAGCCATGTGTTAAATATTGCAATGCTTTAGCCACACGTTCAGGTGTTTTTAGTAAACCTTCGCGCGCTGGATTTTCGCCCAGCTGACTAAGAATATCTTTATAATGTGCCGCTACAGCTTCAATTTTATTCTCATTGTAACGGTCAATTTTTACATAGCCATCTCTTGATTCGCCTTTTAATACGTCTTTACTGCTCATTAATTTAGGTGTTTAACCAAAGTATTCAACAAAATTATTTTCGGTTTCGTAGATTTTTACGCAATGCAAAACCGCGCCACTCTCTGCAATAGGAGTCCAAAGCTGTTTCCAGATTTCAATGGCCAGGTTTTCGGTCGAAGCCAGCTTGCCCTTCATAAAATCTACGTCAAGATTTAAGTTTTTATGATCAACCTTGTCCACCACGTAGTCATTCATCACGTCTTTGAGCCATTTTAAATCAACCAGAAAACCTGTTTCTGGATTTACCTCGCCTTTAACGGTGACATATAACCAATAGTTATGGCCATGCCAGTTGGGGTTGGCACATTTGCCATAAACTTCATTATTTTTATCATCATCCCAGTCAGTACGCGCCAATTTGTGCGCCGCATTAAATGATGCTTTTCTTGTTATGTAAATCATTACTATAAAATAAATTGCAAATATACGGATAAAATGGATGATGGAAGAGGGATAATGGACGATGTATGCCTCAATCCATATTTCATCTTACATCAGATTGCTCCTTGCTTCATCATAGATTATACTGGCCTTGCTTCCCTTGTTCATATTCCATCTTACATTCCGCCTATTTCCTTAACTTTACTTAATGAAAACTTTAGTTGTTGCGGCTACAAAAGCTGAACTCACCTTCTTCTACCAGCACTTTAATTTACCAGAAAGTGATTTCGTTGAAAGTAAAAATTTCGACCTGCTCATTACCGGTGTTGGGATGGTAGCCACAGCCTTTGCCCTGGGCAAACATCTTTCGTCTAAGTATAACCTCGTAATAAATTTGGGTATTGCCGGAAGTTTTGATCGGGATATAGCCTTAGGCACTGTACTGAATATTACCGAAGATACTTTTGCTGAATTAGGCGCCGAAAATGAAGACGAATTTTTGACCATCGTAGATTTAGGTTTTGGGGATAACCGCTATACTTCAACAATAATTAAAAACGTTAACCTGCCCACTGTTAGTGGTATTACCGTAAATTGTGTAACAGGAAGCGAGAAAAGCATCAAAAATTTAATCAGCAGGTTAAATCCAATTACTGAAAGCATGGAAGGTGCCGCTGTTTTTTATGCATGTAAACAATTAAATATACCGAGTTTGCAGATCAGAAGTATTTCTAACTATGTAGAACCTAGAAATAAAGACAATTGGAAAATTGGCCTGGCCATTAAAAACTTAAACGATTGGGCCATCTCGTTTATTGGAGAAATGAACTGATTATGACCAATTAGTTTACAGCAGTACTTAATTTTGGTTTATGAAACTTACCCTTGGATTTTCTCCTTGTCCTAACGACACATTTATTTTCGACGCACTTATTCACCATAAAATTGATACGGAAGGATTAACATTTGAGGTTTCCTACGATGATGTAGAAACCTTAAACCAAAAGGCACTTAGGGGCGAATTAGATATTACCAAGTTAAGTTTTCATGCATTTGCGTATGTAGCCAACCAATATGCATTATTGGATGCAGGTAGTGCCCTGGGCTTTGGTGTTGGCCCGTTATTGATCAGCAAAAATCATTTTGAAGGTGCAGCCGACCCTCAACTCCAGACCCCAAACAATACCCTCAAAATTGGGATACCCGGAAAATATACTACGGCCAATTTCTTATTGGGAATTGCTTATCCACATTTACAAAACAAACAAGAACTTGTGTTTTCCGAAATTGAATCAGCTTTACTTAATGAGGAGATTGACTTAGGCCTGATCATTCACGAAAACAGGTTTACCTATCAAGACAAAGGTTTAACCAAGATTGTTGATTTAGGCGATTATTGGGAAAAACTCACCGGTTGTGCCATTCCATTGGGCGGCATTGTAATTAACCGCAAGTTGGACCGAGAGGTACAGTTAAAAGTAAATCGCCTCATCCGCCAATCTGTTGAATTTGCTTTTGCCCATCCAAAATCGGGTATCGATTTTATCCGCAAACATGCGCAGGCCATGGAAGAAAGCGTGATGTATAAACACATTGAACTGTATGTAAATAAATATAGCATCAACCTTGGCGAAGAAGGCCGTAAATCAGTTGATACTTTATTTAAACTGGCCCAGGAACGTGGCATTATTCCTGCTATTCAAGAGGATTTGTATATTTAATTTGTCCCGTTATCTCGACCGTAGCGCCTGCCCGTACAGGCGGGGAGATATCAAATCTCGCTTGAATACCCTGAAATAAGTTCTGGGTGATGATGCACTGGAAAGGCCCATTTAATAGATTTCTCGACTGCGTTGCTCTTCGCTCGAAATGGCGATAGTCCGGAACATTTTAACTTTACAACATTCCAACTTTTAACACCAGATCTAACTCACCAACAACTTATAACCTTTTCCGTGTACATTAATAATTTCTACTGAAGAATCGGCCTTAAGATACTTACGTAGTTTGCTTAAAAATACATCCATGCTTCTTCCATTAAAGTAATTGTCATCATGCCAAATGCTTAACAGGGCTTCCTCACGGGTTAAAACCGTATTCTTTTTCAAACACAAAAGTCGTAAAAGCTCAGCTTCTTTGGTAGAGAGTTTCTGCTGATGATCGTTATCGGTAATAATCTGAGTGGTGTAATCAAAATGATAGCGACCAATAGAAAACTGGGTTTCGGCAACCTCATCATTGTTATCTGTTTTATTTGCTATCCGCTTAAACATCGCATTGATCCGCAACAAAAGCTCCTCTATGCGAAAAGGCTTGGTGATATAATCATCCCCGCCTAAATCATAGGCAGCAGATTTATCTTCTAACATCGTTTTAGCCGTTGCAAAAATAATGGGCACCTGGGTGTTTACCTTCCTAATATCTTTACCCAAGGTAAAGCCATCTTTTTTGGGCATCATTACATCTAAAATACATAAATCAAAATTTTGCTTATTAAATGCTTTCAAACCATCGTCCCCATCAGTGCAAAGCACTACATCAAACTTACCTTTCAGCTGCAGATAGTCTTGTAACAATAAACCTAAATTTGGGTCATCTTCTACCAGTAGTATTTTTTTCATTTTCTTATTTATTCGATACGCGCCTTAGCCACATTAGCTTTGATGATAAATATGCGTAATTATTTAATTTAAACTAAAAATTAATACGACAATATATTAGAGCTCTCTAATATTGATGCAGCTAGATTTTGTAACAATTTTCCTGTTTTACAACGGTAAAGAGATCTCGAATGTTGTTCCTTTATCTTTTTCGCTACTCACTTTAATTGTACCATTCAGTATTTTAATAATATCCTGTACATAATTTAAACCCAGGCCAAAGCCTTTAACATCATGTAAATTCCCGGTTGGCACCCGATAAAACTGATCAAAAATCCTTTTTGATTGCTCTTTGGTCATGCCAATGCCCTTATCCGCTATTTCAATAACTAAATTCTTACCAACATTACGGGTGGTAATGGTAATCTCAGGCGTATCATTACTGTATTTATTCGCATTGTCAATGAGGTTATAAATTACATTAGATAGATGCAGCTCATCACCATATACAACAGCATTCTCTGCATCGGTATGCACATTAATAATGGCATTCCTTTTTTGCAGCTGTAACTCCATGCTATCCAGCACAATCACAATCAAGTCGTTCACATCCACTTCTGCGTTTTCCATTTTAAGCTCTCCCTTTTCTAAGCGGGCAATACTTAAAACACGCTCAATGTGGCTCCCCAGTCGAACATTTTCATCGTAAATAATTCCAGCCAAACGTTTCAACCGGGCTTTATCTTCTGTCACCTCCGGATCTTTTAAAGCCTCACTCGCAATCATGATCGTGGCTACAGGCGTTTTAAACTCGTGTGTCATGTTATTGATGAAATCCGTTTTCATTTCCGACAGTTTTTTCTGCTTCAAAATTGCATAAAGGGTATAAGAGAAGATGAAAACAAGTACCAGCAACAAGCCAATTGACGATGCAAGTGTAGCACTCAGATTGGCTATAATAGCTGAGTTTTTATTCGGAAAACTAACGAAGAGCATTCCAGGATCTCGAAAAATATCATTTCCGAATAAGGGCGTTTTATAGGTGTTTTCTGGCAAAAATGCTCCTTTAACCTGAGATGCCATCATGAAAATAGTCGAATCTTTCCTGGCCAGCGAAATCCGGTAAGAAGGCACTAAGGTAATGTTATTGGCCAGCAGCTCTTGTTTTAATAAACGGCCCAAGGAACTAAAATTAATACGTTTATAAATGGGCACATTTGTTTCCTGCAGTTCTTTAGATACATCCTCCACTACACTTGAGCGGGTATAGGAAAAAGTATCCTTGCCCAGTGCTGCAATTTTTAAGGCTAATTTTTTACGTTCAATCTCATCCTCGCGTTGAAATTTTTTCTGTAAATCGTTCGGAATCTTTGGAACGTTTGCAAAACCCGGACTGCCATCCCGCGGATCAAAAACCAGATATCTCAATGTATCAGGCAAACTCTGCAGGCTTTTAAACTCGAATGTTTTGGGTGGTGCGGTAAAGGGTTTGGTGCGCATGCTATAACCTTTTAAAATAAGGCTTTTAACATCAATAATCGCATCCATCTGCAAATCCAGCTTATCACCATTTTCTGAACTAAGCGAAGTATATTCCCTTTCAGAAATTACATTTGGTGCACGGTAAGATACCCGGATAATACTATCCTGTTGGTTTAGGTAGCTTTCAATCTGATTTTCACGCTCTGCCTGCCTCAGCTCAGCTTCCTGTGCATATTGTTGCCGTAAATCTTTAATATCCAATGCCCGCTGTCTGGAATCCTGCAATTGCCTCAACTTATTTTCAGCATCTTTGCGGTTTAAGTGATCGGCAACATTTCTACGCTGTAGTTTATTCACTACCGACGTTAGCGTTTGATTTACCTGTTCATCAAAAAGCTGTGATTTGAGTTTATACGATTCCCTTATATAATACAATTGCATTACAAATACACCAAGCAGCGCAACTGTCATTAAAACCGTAATTAACCAAAAACTTCTTTTCTTCATAAACCAGGACCAGATCGGTTTCAAAACAAAAAAAACCGGACATAATCTTCTTAAATCTAAACAGATATCAAAAATACTGATTAGCTAAGCGATGTGTTTGTTTTTAACATATTTTAACAGCGGGAAGATTTCTGAAGTTTATCCAGTCTGGGGCATAGAGACTTCGGAAGTCTGGCGGGTCAAAAAAAATGCCGAGGCTAAGCCTCGGCATGGTTCAAAATTGTTTGCTTAAAAAAGATTCTTTATTTAGAAAGGCAAATCATCATCTTCACCTGGCGCATTGCTTACATCAACCGGAGCCGCATAAGCTGGTGTAGCTGCTGGAGCACCTGCTGCAACGGCATTGATACGCCAAACAACCAAGCTGTTAAAATATGATGTTTTACCCGTTTTATCTGTCCAAGGGCGACCACGTAAATTAAAGAAAACCTCAACCTCATCGCCTGCTTTAAATGAATCTAATAATGCAGTTTTATCTTGTAAAGCCTCAAAACGGATATATTCAGGGTATGTTGGATTTTCTGCGTATTCTACTATTAAATCACGTTTTTTAAACGTTTCACTTACTTGTTGCGTGGCACCTACTTCGTGTACTTTTCCTTTAATTTCCATAACTAATACTACTTAATGTACTATAAACATCAAATCTCTATAATTTTATTGATAACTTCGCATATATTATGATGCAAGTTTTCCACAATAAAAGCAAGGTAATTATTACCTGCAATAAGCGCCTTTCGCCATACTTACAAGAAGAAGTTACCGCTTTAGGCTACACCATTGAGCGGTCATTTGCCACGGGTGTTGAACTCCATATTACCCTTACAGAGTGTATTAAGCTAAACCTCAACTTACGCTGTGCCAGTCAGATTCTATATGCTATAAAAAGTTTCAAAGCCATTACACCAGATGACCTGTATAAAGAAATTGCAGCCATTGAGTGGGAAGAACTGATTGATTTTTCGGGTTATTTCTCTGTAACCTCAAATGTGGATAACCCCAATATTACTACACCGCTTTTTGCAAACTTAAAGGTTAAGGATGCGATTGTAGACCGAATGAAAGCGAAAAAAGGCATCCGCCCTAATTCCGGATCGGACGCCAATAAAACGGTGGTGCATTTATATTGGAAAGATGCTGACGCCGATGTCTTTATGGATACTTCCGGCGAAACCCTCGCCAAACATGGCTACCGTAAAATACCAGGAAAGGCTCCTATGTTAGAGGCATTGGCTGCGGGAGTTATTTTAGCAACCAAATGGGATAAGAAATCAGCATTTATCAACCCCATGTGCGGATCGGGAACCTTAGCTATTGAAGCCGCCCTGTTGGCTACTAACCGCGCTCCTGGATTGTACCGCATGAATTATGGGTTTATGCATATTTTGGGTTATAATGAAGAAGTTTTTTTCGCGGAGCGCAGAATTTTAAAAGATCAGGTAATTAAAAATATTGATTTTAAAATTGTCGCTTCCGATCTTTCGGAGGATGCAGTTGAAGTAACACGTCGAAATGCTAAAACGGCGGGTGTTGATACTTTAATTGAATTTGAGGTTTGCGATTTTGAATTAACACCAGTCCCCGACGATGGAAAAGGTGTTGTTGTTTTCAACCCCGAATACGGAGAACGTTTAGGGGTACACAGCAAGCTTGAATTTACCTATAAACGCATGGGTGATTTTATGAAAACGAAATGCAAGGGCTATGCTGGTTATATTTTCACCGGAAATCCTGATCTTGCAAAAAAAATCGGATTAAAAGCTGCCAAGAAAATCGAATTTTATAATGGTAAATTAGATTGTCGTTTATTGGAATACGAATTATATGAGGGTTCACGCAGGGCCCCATTAGTTGATGCATAGTCTTTTTCATAAGAAATTGATATATTACACGCTATTACCTACCGCAACGTAGAAATTTGACAAGTATGGAATTTGATGACATGGATCATATGCCCGAATGGGAGCATTTTAGCCGATTTGGTCGGGATGATGAGGCTGAAGAAAATCTTTCAAGCGTTGATGCCGAGAAGGTTAGACTCAAGGTAACCAGAGCTAAAAGCCTTTACAACCAGGCAAGAGCCGTATACAAATATGCTGCCCTATTCTGTGAAACGCTGGAAGGAGAAATGGCAGAAATGACCGCTAACTTAATTATGCAAAATGCCCTGATGTTATGCCCTAAAATTGTTGGTGCAGAAGGAGCGGATATGTATATTTTAAGAATGGAAAATGCTTCTATCATCAGAACCAACTGCAGAGAACTAGAAACCCAGGTAAGAGCGGCAGATATGTTCGAAATATGTACGCCAGAATATAGAGATATCGTATTAGGCGAAATTGAAAAATTTCGCCTACTCTTCATCGAATGGGTTAAACATTTCGAAAAAGATGAGTTTGAAGATGATTGGGGCTTATACTGATTCTACATACCCTTTTATCATTTCATTACCGTTTACCAATTAAATCCTCTTATTTCTACACCATATATCGTTTAAAAATTTCCTACTGCTAGCTAAAAACAAAAACCTGACCATGGGCTAAAATAGCTAAACATTTTTGCTTATCTTTTTGTTATCATATAAATCATCATCCCGTTTTCGTGTAATTCTTAATGTATTAAATTAATACTCTAAAATCTGTAGGAGTGAAAGTTTCGTACATAATAAAAAATATCAAAAATTATCCGTTTTATGGAAGATGTATTAGCTTTAAAGACAAAGAATGTAGCCGGGAATATTAGAAAAATTAGAGAATACAGAGATTACACTCAGGATTATCTGGCGGCAAAACTAAAAATATCCCAAAATGCTTACAGCAAAATCGAGCTTGGTTATAGTAAATTAACTATTGACCGTTTATTTCATATTGCGGCAATTTTGGAAGTTGAGGTAACACATTTATTAACTTTAAATCATGGTGATTTGATCAAAATCATTGCTGATGATGAAAAAAGAACGGCAACGGCAAGCTAAGCCGTTGCTGTTGATATCATTTCTTGTGCCCTGCAAATAATTCCGATACCTTTGGAGCAAATTCAAAAATATGCAGGCCTCCATTCAAAAAACTATCGATTTTGTTCAGAAAACACTAGCCAATGCTGAAGCAGGACACGATTGGTTTCATATAGAGCGTGTTTTTAAAACTGCACAAACCATTAATCAACAAGAAAATGGCGATGAACTTATAGTGGCTTTCGCCGCCTTGCTACATGATATTGCTGATCCTAAATTCAATAATGGTGATGAAGAACTAGGGCCGAACATGGCTGCATCATTTTTGTCATCGATTGATATTGATCCTAACATTATTTCGCATGTTAAATTGATTATTCAGAACATGTCGTTCAAAAACAGTTTTGATAGTACAGGTTTTACGTCAAAAGAAATGCAGATTGTACAGGATGCAGACCGACTTGATGCTATAGGTGCTATTGGTATTGCCAGGGCATTTACCTATGGAGGATTCAAAAACAGGGTGCTTTACGATCCCACTATTTTACCACAAGTACACCTCAATAAAGAAAGCTACAAAAACACCACAGCACCTACTATTAACCATTTTTACGAAAAACTGCTATTACTAAAAAATATGATGAATACTGAAGCAGGGAAAGCTATGGCTACAGAGCGGCACAATTTTATGCTCCTCTATCTTGAACACTTTTATAAAGAATGGGAAGGCAAATAACATTCAATTTCATACGATTATTCCTTATCCGAGTAGCTTAAACGAATCTTTTTACTAATATTTTTAGTTATTAAACTATCTTTGTTAGCAAAATACTTCCTATGTTTGATCGTATCCGTGAAAAATTAAACATTCTTGCCGATGCCGCTAAATATGATGTTTCTTGTTCATCAAGCGGCGGTACGAGAAAGAACGATAATAAAGGACTTGGCAATAGCCATACCTCTGGCATTTGCCATACCTATACAGAAGATGGTAGATGCGTTTCTTTATTAAAAATCTTGCTCACCAACCATTGCATTTACGATTGTTTATTTTGTGTTTCACGCAAAAGTAACGATATAAAACGTGCCGCCTTTACCGTAGACGAAGTGGTAGAATTGACCATGAACTTTTATCGCCGCAATTATATAGAGGGTTTGTTTTTAAGTTCAGGGATTTTTAAAAATGCTGATTTTACGATGGAAAGGCTGTTACTGGTGGTAAAAAAATTGCGTTTAGAACAAAATTACAATGGCTACATCCATTTAAAAACCATTCCTGGTGCAAGCGATGAATTAATTAAGGAAGCAGGTCTGTATGCCGACCGGATGAGCATTAACCTGGAAATGCCTACCGAGGCCGGATTAAAACTCTTGGCACCGGAAAAAAATCATGCCGACGTAATTAAGCCACTCGACTTCGTGCAAAAACAGATTACTCAGTTTTCAGCAGATAAAAAATTAATCAAACATATCCCGAAATTTGTACCGGCAGGGCAAAGCACTCAAATGGTTATTGGTGCCACGCCCGAGAGTGATAAAGACATTATGTATACCGCTAATGCCTTTTATAAAAATTTTTCTCTAAAGAGAGTATACTATTCTGGTTACGTACCCATTAGTAATGATACCAGAATGCCCATACTGGGCACACAACCACCATTGTTACGGGAAAACCGCTTGTATCAAACCGATTGGTTGATGCGTTTTTACGGCTTTAAGGTTCAGGAAATTCTAAATGACGCTAACCCTAACCTTGATATTGATATTGATCCAAAATTAAGCTGGGCAATTAGAAACATGCAACATTTCCCTGTTGATATCAATACTGCTGATTATAAAATGATCTTGAGAATACCTGGAATCGGGGTAATGTCGGCAAAAAAGATTGTGCAGGCCCGTAAGTTTGGTAAACTCAGGATTGACCAGCTTAAGAAAATAGGTATAGCCTATAATAAAGCGAAACACTTTATTATCTGTTCCGACAGCCCTTATCAGTTAAAAGATTATCAGGGTACACAGATCAAGGCTTTTATTCTGGCTGAAAGCAAGAGTAAGTACTTAAAAACAGATAGCAACCAGATGATTTTGTTTTAAACCAGTAACCGTCGATCAGAGTACAACGGAGTTGAGAACCACAGTGCTCAGCGAAGCTAAATCTATCTAGTTAGATCTAACAAACAACCCATGACCTACATTTTTGATGGTTCGCTACAAGGGCTTTTAACAGCCGTTTTTGAATGGTTTGAGCGCAAGCCTGGCAAAGTAGTGCTTAAATCAACCGAAATGTTCCAGCCGGAAGCCTTTGCAGAAAGCTTTATGGTGATCACTGACGCAACAAAGGCCGACCGCGTTTGGGCCGGGCTTCAGAAAAAACTGAAGAAAGAATGGCTCCGTAAATTTTATTGCAGTTATTTATCCGAAATCCCGGAAGCTTACAATCATCTCTTCCAATTTTCGATTTACATTTTTAAACATGCTGCCGGTGCAGAAGGGAACTATGGCAATGAGCACGTAATTGCCCTTTCTAAATATGCTAAAAGCGTAGAACGTGAAAAACACCGTATGGAAGCATTTATCCGCTTTCAGAAAACCGGAGATGGGATATTTTATTCAGGTATCGATCCTGATTTTAATGTACTTCCTTTGATATCCAATCATTTCAAAAACCGATATGCTGATCAACAATGGGTGATTTATGATTTAAAAAGGAAATATGGTCTGCACTATAATTTAACCTCCGTTGAAGAAATTACGATCAGTTTTACCAATGGGATAAATAAACAAAATCCGGCGTCAATTTTAATGGATGAAAGTGAAAATTTATATGCAACGCTATGGAAAGATTATTTTAAAAGCGCAAATATCGTAGCCCGCAAAAACACAAAACTGCATGTGCAGCATGTGCCCAAACGGTATTGGAAATATTTAACAGAAAAGGAAATATAAATAACTGAACACTAGGCAGCTTACCATTCGCTGTATGATGCCATTATTGACAGATTTAAATAAAAAGCTTCGTCAAGCAATCATGACTCCATCGGGAGGACCCATAAAACCGAATTTAATCCTCATTTATATTGACTTTCGTTCAATAAATTATCCTCACAATGAAGACCCCTAATTTATTTAAGAACTAGACATACTGCCATGCTGACATCCTTACAAGCTATTAGCACGAAAAGATTGACAGTTTGGTGAAAATTTGTCCCTCAAAATCACTTGGCATAAAAAGTGTTAATTGTAAGCTTAGTTAAAAATTTAAATCAAAATAATAAAAGTTATGGCGTTAAACCTTAAACCAATTGCTGGCAGTTCGAACAGAGTAATCGTTGAACCGGCTGCAGCAGAAGAGAAAACTGCATCAGGTTTGTATATCCCTGATACTGCAAAAGAAAAACCATCTAAAGGAACAGTAGTTTCTGTTTCTGAAGAAGATTCTGAAGGTAAAAAAGCAAGTGTAAAAGTTGGCGATGTTGTAATTTATGGTAAATACGGCGGTACTGAATTTCCTTATGAAGGTAAAGATTACCTGATTATGCGTGAAACTGATATTTACGCTGTTGTTGGGTAAAAATTGAAATGTTGTAACGTTATAACGTTGTAATGTTATATAAATCGGAAGAGTGAAATATTTCAACCTTCCAACATTAAAACTTTAAAATATTTTTAAAAATGTCAAAACAAGTAAAATATAACGTAGAAGCACGCGACGCCCTGAAAAGAGGAGTTGATATTCTTGCAAATGCAGTAAAAGTAACTTTAGGTCCAAAAGGACGTAACGTAATTATCGATAAAAAATTCGGTTCTCCAGCCATTACCAAAGATGGTGTTACGGTAGCTAAAGAAATCGAATTGAAAGACGCGGTTGAGAACATGGGTGCTCAAATGGTTAAAGAAGTAGCATCAAAAACAGCCGATATTGCTGGTGATGGTACTACTACTGCCACTGTGTTGGCTCAGGCGATCATCACTACAGGTATTAAAAACGTAGCTGCCGGTGCAAACCCAATGGATTTAAAACGTGGTATCGATAAAGCGGTTGCAGCTGTGGTAGAAAACTTAAAAACACAATCGCAAACTGTTGGAGAAGACAACAACAAAATCAAACAAGTTGCCTCTATTTCTGCTAACAATGATGAAGTAATCGGTGCATTAATTGCGGAAGCAATGGGTAAAGTTGGTAAAGATGGTGTAATTACTGTTGAGGAAGCAAAAGGTACTGAAACTGAAGTTAAAACAGTAGAAGGTATGCAGTTTGACAGAGGTTACTTATCTCCATACTTTGTTACCAATGCAGATAAAATGGAAGCTGAATTAGACAGCCCTTACATTTTAATCTACGACAAAAAAATCAGCAACATGAAAGAATTGTTGCCGGTTTTAGAAAAAACAGTGCAAACTGGTAAGCCGTTAGTAATCATTTCTGAAGATTTAGATGGCGAAGCTTTAGCTACTTTAGTGGTTAACAAAATCCGTGGTTCATTAAAAGTTGTGGCTGTTAAAGCGCCAGGATTCGGTGACAGAAGAAAAGCCATGTTAGAAGACATCGCGATCTTAACCGGTGGTACTGTTATTTCGGAAGAAAGAGGCTACAAATTAGAAAATGCTGATTTAACCTATTTAGGTTCTGCCGAGAAAGTAGTTGTTGATAAAGACAATACAACCGTGATTAACGGCTCAGGCAATACAGATGATATTAAAGCACGTGTTAACCAGATTAAAGCGCAAATTGAAACTACCACTTCTGACTACGATAAAGAAAAACTACAAGAGCGTTTAGCTAAATTAGCAGGTGGTGTTGCGGTGCTTTATGTTGGTGCAGCTAGTGAGGTTGAAATGAAAGAGAAAAAAGATCGTGTTGATGATGCTTTACACGCAACCCGTGCGGCTGTTGAAGAAGGTATTGTTGCAGGTGGTGGTGTAGCTTTCATCCGCGCAGTAGCATCTATTGCTGATTTAAAAGGTGTTAACGAAGATGAAAATACAGGTATCCAGATTATTCGTCGCGCAATAGAGGAACCACTACGTCAAATTTGCGAAAACGCAGGTATTGAAGGTTCTATCGTAGTACAAAAAGTTAAAGAAGGTACAGCAGATTTCGGTTATAACGCACGTACTGGTGCTTACGAAAACTTAATCGGTGCTGGTGTTATTGATCCAACTAAAGTTAGTCGTGTAGCTTTAGAAAATGCAGCATCAATTGCAGCCATGTTATTAACTACAGAAGTTGTTTTAGCAGATGAGCCTGAAGAAGGTGGTGCTCCAATGCCTCCAATGGGCGGCGGCGGCATGGGTGGTATGATGTAATATCACGCTGTCATAGCGAAATGATTTCGTGTAAAAAAACCCTCAAGGCATAATATCTTGAGGGTTTTTTTATGCGCTATACTGCCAGAAAAAGCCTTATCAAGTCTATAGCTTATTTATTTGGTAGTTTTGGTGTAAAGTTTTGCAGACGTAACACAAAAACTACGTAATTTATACCAAATATTTATTGACGTGTCTTAGGCTTAGTACTCATTTATGATATTGATTAAATCGATCATTAAAAAAAGTCACCGGAACGCGATAAAGTCAATCCCTCTTATTAAATGTGTATGAAAATTCGTTGTAAAAGGAAATGGTTTTCTTTTGTCCTATTTTTTTGGACATTTTTACTCACGTCAAACGTTTTTGCCCAAGTAACCATTGGCCTTGTAGATTCCGGACCATATACACCTGGTAGTACCATCGCTGTTCCTTTTAAAGTACCAGCAAACTGTATATCACAAGGCAATCAATTTCAGCTCTATTTATCTGATCAGAATGGAAATTTCGCAACAGAGACCCTTATCGGTACTTATGCTGGCTTTTATAGTACTTACATCAATGGATTACTTCCTGCCGGCCTTACACCTGGTACAGGTTACCGTGTTAGGGTTAAAACGACAATTCCTGTAACAGAGAGCGCCTCTTCAACCCCTTTTGAGGTGAGAGCAGGAGCTGCTGTTGAAGCGAAGTTAACCTCCACATTGTTAAATACATCAAATAACGAGACCTTTGGCACTTGTAGCAGCCGACCTGATAACTCATTCGTTCTTGAAAATGAATCGACCGCCACAAGTGAAGTGACCGCAGAAATAACTGACGAAATTAATCTTGGGACTCCCCAAACATTGGTTTTTACCAATCCTCTTCAAAATTTTACCGCCAAACAAGTACATTATACTATTATGGTAAAGGCCAAAATGCCTAACGGAGATGTTGCCACCAAAGCCTATCTGTTGATTAATAACAAAGCCATAACAGCTTTTGCCAGCACAGGAAATCCAGTATTATGTCTACCAGCTGCGGAATTTACATTCAATGTTGATGTAACATCAGTTTCAGGTATTCAAAATAACTTTCCAGGAGATGTTTATTCCATAACATGGGGAGACCAGACTGCAACTACCTACACCCTTTGTGAAATTATAGCAAATAATGGGCAAATTAAACATACTTATACAAGATCATCTTGCGGAAGTGTTTCAACGTCAAGTGCGGGCACAATTTATAACGCTTTTGACGTTTCTATTAATGTATTAAATGATTTTTGCGGTAAAATTGGAACTCCGGTCTCCTCATCTGCCAAAGTGGTTGAAAAACCTCAAAATGACTTTAGCTTTAATCCTATTGGCTGTACCAATGCTGATATCCCTTTTGTAAACACATCTACGTTAGGTGAAAATCCAGAAACCAACACTGCGGCCTGTACTCCAAACAATGTGACTTTTAACTGGTATGTTGACGGGGTACTTATCAAGGCGAACCAACCAAAATCATACATTTTTGTACATAAATTTTTGATTCATGGAAATCATGAAATAGCGCTAGAGTCCAAAAGCACGGGGCCTTGTCCAGCTGAAACTGTAAAATACACGATCTGTATCCAGGATCCTCCAAAACCAGATTTCAGCTTACCATCAAATACAATTTGTGCCGGAACAACACTAAAAGCAACTGATCTTTCAGTTTTCGATAATATCTGCGATGCCGGTAATACCTATTTATGGTCAGTCAGTCCAGCGGTTGATTTTGTAGAAGGCACGAGTGCCACAAGCAAAGAACCAGTATTCAGCTTTTCTACAGCGGGTAAATATACCATAACCTTAGGCATCACCACCGCATCTTGCGGCATAACCACCAGCCGGCCACAAACCGTAGTGGTAAATGAAATTCCAAAAGCCACACTTTCGCCTGACATCACACTTTGCAATCTTGCAACCTACGATTTTAACAATACCACAACGGGACCAACCCAAACGTTAATTACCGGTACCACAGAAGATTTGCCAGACACTTATACCTGGACAGTTGTTCCGTCGGGAGCAGGAACTTATAGCTTTACTGGCAGTACAACTGCTAATTCAAAATACCCATCGATAAAATTCGATAGCTATGATACTTATACAGTAAAGGTTGTCCATAAAAATAACTGTGGCACGGCCGAAGATACCCAGGTCCTCACATTTAGTACTGCTCCGGTAGTTAATGCAGGCCCCGACCAAAGCATTTGCTTTAACGATCCAAGTTTTACCTTGAGTGGCACGATAAGTGGAACGACAACCACTCAGACATGGATTGGAGGCGAGGGAAGTTTTACACCTAGCAGAAACGATTTAAATGCAACCTACACCCCTACCGCAGCCGAAAAAACAGCTGGAATGGTTACTCTAACATTAAGAGTCACTACAGCATTGGCTGCTCCATGCAACCAGATTGATGATGAGGTCATACTAAAAATTAAACCCGATATCAGCTTAACAAGTGATGCAACTAAGACCATCTGTACAGGTAACCGAGTGGCTTATACCCCAACCTCTGCAGTTCCGGATGTTACCTATACCTGGACCGCCACAGGAACAGCGTCTGCTACTGGCTACAGCGCAACCGGAACTGGTGATATTAACGACGTACTCATCAATAACGATCTCAATGCAGATGCCAATGTTACCTATACCATTACCCCTCATTTAGAAGGATGCGATGGCACACCTTTTTTACTACTTGTTGTGATTAAGCCAAATCCTATTGCAACCGCAATGGCCGCAAAATCAACAATTTGTAATGGTACTTCATCTGCTATCACCTTATCAGCAAATCTAGCAGATATAAATTATACCTATACCAGTTCGGTAACAGGCGCAATTACTGGCAATAGCAATAGAACGGTAGCTTCGGCAGACACTCAGATTAATGATATTTTAACCAATTCAGGTACCACATCAGGCACCGTAACTTATACCATCAACCCCATATCAACAAACGGCTGTCCAGGTACACCAACAACCATTACCATTACTGTTTTGCCCAATGCAACACTGGCTAATGCGGGGCCAGATGAGGCAGTCTGCAATGCTACATCTTATACATTGAAAGGAAACAGTCCGGTGGTAGGAATGGGCAAATGGACCATCGTTTCTGCGCCAACAACTGTAACTTTTGCTGATGATACGCAGAGCAATACAACCATCTCAGGCTTACAGGCAGGAAATACCTATACTTTAAGATGGACCATTAGCGATGCCAATTGTTCAACATCAAACGATGATGTTCAGATTACCAGTAACCCAATCAGTATTGGCGGCACAACAACAGGCGACGTAAATGTATGTGCGGGTGCAAATGGCGGAAACATCAGTTTAACAGGGCAGGTTGGAAACATTATCCGCTGGGAAAGCTCCATAGATAATGGTGCAAATTGGTCTGTCATTCCCTCAAATGCAAATCCTTATGTATTTTCTAACCTCTCCACTACTACGCAGTATCGTGCGGTAGTACAAAGTGGTAGTTGTTCAGAAGCTATATCGACTGTAACAACAATCACAGTTAATCCAGGCACAGTTGCAGCAAATGCAGGCTCAGATCAAAGCCTATGCAGCGGCAATGGGGTTACATTAAATGGCAATGACCCTTTGCCCAACAATGGGATGTGGACATTAGTATCAGTACAAACTGGCGTCACCATAACTGAACCCACACTTAGAAATACCACTGTCACAGGCCTTGTTCCTGGTCAAACCTACACTTTCAGATGGACAATTACAGGTTCTGGCGGTTGCCCTCCTTCCGCCGATGATGTGACCATCACTTATTATTCGCCAGTTACCAATAACATCTCCGCATCTGCAGCTCCGGTTTGTGCGGCACAAACCATCACTATTGTGGGGGATACGCCAACTGGAGGTACAGGAACATACGCCTACCAATGGCAAAGCAGTGCCGATGGTAATACATGGGCCAACATAACATCGGCCACTAATAAGGATTTAACCGCAACAGCTACAGTTTCTACCTATTTCAGGAGATTGGTAAATAGCACCATTTGTACATCAATTAGCAACTCGGTACAGATTACTGTTTTACCAGGGATAACCAACAATACCATTTCTGCCGATCAAAACATTTGCGCAGGCATAGCTGCCGCAACTTTGACAGGCACTACACCAAGCGGCGGTAGCGGCACTTACACCTATCAATGGCAATCAAGCTTAAATGGAACCGATTGGAGTGATGTGCAAGGTGCAAACAGCGTAAACTTTACTCCTCCAATACCAACTGTAAGCATTTATTACCGTAGATCGGTAGCCAGCGGGGTTTGTAACAACATTTTAAGCAACGAAATTAAGATAACGGTAAACCCTAATGCAAAAGCCGAAATAACTTATAATACCAAAACGGGTTGTGCTCCTTTTAAACTCGATGCTAACAATATTGCTGCAACCTTACATCCTGATAGAAATAATACTTATACCTGGTTTGCCAACAATGTACAAATCGGAGTGGGACCAACTTTTCCAGGTTATACCATCACAAATGGTAACGAAACTGTAACTATAAAACTTGTTGTAACCAGTAGCCTGGGTTGTAATTCAGATGAAAAAAGCGAGGTTTTCAGCACTTTCCCTATCGTTACCCCTGGATTTACACAAAGCGTAACAGAAGGTTGTGGCCCGCTTAGTGTTACTTTCACCAATACTACTAATCCGCTCAATGGTGCAAGTTATGTTTGGGATTTTGGTAACGGACAATCTTCCACCCTCACACAGCCTGCAGCAATAACTTTTATAGCTGATCCAACCGGAAAAGACAAAATCTATAAAATTACGCTAACCACAACCTTACCTTGTGGCCCAGCTGTTGTTACCTCTGCAACAGTTATTGTACATGCCAAACCTGTCGCCATATTTTCACCTGATAAAACAACAGGATGCGCTGATCTCTTGGTAACCTTTGTAAATAACAGTCCGGAGAGTGCAGGCACAATATATACCTATGATTTTGGTGATGGCACTTCATCAGGACCGCTAACTGATAGAAGAACAATAAGTCATACCTTCAAAACGCTGGTAGTAAAGGATTTTACGGTAACCATGACGGCTAAAAGTAGCTGTGGGGAGGCAAATGCAATTCCGGTTATCATTAGGGTTTCACCCAACACAATTACCCCTGGACTAGTAGTAAATGGCAACGAAAAAGTGGGTTGCGTGCCGTTTACTGTTAACTTGATCAATAATACAACCGGCGCAAGCAATTTTACTTACACTTTTACCAATGATGACACGGGCGAAATCAGCACCGCGTATTCCAATACTACAGGTGTTTTCCCAAAAACTTTTGACAAGCCAGGGAAATATACCATTAAACTGGATGCAGAAAATGACTGTTCAAAAAGCTCGATAAGCGAAACTGTAACGATCTTGCCACAACCAACCGCTGGTTTTACAGCTGATAAAACAATTAGTTGTTCTAATCTTACCGTTAAATTTAAAAATACAAGTGTTGGAGCAGTTGCCTATGTATGGGATTTTGGTGACGGTTCGCCAACTTCAACGGATTTTGAACCCCAGCATACCTACACGGGTTCAGGCGTAAACTATAAAGTTACCCTTACGGCCATAAACAGCCAGCGCTGCCAAAACACCTTAAGCTTACCAGATTATATTCAACTTGTGGCTCCGCCTAATGCTTCGTTCATGGTAACTCCTGGTAACGAGCTCTCTGTTCCTAACTACAGCTTTGGCTTTAAAGATACCAGTACAGGAGCAGTAAGCTGGGAATGGTCTTTTGGCGATGGCACTAAATCTACTTTGCAAAATCCTAACCATACTTATGCCAACGAAGGTGCGTATACTGTAACCTTAAAAGTATTAAATAAGGAAGATTGCTCAGCTAACACATTCCAATCAGTGAGAATTATTAGTGTACCTGGTAATTTAAGTATTCCTAACTCTTTCATGCCGGCAAGTGCGAAAAATGAGGTTAAAACTTTTAAGGCGAAAGGTAGGGGGATAAAAGAATGGAACATGTCTATTTTTAACAAATGGGGTCAGTTAATCTGGGAAACAAACAAACTGGATGACGGCGCTCCGGCAGAAGGTTGGGATGGAACTTATAAAGGTCAGGATCAGCCTCAAGGCATCTACTACTGGAAAGTAGATGTGAAATTTATTAATGGAAGCGATTGGAGAGGTATAACCTACGACTCGTCTCCTCCAAAAAAAACAGGTGTAATATATTTAATCAGATAGATAATGAGGAGAAGGATAATTTCAGTTTTATTAGGGTTGCTACCTATGATTTCATGGGCACAAGACCACATTTACTCACAGTTTTACAATGCGCCAATTTACTTGAATCCGGCACTTACCGGCCAGTTTGAAGGCGACATCAGGTTTAATGCACTTTATCGTAACCAATGGACAGGCTTGTCCAGTGATTATTCATATATGACTGCTTCCGGAGATCTCAACCTGAGTAGACTGAATAGCGGCGTTGGGATTATTTTTAACCGCAGCAGCGAAGGCACAGCCTATCTGGTCAAGAACAATATTGCCTTAAGCTATTCCTATATCATCGGAGGAGACGATTTTGCCTTATCATTTGGATTGCAAGCAGGAATTACCAACCAAAAGCTAAATTGGGATAAACTCGTGTTTGGTGATCAGATCGATGTGATTGGTTATATCCCAGGCAGTATTTCGGGTGCAGAAAGGCCGAATGTAGATAGCCGGTATTATTTCGATTCAAATGCTGGCGCCAACCTGGTGGTCGGAAAATTTATGATGGGATTAGCAGTGCATCACCTTAATCGTCCGGATGAATCCTTGTCTGGCTTTCAGGCCAAATTACCAATGCGCATATCGGGCAATTTAAGCTACAAATTAACCTTGGTACCAGATGAGTACGACCGTGACGGAAATTACCTCATCCCCTCCATAATTGCATATAAACAAGGCAATATAAAATCGTTTAGTGCGGGCATGCAATATAAGTATGCGAGTATAAATGCGGGGATCTGGTACCGCAATGATGGTAATTCTAACGGGAACGACGCTATTGTATTTTCGGTAATCTTCGATATTTTTAACCGCAGAACCAATGGTGAAAAATTTCGGTTGGGCATCAGTCACGATGCTACAACTTCAAAGATTAATTATAGCAATACAGGTGGAACATCCGAAATTGGTGTAGGTTACGAAAAATATTTTCCAAATAGTTCAAACGGTGGCCGCGCAAATGGACTAAGATGTTATGATTTTTATTAATTTGCCCTTGATAATTAAAGGCGATGAACGAAATTATAGAACAAAACCATTTCATTACACAAAGTGAAATCAATAAATTTTTATTGGCGACTTTACTTTGCGGTATAATCGGAGCCGAACGAGAATACAGAAGTAAATCTGCCGGATTAAAAACCATGATGATGATTGGTTTGGGCGCGACCCTGTTTACTATTTTGTCTATCAAAATAGGGCCTACCAGTCAAGATCGTATCGCCTCGAATATTGTAACCGGCATTGGTTTTTTAGGGGCTGGAGTAATTTTTAAAGAAGAAAACCGCGTTAAGGGCCTAACCACGGCCTGCATCATCTGGATTGTAGCAGCCATTGGCATGGCAGTAGGTTCTGGTTATTACGAACAGGCCATCGGTGTAACTGCAGTGGTGATGCTGGCCTTGATTATCTTCCCTTTTTTAGAAGAAATTGGCGACCGACGTTTTACCAAACGGATCTATCGTATTGTTAAAAAACAACATGTGCATGGCGATTTAGAAAGTTACGAAGAAGTTTTTAGAGAAAGCAAACTGAAACCTCAACGTGGCAAACATCAGCTGGTAAACAATATCATTACCGGAAACTGGACGGCAACAGGCACGCCACAAAATCACCAGAAGTTTGTAGAACGAATGCTAAAAGATAAGGATATTATTGAATTTGATTTTTAGCCAAATAAATTAATTCCACATTTTTCTAAATCATTTTGCTTTCCACGTGAAACAGGCTAAAAATAGCGATCGGACGAGATTTCCTCAGAAGTTAAACGTAGATTAAAGCGAATCTTATTCTGGCATCTAAAATCATATGTCCAATTTTAAGTATTGCACCTCTCTACCATTTTTTGGAGTAACTTTAGATGAAATTGGCACATTTAAGCCTGTAATCACCAAAAATAAATTTAGCCGAAATCATAAAACAATCATAGATTTGTATAACTAACTTTCATAATGATCAAGGAACAAATTTCGGTTTTCGATATTTTTAAAATAGGTATCGGCCCATCCAGTTCACATACTTTAGGTCCATGGCGGGCTGCCCAGCAATTTACGGCTTCCCTTACACAGCACGACCTGATTAACAATGTTGAGGGCATCAAAATATTGTTGTATGGCTCTCTTGCCAAAACAGGTAAAGGCCATGGAACTGATGTAGCCATTCTATTGGGTTTAACAGGTGCCGATCCGGTAACTTTTGATGTGGATGCGGTTACCCCCACTTTTGAAAGCATTCAAAGAGATAAAAAGTTAAATCTTGCTGATCAATTCATTCTTGATTTTGATTACGACAATGACCTGCTTTTCCTATTTGCAGAAAGTTTACCTTTTCACCCCAATGCTGTTACTTTTCAGGCATTTTTAAAGGATGGGAAAGCTTTTTCCGAAACCTATTATTCTATTGGAGGCGGCTTTGTGGTAAAAGAGGGCGAAGACAGTAGCAAAAAAGCACAGGTAGACCTTCCCTTTCCGGTAGACAAAGCCAAAGATCTTTTACACTGGTGTTTATCTACTGGTTTAAAGGTGAGCGAAGTCGTAATGGAGAATGAACTGGCCTGGCGTACTGAGGCAGAGACAAAAAAAGGCATTTTACAGCATTTCGCTGTGATGCGTGACTGTATTTACCGCGGCTGCCATACTACGGGTTTTTTACCGGGAGGCTTAAATGTGGCAAGGAGAGCATTTCTGCTGAATAAGCGGTTAATAGGTAGAAATGAATATTTAGATTATACCGGTTGGGTAGAAGCAATCAGAAAAGGTGGAAACGGCTTTAACTATATTTTAGACTGGGTAAGTTGTTTTGCACTAGCCGTTAATGAAGAAAATGCATCATTTGGTCGTGTGGTAACCGCCCCTACCAATGGTGCTGCGGGTGTAATCCCTGCCGTATTACAATATTTCATCACCTTTTGCGATGGCTATAGCGAAGATAAAATCATCCAATTTGTTGCCTGTGCATCAGAAATCGGCAGCATTTTCAAAAAAGGAGCAACTATTTCAGCCGCCATGGGCGGATGCCAGGCTGAAATCGGCGTTTCTTCTGCCATGGCTGCAGCAGCTTTAACAGAATGTTTAGGCGGTTCGCAAAGACAGGTTTTAATGGCAGCAGAAATTGCCATGGAACATCACCTGGGCTTAACCTGCGATCCGATTGGTGGTCTGGTACAGATTCCATGCATCGAGAGAAACACCATGGGCGCTATCAAAGCCATTACCGCCAGCCAATTGGCGCTACAAAGTAATCCTGATAAGGCAAAAGTAAGCCTTGATGCTGTGGTAAATACCATGTGGGAAACTGCACTCGATATGAATGCCAAGTACAAAGAAACATCAGATGGTGGATTGGCAACCAATATTCCTATCAGTTTACCAGAATGTTAATTCAACATTGTTGCAATAAAATGACCGATGTTATCGATTTATTACAAAATTTTTTGAGGTCAAATCAACAAGTATTTTTACATTCGTTGAATTATTAATTATTCATAAAAATGATCAACTACACCAAAATCAGTGTGATTGGTTTGGCATTGTCGTTATCTATATCAGCGACTTATGCACAAGACAATCTCGTTAATTCTTTAAAAAACAACCAAAGCGAAAACAGTGCAGCTTCTTTCAAATTTACCGAAGTAATTAACCTGGCCAATACCCCGGTTCAGAACCAGGGATCTTCAGGTACCTGCTGGAGCTATTCTACCAACTCATTTTTAGAATCAGAAATGATTAAAGCCGGCAAACAGCCTGTAGCTTTATCTCCGCTTTTTTCGGCCCGTAATGCTTACGTAGAAAAAGGTAAAAATTATGTGCGTATGCATGGTGCGGTTTCATTAGGTGATGGTGGTGCTTTGCATGATGTAATCAATATGTACAGAAAATATGGTGCAGTTCCACAAGAGGTATACACCGGACTAAACTATGGTACCAAAATCAATAAAACTGCAGAACTTGGTGATATTGAAAAAGGCGTTTTAGAAGCTGTTGTAAAAAACTCAAATGGCGAGTTAACACCAAACTGGCTAAAAGCTTATACAGGTGTAATTGATGCTTATTTAGGCTCAGTACCAGAAAATTTCACTTATAATGGGAAAAAATACACTCCAAAAACTTTTGCACAGGAAATGGTGGGTTTAAATCCAGATAACTATGTAGAACTTTCCTCATTCAATGATCATCCTTTCTATAGCAAATTTACTCTATTGGTACCTGATAACTGGTCATTCGATCAAGTTTATAACGTAAAAGTAAATGAGTTAACAGATATTATTGATAATGCTTTAAAAGGTGGCTATACGGTGGCATGGGCTACAGATGTTAGCGAAAAAAACTTCAGCTGGAAAAATGGCGTAGCCTTTGTACCGCAAACACCTTTTGCTGAAATGACCGCAAAACAAAAAGCAGAAATGTTTAACGGCCCGCAGCCAGAGATGGAAATTACGCAGGAAAACCGTCAGCTTGCATTTGATAACTATCAAACAACTGATGATCACGGCATGCACATTGTTGGTTTAGCCAAAGATCAAACCGGTAAAGAATATTATATCGTTAAGAACTCCTGGGGGGCAAGCAACGATTACAAAGGATATTTATATGTTACTAAAAACTACGTTAAATATAAAACAACAGCAATTTTGTTAAACAAAGCAGGCATTCCGTCTGCAATTGCCAAGAAATTAGCTTTGTAATTAAATTTATTCGAAAAGCCGCAGGAGAAATTCTGCGGCTTTTTTGTTTGGGTTTAACCGCGAAGGTTTCCGCAAAACCTAATGGTCGTCACCCTGAATTTATTTCAGGGTCTATCCTAGCAAGAAAGATGCTGAAACGAGTTCAGCATGACGATCGTGTTAAGAACTGTGTTAAAATTCGTCCCTACGAATAAATGTTAATAGAATCTAAGCACATTAAGACTCTCTCTGCGCCTTCTCTTTGCATACTCTGCGGTTAAGAGCCGCGATAATTTAAACCAGTCCTGAATAAGTCAGTAACAACCACCAAAAACCTGTGGTGATAAAAGACAATAAAATTCCGATTCCAACCACCAGATTAGAAAGTTTTGGATTAAGATTATACTGATCGGCCACTACGCCCGCGGTTAGCAAAGTTGGCATCGCCATTTCGAAAATTGTTATCTTGGTAATGGTACCGCTCATTCCTAAAGCAATTGCGAATAACATCACAACCAAAGGGGCCAAAATCAACTTGTACACCAGGGCTACACTAATGTGCCTGAGTTCACTGAACCATCCACCAAATCTGAGCTGTAAGCCGATCGAAAACAGCGCCAGCGGACCAACCGTGCCAGCCAGCTTATCGAATAATGGATTAAGTGAAGAAACGTTTATAAAGTGAGGTACCGTTAAGGCCAGCACGCAACCAATTAAGGGCGGGAAGGTTAATACTTTTTTCATCACTAATTTTGTACTTAATTTCTGGTTCTGCGACGAGCGTATGGCTACAACAATACCAATGGTTGACAGAAGTGTAAAAGTAACCTGATCGCAGATAATGGCGATTGCCAGTTCCTTTTCACTAAAATAAGCAACAATTAAAGGGAAACCCACAAATGAAGTATTGCTTAAAGAACTGGTTAGTTTTAATCCGCCCGAGCTTGCTTTGCTGATGTTCCGGATACGGCTATAAACCGTAATGAATAACCATCCGAATAGCCAGATACAAACCGGGGCCAAAGCAGGAAAGAGCAAGTCTTTGGTCCAGGTAATGTGCGGCAGGTATTTAAACGAAACGGCCGGCAATGCAATATAGATAATCCATGCATTAATGCCCTTGTGTGCATCTTTAGGTAATGATTTGCTCTTCCTGAAAAGAATGCCCGCCAAAATGCATAAACCGATAAGAATGAAATTTGCCATCTAATTAGTGCAAAGATAATCTGTAAAATAAAAACGCCAATAAGAACAGTCTTATGGCGTTTCAAATATTTAAGCAGAAGGTTTCGGTTTTTTCTTTTTATGCCAAACCTTTTTCTTTCCTTTATGAGGTGTCTTTTTTTCCTCTACATGCGTAATTTCTATTGCAGCAACACTATCAGGTAAAGGTATACGCGGAACCGCTTTTTCAATCAATTTTTCTATGTTTTCAAACTTGCGTTTGTCCCTTCCGTTCACTAAAGTAATGGCGGTCCCTTTGGTCGCCGCTCTTGCTGTACGTCCAATGCGGTGCACATAATCAGCCGGATCTCCAGGAACATCATAATTGATCACCAAATCGATGCCTTCTACATCAATTCCGCGGGATAATACATCTGTTCCGATTAGAATGGGTAATCTACGGTTCTTAAAGGACAATAGAATATCTTCGCGTTCCTTCTGCCCCAAATCAGAGTGGAAAGCTTCTGCTTTAATACCTAAACCTTTAAAAGCTTTGTATAATGCCTTTACTTTTTCTTTTGTAGAAGCAAAAATAATACTGCTTTTGTATCGGTCGCTTTTAAAAATTTCCGTTAATAAAGTCTGTTTTTGCTGATCGTGAATGTTATAGGCTTGTTGATCAATTCCCTCGGCAGGTTTAGCAATTGAAATGGTAATCTGTTTCGGTTCATGTAAGATCTTGCCGGCCATCGTTCTTATTTTCGGTGCCATCGTAGCAGAGAATAAAAGCGTTTGCCTTTTCTTGGGCAGGTAACTGATAATGCGGATAATATCGTCATAAAAGCCCATATCCAACATTCTATCTGCTTCATCTAAAATCAAATGCTGTAAATGTTCCAGTTTTAACACTCCTGAAGATAAATGTGCCATCAACCTGCCCGGAGTGGCGATAATAATATCTACACCTTCGCGCATCGAACGTTTCTGCTGTTCGTAGGCGATACCATCTCCCCCACCGTAAACTGCCAAAGAACTGATATTGGTAAAATAAGCAAGCGCTTCCACCTGTAAATCAATCTGTTGCGCAAGCTCTCTCGTTGGCGCCAAAATTAACGTATTGTTATGCCTGTCAGTAGCTTTGCTAATTTTATCCATTACGGGCAAAAGGTAGCTTGCTGTTTTTCCTGTACCGGTTTGAGCGCAGGCGATCAGATCATGACTATCTAAAATTACCGGAATAGCCTGTTCTTGTATTGGAGTAGCGCTTTTATACCCCATAGCCATTAGGCCTTCGTATAAATCGGGGTTAAAATTAAAGTCGTTAAAATTCAATCTATTGTGTTTATGTCTTTTAGCAAAAGTACCTTAAAATACCGCGAATAACAAACCCACACTTAATTTCTGCTTTCTTAATTACGACTAAGCATTATCCCTAAATTTCTTATCTCCTCTTCATCAAAAAAAAATAGCCCCAACTGTTTAAACAATCGGGGCTTGGAAATTATAATAGACGAAACTTAGTGAACCAGAATATCTTTTTCTGGTGTATTCGTTTCGGGGTTTTTAGGTAGCGTAATCTTTAAAATTCCATTCTTGTAATTGGCCAAAATATTTTCTACCAATACTTTTCCATTTAAGCCAAAAGCCCTTTCGAAATTCCCGTTACTATATTCTCTACGGCTATATTTTTTACTGGAATCAGCATCTTCTTTGGGTTGGTAAGAAATAGTTAATATGTCATCCTTAGTCACTACTTTTAAGTTCTCTTTAATCAAAGCAGGCGCAAAAAGTTCAATAATAAAATTACTTTCTGTTTCCTCTATGTTGGCTGGCACCTTTCTAAAACCCTCGTTAAACATGGCATGTTTATGGCGACCAAAGGCCCCACCAAAGTGTCCGCTAAATTTTCCAGTTCCTCGACCAAAATGGCCATGCATCTTGCCCTGACGGCATCTATGTTCGTTGTACATTTATTTTATTTTAATTGTTATTTATTCTGTTAATTCTTCGGCCTAAGCCATGTTAATGGTAACCCACCTGTTCCGTTTTAGGAATATCCAACAGCTGTGTAATGATATTTGCATAGGGATATGACGGTGTGAAAACGGCGTAATCGAATTTCAAACCCCTCAGCTGAACCAAAATATCATCAATAAATTTCATCGGCTCCAGCAAGGCACTAATCAATCCGGATTTAGGTTGTTCTTCTTCATTTTTAGTCTTTTCCGCCTGAAAAATATTCAATTCCTGATTATAGGCTTTAAAGTCTGCACCGATTTGTTCTATAGGCGCTTTAAACTCATCCGAACTAAAGAAAGTGACTTGCTCTCCCCTGGTAATCATCTCGTTTGCCATGCCCAAAATAGGACTAACATCAGCTTGAAATGGATCGCTTAAAAAAAGTACTTTTGACATCTGGTTATCTACTTACTTTGTTTATACTATCTGTTGAGATAATGCCGTTGGAAACCGGCGTACGATGATGACTGAAGCCATGATTTCTAAATTGCACTTGATCACAATCATCATGGTAATGCCTGTTTTTAAAATCTAGCCGATCATGGTATCCATATTGAATAGCCAGTACATTTAAACTGTAAAAAGTTCCCGCAGCTACAGCTAATGCCAATAATATTCTCAATGTCCTCATGGCCGTTAATCGTTTATATTGATACGGTTAACTATTCCACTACCTTGTACACCAGGCCTGTACCACTGGTTATTGATCGGTACAATTGGATTGTAATGATTCCCGAAATCGTTATAGCGGTTATAAAAATAACGGCGACGGCTACCAGTAAAAATCCTCAACGTTAAACCGATCAATGCAATGGCCAATATAAATTTAAACACAAATGGAATGAAGAAAGCAACTGCTCCAAGTACCATCCCGAATCCTATCGTTTTTAATATTTTTATCATTTCTGTATGTTTTATAAGCAGCGTAATCAACTCACTGTAAGTTTTTTAAATTAACGACGCTGTTTTTTGTTATTTATATAGGAAGACGGAGTAAGTTTATTTTTACTTTAAATAATTTTGATTTTTTATTCTGAAGAGATTTCCATAATTGTGTCAATCCTGAACACAGTGAAGGATCTTTTTAATAGACTAACTCTTCGGTCGGCGAGACACCAGACGATAGAATAAGTAGAAAGTCGTTCAAAAAATCGACCGTCGACTGAAGCGTAGTCCCGAACGTTCGGAAGAGAAATCTGTCTTGATAGATCTCTCCCCTCCCACACCTATCGCGTGGATACATCTCTGTTAGCGTTCATTTATTCTTTATCACGTATTTCTAAGGCAATCGTCATGCTGAATTTATTTTACAGGTAAAACCTGTAATCTATTAAAGCAAGCTAGCAAAGCGTATAAAAACAAACAAACCAAAAGATGTGTCCATACGATAGCTCCTACACGGGATAGGCCTGTCTGCACAGGCGGGCACTCTGCGTTGCCGCGATCGTGGACGCTTCGTGGAGAGGCTCTCAAAATATTAAGAATAACAGAAACAAAAAAGCCCCGATTAATCGAGGCTTCAAAACTATTCTTTATTGCGGTAGTGGCCCCATCCGCCACATCTTCGCTTGTATTCTTCCTTAAATTTCGCACGCTCCTCGTCGTCCATCGAATCCCATTTAGCACGCATTTTCTGGGCACGTTCACGGAAGCCGCCACGACCATGTCCTCCTTTATTGAAATTTCCGAACAGTATCCTGCAAAGCACCAGCAAACCAAGGGCCTGCCAATAATTGAGTCGCCCTGTATGGGCAACTTCAGGCAAAATCCGGTTCCATAAACACATAACTACATAGCCCAGCACCGCTGCAATAAGCAACGCTACGGGAAAAAAGAACATGAATTTCTTACCGCGATTAAAATTTCTATTCATCATGTCTGTAAATTTAATAGTTAATAAACTCCTGATATAAATTTTGTAACCGGTTACGCAGATGTTTTACCGCATAACCTTTTCTTGATATTAATGTTTTGATATTTTCCCCGCTTTCATCGGCCAGTTCCTGAAAAGTGCGCTCTTCCAATTCATTCTGAACAAATACATAGCATTGATTTTCGGGCAGTTCTTGAAGTGCTAAAAATAATTGATCCCAGAACAGCTTCTTTAAACTTTCTTCCTCTGGTGAGTATGTCTCCGCAAGTAAAATTTCTTTAAAATTAATTTCTCCATCTTCGCCTTCAAAGGTGAAGTCTTCCAGCGATTCTTCCTTTTGTTTACGGTATTTATCAGTAATCTTATTTCTCGCTACCCGGTATAGCCAACCGCTAATCTGCTCAATGGCTCCAACTTCCGGCTGATTGCTCAGCTGAAACCAAACATCCTGTAAAATATCTTCAGCATCCTCATCCGTATTCACCCGGCCTCGGATGAAACTGAACAGGCGTTTACCATAATTGGCAACCGTTGAAATGATATTTTGAGGTTCGTTTGTCGGCACTAAATTTCGCTTGATAACCCAGTAAACGGATGAACATCAATATTACTTTAAATTTCTTTAATTTTTTTGTGCAACCATTTAAGTGTGGTATTGGAGATGCATAGGGCAAAATCAATAGGCTAAAAAAACTGCAAGTACAGAAAATAAATTATATGTTTTTTTGAAAAGAAACAAAGGAAGCTCTTGGCTGCCAGCAGCCCCGCTTTTCATTTCAAGCCTGCACTCGTTCCTCGTTTACGGGCTTTTCATTTACAATCGGGTTTAGGCACAAAGCGGGGTGCTCATTGCAACCTTTAAAATCCTAATCAGAGGCTAGAACTAAATCCGCCCCGGTTTGTGTCCCCACGAAACATACTTAACTAAACCTTCTTCCCCCACGCCATGATTCGTGTCCTGACGAAACACACAAGACTAACTCTTTTTCCTGTCCGCGTACCCAAATACTTTTTGCAATAGCGTTGTGCTTCTTGAGCTTAGGTTACCCCTGATTTTTAATTCTTCTTTGGCTATTTCAACAAATAAACCATCTATTGCTTTTTGTGTAACATATTCCGTCAAGTTGGTATTTACAGGTTTTACCAGAGGCAAACGGTTATATTGTGTAGTTAAATCGCTGTAATATTTAGTAGCATTAACTTTATTTAAGCTTGCAGTTACAATCGGGCTAAATTTCTGCATCAATTGTGTAGTCGTTACTCGTTTGAAATATGCTGTAGCCGCATCGTTGGTACCTAACAAAATATTTGTCGCGTCGGTCAAGGTCATCTGCTTAATGGCGGATATAAAAATAGGCTTTGCTTCAGCAGCAGCATCCTCGGCAGCACGGTTCAAACTAACAATCACATTATCGCAAAGTTTGTTCAAGCCTATGCTACGCAATGTTCTTTCCACCTTTTGCGCTTCAGGGGGCATCAGGATCTTAACAGCCAAATTGCCTAAAAAGCCGTCTTTAACCGAAAGCCTGTCTGCGCCAGCAGAAACACCAATCTGTAGCGCTTCTTTAATTCCCTGTGCTATTTCAAAAGTGGATGGTGTTCCGGTAGCAGCTGTTGCGGAGCCCTGTTTCTCCGTTACTTTTTTAAAGATATCGCTCAGTTTAATCTGTGCGCTAACATTTAGGCTTGTTAATAAGACTAATGCCAGGAATGCAGATACAACATTAATTTTTTTCATTCATTATGAGTTTATCTTTTATGCTTAGCAAATCTTTGGCCATTAATTTTGCCGATTTTACGATGCTTAAAAATTCCGAGCGATAACCCTCTTTGTCTTTACCTTTTGCCCTTTCGGCCAAAGAGATAACCTGCTCAAAGTTAGCATTTTGTTTAAATGCCGAATGTTTTAAAATCATACCAAATTCGGCAACTGCTGCTGCAAATCTGAAATTATCACTGGTTGAATTAATGCTTAAATCACTATCGGTTACCATTTTAACCAATAATTTACTTATATTACCTTCAGGCTCTTTATAACGGAGTTTAATGGTCAGCAGCTCGTCTGTATTGCTGGAATTTAATGGCTTTGTTTGTTGGTATTTCAAATCATCTACACTTACTGTAAAGCTATCTTTAACACCTGTCGGAATAATTTCGTAGAGTGCAGTAACACTATGGCCTGAACCTATTTCTCCGGCATCCTTTTCATCGTTATTAAAATCTTCTTTAGTAAGGAGCCTGTTTTCATATCCAATTAAACGGTAAGACTGAACATGAGCAGGATTAAATTCAATTTGCAATTTAACATCTTTAGCTACCGTAAATAAGGTTCCGCCAAACTCATTTACCAATACTTTCCGTGCCTCAGTTAAATTATCAATATAGGCATAATTACCATTTCCTTTATCGGCAAGTATCTCCATTTTGCTATCTTTATAGTTACCCATACCGAAACCCAAAACGGTCAAAAACACACCAGTTTTTCTTTTGTTCTCAATCAGTTTTTCCATGTCCGAATCACTGCTTGCCCCAACATTAAAGTCGCCATCGGTAGCTAAAATTACGCGGTTGTTGCCCCCTTTAATAAAATTTTCTGAAGCAATTTTATAGGCAAGCTCAATACCCTGTCCGCCAGCGGTAGAGCCACCAGCACTTAATTTATCAAGCGCATCTTTAATCCGGATCTTTTCATCCCCAGGGGTTGCCGGTAAAACCACGCCAGAATTTCCGGCATAAACAACAATTGCAACTTTGTCTTTTTCTCTAAGTTGATCGGTTAATAATTTGAATGATGAAACCAATAAGGGAAGTTTATTAGCTGCATTCATTGAACCGGAAACATCGATCAGAAAAACTAAATTGGATGCCGGTAGCTTTTCAGTTGCAATAGTTTTAGCTTGTAAACCAATTTGCACCAGTTTGTGTGTGTTGTTCCACGGCGCAGGGGCCATTTCGGTGATTATATTAACAGGCTCTTTGCCTTTTGGCTGCCCATAGTTGTAATCAAAATAGTTGATCATCTCCTCAATTCTAACGGCATCCGTTTCGGGCAGATTGCCTCCATTGATAAACCGCCTAACATTGCTATACGATGCCGCGTCAACGTCAATTGAAAAGGTAGACAATGGGTCGCTTTTTACTTTATGAAAAGTATTTTCGCTAGTACCTGTATAACTGTCTTCGTTGCTGTACGCCATTCCGACATGCTTTTGTCCCTTCGAAACAGATACGCCGGCAACTCTTCCGGCTAAATACCGATTGGAAACGATAGCAGCCGATGCCGTCATCATACTTTTTTGTTGCGTTCCATAACCAACTATCACTACCTCTTTTAAAGGAGTTGTATCTGCAACCATGGTGATGTTTATAATTTTGCTTTTACCAATTTTTATTGTTTGTGCATTATAGCCCATAACTATGATCTTGAGCTCTGTATCCTTATCGGTTATTTGTATGCTGTATCTGCCTTTCAAATCGGAAGTAACCACCCGTTTACTATAGTTTGTAACAATTGATGCCCCTGGTAAAACTGAGGTCGCGTCCGAAATTACACCGGTAATTGTTCGGCTGTCAAATTGTTTGAAACTCATCAGCAAAAAAATTGCGATTAAAGATGATAGAAGCTTTTTCATAGTCTTAAATTTTAAGGATGATGTAGTTCTTCAGGTTTTTCCATATCGATACTCAGAAATATTTTTTATACTTGAAGATAATTCGAAATAGCAACCATTTTTTGAGGTTTATAAAAAACACAGCTGGAAACACCCAGCAAGACGATGCCAAATTGATTGCCGGGTATAAAAACACAGGCGATTTGGACGCGTTGGGTATGCTTTACAATAAATACATGCACTTGGTGTTCGGGGTTTGCTTAAACTACTTCAAAGATGAAGAGCAAAGCAAAGATGCAGTGATGCAGATTTTTGAAGAACTGGTAACAAAGCTAAAAATACATGAGGTACAGAACTTTAAAAGCTGGCTTCACGTTTTAACACGGAACCATTGTTTAATGGCATTAAGGAAATCGGCGAAGCAAAATAATGTCTCCATAGATGATACTTTTGTGGAAAATAGCGAGTTTGTGCATCTGGATATAGACAACACAAAAGAAACGCAGCTTACCATCATGGAAAAGTGTATGGAAACTTTGCCTGAAGAACAGCGAAAAAGCGTAGATTTATTTTATTTACAAGAAAAATGCTATAAAGAAGTGGCTGATATTACGGGTTACGATATGCTTAAAGTGAAGAGTTACATCCAAAATGGCAAGCGGAATTTAAAGATTTGTATAGAGAAGAACAGTAGTGAATAACGATTGGTTAGATATTGATGTACTGGAAGATTACCTGGATGGTAAACTTGATACTAAAGCTATGCATTTCGTAGAAAAGCAAGCTTTGGATGATCCTTTTGTTGCCGAAGCGCTGGAAGGACTAAAGCAATCTCCAAAACGCAGGCAGACCCTTTCTATTTTACAAAAACAACTCTATGATCGTATATCAGAAAAACCTGTAAAGCGCAAACTTTGGGGCATTACCACCCAAAGGTTAAGTATTGCAGCAACCGCAACGGTGGCTTTTATTGCAGTTAGTATTTTATTTTTTATGCGCGAAACCAACCGCAGGAATGCAGAAATTGCTGCGCATAAAAAGGAAGGTGTATTGGTTCGCTTAGACAGTTCAACGAGTATTGCTTCGACCCAAACAAAAGCTAAAGAAGAAATCGTTACGCAAAATACGACTAAAGCAACTTTGATTGATAAAGCAATAACGGCCTCAAAAAAAGGCGATCTTGCAAAAAACACTAAAACAAACACTATTGTAGTACCTGCAGCGAATCAGGTTGCCGAGGTAAAAGCGGCAAAAATTGCATCCGATAATAGTCGCGCGAAAGCAATGAGCCGTGTAAGTATTAGCGATCAAAAACCTAACGAAGCAGCCTTAAGAGAGGCCACCGTTGCAGCAGAACCTGCGATAGGCTCGAACAAAATTGCCTTTAGCGGCAATGTGGTAAACCAAAGCAATGGCCTGCCTGTTAAGGGAGCTGTAGTAAAGTTAGCTGGCTCGAAAAATGTAACAGCCACTGATGCCAAAGGTTATTTCTATTTACCTGCAGATAGTAATGCCAAGGATAAAGACCTATTAATTAATGCTATTGGCTTTAAAGAATTACCTGTGGCTGGTTTGCAAGATCCTAACGCCATTAGAAATGCATTGAGTGGCGATAAATCGTTAAACGAAATTGCATTGATTACAGGTTCGAACGGACGTAAAAAAGAAAATATTGCTGCACCAAAAATTACACTACGTGCAGAACAAAACCTGGATGGAAAATCGGCGAATGAGATTACGAAACCTATTCCGGTTTCTACCGTTAACTATAGCCAGTATTTAGCGCATAACAATAAGCTTTATAACCCTAAAGGACCTGAACAATTTGTGATTTTAAGTTTCAAAGTTAAAAGCAACGGACGGCCCACCAACATTTCCGTTATAAAATCGCTGAACAAAAAAGCCGATGCTGAAGCTAAACGGTTAATACAGGAAGGTCCGGATTGGGTGTTACCTAAAAACGGCAACAATGTTGTTGAGCTGAGTGTTAAGTTTTAAGTTTTCTTATTTGTAGTTTAACTGCGAAGCATGTAATATTACTGTCATTCTGAAACGCAGTGAAGAATCTTTTAAATGAATAATAAAGTACAGTTAAAAGATCTTTCATTGCACTACTATTGACATACCCTCGGGAATGCGTCATTGCTGTAAAGGCTTTTTCAGCCGACGAAGGAATCTTTACAGCAAGAATTACCAGCATGAAAGATTGCTTTGTCGTTCCTTCTCGCAATGACGATTCTTCGAGTAAATCAATGCCGTTGGGCTTTCTGTCATCCATATTGATTTTTATACAATAAATTATCCCTCAAGGATGATATTCGAAGTTATTCAATAATTGAATCAGAGCTAAAATAATGAGAAACTCTGCTCTTATTCTCCTATTAACCTGAATTCGATTAATAATGGGCTTTAATTTGGGTTATTTAGTACCTTGCATGAACGGTCGTCACCCTGAACTTGTTTCAGGGTCTTATAGCAAGGAGTTTTAACAGGAAAGATGCTGAAATAAATTCAGCATGACGATATCATTATTAGAAACACCTAAAAATTAATGATTTATGTTTAGTGAATAATCGAACTCCGGTTATCACCTTACGCTTTGCGCTCTCTTCGAAAAACTTCGCGTTCTTTGCGGTTAAACAAAAAAGACCAAAGCTAATGCCCTGGTCTCTTATAATATTAAAGGATTTTGTTTTTACTTTAAATAATAAATTGCGGCGTAAATAATGGCTGCAAGCGTTGCCGATACCGGAATGGTTAAAATCCAGGCCCAGATTAAGTTGATGGTTACCCCCCAACGTACAGCAGAAACACTTTTTACTACGCCTACCCCTACAATCGATCCGGTAATGGTATGTGTAGTAGAAACCGGAATACCGAAATGTTCAGTTATTCCCAGAGTTACTGCACCGGCACCTTCGGCAGCAACACCTTCAAGTGCCGTTACCTTGGTAATTTTAGATCCCATTGTTTTAACAATTTTCCAACCACCGCTCATGGTGCCTAATGATATTGCCGAATAACAGGCAATTGGCACCCAGGCAGGCATTGATTCGAAATCGGGAATTACTTTAGAGGCGATTAAAGCTGTAGCAATAATCCCCATTACTTTTTGAGCGTCGTTACCACCATGGAAAAAACTCAATGCCGCAGAAGATAACAATTGCAGACGTTTAAACCATTTCTCGGCAGTTGCAGGCTTGGCATAACGACAGATATTAATAATAATAAGTGTTAATATCACCGAAATTACCATACCGATTATTGGTGCCAATACAATGAAAGAAACGATTTTAATTACATAGCCCATGTTTACAGCATCAAGCGGACTAGCGCCTGTAAGTAAAGCATGTGTCATACCTGCACCGGCAAAACCACCGATTAAAGTATGTGACGAACTTGAGGGAATACCATACCACCAGGTTAACAGGTTCCAGATAATCGCTGCAACTAAACCCGCCAGAATAACTTCTAAAGTGATATAATTTTCGATTACCGTTTTAGCAACCGTGTTGGCCACTTTGTGGTCGGTAAAATAAAAATAGGCAGCAAAATTGAACAATGCAGCCCATAAAACCGCCTGAAAAGGCGTAAGAACTTTTGTAGAAACAACTGTTGCAATCGAGTTGGCGGCATCGTGGAAGCCGTTAATATAATCGAAAGCAATAGCCAGAATTACAACAACAACCAATAAGGTAGTTACCATGTTTGTTTTTTATTAAGCGTTTTTAACCAAGATCGTTTCAAGCACATTCGCCACATCCTCACATTTATCTGTCGCTTTTTCTATTGTTTGTAAAACCTCTTTTTGTTTGATTAATTCAATCGCGTTGGTTTCATATTCGAATAAACGTGCTACCGCTAATGTAAATACATAATCGGCCTGGTTTTCGCCACTGTTAATACGGATACAAGCATCAGCAATTACACGGATGTTTTTAAAACTGCGCAACTCTTTAATGGCTTTGTCAATATCAGTACACATTTCTACCAAAAGCTCAGCAATTTTAACAATCGGCTCATTAATGGCAATCATATTATACATCTGCATGCGGTTTGCAGTACCATAAATATAATCGGCAACATCATCTACTGCAGTAGCCAGTGCATGAATGTCTTCTCTATCAAATGGTGTAATAAAGTTCCTGCTCAATTCAAGAAAAATAGAATGGGTAATATCATCACCTACATGCTCTAAGCGCTCAATTTCTTTAAAAATTGTTTTTCTGCTTTCCGCATCACCCGTGCTAACCATTTCTAAAAGGGTTTCGGCAATTTTCAGTGCATTGCTACCAGCTTGTTCGAAAAGCGGATGAAACTTTTTGTCTTGAGGTGTAAAGAACTTAAAAATATTGTTCATGTTAATTTTTAATATGTTGCAAAGCTACAAGCTCAATGTTAAGTTAATGTTAATTTATTAATTATATTAACGAATTGTTCGTTTATCCGATCGACTGCATGTTTTTTATATTTTTCAGGTAACTGACAATGAAACAAATGGATTTTTAAAAATAGTAGCAACAAGTTCTTCGGTTACGATAATAGCGCCAAACGCCTTATCCGGATGAAACCTATGCAAAATAATATGCACACCATAAACAATAGAGATAATTGGTCAAATCGGGATGTCCGCTAACATCGGGTCTATCAATTAGGTAAATTATTTTTCTGAACAAAATCAGATGTCATATTTCCGTGTGTTTCATGTTTCTGTGGCAAAAATTTTAGAATAATTGTCAAGACACTAAGGCTATCCGCCTTTCTGTAACGTAAAAGCAAAGGTCGTTCCGATACCTGGTGTACTTCTTACCGAAATAGTTTGCTGGTGCGCCTCTAAGATATGTTTCACAATGGCTAAACCCAAACCGGTGCCACCAACTTCTCTTGCCCGGTGGGTATCAATGCGGTAAAAACGTTCAAACAGGCGCGACAGGTGTTTTTCTTCTATGCCGATACCATTATCAGTAACTTCTATCAAAACCTGATCATGCAGCTCGAAAATTTTAATGGCGGTTTCACCTCCATCAATGCCGTACTTAATGCTATTAACTATTAAATTAATTAATACCTGCCTAATCTTCTCGCGATCGGCAGAAACAGGAGTGATGGCTGTATACTTTTCTTTAAAAAACAGTTTGATGTTTTTAGCTTTTGCCCGGTCTTCAAGGTTTTCCATGACCTCTTTCGCCAATTGTACAAAATCAAATTTTTGATAGTTAATGGGCGATTCTCCCGTCTCCAGCTTTGAGATAACGTCTAAATCCTTAATCAGATAACTCAACCGCTCTACGTTGTTTTCTGCTTTTTTTAGAAATAAAACAGCCTGATCGGGATCATCTACCAGGCAATCCTGTAAAGTTTCGATATAACCCTGAATGGCAAAAAGAGGGGTTTTAAATTCGTGCGAAACGTTCGAAAGAAACTCTCTTCTAAACTGCTCTTGTTTTTTTAATAAATCGATTTCTTTTTTCTTTGCGCCCGCCCATTCCTTTACTTCCTGTTCTACATCGTTAATCGGATCGGAACTCACATACTCGCCAAGTGCATCTTTTAAATCTTTGCCCAATTTAAGGTTATGGATCAGTTTGTAGATGAGTTTAATTTTGGTGTAGATATATTTCTCAAGCAGGTAATAAAAAACTAAAAAACTACATAGAAAAGATACACCAAAAGAAATGGCCATATAATAAAGGCTATGCTGAAAATAAAAATTAACCATACCGATGGAAAGACCAACGGCAAGAGCAGTAAATAAAACCAGCACACTTAATTTCATGCTGCAATTTAAAGCTTTTTATGTTAAATGTGTGTTAAGTCAAAGCTTTAACCTAATGCCTACAGTTAAGCAGACTTTACATATGCATCCTGTACTCTTTAGAAAATGGACGTTCAGTTTTCCATAGCTGCTACAGTCCCGCCATCGTTGATAGTCCTCGCTACGCTCCAGGCTATTCCACTCTGTCGGGTTTGGCTGGCAAATACCTGTTGTTCAAAGCAGTACAAAAAAAGCTTTCCCTTTTGAGGAAAGCCTTTTAAAATATGGGTAAGTATTACTTATTTCTTTGTTGAATCGGTTTTAGCCGGAGTTGAAGTTGCCGGTTGAGTGCTGTTTAAATTGCCACCGATTGGAGATGGCGAAGGTGTTTTATTTAAACGCTCCTGAATAGCTGAGTTTCCAACTGCAGCACTACCACCGCTCGTTTTAGCAATTGTAGTAACGGCAAGGGTTAACACCACTATTAATGTTAACAATACCCACGATCCTTTTTCTAAAACATCGCCAGTACGTTGTACACCAAACATGTTACTGGTGCCACCGCCTGTAGCTAAACCGCCCCCTTTAGGGTTTTGTACCAAAACAAATAAGCCTAAGGCTACACACGCAATAATTAATAAAATGATTAAAAAGGTTACCATGGTAATATTATATTTTAAAATTTCTTTTCTATAGATTGGATAAGGTCGGCAAAGTAACGGCTTTTTTCCGGATATTTCAAACTTAATTTTTTATAAGTATCTATGGCTTTGTGATAAAGCATTTGCTCGATATAAATTTTAGCTAAAGTTTCTGAAACCAAGTCGTAATTATCTTCTGCACTTCTCTTGGCCTTGTTTTCATTGTCGATCTGTTCGGGTTTAGGTGGTTTGATGGTTGGATCTTCTTTTAAGAATTTCTCGATAATTTTGGCACCCTTTGCATCTTTGATTTCAGCTACAGGGTATTCAGCCAAATGATCGGCTACTTCAAAAGGGGTTTGGATGTGAAAAATATGCTCCACATACTGTTGTTGAAATTCAGCGCTTTCTGATTGTGGGTGCTTTTGCGGCAGTGGTTTGTTTTGATTAGCATTAGGGTGCGCATAAGGCTGAAAAATCTGCTCATGCTCTTTACGGGTTTTAGCTAACCACCATAAAAAAGTATATGGAAGCTTATCATCATTATATTGCGAAACAAAATTCTTTTCCGGCTCATCTGGTACTACGGTTTCAATTTCTGGCACAGCGCCAACCACATCGATGCTTAACTGCTGTTCAAAGGCAAAAAAATCAGTAGCAGCCACACTTTCAATAAAAGAATCATTAACAGCAGGCAAATCCATCAAATGCCTATCTACACCTGGCAGGTTGTTTGGTGTCTCTATGCCTATCTCATCATCGGTAGCGGACGTACTATCATCAGTAAATTCAGCCATTTGTACTAAAACTTCCGGTTCAAGTTGCATGGATTCGGTAAACGGTACATTTATATTAACCTCCTCTTCCTGTTTTGCCTCGTCAACCGGAACCATATTAAGCACATGGAACAATACATGCCCCTGGCCATATAATGCAGCTTTCGGAATAAACGAAGCATTGGCCTTGGCCAATAGTAAATGGATGGGCTGTGCATATGGAAATTGCCTAACCATTTCCTGCAACATGGATGCATGCTCTGGCCTGACCTTTCCAGGTTGCGCGAGTAACTCTGCCAGTAGCTTGTTGTTATCCATTATCAAGGGTTTGCCGCTAAGTTAAAAAAATGTAAATGGGTTTTGAAAAATTTATCTTTTTAGCGTGCTGCTTTACTTACCACTGTGCAAATGCTCGGTTAAAAATATCTTCTGACAATTGTTTGTTGATATTTTCGATAGCACCCGGCAATAAGGTTTGAATCGGAGCCCCATTAACCGGGAAATCAAAATATTTGGTAAAGCTCTCTTCAAAACTCTCCTTTTCGTGCTCTTTTATATTATTTTTATATTTTACCGACACCGTAATGGTTAATCTGTTTGCACCTGCAGTAGGCGTGGCACTATTTTGAAGGGCAACCGGTTTGATATCGTAACCTGTTATTCTCCCTTCAAATGAGGCATCTCCTTCACCTGTTGGAGAAATAATCAATTTGGTTTGGTTACGGATCCGGCTTTTTAATGATTCCGTTATCTGGTTACTTAAAGTTGGCACCACTAAAGGGGCATTATTTTCAAATACCCGAACAACCACCGTTTTTAATCCTGTGGTAGATGCTCCGCTGAATTTATACGAGCAGGCACTAAAAACCGAAGTCATCAGGATTAATGCAAATATTTTAATTTTCATCATTATCGAAAAGGCTGTCAAATTTTTGAGAAACGTGCTTAGAATGAATTTATACGAGCAATTAATTTACAGATTTAATTCTTTAATTTTCCTATACAAGGTCCGTTCTGAAATACCCAATTCCTGTGCAGCAAACTTACGCTTACCTTTATGTTTTTTTAATGCTTTTTTAATCAGGTCTGATTCTTTATCCACCAGCGACAAAGATTCTTCTACTTCTTCGGCTTCGTGTGCAAAATAATCAGCATTGTTATTGTTGTTTACATTGTTATTGTTTGGTGCAGGGTGCTGAATGGTAAAAGCATGCTCTTGCCCAGCAGGCAATTCTACATCACGGTATAGCTGATTGATATACTGCGGGTTATCTGCCAATACCGTAGCAGTGTTTCCGCCATGCTGAATAATTTCGGCTACTAGTTTTTTAAGCTCAACCATATCCTTTTTCATATCAAAAAGAACCTTATACAAAATATCTCTTTCCGTAAAATCTTCCTTCGACTGCGCGTTGATCGCCATTGGCAAGTTACTTCCGGCCTCGTTCGGGATATAGTTTAAAATAGCCTGACCACTTACGTTCCGGTCTTTTTCTAATACGCAGATTTGTTCGGCAATATTTTTCAACTGACGAACATTACCCGGCCAGCTGTAATTGGTTAAGATCTGAATGGCATCTGGCTCCAGATGTAACGCGGGACTGCGGTATTTATCGCTAAAATCAGCAGCAAATTTTCTGAATAATAAATAAATATCCTCCTTACGCTCTTGCAAAGCAGGTATACGCAATGGAACTGTATTTAACCTGTAGTATAAATCCTCACGGAATTTTCCATTTTTAACTCGATTATAAACATCCACGTTGGTGGCAGCAATGATGCGAACATCCGTTTTCTGCACTTTAGAAGAACCCACACGTAAGTATTCGCCGCTTTCTAAAATACGGAGTAAACGGGCCTGTGTACCTAAAGGTAATTCAGCAACCTCGTCTAAAAAGATGGTACCGCCATTGGCCACCTCAAAATATCCCTTACGGGCTTCGTGTGCACCGGTAAATGATCCTTTTTCATGACCAAAAAGTTCAGAATCTATCGTTCCTTCGGGGATGGCACCGCAGTTTACCGCGATAAAAGTACCATGCTTACGGGCACTCATTTGATGGATAATCTGCGAGAACACCTCTTTACCACTACCACTTTCGCCGGTTATTAGTACCGACATATCAGTTGGTGCTACCTGGCTTGCAATATCTATGGCACGGTTTAGTAAAGGCGAATTGCCAATAATACCGAAACGCTGTTTAATATTTTGTGTATCCATTCTTCAATTCTCAGTTGGCTGTTCTCAGTTTGCAGTTTTAAAATTCCACAACTTAAGATCATCTAAGTTTTGTATCGGGTTTAAGAGCTTATGCCTTAAACCTTCCACCCTTCACCTTTTTTAAACTATTTTACCAATTAACGTAGCAGATGTACATTTCTCGATATACACATTTGCATACTGACCTGGTTTAACGCCATCAATAGCAGGAAAAATGGCCATTGCTCCGCTATCTCCTCTTCCGCAATAATCAAGATCAGATTTTTTTGAAGTACCTTCAATCAAAACCCGAATGGTTTTTCCTACCCATTCTTGCAAACGCATTAAAGAATGTGCCTGTTGTTTGGCTAAAATTTCAGCCAGACGGCGTTTTTTCACCTCTTCTGGAATATCATCTTCCAGTTTACGGGCGGCTAAAGTCCCGGGTCTTTCAGAGTAGGTAAAATTATAGGCAAAATCATATTGAACATAATCCATCATGCTCAAGGTGTCTTCATGCTCTTCTTCTGTTTCTGTACAGAAACCAGCAATAATATCGGTAGAAATTGCACAACCTGGAATAATATTACGGATGGCGTCAATGCGATTGATGTACCATTCGCGGGTGTAAGTCCTGTTCATGAGCTCCAAAATGCGCGTATTACCAGATTGAACAGGCAAGTGGATATAATTACAGATGTTATCGTATTTAGCAATGGTATGTAAAACTTCGTCGGTAATATCTTTTGGATGCGAAGTTGAAAAACGTACCCTTAAATCTGGACTAACTAACGCTGTTTGCTCCAAAAGCTGCGCAAAATTAACCGTTTCTGTACCATCTTCCGACGCCCAGGTGTACGAATCTACGTTTTGACCTAAAAGTGTAACCTCCCGGTAACCAGCTTCAAACAAGGCTTTTGCTTCTTCGATAATGGAATGTGCATCGCGGCTACGTTCTCTTCCACGGGTAAAAGGCACCACGCAGAAAGAACACATGTTATTACAACCACGGGTAATGGAAATAAAAGCAGTTATTCCGTTGCTGTTTAACCGAACCGGACTGATATCTGCATAAGTTTCTTCGCGCGATAATAAAACGTTAACGGCTTTATGTCCACTTTCAACCTGCTCAATTAAGTTCGGCAGATCACGGTAAGCATCTGGTCCAACCACTACATCAACCAAACGTTCTTCTTCCAAAAATTTAGATTTTAAACGCTCTGCCATGCAGCCTAAAACCCCAACAATTAATTTTGGGTTACGGCGTTTTTCGACGCCGAACTGCGATAGCCGATTTCTTACCCTGGTTTCAGCATTTTCGCGGATGGAGCAGGTATTAATGAAAATGACATCAGCCTGGTGATAATCCCCTGTGGTTTCAAATCCAGTTTCTGATAAAATAGAGGCGACAATTTCACTATCGGCAAAATTCATGGCACAACCATAACTTTCGATATATAATTTACGGGCATCGGCCTTAACTGGTGTATCTAAAATTAAAGCTTCACCTTGCCTGGCTTCATCGTGTGTCTTATCCTGTATTTGTAAATCAATCATTATTTAAAAACATTTTGGGGATTGCAAAAATACATAAATAAAATTAAAAGTGACAATTTGACATATTTAGTTTAAATGTTTACAGTATGATTATGATAAATGTGATTAGCATATGGTTTCCTGGGCATGGTGACGATTTATTATCTTTTGGAGGCGGGGCTGGTCGGGATTTGTAATCCCGACCTATTGTACTTTGGATTTTTAATCCAATATTAAAAGATTGAAAATCATTGATTCAGAAGACGGGATTGCAAATCCCGACTAACGGATTCCTGCTCCTATTAAGGATTCAACACACTGCCCTAACCCATCTAGCCCTTGGCGAAGCGGTACCCTTCAGGCCAGGAGGTACGATGGCCGAAGCGTACAAGCGCAGCAAAGGAACAAACACTGTTACTTACACTGCACCTGCGCTCCTAAAAATAATTTTAACAATAAAACTTTCAACAATATTCGTCTTTCTGCTTTAGTCTTTTAGCTTTTTACCAAAAAACCTTTCACGCTCCCATCTGTTAGGTATCAATAAGCCATAATAAATGACAGCGCGGAAGAAAAATAAAATTTGGGCCTGGATAGGAAGTATATTCGGCATATTGATTTTAATTTTAGCATTTGGTGCTATGTTTTTAAGTGCCCGATGGAAGCCTATATTGACCGAAAAAATCAAAGCTGGTGTTTACAATGGCTCTCACCATTTATATCGGATAGATTTTAAAAGCATCAACTTAAATGTAATTACAGGTAGCATGGCCCTGCGTGATGTTACCCTTACTCCTGATACGGCTATTTTTGATAGCTTGAAGAAAAAACAACTGGCGCCCGCCCATATTTTCGAACTTAGGTTAAAGAAACTCCAGATTAGCCGTGTTGGCATACTAACCGCCTACTTTAAAAAGCGGATAGCTGTAAATGAAATCCTTTTACAAAAGCCATCTATCAATGTATTTTTTAATAAGGTACCCAAGAAAGCTGACAGTATAAAAGATGAAAAATCACTTTATGAACAGCTTTCTAAAAACTTCAAATCCGTACATGTAAAGAGCATTAAAATTGTAGATGCAGATTTCGATTACATCAATAAAACCGCTTCGAAAAAAATTAAAAATTCGATCAAACACCTGGATATAAACATCAATGATTTTTTATTGGATTCGCTTTCAGGTAACGACACCACACGGTTTTACTATACAAAAGATGTATCGTTCCAGATTGCAGGTTATAAGTCAGTAACAAAGGACAAAATGTACAGCATGAAAGTAGATACCGTTAAAGGCTCTACCTCATCAAAAAAGATAACGGTTAAAGGATTCAAACTAACACCATTATACAACGAACTCACTTTTGCAAGAAAATACAAGATTCAGAAAGACAGGTATAATTTAAGTTTTGACCAGGTAGAATTCAATGGTGTAGATTTTATTGGTTTAAATACCGACCAAAAATTATATGCAAAATCACTGAGAATTGGTCCAGCAAATGTCGAAGTATTTATGAGCCGCGAATCGCCACCGCCGCCAGGTCTTGATAAAGGCCGGAACTATCCACATATGGCGCTGAAAAGATTAAATATGCCGATATTGATTGATACCGTAAAGCTGAAAAGCATTAATGTCAAATATGCTGAATTTAACCCCGCGAGTAAAAAAACTGGGACGGTTACCTTTAAAGCGCTAAACGGAAACATTTCAAATGTGACCAATGATAGCTTGCAATTAAGCAAAAAGAGCCATGCACTGGCGGATTTAAATACACTTTTGATGGGTGCAGGAAAGTTGAATGTTAACATCGATTTCAACTTGACCGATAACAATGGCGCTTTTGCCTATAGTGGCAGTTTGGGTAAATTTGATATGAAAAATTTAAATCCATTATCCAAAGCACTGGGCTTGGTGGAAATAGAAAGTGGTAACATACAACATGTAGATTTTAAGGCTCAGGGAAATTTAAGATCGGCAACAGGCACCCTGAACATGCTGTATACCAACCTGAAAGTAAAACTCTTATCAGACAATATTGATGGGGAGGGCATCAAGGAAAAAGGCTTTCTGTCTTTCCTGGCTAATGCCATTTTGGTTAAAGATGAAAATCCAAAAAAAGGCGAAGCTCCGAGAACAGCCAGCATGACGAATACCAGGATCAACTCTGCCTCCTTTTTTAACCTGATGTGGAAAACCGTTTTTGTGGGCATCAAAGATATTGTAGGTGTTGGCATCGTACCTGAAAAGGATCCAGTAAAACAGCAAAAAGTAATCGCCAAAAAAATAAGGGAACAAAAAAGGGCAGATAGAAAAGCTGCACGGAAGGCCCGCAGGGAAAAAAATTGATCTTACGTTTTTCAAATATATGTTTATACCGTATATTGCTAATAAAACACCATCTCTCTTGTTTTAATGCCTGATACTAAAAGATACCGTTACAAAGTTTTTAAATGGATAGCGTGTACACTATTCGGTATTTTTATCGTACTTGCAGGCATAGCCTGGTTGTTAAACGTAAAGTCCCGCCCTATTTTAACGGATAGGATTAAAACATTGCTTTATAAATCAACAGATAGTTTATATACCATCAGCTTTACCAAGGTATCTACTAACGTTTTTACAGGAAATGCCACATTACAGAACGTAAAAATAACGCCCGATACCAATCGGTTCAGGCAACTTATTGCCTTAAAAAGAGCGCCTAACAATTTATATACGGTTTCTTTAAAAAAGCTGGTGGTAAAGCGCTTCCACCCGTTAACCTTATACCGCGAAAAAAAACTACAGCTGGAAGAGATTATTTTTGATAAGCCTGAAGTAATGATGGTTAATCAGCAATTTGCTTTTAATGAAGGACGTGCGCCGAGGCCAATTAAATCACCTTACGACATCATTTCTAAAAACCTGAAGGAATTTAGCATCAAAACCATCCGTTTTAAAGATGCAAGCTTCAAATATGTGAATAAAAATGTACCTCATTCGGTGCCCTTTAATATTGATGACCTCAACATTACGCTAACCGATCTGTTGGTTGACTCTACCTCTACTGATGACCCGAGCAGGTTTTACCTGCTAAAAGATATTGTGATCAACTTAAATAACTATGTATATCGCACACCTGATAAAATGTATGACATTAAGCTTGATCAACTTGATTTTAGGGCTACAACGGGTAAACTAAGGATAAATAGTTTTGCATTGGTTCCTTTATATGATGAAATGAAATTTGGCAAAGTTGCCGGTTATGCCAGGGAACGTTTTGACATTGGCATGCGCGACATTATGCTTAACGGAATAGACTTGCCGCTTTACATCAGCAAACAGGAACTTTGGGCAAAAGAAATGGCCATCGCCAATGGTTTTATATCTGTTTTTAACCAAAATGGCCTTCCGTCAAAGCCGCAGGAAAATAAGATTGGTAAATTTCCACATCAACTTTTGCAGCTTGTGAAGGCGCCTATTCTGGTGCAGAAAATCCAGTTGAAAGATGTGAACATCAACTATTCTGTTTTTAATAGCGAAAGTAACCAAAGAGGCCGCATCAGTTTTGAAAACACCTCGGGAATTATAAAAAATGCCACTAACCTTGATAATATTAAGGCCATAAACCCAATGATGGAGGTTAACTTAAATACTTATCTATTTGGACAGGGTAAGCTGGACGTGAATTTTCTGTTTAATCTTACTGCAAAAGATGGTGCATTTTCTTATCATGGCGTTTTACACAATTTTAATGCACGGATCTTAAACCAGATTACTAAACCCCTTGGCCTGGTACGCATTAACCGCGGTAGTGTCGATAAATTGAAATTCGATTTTAAAGCAAACGATTTGGGCACAAAAGGAACGGTAGCATTCTCTTACTACGACCTTTCTGTTGCCCTGATGAAAAACGATCCTGAAAAGGATCATCTGGTTACGCGGGGTTTCCTTTCTTTCTTAGCCAATGCCCTGATTATTAAATCTGAAAACCCGGGTGCAGACGGCAAGCTGGTACCTGTAACCGTAAATTACAGCCGGCCATCCAATACTTCGTTCTTTAACATGATCTGGAAAGGCCTTTTTACCGGTATAAAATACAGTATAGGCATTACTGAAGAAAAGCAAAATGAGGTACGTGAACATATTGCAAATTTTAAGGCTATGCGCGCCAATCATTTAAAAAGGAAACAAAAGCGGTTAGAACGCCGGATAAAACGGGAGCACGAACGAAATGAGAAGCGATAACATGTTGTAACCTTTTCTTATCTTTATGATCTAAACCTTAAACTAAAATTATGATTATTGCCCTCATTATTATCGGATTTATCTTTCTCATTGGAATTTTCTTTTACAACTCGCTTATCGGGAAGAAAAACCAGGTAACAAATGCTTTCTCGGCCATTGATGTAATGCTTAAAAAACGATTCGACCTTATTCCAAACCTGGTTGAAGTGGTAAAACAATACACCACTTATGAGCAGGGAACCTTGACCAAAATAGTTGAACTGCGATCAAAAGCTGGCGCACCAAATATTAGTACAGCCGAAAAAGCAGATTTAGATGCACAATTAAGCAGCAATGTTAGAGGTTTAATGGTGACCCTTGAAAATTACCCTGATTTAAAAGCCAATACCAATTTTATTAACCTGCAAACCACCTGGACGGAGAGTGAAGAACAGATTGCCGCTGCCAGAAGAACCTATAACGCTTCGGTAACCGATTATAACAATTCGATTATGATGTTTCCGGGCAGTTTATTTGCGGGGATGTTAAACTTCCATCCTATTTCTGTTTTAGAAACCGCAGCTGAAGAACGCAAAAACATTAGTGCTAAAGAACTCTTTAATCATTAATGCTGTTCGACATTGCAAATAATGTAGCCTTGCAACAAGTGTTGGCTACTATGGAGGTAACCCGTAAAAGAATTGCCTCGATCCAAACCAAAGGTTATATTTTTATTGCTGCAGGTATTCTGATTTGTATTTTAGGTTTCATATTGGGCTTTCCCGCTGCTGGTGTAATTGTTGGCTTAATCCCATTAATATACGGTAGTGTTCTATTATTTAAAATCAACAATTCTTTAACGGCTTACCGAATTGACTATAAAACCAATGTAATTGGTGCTGCACTTAAATTTTTGGACGAAAGTTTATCAATTAATCCTTGCCAAGGAATTGCGGATTCGGAGTTTATGTACACACAATTATTTACCCAAGAGCCTGATCGTTATAAAACAGAAGATCTCGTAACTGGATGTGCAGATAAAACCCGTTTTTATTTTGCCGAGGTACATGCCGAATATAAAACGGTAACCCAGACTAAAAACGGAACGCGAACAGAATGGCATGACATTTTTAGAGGAATAATATTTGCTGCTGATTTTAACAAAAACTTCAATGGCATAACCATAGTACGGCCTAAGGGTTTTGCCAATGCACTAGGGGCCTGGTTTTCAAAAAATGTATTCTCTTTTGGCGGGAATGACGTGATAAAACTGGAAAATCCTGATTTTGACAAGACTTTTATCACATATGGTTCTGACCAGGTAGAGGCACGTTACATTTTAACCCCGGCATTAATGGCGCGTATTTTAAACCTCAATCATCAAACCAAGTATGACATTAGTTTGTCCTTCATTGAATCGAGGATGTATATCGCTTTCCCTTTGAACCGCAATTACTTTGAAGCCCCGATATTTAAATCATTAATTAATGCTGAGGCCCTGAATGATGATATTACCACCATAAAATTTATGTATGACATTGTTAGAGAGCTAGATCTGAATACCAGGATTTGGGGGAAGGCTTAAATATGTTTTAACCGCAAAGATCGCTTAGTTTTTACGCAGAGGACGCTAAGCATTATAAAAACAAATTACTTAGCGTCCTTTGCGATTTTCTTTTGCAGCCTTTGCGATTAACAAGGCTTAACTCAAATGTTTTTTTACAATCTCTTCAAGCGCAGCAATATCAAAAGGTTTCGAAAGGTAACTATCTGCACCAGCTTCATCAGCCAATGAAGATATATCGTTATTGGCAGAAAAGTAAATTACCGGAATATGTTTTAAATCAGGATGGTTTTTTAAAGCTCTGGTGGCCTGTATCCCGCCAAGATCGGGTAACCAGTTATCCATGAAAATTAGATCGGGCATATAAGCCGCCACTTGTTCCTCGATATTATTGGCACTTTCGGATGTTTTTATCTCGTACCCGGCATCTTCCAAAATAAATGTACAGAGATCAAGGATGTCCCTATTATCATCAAAAACAAATACTTTTTTCGCAACTATCATATTAACCTCCGAAAGTTATTAATCATTTAATTTATTTATATAATCAGCCATATCATGGCTATCTAATATTACATGGGGCTTCACATGCAGCTCCGCCTGCTGTGGCATATATGGCATTATGGCCGTGCTTGGATTCTGTATAACCGCTTTACCTCCAAAGCTATTTACGCATTTTAGTCCCTCTACGCCATCTGCATTTGAGCCTGAAAGTAAAATACAGACCAATTTTTCCTTAAAAACCTCAGCTGCCGATTGAAAGGTAACGTCAATTGATGGTCGGGAATAATTTATCTTTTCCGAATAATCTAAAGATATGCTCCTATCTTCTTCTACCAACATATGATAATCCGCAGGGGCAATAAAAACTCTACCGGGGGTTAACATCTCCTTTTCTTCTGCTTCGCCAACGGTCAACGTAGTACGCGATTTTAATAAATCGGTTAAAAGAGATTCGTTACTTGGCTTACGGTGAACCACCAATACAATAGGAAAACCAATATCTTTCCGTAAGGCTGGAAAAATTTCGAGTAAAACATCTAAACTACCGGCTGAGCCACCGATAATTAATGCCTCACAAGATGTAGAACCTATAGTTTGCGCCATATTTTCTCCATTTTAATCCTTTTATACTCTCTCGCCTTTGGCCAAAACTCCAAACTTTCTTTACTTCCCAGGGCAAGATAGCCCAATTTCTCGATACTGCTATCAAATAGGTTAAAAACTTTATGTTGTAGACTCTTATCGAAATAAATTAATACATTCCTACATAAAATCAATTGAAACTCATTAAAAGAATGATCTGACACCAGGTTATGTGTAGAAAAAATCATCTTACTGTTTAAACTTTCGTCAAATTTTGCCAAAGAGTAGTTTGCGGTATAATAAGCCGAGAATTCTTTAGCTCCTCCAGATTGTAGATAGTTTTCAGAATACTGTTTTAAATAACTTAAAGGAAACATGCCTTTTTTCGCCTTTTCTAAAACGGATGGATTAATATCTGTTGCATAAATAAGCGATTTATGCAGTAAGTTAAGTTCTTTCAAAACAATGGCAAGCGAATAAGCTTCTTCTCCGGTAGAGCAGCCTGCCACCCATATCCGGATAAATGGATAAGTGCCCAGCACCGGCAGTACATCATTACGCAAAGATTTGTAAAAAGAAGGATCGCGAAACATTTCGGTAACGTTAACTGTAATTTCCTCTAAGAAGCGCTTAAAATATTGCTTATCAGTCCTAATCGTATAACGGAATTCGGCAAAACTCACAAAATTATCCAGTCCGTAAAGGCGTATAATCCTTCTTTTTATTGATGCAGGAGAATATTCCAGAAAATCGTAACCGTGATTTTCTAAAACATCATTCAACAGGATTTCTACCTGTTCGTTATCTATCACATCACTTATCACCTTTTATTTCGTAAAATTTTCTATTTGCATCAACAACTCATCTACGTTTATGGGTTTGGAAACATAACCTGATGCACCTGCGCTCAGGCAGCGTTCCTTATCGCCTACCATGGCCTGGGCTGTTACTGCCAATACAGGTATGTTCTTCATTTTATCTGATTTTTTCATGGCTGCAATCGCCTGATAACCGTCCATATCCGGCATCATCATATCCATTAAGACAACGTCTACATGATCATGCTTTTCTAAAACAGAAAAACCATCTTGTGCACTTATAGCAGATAAACATTCAAAACCTTTGGCCTTTAAAACAGCTTTTAAAGCAAAAATGTTTCGGTTATCATCATCAATGATGAGAATTAATTTTTGATGCATATTTACAATGGTTTTATGATGTATGATGATTTTCGTATAACCAAACCCTTAATAACGATATCAGCTGATCCATGTCTACTGGTTTGCTGATGTAATCGGATGCACCGGCAGCAATGCATTTTTCACGATCGCCCATCATTGCTTTTGCGGTAACGGCCAAAATTGGCAGGTTGCGGTATTTGATATTCTGCCTGATGGCTGTTGTTGTCTCGTAACCATCTAGTTCAGGCATCATCATATCCATTAAAACCACGTCAATCTCGGGGTTTTCATTTAAAAGTTTAAGGGCTTCCTTACCATCGGTAGCCGCTATAACTTTCATCTGGTGTTGCTCTAACATTTTGGTTAAGGAGAAGATATTACGCACATCATCATCCGCAATCAGAACGGTTTTACCAACCAATACATCCTGCAGTTCAGAAAACTTTTTAGGTGTATTATTTTTGTCTTTACTTTTTTCTTCTACCAGATGAAGGAATAGGCCAGCCTCATCCAAAATACGCTGGTAAGAATGCGCTGTTTTTACCACGATCGAATCTGCATATTGTTTGATCCGGTTTTCCTCACCTTTTGAAAGGTTTTTACCCGTAAAAATGATGATCGGCAAATTTTCCAGGCCAGGTGTTTGCTTCACCACTTCAAGTGTTTCATAAGCATGTTTATCCGGAATGCCCATATCCAGAATCACACAGTTAACCTCTGGCTTATGCAAGGCAGAAACCCCTTCATTTACCTGGTTAACTATTTCTGTTTGGATATTAAAATTGCTTAAAAAATAACTTAGCGCCTTCGCATGCTGTTCATTTTCTTCTACAATCAGCACTTTTTTAGGATGACGGCTTAACGCATGCTCAAGTTTTGAAAATATCTCTTGCATATGCTCAAAGGCAAAAGGTTTATTGATAAAATCTACTGCACCTTTCAATAAACTTTCTTTTTTAACCTGCAAAGAAGACATGATATGTACTGGAATTGGACGTGTATCAGGATCCGATTTCAGCTCCTCCATTACCTGCCAGCCATCCTTAACAGGCAGCTGGATATCAAGTAAAATGGCCAGCGGTTTAAATGTTTTCGCCATTTCAATGCCCACGTCGCCACGAACAGCAACCAAACCTTTATAGTTTCTTTTCCTTGTAAAATCTAGAAGTGTTTTAGCAAAAGGGGTATCGTCTTCCACAATCAAAATTACTTTATCATCAGGCCCGATGTCATTACGGTCATCCTCGATCTCTTGTGGAATATTTCCAACCGTTAAATGGCTTATTTTTTTTACCGGAGTTTCGAAAGCCATTACAGGTTTCTCTGTTTGGGGTACTACACCTTCAAAGCCTTTATTTTTATCAATTGGCAGGGTAAGTGTAAAAACACTTCCTTCGCCTTCTGCACTTTTTAAATCGATGTATCCACCCAACAGTTTGGCTAGTTCTCTGCTTATAGAAAGTCCAAGTCCAGTACCACCAAACTTACGGCGCGTAGAGCCATCGGCCTGCTGAAAAGCCTCGAATATCATGCCCTGCTTTTCGGGTGCAATACCCACACCTGTATCAGTTACCTTAAATACCAGTGCGCCTAGTTTATCATTTGTATTGATATCTAGAGTTACCGAGCCTACCGTAGTAAATTTAATGGCGTTTGATAATAGGTTTTTAATGATTTGCTCTAAGCGCATTTTATCGGTATGAAAAAATTCAGGAACTGCAGCAGATTTTTCAATAACGAAGTTTAGGTTCTTTTCTCTGGCCAAAGGATTAAACAATGCACGCATACTGGAAGCGATATCGTCAACCTTAACATTTGTACGATCAAGTTCCATTTTGCCTGCCTCAATTTTAGAAAGGTCTAAAATTTCGTCGATTAAACTTAATAATCCTTGACCGGAACTTTGAATAACCTCTGCGTATTCCTGGTGTTCAGGATCCATAGTTTCGTTTTCGGCCATCAATCGTGATAACAACAATATCGAGTTGAGTGGCGTTCTTAACTCGTGCGACATGTTGGCCAAAAACTCTGATTTATACCTTGTACTCAGTTCTAAAGCTTCTGCCTTTTGCTGGATCTCAATGTTCCGTTCCTCGATCAATTCATTTTTTTCCTCTAGTAAGCTGCTTCGCTCTTCAAGCTCCTGGTTACTTTGTAACAGTTCTTCCTGTTGCACACGTAATTCTTCTTCGCTGGCCTGAAGTTTCTGCGCCTGTGCTTCGAGTTCGGCATTTAAACCTTCGAGTTCACTATGCTGCACCTGCAACTCTTCTGATTGTGCCTGCGTTTCTTCTAATAATTGTTGTAATTTAAATCTGTTCTGTGCCCCCAGTAAAGCAGTACCAATATCAGATAAAATCAAATTCAGGAAGTGCAGTTGTAACTCACTGTATTGACCGATGGTACCCAGTTCTAATCCACCTATCGAAATTTCGTTTCTAATGATAGGCAGTACAATGAGCTGCGCAGGTTTGATCTTTCCAGTCGCATGCGTAATCGTTAATTCGTTTTGTGGAACATCATTCAACAATATTGGCTTGCCCGATTTAACTGCCTGGCCTATTAAACCTTGACCAAGTTCAAGGGTTTGGGCCAAATTTTGTCCCTGTAGTGCATAATGTCCTTTTAAATGCAGGTATCCATCATCTTTAAATAAATAAATAGCGCCGATCTGGCTATTGGTATAATTGGCCAGAAACGCTACAATGTCTTCTGCCAAATGGAAAACGTCTTTTTCTCCAACCATTTTCACGTTTAGGCTAGCAACCCCAGTCTGTAACCATTCATTTTCTTCTAAAGCATCGAAAGATTTTTTTAACGACAATGACATGGTATTTAATGATTCGGAAAGTTCGCCAATATCATCCTGGCTTTGGCTATCGAACTTTACGCCATAATTACCATTCGAAATTTGAACCGCAATTTCCTTAATCGCGGCTATGCGTTTCTCCATTTCGTATTTTTTATCCTCAATTTCCTGTTGAAGTTTAACACGTTCATCAAAGTCGATTGATACCCTACGATAAAAAAATAAGGTGATCAAAATAGCAAGAAGTGCAGCAATTAAAATCAGGATGGGTGTATAAGAAGTAAGTTTGTTCAGTTCGTTGGTTCTTTCTTCCAGTAATCGTTTTTCTTCAGCAACCATTTTGCTTACAATGGCCCTGGCATCATCCATATAAAATTTGCCCTGAAACAAAACCGTTGGATCAATAGCACCACCTAAAGTTTTAATCTCTATAGTCGATTTAATGATCCCCATTCGCTTAAGAAGGATATTTCTCAGGGCTGCTACGTTCTTTTGCTGAATGCGATTGTCTCTGGTGACGAATTCAACTTTTTTTAAGAGTGTAGCGGCCGAATCGCTTGCGCCATAATAGGGTGTCAAAAAAACCTTATTTCCAGTTAATAAAAAGCCCCGTTGGCCGGTTTCGGCATCTTTTAAATAAGATATAATACTTTCAGCATTTAAAATTACCTCATCACTGCGTTTAACCAGTTCGGTACTTTTAATCAGGTTACTAATACTGATGTAAGAGGCCAGGGAACTGATAAAGAGAATAATCAACGATAAGCCGAGGCCTAAACGCAAATTACTTTTAAGAGTTGTTTTCATTAATATGGATTAAGGATGATTAGATTTGATTTTTAAGGATTTCTTCTTCTGTTGTCGGAATGATAAAATAAAATTCAGAACCTTCATCTTGCACACTGTTTACGCCTATTGTTCCACCATGGCGGTTGATGATTTCTGAACAGATGTATAAACCTATACCCAGGCCATTAAACCGGTTACTGTTTTCTTCTACCCGATAAAATTTGTCGAAAATTTTGTGCTGTTGTTCTTTTGGAATACCGATACCGAAATCTTTTACCGCCAGATAAAGTTTCTCGTCTTTAATGTTTACCGTTACATTGACCTGATTAGTACCGGGAGCATATTTAATGGCATTGGTAATAAAGTTGATCACCACTTGTTCTAAACGCATTTCATCACCGAAAATCATTTCGTGCGTTTTGCCCAGTTTAGTGATTTTAAAATCGGGGTTAGATTGCTGCAACATCTCAATGGCATTGTTTACCATGTTATCAGCACAAAAAGTTTTCATATTAAACTTCATCTTTCCGCTTTCAATTTTCGAGATATCGAGCAGATCGACAATTAATTCGTTCAGTTTTTCAAGCTGGACACTGGCTTTTTCGAGATGGTTTTGAGCAATGGCCTTATCATCCCTGTTAAGGCTCCGTTGAAGCAGCTGGAGATAACCTTTTACACTAGTTAGGGGTGTTTTTAATTCGTGACTGGCAATGCTGATGAATTCGTCTTTTTTATGCTCGGCCTGCTTCCTGAATTCAATTTCTTCAAGCAATTTCTCCTGCACCTCGTTAAGCTTTCTATTCTGTTCGTAAATGCGGTAAAACGTTTTTATTTTAAGAAGCAGGACATTAATATCTACTGGTTTGGTAATGTAATCCAATCCACCGCTAAGGTATCCCTTGGTGATAAATTTTAATTCCGTATTTACAGCAGATAGAAATATGATGGCTGTATCTTTCGCCTTACTAAAACCAGAAATGGCTTCTGCTACCTCGAAGCCGTCCATATCCGGCATCTGCACATCGAGAATAATCAGGACATAGTTGTTTTTTAAAACTTTTTTCAGCGCTTCTTCGCCAGATGATGCGGTATCAACCTCAAAATTGTGTGCCTGGAGTACTTTCTGTAAGGAGATCAGGTTTTCTGGCCTGTCATCAACTATAAGGATCATTTTGATTAAAACAAATAAGAAGCCGGGATAATTATGTTTGGTTTAGAGCTAAAATCTCATTAACTGTAAACAAACAACCAGGTTTTAAAAAAGTTTTGATTTTTTACAAATTATTTGAATTAAAGGTATCCCCCTGCTTTATGTCTCCCGTTTCGAAACCTTTTTTAAACCAATACATCCGTTGTGCAGAGGTGCCATGGGTAAAAGAATCAGGTTTCACTTCGCCGGTAGCCTGTTTCTGCAATTTATCATCACCAATGGCATTGGCAGCTGTTAAGGCTTCTTCTATATCACCTTCTTCCAATTTGAAATCCTTTAGGTTTTGTGCGTTATGCGCCCAAAGTCCAGCAAAAAAATCGGCCTGCAATTCTAATTTCACTGATAAGCGGTTATATTCTTTTTCGCTAACCTGACCGCGAGCCTGGTCTAATTTTTCCGAAATTCCCAATAAATTCTGAACATGATGGCCAACTTCGTGTGCAATTACATAAGCCTTTGCGAAATCTCCTGCTGCACCAAAACGGTTCTTCAAATCATCGTAAAAAGATAAATCGATATATACCTTATGATCGCCCGGGCAGTAAAAAGGGCCAACGTTAGCACTGGCATTTCCGCAAGCAGTTTGCACGGCATCTCTAAACAGCCTAAGCTTAGGGTATTCATACTGCCTGCCCATTGCCTGAAACTCCTTATCCCATACTTGTTCTGTTGATTCTAATACTCCCGCAACAAACTGTGCCTGTGGATCGTTTGCTGGTACACCCTGCTTTACCTCTTCGGTACCCGTGGTAGCCGGAATCTGACCAACCAGGCCAGTTAAATCTTTGCCGAAAATTAAGCCCAGTACCACAATTATGATACCTACGCCACCGCCAAGGATGGTTTTTCCACCACCGCCACTTCTACCGTCTTCTACATTATTACTGCCTTTACCAAACCATTGCATAATTTCTCTTTTAGTTTTATGAGTAAACCTCAATTATGGACGAATTGTTATACTAATGTAGAAAATATTTTTATTGATTTATTCTTAAGGGTTGCGGCAATAAAAAAAGCCTGGTATCTAGATTGTGTACTATACACTATAAATGGTTATTAGCTTATAGGCATCTTCATAAAAAAATAAGTCAAGCTTCTGAAAGCTTGACTTATTTTAATATACGTAAACAATATTATGAGTTAAAAACAGCTATTGCTTTAGCTATTCTCGCTTGAGTTTCAGTAACGCCCAACAATACAGCAATATCAAAAACACCTGGACCAAATTTACCACCAACCAGCATAATCCGGAATGGCAGCATCAATTCGCCTGGTTTAAAGCCTCTTTCTTCTGCTAGTGCTTTAAAGGCTGCTTCTGCAGAAACGGCGTCAGTTAATGCTAAACCGGCAGCAAAACTATTGAAAAAATCAGCTTTTTCAGCTGTCCATTTCGGTTTTACCGAATTCACATCGTATTCTGCAGGCGAGGTAAAAAAGTAACGGCTCTGGGCCACAAAATCAGGCAATAAAGTGCAACGATCTTTAATCAGATCAATAACGGTGTTTAAAAAAGCATCATCTTTAATTTCGATACCCCCCTTTTCTAGCTCAGTTTTTACGCTTGGTACCAAACGCTCAGCGCTCTCCGCTTTAATCCATTCATGGTTATACCATTTGGCTTTTTCGAAATCGAATTTGGCACCTGCTTTACTAATTCTTTCTATTGAGAATTTTTCTTCCAGTTCCTTCAACGAGAATAATTCCTGATCTGTACCATCATTCCAGCCTAAAAGCGCCAGCATATTAATAAAAGCTTCGGGCATAAAACCCATTTCTTTAAATCCCTTGGTTACATCGCCGGTTTTGGGATCAGTCCAGTTCATGGCATAAACAGGGAAACCTAGCCTATCTCCATCGCGTTTGCTCAATTTTCCATGCCCATCTGGCTTTAGGATTAAAGGCAAATGCGCCCATGCCGGCATATCGGTTTCCCAACCCAAATACTTCCAAAGTAAAATATGTACCGGTGCGGAAGGCAACCATTCTTCTCCCCTAAAAGCATGACTAATTTCCATCGCCTTGTCATCAACCACAACGGCTAAGTGATAGGTTGGCATTCCATCAGCTTTTAACAAAACTTTATCATCAACCAAAGCGGTTTCAAAACTTACGTCACCACGGATTAAATCATTAAAATGTACAATTTCATCACCTGGCACTTTAATGCGGATAACATGTGGTGTTTTAGCTGCCAATAACTCTTCTACTTCACTTACAGTAAAGGTTAAAGAATTGCGCATTTGCATGCGTGTAGCCTGCCCATACTGGAAATTTGGAATTTCTTTACGTTTGGCATCCAATTCTTCCGGCGTATCGAAGGCATAATAAGCATAACCATCACTAATGAGTTGTTCGGCAAATTTGCGGTAGCTGGCTTTGCGTTCGCTCTGGCGGTACGGTCCATAAACTCCTGGGTTATCAGGACTTTCATCTGGTGTAATGCCACACCAATTTAAACAGTTCACAATATATTGTTCAGCGCCTTCTACAAAGCGGTTTTGATCGGTATCTTCTACACGAAGCACAAAAGTTCCATTATTTTTTTTAGCAAATAAATAATTGAACAGGGCAGTGCGCACACCACCTAAGTGCAAACCTCCGGTTGGGCTTGGGGCAAATCTTACTCTAACTTTTTTATCCATGGTTGTATTGTTAAGTGGTTGGCGTTGGGCGCATGGCGCTATGAACGCCGATCGCTATACGCAAAGCGCAAGACCTTGCAAAGATATATTTTTCATCCATTTTATTGAGTTTTAGTCTGCAATGAAGCCATTAAGTATTCAATATGATTACTTGAAGGTTTTGAAAAAGCATAATGGTTTTATGTTTTTTTCGTTTTGTTATTGTAATTTGGCTAGCTAAAGCATGAATCCTTATCAAAAGAAACGCCGCTGGAAGTTTTTCCTCCTCATTTTTGCCATTTTAATTGGCATTGCTTCCGTATTTTACACCGATTCTTTTGTAAAAAAAATGGAACGCGAAGAGGCAAACCAATTTCACCTTTGGGTAAAAATCCAGGAACGGGCCATGTTCCTTTATGATAACGATGATTACCGCGACGTAGTAGAAACCGTAAGAAAAAACACGAAAACCCCGGTAATCCTGATCGATTCATCAGGAACAATTACTTCTTTTTTTGGCTTAGACAGTACTAAAACCAATTATCCTGTTGCAGATACTAAACTTACTTATGATAGTTTATATTTTGTACGACAGTTAAGACAAATGAAAGCACAGCATCAGCCTGACGAAATGAATTTTTTAGGCAAAAAATTCAAGGCGTACTATCGCGATTCTTTTATTTTAACGCAATTGAGGTATTTCCCTTACATCCAAATGGGGGTTATTTTTCTTTTCCTGTTAACAGCCTATGCAGCATTTAGCTCGGCCAGAAGAGATGAACAAGACCATGTTTGGGTAGGTTTAGCTAAAGAAACAGCACACCAATTAGGTACTCCGATATCATCGCTGATGGCCTGGACAGAACTGATGAAGTCTAAATTTGATGCTGAAGATGATCCGCTGATTGCCGAAATGGAAAACGACATTAAGCGATTGGAAATTATTACCGACCGTTTCTCTAAAATTGGCTCAAAACCTATTTTGGAAGATCATACGGTTTATATTGTAATCAGCGACTTTATCCGTTATTTTAAAGTGCGTACATCTGATAAGGTTAAATTTAGCATTACCGGCGATGAACAGGTAAGAGCGATGCTAAACGTTCCATTATTTGATTGGGTGATTGAAAATCTACTAAAAAATGCGGCAAATGCCATTGAAAACGAGGGCTCGATCTCCATCAACATTGTAGAAAATTTAGCAAAAGAGCAAGTGTTTATTGATGTAAGCGATACCGGAAAGGGTATACCAAGGTCTAAGTTCGATGCCGTGTTTCAACCTGGATATACCACGCGTAAACGTGGCTGGGGCTTGGGTTTATCGCTTACCAAACGGATTGTAGAAAATTATCATAGCGGCGAAATCTTTGTAAAGGAATCTGAACTGGGCAAAGGCACCACTTTTAGAATAATATTAAAAAGCAGTTTAAGATATGAACCGACCACAGCCTAATGAATACCCAGCTTGGGGTGAAACCTACATCAGTAAAGTTAACGGAGATGTTTTCGAGATTTTAAACGATCAAACCCAAAGTCTCCCTGCTTTGTTTAGGGCAAATGCCGATAAAGCTGATTACGCATACGCGGAAGGGAAATGGACACTGAAAGAAATGTTAGGCCATATTATTGATGCTGAACGTGTGTTTGCTTACCGCATTACCTGCTTTGCCCGAAATGATCAGCAACCCTTACCAGGTTTCGAGGAAAACGACTATGTATTAAATGCCCGTTTTGCCCAACGTGACCTGGAAGATCTGATCGAAGAATTTATCGCATTACGTAAAGCAAACTTATATCTTTTTAAATCTTTGAATGAAGAAGAATTGAATAGAAACGGTATTGCCTCGGGCAGGGAAATTAATGTGAAATCTATTTTATTTATTGCTGCTGGACATATTATTCACCATATTTCTATATTAAAAGAACGTTACCATGTGGTTTAAAAACTTTACGGTGGATGAACTGAACAGCCGCCCTAAAAATCATTTAGGCGGGCTGCTCGATATCCGCTTTACCGAAATTGGTGAAGACTTTATTACCGGGACCATGCCTGTTGATGAACGAACGCACCAACCTGCAGGCATTTTACATGGTGGGGCCTCGGTGGTTTTAGCAGAAACGCTGGGCAGTATTGCCTCTTATATGTGCATTAACCCAGACAAATACGTTGCTGTTGGCTTAGAGGTAAACGCCAACCATTTGCGGCCAGTAAAAAGTGGCCTGGTTAAAGGCATCTGCAAACCCCTACATATCGGCGCCAAAACCCACGTTTGGGAAATAAAAATTTACGATGAGCGTGGCAAGATGAACTGCATTAGCCGCTTAACTGTAGCAATTATTAATAAACCGCAATAAGAAGGCGGCTAAATTTTGCCAAGTGCTCTTGTGTTATTGGCTATTTATTTTCTAATTAAACGCCTTATCACCAGGCGGGCTATATTTTCAGTAAGTAAGGTTGGCGAATTGCAATCACAGTTGGTGAGCCCAATTACGTAAATGTCTTCGCCAGGCACATAAATGCCCATGCTTTTAAACCCGAATATACTGCCACCGTGTGCGGTTACCGGTAAACCTTCCAACTCCTTGAGGTGCCAGCCATAACCATAATTAAATAATGTACCGTTGTTTAATTTGTATTTCGAAAATGCTTTGTTGGTTTCCGAGGTATTTAATAATTTATTTTGCCTCAGTGCATGTTGCCATTTCAACAAATCAGCAATAGTTGACATTAAAGAACCCGAAGCAAAGGGTATGCTAAAATTAATTGCCGTTTTGTTTACATAAGCATTTTCTTTCTTCTGGTATCCATAAGCACGATTTTTGATGATCTGCCTATCATTAGCGTAATAAGAATGACTCATATCAAGCTGATCAAAAATATTATGTTGAATAAAATCTGCATACCGCTCCCCAGATATGAGTTCGATCAGGTAACCTAGCAAGACATAACCCGAGTTGTTATATTCAAAATGTTCCCCTGGAGCAAAGTCAACCGGCTCATCTTTAAAAAAATCGACCATCATTTTAGGCGTCATCTCCTTCTGGGCAATACCGGCAAGTGACTTCATTTTGGTGAAATCTTTAATTCCCGAAGTATGGGTAAGCAAGTGGTGTATGGTAATTTTATTACCAGCTGGGTAATCAGGAATGTACTTTGAAATGGAGTCGCTTACTTTTAATTTACCTTTTTGCTCCAAAAGCAGCACCGATACAGCAGTAAACTGTTTGGTCATAGAGCCCAGCTGGAAAACATTTTCAGGAGTTAGATCTACCCCGAGCTCTATATTGGCTTTGCCAAAAGCTTTTTGGTAAATCACTTTCCCTTTTTGGGCAACCATAAACACCCCCCCAGGGCCTTGCTGATCGGTTATTACCATTTTGATCAAATGATCAATCTGACCGTTTAGTTTTTGGGCATTTACGAATGCCGGCAAGAATATGAAGGAGCTTAGTACAGATAAAAAGCCGAACAGTCCCCTGGTCTTTTTTCGTTTCATGCTTAAAAATCGGTCAGAACTTATCTTTCTCAATCGCTTTCTTCTCTACCACGAAGGAAATAATCAAACCTAAGCCGCCAAAAACGCCCAGGCAGCCAAAATAAACTGCCACAGCTTGAGAGGTCTCCGTTTCTGTCATTTCGCCGCCAAACATATTCCTGACTACCGTAAGAGCCACAAGCAAGCCAATGCCTAAACCTACAAGCAACAAACCAAACTTTAAACTTAAATAAGGTTTGGGAGCCGATTTACCTACCCCTGGATTGATCCCTCGCTCAATCATGGCCATTTTTTCTTTATTTGATAAATAACGGATTCCAAATACCATGGCAAATCCGCCTAAAAAAAGTGAGATGGGAACTAATATACCGCTCATAATGATAATTTTTTAATGTGTTAATACGCTATTACTTAAATTGAACTGTGTTCTGTGTATTATGACTACATGCTTTTTAATCAGGTTACACGATAGGTATAAAAATATTCAACCAGCAAATCTTTATAAAAAAACAAGACCTAAACAAGCAAGCTAAAAAACATTTCTATTTTTGTCATAAACCTTCCTATTTTGATTGAACAACTCAGAGATACCCTACTTTTTAGTGGCTTAAGTGATGATTCGTGGCTTGAGCTCAGCCATTACATGGCTTGCGTTCAATATCCAAAAGGAACCACAATCATTCATGCAGATAAAGTGGAACCCTATTTTTATATTCTTCAAAGTGGCATTGCCCGGGCTTACAGCGATGGTGAAAACCAGCAGATTACCTTTTGGTTTGGCGAAAGTGGTGCGGTTCTTTTTTCGTTCAATAGTTATATCAATAACAGCCCTGGTTATGAGAATATCGAACTGTTAACGAACAGTACACTGATCAGGATTAAACTGACCAATCTGTTTCTGCTTTACAAGCAAAATATCGAAATAGCCAATTGGGGCCGGAAAATTGCCGAACTGGAACTTATTGCTACTGAAAGGAGATTGATTGATCGGGCGTTCAAAGGAGCGGCTGCACGTTATCATGAATTTGCAGCACAATCTCCAGAACTGATTAAACGTGTAGCCTTAAAACATATTGCTTCCTATCTGGGTGTAACGCAGGTTACGTTGAGCAGAATAAGGGCAGCACATCAGTAAAATGATTTTTTAACATTTGTAAAATGTTGCCTGTTAAACGTGCTGTACATTTGCAGAAACACATTGATCATGAACTGGATAATTCTCATTATTGCCGGCCTTTTTGAGGTTGGCTTTACGACCTGCCTTAAATTATCGAACAATTTTTCAAATATAAAATGGAGTGCAGCTTTTTTTGTCTGTATTATTTTAAGTTTTTTATTGCTCAACAAAGCCAGCCAAACTTTACCCATGGGAACAGCCTATGCGGTTTGGACAGGCATAGGTGCCGTAGGAACGGTGATTATCGGAATCACCTATTTTAATGAGCCGGCAACTTTCTGGCGGATATTTTTTATCTGCACACTTATTGGATCAATTGCCGGATTAAAGTTTTTCGCCTCGCATTAGCAACCGCCAACTTCCGAAGTTCACCAAGGGGCGCGTCGGCAGAACTTCGGAAGTTTTGCCACGGCCCCACCAATCTATTTAAAACACCTGTGTTTTCTTTCTTTTGACGCCCAATGCCTCTGCAACCAACAAAATTGGCTCCCGTGTTGCGCTTGTAAGCTTGGGGCATCGCTGTACCCAAGCAAAATTGCCAAAGACAGTATTCATTTTAAGGGTTTGCAGTGTGCACAAACGCTGTTCATAAACCTGATGGCAGCGGCAGCCCCAAAGAATGAGGGCTACAGCGAACAGCAGGGCTGCACACCCCGATGAAATATGGTCCTTTCGTTTCCAAAAAACCTGATCATTCCTTTATGCACTTCGCGAATGACAAAAAATCTATTTTATCATGTTTCCTGTGTAACCTACTTATCTATGATGTAGTCTTAAGCTAAACATGGAGCAAAACATTACAGATTTAGCGCTGATCCAAAAAATATTGAACGGTGAAACCGATCAGTATGCTTTATTGGTGAAACGCCATCAGCGATTTGTATTTACACTTGCTTTAAGGTTTTCGAAAAACAGGGAAGATGCCGAAGAAATTGCACAGGATTGCTTTGTAAAAGCATACAAAGCTTTAGGAACGTTTAAGCAAACAGCTAAGTTTAGCACCTGGCTATATACAATTACTTACACTACGGCCATGACGTTTTTAAGGAGAAAACGTTTAGACACCTCTTCTATAGATGATGAAAGTACCGTTCTACAACTCGAAAATCAGACCTCCGATTTTAATGCGGATGGATACGAGAAGCAAGACAGCCATGCTTTTCTAAACCTGGCTATTACACAGCTTTTACCAGATGATGCTGCCATTATCACGCTGTTTTATAAGGGCGAACAGAGTTTGGAAGAGATTGGCGAAACATTGCACATGGAGCCGAACACTATTAAAGTTAAATTGCATAGGGCCAGGCAACGACTTAGAGAAAAATTACAATATTTGTTAAAAGATGAAGTAAAGGAGTTACTATGAATACGATAGAACAACAGCTTTGGGATTATATTGATGGAAATCTTAATGAGTCTTCGAAAAAAGCCATTGAAGAAAAAATTGAGTCCACTGCCGAAATTAAAGCGCAGTACGAGGAGCTATTAAAACTTAATTCGGTTTTTAATGCACTCGAACTAGATGAACCTTCCATGTCTTTTACCAGAAATGTTATGGAAAGTATCGCTTTAGCGCCTGCACCGGTTGCGATGAAAACCAAAGTGGATAAAAAGATTATCTACAGTATTGGTGGTTTTTTCATCCTCTCACTGCTATCGTTGTTTGGTTATGTACTTTATAACTCAAACTTGACTATGCCTAAATTGGAACTTAATACCAACCTGAACTTTAAATTAGATCAATATATCACGCCTACTGTTCTATATAGTTTCTTATTTTTTGACCTGGTGATTGGACTGGTATTTCTTGATCAGTTTTTAAGGAAGAGGATATATAAATAGCATCAATTCGCCGCTATATCGTTATTTAGATTTATCAACCAAGTTTTTTCAAAATTTCCAATCCCATCGGCCACTCTCCAAATCCCGAGGCTGCATTAATATGCCCGGCATTACCGATATTAATGAATTCACTTTCCCAATTTTCGGCAAAAAACCTGGCCCTTTCCAATGTTACCCATTCATCATTTGAACTGGCCACAACGATAGTTTTAAAATTAATTTTATCTAAAGGTACATGCTCAAAGCCAACCGTATCGAAAGTATAACGCGGAGCCTCCAAATCGCTGGGGGCAACTAACAATGCACCTTTTATCTTCTTTTGGTATTCTTTTGCCCAATTTGCAATAGCGGTACAGCCTAAACTATGGCCAATTAGAATTACATCTGCCAAATCATAACCATTAAGGCTCTGGTCAATCGTTTCAATCCAATCCTTACTGGTTGGCTGATCCCATTCCAGTTGATTGATACGGATAAAATGATCTCCAGATTTTTCAAAATGTGTTTGCCAATGATCGGGGCCTGAATTACCCAAACCAGGAATAATAAAGTAATAACTCATAAGTGGCAATATGAATCCAATTAGAAAATAAAAAAGGCCGCCATCGCAAGAAAGCAGCCTCATGTGTGAATATGATAAATAACTTAAATTACTTTCACATTAACGGCATTTAAGCCTTTTTTACCGTTAGCAACTTCGTATTGTACTTTGTCGTTTTCACGGATTTCGTCGATAAGACCTGTTGAATGAACAAAAATTTCGCTATCGCCATTCGCAGGGATGATAAAGCCAAAACCTTTAGTTACATTGAAGAATTTTACTGTGCCTTCTTGCATTGTATTAAATATTAAAATTAAGTATGCAAGGTAAGTTTTAATTTTCAAAATCAAAATAAAAAGTTAACATTTTTTAACATTAAATTTTTGTAAACAACAGATTATTAGGGCTTTTTATTTTGCTTTCCCAATCATTGTCAACGTAATTTCACTATTATGTGGTATCTCCAATGTTGTTCCCGGGGCCACATCAAAAAGGTTTCTAACATAGATATCGGCTATTCCCTGAGCTACCTTTTTTTTGGCTTCAGCGTTTTCAGGAAGTACATTATAAACCGTTTTCACATGTATGCCTCCCTGAAAATCAACAATAGCTGAAACCTGGTAAGCAAAATCCTTATAAGCCCGATCTATCCGGATAATATACTGTGGAAACATGTAATCGTAAGCCTCGGTCCTATTATTCGTCCGGTCTACCGTACTGATTTTTTCGACTCTAACGATTTTACTTTTAGGAATAAACTGAACCGGGCTTGTAGCAGCAAAAGCGCTATCGCTATTGGCGTTAACTTGAGCAGAACGTTTCTCGATAAAAGCAGTGTCGGCTTTGGTTGGTTTTTGCAATTCTTCAGCTTTCGCTTTTAGCTTGTTTTTTATATAATCCTGTGCGTAAAAAGTCATGTTTACATCCGAACGGACATCCGAGGCAATCACCTTTCCATCAACCTGAATTCTTTGAAAAACCAAACTGTCTTTACTGATGTGTTTCACTTTAAAAAACTCTGCTGCGAAATTATATACATTGGCATGGTCGTATTGCAGGTAAAAATTCTGCATCCTGTTTTTCTGCGGGCTCCATGCCGCCATAGTGTCTTCTTTTACCACTTCGATAATCCATGATGGCTTCTGCATAAAACCTTCCCGATTAAAAGAATATCCATCTTTAAACCGCCGCTTCACTTCCACATAACGGATGCCCTTTACAGGTTCAAAGGTAAAATCCCTTAACGTTGGATTGCTGGTTTTCGCACCATAATTACAGGCAGAAAGCATCAATACTAAAAAGAGAAGGTATATGGTATTTTTGATCATTTCAATAAAATATGGGGCTAAAATAAGTTTTTTTAACCACAGGCAAATATCGTTCTTATGGACTTGTCTTTATTTATTAACTTGTTTTTTTAACTAATATAACATTGGCAACCTTACGTTGTCCTTCGTGGTCCCATTTTTTATTATCACTTGGATAGTTGATCACGCCATGATCGGGCATTCCACTTACCCACAATGTGGTAGAACCCCCGCCATCAAAATTTATGGCACTGACACAACCTAACCAGCGCATCAATTTTGTTAATTCGAACAAGCTCATTCCGGCAGCATTTTCATTTCTTCCATCAACGGTCAGTAAAATCACCCTACCATTTGGCTTTATACCAAGGCAGGTACGTGGATGTCGCAAACGGTTAAAACTGGTCGTATCTAAGATTTCGTCAATGTGATTTATAGTCAATAAAGGTCCGTTTAACAGTACATTCTGAGCGGTGAGTTTCGTTTCCCAATCCGTTGCACCATCCCATTTTTTGATCGAAATCTTTCCGTTTTCAATTACAACTGCTGCCTCCTGATGCCGGGCCCTGTTCCCGTTTTTATCCAGGCGGTTTGTATTGATGGTTTTTCCGTTAACCCGAACAAAATCTACTGCACCTCCGTTTTTTACATCAAAAAAATTACCATTTATTGCTGCAATTGCCGTATCCCGTAATCCAAAATTACTGGTGGTAAGCAATTCTTTTTCTTCTGCTCCGATAGCAAAAAGTACCTTACGACCAGTATTTTTTATTTCTAAAAACGAAATATTTTGGTTTGCCGAAAAAAGATTTTTCTGATCAAAATGATGCCTTAATAAAATCACCTGCCGGGCAATGCGTTTTTTATGCCATTTAGCTTTTACCAGGGTGATGGAATCGGGATTTTGGCCAAAGGCTGAGAAACCGGAGACAAATAATGCAAGTACAAAGAATATTTTTTTAAGCATAATCTTGTTTTGGTATAAAATTAAAAACTCATAGGTGGTTTATGTTAAAGCATCAAGAATTATACAAAGAGCGATTTAATAGCGCCGTCATTTCGAAAGGAGTGAAACGGGGTCGAGAACCCGAAGGCTCAGGGAAGCTAAATCTATCAGGATAGATCTCTACCCGTCTGTATGGGCAGGCCTGTCTGCACAGGCGGGCATTCCACTGCGTTTCAGTCGAGAGGACGAATCGCGAGGTTGTAAATAAAAAGCGGAGCAATCAATTTAATGATTTACTCCGCCTTTTTGAATTTCGAATGAGTGAATGCACAATTGCTGTTGATCATTCTTTCATTTTTATTCTTTTATAATTTAATCACTATTTACTTTTTCGGATCTAAAATATCTTTAATTCTGATATTTAAATCTTCGTAATGTGCTTTAGTAATAGCGTCACCAGCAGCTGCCCTGGCTTTTGTTGTCGCCAACAGGGTTTTTAACTCTGCCCTAACCAATGGCCTGATATCAGATAAACCAACATTGATTGGGGTTAAACCATAACTTGCAGCATAATCTACCGGGAAACCAACCGGAAGTTCATTTTCTTTAGTCATTAAATCCTGTAAACGATCTACATAGGCACGTTGTAAATTACGCTTAAAGGCATCTGCCCTTCCTGCAACAAAAACTGAAGAACGTAAGTCGGTAAATAATTCAGGTAAGGTATATGCTTTTGCTGTGCCATTTTTAGTCTCATTATCCAACAAACGCGCAATACGGGATGCTGATAGCAAATTACCTAAAGTATTTGTTTGAACACCTTTAATACGGTTTAGCAATACACCATTATCAAATTTACTTAATTGATCATTGCTGATTAACCAAAGTGGTGAGCTGAATAATTGCTGATTGAAAAAAGTAACGGCTTCTCTTTGTTTTGCCTTAGGCAAATAAGCATAAACGGGTCCTTTTTGATCGTAAGTTTTAAAGTTCTCGCTTAAGCCACCAACATTGGTTGCCACATGACCCATGTAACGGTTAAACTGGCCAACAATTTCTGTATAAATTTCCTTTAAATCGCTGTAATCTTTTCCTTTCTGATAGGTCCATTTCTCTACGTTTGGAAGGATGCGTTTTAAATTGGCAATACCGTAAGTACTGGCTTTCATGGCATTGTCGCCCAAATCTTCGCTTTGCAAACGCGGATCTAATGAGGTTCCCTGACGGCCGTAGAAATATAACGGATTGCCGGCATTTTTTAATGTCCATTGGTCTAAAATCTCCTTTTCCTGCTCTGCAGTTTTATTTCCTGGGATCCATGAATAGCCCCATTTCACTGCCCATTTATCGTATTCTCCAATTTGCGGGTGAAGTTTGGTTACGCCATCACCCGGTTGAGCGATATAGTTAAAACGTGCGTAATCCATAATTGAGGGGGCCGTACCATGTTTATCTGTAAACTTTTTTGAACGTAAGGAATCAACCGGGTAAGCATAACTTGAGCCAAAGTTATGTGGCAAACCTAAGGTATGGCCAATTTCGTGTGATGATACAAAACGGATCAGCTCGCCCATCTGTGCATCGGTAAATTGTGCTTTACGCACATCAGGATTAATGGCTGCTGTCTGTACGAAATACCAGTTACGCAACAGATTCATTACGTTATGGTACCAACCAATATGCGTTTCTAAAATTTGTCCGGTTCGGGGATCACTAATGTGCGGGCCGTAAGCATTTGCAATATCTGATGCAAAATAGCGGACTACTGAATATCTAGAGTCTTCTACACTAAACTGAGGGTCTTGTTGTGGTGTTGGTGCTTCTTTACCAATAATGGCGTTTTTGAAACCGGCAGCTTCGAATGCTACTTGCCAATCGTTAATTCCCTGAATTAAAAACGGTACCCATTTTTTAGGCGTTGCAGGATCGATATAAATGACAATAGGTTTTACCGGTTCAACCAATTCGCCACGTTTATAAGCATTTGTATCTTTTGGAACCAAATTCCAGCGGTGAATGTAGGCTGTACGCTCTGCTTTTTGCGCGTTGCTTCCATAATCGATTTGAGATTGACCAAAAAAACCAACCCTACTGTCCATTATCCTGGCTTTTACAGGTGTTTTTGGCAATAATAACATTGACGTATTAAACTCGAAAGTAACGGCTCCATTACTGCTATCAGTTGGAGATTCTGCTGCACGATAAGTTTTAGCTGTTTTTACTTCCACATTGATCGGAAAGGTTTTTATCGTATCAATGTAAGACCTTGAACCATCGTATGCCATTACCTTATATGCTTTACGGATTTGATCGGTAGCGCCAATGGCCATAATATCACCGTTATAAAAGTCAGTAACATCGATCACAACACCTGTAGTATCTTTATTATAAGCTTTAATTTCAAAACTGGCCAAAATCTGCGCAAGATTTGAATTTTGCACTGATTCGTACATATCACTGTTCTGATCGGCTTTGGTTGAATAGCTTGGCACGCGAATGTAAACCTGTTTACCTCTACGCTCCCATTTCCATACCTGCTCGTTTAATTCTTCACCACCATATTGCTGATTACCTACTTTTACACCTGCAGGTGCTTTTGCCAAACGGGTAACCACAAGCATTTCACGATTGATCACCGAATCTGGTATCTCAAAATACCATTTATCGTCTACTTTATGTGTTTTAAATAAACCATTTGTTGTTCTCGCCTTTGCAGTAATGACTTCGGCAAATGGTTTAATGCCTTCTTTTTTTTGTGCTGCCGCCGGAGCTGCAGTTGGCGTTGTTGGAGTACTTCCTTTGCTTGTTTTAGATTTTTTCTGGGCATATACCGAACTTGTTCCGGCTACACCAAGTGCTACGATACCTGCAAGTGCAAATACCTTAAGGTTTTTATTCATGTGTATATAAAGTTAGTTTGCTTGGCAATAAGAGGTTAAAGTTAAAGCCTTGTTACATGACAAATGGTTTGTAACTGGAAAATTACGCTCTTTAGACCCTTTTTTCGAGTTTAACAACTTTAAAATAGACCTGATTATCTCTAAAGATTTCGAGAATAATAGTCCTGTCTACTTTCGATTTAAATATTTCGGTAAGGTCGTTTAACGAATAGGCATTAATGCCTTTAAAGTTTACCCCGATAATTTCATCGTTAGGCTGTAAACCAGCCCTTTCTGCCGGACTATTCTCCTCTATTTCTCCAATCAATACCCTTTTATATGTTTTCTGATCAAGATATAACACCATACCCACCATATCATGTTCGAAAGGGGTTTTCCTGAATCCATTAGGTTTAACATAAATAAATCCATTCTGATAGTTCAACTGAATGTTAAATTTCCGGAGTAAATCGGCGCCTAAATTGCCATTTCTTTTTGATAGATCAATTTTACCTGCAATGTTCTTAAAATCAGGGAATCCTGCAACAACGTCCTTAAAAACATAACTCCCAATATTAAACCTTGCTACACGACCAACATATCCCTTAATCTGCCCACTTAAACTTATTCCTAAATTAGCCTTGATTTTTTTTTCAGGCAAAGGGAATTCTGCTGCATTTAGCATTTCTAGTGATAAGGCATGGCTGGCCCCGGTATCCATTAAAAACCTGGCTTCAACTGTTTTTCCATTGGGCGCATCAATTTCGGCTAAGATGTAAGGCTTCTGGTTTTCAATTTCGATAGGTATCTTTTTTCCGCGGTATTTAATCCTGGCACCTCTATCATAAATAATCAGCCTGTTTTCACTGTACCTGATATCAACAATAAAGCTGTTAAAAAAGCTGAAACCTAACAGGCCGTATATTTTCAGGCCTAAATGTCCTGACAGGTTAAACAAGTCTTCTTTTAAGATAGCAGTTGGTATATACTTAATGCTGGCACTGCCTACTTTAACATCAAGACTTTGAGAAACATAAGCATCCACGCTTTCAATTCCCATACCAGAAACTTTAATCTTACGGAGCTTACCAAAATTTAAAGAATCTATAATAGATGGGTCCGTAATAATCATAGGGCCAACACCGGTATCAAGCACAAAATCATATGGGCCTCTTCCATTTACATATACCGGAATAACCATCAGATTTTTAATACACTTAAAAGGAATTGACTGTTTTTGGCGGTTTCTTTTAAAGAGGAATTCTTGTGCAAACCCAGGAAAAGTGAGCAATACGAGCCCCAGGTAAATGCTTAGTTTACGTAAACAGATTATTACACCGGGTTTATATTTGGCCAACATTAAACTAAATTCAATAAATTAGTTAATCTTTATGTTTCCTAAATTTAGCATATGTTCCCTTTAAAAAATCATAATTTTATTTTTTTCACATTTGTTCTGTCCCTTAGCTTGTTAGCAGGCTGTTCCACGAATAAAATCGTTTCAAAAAAAGTAGCCAGAGCATTTAAAAATTCCGAGGTGATTAAACAATACCAGGTTGGCTTTGCGCTTTATAACCCAATAGATAAAAAAATGATTTTTCAGAAAGATGCAGATCAATATTTTACCCCGGCATCTAACACTAAATTGTATACGTTTTTTGCGAGCCTAAAAATGCTGCCCGATTTAATGCCTGCTTTGAAATATACCGAGCGGAATGATTCATTGATTTTTTGGGGAACGGGAGATCCTGCTTTTTTGCAGTTTGCAGTAAAAGACAAATCGGCATACAATTTTCTCCTGGCCTCAAATAAAAAACTATTCTTTTCTCCTGGTCGATATTCCGGCAATTTCTTTGGCGATGGCTGGGCCTGGGATGATTACGATTATTATTACCAGCCAGAAATTACCGAAATGCCCATTATGGATAACATGGTTACCTCTACCTATGCCTCACCCAATAAAATTAATATTGAGCCAAAGGTTTTTGCCCCCTGTTTTGAAATAGATTCGACCCAGAAAACAGGCAATTTCCAGATAAAAAGAGATTTTTTAACTAACCGCTTTCATTATCCGGCAGTTGATGTAAAGCCAGGTTATAATCAGCAAAACCCATATAAAACCAGCGCACAGGTTACTGTTGAGATACTGGCAGATACTTTACACAAACCCGTTGGCATTGTAAAGCTAAAAATACCGAAGGATGCTAAAACCTTACCTGGCGCAAAGCGCGATTCGGTTCTAAAGCACATGATGTTACCCAGCGATAATTTTATTGCAGAACATTTGTTATTGGTTTGCGCTAATCAGATTGGCGATACATTAAGCACCACCAGGGCCATTGATTACATTACAAAAAATTACCTTTCTTTTCTGCCTGATAAAGTAAAATGGGTTGATGGATCCGGGCTTTCCCGACAGAATTTATTTACACCACGTGATAATGTCTATCTACTTGATTCTATTTACAGGCTGGTAAACAATCCGGAAAAGCTTTTTGAATTATTTCCTGCAGGAGGCAAAAGCGGTACTTTAAAGAATGCTTATCCCAAAACCAATGAGCCTTTTGTTTTTGGTAAAACGGGTTCGCTCGGGGGTGTTCATAATCAAAGTGGCTACGTACTCACCAAAAAAGGCAAAACATATATTTTTTCTTTCATGAACAACAACTTTGTAAATCCAACCTCAGAAGTACGTGCAGAAATGGTGAGGATCATGACTTACATACACAATCATTTTTAGCATATGCAATATTAAACACTAACCTATGAAAAAAATCTACCTGTTAATCGGCATTTCTACATTGCTTATCATATCATCCTGCAAAAAGAATGATTCCGTAACAGCTCCTCCTGAAAGCACTATTCCTGCTACACCGTACGTGTCAGACAATAGCTTTAAGATTGTCAGTTATTTCCCGAGTTACCGGGATCCTGCCGGTGTTGCAGACTCGAAATTTAAAATGATTACGCACCTGTTTTATGCGTTCCTGAACCCTAACACAGACGGAAGTTTAGTGGAATTAGCACAACCCGGCAGATTTACAACCGTAATCCAGAAAGCAAAGGCAAATGGCGTAAAAACAGGCATTTCAATATCAGGTACAAAAAGTATTTTTGTCACCATGGCTGCATCTGCACCTGCCAGAAATCTGTTTGTAAAAAATGTGCTTACTTTTGCCAAAACAAATAATTTGGACGGCATAGATATGGATTGGGAATATCCCAGCACCAGCGATGGATCGGCAGATAATTATGTACTGCTAATGAAGGAACTTTCAGATTCACTACATAAATACCATAAATTTTTAAGTGCAGCCATAACCCCGGGCGTATATGCCGGCAGTATTCGTGACGGATTAAAATCTGAAGTTTTCCCTGCTGTAGATTTCTTTAATATAATGGTTTATGATGGGATTGG
>NZ_JAQIIV010000003.1:0-517177 GCF_036946585.1 Pedobacter terrae | reverse complement strand
AAGTATGGAAGAAAAGGCAGCCAATCTACTATATTTCGTTGTAAAAAACCATTCATTTTCTGATGGAAATAAACGGATCGCTGCTTTTTTATTTGTTTGGTTTCTGGACAAAAATAAAATGCTCTATCGGGAAGATGGTAGAAAAAGAATTGCTGATAATGCGCTGGTTGCGCTTACTTTGCTTATTGCAGAAAGTGATCCTAAAGAAAAAGAGATGATGGTTAAAGTAGTTATAAATTTGATTAACCATAAAAACTAACCTACTTTAATTCCGCTAAATACACTTTTGTTTGTTTTTCAATCTCATTGGTGGCAAATTTAATGGACGAACCTACTCTTGTAGTTTCTGCTTTAACTGGCATTTTATTGATGGTTGCCAGTGCATCAACATACCATTTGCACCAAACTTCGATAATATGCTTCTCATCGTCTGCCGGTTTTCCTTCGGCGATGGCTTTTTTGCTTAGTTCAAATTCAGTTTTTAAGCGGGTTAAAGCATCGGTTTTAATTTGAGAAACAGTAGCAGTAGCTGTGTTTTCATCTGCTGAAATTAAAGTGTAGGCTGCTGTTAAGCCACTTATACCAACATTTTTCATTTCAGTTGGCGAAACTTTATCAATCCTGTCATTATCCGTATGGTAGAACACATCAGTAAAGTGCCACATTAATAGTCCGGGAATTTTATTTTGCAAGAACGGGGTGTGGTCACTACCACCTTCAAAAGGATTGTAGTGAACTGTCCAGTTGGCAAATTTACCCTGTGCTTTACAGATGTCGAAAATAAAATCGTTGAAATAGTGCGGAAAAAGATCTTTCTCTTTAACATCACCAGCCCCCCATTCAGTATGTTTATCTGTACCTCTTGTCCAAATGGCTGATGGATCAGGCATCTTTTCGATTAGAAAAGAACCGCCGGTTTTTTTGGTGTCTTCGCCAACCATATCCAAACTCATGCCCCACATAATGCCATTGGCCCTTGTGGTATCTTCAGTAATATATCTTCTTGTTGATACGATTTCGTCGCCCCATAAAAAAGTTAAACTGCGCTTAGGGTTTATCTTTTTCGCCTGATACAATTCTGCCGTTAATCTTGCCATTTCTGCTAATGTACCCACGCCACTTGCATTATCGTTTGCGCCAGGTTCTTGTACGTGTGCACTAAATACAAAACGTTCATGTGGATTTACGCTTCCTTTAACATTTGCCACAATGGTTAATTCTTCGGAAGGATAAATTTTAGTTTGAATATTTACCTTCAATTTCGTCTCACCTTTTAGGCAAGCAGCTTTCAATTTTTCTTTCGCCATATAAGATAGGAACAATGTCCACACTTCGCTATTGGCTCTCATGCTGCCGAACTGGATGGAAGTTTGATTAATTTCTGGCTGTGTATATTTCGGCATCGAATAGCCTAAAACACCAATGGCCCCTGCTTTAGTTAGCAATTTGAAGTAAACGCGATGGATTATTTTCTGAAAATAGGATTTTTCCTTTTAAATCCATTTTTTCTATTTCTGCTGGAATTATTTTTTCGATGTAAACAACCTTGGCTGTAATGCCATCAGCGGGAGTTGATCCACAGTTGATGGGAATCATGTTACGATTGGTTTTGTAAGATATGAGCGGCTGTACATCACCTATAATATTAATATTGGCATCAACAGGCTCCCATGCACTGTTGTTCATCGCTCTTTTTTCAATCCGATAGGTTAAAGGCGCTTCAAACTCATCTTGCTTCTGTTCTACAAAACCAGCTTTTTTAAGGATGTTTTCTACATAATAGATACTGGCATTAAAGCCCGTGTTGCCGGGCACACGGAAGTATTTTTCTACAAAAGCGGTGGTTTCGTAGGCATTTTTTTCTTGGAAACCCGCCCTTGTAAGCTTAAAATATTCATTTATCGAATGTTGTGCATAACAGCCTAGGTGAACAAAAAGTAGTGCAAGAAGTATCTTCGTTTTCATGGTCATTAGTAAAAACGAAAGATAACAATAGCTTTTGATTATTTCCCGATTACAATAATATTAAGGAGCCGAACGCAATGTTATACTTACACATCATCTATATGGCAAGCTGTTATACGTTTATTAATACTAACTTTCACTTTACACATAGTGTCCTCTCTTTTTGGTAATTTCATCAATAGCATGTATGGCGAATCAAACAAATACTTGAAGATCAATTATAAAACAATTTAAATTAAAGGTGAAGAAGTTATTTAATTATTCAATACGAAATTAACACAAAATTAATATATACCGTTTTGGTTTTTGGTCTGAATTTTGTATTATTGTTTAAATAGATAGGTTTTTTATCATGAGCAAAGAAATACTAGAATTTTCTGTACAAGTGGATGAGAAATTCGACTTGAAATTTAATTGGCTGGACGGCTTTTGGGGCGCAGCATTTAAATTTTTTGGAAAATAATTTTTTAAGCCATAATTGTTTACCGGGCAGTTAGTTTCCGGTTGAAAAGTTATGCGTAATTTTTTCTGATTTTTGAGTCTTGCTCCTATCAATAACACGCTTCATTACTAGCCCTCAATCTTTTTATTTAGTAGTTTTTAAGCTTCCATCTTTCTGCCCTTCACCTTCAACCTCTTTTTCTTATCTTTGTAAAATAATGAGTAGAAGAAAACCTGGTACGGTAACTATTGTTCCAAACGTACAAATAATTGATATTGCTGAAGAAGGTAAAGGTGTTGGCAAAGCTGATGAATTGGTCATTTTTGTAGATAAAGCTGTTCCTGGTGATGTGGTAGATGTACGCTTAACGAAAAAGAAAAAGAATTTTGCTGAAGCCATCATCGATCAGCTTCATGAAAAATCAGCATTGCGTACCAATCCTTTTTGTCCTCATTTCGGAACCTGCGGCGGTTGTAAATGGCAGCATATGGGGTACGATGCTCAATTAAAGTTTAAACAGAAAAATGTTGAGGCCGCCTTACAGCGTTTAGGCAAAATAGATACCTCTGGCACAGAACCGATTTTGGGTTCGGCAAAAAACAGATATTATCGTAATAAATTAGAATTTACTTTTTCGAATAAACGTTGGTTGGAAAAAACTGATGTTGAACGCGATGAAGATTTTGATATGAATGCACTGGGTTTTCACGTACCCTTACGTTTCGATAAAATTTTAGATATCGAACATTGTTATTTACAGGATGAGCCATCTAATTCGATCAGAAACGCCGTCCGTAAATATGCTTTAGAAAATGAGCTGTCTTTCTACGATTTGCGTAACCATGTAGGCGTTTTGCGTAACCTGATTATCCGTACTTCCAGCACGGGAGAAGTAATGGTTGCGGTAGTTTTTGCTTATCCGGAACAAACACAGATTAATGGTTTAATGGAGTTCCTTAAAAGTGAATTCCCACAAATTACCTCCCTGCTTTATATCGTTAACCAAAAGAAAAATGATACCATTTTCGATCAGGACGTAGCGGTTTTCGCTGGCCGTGATCATATTTTCGAAGAAATGCCTGTCGGACTGATAGGCGGGGATGTCATCCGTTTTAAAATCGGGGTAAAATCGTTTTATCAGACCAATTCAGAACAGGCCTTTGAACTGTATAAAATTACGCGTGATTTTGCAGAATTTAAAGGCGATGAACTGGTTTACGATTTATATACCGGAGCAGGAACCATTGCCAACTTTGTGGCTAAAAATGTAAAGCAAGTGGTAGGTGTAGAGTATGTACCAACTGCGATTGAAGATGCTAAATTCAACTCCGAGCTAAACGGAATTGATAATACGATCTTTTATGCAGGCGATATGAAGGATATTCTTACATCCGAATTTATATTGGCACATGGTAAGCCTGATGTAGTGATCACCGATCCGCCGCGTGCTGGAATGCATGCAGATGTGGTGCAAAGATTATTGGAAATGGAAGCCGAGAAAATTGTGTATGTAAGCTGTAATGCCGCAACTCAAGCCAGAGACCTTGAATTGTTAAAGGAGAAATATGACGTGTCGCGCATCAAGCCGGTAGATATGTTTCCTCATACACAACACGTAGAGAATGTGGTACTATTGAGGTTAAGAGCGTAGGAACATAAAATGGAAAAGGTTTTATGGGACTTTCAAGATTCTACACTTAAACCTTTCAACAACAAAAAATGGATAGAGAAGAATTATTAAGTGCAACGCCCGAAGATAGTGGGGCGCCACAACGTAAACAGGAGAGTCCACTGATCAGTTTAGAGAAAGACCTGGAGTTTTATGCTGATGCGATTAAAGAAGTAGCTATTGAAATTATGGTTGAAGGCATTTCTGCCTATCCTATTTTTATTGCTCACCAACATGAAGTAAATATAGGGGAGGTTATTTTGAATAAAGAAGAACTCAATACCAATTGGACCATACAAGCCTCTACATTAGAAGAATTTGTAGAAAAAGGAATTATCAGCAAGGAGAAAAAAGAACCTTTCTTAAAAGTATATAAGAAACCGGAAGACTTTATGTGTGTATTTGTAATCGTTCCTGAAGGTGCTAACTTTATTTATTACCCCTATAAAAAAGGTAGAGGATAGGAGGCGGAGGGTTTAAGGTTTGCTTGCCATAGCCAATAATAGCCAGAATCCGTATAATTCCCGAATACCTGATGGCTATCTATAACGAAAAACGCCGTTTTGCATCCACAAAACGGCGAATTATCATTAACTAAACTAAACTTTTAATTTACGTGGTGTACCTCTCCACTTTTTGATGTCGATGTTTTTTTGAGTGAGGCATTCCCTTTATAACTTACATCGCCACCTCCACTTGCACTGGCTTCTAAACCTTTATTTACATAAATATTTACATCAGAACCACCAGAAGCCTGCACCTTTGCATAATCTGCAATTAATTCATAAGCGTCGATATCGCTGCCGCCGCTAGATTGAATGGTCATGTTTTCTGCTTTTCCTTTTAGATCAATGTCACTGCCACCGCTTGATTGGATGGATAGATCTTTACAAACAACACTAAGCTTTAAATCTGAACCACCAGAAGAGCGGATGGCAAGTTTATCTGTCTTGATCTGATTTTGTGTAAAAACATCCGAACCTCCAGAAGCTGCAATTGCATTTAGGGTTTTAAAATTTACATAAGCTTTAATAGTACGGTTTTTAAACATGCCACCCCAGTTGATGCCATCTTTAAACCTAATGGTAACATTACTGCCGCTTTGCTCCACAACAATATCTTTTAATATTTCAGAATCAGATTTTATGTTTACACTTTCGCTACCGCCTTGGGTTAAGTATAAGTCAATTCCACTGCTAACGCCAATACTATTGAAGTTTTTAACCGTAAAACTTTTAGCTTCCTGCGCTTTAGCCATATAGCTGGTTACCACTATAAATAAGATGGCGGATGATTTGATAAGGATTTTCATATTTGTCTTTCGTTAAATGATCTTGAAGCTGTTGTAATGTGATATTTACATGTCAAGGCTTCGATTTTTGTTTTGGTTAAAGATTAGACGCATCTCTGGCGAAAACGTTGCAAACAATCGAAATTATTTTTTAAATAGTTTGAATTTCATCCTTAAAATCGTTCTTTTTGTATTCAATCCGATTATACAATGGCATCGCAATTACTTATTCTTAACAAGAAACAAATTCAGCAGAAAATAGATCGTATCGCTTATCAGATTTTAGAGGATAACCTGAACGAGAAAGAAGTGGTACTTGCCGGCATTTGGGACCGCGGTTATAAATTGGCACAGAGGTTAGAAAAAGTGCTTAAAAAGATTTCAGGTTTTAAACTTACCCTGCTACGTATTGACCTGCAAAAAGAAAGCAGCAAATTGGTGGCTTCAACAGATTTGGACGAAAGCCATTGGAAAAACAAGGTAATTATTATTGTTGATGATGTATTAAACAGTGGTAAAACCCTTGCTTATGGTTTAGGTGTTTTCTTAAACACACCTCATAAAAAAATCCGTACGGTAGTTTTGGTTGACCGGAGCCATAAAATCTTTCCCATTGCCACTGATTTTGTTGGTCTTGAACTTGCTACCGTTTTAAAAGAGCATGTTGATGTAGTGATGGATGTAGAGGGAGAAGAAGATCGGGTTTATTTGAGCTAGGTATCGATGTAAGATGGAAGAGGTTAGATGGGTGATGAACGATATCTATAGTTAAATTTTATAATTTGATTGTTTGCCAACAGTATCTGTAAATTCGAACTGGCTACTAGTAGCTGAGACTGGAGAATCGGCGAAGCTAAATCTTTTAGTCAATAATTAGGTTCAAAGATCCCTCTACCGACTTAACGTCGGGACTTCGCTACATTCGAGATGATGAATTTTTTAGATCTACGACATGCTATATTTGTAATTCACCTCAATTTTTTGCAATTTTCCAAAATGTATCAGCCCAGAAAAAATAATCTGATTTTCAAGTTTTTCTCATGGTATATTCAGTTTATTATCAAAAAAGATTTTGCAGCATTTAATTATAATGCAATAGCTACGCAATCTGATTCTTCTGTTCTGATTTTGGCCAATCATTTTAGCTGGTGGGATGGCTTTTTTCTGTTTTATATCAACAAAAAAGTCCTAAAAAAACGGTTTCATGTTTTAGTGAATGCCGAGAACTATACGAAAATAGGTTTTTTGAAGTTTCTAGGTGCTTTTGCCGCTGAAAATAAAGGTAGGGACGTTCTGGAAACGCTTAACTATGCAGGCAAATTGTTAGATGATCCTGCAAACTTGGTGCTGGTATTTCCGCAGGGCAAATTATATTCGAATCATTTAAAAGGTATTCATTTCGAAAAAGGAGTGATGCAGATGATTAATGCCAGCAAAAAAAAAATAAACATCATTTTTGCTGCTACTTTCATTGATTACTTTGCAAAAAGAAAACCAACGGTTTATACCTATCTACAGCATTGGGAAAATGAAGAATATGTGAGTTTGCAATTGCTAAAAAGTGCCTATAATAAACATTACGATCAATCGGTTGTTAAACAAAATCAACTAATTGAATGACGATTTTTATTTATGCCGTTTTGATTTTCCTGGTGATCCGGTTTTCGGTTACTGTTTTTAATTTCCTTTCTAATCCCAAGTTGCCGAGAGTGGTTAAATATCACCATGATCTGGTTTCGATTCTTATTCCCGCTAGGAATGAGGCTGAGAATATTTTAGAATTGCTTGTTTCGATAAAAAATCAGGACTATACCCATTATGAGGTTTTTGTTCTGGATGACAACAGCAATGATAATACTTTTGAGGTAGTCGAAAAATATTGCCTCGACAATCCGCAATTTAAGGTGGTAAGGGGTAAAGCGTTACCTCTAAACTGGTTGGGGAAAAACTATGCCTGCCACCAGCTTAGCGAATTGGCTACCGGTAAATACTTATTGTTTATTGATGCTGATGAAACAATTAAAAGAGGATTGATCAATAGCCTCATCAGCCGGATGGAAATTGGAAACCTGGCTTTACTTAGCGTTTTTACCAATCAAACGATGAAATCAATAGGTGAATGGTTAACTGTTCCCTTGATGCATTTCATCCTGTTGAACTTATTGCCTTTGCGACTAGTTAAGCTTTCGAAAAATCCAGCTTTTGCAGCGGCTAGCGGGCAATGTATGTTTTTTAATGCCAATCATTATAGAGAAAAACAATGGCATGAGCGGGTTAAACATCAGGTAGTAGAGGATGTGGAGATTATGAAATTGGTAAAACAGGAAAAATTTAATGCAGAAGCACTTCTGGCCAACGGATTGATTTATTGCAGGATGTATAAAAATTTAAACGAAAGCTTAAATGGCTTTAGTAAAAATTTACTGGCAGGTTTTGGTAATAACATCATAATATTATTACTTTACCAGCTTTTGGTAACCATAGGGCCATTAATTTTAATCCTAAACTTTAATCTTAATTTACTTGTATTACCATTAACTTTAATAGTGTTATGCCGAATGATGATTTCCTATTTATCCGGGCAGCATGTTTTGATAAACCTGGTTTTACATCCTTTACAGATGACGTTCTTCTTAATCATTTCACTCATTTCTATAAAAAAATATATTTTTAAAACGGGCACATGGAAGGGCAGAACAATCAAAACGATTTAAAGGTTAAAAGGATTGCAGTGGCAATAATTGTCATTTTTCATGTGGTTGGCTTATTGGGCTTCTTAATCACTGCTGCACAGCCTTATTTTATCAAGCTTGTACCCTTTCATTTATTGCTGATGTTTGCTGTAATTGTTTTTTCGTACAATGCAGATGTGAAACGTTTATTATTATTCGTTTCTGGAGTGTTTCTCTGTGGCTTTTTAGTTGAAGTATTTGGTGTGCATACTGGAAAAATATTTGGCAGTTATTATTATGGCGATACATTAGGTTACAAAGTTGCTGCGGTTCCACTGTTGATGGGGGTTAATTGGGTAATCCTTATTTTCAGCGTTGGGCAAATGATGAAAAGTATGAAAATCAGGCATAGTATTTTGGCTTCGGTTCTTGGCGCTGTTTTATTGGTTGTTTTCGATTTCTTTTTAGAGCCTGTGGCCATGAAATTTAACTACTGGCAGTGGGATTGGCACGAAATTCCGGTTCAAAATTATGTTGCCTGGTTTATGGTTTCTGTAATCTTATTAAAATTTTATTACGCTTTAGGCTTAAAACAACAGAAATATATTGGTGTGGTAATGTTTGTCTCGCAGTTAATCTTTTTTGTTGTCTTGTACATGACAACCGGAACAAATATTTTTGTTTAATTTTGTAAGGTTATTTTAATTAATTTTATAATATGGAAACACTAATCGTACAGCCCAAAAATAAAAAGCAGCTTTTGGCAGTTGAGGCGGTGTTACAAGCATTAAACGTAACTTTTAAAAAAGAGAGAAGCTATAGCCCTGAATTTATAAATGAAATAGCTAATGGTGAAGAAGATATAAAAAATGGACGTTTAACGAGAGTTAAGGATGTTCAAAATATATGGGAAAGTATTTTGTAGACATCACAGATCAAGCTAAAAAACAATTGGCTGAAATCCTTAAATCAGGAGATAAAGCTTCCATTAAAAACTTCAGCAAATTTTTATAGAATTAAGTATTCATCCCGCATCAGGCGTAGGTAAACCTGAAAGGTTAAAATTTGAATATTCTGGTTATTGGTCAAGACAAATAAATAAAAAAGACAGATTAGTTTATAGAATTGATGAAGAGATTATTACTGTATTTGTAATTTCTGCAAAGGGACACTACCACGATAAATAACTATTCCGGAAAAAAAATGAGCAATTTAAACTTACAGGTCAACATCGATAAATCATCAGGCTTTTGCTTTGGCGTAGTATATGCGATAGAAATGGCCGAAGATATTCTGGATAACGAAGGTTATTTATATTGCCTTGGCGATATTGTGCATAACGATGAAGAAGTGGAGCGTTTAACCGACCGCGGATTAAAAATCATCGACCACGAAGTATTAAAAAACTTAAGGAACGAGAAAGTTTTAATCAGGGCACATGGCGAGGCTCCCTCAACCTATCAACTGGCTTTAGAAAATAACCTGACGTTAATAGATGCTTCATGCCCCGTGGTGCTGAAATTACAGAACAGAATTAAAAATTCGCATGATGATGATGAGCAGATACTTATTTTTGGTAAGCACGGCCATGCTGAAGTGATCGGATTACAGGGTCAAACCGATGGTAAGGCCATTGTTTTTCAAGATTTGGCCGAATTAGATCACGTTCAACTTCCTGCTAAATTTACTTTGTATAGCCAAACGACTAAAAGCACCGATAAATTTTATCACATTAAAGATGAATTATTAAACCGTGGTTACGAAGTTAAGGCTAACGATACCATTTGCAGACAAGTATCTAACCGCTACGAGGAATTGGAAGATTTTGTGAGTCATTACGATAAGATCGTTTTCGTTTCCGGAAAGAAATCTTCAAACGGAAAAGTACTTTATGATGTGTGTAAAAAGCACAACGATAACTCATACTTCATTTCAAATGTTGAAGAGTTGGATCAAACCTGGTTTAACGAAAATGATAAAGTAGGTATTTGTGGGGCTACCTCTACACCAATGTGGCTAATGGAAAATGTTAAGGCCGCTCTGGAGCAGTATTAGTTCCTACAGTAAGCGTCACCCTGAATTTATTTCAGGGTCTTACTAACTAAGAAAGATGCTGAACATTCAGCATGACGAAATAAAATAAAAACCATTGAAAAAAATAAACCCATATACTGGAGTACTGGTTGCATTAACTGTAATTGCCTGTTGGTTTATTTCTCTTTATTTTTTGCTGACATGGGATTTTACCTGGAGCAATCCTTTGGTTTATCTCATGATTTTTGTTCAGATGCATTTATATACCGGGTTGTTTATTACCGCTCACGATGCCATGCATGGAACGATATCGCCTAACCCCAAAGCAAATAATTTTATTGGCTATCTTTCCGTTTTTCTTTATGCAGGTTTCTTTTATAACCGTTTGTATGCAAAACATCACCAACACCACCGTCATGTACATACTGAAAACGATCCGGATTTTGCGCCACATGGCTTTTGGAAATGGTATTTGCGTTTCATGTTAAATTATGTTACGATTATTCAATTGGTAATTATGGCCATAGCTTTTAATGTGTTGCAAATCTGGGTTGATAAAGAAAATCTATTATTATTTTGGGTGCTGCCATCCTTATTGAGCACCTTTCAGCTTTTTTATTTTGGTACATATTTACCCCATAAAGGAGAACATAATAATGAATACCATTCTTCAACCCTAAAGAAAAATCATCTTTTTGCGTTTATTACCTGTTATTTTTTTGGTTACCATTTAGAACATCACCAGAAACCGGGCATGCCCTGGTGGCAGTTGTATAAAACTAAAGGGTAATAATTGCTTTTCTAGTAAATAGTTAACAAACACCATTTTTTTGACCTAAAAATGTCGGCAATCACATTTTTAGCTTAGTGAAAAGACAATAAAAAGGCGATATTTGCGACACAAAACATATTTCTTTATAGATGAGCAAAAAGGGAATTTTACTGGTAAATTTAGGAACACCTGATAGTCCGGCGACGGGTGATGTAAGAAAATACTTAGATCAATTTCTGATGGATGAGCGGGTAATTGATATTCCTAAACTCAACAGAACATTATTGGTTAAAGGTATTATTGTTCCCTTCCGTAGCCCTAAAACGGCCAAGTTATATAAAGAAATCTGGGATGAAAATGGTTCACCGTTACTGTTTTACAGCAGGTTGCAGGCTAAAATGCTTCAGGAACGATTAGGCGATGATTACCACGTTGAATTGGCTATGCGTTATCAAAGTCCGTCTATTGCATCGGCATTGGCGAATTTGAAAGCAGGTTTAGTAGAAAGCATACAGGTAATACCCATGTTTCCACAATATGCTTCTGCCAGTACTGGTTCGGTAATGCAGCTGGTAATGGAATTGGTGAGCAAGTGGCCAACAGTTCCTCCTATTTCCTTCATTAATTCATTCCACGATAATGAATTAATGATCAAAGTTTTTGCCGAAAATGCCGGGAAACATCAGGTAGAAAGTTATGATCACGTATTGTTCAGCTTCCACGGCTTGCCAGAACGTCAACTTTTAAAGTGCGATCATACTGGAAATTATTGTTTGAAAAGTGCCGATTGCTGTCAAACATTAAATGATACCAATAAATTTTGCTATTCTGCACAGGGGCATGATACCGCCAGGTTAATTGCTAAGGAATTAAATTTATCAAAAGACCAATATACTGTTTGTTTCCAATCGCGCTTAGGTAAAGAGCCGTGGGTACAGCCTTACACTACAGATGTGTTAAAGAAATTGGCTGCAGAAGGCAAAAAACGTCTTTTGGTTTTTAGCCCGGCTTTTGTTGCTGATTGTTTGGAAACGCTTTACGAAATTACGGTTGAGTACCATGAAGAATTTAAGGCTTTGGGTGGCGAACATGTTCAGTTGGTAGAAAGTTTAAACGATAGTCCTGTATTTATTGAGGCTTTAGCCGGAATGGTAAAATAGTTAAAGATGGGAAGTTTTATTATTTTGATGGGTGTTTCGGGAAGTGGTAAAACAGTAATAGGAAAAGCCCTGGCTCCTGCAATAAATGCGGAATTTATAGATGGAGATAACCTGCATTCGCAACGGAATGTAGATAAGATGGCTGCTGGAATTCCCCTAACCGATGCTGATCGTTTAGATTGGCTGCAATTGATTGCAAAAGTTGGTGGCGAACATTCTGCCCAAGGAACTAATTGTATTATTGCTTGTTCTGCACTTAAAAAATCTTACCGTGATCTGTTGAGAGCACATAATAACCTGATGCATTTTGTGTATTTGAAAGGAAGTTTCGATTTGATACACGATCGCATTGGTAAACGTGCCCATCAATATATGCCTTCCAGCTTATTGCAAAGTCAGTTTGAAACTTTAGAGGAACCACAGGCAGATGAACCGGATGTATTTACGGTTTCCATCGATCAAAGTATATCCGAAATAGTTGAAGAAATTGTTAAGGCTGATCTGATTTCGTAATTACCGAAATAATCTGATCTGTTGCTCCTTTTTTATCATCCACATATTTTCTCGCCGCATCCGCTGCATGTTGATTGTCTGCAAAAGCACTAAAGGCATCAATCAGTTCTTCAGTTGATACTATACTTTTGGCTGCACCAATGGCAATAAGATCCTTTGCTTCCTGAAATTTATCGTATTTAGGACCGAAAATCACAGGCATTCCAAAAGCCGCGGCTTCTAAAGTATTATGGATTCCCGTTCCAAAACCACCACCAATGTAAGCCACTTTCCCATATTGGTATAAGGAAGAAAGCATGCCGATGTTATCGATGATTAAGATTTTGGATTTAAGATTTGAGATTTGAGAACCGTTAACTTTTAACAGGGAACTGAAAACTGAAAACCGTACACTGCCAACTGAAAACTGTTTTTCAATACTTTCAATATGGCTTTCATGGACTTCGTGAGGTGCGATGATAAATTTCCAATTAGCGTATCGCTGAGTTAAGGACGATAATATTTTTTCATCTTCGGGCCAGGTACTTCCGCAAACTAAAGTAGGCGCGCCATCAATAAAGCTTTCGATGATGTTGAGCTGTTTAGGCGATTGAGCATTTTCGTAAACCCGATCGAAACGGGTATCACCACTTATGGTTACATTATTTAATCCAATTGATTTTAAAAGGTTCTTGCTTTCTTTATTTTGTACAAAAAAGTATGTAACAGATTTTAAAATATTGCGATAGAAGCCGCTGTACCATTTAAAAAATGCCTGGCTTTCTCTAAAAATCCCGGAAATTACATACAAAGGAATGCCCTGGTCTTTTAGTTCCTTAAAATAGAAATACCAAAATTCATATTTGGTAAAAATCGCCATTTCAGGGTTAATGTCTGCTATAAAACGTTTGGCATTAGCTGCCGTATCAATCGGGAGATAGAATACATCTGCCAAAGCATAATTTTTTCTGATTTCATATCCTGAAGGTGAAAAAAAAGTAACTACAATTTTCTTTGAAGGATAAAGGGCTTTTAATTTTTCTAAAACTGGCCGGCCTTGTTCAAATTCACCTAAAGAAGCAAAATGGAACCATATATGTTTTTCTACTGGATTAACTTTTTGGGCAATTGTGGTAAAGATGTCTCTTCGCCCATTGATAAACAATTTAGCTTTCGGATTAAATAATGAGAATATCCTGATGAGTAAAGTATAGCCCCAGATTCCGATGATGTAAAGTAATTTCATATCTTCGTGCCAAGATAAAACGAATATATTTAAAAAGCTTAAAAATATATGGAAGCCTCGTTATTTTACTGGTATTGGCTAAATAAATAGATCTCGCTGATTGCCTTATTGCTAATCAAAGTAAATAGAAAATGGCTTGAAAAATAAAATCATTTTGATGGCTGGAATTTATGCGATTGCAAAAAAAATGATCGATCTTGGCTATTTATTATAATACCATAATTAGAAGACTTATAAATCCCTGGTTTACTATAGGGAGAGAACAATCAAAATGTATCGGGTAAGATTAGTTAAAAAAATATGAGCGAAAAAATGGAAAATTTCCCATCAGCAGATTTGGGAAGTAGAAAGAGGATATTGATTACAGGTGCAGCCGGATTTCTAGGCTCACACCTTTGTGATCGTTTTGTAAAAGAGGATTATCATGTCATTGGGATGGATAATCTGATTACTGGTGATATAGCCAATATCGAACACTTGTTCAAGCTAGAAAATTTCGAGTTTTATAACCACGACGTTTCTAAATTTGTTCACATTCCAGGTAAGCTCGATTATATCTTACATTTTGCTTCGCCTGCAAGTCCGATTGATTATCTTAAAATTCCCATCCAGACGCTAAAGGTAGGCTCGTTGGGCACGCATAACCTTTTGGGTTTGGCACGTAATAAAAATGCAAGAATGCTGATTGCGTCAACTTCTGAGGTATATGGCGATCCGAACGTAAATCCACAGCCTGAAGAATACTGGGGCAATGTAAATCCAGTAGGGCCGCGTGGAGTTTATGACGAGGCCAAGCGTTTCCAGGAAGCTATCACTATGGCTTACCATACTTTTCATGGAGTAGAAACCAGGATCGTTAGGATTTTTAATACTTACGGACCGAGAATGCGGCTGAATGATGGCCGTGTTTTACCTGCGTTTATCGGACAGGCTTTAAGAGGGGAAGATTTAACCGTATTTGGAGATGGAAGTCAAACACGTTCTTTTTGTTATGTTGATGATCTGATAGAGGGTATATACCGCTTATTAATGAGTGATTATGTACAGCCTGTAAATATTGGTAACCCTGATGAAATTACCATCAAACAATTCTGTGAAGAAATTATCAAACTTACAGGCACTTCACAAAAAATTGTATATAAGGAACTTCCACAGGATGATCCAAAACAACGCAGGCCAGATATTACCAAAGCAAAAGAAATATTGGATTGGGAGCCAAAAATAGGACGCGCCGAGGGATTAAAAATTACCTACGAATACTTTAAGTCTTTGCCTCCAAAGGCTTTGGAAAAAATAGAACATAAAGATTTTACCACATTTAACCGTTAAAATGGCAAAAATATTAGTTACGGGCGGAACGGGATATATTGGTTCGCACACAGCAGTAGAGTTACACAACGCAGGATATGATGTTGTAATTATCGATAACCTTTCCAACTCGAATATCAAAATTTTAACTCAGCTGCATGCCATTACCGGCAAATGGTTTGATTTTCATGAGATTGACCTACAGGAGGAAAAAGCAGTAAAGGAATTTGCAGAGCGTCATGCTGATATTGATGGGATTATTCATTTTGCAGCTTACAAGGCAGTAGGTGAATCGGTTGAGCAACCCTTAAAGTATTACAAAAATAACTTTTATGGATTAATCAATCTGTTAATCTCGTTTGACAGGAAAATTAATTTTGTATTTTCTTCATCATGTACCGTTTATGGTCAGCCGGAAACCTTGCCTGTAAACGAAGCTGCATCAGTGCAAAAAGCAGAATCTCCTTATGGGAATACCAAACAGATCGCTGAAGAAATACTGGCCGAAACTGCTGCGGTTACACCTGATTTAAATGTAATCTCTTTACGTTATTTTAATCCGGTTGGTGCCCATGAAACTGCTTTAATCGGTGAGCTGCCAAATGGTGTGCCAGCAAATCTAGTCCCTTTTATTACTCAATCAGCGATTGGGAAACGTGGCCCGATTACCGTTCATGGAAATGATTACGATACGCCAGACGGTTCTGCAATCCGCGATTATATCCATGTAGTTGATCTTGCAAAAGCACATGTAGCTGCCATAAAAAAATTAGAAGATGGAAACCCGAATGGAAACTATGATGTTTTCAATATCGGTACTGGTAAGGGGTCTTCGGTATTGGAGATTATCGCTGCTTTCGAAAAAGTAAATGGCCAAAAACTGGATTATAAAATTGGACCGAGGAGGGTTGGAGATGTTGTTGAGGTTTATGGTGATGTAGAGAAATCTAATAAGGAACTGGGCTGGAAGGCCAATCTAGATATCAATGAAATGATGCGCTCTGCCTGGGAATGGGAAAAATACATTAAGGCTAATCCTTTTTAAATGAAGTTATCGGAGCACAAAGATTTAAAAACTGCCATTACCGAGCTGCCTGTTAAAGAAAAAGACAAGCTGTTACTGCGTTTGGTAGCAAAAGATAAAGTGCTTACCGAACACCTTCATTATAAATTATTAGAGGATGAAACGGATCTGGAAGACCGTAAAGAAAGGATCAAGGCTGATGTTGATGAGCAGATTGCTGAACTCAAAAAATTGAATGCCAAAGAGGCTTTAGTAAAAGTAAGGAAGATGATTACTACTGTCAATCATTTTTACAGAGTGACAAAAGACCCTGTGGGAGAAGTAGAGTTAAAAGTTTTTATTCTTAATAGCATTCCTTTAGATTATAAAAAATCAATTTTTGGTTACCGCGATTTTATGATGCTTTTTAGTGTTTACTACATTAAAACGGTTGCGGTAACCATTAATAAATTCAAGAAACTTCATGAAGATCTACAGTTCGATTTAAGTGAGAACCTAAGTCAGCTGCTCGATAAAATTTATTCCTCTAAATTGGCTGTTGCTGCCGAAGCCAGCAATTTGCCAAAAGAAGTTGGTTAAAGCTATGACTCATCATTAGGTTTGGATTACCGGACTACTGAATCAGTTATTCATACCTTAGTGCTTCTACAGGATCTAGCCTGGATGCCTTTTTTGCGGGATAATAGCCAGAGAGTATTCCAACAAATACACATAATACGAAGCCACCAATAATAAACAACCACGGAATTAAGAATGAGCCACCCATGGCCAGGGAAATTAAATTTCCTAAAACAATTCCAAGGAAAATACCAAATATACCGCCCATTAAACAGATAACTACAGCCTCAATTAAAAACTGGCGACGGATTACTTTTGGATTGGCACCAATGGCTTTACGGATGCCAATTTCGCGCGTACGTTCTGTAACAGAAACCAGCATGATATTCATTAAACCTATTGATGCTCCAATTAAAGTAATAATACCGATTGCAACACCACCTATGGCCACAAAGGCCAGGTTTTCAAATAGTGTTTGGGCAATGGCATCACTTTTGGTAATCTCGAAATTATTGGATTCGTTAACCTTTACTTTGCGGATATTTCTGAATAAGGCAGTAGATTCGCCAATAATATTTTCCTGCATATCATTACTGGGTACCATTACCGTAATGGTGTAAGATGGATTGGCATTGGCATTAATCTGCTTTGCTTTTAGCAGCGGCACATAAACGGCCCGGTCGCCACTAAAGCCCATACTCGATCCTTTTTTCTCCAATATGCCAACAATTTTAAACCTGTTATTCCCCACATTAATCAGCTTATCTAAAGGGTCTGAATCTTTGAAAAGCTTTTCTACTACCTCACCACCAACTATACAAACATTACTTCCCAACTGTATTTCAGAAATGCTAAAGTTCCTTCCTTGTGAGAGGTTTAAGCCTTGAGCGGCCAAACCATTCTCGTCAATTCCCTGAACGTTAATATTGGGGTTGGTTTTTAAACTGCCATATTTTATGGTAGAACCACCACTGGCAAAAACACTTACTGCAACAGTAGCAGGCGTATTCAGGCTATCTTTAAACTTAACGGCATCTTCGTAACGGATGGCTTTAAAAGGTTTCGGCCTTTTCCCGTTTCCAATTCTTATTCCTGTACCCCGGTTCCGAATGGTAAACGAGTTGGCCCCCATGCTACTAAAAGCATCTGTCATACTTTTTTTTACAGCATCAAGCGTGGTTAAAATCCCCACCAAAGCCATTAAGCCAATGGCAATAATTAAGGCGGTTAGCATAGTGCGCAAGCGGTTTGCTTTAATAGATTCTAATGCCAGTCGGATGTTTTCTCTGTAATTCATTTATTGTAAGTACCAAGTTAAGTATGGTATGGAAATAGGATCATCCTTACACCTTTGCCTTAAACCTTTATGTGTAAAAATAAAAAAAGTCCCGATGTTTAGACAAGGGGACTGTACGATATGTTACAATAATATTTTATTTATGCCGAGAAACTCGTGCCACAGCCACAAGTGCTAGTTGCATTGGGGTTAATGAAGGTAAACCCACGTGAATTTAAGCCGTCCTGCCAATCAATCATCATGCCCATTAAGTACATCTGGTGTGCTTTGTTCATGAAAACCTTGATGCCGTTGATTAAAAACTCCTGATCGCCGTCTTTTTTCTGATCAAAACCTAAAACGTAATTCATGCCGGCACAGCCACCACCTTCTACGCCAACGCGCAATCCGTAATCATCGCCAATCTCCTGCTGATCTTTTAATTTATATAACTCTTTGGCTGCCCCTTCAGAAAAACTAACTGGTGCAAATGCTGTATCAACTGTTGTGCTCATGTTATTTAAATTTAATCTGTTACAAATATAAATAATAATGTACATTTTTGCTTTTAACAGGCAGTTAATATTACTGTACTTAAACAATACTTATGAATACACAACAAATTTTAGTTGACGTAGCAATTTTATTCACAGGCCTTTTCACAGCATTAATGGCGGTTTATTATATTTTAAGGAATGATATCCAACGTTTTTTTAACTTGAAAATCATTGAACTGAATAAAGAAAACCGTGCGCAGATTTTACCTTTGCGCTTACAGGCGCATGAACGTTTAATTATATTTGTTGACCGCATTAATCCGGCTAATTTGCTTGTTCGGTTGCATCAGCAAGGGATTAACATTGCGACTTTGCAAGCTGGTATTTTAAATGAAATCCGTTCAGAATATCAACATAACATTGCCCAGCAGCTGTACATAGATAGCATAACCTGGGGTGTGGTAAGAAAATTAAAAGAGGATACCATTGCCATGGTCAATAATGCGATACAAAGTTTACCTGACGATGCAAATGGAATTGAACTTAGCAAAGCCATTTTGCAACACATGGTCAGTATAAATGAAAATCCGTATGATTTAACAATCGAGTTAATCAAGAAAGACATTTATAAGTTGTTTTAAGGATAATCGGTTAATTAAAATCCGATCCAAAGCTAATTTTACAGTTAACTGATTGACCAGTTAGAGCAATTAAACCAAAGATTAAACTAACCAAATGAACGAGATAAAACATGTCACTACTTCGGGGATTGAAATAAAAGCCTTATATACCGAAGCAAAACCCATGAAAGAACTGCCCGGAGAATTTCCTTTTACCAGGGGAATCCAGAAGGATATGTACCGCGGCCGCCTATGGACGATGCGGCAGTATGCCGGTTTTTCGACTGCTGAAGAATCAAACAAACGTTATCATTATTTATTGGCGCAGGGAACAACCGGTTTGTCAGTTGCTTTTGATCTTCCGACGCAAATTGGTTACGATTCTGATCATGATATGGCTGATGGAGAGGTGGGCAAAGTTGGAGTAGCTATCGATTCATTAAAGGATATTGAAATTTTATTTGATGGTATCGAGTTAAAAGACATTACAACCTCAATGACGATCAATGCAACTGCTTCAATTTTGTTGGCCATGTATATTGCGCTGGCTAAAAAACAAGGTGCAGATTTAAAGCAGATTTCGGGGACGATCCAAAATGATATCCTGAAAGAGTACGCAGCAAGGGGAACATACATCTATCCACCAAAGCCGTCCATGCGTTTAATTACTGATATTTTTGAGTTTTGTAGTAAAGAAGTGCCAAAATGGAATACCATTTCCATCTCTGGTTATCATATTCGTGAAGCCGGATCAACCGCTGTGCAAGAACTTGCTTTTACATTAGCAAATGGCAAAACTTATCTAAAAGCTGCCTTGGAAAAAGGTTTAGACATAAACATCTTTGCCAAACGTTTGTCATTCTTTTTCAACTGCCACAATAATTTCTTTGAAGAAATAGCCAAGTTTAGGGCTGCAAGGCGGATGTGGGCGAAAGTTACCAAAGACTTGGGCGCAATGGATGAAAAGGCCCAGATGTTAAGGTTCCACACCCAAACCGGGGGATCAACCTTAACTGCTCAACAACCCTTAAACAATGTGATCAGGGTTAGTAATCAGGCTATGGCTGCGGTTTTAGGCGGAACCCAATCCTTACATACCAATGGCTATGACGAAGCACTTTCCCTGCCTACAGAATCTGCTGCTAAAATAGCTTTACGTACTCAACAGATTATCGCTTTTGAGAGCGGGGTAACCGATACGGTAGACCCATTGGCAGGCTCATTCTTTGTAGAAAGCCTAACCGATGAAGTAGAGGCGGCGGCCTGGGCTTATATCGATCGTATAGACGCTATGGGTGGCTCGGTTAACGCCATCGAAAGCGACTATATGCAAAATGAAATTGCTGGTGCCGCCTATCAATACCAAAAGGAGATCGAAGACGGGGAAAGGATCTCTGTCGGTGTAAATAAGTTTACCCAGGAGGAAGAAGGTTTTACGGAAGTGTTTAATATAGACGATTCGATCCGCAAGCTGCAATCTGAAAAGTTGGAACATTTAAAATCAACCCGAGATCAAGTTGCGGTTGAGCAAGCACTAAATCAATTAAAGGAAGCAGCCAAAGGCGAAATCAACCTGATGCCTTTGATCATAGATGCCGTTGAAAAATATGCTACACTTGGCGAAATTGCGGATGTGTTTAGGAATGCTTTTGGTGTTTATTAAATAAATGTGCTTCTTTAAATTGAAATGTTAAAGAAGTTCTGCTTTAATCAATAATATAATACGACCAAAATTCTAGTTCTCCAAATGATCAAAATATTGGTCTGAACTGTTGTAAAATTATTGCAGGACTAAATTCTATAGGGATAGGCTAAGTCATATTATTACCTCAAAATTAATTTAGTAAAGTTATAGTTTTGATTTCCAGTTTATTTGAAATTTAAACACCTAAAACGGTTAAGTGCATCCAAAAATGGCTTAGATTTTGCTCCTTTGGAGCGATTCGAAATGAAGAATGGATATTTGATAATAAATGGTGATTAATGTGGATAACCATTGTTAATAAATAGTTATCAACATAAAAAATTGAGGTTAAGCGGGCTACTGTATTCCTTATCAGTAGGTTACGATTTATTTAAAATTTTTGTTTAAAATGTTGATAATTATGTCAATATTCGTAGTCCCTAAACGGACCATCCCTTTAATTCGAATAGGTACTGTTAACCAATAAATTATAGAAATCGCAATGGAAAAAACTTGTACAGAAGTGTGGAAGAACTGTCTTCAAATTATTAAGGATAATATTCCGGGCCAAAGTTTCAAAACTTGGTTCGAGCCGATAACGGCTCTTAAATTGGAAGGTAAGGTTTTAACCATACAGGTGCCAAGTTTGTTCTTTTACGAATGGCTTGAAGAACATTATGTGGGCTTGCTGCGCAAGACTGTAAAAAAACAACTTGGAGAGGATGGCAGGTTGGAATATAATATCGTTGTAGATAAATCATCAAACAGCGGTAATCCTTATACTACCAATATGCCCTCAAATGGAAATGGAGCGGAGGCAAAGGTACAATCGATGCCGATTCCGGTTTCCATTAATAAGGATATTAAAAACCCATTTATTATCCCTGGATTAAAGAAATTAAATGTTGATCCGCAATTAAATGCTAACTATACTTTCGAAAATTATATTGAGGGAGATTGCAACCGCTTGGCACGTTCTGCAGGTTACGCTGTAGCAGCTAAACCAGGTGGTACATCTTTTAACCCTTTAATGATTTACGGCGGAGTTGGTTTGGGTAAAACGCACCTGGCTCAGGCAATCGGTAATGAGATTAAACGCAGCATGCCAGATAAATTAGTGATCTATGTAAGTTGCGAGAAATTCTGTCAGCAATTTGTAGATTCCTTAAAAAATAATACCATTAACGATTTCGTCAACTTTTACCAGGCAATGGATGTAATCATCATGGACGATGTGCACAATTTTGCGGGTAAGGAAAAAACACAGGATATCTTCTTCCACATTTTTAATCACCTGCATCAGTCGGGCAAACAGGTAATCTTAACATCGGATAAAGCACCAAAAGATTTAGCTGGTTTGGAAGAGCGTTTACTGAGTCGTTTTAAATGGGGTTTATCTGCAGATTTACAGATTCCTGATCTGGAGACACGCATCGCTATTTTAAGGAAAAAGATGTATGCAGATGGTATTGAGTTACCAGGCGAGGTGGTAGAGTATGTGGCGCATAACATTGATAATAATGTGCGTGAATTAGAGGGGGCTATGGTATCTCTTCTGGCACAAGCTACTTTGAATAAAAAAGAAATCGATTTGGCGCTTGCTAAGCAGATGTTGAAAAACTTCATTAAAAATACCTCAAAAGAAATTTCAATGGAATACATCCAGAAATTGGTTTGTGAATATTTTGAGGTCCCTGTTGATATGGTGAAATCGCAAACACGTAAACGCGAAATTGTTCAGGCCCGTCAGATTTCGATGTACCTTTCAAAGAGTCATACTAAATCATCACTAAAAACAATTGGTGCTTTCTTCGGCGGCCGCGATCATAGTACCGTAATTTATGCTTGCCAAACAGTAGAAGATTTAATCGATACCGATAAGAAGTTTAAAGCTTACGTACACGATATCCAAAAGAAATTAAAAATGAGCTAAGTTTTTAAAGGCTTATTGCTCCATAAAAAAGCAGCCAGATGTTTAAAATTTGGCTGCTTTTTTTACCTGTAATTTTTGAGATAGGAATAAGGGACCTATCTCGGATTTTATTGATCTTTAGCTATTTCTTCGAGCCCGTAAAACAAAGCTGCAACGTGTAAGGCCTGGGCAATTTTATTTTCTTTGATCAGTTGTTTTACTTCTTCAACCGTATATTCTTCAACATTTAAAATTTCATGTTCATCCAAATGCTGCTCATGGGTTTTAATACCACCTGTTAAAAAATAGGTAAAGGTTCTGTTGTTCGATGTTGCAGGATTGGGATAAAGTTCGGCAATAAACTTGCAGGTTTTAAAACTGTAACCCGTTTCTTCCAATAACTCACGTTTAACGGCAAACTCAGGAGCCTCATCACCATCAATCACACCGCCCGGAACCTCGAGCGAAACAATATCAGCTGCGTGGCGGTATTGGCGTACCATAATTATTTTCCCTGCTTCTGTTAAAGCAATGGCATTTACCCAGTTTGGATATTCTAAGACGTAATAATCATCTTTTATCACGCCACCTGGAAGTTTTACCTCATCAACGCGCAAGGTAGCCCACTGTTCACGTACTAAATATTTAGAGGCAATTTTCTGCCACTTCTCTATAATCATTTATTTATGTTGTTTATTTTGTTTGGCGCCACGCGCTCAGCGCTTAGCGCAGGTATTGTTGTATTGTTTTCTGGCGGTGTAAGTTTACCAAATGTACAATCTTATGTTCATCAGACAAGTATTGATAAACTAAATTAAGTTTTGGCGCAATATGCTGGTTGCGCTCCTGGCTTACACCTAACTCGTAGTATAAAAATTCGCTTAACGAGTCGAGTTTTTCAGGTGGAAGGTTACTTTCAATTAACCAATTTTCAAAAACACAGAGATCTTCATTTTCAAGAACTTCTTTTGAAAGTTGAAACCTGCCTGCTAAAGTTTCTTCAAAAAGTTGATTGGCCTCCGCTAACCTACCCTCTAATTTGAGCCCCATAATGCGAGCCAAAACCTGGGCCAGTTTCTGGATTTCAGCTGTAATTAAATCTCTTCTGTACATTAGGGTTGTAATGTTTAATTGTTGCAAAGTTGTAACGTTGTGTAACTTTCAAACTGTAAAAAAGTTCCAACTTATGGACTATGGACTATGGACTATGGACTATGGACTATGGACTATGGACTATGGACTATGGACTATGGACTATGGACTACTGCTACCAGCTTCCGCTGCTACCACCTCCACCGAAGCTTCCTCCGCCAAAACCACCGAATCCGCCTCCTCCACCAGAAGAACCACTGCCCCAGCCACCGCTGCTTCGACCGCTGCCACTTCCAAACAACATCGCCCAGAATAGTGCATTAGATGCTCCACGTCCACCAATAACTTCGCTTCCGCCTCCACCACCTTTTCGCATGATGATGATAATCACAATTACAATGATAATAATGATGGCAATGCTACCTGAACCGCCTTTTTTAGAAGAAGCTTTCGGATTGTCGTTTTTATATTCGCCCCGGGTATATTTTATAATGGATGTAGTAGCTTCGTCCAGGCCTGCATAATAATTGCCAGTTCTAAAGTTGGGTTTAATGTCGTTGTCAATGATACGCTTTGCATAAATATCGGGTAAGGCACCTTCAAGGCCGTAGCCTGTTTGAATAGAGATTTTTCGGTCGCCAACAGCCACAGCAATCATAATACCATTGTTTTTACCACTTTGGCCTACGCCCCATTTTCTGCCTAGCTCTACTGCGTATTCATTAATATCATAATCGCCTATGGATTTTAAAATAGCAACTGCAATCTGTGTAGAAGACGAATCGTTAAAGGTTACCAGTTTATTTTCGAGCGCCTGTTTCTGATCTGCTGATAATACATTTGCATAATCGTTAACTAAAGTGTTGGGCTTTTCCGGAAAATCCTGCGCGAAAGCAAAAGCAAATAATAAACTGAATAATGATAAAAGGAATATTTTCTTCATCTCTTATTTGTTTTTTAGCTTATCCATAAAAACAATATCGTTTGGCAATTCGTTAATATCACCTTTTTGCGGAGGGAAGAACAAGGCTAATTTTTCTCCAGCCAATACTACACCTGCAATAATGCCATCAGCCAAATTACCTTTTGCAAAATGTGCTGTCATGGCAATTTTAGTAGTTTCCCAAAAGTTATCAGGTACTACATTGTGGATGCCAACATCACCGATAATGGCAAATTTATGGTCGGCATGTGCCAGATAAATTAGCACACCATTTCTTTTTGCAGTTTTATCCATATCCAATTTAGCAAAATATTCGGTGGCTTTTTCGTAGGGATCGCCTGCGCAATGCTTGTCAATAGCAATTCTGATTTCTCCGGAAGTTGCTCTTTCTGCATCAGAGATTGCATTTGCTATTTTTTCTTGTTCAATATCTGAAAATAACGACATGTACTTAATTTTTATATGAAGTAAAAAGGGTAATAAATGTTCAATTCATAAACATTCACTACCCTCGTATGTTGTATCAAGAATATTAAAATTCTACTTTAGGTGCATCTTTAGCAGAAGCATCGGCTTCAAAATATCCCTTAGGTTTAAAGCCGAACATGCCAGCCGTTAAATTGGTAGGGAAAGACCTGATTTTACCGTTATATTCCTGCACTGCATCATTAAAATCTTTACGGGCAACTGTAATTCTGTTTTCAGTACTTTCCAATTGTGCCGATAAATCACTAAATTGTTGTGTGGCCCTTAATTCAGGATAATTTTCAGTGATTGATAGTAATTTACCCAAAGCCTGACTCAACTGTCCTTGAGCAGCCTGGTATTTTTGGATGTTTTCTGGAGTCAGTTCATCAGCTTTAACCGTCATCTGGGTTGCTTTGGCACGTGCTTCAGTTACAGCCGTTAAAGTACCTTGCTCAAATTTAGCCGCTCCTTTTACCGTAGCTACCAAGTTAGGAATTAAATCCGCTCTTCTTTGATACTGGGTTTGTACTGTTCCCCATTTCGATTTAACGTTCTCATCCAGTTTAACCATGCTGTTATATCCGCATGAACTTAAAGTGCTCACTGCAATAACTGCAGCTAAAAATCCAAATATTAATCTTTTCATTTTTATGGTTTTGTCGTTTTAATAGAATTAAGTTATCCTCAATTTACAAATTAGATATCAAATTGCATGCCTTTGTTACACTTTCGGTATTTATCTGACAGGTTGACAAGCGCCACAGGAATTTAGTAAGTTGAAATTTGCGATATTCTTATGGCGATTGAATAATAAACCGTTGCATATCAAAGCTGGTTTTTTGTTTTGGAGCGCAGGGTCTTTCGCTTTTTTTAATGTTCGTTCCCGCTCATCCGCTTTATCCAGCTAGAAACCTGTGAAACAAGCAAGCACACCAAAGTATAACACAAGCCGGTGCTTAAAATCGGGATGCCCGCTCCGATCGGGGCTAAAAACTTTGAAGTGTGGCACAAAAAACCGGCATAGTAGCAGAAAAACAACCTAATTAAACCTAAGGGATCGAACGGATGCCCCCGGCCTTCACCGTGTCAGAAGGTAGAGCGGGAAGAAACCGACCTATAGAATGCTGAAACGGCTTTTCAAAAAAAGAAAAATTAAGCATTCGTCAGCAAATAAATTTCGGGGCGTATTCTGGAAACCAACAAATATTCTTTCCAGATGATTATCTTTGTAACCGTTCAGGATAAAAACCTGACTAGTTATGCAAAAAGACATCGAAATTACTTTGCTCCCTGATCAGGTTGAGCAGTATGAAGTTATAAAACAGAAACTTGCAGAAGGGTTAAAACTTGCCGGAACAAGGATAAAAGGCTATGAAATTCTGAAAAGATCGATCGATGCCCGTTCCAGAAAGGTAATTTTCCGTTTACAGGTGAGGGTTTTTGTAGATGAAGAAGCCGTTCCCGAAGTTTATCAGATCAACTATCCAAACGTGAGCGATGCTAAGCCTGTAATTATTATCGGCGCTGGTCCGGCAGGTTTATTTGCAGCTTTGCAATGTATTGAAAATGGATTAAAGCCCATTATTATCGAAAGAGGTAAAGATGTTAAACAGCGACGGAGAGATCTTGCAGCTATCAATAAGCAGGGCTTGGTTAACACGGAATCTAATTATTGTTATGGCGAAGGTGGTGCCGGAACCTATTCTGACGGTAAACTATATACACGCTCTAATAAACGTGGCGACATCAATAAAGTGTTACAGGTTTTTATAAACCATGGTGCAGAAGCGGATATCGCGATAGATGCCCGTCCACATATCGGTACCAACAAACTTCCCCATATCATCACTTCGATAAAAGATACAATCTTAAATGCGGGAGGTGAAGTGATGTTTGATAGCAGGATGACAGATATTTTGATCGAATTTGGAAAAGTAAAAGGCATTGAGATAAATTTTGAAGAAAAATTATTGGCTGATGATATCATCCTGGCAACTGGTCACTCTGCAAGAGATGTGTACGAATTATTGAACAGTAAAAATATCTTAATTGAAGCAAAACCATTTGCTTTAGGTGTGCGGATTGAGCATCCTCAGGTAATTATTGATTCAGCCCAATACCATTGCGATATCCGCTCTGAATTTTTACCGCCGGCTTATTACAGTTTGGTTGAACAGGTTGGTTCACGTGGCGTATTTTCTTTTTGTATGTGCCCGGGGGGCATCATTGCACCTTGTTCTACTGGCGAAAATGAAATTGTGGTTAACGGCTGGTCGCCATCTAAACGGAATAATCCTTTCGCCAATTCCGGAACTGTAGTTCAGGTAACTTTAGACGATGTTCAGGGGTATGATCCACTTAGGATGTTGCATTTCCAGTCGGAGGTTGAGAAAATGGCTTTTGAAGCCGGTGGCGGTAATCTCGTAGCTCCTGCACAGCGAATGATCGATTTTGTAAACAATAAATTATCGATCGATTTACCAAAGAACTCCTATCTTCCTGGCACCAAAAGCTCTATGCTGGATAATATTTTGCCTAATTTTGTATCAGATAGTTTGCGCACAGCATTACCCTTATTTGGGAAAAAAATTAAAGGTTATTACACTAACGAAGCCATTTTAGTAGGGGTAGAAAGCAGGACTTCCTCACCTGTCAGGATTCCAAGGGATAAAGACACCTATCAACATCCTCAGGTAAAAGGTTTATATCCCTGTGCAGAAGGAGCGGGTTATGCCGGCGGGATCGTATCGGCAGCAATCGATGGAATTAACTGCGCAAATGCAATATTGAGCGCCTCTTAACAAACTTTATAGCATGCCAGTTGTTATTTTGGTATGTTTAATATCACGAACGAAATAAAAAAAGCTTTTAACGGAGATGCGTGGCATGGTAACCATGTGATGCAAACACTGAATAATGTTAATCCAGAAAGCGCATTTAGCCATTTTGTTCCTGGCGCGCATTCTATTGCAGAAATTGCCTTGCATTTAACCGCATGGACAGAAGAAGTTTCTTCCAGGTTGATTGGTAAATCGGCTGCTGAGCCTGAAAGGGGTGACTGGCCTGAACCTGAAGAGCGTACAGCCCAGGCATGGGAACGCATTATCTTTGATTTTAAGATTGCAAACGAAGAGCTGATCCGACTTTGCGAAAGTTTAAAAGACAGTCAGTGGAACGAAGAGGTGAAGAGTGAGCGTAATCCTGCTTTAGGCACAGGGTTAACCAATGCAGAGCTTATAAGTGGTTTGGCGCAGCACCATGCTTATCACGCTGGTCAGATTGCTTTGTTATCTAAATTTTAAGCTGTGTAATTTCTCTATCGTTATAACCTCTTAATCTTTGTAATCCTATTATGAAAAAGACTCTAATTATTGGCGCATCGCCAGATCCATCCAGATATGCATACAAAGCAGCGCATATGCTCACACGTTTTAATCATAAAATTGTTAATGTTGGCATAAAGAAGGGGGAAGTAGCAGGTGTTCAAATTGAAAAGCCTGAAGAAATCCACCAGGATATTGATACCATCACCTTATATATAGGTCCTGCTCTGCAGCCACAATACCACGATTATATTCTGGCTACAAAACCAAAGCGGGTTATTTTCAATCCTGGGACCGAAAATTATGAATTGGAGAAATTATTGGATCTGCACGGCATAGAACCTATAGAAGCCTGCACTTTGGTACTGCTTAGTACCGGACAATATTAAAACCTGTACACTACACCCCAATTTACGTAATCAGCCTGGGCAAAGTGCATATAGGTTTTGGCCTGTAAACCCAGATGTTGAGTAATGTTAAAGGTTGGTCCAAATGTCCAGTACCAGGTTGCTTTATCCATCAGTCTATTATAGTGGATGTATTTTCCGATCTGAGCCGCAACGGTTACCCTCCATAAATTAATATCAGCTCCAATACTAACGCCTGTGCGCCATCTATCATACGAAGTACCGTAGTTTTGGAATGTATCGCCATAATTATTGGGATCGAAGGTGGTGTAATAATAAACTGCATCGGCACCCGCCTTAAGCGACGTGACATCATTCAGGTAAAAATTGTAACCTGCATATATTCCACTTTTGTATAAGCTTTTACTTCGATCACCAAATACCCCCCTCGCGCCCAAACCGGCACTAAGCTCAATCGAATTCCGCTGTAGAGTGGTATAGGTGCTTTTCCGCTCCGCTGTCAATGTTTTTGGATTGTTGAGTTTAAGCCCGATGTAGATATTTCCGGTATTTAATCCGCCATTGGGAACAGTCGCCCCTCCATTTGAGACATGTAGAAAGCCAAAACCAGCTAATAAATCAGTGTATTTGCCTATTGGTAACTCCATTCCTAAATCTGCTTTAATGGTTTCGTTAACCGGACTTCCCAAAAATCTGTTTTTGGTATTATTATAGTAATACTTGTTTGTGTAACCCAGGCCTACGCCAGGTGTAAAATTAAATTTTGCTTTTCCAATTTTAAACAACTGGAAATCCATCTGCGCCACTAAGCCATATACCTGTCCAAAAGCATTGGACGAAGTATCTTTTGTGCCTTTCAGTTTGCTTAAATCCCTAAAAATGAAACCGATTCCGTAAGATTTAGCACCACTAAATCCAATCCATTTATCGGTGTTCTGGCTAATGTCTTTAAAATAAGCTGCATCAAAACCTGTGATCTGATCTTGAAACAAATGTCCCTGATCGTTATTGATGTGAGTGCCGAAGATGGGTTTAAGGATGATAGAATGGTTTTCCGGAGCAATTTGAGCCTTAGCAAATGAGCAACCTGTGATCAATAAAATAAATAAGAGTAGCTTTTTTTTCATTAGTTTTTACTAAAACGGTAAGCAAGACTATAATAGGCGTAACGGTAGCCAGTGGCACTGTTTTTAACTTCGTTTGAAGTAAAAGTAGCGGTGTAATTGGCTGTCCAGCGTGCAATGGCGAAGGTTAGACCAACCTGTGTGGTAAAAACAATGGGCTTCGGCTTAAAAGTAATTGGACCTTTATCGTTTAGCAACAAGCCTCCCTGAAGGCTCGAATCGTAGGCTACTGCATGTAATTGCGGAGCAACCGAAAGAAAAAGTTCATATTTTCGCTTAGCCTTATTTTTATTATTGTTGCTTACTAAACTATTAAATGCAGCTGATCCATCCATTTCATTAAATCTTCCTAATCTGAGCAATGCGCCAACATTGGCTTTGGTTATTACATTGCCCGCCGCCGCAGAAGCAGTTCCGGTGACATCAAATATTTCGTTAGTAGTTGTTAATAGGCTTTTGTTGTATTCTATACCTAGGTTTAGCGTGGGTTCGCTATTTAATCCATATTCCCATCCTGCAATTTGATTTTGGCCAACCAGTTTATGGTAAGTTCTCTGGAATTCTTCGCCCAGGGCATCTTTACCTGTGAGGCCAACCTGTGCCGAAGCCTTTAAAAGCTGTTTGTTTTGGTAAAATCTGCTGTAATTAGCCTCACCATATAGATAAGCAGTAAAGGGACGATCGTGCAAGGCAGGGTTCGGAGCAAAACTATAATAAGGATTGTATATTTTCTGTCCCAATTCGAAACCAATAACCTCTTTACTACGGCCGGTCTTCTGGTTTTCACCATTTAAAGCATGCCTGTATTTAATAAAAAAACCATTGGTGTAATATTTGTCGCTGGTGATATCAATGTAGGCATCATTCTCTGTAATAACTACGAGCTCACTTTTGTAGTTCTGAGCTTGGCCAAACTTTGCAATAAAGATAAAGAGCAAAGGTAAGTATGTTTTAAGCGCAATTTTCATTGTTAATGAGGATGATTTATTAAGCGGTAAAAGTATTAATTATTGTTTAAAAATCGATACGATAGGTATGAGTACGTTATATAGCCGAACATATTCTACAATAGAAAGTATTTGCCCTTTTTTTTTGAAAAGCAGGTTGAGTGCTTCTATATAAAGATGTTCCCGCTATTCATTCCAAATCCTCGGCTCGTTCCTCGCTCCGGGTTTTCCGCTGCTATCGCCTGCTGCTGCAGGCAGGGGGTTAGGTGGCACGGGCTTCCGGAGTTTCAAGGTGCTGGATGCCGGAGAAAGCCTGGCGAACCTGTATTTTGTTGCAAAATCCTGGGTGCTGCCGTCATCCTGAACTTCCGCCCGGCCTTTGTTTCAGGATCTTTTTACTGCACCATATCCATTAGTTTTTATACCCTGCAGGATTTATAAATCTGTCCCAAACAAGTAATCTTCCAAAAAGTTTTAACCCTATAGGTATTTTTTCCTGTTGAAAACCATTGAGTTATGCCAAATTCCGCGTTAAACGCTTCAAAACCTTTGCGGTTGAATATATTTTTTCTACTTTTGCATCCCGCTCCGGAGGAGAGGGCAACAGACTGAAAAGGTGGAAGGGCGATTAGAAAAGCGAGATTTATTTTAAAATAAATATTGCGGGATAGGAAAAGATTGCTACCTTTGCAGCCCGGTTCGGGAGGAACGGGAAGCTGGAAAAACAGCATATTGAAAAAGGGGATGCGGAAAAAGAAGATTGAAAAATAAAATTTATTTTATTTGTGATTTACAAAAAAGATGCTTACCTTTGCAACCCCAACGGAAACGAAGGGGAAACAAAAGATCGGAACGGCGGATGCCGGAAAGAGAAACAGAAAAGATTGAAACAGGCGGAAACCTGGCAGGACGAACAAGACCTGGCCTAACTGAAGTCTGAAGATATATAAAGATCGGCCGTGAGGTCAATGATCGATAAGTTCTTAAAAGAGATGTCAATGTAGCGTAGCGAGGTAATGGAGTACGGTCAAAGTACATGATTACGTAGCTTTATTTTAAAGGTGTCTGTCTGACAGACAACATAACAAAAGAAGACTATTTTTAACAATAGTTAAAACTGGTCAGCATTGAACAACACATTTTACAATGGAGAGTTTGATCCTGGCTCAGGATGAACGCTAGCGGCAGGCCTAATACATGCAAGTCGAACGATATTTTCCAGCTTGCTGGAAGAGAAAGTGGCGCACGGGTGCGTAACGCGTATGCAACCTACCTTTATCAGGGGGATAGCCCGGAGAAATCCGGATTAATACCGCATAAAATCACAGGATGGCATTATCCAATGATCAAACATTTATGGGATAAAGATGGGCATGCGTGTCATTAGCTAGTTGGCGGGGTAACGGCCCACCAAGGCGACGATGACTAGGGGATCTGAGAGGATGGCCCCCCACACTGGTACTGAGACACGGACCAGACTCCTACGGGAGGCAGCAGTAAGGAATATTGGTCAATGGAGGGAACTCTGAACCAGCCATGCCGCGTGCAGGAAGACTGCCCTATGGGTTGTAAACTGCTTTTATCCGGGAATAAACCTCATTACGTGTAATGAGCTGAATGTACCGGAAGAATAAGGATCGGCTAACTCCGTGCCAGCAGCCGCGGTAATACGGAGGATCCAAGCGTTATCCGGATTTATTGGGTTTAAAGGGTGCGTAGGCGGCCTGTTAAGTCAGGGGTGAAAGACGGTAGCTCAACTATCGCAGTGCCCTTGATACTGACGGGCTTGAATGGACTAGAGGTAGGCGGAATGAGACAAGTAGCGGTGAAATGCATAGATATGTCTCAGAACACCAATTGCGAAGGCAGCTTACTATGGTCTTATTGACGCTGAGGCACGAAAGCGTGGGGATCAAACAGGATTAGATACCCTGGTAGTCCACGCCCTAAACGATGAACACTCGCTGTTGGCGATACACAGTCAGCGGCTAAGCGAAAGCGTTAAGTGTTCCACCTGGGGAGTACGCCCGCAAGGGTGAAACTCAAAGGAATTGACGGGGGCCCGCACAAGCGGAGGAGCATGTGGTTTAATTCGATGATACGCGAGGAACCTTACCCGGGCTTGAAAGTTAGTGAATGATCTAGAGATAGATCAGTCCGCAAGGACACGAAACTAGGTGCTGCATGGCTGTCGTCAGCTCGTGCCGTGAGGTGTTGGGTTAAGTCCCGCAACGAGCGCAACCCCTATGTTTAGTTGCCAGCATGTTATGGTGGGGACTCTAAACAGACTGCCTGTGCAAACAGAGAGGAAGGAGGGGACGACGTCAAGTCATCATGGCCCTTACGTCCGGGGCTACACACGTGCTACAATGGACGGTACAGAGGGCAGCTACATAGCAATATGATGCGAATCTCACAAAGCCGTTCACAGTTCGGATTGGGGTCTGCAACTCGACCCCATGAAGTTGGATTCGCTAGTAATCGCGTATCAGCAATGACGCGGTGAATACGTTCCCGGGCCTTGTACACACCGCCCGTCAAGCCATGGAAGCTGGGGGTACCTAAAGTATGTAACCGCAAGGAGCGTCCTAGGGTAAAACCGGTAACTGGGGCTAAGTCGTAACAAGGTAGCCGTACCGGAAGGTGCGGCTGGAATACCTCCTTTCTGGAGTAGACACACCTACTCGCCACGCAACATGATATTTCGATAAGGTAGAAGGCAAAGAGGTAGAAGGCTTAAGGTCCTGATACCCGATACTTTATACCAAAAAAAGATAAACAAAAAGAAACACCCAGAAGACAACGGTGGGCATACTATAAGGGTATAGCTTAACGGAGACATGAAGGGTAAGCCAAAAAGGGAAGCAGTAGCGGTAAGATACTATATACTGCATACTAAAGCTTACCTTAAAATCAAACAGTCCCGTAGCTCAGCCTGGTTAGAGCACTACACTGATAATGTAGGGGTCTCCAGTTCAAATCTGGACGGGACTACACGTTTAAGTTTGGAGAAAAGAGTTGGGAGATGGGAGTTAAAGCTCGAAACTCCAGACTAGAGACTCAAAACTAAAATCTGGGGGATTAGCTCAGCTGGCTAGAGCGCCTGCCTTGCACGCAGGAGGTCAACGGTTCGACTCCGTTATTCTCCACCATTAAAGGTTGAGGGCTGTAAGGTAGAAGGTTTAGGGTTAGACCCAGGGCTTAGAACTGAAAACACCACAACAGAAAAAAACAATTGCCGGGATCGGTAATGTACATTGACATAAAGATTGAGAAAAGAAGAAACGCCACGGGGCACTTCTAAAGTTTTAGCTACCTGATACCAGGTACTGTATACGAAAGATGAAACGGTTCGAGACCGCAGTTTTTTACTAATAAGCTGAAAGCGAAAAGCTGAAAGGTTAAGGCATCTGAAAAGAAAGCTTTAAGCTTTAGACTTTGAGCTGAAAGCTTAATAAAGTTCTTTGACATATTGGAAGAAGTTAAAAAAGAAGAGCAAACAACAATAGGCGACTGTTTTGTTTGTGCTCACTTAAAGGGATCGTAAGAAACCGATAAGTAATGAGACATCATAACAAGAGCAAAAAAGCATACCATGCGGCGCAAAAGGCGCATGAGTAGAAGAAAGTAAGAAAGAGTACACGGGGGATGCCTTGGCTCTCAGAGGCGATGAAGGACGTGATAAGCTGCGATAAGCTCCGGGGATCTGCAAATAGGAACTAGATCCGGAGATTTCCGAATGGGGCAACCCGGCATGTTGAAGACATGTCACATATAATGAGCAAACCTGCCGAACTGAAACATCTAAGTAAGCAGAGGAAGAGAAAATAACAATGATTTCCTAAGTAGTGGCGAGCGAAAGGGAAAGAGCCCAAACCTACCTTGTTACGGCAAAGTGGGGGTTGTAGGACTGCAACGTGGCATTAGCAGACAGAAGTGGAACGGGATGGGAAGCCCGGCGATACATGGTGATAGCCCAGTACACGTATAGAATGCTAGCCTAGCAGTATCCTGAGTACCGCGAGGTCGGAGACGCCTTGTGGGAACCAGCCGGCACCATCCGGTAAGGCTAAATACTCCTGAGAGACCGATAGTGAACCAGTACCGTGAGGGAAAGGTGAAAAGAACCCCGAACAGGGGAGTGAAATAGAACCTGAAACCGTGTACTTACAAGCGGTCGGAGCTGGCAGGTCCAGTGACGGCGTGCCTTTTGCATAATGAGCCTACGAGTTACTCTTCTCTGGCAAGGTTAAGTGCTTCAGGCACGGATCCGAAGCGAAAGCGAGTCTGAACAGGGCGTATAGTCAGAGGAGGTAGACGCGAAACCTTGTGATCTACCCATGGACAGGTTGAAGGTGCGGTAACACGTACTGGAGGACCGAACCGATAAACGTTGAAAAGTTTCCGGATGATCTGTGGGTAGGGGTGAAAGGCTAATCAAACTGGGAAATAGCTCGTACTCCCCGAAATGTTTTTAGGAACAGCGTCGGCATCGAGTTACATAGAGGTAGAGCTACTGATTGGGTGCGGGGGAGTCAAATCCTACCAAATCCAGACAAACTCCGAATGCTATGTAATATGGCCGGCAGTGAGGCGCGGGGTGCTAAGGTCACGCGCCGAGAGGGAAAGAACCCAGACCATCAGCTAAGGTCCCCAAGTTACGGTTAAGTTGAACTAACGAGGTCCGATTGCACAGACAGCTAGGATGTTGGCTTGGAAGCAGCCATTCATTTAAAGAGTGCGTAACAGCTCACTAGTCGAGCGATCGGGCATGGATAATAAACGGGCATTAAACTGTACACCGAAGCTATGGGATTGAAATATATCGGTAGGGGAGCATTCTATATGCGGTGAAGGTATCTGGTAATGGGTGCTGGAGTGTATAGAAAAGCAAATGTAGGCATAAGTAACGATAAGGCGGGCGAGAAACCCGCCCACCGAAAGGATAAGGTTTCCTGATCAACGCTAATCGGATCAGGGTCAGTCGGGACCTAAGGAGAACCCGAAGGGGAAATTCGATGGACAACGGTTTAATATTACCGTACTTTTTATAACTGCGATGTGGGGACGGAGTAGTGACACTGCCGCGATCTGACGGAATAGATCGTTGAAGGCTGTAGGTATATCGAACATAGGCAAATCCGTGATCGATGCTGAGAGCTGATAGTACCAAGGACCTTCGGGCGATTGGATAGTGCAGGTAATCAGACTTCCAAGAAAAACCGCTAAGCTCCAGGTTATAAAAACCCGTACCGCAAACCGACACAGGTATCCGGGAAGAGGATTCTAAGGTGCTCGAGTGAATCATGGCTAAGGAACTCGGCAAAATGGCCCTGTAACTTCGGGAGAAGGGGCGCTGTCAGCAATGTCAGCCGCAGTGAAAAGGCCCAGGCGACTGTTTAACAAAAACACATGGCTTTGCAAAATCGAAAGATGAGGTATAAGGCCTGACACCTGCCCGGTGCTGGAAGGTTAAGAGGGGATGTCATCGCAAGAGAAGCATTGAATCGAAGCCCCAGTAAACGGCGGCCGTAACTATAACGGTCCTAAGGTAGCGAAATTCCTTGTCGGGTAAGTTCCGACCTGCACGAATGGTGTAACGATCTGGGCGCTGTCTCAGCCATGAGCTCGGTGAAATTGTGGTCCCGGTGAAGACGCCGGGTACCCGCAACGGGACGGAAAGACCCCATGCACCTTCACTACAATTTAACATTGACATTGGGTACAGGATGTGTAGGATAGGTGGGAGGCTTTGAAGCGGTGTCGCCAGGCATCGTGGAGCCAACGTTGAAATACCACCCTTTCTGTATTCGGTGTCTAATCCCAAAATTTGGGAGACATTGTTTGATGGGTAGTTTGACTGGGGTGGTCGCCTCCAAAAAGGTAACGGAGGCTTTCAAAGGTAAGCTCAGTACGCTTGGTAACCGTACGCGGAGTGCAATAGCATAAGCTTGCTTGACTGTGAGACATACAGGTCGATCAGGGTCGAAAGACGGATATAGTGATCCGGTGGTTCTGCATGGAAGGGCCATCGCTCAAAGGATAAAAGGTACGCTGGGGATAACAGGCTGATCTCCCCCAAGAGCTCATATCGACGGGGAGGTTTGGCACCTCGATGTCGGCTCGTCACATCCTGGGGCTGGAGAAGGTCCCAAGGGTTCGGCTGTTCGCCGATTAAAGTGGCACGCGAGCTGGGTTCAGAACGTCGCGAGACAGTTCGGTCCCTATCTGTTGTGGGCGTAGGAATTTTGAGTGGGGCTGACCTTAGTACGAGAGGACCGGGTTGGACCAGCCTCTAGTGAATCTGTTGTTCCGCCAGGGGCATTGCAGAGTAGCTACGCTGGGAATAGATAAGCGCTGAAAGCATCTAAGTGCGAAACTAGCCACAAGATGAGAATTCCATATAGGACCGTAGCAGACTACTACGTTGATAGGCTACAGATGTAAAGCTGGCGACAGCACAGTCGAGTAGTACTAATCATCCGAAGCTTTCAAAGCTAACAGAACTGTTGTTTGTTCTTCACAATAACTTCTTTCAATAATATGTCATTTGAGGCCGGAAGGCCGAAGGTGAACAGGCTGAAGGTAAAACCTCCACCCTAAAACCCTCCCTCCCTCAACCTTAAATAAAAATATTCAGGTGCCTATATCGGTGGTGTCCACCTCTTCCCATTCCGAACAGAGAAGTTAAGCCCACCAGAGCCGATGGTACTGCGGTAACACGTGGGAGAGTAGGTCGGTGCCAGATCTTAAAGAGAAGCCCTTCAGCAGAAATGTTGAAGGGCTTTCTTGTTTTATGGCAGAGAGCAGAGGGCATGGGGCATGGAGCAGTTTCCCAACGTTAAGGACTCAAGGCAGCTTAAATGCTTTTCCCGCAGAAATGCTAAACTGCGCAGAAACCATTCCATCACCCATTTTCCATCTTACATCAGCTAGGGGCTACGGGCAGAGAGCCAGGAGCATAGGAAGGTTTCCATCATTATGGTCTTAAGGGTTTGTTCCCACAGAAAGCGCTGATCTGCGCAGATGTTCCATTATCCATCTTACATGATTTCCATCTTCCATCCCTGCTTGATAGCCTTGATGGCAGCGGTATCCCTTTTGGCTAGGAAAAATTGTTTATGGAACAGGGTTTCCAAAAGGATAAAGCGCACAGCAGGACGGAACGCTACCGACAAGCACAGGAAACTGCGCTCCAAATCATCAAATGACTCGTTATTCAAATTAGGGCCTTCCCGCAGATGAAACTAATCTCCGCAGATCATTCCATCATCCATCTTACATCAGCTAGGGGCAGAGAGCCAAGAGCATAGGACGGTTTCCATCATTATGGTCTTAAGGGTTTGTTCCCACAGAAAGCGCTGATCTGCGCAGATGTTCCATTTCCATCTTACATGATTTCCATCTTCCATACCTGATTGATAGCCCCTGATGGCAGCGGCATCCCTTTTGGTTAAGAAAAATTGTTTAACAGATAAGTTTCCCCAAAAGGATAAAGCGAACAGCAGGACGGAACCCGGCCTAAACGCATAGAAAACTGCGCTCTGAAAAATAATTTTACTGCCTTAATGCAAAGAATATACCAACTGATACACTTTATCAATTTCAGTGATAATAGATTTATTTATTTCTTTTTCGAACAGTTTTGATTTATTAATGTTATAATGCCTGTAAATATTATTTGCTTTTAACTAAGCTAAGTGAAGATTGAATGTGAGATCATTTAAATCTAAAAAGGAATTAATATTTTGCAACATTAATAAATTTAGATATGGCTTCTGGTTTTTTTGCGATTTTAGATGATATAGGTGCTTTAATGGACGACGTAGCTGTAACGGCAAAGGTGGCAGCTAAGAAAACAGCTGGCATTTTAGGTGATGACCTGGCCGTAAACGCAGAAAAATCAACTGGTTTTCTTGCCTCTAGAGAACTACCAGTATTATGGGCAATCACAAAGGGTTCATTGGTAAACAAACTCATTATTGTACCCATTGCCCTATTGCTCAATTTCTTTTTTCCGGTAGCAATCAAAATAATCCTGGTTCTTGGTGGATTGTATCTGGCGTATGAAGGGGTAGAAAAGGTGGTTGAATATTTTTTTCATCGCGCAAAGCCCTCGCATGTAGAAGCCAAAGAAGTTATTCAGGATGATAAGGAAGCAGAAAAAAGCAAAATCAGATCAGCCATTGTAACAGATTTTATTTTATCCATAGAAATTGTCATTATCGCACTAGGCAGTGTTTTGGATGAAACGCTTACCATCCAAATTTTGACAGTTTCAGTGATTGCATTATTGGCTACAATTGGTGTTTACGGAATTGTTGCACTTATTGTTAGGATGGATGATGCTGGATACCGTTTGGTGAAGGCTTCTGGTGATAAAGGTATTCTTTCAACAATTGGCAAAATACTGGTTAAGTCGCTACCTGTCATTATCAAAATTTTAAGCATTGTGGGTACAATTGCATTAATACTGGTATCAGGGGGAATCTTTGCGCACAATATTGAGTTTTTACATCATATTTTCCCTTCATTTCCATCCATACTAAGAGAATTTGCTTTTGGGTTAATCATTGGACTAGCTTCTGTTTTAGTTGTGATGGCAGTTAAAAAACTTTTGGCTATTATTAGAAGATAAAAGGCGAGCTGTTCATTTTGCAGCATGAATTTGGAATGATGTAGGTTTAAACTGATTCCTACATTATAAGCCATATATTTCCTTTTCCATAAATTTAAGTGGCATTTTTGATTGGTGTTTTATCGTTTTCCAACTTCATCTCCGTTTTCAGCAAAGCAGGTTGAGTGCTTCTATATAAAGATGTTCCCGCTATTCATTCCAAATCCTCGGCTCGTTCCTCGCTCCGGGTTTTCCGCTGCTATCGCCTGCTGCTGCAGGCAGGGGGTTAGGTGGCACGGGCTTCCGGAGTTTCAAGGTGCTGGATGCCGGAGAAAGCCTGGCGAACCTGTATTTTGTTGCAAAATCCTGGGTGCTGCCGTCATCCTGAACTTCCGCCCGGCGAGTCGGACGGGTGTTTCAGGATCTTTTTACTGCACCATATCCATTAGTTTTTATACCCTGCAGGATTTATAAATCTGTCCCAAACAAGTAATCTTCCAAAAAGTTTTAACCCTATAGGTATTTTTTCCTGTTGAAAACCATTGAGTTATGCCAAATTCCGCGTTAAACGCTTCAAAACCTTTGCGGTTGAATATATTTTTTCTACTTTTGCATCCCGCTCCGGAGGAGAGGGCAACAGACTGAAAAGGTGGAAGGGCGATTAGAAAAGCGAGATTTATTTTAAAATAAATATTGCGGGATAGGAAAAGATTGCTACCTTTGCAGCCCGGTTCGGGAGGAACGGGAAGCTGGAAAAACAGCATATTGAAAAAGGGGATGCGGAAAAAGAAGATTGAAAAATAAAATTTATTTTATTTGTGATTTACAAAAAAGATGCTTACCTTTGCAACCCCAACGGAAACGAAGGGGAAACAAAAGATCGGAACGGCGGATGCCGGAAAGAGAAACAGAAAAGATTGAAACAGGCGGAAACCTGGCAGGACGAACAAGACCTGGCCTAACTGAAGTCTGAAGATATATAAAGATCGGCCGTGAGGTCAATGATCGATAAGTTCTTAAAAGAGATGTCAATGTAGCGTAGCGAGGTAATGGAGTACGGTCAAAGTACATGATTACGTAGCTTTATTTTAAAGGTGTCTGTCTGACAGACAACATAACAAAAGAAGACTATTTTTAACAATAGTTAAAACTGGTCAGCATTGAACAACACATTTTACAATGGAGAGTTTGATCCTGGCTCAGGATGAACGCTAGCGGCAGGCCTAATACATGCAAGTCGAACGATATTTTCCAGCTTGCTGGAAGAGAAAGTGGCGCACGGGTGCGTAACGCGTATGCAACCTACCTTTATCAGGGGGATAGCCCGGAGAAATCCGGATTAATACCGCATAAAATCACAGGATGGCATTATCCAATGATCAAACATTTATGGGATAAAGATGGGCATGCGTGTCATTAGCTAGTTGGCGGGGTAACGGCCCACCAAGGCGACGATGACTAGGGGATCTGAGAGGATGGCCCCCCACACTGGTACTGAGACACGGACCAGACTCCTACGGGAGGCAGCAGTAAGGAATATTGGTCAATGGAGGGAACTCTGAACCAGCCATGCCGCGTGCAGGAAGACTGCCCTATGGGTTGTAAACTGCTTTTATCCGGGAATAAACCTCATTACGTGTAATGAGCTGAATGTACCGGAAGAATAAGGATCGGCTAACTCCGTGCCAGCAGCCGCGGTAATACGGAGGATCCAAGCGTTATCCGGATTTATTGGGTTTAAAGGGTGCGTAGGCGGCCTGTTAAGTCAGGGGTGAAAGACGGTAGCTCAACTATCGCAGTGCCCTTGATACTGACGGGCTTGAATGGACTAGAGGTAGGCGGAATGAGACAAGTAGCGGTGAAATGCATAGATATGTCTCAGAACACCAATTGCGAAGGCAGCTTACTATGGTCTTATTGACGCTGAGGCACGAAAGCGTGGGGATCAAACAGGATTAGATACCCTGGTAGTCCACGCCCTAAACGATGAACACTCGCTGTTGGCGATACACAGTCAGCGGCTAAGCGAAAGCGTTAAGTGTTCCACCTGGGGAGTACGCCCGCAAGGGTGAAACTCAAAGGAATTGACGGGGGCCCGCACAAGCGGAGGAGCATGTGGTTTAATTCGATGATACGCGAGGAACCTTACCCGGGCTTGAAAGTTAGTGAATGATCTAGAGATAGATCAGTCCGCAAGGACACGAAACTAGGTGCTGCATGGCTGTCGTCAGCTCGTGCCGTGAGGTGTTGGGTTAAGTCCCGCAACGAGCGCAACCCCTATGTTTAGTTGCCAGCATGTTATGGTGGGGACTCTAAACAGACTGCCTGTGCAAACAGAGAGGAAGGAGGGGACGACGTCAAGTCATCATGGCCCTTACGTCCGGGGCTACACACGTGCTACAATGGACGGTACAGAGGGCAGCTACATAGCAATATGATGCGAATCTCACAAAGCCGTTCACAGTTCGGATTGGGGTCTGCAACTCGACCCCATGAAGTTGGATTCGCTAGTAATCGCGTATCAGCAATGACGCGGTGAATACGTTCCCGGGCCTTGTACACACCGCCCGTCAAGCCATGGAAGCTGGGGGTACCTAAAGTATGTAACCGCAAGGAGCGTCCTAGGGTAAAACCGGTAACTGGGGCTAAGTCGTAACAAGGTAGCCGTACCGGAAGGTGCGGCTGGAATACCTCCTTTCTGGAGTAGACACACCTACTCGCCACGCAACATGATATTTCGATAAGGTAGAAGGCAAAGAGGTAGAAGGCTTAAGGTCCTGATACCCGATACTTTATACCAAAAAAAGATAAACAAAAAGAAACACCCAGAAGACAACGGTGGGCATACTATAAGGGTATAGCTTAACGGAGACATGAAGGGTAAGCCAAAAAGGGAAGCAGTAGCGGTAAGATACTATATACTGCATACTAAAGCTTACCTTAAAATCAAACAGTCCCGTAGCTCAGCCTGGTTAGAGCACTACACTGATAATGTAGGGGTCTCCAGTTCAAATCTGGACGGGACTACACGTTTAAGTTTGGAGAAAAGAGTTGGGAGATGGGAGTTAAAGCTCGAAACTCCAGACTAGAGACTCAAAACTAAAATCTGGGGGATTAGCTCAGCTGGCTAGAGCGCCTGCCTTGCACGCAGGAGGTCAACGGTTCGACTCCGTTATTCTCCACCATTAAAGGTTGAGGGCTGTAAGGTAGAAGGTTTAGGGTTAGACCCAGGGCTTAGAACTGAAAACACCACAACAGAAAAAAACAATTGCCGGGATCGGTAATGTACATTGACATAAAGATTGAGAAAAGAAGAAACGCCACGGGGCACTTCTAAAGTTTTAGCTACCTGATACCAGGTACTGTATACGAAAGATGAAACGGTTCGAGACCGCAGTTTTTTACTAATAAGCTGAAAGCGAAAAGCTGAAAGGTTAAGGCATCTGAAAAGAAAGCTTTAAGCTTTAGACTTTGAGCTGAAAGCTTAATAAAGTTCTTTGACATATTGGAAGAAGTTAAAAAAGAAGAGCAAACAACAATAGGCGACTGTTTTGTTTGTGCTCACTTAAAGGGATCGTAAGAAACCGATAAGTAATGAGACATCATAACAAGAGCAAAAAAGCATACCATGCGGCGCAAAAGGCGCATGAGTAGAAGAAAGTAAGAAAGAGTACACGGGGGATGCCTTGGCTCTCAGAGGCGATGAAGGACGTGATAAGCTGCGATAAGCTCCGGGGATCTGCAAATAGGAACTAGATCCGGAGATTTCCGAATGGGGCAACCCGGCATGTTGAAGACATGTCACATATAATGAGCAAACCTGCCGAACTGAAACATCTAAGTAAGCAGAGGAAGAGAAAATAACAATGATTTCCTAAGTAGTGGCGAGCGAAAGGGAAAGAGCCCAAACCTACCTTGTTACGGCAAAGTGGGGGTTGTAGGACTGCAACGTGGCATTAGCAGACAGAAGTGGAACGGGATGGGAAGCCCGGCGGTACATGGTGATAGCCCAGTACACGTATAGAATGCTAGCCTAGCAGTATCCTGAGTACCGCGAGGTCGGAGACGCCTTGTGGGAACCAGCCGGCACCATCCGGTAAGGCTAAATACTCCTGAGAGACCGATAGTGAACCAGTACCGTGAGGGAAAGGTGAAAAGAACCCCGAACAGGGGAGTGAAATAGAACCTGAAACCGTGTACTTACAAGCGGTCGGAGCTGGCAGGTCCAGTGACGGCGTGCCTTTTGCATAATGAGCCTACGAGTTACTCTTCTCTGGCAAGGTTAAGTGCTTCAGGCACGGATCCGAAGCGAAAGCGAGTCTGAACAGGGCGTATAGTCAGAGGAGGTAGACGCGAAACCTTGTGATCTACCCATGGACAGGTTGAAGGTGCGGTAACACGTACTGGAGGACCGAACCGATAAACGTTGAAAAGTTTCCGGATGATCTGTGGGTAGGGGTGAAAGGCTAATCAAACTGGGAAATAGCTCGTACTCCCCGAAATGTTTTTAGGAACAGCGTCGGCATCGAGTTACATAGAGGTAGAGCTACTGATTGGGTGCGGGGGAGTCAAATCCTACCAAATCCAGACAAACTCCGAATGCTATGTAATATGGCCGGCAGTGAGGCGCGGGGTGCTAAGGTCACGCGCCGAGAGGGAAAGAACCCAGACCATCAGCTAAGGTCCCCAAGTTACGGTTAAGTTGAACTAACGAGGTCCGATTGCACAGACAGCTAGGATGTTGGCTTGGAAGCAGCCATTCATTTAAAGAGTGCGTAACAGCTCACTAGTCGAGCGATCGGGCATGGATAATAAACGGGCATTAAACTGTACACCGAAGCTATGGGATTGAAATATATCGGTAGGGGAGCATTCTATATGCGGTGAAGGTATCTGGTAATGGGTGCTGGAGTGTATAGAAAAGCAAATGTAGGCATAAGTAACGATAAGGCGGGCGAGAAACCCGCCCACCGAAAGGATAAGGTTTCCTGATCAACGCTAATCGGATCAGGGTCAGTCGGGACCTAAGGAGAACCCGAAGGGGAAATTCGATGGACAACGGTTTAATATTACCGTACTTTTTATAACTGCGATGTGGGGACGGAGTAGTGACACTGCCGCGATCTGACGGAATAGATCGTTGAAGGCTGTAGGTATATCGAACATAGGCAAATCCGTGATCGATGCTGAGAGCTGATAGTACCAAGGACCTTCGGGCGATTGGATAGTGCAGGTAATCAGACTTCCAAGAAAAACCGCTAAGCTCCAGGTTATAAAAACCCGTACCGCAAACCGACACAGGTATCCGGGAAGAGGATTCTAAGGTGCTCGAGTGAATCATGGCTAAGGAACTCGGCAAAATGGCCCTGTAACTTCGGGAGAAGGGGCGCTGTCAGCAATGTCAGCCGCAGTGAAAAGGCCCAGGCGACTGTTTAACAAAAACACATGGCTTTGCAAAATCGAAAGATGAGGTATAAGGCCTGACACCTGCCCGGTGCTGGAAGGTTAAGAGGGGATGTCATCGCAAGAGAAGCATTGAATCGAAGCCCCAGTAAACGGCGGCCGTAACTATAACGGTCCTAAGGTAGCGAAATTCCTTGTCGGGTAAGTTCCGACCTGCACGAATGGTGTAACGATCTGGGCGCTGTCTCAGCCATGAGCTCGGTGAAATTGTGGTCCCGGTGAAGACGCCGGGTACCCGCAACGGGACGGAAAGACCCCATGCACCTTCACTACAATTTAACATTGACATTGGGTACAGGATGTGTAGGATAGGTGGGAGGCTTTGAAGCGGTGTCGCCAGGCATCGTGGAGCCAACGTTGAAATACCACCCTTTCTGTATTCGGTGTCTAATCCCAAAATTTGGGAGACATTGTTTGATGGGTAGTTTGACTGGGGTGGTCGCCTCCAAAAAGGTAACGGAGGCTTTCAAAGGTAAGCTCAGTACGCTTGGTAACCGTACGCGGAGTGCAATAGCATAAGCTTGCTTGACTGTGAGACATACAGGTCGATCAGGGTCGAAAGACGGATATAGTGATCCGGTGGTTCTGCATGGAAGGGCCATCGCTCAAAGGATAAAAGGTACGCTGGGGATAACAGGCTGATCTCCCCCAAGAGCTCATATCGACGGGGAGGTTTGGCACCTCGATGTCGGCTCGTCACATCCTGGGGCTGGAGAAGGTCCCAAGGGTTCGGCTGTTCGCCGATTAAAGTGGCACGCGAGCTGGGTTCAGAACGTCGCGAGACAGTTCGGTCCCTATCTGTTGTGGGCGTAGGAATTTTGAGTGGGGCTGACCTTAGTACGAGAGGACCGGGTTGGACCAGCCTCTAGTGAATCTGTTGTTCCGCCAGGGGCATTGCAGAGTAGCTACGCTGGGAATAGATAAGCGCTGAAAGCATCTAAGTGCGAAACTAGCCACGAGATGAGAATTCCATATAGGACCGTAGCAGACTACTACGTTGATAGGCTACAGATGTAAAGCTGGCGACAGCACAGTCGAGTAGTACTAATCATCCGAAGCTTTCAAAGCTAACAGAACTGTTGTTTGTTCTTCACAATAACTTCTTTCAATAATATGTCATTTGAGGCCGGAAGGCCGAAGGTGAACAGGCTGAAGGTAAAACCTCCACCCTAAAACCCTCCCTCCCTCAACCTTAAATAAAAATATTCAGGTGCCTATATCGGTGGTGTCCACCTCTTCCCATTCCGAACAGAGAAGTTAAGCCCACCAGAGCCGATGGTACTGCGGTAACACGTGGGAGAGTAGGTCGGTGCCAGATCTTAAAGAGAAGCCCTTCAGCAGAAATGTTGAAGGGCTTTCTTGTTTTATGGCAGAGAGCAGAGGGCATGGGGCATGGAGCGGTTTCCAACCGTAAGGCAGCTTAAATGCTTTTCCCGCAGAAATGCTAAACTGCGCAGAAACCATTCCATCACCCATTTTCCATCTTACATCAGCTAGGGGCAGAGAGCCAGGAGCATGGGGCGGTTTCCATCATTATGGTCTTAAGGGTTTGTTCCCACAGAAAGCGCTGATCTGCGCAGATGTTCCATTATCCATCTTACATGATTTCCATCTTCCATCCCTGCTTGATAGCCTTGATGGCAGCGGTATCCCTTTTGGCTAGGAAAAATTGTTTATGGAACAGGGTTTCCAAAAGGATAAAGCGCACAGCAGGACGGGACCCGGCCTAAACGCACAGGAAACTGCGCTCCGAAATAGCTCAACCACTTGTTAAAAGATGTGAAAACTTGCAACCTAAAAGTAATAAAACCGTATTATTGTAGGATTACGTACATATTATGATGATGAATGTGAACTTTAAGAAATTAACTTTTTTTGCCTTTATTTTATGTCTACATTTTAATGTTTTTGCGCAAAGTAAGAATGTACAACTCCCTGCAAATTGGTTTAACCTCGATTTACTGGAAAATGGCTATTTTGGTATCAGCACTGAGAAAGCATATCGTGAACTTTTAAAGGATAAAAAACCTAAACAAAATGTTGTTGTAGCCGTAATAGATGGTGGTGTAGATACTAAACATCCGGATCTACAACGTGTTTTGTGGACGAATAAAAAAGAAATTCCTGGAAATGGAATAGATGATGATGGCAATGGGTATATTGATGATATCCATGGCTGGAATTTTATTGGCTCTAAAAAAGGCAATTTAGAGTTCGATAATTTAGAACTCGTTCGGTTGTTAAGAATTTATACCCCAAAATACCAATCGACAACCAATTTAACACCATTGGACAGTTCGCAGAAAGAGGAATTTAGACTGTATAAAAAAATGGTTGGCGATTTTGGTAAAAAATACGAAGACGCCAGCAATACTTTTTCTGTTTTAATAGCCATTAACAAAGTTTTAGATACGGTAACTAAAATCAGTAAGAGAGAAATTCCAACGATGGATGATGTGGATCGCTATAAACCTGATGATGAAACTGAAGAGCAGGTTAAAACCATCATCAGAAAAGGTGCAAGGGAAGATGGAGGTTTCGAAAAATTTTATAAGAGCATTAAAGAAGGGTACAAACAATACGATGCGATGTTGAAGTACAATTTAAATCCTAAGTATGACATGCGTGCAGAATTGGTTGGTGATGACTATAGCAATGCCTATCAAAAGGATTATGGAAATAATGATGTAAAAGGTCCGGATGCCTTTCATGGTACGCACGTTTCAGGAATCATTGGTGCCGATCGCACTAATTCAATCGGTATTATGGGAGTAGCCAATCAGGTAAGCATTATGGCGATCAGGGTTGTACCGACGGGTGATGAACGGGATAAAGATGTGGCCAATGGTATCAGATATGCCGTGGACAATGGTGCGAAAGTAATTAATATGAGTTTTGGTAAAAGTTATAAATGGGATAAAAAGGCGGTAGATTCTGCAGTAAAGTATGCTGAACTTAAAGGGGTATTGTTAGTGCATGCCGCCGGAAATGATAACCAGAATAACGATATTGAAGAGAATTTCCCAAATAAATTTTTCGATAGCAAAGCGGCAGAAGTTTATAAGGAAGCCAATAAAAAACCAAGCAAGCCAGATTTTACGCCACCTAAACCTATGGCACAAAATAACGGAATGGGTATGAGGTCACCTTATGATCGATCTATAACAGTAAAACCTGTGCTAATCGACTCCGCAAAGTTTAATTTGCCTCACGCCAGTAATTGGATTGAAGTTGGTGCAAGTGCTTATAAAGATGATGATAATCTGAAAGCCAGTTTCTCTAATTATGGTAAATATAGTGTAGATGTGTTTGCCCCTGGATTTTTAATCAACTCAACCGTTCCCAACAATAAATATGAAGAGGCGGATGGAACAAGTATGGCCTCGCCCGTTGTAGCAGGTTTGGCGGCATTGATTTTAAGTTATTATCCGGATTTAAAGCCAGCACAGGTACGGCAAATTATCATGAAATCGGTTTCAAAAGTGGCGCATAAGGTGAAATACAAAAATGAAAGAGGCGAAAACACGCGTGTACCTTTTAGTGAAATTTGTGTAAGTGGTGGGATTGTTAATGCCTACAACGCACTGAAATTGGCAGAGACTTATAAGTAAGATAGGTTTTTAGTTTGTGGAGCGCAGTGTCATTGCAGCTATGTAGGCTTGTTCCCGTGCTCCGCTGTATCCCTCCGCTGCGCATTCGGGGATGTCGCTTCGCCCGCCCGCCTGCAACGGCTACTATTAGGACACAAATAAAAAATATCTTTGCAGAATGGATCGCATAGGACATAAACCAGATTTTGATGGGCTTTTGGGAGATAAACGATTAGAGCGTCGAGCAGAGCTGATATCTTCATCCCTACTTCAAAGCAGGAGCTCCAGCATTCATTCAGCTACAAAAAATGAAGCAGAACAGAGAGGTTTTTATCGTTTTCTGGGCAATGAGGCTGTTAATGAGTCCGTTTTGATTAAAGAGATGATACAGCGGTGTGTTAAAAACACAATGGGTAAAGATGTATTGGTAATTCAGGATACCAGTTCCTTCGGGCTAAGCAAAAATGCCAATAACATTAAACCTGGAAGTGGACTTGGTTTGGTTGGAAATAAAACAGGTTTAGGATTTCTTTCCCATGTGAGTTTGGTACTTGATGCCGGTAGTGAAGACATATTGGGCTATTGCGACCTCCAGTTATGGCACAGAACCAGGGACAAGTCGAATAATACCACCAAGGTTTACAAAACAGAAGCGATTGAAGAAAAGGAATCTTATAAATGGATTAAAGCGGGCAAGAAAACCAAAGATGTTTTATCACAGGCAGCCCATGTTACCATTATCCAGGATAGAGAGGGCGATATCTATGAGCAGTTCTGTTTAGTTCCAGATTCCCGTACCAGTTTGATCATCCGGAGCAGGGATAACCGAAGACTGGCTGATGGTTCCAAATTACATTCGGTATTGAGGAACGCCCCAGTTCTGGGCGGATACCTACTAACCTTACCGGCCGACCTGCGCAAAGATAAAACCAAAAGAGTCGTGGAAATGGAGGTAAGGTGTCAAAAGGTAAGTATCAAAAAGCCAAGGAACGGAGTTGGCAAAGAGATAGCTGAAGAAAAAGAACTATATGCTATAGAAGCAAGGGAAAAGAATAATGACACCAAAGATGGCGTGTGCTGGAGGCTGCTCACAGACCAGCCCACCTTAAGCTTAGAGGAAGCCCTGAAGATAGTTTGTCGGTATACACAGCGATGGTATATCGAGCAACTGTTCCGCATACTAAAAAAACAAGGTTTTCAGATAGAAGAGAGCCAGTTGGAAACAGGATGGGCAATTAGAAAACTATTTTTGATGGTATTAAATGCAGCACTGAGGGTGATGCAGCTTTATCTGGCCTATGGCAAAGAGGACTGTCAAGAGCTCAAGGAAGTGTTTGATCAACAGGAAATTGATTGTCTGGAAGCTATTGAGAAAAATCATCTGCCAAAAACACCGAAAACGATTAATCCATACCGAAAAGACAAACTCTCCTGGGCAAGTTGGATTATCGCAAGACTTGGGGGATGGAAAGGAAATGTTAGATCCCAACCAGCAGGACCCATTATAATAAAAAGAGGATTGGATAAATTTGAAGATATCTATCAAGGCTGGAAACTTGCGGCATTTAAAACTTAAGATGTGTCCTAATAGTAGCTGCAACGGGCAGGGGGCTAAACACGCTGGTTACTGCCCTGAATGAAATGAAGATATCCTTAAAATCTAAGAATCCAGGCTTTTAATAAACTCCTGGAAGGTGCCAAATGGGTAGTTTTTTGCTTTCATCCATGAAATAAGCGCTTCCATGCGCTCGATCATTTTTGTACCCGTGTTTTTCCTTACATAAGCAGGGAAACCAAAACGTTCAAAATCATTTAAATCGGTAAATTCCCATGGGTGAAAGTATATGTTCAGGTATTTATCCTTTTTATAAGTCCAGCTGGCTAAAGTTTTATAAATGCCTAAGGGCAGATTGTGAAAAGAGAGCCAAAATAACGGGAAACGAATTAATGGGCTAACGGAAGCAGGAATCTGCAAAACCTTATCTTTAATAAAATGCGTTCTTGAAATATTAAAATTGTTATAACGCCCAGGCAAATAAGTTGGATTAATGGACGTATTGTAGGTATATCCGGCTTTCTCGATCTCCTTTTCATCAACAGGCATCATTCTCGCCATGCGATAACCCATAATTTCTTTGCCCGAAATTTCTTCCAGCTTTAGTTTTGATTGAAGCAAATGTTCGGGTTTAAAATCAGAATGATAATAACCATGCGAAGCGAGTTCGTGTCCTGTTTCGGTAATCCGTTTAATCAGATCGGGGATATTTTCGGCAAAGGTAACGGTACAGAAAAAAGTAGCTTTCACACTGTATTTATCCAGGATATTTAAAATGGCGATGGTTCCTGCTTTCGAAATGGCAATCTGATCTTCAAAAGAAATATCTTTTCCATACTCAAAAGGCATATCAAACTCTTCTATATCAAAACTTAACAGTACCATTTATTTTTGTTGAATATTGGATGAACGGATAATATAATTCGGGCGGTTTTTAGTTTGCATAAACATTTTACCTACGTAAATACCTATTATCCCCAGGATAATAAGCTGTAATCCTCCAAAAAAGACAATAGTCATAATTACGGATGCCCAGCCGGAAACTTCTACATGGTTAACGAAAGCGTAGATGATATATGGTATATATAATACGGAGGCAAAAGAAAGAATAAAACCCAGATAAACTGCCGTGTAGAGTGGCTTGATGCTAAAAGATGTTACACCATGCAGGGCTAGCCTAAGCATTTTTTTGAGGGTGTATTTACTTTTGCCCGAAAAACGTGCCGCCGGATTATATTTAATAGCGTATTGCTTAAAACCCAGCCATTTTACCAGACCACGAAGAAAGGGTTCGTTTTCATGAAAGTTACGGAAAACATTAACCACCCGCTGATCGAGCAGCCTGAAATCTGCCGCCCCAGGTTCCAGATCAATATCAGAAAGCCAGTTTAATACTTTATAAAACAGACTTGATGAGCTTCTTTTACCTTTCGATAAATTTTTATCATCTTCGCGAATGGTGTAAACCACTTCATAACCCGCTTCCCATTTTGCAATCATATCGGAAATCAGTTCCGGAGGGTGTTGCATATCACAATCCATAGAAATCACACAATCACCAAATGCATGGTCCATGCCCGCTTTAACAGCCAATTGGTGACCGAAATTCTTAGAAAACTCGAGGAAAAATATATTATTTGCTGTTGAGGCGTAATCCTTAATTTTTTCGAGTGTATGATCAGCGCTTCCATCATCAACCAGTATGATCTCGTAATCATAATTGATGGTTGAAAAAACTTGTTTAATACTTTCGGCAATTACAAAAATATTATCGGCTTCGTTGTAAGCAGGGATTACTATAGAAACTAACTTATTCATTTATCGGTAATCAGATAAGATTCAAAATCTTCTTTCATCATTTGATAGATTATGGTTAGCCAAATGATAACGCAAGGTAGGGCTTTAAGCGAATATAGACGAATAAATTCTTTAACTGGCCTGGGGAAAATATCCGTTGGAGATAGGCTGGTTAATATAAACGCAAAAACAAATAAGGCAATGACCCATCCTTTTTTTGGCTTTTGTTGTACCATAAACCAAATGGCAACTCCTGCAAAAGCAATAATATAAGTTGGCGACTCGGAACCGCTGCTAAATATAACGGTAAAAATAAGCGTTGATGCCAATAACATTAACCTAAAGCCCAGATGTTTGTATTGATTAATCCTTAAATAGGGTAAGCCAAATAGGGTAAGGCCTGCCAATAAAAACGGTGCATTTGAAATATTGATATTTCCTGTAGTTCTCCTTACGATGCCCATCAATGAAATATCCTGAAATGAGGTTAGTGAGGCATTCAAGTCATTTTTATGAGCCAGGGAATGGTACCAATCTGTATAAGATTGAATAACGAAGGAGGGGGACGAAATAAGCATGGGCAGTACAAACAATACCAGAAATGCGATAAAACATCCTGCAATGAATTTGAACTTGTTCCTGGTGAAGAAGAAAAATGCCAATCCAACGATGCCATAAAGTTTAATCAATGTGCCTATAGCGATAAAAAAAGCAGATTGTACTTCTTTCTTTTTAATCAGATAAGAGAAACTGAGTAAAATTAATCCCGTTAGGGCAATGTTAAATTGGAAACTAAAGAGTGCGGTCAAGGCTTCATGTGCACAGATCCAGGCTATAATTGTTCGTTTGTTGAGTGAAATTGGAAGGCTGTAAATTCCCCAAAGTAATATCGCTACGTTGGCTATGTTCCAAAGTATACTACCGAGGCCATCAGGTAGTAAAGCAAAAGGTGCTATGAAAATGGAAAATACTGGCCCGTAGTGGTTACTGTCTCGGTATTCGGGGTAATTATGATACAAATTCTGAAGGTCTACAGTATGCCAATATACATATTTGAAGATCAGGTAATTATTGTAAGAGTGATGGCTATATTGCTTTAAACCAGCTACTATAGCCAATAGGAGATAAACAGCGAATACACATTGCCTATTTAAAAGTAATGAAGAGAGTTTGCTGAGCTTATTTTTTGTAGAAATGTTCATTATCATTTGGTTCCGCAATATAACTATTTTGTTACGTCAACACGAAATAGATCATGTTACTAGCCTGGCAATATTAATTAATTATGAAATTATTCACGGTATATCGATTTAGTAAATCATTTTACTAGCTTTAGTAACCTGAACCAAATAAATCATCAATCTTAAAAAACTATGAGAAAATTACAACTGCCACTTTTTGTGGCCCTGGTGCTTACCTTTAGCGCCTGTAAAAAAGAAGAACAAAAGACTGAAAAATTTTCCGGACCAAAACTTAAAGAAAATGTAAATCCAAGTGCGGCGCTATCAAATTTTTCGCTTAATAACTGGATGAGCGTACTTGCTGACCAAAATAGCATAGCGCTCATTTCTATGCCAGGTACGCACGATTCCGGTGCTACCATCGAGCCCGTTGCAGGCACAGCGAAATGTCAGAACCTCAGCATCGCCGATCAGTTAAATGCAGGAGTACGTTACCTCGATATCCGATGCAGGCACATTGACAATGCTTTTGCCATTCATCATGGAGCCATTTATCAAAACCTTAATTTTAATGACGTGCTAACCGCCTGTATCAATTTCCTGAACAGTCACCCTACAGAAGCCATTATTATGAGTGTCAAAGAGGAGCATACGCCGGCTAACAACACCAGGTCGTTCGAGCAAACTTTTGACAGTTACGTGCAGCAAAACCCTTCAAAATGGGATTTAGGAAACAACATTCCAACTTTGGGCAGCATCCGTGGAAAAATCAGGTTGTTGAGAAGATTTTCAGGATCGTCACCAAAAGGGATTGATGCAACTGCATGGGCAGACAATACCACTTTCGATATCAATAATGCTGCTGCAAATTTAAGGGTTCAGGATTTTTACAATGTTAATGATGTAAATACCAAGTGGACGAGAATAGAAACCTTGTTAAATGAAGCCAAAAATGATACCTCGAATAAACTTTACCTGAACTATGCAAGTGGTTATAAAGCTGGTGTATTCAGTATCCCAAGTATTACTACGGTGTCGAATTCGGTAAACCCAAAAATCACAACCTTTTTTACCAATAATACCCATGGTAAATTTGGTATTATTCCACTTGATTTTGTTGATTCGGGCAGAAGCCAACTAATTATTAATACCAATTTCTAATCTTAACGCAGCGATCTATTGGTTCAGGATGAGTTAAAAAGGATGCACAGTCTGATCAGACTATGCATCCTTAATTGCAATAGTATTTACATTGTAACTACTTCGCTTTAAATCTTAAAACGGTAAATGAATAAGCTGGTAGCTCGAGCTGTTTGGTTGCCTCGGTACTAATGTTTGTAATAAGAGGAACAGCTTTATTATCGTCCGGACTGCCACAGAGTACGGTTTTAATGGCATTTTTGCCGAGCTTTTTCTGGTTGAGATCAAGCGAGGCGTTCACGGTTACCGGAAGCAGGTTAACCAGTTTAACGATCAAATCTCCAGTTTTAGCATCTTTAACCATCGAGCAGGCCATCCGTTTCTTCACGTTTTCTTGGTTAGAAGAAAGCTCCACAGTAGATGGAATATACGCATCTCCGGCATTCTGCCCATATAATTGCTGTACGAAATAGCCTATTGTAGGTTTAACTTCTGTATTGTTAAAATAAATCAAATCGGGATCCCATTGTGTATGACCTTCTTTAGCAATAAGTGGGGCATAAGATGCCATGCTCACTACATCGCCATTGCGCTCAAGTGAAAGGAGATACAATGCTTCAGCAAGCGAAGTTTCCATGTTAGTTCTATTGCCGCCTGGTAAACTTGCTGCATACTCGCCCAGGTAAACTTTAGATTTAGATCGATCGTAACTGTCGTAAAAATTCTGATTATTGATAAACCAGCCTGGTGACTGGTAATAATGCTCATCAATGATCGGCACATTAAGGTTTGATGCGATTTGCCAGCCAGCTTCATAGTCAGTTCCTTCAAAAAATGGACCTGCAGTACCGATCACGGTAATTTCGGGATGCGATTTTTTCAGGGCATTGTAAATCATCGTAAACCGTTCAGCAAATACTTCAGTAATCTGGTCTTCATTTCCAATGCCTATATACCTCAGGTTAAATGGTTTTGGATGACCTGCTTCGGCACGTTTCTTTCCCCATTCGGTTTTTACATCGCCATTGGCATATTCTATTAAATCAACGATATCCTGTATATATTGCCCCATTTCGCTCATTGGGATGCCGCCCTGTTGGCCACCACCACCTGTAGCCGAATTTTGGCAAGGCACGCCGGCAGCTATTACCGGAACGGGTGCAGCACCAATATCTTCGCAAAACTGAAAATATTCATAATAACCGAGTCCCATCGTTTGATGATAGCCCCAAAGGTTTCGGTCTGGTTTGCGTTCAGCTAAGGGGCCGATCGAGTTTTTCCATTTGTAAATGTTAGCAATACCATCTCCATGGGCAAGGCAACCTCCCGGGAAACGCACAAAACGGGGCTGTATATCTGCAATGGTTTGTGCCAGATCCACCCTTAGCCCATTTTTGCGGCCTTTGAACGTATTCCTTGGAAATAACGAGACCATATCAATTGCGATACGCCCCGGATTAGCCATCACGATTTCAAGTTTTGCATTGGTTGCGTCAGCAGACGACACCAAACTTGAGGCGACCGTTTTCCAGTTGGCAGAAGTGGTGTTCAAATTTGCTTTACCCAAAATTCCCTGTTGATCATTTATCAGCCTTACTTCAAGATTCATCTTTTTCGTACCTAATAACTTTGCTGATAAAGAAAAATCGTACGTTTCGCCTTTTTTTAGTGCTATTCCATCAAAACCGCTATTCAGGATGGATGCCCCGGCAACAGGAATGTCCAAAACTGCATAGTGCGGATTATTGGGATGAATTGGCGAAACCGAATCTATTTTCATGCTTGCACGATCGCCCTTCAATGTCCAGGCATAACTGTTGTTCCAGCTTTTATCGTTATATTCCTTATCACGCGGGTGATATTCAAAATCCCGGTTTTGAATCAACTCTGCGTACAATCCTCCATCAGCTGCATAATTTAAATCTTCAAAAAATACACCTGTTAGCATATTGCTGATCGCTTTTGCTTTACGGGGTTGGAAAGTTATTTTAGCCTCCACATTTTTGAGGCCTGCAAAACGTTGTGCATCATCTTTAGTCGTTTCTCTATCCTGTTTATATTTATAATCTTTTAGTTCATATGCTTTCTTCAAACCCAAAATAACTTTCCATGGTAAACGGTGTACCTGGCCATTACCCGCATTAGGTAGGTTAACTGATGTACTCCCATTCAGATAAGCTGAAGCAGTGACTTCTTTTACAGGGCTATAATGGCTTAAATCATTGGTTTTGGTTTGGAAATATTTTCCATTAGCATCTGCATAGGTTACGGTATATTCATCAAGTTTAGGGTTATAGGCAATAATTGGGCGTAAAACATTTTTACCTTGATTTACATAAGGATAGTTCTGCGGATTCCAGTTGACCAGATCTACCGAACTTGAGGTGGCAAACTGTAATGTGCGGTTGTTCAGGCTCCAGATGCATACCCAAAGGCCGTTTTTGCCCTGGATAAGAAAAGGCGTTATCATTTTTTTTTCGCTTCCCCATCGGCCATAGTCACTTTTTAAAAAGGTATAATCATTTCCTATTGGCGTCCAGTTCTGTTTATCTAAACTCCAGGCAAACCGGAGTCCGTTTGCATTGTAAGCAAATAAATAGGCAGAATCGGGTTCGTTGGCAATTTTTTTATTTGTCGCCCATACATTGGCGGCTAATAAGATCAGTACAGCAAGAAGCCAAAATTTTCTTTTCATTTTCTGTTAAAATTTAATTTTTAAATTCCATTTATCGGCTAACTTCTGTGCCTCTCTTTTAGTGAGGTGTACTACTGCGCCATGTTTTGGCGAAGAAAAGTTTGTTGATTTCATTATACCTTCGTTAAAGCGGCCCAGGTTTTTAAAATTCACAAAATCAGTAGTTTCACTAAAACCGAAATTGTGGGGATAAATACCATAGATATCATAAATCAATATCCACTTATCTTCTCCGATACGCTTGTAAACGGTAGGGGCTTCACATTCCTTCGATTCTGGATCGTACCATTGATCATCGTACTGATAATCTTTATTAATGGTTGATGAAATAGCTTGTTTAATGCCCGCGGTGCCATCATGTGGAACATAGAACATATGGAAACTTTTGCCCACTTTCGTAATATCCGCATCGATATAGGAAACGTCTTTTGGATATTGAAAAAGTAATTGTGGTGTGTTTTCCAGCTTGGTAAAGGACTTATCCATATAAGCATAATAGAGTTTGTTTTTTCCATTTGCAAATCGCATGGTAAAGTAAATCATCAGTTTCTTTTCCTTTTCATCATAAATTAATTCTGGTGCCCAGGCGCAGCCAATATCTGCTAATTCTGGAAAAGATTGGTCGATGCGTAATACCTGATGCGACCAGTTGATCAGATCGCGCGATTTCATCAATACCAGGCCACGGTTATTCCCCCATCCATAGCCTTTGCCATCGCGTTCCCATTCACTTGTTCGGTAACCGGCCTTTTGTCCATAAATGTGCAGATCGGTAAGTGCCATATAAAATAAACCGTCAGGTCCACGGCAAATATATGGATCACGAATGCCCTTTTGTTCTGCAATGCTATCACCAGCAATTACTGGCTTCGCATTATTTACATCGGTAAAGCTATAACCGTCTTTACTAATTGCCATGTAAAGCCCATGTGTGTCATCCTTGAAATACACCATAAGATAAGCCGCCATATCTTTTTCGCGAGGTAATTTCCTTTCATACTGTGCATCTGCGCTTAAGGAAAAAAGTGTCAGCAGCAAAACTATTCCAGTTTTATAAAGGGTAGTCATATTTATTATAATTTTTTCTAATTTAAATAATAATCGTCTTTATAACGATTATTATTTAAACAACTTATGCAGAAATAATTGCGTGAACGGCTATTCATCCTGAAACAAAAAGAAAAACATAGGCTTATGACCAGCTCATTTTGTCTACATTACCATTATGATATGCAAGTAAATTACAAAAGAAAGAAACGGTAAGGCCGTCTAAGATTGTGCGTAACATAACGCCTGCTACCAATATGAAAAAAACCTTTCCAAAATGGAAGGGTTTTTTTATGCCTGCATACGGATGAGATAAATGATTTTTGTTTAACCTTTTGTTTGTCAAATGCTTATATGATTGATCTCTTTTGTGGTATAAGAGTTGGCTACTGGTCTGTAAAAACATTACAATCATGACAATATTAATTTTTTTAATCCTGGTGCTGCTCTGCTGGGCTACCTACAAATCAATAAACTGGTTCGAAAAAATCTAACACTATGACCGCATTATTTATGATCGCCATCGCCGTATTTATCTATATGATTTACGTGCTGATCAAACCCGAAAAATTTTAACCCTTACCTCCTGAATGGAGTATTTAACAAATTAAGAAATGAATACTGAATTAACAGGCATTATTGCCACATTTCTACTCACTTTGGTTATCGCCATACCTTTAGGTAAATACCTGGCCAGGGTTTTTGCAGGAGAAAAAGTCTGGACAGATTTTTTAAAACCATTGGAAAGAGGTATTTACAAGCTTTCCGGAATCAATATTAAAGAACAGATGAACTGGAAACAGCAGTTAAAAGCACTGCTTACCATTAATATTCTATGGTTATTTTATGGGTTTTTTGTACTTATTTTTCAGGATAAGCTTCCATTCAATCCGGATGGAAATCCTGGGATGACACCTGACCTTGCTTTTAACACTATTATCAGCTTTGTTGCCAACTGTAATCTCCAGCACTATTCGGGCGAGAGTGGCGTTAGTTACCTTACTCAACAATACGTGCTGATGTTTCTCCAGTTTGTAAGTGCGGCAACAGGTATTGCAGCTGCGGTTGTTCTTTTTAAAGCATTTAGAGACAAAACAACAAGCGAGCTTGGCAATTTCTGGGAATTTTTTGTGAAATCCATTACCCGTTTATTATTGCCATTATCTTTTGTAATGGCCCTAATCTTAACTTTTAATGGTACACCTGCCAGTTATGAGGGTAAAGATAAATTTATTTCTATGCAAGGCGATACCGTTAACGTTTCGAGAGGGCCAGCCGCTCAAATGATTGCGATTAAACATTTAGGTACCAATGGTGGAGGTTACTTTGGCGCCAATTCGGCACATCCTTTTGAAAACCCAAGCTATTTTACCAATATGGTGGAAGTAATTGCACAAACCATTATTCCTTTAGCAATGATTATTGCTTTTGGTTATTTCATCAGAAGGAAAAAATTAGCCTGGACCATTTTTGGGGTAATGACCATTGGTTTGTTCATTTTGCTCTTACCTACCTTAAGTTCAGAGCTGGGCGGAAATCCCGCCCTGGCCAAAATGGGTATCGCTCAAACTACTGGCGCCATGGAAGGTAAAGAGGTGCGTTTCGGTCCTGCAGCTACAGCTTATTGGAGTACATTAACTACCGTAATTTCTACCGGATCAGTAAATGGTATGCACGATAGTACCATGCCTTTAACCGGCTTATGGCAATTGTTGGCCATGATGATCAATTCATTCTACGGAGGTTGTGGTGTTGGTTTATTGAATTACTTTGTTTATCTGATTGTTGCCGTATTTATTTCCGGGCTCATGGTAGGCAGAACGCCTGAATTTCTAGGCCACAAGGTAGAAGCAAGAGAAATCAAGATTGCGGCTATCATCACTTTGTTAAGCCCGTTTTTGATTCTGGCCGGAACAGCCATTGCAAGCTACATCTTTACCAATCATGGCAATGCATCATGGGCGGTTCAGCCTAAAAACTGGCTCAATAATCCTGGTTTCCACGGATTTTCTGAAATGTTATATGAAATGACTTCATCAAATGCCAACAATGGTTCGGGATTTGAAGGATTGGGCGATAACAATATGTTCTGGAATCTATCTACTGGTATTATAATCTTCCTGGGCCGTTTCTTACCCATTATCGGACCGGTTGCTATCGCTGGATTACTAGGTGCTAAAAAATTCATCCCTGAATCGGCCGGTACGCTTAAAACAGATACCAAAACCTTTGCACTGATGACTTTTGCGGTGATCATCGTTTTAAATGCACTTTCTTATTTCCCTGCCCTGGCTTTAGGCCCGTTGGCAGAATACTTTACTCACTAAAAATGGAAAAGGTAAGATGGATGACGGAAAATGGATATTTAACTCCTACATCATCCATCACACATCTTCCATCATACATCAATAATAATATGAAACCCAACAATAAATTGTTCGAACCTGCCTTAGTGCAGACCGCGCTAAAACAATCATTAATCAAGCTAGATCCAAGGGCAATGGTGCGGAACCCGGTCATGTTTACCGTAGAAATTGGAACGCTGATCATGGCTTATGTTACGGTATATGCTTTCAGCCATGACGGACAAGGATCGCCTTTATACAATTTCTTTATCTTTTTGGTTTTATTGCTTACCGTTCTGTTTGCAAACTTCGCTGAAGCCATTGCAGAGGCGAGAGGAAAGGCACAAGCCGACAGCCTTCGTAAAACCCGGGAAGAAACACCTGCAAAAGTGCTTTTAGCTAATGGTACGATCGAAATCCGTTCATCCAACCAGTTAAAAAAAGGCGATGTGTTTATTTGCGAAGCAGGTGATACGATTCCTACTGATGGAGAGATTATCGAAGGTATTGCTACTATCGACGAATCGGCCATTACTGGTGAGTCTGCACCGGTAATCCGCGAATCTGGAGGCGATAAGTCTTCAGTAACCGGCGGAACAAAAGTTTTATCTGATGAGATTAAAGTTCAGGTAAGTACAGCTCCGGGAGAAAGTTTTTTAGATAAGATGATTGCTTTGGTTGAAGGTGCATCCCGTCAGAAAACACCAAATGAGATTGCTTTAACTATTCTCTTGGCCAGTTTTACCCTGGTATTCATTATTGTATGCGTAACCTTGAAACCTTTCGCTGATTACGCCAATACACCGATCACCATTGCCGCATTGATTTCCCTTTTTGTATGTTTAATTCCAACCACTATCGGCGGACTTTTATCTGCCATTGGTATCGCAGGGATGGACAGGGCGTTAAGGGCAAACGTAATTACCAAATCGGGTAAAGCGGTGGAAACTGCAGGTGATATAGATGTATTACTGTTAGATAAAACAGGAACCATTACCATTGGTAACCGTAAAGCCACCAATTTTTATCCCACTGCGGGCGTAAACATTAAAGCTTTTACTGATGCATGTGTATTCAGCTCTTTGGCAGATGAAACGCCAGAAGGAAAATCGATCATCGAACTGGCCGCTGAGCAGGGTGTTAAATCTGCCGGAACACCAAAAGGATCTGTATTTATCAAATTTACTGCTGAAACCCGTTCGAGCGGATTGGATACTGTAGAGGGTAAAAGAATCAGAAAAGGTGCTTTTGATTCGATCAGGAATATGGTTCAAAAAGCTGGAAACCATTTCCCTTCTGATATTGAAGACCATGTAAAAACCATCGCTACCAACGGCGGAACACCTTTAGTGGTGGCTGAGAATGAAAAAGCCCTTGGCGTAATCGAATTACAGGATATTATTAAACCCGGGATTAGCGAACGTTTTGAGCGCTTAAGGAAAATGGGCGTAAAAACAGTGATGGTAACTGGAGATAACCCGTTGACGGCTAAATATATTGCGGAGAAAGCAGGTGTAGATGATTTTATTGCCGAGGCTAAACCTGAGGATAAAATGAATTACATTAAAGATGAACAAACCCTTGGTAAGCTGGTAGCGATGATGGGTGATGGTACCAATGATGCGCCTGCTTTGGCACAAGCTGATGTGGGTGTAGCCATGAACAGTGGAACACAGGCCGCAAAAGAGGCCGGTAACATGGTTGATTTGGATAATGACCCTACCAAGCTGATTGAGATTGTAGAAATCGGTAAACAATTGCTGATTACCCGCGGTACATTAACCACTTTTTCCATCGCGAATGATGTGGCCAAATATTTTGCCATTGTTCCGGCCTTATTTATCGCTTCAATTCCTGCGCTACAAAGCCTGAACATTATGGGTCTGCATTCGCCAGAATCAGCGATTATGTCGGCTGTTATTTTTAACGCCATTATTATCCCGATCCTGATTCCGTTGGCCCTAAAAGGCGTGGCTTACAAACCAATCGGTGCAACTGCCTTATTACGCAGAAATCTATTTATATATGGTATTGGTGGTGTAGTGGCTCCGTTTATAGGGATCAAAATAATTGATTTATTGGTTGGCTTATTTGTATAATGTCATTCTGAGCGCAGCGAAGAATCTTAGTGCAGGCGCTTTAAGATCCCGAATTAATTCGGGATGACGAATGAAGTAAGAATTTTAAAAAGAAAACAAAATGAAAAAGTATATCATTCAATCTATCCGCTTAACATTAGTTTTATTGGTCTTGTTATGCGTAATATATCCCATCAGTGTAGCCTTTATTGGTAAAATGTCTAAAGGAAATGGTGGCGGAGAAAAAATCACCAAAAATGGTAAAACGGTAGGCTATGCATTGTTAGGTCAGTCGTTTACCAAACCGGAATATTTCTGGGGAAGACCATCAGCCGTAGCCTATAATGCAGCAGGTTCTGCAGGTTCTAACAAAGGGCCGTCTAATCCAGATTATTTAAAAGAAGTGCAATCGCGTGTTGATACTTTATTGAAATACAATCCGGGTATTAAAAAGTCGGATATCCCTGCCGATATGGTCACCGCATCAGGAAGCGGACTTGATCCAAATATTTCAGAGCAAGGTGCGGCTATCCAGGTAAACAGGGTTGCTGCAGCCCGCAAAATCGATGTTGGAAAAGTGAAAGAACTCGTGGCCATGAATACGCTTAAACCGTTTATGGGTTTATTTGGACCTTCATCAGTAAATGTGCTGAAGTTAAATCTTGCTCTTGATGCGCTTTAATTTAAGTTTTTTCTTCCAAAGTCGTCATTGCGAAACCAATTTTTCATTGGTTGAAGCAATCTTTATTGAAAGCTTATGATAGCAGAAAGATTGCCAGCCTGTTGCCGGCAGGCTTCGTCATTCTTCCTCGCAATGACGGCCGCGGGGGAGTATTAACAAAAACAATATCCTAAAAAACAATAACAATGTATTTGGCTCAAACATACAAAAGGCCTCATGCTTTGCCCAATAAAAACAATCAGATAAAATGAAAAAAATACTATTACTTGCCGCTACACTTACTGCAGGATTTATTGCAAAAGCACAGGAAGAACCCAAAATTAAAGTAGCGGGTTACCTTGAAGCCTATTACGGGTACGATTTTAATAAACCTGCAGACCATAACCGTCCTGGTTTCATTTATTCCCATAACCGCACAAATGAAGTAAACCTGAACCTGGGTTTTATCAAAGCCGCGTATGATAGCGGAATCATCAGGGCTAATTTAGCGGTAATGGCCGGAACTTATGCCAATACCAACCTGGTTGCCGAGCCAGGGGTTTTGAAAAATATCTTTGAGGCCAATGCTGGTGTAAAGTTATCCAAAACAGAAAACCTTTGGATCGATGCCGGAATCTTTTCTTCGCACATCGGTTTCGAAAGTGCAGTTTCTAAAGATTGCTGGGTGCTGACCAGAAATATTGCTTCAGAAAACACGCCCTATTACGAATCAGGTGCAAAAATTACTTATGGAACAAAAGACGGTAAATTTACGGCTATTGCATTGTATTTAAACGGATGGCAACGCATTACCCGCCAAAATGGAAATAACAAACCTGCCGGCGGACTCCAGCTTACCTGGAAACCGACAGATAAAATTACGTTAAACTACAGTAATTATCTTGGAACGGAAGGTGCTGATTCGGTTAGGGTTAATCGGTTTTACCACAATGTATATGGAATTTTTCAGCTAACCGATAAATTTGGTGTAACCCTCGGATTTGATTACGGCACGCAACAAAAACAAAAAGGCAGCAGTGATAAAAACGAAGTCATTTCTCCGGTAGCTATTGCACAATATAAGTTTGCCCCAAAATGGGCCGTTGCCGGCAGGTTTGAATATTATGAAGATCAAAACGGAATTTTTATTGCTACTGGCACACCACAAGGTTTTAAAACCAAAGGTTATTCTTTGAATCTTGATTATTCGCCAATAGCCAACGCTGTTGTAAGGTTGGAAGGAAAGGCCTACGATAGCAAAGACAAAATTTTTGCAAGAGAAGGTGCTGAGGTTAATGGCAATGCAAGTTTAACGGCTAGTATCGCAGTATCGTTTTAGCATACCAAAGCGTTCGTCATTCCCAACTTGATTGGGAATCTTAATGCAAATACATGGCGCATTAAGATTCCCGCCTGCGCGGGAATGACGACCATTTTTAAAGTGAAATTAATTTCTATAACAATTTCTTGATAAAATAATGCATCCCTATATAGAAATCATATTCAGCTTTTTTTTAGCGTTCCTGGGGATATCAATGATGCGAAAATTGAATGTTAAAAAGAAATACAAAAGTTGCGAAAAGGAGAAGTTATACTACAGAAAAATATTTTAAACTGCTTTGTAACAAGATCTCTTTTAGGTTTATAATCTTATTATTTACGTTGGTTATGATGGTTGCGATTACGATATTCATAGAAAAAGGAATAATGAATATTACCTGGTAGATCATGGAAGGAGAACAAAGAGAAGAATCGGTCAGACACTTTTTAGATCTGGTTAAAAAATCCAGGCGTGGAAAGCTCAAAATCTATATTGGTATGAGTGCTGGTGTCGGCAAAACTTATCGTATGCTTCAGGAATCGCATGCCTTGCTGCGGAATGGGGTAGATATTTGTATTGGTTATGTGGAGACCCACAAAAGGTCAGAAACAGAAGCACTTGTGGCTGGCCTGCCGTTTATTCCGCGGCGAAAAATCTTTTATCGGGGCAAAGAAATAGAGGAAATGGACTTGAACGGGATTTTGAACCATCATCCCGAAATTGTGATTGTGGATGAACTTGCCCATACCAATGCCGAAGGCAGTAAAAATACCAAACGCTGGCAAGATGTTTTCGATCTGCTCGAAGCAGGGATCAGTGTCATTTCTGCAGTAAATATCCAGCACCTGGAAAGTATTAATGAAGAAATCGAGCAAATTACAGGCATAGCCATTACCGAACGGATCCCGGATAAGATACTGGAGATTGCCGACGAAATCGTAAACATTGATCTTACAGCCGACGAATTGGTTACCCGCCTTAAAGAAGGCAAAATCTACGATCAATCAAAAATTGAAAGGGCATTAGGTAACTTTTTTCAATCTGATAAAATTCTTCAGCTGCGAGAGTTGGCCTTAAAAGAAGTAGTGCATCAGGTAGAGCGTAAAATCCAGACCGAAATTCCCAAATCAATTAAACTTAGGCCAGAGCGTTTTTTGGCCTGTATTTCTTCTAATGCTGAAACTGCAGGAGTAGTGATCCGGAAAACCGCCAGACTGGCTTCGTATTACCGATCACCATGGATGGTGCTATATGTGCAAAGCGATAGTGAAAGCCTGGAACGCATTAAATTGGATAAACAACGTCATTTGATCAACCATTTTAAACTCGCTACAGAAATGGGTGCCGAAGTGATTAAAATAAAGAGTAACGCCATTACTAAAACCATCATTGACATCGCTTCCGAAAAGGAAATTACCACAATATGTATCGGCAAACCCCATCTTAATATTTTTCAAGTAATTTTACGTACAGCGGTTTTTAATGAATTGTTAAAAAATTTGGCCTTAAGGGATATTGATCTGGTTGTTTTATCATGAAAAAGCATACTCCGTATCTTAAGATTAGCTTTTGAAACCGGTATTTTCGTTAATAATGATCAAGTTCAGGGTTTTCTCAAATTTATCAAAACTATATGCCTTCAATGGGGTTGAAATAATAGGACCTATGAAAAGCGATATGGAAAAAAATGATACGAAAACACGTTTAATTAATGAGATTACCACTACAGGTTTACAAAGTGCAGCAAAGAAATTAGGCGCGCCGGCAAGTAAAAGACAGATCAGAAAAGGTGTTTCCAAAAACATCAGTTTAATAGATGAACTGTTGCGTATTGTTTTGATCAAAAATAAAGATGCATCAAAAAAAGTGCAGCGCAATATTGAGTTTGTTGGTCTTGGTGTAATCGCTGCACATACTTTTTACAGGGGTTTTAAAAAGAAAAAACCTTTATTGATTTGTGAAGGCATTTTTTTAACGGCAGCACTCGGTGGTGTATTGTTGGCTACGCAAAATAAAGCTGTAAAAAACAAATTACTTAGTAACCCGTAGCGTTTCTTTTGTTTAAACATCACCGTATTAATGATGTTTTATTTCGGCAGAAATTAACTTGCCGTCCTTACCTGGCTGTTTAATTAAGCATATTTCGATGAAAATTTTTTGCCGGAAAATTCTTCAGTTTGTCTTAACCCAAAGCGAGTTTAATTTTATCGTAAACATGATTTAAAAATCAAAAAATGGATTTACAGTTAAAGCATAAAACAGCTTTTATAAGCGGCTCTACAGCAGGTATCGGATTTGCAATTGCTGAAAGTTTATTAAAAGAAGGTGTAAAAGTTATCATCAATGGTCGATCGCAAAACAGCGTAGATGAAGCAGTAAAATCACTTCAAGGAATTGCCGGAAGCGACTTCATTTCAGGCATTGCAGCCGATTTTTCTAAAGCTGCTGAGGTAATTAACCTGATTAATAAATTACCGGAGATAGATATACTGATTAATAATGCAGGCATTTTTGAACCTAAAGCATTTGAAGACATCAGTGATGAAGATTGGTTTAGGTTTTTCGAAGTCAATGTGATGAGCGGCATCAGATTATCACGGGAACTTTTCCCTAAAATGTTAAAGAAAAACTGGGGCAGGATTATTTTTATTTCCAGCGAGTCGGCAGTATTTATCCCGGATGAAATGATCCACTATGGCATGACAAAAACTGCGCAGCTGGCAGTTAGCCGTGGCTTGGCAGAATTAAGTAAAGGTACCGAGGTAACCGTTAATTCAATTTTGCCCGGACCAACCAAATCAAAAGGCGTTGGCAGTTTTATTGAAGATTTAGCCAAAAAAGGAAATATCAGCATAGCTGAGGTCGAAGCGGATTTCTTTAAAAACATGCGGCCAACTTCATTACTGCAACGTTTTCTTGATGTTAGTGAAATTGCAAATGCAGTTAGTTTTTATGTGAGTCCGCTGGCTTCAGGCACCAATGGGGCTGCCATCAGGGTAGAGGGCGGTTTGGTGAGATCAATATTATAGTGTGTTATGGGTGCTTTTTGTAGTAAAAAGTGGGTCGATAAGCGAAGTTACTATTTTGGTTTTGAAATAATGGTAATATAAGTAGAATACCGGCCAGTGTTTACGAAAAAACTGCTTCAGGCTGGGCCTCTCTATAAGAATTTTTTCATTTATTAAAGCTACATTTGGATCACCAATTGATCTTATTGTTTATCCAGTAATGAAGGAGAGTTTCATTAAACTGAATAGAGAATGTTTTCACTAAAGGCTATTGTCTCTTAATCGGATTTAAAGCTTAAAAAAAATATTAATGTCACAGCAACTAGAGGTTTGGCAAAGAGGGCCGCTGCCCGGAATTATTCCAATGTTACAGCCTGTGGCACATGCCTTATTACAGGCAAGAGAAGAGGTTAATGATTATATGATTGATTTCCCAATCGAACTGCTTTGGCAGCGCCCCGCCGGAATGGCATCTACAGGGTTTCACCTTCAACATTTAAGTGGGGTACTCGATCGGGTATTTACTTATGCCAGGGCAGAGGGTCTTTCTGAATCTCAGTTTGCTCAGTTGGCAGAAGAGGGCAAAAATTCTGCAGAGGGATATACCGTAGCAGATCTTGTTAACCGTTTCAATAAGCAGGTAGATCTGGCCTTAGTGCAAATTAAGAACACAAATGAATCAATATTGTCCGATTATAGGGGTGTAGGGCGTGCAGGACTCCCTTCAACGGTTATTGGCCTGTTGTTCCATGCAGCAGAGCATACGATGCGCCATGTTGGACAATTGATGGTTACCGTAGCCGTAGTAAAGAATAATAAATAAATTTAATCTGCTGATATTTTGTAATGTCATTGCTACTTTCGTAAAAGATAATTTCCACTGCCATAGGGTTGTCACCAGACTTGCTAAATTTGCTGCCTGGTTGAATAATTTTGGGCTAAATGTTCCATGATTATTTTATTAATTCCGCTAATATGGAGAACGAAATAAAAGACATCGAAACTACTTGTCCGGCTGGCATTGAAGATTGGCGAAACTGGTTAATGGCTCATCATGAGCTTAAATCGTCGGTTTGGCTTGTTTATGGGAAGAAGGGTTCAGGTTTGCCGAGCATTAGCTGGAGTGCGGCCTTAGATCAGGCACTTTGTTTCGGCTGGATAGACAGTATAAAAAAATCTATTGATAAAGATACGTTTATGCAGTTCTTCTGTAAACGAAAACCCAACAGCGGCTGGTCGAAAATCAATAAAGAAAAGGTGAAACGCCTTTTAGCAGAAAAACTGATGCATAAGGCAGGTTTAGCAGCCATTAAAATAGCCAAGCAAAATGGATCATGGGCAGTTTTGGATGCTGTAGAATCACTTAAAATACCCAAAGATTTAGCTACAGCACTTAAAGATAAGAAGGCGGCGAGGACTTTTTTTCTTAGCCTGAATAAGTCGGTAAAAAAAGCTATTCTTCAATGGATTTTGTTAGCCAAAAAAGCAGAAACCAGGCAAAACAGAGTGCTGGAGCTTGTAAAATCTTTATCCGAAAACCTGCTACCAAAGCCATTTCTCCGTTAAGGGCAAGTAAGCTGTTTTATACATACCGAAATTTTAAAATGGACATTACCAAAAGATTTGACCGGATATTACAGATTTTTTTTCTATTGCAGTCTAAATCTGTAGTCACTACTGATGAATTACAAAAGCGTTTCGAAATTAGTTTAAGAACAATTTACAGGGATTTAAAAGCCCTGGAGATGGCGGGCATTCCGATTGTGAATGAATCCGGATCCGGTTACTCCATTATGGAGGGTTTTAGGCTACAGCCGTCCAGATTTAGTCAGGAAGAAATTCTGAGTTTAATGGTTGCCGAAAAAGTGATGCAAAAACATGAAACCGAACTTGTTAAAAGACATTTTGAAGCAGCATTGATTAAGATAAAAAGTTCATTCCAGGTGCATCAGAAAAGAGATTTTTTGCATTTAGAAGATACCATACATCTTAAAAATAACTTAACATCCAATGATTACCTGCCTAACATTATCGATGTATTGCTCAATAGCATTTTAAAGAAAAAGATAACTCACATCGATTACCTCAAAATTAGTGATGTTCATGCGGTTGGCAGATCAGTAGAATCCATAGGTATATTTTACGAACATGGTTTTTGGTATCTTTTAGCCTATTGCCATTTAAGGAAAGATTACCGCAATTTTAGGTTAGACAGGATTAAAAAAGTTTTGGTACTGGAAGAAAACTTCACCATTTCGCACCCGCCAATTCATGAGTTCCGTAATAAAGGCATGTCTGAAACCCGAACGAAAATCGAAATCAGGGTAGACCGGAAGTACGCAAATTTTTTATACTGGGACCGCCAGATTTTCGGCTTTACAGGAGAGGAAATTTTAGAAGATTTTGTTTTGATGTATTTCGACTGTTCCCTTCCTGTTGTTTCTTTTGTACGCTGGTTTATTAAATTTGTTGATATAGCTGAAATTATAGAACCAGCCCATTTAAATAATGAGCTGGTAGAGATCATGGAATCGGGCTTAAAAAGAATTAAAGATAAAGACGCTGTATCATGTAATAAGCAATAACCTTTTTTATTAATACCGATCCCAGAAAAATGGAGGCTCAATACCTAATGCTCTTAAATAAACGAAGCCCTGTCCACGGTGATGTATTTCGTTATCGATAAAATATAAAAGGTGGCTAATGATGGTAAACTCATACATTCCAAATAAATTAAGGGTTTCATGAAGTTGATCCTCATTGATTTGATTAAAGTATTCTACGATTTTTGTAGTATCCTCATCCCATTTCGTTAAGAGCTCTTCTTTGGTGTGCAATGGAAGGTCATGGCTAAAAGTGCCTGTTTCTCCGGTAACCATCTCTTTTAAACCAGGTACATCAATCGATATTAACTCTTTAATTAATGCTGAAAAAGGCCTCATTCCACCAACTGAAAATTCGAATAATTCTTTCTCAGGGAATTTTTCAATAGTTTTTCGGGTTAGTTTTCTGTGGCCTAACCAGTGTTGTAGTAATTCGCTTTTTGTAATCATAACTGCTGACATTTTGTTCTAATTATTTAATAGAACAAAACTAAAACCAGCCTATGACAACAGTTTGTCAGTCGAAAAACAGTGATTTATTTTTTATTAAATTTTTTTTTAGTTTTCTAAATATTGAAAGCTAAATTAATATTTACCGATCATCAATAAATTGCAAAGAAACATGCGTTCATTAATGTGCTTAGCGCTCCGCAATTACAGCGGTTGATAGATTTTGCGTTTGATTGATATGCTTCCGGTACATATTTCCCCAGTCAGACATGGCATCTAACATCGTTTTCATGGTGCGGCCTAAGTCGGTTAAACGGTATTCCACTCTTGGCGGTACTTCCGGAAAAACCACGCGGGTAATAATCTGATCTTTCTCCAGTTCCCTTAGCTGAGCCACCAACATCCGTTCTGATATGCCAACAATGTCTTTTTTAAGTTCGCTATAACGCATGGTGCCATAAGAAAGACGACATAATATTGCCGGTTTCCAGCGACCGCCAATGACCGCCAGCGATGAAGACATGCCACAACTGTCGATCATCATTTTTTCATTCAAGGCATTGGTCGAAGTTTCTTTTCTCATTTTTTACTTTTTTGTTAGTACCTCACAATTTGCTGCTTACCTGCTAATGTAGCGGATCTCTTTTACATTAGCAGAATATTTAGTAATACATATGAAAAAATTTACAGATAAAATTGCGCTGGTAACAGGAGGAAGCCGGGGCATAGGTGCAGCGATTGTAAAAAGACTGGCTGCGGAAGGTGCAAAAGTGATATTTACTTATGCCCATTCAGCGGAGAAGGCTTTTGGGGTAGTGGCTGAGGTTGAAGCAGCAGGCGGACTCGCTGTTGCTTTAAAAGCAAGCAGTACAATACCTGCCGAAGTGACGGGAGCTGTAACTAAAACCATTACAGATTTCGGACGCATTGATGTGCTGATTAACAATGCCGGCATTTATATCGGCAAAGCTTTTGAAGAACATACAGTCGAGGATTATAACGAAATTATGGCCGTTAATGTACAGGCGGTTTTTGTGGCTGCGCTGGCTGCAGTAAAAGGCATGCCTGAAGGTGGACGCATCATTACCATCGGCAGTAATATGGGCGATAACGCTATTGGTCCTGAAACTACTCTATACACCATGAGCAAATCGGCACTGCAGGGTTTAACGCGCGGTTTAGCACGCGATCTTGGTTCCCGTAAAATTACGGTCAACCTGGTTCAGCCCGGACCGATCAATACCGATATGAATCCTGCTGATGCGCCGTTGGCTGATTTTTTGAGGACCCGCATGGCCCTGCCAGATTATGGTACAGCAGAAGACATTGCCGCATTTGTAAGCTTTATTGCCGGCGAAGAAGCCAGATACATCACCGGTTCTTTTTTAACAATTGATGGTGGGTTGAATGCCTAAGGCTATCGATAAATCATGCTTTGGTCGGGATTATAAAACCTGACCAAAGTTTATCTGTTAATCACTATCTTTTGTTCAGGCGTTCGGAGTTATGCACATCCATGATCTACCCCTGACTATTAAAGCCGCCTGGTATGGTTCTGGGTATTATCAAAAATCGCCGGTTTAAACTAACGTTTACTTCTAAATCATTACTTGGCTTAAGCTTTTGTCAGCTCGATTCGATATAAGAGCGGTCTGTCTGTTCTTCTGCTCAATTTTGTAGCAGGTTATCCATGCTGTTGGTCAATTCGCTATTATCTTTATTGCAAGCCCCTTTCTTTCAAAAGGTTTTCCAATTCACTGTTATCATATTTAGAATTATTGACCAATTTATAGATGAAAAACAAAGGGATAAGCGTTAAGAAGCCCAAAGTATTTTTTGCCACGCTAAAAAATATAACGCCAGCCAGAAAGCCAATTAACAGTGCATTCATAATGGCTGCTGATTTCTTTTTCTTCGCTTCTTGCAACAGTTCTTCGTCCGTTAATTCAGATAGTTTTTTTGGTTCCATTGTAGGTTGATTAGCATTTTTTAGTTGATGATTCCAGTCAATACGCCAAATATAAACAATTGAAGCACTAGGCTAAAGAATTTTGTTTTTAAAACTATACAGCCAGGTCGCGAAAAAACACGTGACTTGGGGGAACTGTATCTGATGCTGTGGTTTTTGATAAGAAATTCATATCATGATAACTCGGGTTTACGCAAACTTTTTCTGCAACCATTTGCGCACCGGTTCATCATACCATTTTAAGACGGCATAAGCCAAAACGATACTACCAACTAAAATAAGTAAGGCATAAGGCCAGGCCTGTACTATGGTAGTGCCTTTATGATTGCTGATCCAGGCGACATAAAAATAGACCAATGGATAATGGACCAGATAAAGCGGATAAGATATCTCACCCAAAAATTTGCATATTCTGTGTTCCGATTTTGTTTGCAATATGCCGCTGGCACCAATATATACAATAAATGGAAAAACAATGATAATGCATACAGATTCATAAATCCCATTCATCCAAAGATATTCAGCTCCGCCGATGCGCGGCATGTAAAGTACCAGCGCCACTAAAAGGCTACACCATAAAAGGGCATTTTTAATTTGGCTGGGCTTAGCAATGCGCGAAAGTAACAAACCTGCAAAGAAAGGGTATATTGTCCGGGTAATTCCAATGCGTACCTGTTCTGCATTGAGTGTCCAGCCACCACTAACATCTCCATAAGTAATCGCCAGGTGGGCCAATGCAATGGCCGCGATAACTACCAATATACTTAATGCTGTTTTAGAAAATTTTCTGATCCATACTGCATAAAGAATATTGGCAATGTATTCAAAAAATAACGACCAGCCTACACTATTCATGGGGTGCATTTCTTGCCAGCCGCGAATATCAAGTGATAGTGGTATAGGTAAGATGGTATAACCAATAAGCAGTACTAAGAGCATTTTCCAAAGCGGTACAGTATGAATGAGTGGCCATATGGTAGAATCTGTAAAATAAAATCCAACAGCGCCAAGGGTCATTCCCAAAATGACCATGGGATGCAGGCGAATGATGCGGCGTTTGAAAAAACCATTTATACTCATTTTGTTCCATCGGTCATCATAAGCATAGCCCATTACAAAACCTGATAACAAGAAGAAAAAATCTACAGCCAGGTAACCGTGGTTAACCAGAATATCGAGGTGGCCAGTGCCGAGTGGTTCGGTTAAGTGAAAAGTAACCACAATTATAGCGGCAACACCACGGAGGCCATCTAATATTGGGTAATGTGGCTTGGTAGCTAAATTGGTACTGGGGTTAATATTCATTTAGTGGCTTGAAAAAATGCAAGCCATAAAAATAACCAACATTCCTTACCACGCGACTTTCCATCTATAATGATACGTAACGTATCAAGTCTACCTGTGGTGATCATTTTTAACTTTCAAAAAAGGATAGTGATTTAATAAAAACCGTATTTATAAATTAAAAACTTAAATCATTACATTTGCCCTTGGTGAAAAACTTTGTATTCCTTTTTTCTCTTTATCTTATCCTTCTGGGCCTAATGCCCTGCCAGGATAGGGAAGATATGGTTTCAAAGTCTCAAACAAAAAGTACTGTGCAAAGCGGTAAGGCAAAAGCTGAACATGCACATGGAGAATCCTGCCCCCCAATCTGTAGTTGTGCCTGCTGTTCAGTCGGTCAGCACTTCCCTTCAGAAAAGTTAACAAACTTTACTATTCCGGTATTGCGGAAACCATACCCGGTTTTCCAATGCTCGGCATTGAAAAAACAACCCATCGATATTTGGCAGCCGCCTAAACTCGTTTAATCAATTTATCTTATTGCTGTCCACGAATGGGGCAGTTTCTCACCTGCAGATTTTGCACCATAAAGTGCAACAATAGCCTGCTATTTATTGATTTTTGATTTAAACAACAATGCTGAACAGAATAATACAATTCTCTATCAGGCAAAAACTGCTGGTGGGAATTATGATGCTGGCACTTATCGCCTGGGGCATCTACTCCCTTAGGCAACTCCCTATAGATGCCCTTCCGGATATTACCAATAACCAGGTACAGATTATTACCTCCTCGCCGAGCAATGGTGCAGAAGATATTGAGCGTTTTGTAACTTATCCGGTAGAACAGACCATGGCCACTATTCCTGGAATAGAAGAAGTCCGTTCCTTTAGCAGGTTCGGTCTTTCCGTTGTAACGGTGGTGTTTAAGGAAAATGTAGAAATTTATTGGGCCCGCCAACAGGTGAGCGAAAGGCTTATCGAGGTAGATAGGGCTATCCCAAAAGGCATTGGCACACCTGAAATTGCACCATTAACCACCGGACTTGGGGAAATTTATCAATATGTTATACATCCGAAAAAAGGATATGAAAAAAAATATGATGCCACCGAGCTCCGTACCCTTCAAGATTGGATTGTTCGCCGCCAGCTTCTGGGGGTGGAGGGTATAGCAGAGGTGAGCAGCTTTGGTGGTTACCTTAAGCAGTATGAGATTGCCATTGATCCCGATAAGCTCAGAAGTATGGACATCGCCATTAGCGACATTTTTAGGGCGCTTGAAAAAAATAACCAGAACACAGGTGGATCGTATATTGATAAGAAACCTAATGCCTATTTTATCAGGAGCGAGGGTTTGATCAATAATATAAACGATATTGAGAATATCGTTGTACGGACCAATGAAAACAGTATTCCCGTGCTGATCCGAAATGTTGCCGAGGTGAGGATCGGGGCCGCCACCAGATATGGTGCCATGACCAGGAACGACCAAGGTGAGGTAGTAGGCGCGGTAGTAATGATGTTGAAGGGCGCCAATTCATCAAAGGTTATCGAAAACGTAAAAAACCGGATGGATCAGATTGCAAAAAATTTGCCGGAAGGGGTAGTTATAGAGCCGTTCCTTGATCGTACTAAGTTGGTAAACAGTGCCATTGGTACAGTAACCAAAAACCTGGCAGAAGGCGCATTAATTGTAATTTTTGTTTTGGTTCTGCTTTTAGGGAATTTTCGTGCCGGATTGATTGTGGCTTCGGTTATTCCGCTTGCTATGCTTTTTGCCATCTGCCTGATGAACCTTTTTGGCGTCAGCGGAAACCTGATGAGCCTTGGTGCCATCGACTTTGGACTCATTGTAGATGGGGCAGTAATCATTGTGGAGGCATCTCTCCACCATCTGAGCATGCGAAAAAACAAAAACAGGTTAAGCCAGCAGGAAATGGATACAGAGATTTTCGAATCTGCATCTAAAATCCGTAATAGCGCTGCTTTTGGCGAAATTATTATTCTGATTGTTTACCTCCCGATTCTAGCCCTGGTTGGTATTGAAGGCAAAATGTTCAGACCAATGGCGCAAACGGTGGCTTTTGCTATCCTGGGTGCTTTTATCTTATCGTTAACTTACGTACCGATGATGAGTGCGCTTTTTCTAAGCAAAACCATCAGCACGAAAAGAAACGTTTCAGACAGGATCATGTCTTTTTTTCAAGGCGTATATACACCGATGCTCAACTTTGCTTTGCGGGCAAGAATGGTAGTTGTGGGTATTGCGGTTGCATTATTTGTGCTTGGCCTGATCATTTTCAATTACCTGGGCGCCGAATTTATTCCTACATTGGAAGAGGGCGACTTTGCAGTTGAAACCAGGGTACTTACCGGAAGCAGCTTATCACAAACTACTGAAGCGGCTACACGTGCGGCAAAGGTATTAAAAGCAAATTTTCCGGAGGTAAAAGAGGTCATCGGAAAGATTGGCTCAAGCGAAATTCCTACTGACCCGATGCCGGTAGAAGCCTGTGACCTGATAATCATCCTAAAGGATAAGGGCGATTGGACAAGTGCTTCAACCAGAGACGAACTGGCAGAAAAAATGCAGGCCAAGCTTGAACAGTATATCTCCGGGGTTACTTTCGGCTTCCAGCAGCCCATCCAAATGCGTTTTAATGAACTGATGACCGGCGCAAGGCAGGATGTGGTGATCAAGATTTATGGAGAAGATTTTTCGAAGCTAAGTACTTACGCAGCTCAGATCGGTGCTATAGCCAGGAAGATAGAAGGGGCACAAGACATTTATGTAGAACAGGCTTCAGGACTTCCACAGGTCATCATCAAATTCCATAGAGAAAAGATTGCGCAGTTCGGGTTGAATATTGAGGATGTAAATACCGCAATTCGCTCTGGATTTGCAGGAGAAGTGGCTGGTCTGGTATTCGAAGGCGAAAAAAGGTTCGATATGGTGGTTCGCCTGGAAAAAGAAAACCGGCAGTCGCTTGAAGATGTGAAAAATCTGTTTGTAACGGCACCCAATGGTAATCAGATCCCGCTGGAACAATTGGCCGACATCCAGTATAGGGAAGGCCCGAACCAGATCCAGCGCGATGATGCAAAGCGGCGCATTATAGTTGGTTTTAATGTGCGGGGGAGAGATGTGGAAAGTATCGTCAAGGAAATTCAGCAAAAGATTGATGCCGAAGTTAAATTTTCACCAGGGTATTATCCAACTTTTGGCGGCACTTTTGAGAACCTGCAGGCAGCCAACAAAAGATTAAGTGTTGCCGTGCCGCTGGCCTTATTGCTTATCTTATTGTTGCTTTATCTTACTTTTTCATCCATCAAACATGCACTTTTAATTTTTACCGCAATCCCGTTATCGGCTATTGGAGGTGTGTTAGCCCTTTGGGCCCGGGATATGCCGTTTAGCATCTCCGCTGGTATAGGTTTTATTGCGCTATTTGGCGTTGCGGTACTTAATGGTATTGTCCTCATCAGTGAATTTAACAGGTTAAAAAAAGAAGGAATGAAAGATATGCCCGAAATTATCAGAACAGGAACTTCGGTTAGACTGCGTCCGGTTATTATGACAGCGCTTGTAGCCTCTTTAGGCTTTCTTCCGATGGCCCTCTCTGGCGGAAGTGGTGCCGAAGTGCAGCGTCCGCTGGCTACAGTTGTTATTGGCGGATTAATCTCCGCAACATTGCTAACCCTATTGGTGCTCCCGGTGCTTTATATCTGGGTAGAAGAAATGCGAAGCAAAAAGGTAAAAATAGTGCCTGTAGCAGGTACTATAGTATTATTTATCGCAGCTTTTGGATTGCAGCCCGCTAAAGCCCAAACGGCATTAACCCTTAAGCAGTTAATATCTTCAGCCCTGCAAAACAACCGGACAATCAACGGGGCCAACCTTGGTGTAGAACTGCAGCAGACACTTAGGAAAGGTGCCTTCGAAATGCCTAAAACAGAAGTATCTATGCTTTACGGGCAATACAATAGTCTGGTTAAAAACGACAACAACATTACTGTTTCGCAAAGCATTCCCTTCCCAACGCTTTTCGCTGCAAATGCGGCATTAAGTAATGAACGCATCAAAGCAGGCCAGTTGCAGGTCGCTTCCAGTAAACACGAACTTGTTTTTCAGGTAAAAACGGTTTACACCAGTCTTCAGTATCTATATTCAAAGGAGAAACTACTGCATGAGCAAGATAGTATTTACAGGGGTTTTGTAAAATCGGCCTCGCTAAAGTACAAAACAGGTGAGGGTAACCTGCTTGAAAAGGTTGCTGCCGAAACACAGCTTAAAGATGTACAAAGCCTACTCGATCAGAATAGTGCTGATATCGAAATTTACAGGGCGCAGCTGGCTACGCTTCTTGGTCAGGTTCGCTTACCCTTAATTGCGGATAAGTTTTTAGGAGAAACACCCGAAATTGCTATCGGAGATACTGCGCTTCTGTATGAAAACCCAACGATTGCCTATTTCAGGCAGCAGATTGTAATTGCCGAAAAACAGCGCAAAGTAGAACTGGCCAAAGCCTTTCCTGATTTTACCTTGGGCTATTTCAACCAGTCGCTAACCGGTTTTCAAAACGTTAATGGTAACGAAGTTTTTTTTGGTCGTGACAAACGTTTTCAGGGCTTTCAGATAGGGCTTTCCGTTCCCTTGTTTTATAAAGCCTATGCAATAAAGGCAAAGGCCGCATCGATTAATAAGGATATGGCTTCCAACGATCTGGAACTCCAGCAGCAAAAGCTTACAGGTCAATACCAGCAGGCTTTGAGCGAATACCTGAAAAACAGGAAACGGTACGACTATTTTGTCACTTCGGCTTTAGCCAATGCAGCCTTAATATTAAAAAACAGCCGTATTGCTTACCAGAACGGAGAGATAGGTTATTCGGAATACCTGTTAAACCTAAAACAGGCAAATGGCATTTATGAGGGGCGGCTGGTGGCCCTGCTCCAATTAAGCCAAAGTATTAATCAGTTGGAATTTTTAACCGGTAATAACAAATCATTTTAAGCATAAATATCATGAAATCGCTATATAAGTATTTTATCCTGGCTTCCTTTCTGTTTTATTTGGCTGGATGTAGCCGTCCCAGTGCAGAAAAGGAACCCAGAAAAGAAACCGTTCACGAAAAGAGTGATATCGTAACACTCACCCCAGAGCAGCAGAAGTTATCAGAGATTACCCTTGGTGAAATCGAGCGGAAAGAATTAAGCGGAACGACCAAAGTAAACGGCATGCTTGATCTGCCACCCCAAAGCCTGGTATCTATTTCTACGCCGCTGGAAGGGATTTTGAAAAGTACAGATATGTTGCAGGGAAAACATGTAGCCAAAGGGGCGCTCGTAGCGGTGATGCAAAATCCGGAATTTATTCAGATGCAACAGGATTATCTGGATTATAGAAGTCAACTGCAATTCCTGAAGGAGGAGTTAAACCGCCAGGAAGAACTGGCAAAAGAAAACGTGAATTCTAAAAAAGCATTACAGAAAGCAAGAAGCGAATACCAGAGTGTAAGCGCAAGATTATTGGGCCAACGTTCTAAACTTTCCATCATGAATGTGAATTTTTCAGCGCTGGAGAAAGGACAGATTCAGAAGTCTTTTAACCTGTATACACCAATTGCCGGTTATGTTATTCAGGTGAATACCAATATAGGTGCTTTTGCCAGTACAACCGATGTGTTATTTAAAATCGCCGATACGGAACACTTACATGCAGAGCTTACCGTGTTTGAAAAAGATGTACCCAAACTCAAATTGGGGCAGAAAGTTCGCTTTGTACTGGCCAATGAGGAAAAAGAACGTATGGCTACGGTTTACCTCATCGGCAGGGAAATTAGTAAAGAGCGTACCGTGCAAATCCACTGCCACCTGGATCAGGAAGATACACAATTGCTTCCTGGCATGTATCTTAAAGCCTATGTAGAAAGTGGTATGAACAAGGTTGAAGCACTACCCGATGCCGCAATTGTCGAATTTGAAGGCAAAAAGTTCGTATTTATAGATCAGCTTGCTGAAAAGGGCAATAAAAATTACCGGTACAGGATGATGGAAGTAAAAACAGGTGTGGCTGAGAATGGTTACACCCAGGTTTCTTTTGCCAAACAAATTAATGGAGCAAAAGTAGTGGTAAAGGGCGCTTACGACTTATTAAGCAAAGTGAAAAATGCCGAAGGAGAGGGGGAGGGACATTAAACGAGAGCCAAAAAAGTCTTTGTTATTACGTTATTGTTTATTGAATTTGTTTGTAATTGAGTCTGGAGACTCAAGACTATTCATACTCCTTGGAGACGCTTTGCTTAACGCTACGGAGAGGTGGCATACTAAAGTTGAATAATGGTTTTTGCTTATAGCTGATCCGACGTAAGCCGTTTTTTAAAAGAGATCTTCATCTATTTGCAAACATTTACTCTGTTTATGTTTACAATTTCTTTAATATCATACTTTTGAAATAGCCCGATTAATTTATTTGTTCCATTCTCTAAAGTATACTCAAGTTCTTATTTATAAATTGGTATTGCCGAATAAAAATGAACTTCTTTCTCATTTGTCTCAATGTAAGTAAAGTCGCTGGGAAGTGTAATCGATTCAAGTAAAATTATGCTATCGAACTTATGGTTAACTTTATTCGTTTTATCTAAAGGTATGGTATGGCCATAACCAAACCAGGTATTGTTTAAATGTGGGTATTTAGAAAGTTGCTTCAACGTTCTAATGGGCCAATAATTGTTCTCATTTGCAAAGTCATCGTAGTTAAGATTCCAATCGGGCGGTAATAACATTGTTATTTCGGCGAATTTTAAATCGTCAAGCTCGTGAGGTACCGCCATCGGCAGTGCGCTCATTCCACAGGTGAGTAATAGATTATAATTTCTGTTCTCAGCTGGTTTCACAATAAAAACGTCTGAATGGACAATTTCGGATTCCTTTTCATGTAGTACCAAAATTTCCGCAGAGTCAAAGAATTGATCAAGGTGTTCGTCGATTATTTCAACTGAATCTGGTATGTTGTTATGGTCTGTCATAATAGGCTGTTAAAATTTAAATGTATACAGCATCTAAATTGTCAAAATTAATCAATCAGGGCGAATTTTATTTGATTAATAAATAGGGAAGCAAGGATAAGACTTGCACTAAAATGAAGTTATAAGTATCGTTTACTAGCAACTGTATATACGAACAGCATCCCAATCATTTTTTGAACGAGATTGCCAATTAATTGAACGAATAAACAAAATCCCTTAACCTGACTATAGCCACTTTTGTAAACAATAATTACATACTCAACAAAAAGATTATGGTACTATCAGGTTTAGGCATTTTTCATACCGTCATCGGTATTTTAGCCATTGTAGCGGCAATCATTTCATTTGTACGCTTTGGCAAAATTGATTTAACGCAGCTCAGCGGTAAGATATACTTTTATACGACTATTGTTACGGCTTTAACTGCATTGGGAATCTCCAAACGTGGGGGCTTTAATCCCGGGCATATTTTTTCGGTGTTCATTTTTATTTTAGTGATGGTGGCTTTTTGGCTTTCGGTAAAGCGAAGTAATAATAATAAGGCCCGCTATACGGAGAATTTTTTACTCTCTTTCAGTTTCTTTCTGTCACTCGTGCCTACCGTGAACGAAACCTTTACCCGAATTCCCCTTGGCCATCCACTGGCTAAAAACCCTGCTGATCCTGTAATTGCTAAAACATTACTGGTGCTCTTAATCGCATTTATAGCAGGTGCCATCTATCAATACATTAAACAACGAAATACGTTTAAAATACGGTAATGCAAAACTGATGATTTTCGGATAAAGGGTCTTTTATACGTCAGATTAGCTAATGCATGCAAGCAGAAAAGCAAACATGCATTAGTTTTTCTATTTTTATAGCGGAAGGTTTTTATTATGATCATTGACCATAAAAAATACGAATTGTTTGGCAAGTCTATGATGCAAAACATCAAGATAAAGGCACCCTTTACCTTCGAATTTCCTATATCAGATAATGCTTGCTTTTTGTACATGTTACAGGGCGAAATGCATTATCACCGTGATGGAGATCGGATTAACATACCGCATAAACATGCTTTGTTTTTAAATTGTATCCAGGCCAGCAAAACCATCAGTAACCTCAATAACGCCGGTGTTAACGAAATCATGGTTGTAAATTTTCATCCTGATATTTTAAAACGAATTTATGATCGCGAAATGCCGGTAATATTACAATCCTCCATGGTTTCTAACAAAAGTGTGGAGCTGTTAGATAGCAATTTTTTAATCGAAAAATATATCGAAGGGCTGTTGTTTTATTTTCAGCATCCGGCATTGGTTAATGACGATATACTAATTCTAAAACTGAAAGAAATTATCCTGCTCCTGGCGCAAACCCCCAATGCCCAGGCAATACAAACCATATTTGCCCAGCTATTTTCACCCACTGCCTACACATTTAAGCAAATTGTTGAGGCTAACCTGTTTGCCCAGATCAGCATTAACGAGTTGGCTCAGTTGCATAATTTAAGTGTTTCTTCTTTTAAACGCGAATTTGCCAGGCATTATAACAGTACTCCTGCCAATTATATCAAAGCGAAACGACTCGAAAAGGCTGCAGAATTGCTGCTTATTTCAAACGAAAGAATTAAAGACATTGCTTATAATTGCGGCTTTAACGACCTGGCTAATTTTACCAAAAGCTTTGGCGGTAAGTATCAATGTACACCAAGTGAGTTCCGGTCGAGGTAGCGGAATTATACATTCGCGGATAGTTGGAGGTGGTATGACCTAAGGGCAAAGCATCCTTAAATCATATCCTGAAAACTAAATGTAACCGATCTGTGTTACCTATCATAAAGTAAATCAATTCATTAAGTGAGAAAATGTGTAATCACATCTATTGTTTAATGCTTTTACTGGATAAGGTATGTAACTAAACGAGCCATTATGAATACCAGAAGAGACTTTCTACAAAAAATGGGCGCATCAGCATTGATGTTGCAATTAAGTTCAATATCGGCATTTGCTGACGCTCCTGACCTAATCGAGCAGCCTTACGAGGGTAGGGTACTTAGAGTAGCCATTATGGGTTTAGGTGGGTATGGCATTCGGGTAGCAGAGGCGATGAAAGCTTGTACCAAAGCAAAGCTGGTTGGTGTAATTAGCGGTACGCCTTCAAAGGTTAAGGATTGGCAAGCAAAATATAGCATCCCTGAAACAAATTGTTACCACTATGATAATTTCGACCAGGTGAAAAATAATCCGGATATAGATGCCATTTATGTAACTACGCCAAATGCCCTTCACCATGATCAGGTTATCCGTATCGCAAAAGCCGGAAAACATGCTATCTGTGAAAAACCGATGGCCCTAAATGCTAAAGAAGGTCAGGAAATGATTGAAGCCTGTAAAAAGGCAAATGTGAAATTACTGGTTGGTTATAGAATGCATTTTGAACCCCGTACGCTCGAGGTGATCCGAATGCGAAGTGCGGGTGACTTCGGCAAAATCATGTTTTTCCAGGGACAATGTGGTTTTAAAATAGGCGATCCCACGCAGTGGCGGTTAAACAAAGCACTTGCAGGAGGTGGATCAATGATGGATATCGGAATCTATGCAATTAACGGTGCAAGGTATATGGTAGGCGAAGAGCCGATTTGGGTAACTGCTCAGGAAACCAAAACCGACCCGGGAAAGTTTAAAGAAGGGGTGGATGAAACGATACAATTTCAATTGGGTTTCCCTAGCGGTGCGGTAGCGTCTTGTTTATCGAGCTATAACATCAACCACCTGGATAGATTTTTTATGAGTGGCGACAAGGGGTTTGCAGAAATGCAGCCTTCCACTGGTTATGGGCCAATCAAGGGCAGAACACACCGGGGTGAACTCACGCAGCCGGTAACCACGCATCAAACCGTACAGATGGATGAAATGGCCACTATTATTTTTGAAGATAAGAAGCCTGTAGTTCCTGTAAATGGTGAGGAGGGTTTAAAAGATCTTAAAATTATTGATGCCATTTATGAAGCCGTAAAAACGGGGAAAAAGATCAGGTTAGCAGTTGGCTAACAGAGTTTTGAAACGGATTTAACAAGATCCCTTTGAAATAATTTCAACATCTGGTTATTACAGCCGCATCACACTAGCCTTGGCAGAAGGCAAACTTCTATAGGAAATGTTACTTAGATAGCCACCATATGCAAAGTTTGGCAAATAATTATTAGTGTTTGTGAAACAATAACAGGTATTCTGGTTGCTACCCATTACCTTTGCACCTATTATCCTATTGTGCTAACCATGAAGTGGATCACCAGAGAGAGACCAAAAATTGACCGGATAGCTTGTCCGTGGCTGATCAAAAGATTTATCGATCCTGATGCAGAAATCATCTATGTGCCCTTTGAGCAGGTTTTAGTTTTGGCTGATGAGATCGGTGCTATTCCCTTCGATCTACCTGGGGTAGAATACAGCCATTTTGAAGACCGCTGTACATTTGATTATTTTTTAAAAAAACACCAGCTCAGGGATGAAGCACTTGACCGTATGGCAGCAATTATCCGTGGTGCCGATACGGACCGGCTTGATTTTGCACCGCAGGCAGCCGGGCTTTCTGCTATTTTTCTGGGGCTTTCCAGAAATATAACCAATGACCAGGAACTGCTTGAACTTGGTATGAAGGTTTATGATGGATTGTATACCTGGGCCAGGCACCTCCACAACCAGCGGCATACGCAATCGCCTGTTGAACAGCTATTGCTTGAAGTATACCATAAGTATTTAAAATCAAGTGAAAAAAAGGCGCCTGAATGGACCAGGGAGCTGCGCGACATGATTCAGGACCAGCTGGATACCAATATGAGCATGAGCCTGCAGCAAGCATCCGATTCTCTTGAGATTAGTCCTGCATACCTTTCCCGCGAATTTTCGAGGTATTTTGATAACCTGTCTTTTGGTGATTACATCCGTAAGATGCGTATCGATAAGGCAATCAGTCTGATGGAAACGGTAGCTTATTCACTCACTGAAATTGCTTACCTCACCGGTTTTTCAGATCAAAGCCATTTCAACCGGATTTTCAAGAAACAAACCGGCCAGAACCCCTCAGCTTTCAGAAAAAACCTTCTCAAAGGTAAAAAGAATACAAAATAGTTAATTCCGTACAATTTCCAGGCTTTTTCATTGGCTAATATTGTGGCATACAAACCACATAAAAACAATGGAGCATCAAAAGAAGGCGAATAAAAATATTGCCTACTCCCTTAAACAAATCGCATTCTATTTTCTAAAACTCGGCACCTGGGGGTTCGGAGGGCCGGTGGCGTTGGTAGGCTATATGCAACGCGACCTGGTGGAGGATAAAAAGTGGATCAGCGAAGAAGAATATAAAGAGGGACTGGCATTGGCTCAACTAGCACCTGGCCCGCTAGCAGCACAACTGGGTATTTATATCGGTTTTGTGCATTATGGTTTTTTAGGAGCAACACTAAGCGGACTTGCCTTTGTGCTCCCGTCGTTCATAATGGTGCTTATCCTAGGAATGGTGTACCAACTCTACGGCGGACTGGCCTGGATGCAGGCCGTTTTTTATGGTGTTGGAGCGGCAGTAATTGGAATTATTGCAGTAAGTGCCTATAAGTTAACCATTAAATCTATTAGTAAACTTGAGTTTTCCGCAATGCGTTCAAAATGGCTCCTCTGGATATTTTATGTTTTGGGCATAGTGGTTACTGTAATCACTGAAAGAGAAGAAATTGTGCTCTTTTTGGCTTGTGGCCTGCTTTATATGGTAATCAAGGCACCTCCTAAATGGTTAAAGAAATCTTCATCACTTTCTGCAGGTATTTTTATAAGCACGGGATTCTGGAATTATGACACTAAGACATTGCAGGAGATCGGCTGGTTTTTTGCCAAGGCTGGTGCGTTTGTTTTCGGGAGCGGCCTTGCTATTGTACCGTTTCTGCACGGTGGGGTGGTAAAGGAATTTGGCTGGCTCACCGAACATCAGTTTGTAGATTCGGTAGCCGTAGCCATGATCACGCCCGGACCAGTGGTTATCACTGTTGGTTTTATTGGTTACCTGGTTGCAGGCTTTCCCGGTGCATGTGTAGCAGCAGTAGCCACATTTCTGCCCTGCTACCTTTTTACCGTGGCTCTTGCTCCATCATTTAAAAAGATTGCCCGGAACGTCAGTATTAAAGCTTTTGTAGAAGGTATAACTGCGGCAGTGATCGGTGCGCTCGTAGGATCGGTAATTGTAATCGGCTTGCGTTCAGTTACCGATATCGCAACAGCTGCTATTGCTATCGGTGCCGTACTTGCACTTATTTATATCAAAAAGATACAGGAACCCTATATCGTAGGTGTAGCTGCACTAATCGGTTTAATCATTAAATTTATATAAACAAGTTATCATGTTAAAAACAAATACCAATTTAATCATTCGCACGCTTCTGGTAACGGCTTGCATTATTGTCTCATCAATGCTTTCTGCAAATGCACAGCAACCTTCACCATATCCCAAAGTAACAGGCTACGTGGCCGTACTCAATCCGATAGGCAGCTGGAGCAAGCATGGCTTTACCGACAATTTTTCAACAGTATATACCATAGGTTTCCCCTTTGGAATAAACATCTTGAAAAGTGAACATTTTGGTGTAAGTTTTGAATTGGTGCCATTCATCCATACATCGCATGGCATTTCAAAAGTAAATTCAGTGCTCTTCCACCCCGGTGCGATGTTTCGCTTCAGCCATGGTTTCACCTTTATTGCCAGGGCAGCTTTTGAAACCAGTGGCAGATTTGGTTTTACGCCAGTTGTTAACCAGGTTTTATTGAAGGGAAAGAATATGAATTTATATGCAGCCCTTCCGGTTCCGTTCCGGTTCGGTAACGGGCAACCAGCATCTTTAGGCGGAGGGCTACAGGTAGGCATCGGGTTTTAACGCTTTAGCTACGGCAAGTCAATATAGATAAATCCTAATTTAAATTGGTAAGGCGATTAATTTCTCAGCACTGGCAACATTAATAAACTTCCAATACACGGCACCAAAGCATGATATAGAAATTTAGTTGATTGTCATGATAGTTGAAGTGAAAGAATACAGATCATGTGCCTTAAAGTAAAAAAGCGGCACAGGCCGCTTTTTTTATTTTTGAATAATGATATGGTACCTGGCTTTGGTAGTTGTTGAACTATCAAACCAGATGGTATAAATTTTTCCGGCTTGTAACTCCGAACCTGCAATAGTTGTGGTTTCCAATGATCCAGTGATGTTGATATTTAAGCTGGTATTGGCATCGATCGTTTGATAAGCAGAGGCCGTTTTAAAAGCCAAAGCGGAAATTAGGTTGGCGCCGGTAGAAGTAGTTACATTAATGGTACTGCTTAACATTGGTGCAACATTGATAAAACGAACTTTTGCTTTGCCGCTTACAGTATTATCATCATTGCCATAGCTGTTAATGGCCAGGCTACCATCGGCTTGTTTTACCAAAAAAGCAGTTTGCGAAGAATTTTCACTTGCATTTACATTTGCAGATGCGGTTACCGTTGCAGATCCTGAATTTTTAAAGGCAATGGTTTTACTCCCTGCTGCGGTAGAGATATCCGTTACGGTATTGGAATAGGCTATAGCTGATGCACTCACTTTAGCATCATTGATATAGGCATCTTGCGCTGCAGATCCCTCTACGGTATTCACAAAAGATATCCGGGCACTAGCATTTGAATCATTGTTGTTATCTTTCTTGCATGATGAAATCGAAAGAACCACCGCTGCGGCTACCGCAAACCTGGCGAATAAAGAATTAGTTTTAAGTTTCATGATATATTTAATTATGTTCTCTCCAGCATTCCAAAAAAAATGCCTTGATGTTAATTATTATAATTAGTTAATATTTAACTAATTGATAATTAATATTTTATAATTTTTACAGCATACTTTTAAGTTGTATTCTTGTCATGAAAATGTATAAAACACAAGTCGATATGTAACATTTTTAGTACGAATTTTAACAGATTCGATTTCAGTAAGTCATTGTTAGGTTATTACCAATTTCTAAAGGTGCACGTCATTTAATACTTTCCCGGTCTTTCGACTGCAAAAATTTGGTCGGTTAATTTATAACTGTCAACATTTTGTTACTATTAAATTGATTTGTTATTTTAGCTATAGCCAGATAGCCCACCTATGATCAAGCTGACCCATCAACACTTCAAGTTAAGGAAGTACTATGCCAAGGAAATCCTTGGTTTTATCTTTATTCTATTTGCTATTTTCTTTTTCCGCCACCAGAAGCATGAGCTCCTCCAACTTGGCGTAATACTCCGTTCGTCAAATACACTTATGGTTATAATGGGCACTATCCTAACCATAGTTTATTGTCTTTGCCATGCCATCATGTATCGTTATAGCTTTAAAACCGTTGATGCCAGCATTAGCATGGGCAAGGGCTTAAAACTTTTTCTTAAAAGGAATTTCGTTAGTGTGTTTCTCCCTGGTGGAGGAGTTACCTCTTTGGCTTTTTTCTCGGGTGAGATCGAAAAGAGCGGCGTAAGCCGCACTCGGATCAGTTTAGCCTCATACATCTATGGTCTTGTGGGTATTTTTACTGTATTTATGGTTACCATACCCGTAATGATTTATCTGCTGCTCACCAAACAACAGCTTAATGGCGATTTGTTTGCTTTTGGTGCACTTAGCCTAACCATTATTTTGCTGGTAGGCTTAAGTATTTCCCTGATCAGAAAAGGCTGGGCATATAGAAAACTTATCCGTTTTAGGCCCGATACCGAACTTATTTTAGAAGAAATCGCTGCAAGTAATTTTTCTTCTGTTGCGTTGATCAAAACCATATCAATCTCCTTAATTATCGAATTTGTCGGTATTGCGCACCTTGTTATTGCCATAAAAGCATTGGGTATTTCGGGGCATCTGGACGCAGCTGTTGTAGGCTATGTAATTGCTACACTATTTCTCGTGATCTCACCTTTTTTAAAAGGGCTTGGTGCGGTAGAGCTCAGTCTGGTACTTGTGTTAAAACGCTATGGATTGGATACTACGCAGGCTGCAGCAATTACCTTTCTTTATCGTTTGTTTGAATTTTGGTTACCATTGTTTTTTGGTGCGCTTAGTTTTATTTTAAATAAAAGAAATATTGTGTTGCGCATTTGGCCTGCATTAATGCTTCTTGCTTTGGGTATAGTTGACATTATATCTGTACTTACCCCGGCACTTAAAGGACGTTTGGAAATACTCGCAAATTTTTTGCCGGTTGAGGCTTTAAGGTTATCAAACGGATTGGTATTATTAATCGGTATACTGCAACTTATTACCGCTGCATTTTTGTTAAAAGGGATGAGAAGCGCCTGGAACATTGCTGTTTTGCTCTGCATACTGGCCATTGGTGGAAATATGATAAAAGGCCTTGATTATGAAGAGGCCACTTTAGCGCTTACCGTATTGGCGGTGTTGCTGCTTACCCGGAAACAATATTATGTAAAAGCAAACCGTAACCTGCAGAATTTTAGTCTGGGCATTGCACTCACCATCTTTGCCGCTGTGACTATTTATGGTATAGTTGGATTTTATTTCCTCGACAAAAGGCATTTCGGTATTGATTTTTCTTTGGAAAATGCCATCCGCAGCACTTTTGATAATTTTATATTGCTCAATTATGGTGGACTGGTTGCCAAAACCCATTTTGCCAGTCTGTTTTTAAATTCCATACGTTTGCTCGGTGCCGGATCGATTCTGCTCATCGTTTATGGTTCCATTAAACCCTATCTCTTTGAAAATCGGGTAGAGGAAGAAGAACTGGAAGAGGCGAAGCAACTGTTGGGAAAATATGGGCGCTCGGCTGTTGATTATTTTAAAACCTATAACGATAAGCTTTTCTTTTTTCCGGAAAATCGCGATGGTTTTATCGCTTACCGTGCTTCGGGCGATTTTGCTATCGCTTTAGAAGGACCAGTGTGTGCAGATCAAGAAGATATCAAGCTGGGCATTCTCCGGGAGTTTGAACAGTTTTGTTTCCAGAATGGACTTAAAGCAGCTTATTACCGAGTTGACGGTAAAGAGATTGGCCTGTATGAAAAACTGGGAAGGAAAAATATCATCATTGGCCAGGAAGCCATAGTAGATCTTGCTAGTTTCAGTTTGGAAGGTGGTGCGAGAAAATCGTTGAGAAATGCCTTAAGCAGTATTCAGAAAAAGGGTTTTGTGATTAAAACCTACTCTCCTCCGGTAAAGTCAGGTATTTTGCAGAAAGTTAGACAAGTGAGCGATGATTGGCTGATCAGCTTTGAGCGGGAGGAAATGGTTTTTTCTCAAGGCAGGTTTGATGAAAATGAACTCAAAAATCAGCCGCTTTTATCTTTGGAGAATGAGGATGAAAAGATTGTCGCGTTTTTAAATATTATTCCAGATTATGTACCTGGTGAGCTCACGTATGATTTAATCCGTAAGACAACAGATGCACCTGGTGGAAATATGGATGCACTCATTGTCGAACTTATTGCCTATGGTAAAGCCAATGGATACAAGTCTTTAAATATGGGGATGGCACCACTTTCTGGCATTGATAAAGGTCGGGATCTTCCGGAACAGGCTGTAAAGTTTGCCTATGAAAAGCTTCGCATGTTCAGCCACTATCATGGTCTTCGCGATTTTAAGCAGAAGTTTTCTCCTGTGTGGGAAGACCGGTTTTTAGTTTATGATACCCATTTTGATCTCTTAAGGCTTCCATCAGTATTAAATGCCGTAATGAAGGCTGATTAATCTTTTCATGATGAAAAAATATAATTTATTGTCAAAGTGTATTCGCAGGCAAATCCCTTTATATACAACTGTGGTATTGTTGCTGATTTTAACTTCTCCTAAAGTTATGGCAGTACCTCCTCCTGACATGCTTTCGTACGCCGGATTTGGAGAGCTCAGGCTATATAAGGCAGAGAAAGCGGTAGAAAATGTGATCATCTGCATTTCTGGTGATGGCGGATGGAACGCAGGCATTGAAGGGATTGCTTTACACTTAAAAGACGAACATACGCTTTTAATCGGGGTAGATATCAGGCCGGTTTTCCGTTCAATGAATAAAAGTGCAGTTTCCTGTTTGTATCCTGCTGCAGATTTTGAGCGGATGAGCCAGTTTGTTCAAAAGAATCTGGGTTATAAAACCTATAATGTTCCAATACTTTTAGGCTATTCTTCAGGGGCTACACTGGTATATGGTCTGTTGGCCCAGGCACCGCAAAATACTTTCAAGGCCGGAATTGTGCTCGGATTTTGTCCTGATATCAATATTAAAAAACCTTTATGTAAGGGTTCTGGTGAATTCACGGTTGTGAAACGGAAGGATGCAAAGGGTTATGATATCGGTGCTGCGGGCAATCTTTCTGCACCGCTTATTTCGCTTCAGGGAGAAAATGACAAAATCTGCAATTATGCCTCAACAACCACTTTTTTAAAGAAGGTGGGCAATGCGAAAGTTATACCGCTCCCAGGCGTAGGGCATGGTTATGGAAATGAGAAAAACTGGGTTCCCCAGCTTATGTCTGCATTTAAGGAAATTGTCCAGAATCAGGATAAGGGTATTCCGGTTGGAGCCATGCGAAAGTTAGATCTTCCTCTTCACCTTACAGAAGCCAAAACAACCGGTGGCGATTATATGGTCATATTTATCTCCGGAGATGGAGGCTGGACCGGTTATGATCAGCAGACAGTAGATGCTTTTGCTGAACGGGGTGCCCCGGTTGCAGGACTTGATGCATTAAAGTACTTCTGGGAAAAGAAAAGTGCATCGCAGCTTGCTGAAGATATAACCAAAATAATAGAAACCTATGCCGGGCAGTGGAAAAAGCAAAAAATTATTTTGGTAGGGTATTCTTTTGGAGCGGATGTAATGAGTTTTGCTTACAACAGACTGCCTGAAAACCTGCGACGAAATGTATTGGCTATGGGCTTGCTTTCGCCATCAAAAGATACCGACTTTGAGATCCATGTTTCGGATTTGTTAAGTTTTGGCAATAATGATAATGGATTTTCTGTACCTGCAGAAATCAACCGTGTAGAAGGTACAAAAGTTGTCTGCTTTTTTGGTAAAGAGGAGACTGACCTTCCTGTGAAAGCAATTTCAACGCAGAAAGCGAAGATTGTTTACCTTCAGGGCGGACACCATTATGTAAACAGCTTTGGTATCATTGCAACTGCGCTTATACCTTGATTGTTGTAGATCATTTTAGTGATAATTATCTTTCGTGGGTTTGATCCTGTAATGCTGATCTGGTTGCCAGGGGCAAAGCGTGGTCAGATTATCTTCGATGAGTTTGGCTTAAGGCACCGTTTTTCTCATATCTTTTCGCTACAATTCACCATTAAGGTATGAAATAAAATAGTTCAGCAGTAAGCGGCTAATATTGATGATCGAACTGATGTTCTAAATGATAATCTTAAATTTAAGTCTAAATATTTTTCACATGCAAATCAAATATATCATCGGTTTACTTTATTGTAGTGTCCTGGCCACTTCGTGTGCGTCAGTGGTTAAGCAACGTCAAGCCGCTAAATTAAATAGTTTAACCAACAGTTATTGCGAGCCAACAATTTCTTATGCACAACCATTCGATTCCTGGGCAGATCTTAAAGAGGCTAAAGAACAGAAAGTTAAAATGTCTGCACATGATCAGATTATTTGTAGTATACTGGGAATAGAATATTATATCGCTGCTTTAAAGGCAATCCAAACCGATGGGAACAGGTATAGTAATGGACAGGGATCTGAATATAAACAAATCATTACACAACGAATCATCCTCGCCCAAACACAGCTTAATGCTGTCGCTGCGGAATTGGATTGTGAGGGCGAGCGCGCGGATATGGCTGGTAACTATCTTGATGAATTAAATTCAAAACGCAATACCCGGCTCACGGTCACCTCGGTAATTTCAGGTGCATTAACTACCGTTGCAACCGCACTCATCAAGAAAAACAGTGTCCAAAATACTGTCGCAATATCCGGGGGATTGTTGAGTGCGGGTTTAGGTGCGCTGACCATAAACCCAAAGGGAAGGCAGATCGCCTATCATCATCCACGTAATCTGCTTCGTGATATTTGGCAAGAGCATAACCGAAGCGATGACTTTCCGGTATTTGTTTGGAGAATGTTGCAGGAAAAGGCGCTAAGTAACACCGGGCAAGTTACCCTCGCCAATAGTATTAAAAACAGATGGACACAATTTGAACTGGATGGGAAAGCTAACGATCAGGGTGCACAACTTTTATTTGGAGATGGCGGCATGTACAGGGCTGATGAACTACACGCCAGATCAGCCATGCTCAACCAGCTGCAATCAACCATACGTTCCCTCAATCAGGACCTGGCAAGCGTTGTAGCGATGGTATCGGTTCTTTAATTGTGAAACAAATAGTAATCCTTTACAATATAAATCGCCTAAGCAATGTTTATCAGCGTAGAGGGGTTAGCCCAGAATGTATTTTATATCTCCTACGTGTATAGGATGATCGATATACGATATAAAAAGCCATAAATCATTGGTAAACTTGGTCATTCCCTGCTCTGGAATTAATTTGCGAGTTGGCTCTTATAGAGGGTTAACTGCTCCCTCAGCTTGTTAATTGCTGCTTTTACGTGCTCAAAGCAAAGTACTATATTTGCCTGACCTACCTTATTAAGCGAAAGTTGTTCTATTTCGATTAGGTCTTCAATAATATCTTCTCTACCCAGATAGCTAAACGAAGTCTTCATTTTGTGTACAAGAAATGCGATTTTATCCCAGTTTCTTGATGCAATTGCATCGCCTATTTCCTCCATTAATTGTGGCATGCGCGAATTGAAAAGGTCAATTGTTGTAACAATAAATTTTGTATTAGTTCCTGAAATTTTTTCGAGATAGGAAAGATTTAATGGTTTATCGACATTGTTAGAATTGCACATATCCAAATCTTATATTATAGTTTAATATTTCTAATCTAGTGTTATTGATATTTTGATTAAATATGGCAGGATATACCATAAATCTAATGCAGCGAGCTGTGTAACTTATATGAAACAATGTAACAAAAATATTGTTTAAAATGCTTAATATCACTAAGAAATGATAAATATACTGGTAGTCGACGATCATTTGAATAATGTTAATATGTTAACATCTGCGCTAAAGCGAGACGATATTGTATGCTATGGTACCACTCTTCCAAAAAAGGGTTGGCAAATGTGTATTGATCATTCAATTGATATCGCACTGATAGATGTGAATATGCCAGAACTATCAGGTTTTGAACTGCTCCAAGCTATAAAAAATAATCCATTAACACGAAGGGTAATGGTGATATTAATTACCGGTTACTCCATGGATACCAATGATGTGGTAAAGGGTTTAACGCTTGGCGCTGTCGATTACCTTTTTAAGCCACTTGATTTACATGTTACTATCGCAAAAGTTGATTCCATAACAAAGTTAATTCTTCAACAAAGGGAAATCAATAATAAAAATCATCAGCTGGAACAGTATAAAAAAGAACTACTGGAGATGGTATCCATTGCAGAAAAAAGTAAACTGGCAAAAGAAAACTTTCTGGCCAATATGAGCCACGAAATACGCACCCCTCTAAATGCTATTTTGGGTCTGATACACATTTTTGAAGCTACTAAATTAGACGCTGAACAATCCAAGCTCTTAAGAATGTTAACTTACTCGTCTAAGCTTCTACTCCAACTAGTTAACGACATACTGGATATATCCAAAATTGATGCAGGAAAGGTAAAAATCAACAAAGTAGAAACTGATTTGAGCAGGCTGGTTAATGATATATGTGAGCTAACACGGCCACTGGCAGAAAGCAAGAACCTTGCTTTATCATTTACTGTTGATAAAAACATACCAGATGTTGTAATGGCAGATACATTAAGGCTCAATCAGATTTTGATTAACTTAATCAACAATGCCATAAAATTTACGGAATACGGCGGTGTTAATGTTAAGGTAACCATCTCCGAAGTTAGAGAATCGCAGATTTTATTGAGTTTTTCTATTTCTGACACGGGGATTGGCATACCGAGTGAATTAATTGGCCAGATTTTTAACCGATATGAACGACTGGAATCGCCCATGGCCGATAAATTTGGATCTACCGGTTTAGGCTTGCCAATTGTTAAAAAACTGGTTGAACTTAAAGGTGGTACCCTAAATGTAGAAAGCAGCGTAGGGGTGGGTACAACCTTTACCTTTACCAACTGGTATAAAGTTAACAGCGAAACTGAAGTTTCAAAAGTACCGGAAACTAAAGAGCGGGCTCGTAAATCTTTCCGCAATATTTCTTTATTACTTGCTGATGATGACGAAATCAATCGATTTGTGACTACACAGATATTATCAGAATGGAATATTCAGGTTGATGAAGCTGAAAACGGACTGGATGCTTATGTTAAGGCCAAATCAAAACAGTATGACGTAATACTAATGGATATCAATATGCCTGTGATGAACGGTATAGAAACTACACGAAAAATAAGAAATGAATTATCTGAATACAATAGACATATACCGATCATAGCATTCTCTGCATTTATCAAGGAGGAAGACAGGCTAGCCGGGAAAGATGTCGGAATAGATGCCTATATCCTAAAGCCAATTGAACCAGAAAGCTTATATTCACAATTACAGGAGCTGCTGAATAGGAATCACTTATAACAGCAGTTCAAATGTAATCATGGCCAAAGGCAATAATACGAAACAAATGTATGACTGATTTATTTGACAATGAATTAAGGCTTGAAGATATTGATGATCGCTTGTATACTCAAAACGACATCAACGGAAATGCGGTTTACTTTTTGGATAGGGAATTTAAATTGCCTTTTACAGGGGTGTTATTGGTGAAGTTTAACAACAGGCTTGAATCTGAAGCACAGTATCAGAATGGACGCAAGAATGGTATCGAAAATGTTTACAATTCAGCTGGAATTTTAGAACAGACGAGTGAATATAGGGGAAACGTAATTTTCGGTGTTTCGAAAGAATTTGATGCAGAAGGGATTGTGATGATTTCGAGTATCGTTTACAACAACGATTACCTCAGGACTGTCGAAATGGTGAAAGGCAAAATTGGGGAGACGCAAACATACAATGGAAAATATGGTGAAGGTTTACCCGCATATCTGCAAAATCTCATTAAACTATCAAATGAAGATCTGTTTCATTACTCTTTTAAAAGTCAAAATCCATATTTGAATTTGTAGCTTATCAGCACATTATTTAAGCACTTAATGGTCCGTCTAATGATAATTTGAACTGCTTCCATCGCAATGTATTAATGAAGTAAAACATTTTGCGAAGCACCTGATGATCCTGATTTTAACCAATCGGAACTAACTTCTTTTATTAATAATCTATAACTCGTACCGGTGTTAACCGCCCCATAAGTAGAAGATACCATTGTAAATTCGACTTTGCAACCGCTACCCAAAAGCTTAAACATTCAAATTGTGTTTTTGCTCGCCAACAATCTTTAAAATCAAATTTTTGCCATATGACAAATGTTTTGATTTCTAAATAGGCAACCTTTGCAGGATTAATAAAAGGATAGAGAAATGAAAACAGTATTGATTACCGGCGCATCATCTGGTATTGGAAAAGCAACCGCAATTTTTTTGGCGCAACAGGGGTATAAGGTCTACGCCGCTGCGCGCAGGTTAGAAAAAATGGAAGCGTTAAAAAACTTCGGTATTAAACCCTTATTTTTGGATGTTGCGAATGAAGATAGCCTGGTGGTTTGCGTAGAACAAATTCTGACAGAAGCAGGTCGAATCGATATTTTGATTAACAATGCTGGTTTAGGCTATTATGCCGCATTGGAAGACATGCCAATGTCTGATGCAAAATACCAATTCGATGTGAACGTGTTCTCTGCAGCCCGCCTGATGCAATTGGTTTTGCCAGGGATGCGTGCAAACAAATATGGGAAGATCGTCAATATCTCTTCAGTTGGAGGCAAAGTGACCTTGCCGATGGGTGCGTGGTACCATGCAAGTAAATTCGCCATTGAGGGATTAAGTGATGCGCTCCGCAAAGAAGTTAAACCGTTTGGCATTGATGTTATTGTGATCGAGCCGGGCGGAACAAAGTCTGAAATGACAGGCCTGGGAGCTCAATACCTCAACCAGATCTCGGGCAAAACGGCATATGGCCATTTGGCAAAAGGAGTGAGTAAAATGTATGCGGCGACGGAGAAAAATGCATCAGATCCGATAGTGATTGCCAAACTCATTAAAAAAGGCATCGAGGCCAAATGTCCGAAAACGAGATATGCGGGAGCTTCAGGCGCCAAATTGATGTTGTTTTTGAAATCAATACTATCAGACAGGGCATTCGACAAATTAATCATGAGCCTGATGAAATAATAATAATATGGAAACGGTAATAAACTATCTGTTGCAATTTGGAAACCTGAACCCTCAACAGATTGACTTCCTCACGAAAAAAGGAAAAGCATTGACTCTTAATAAGGAGGATTATTTTTCAGAGGCAGGAAGGATTGCCAAACAGGTTGGTTTTATTCTGGAAGGGATCCTCAGGGTTTGTTACTATGATAACAAGGGCAACGACGTGACCAAATATTTCATCGATGAAAATCATTTTGTGGTAGATCTAGACAGCTTTGACAACAAAATCCCTTCTTCAGGTTATGTGCAGGCCGTTAGCAACTGTAAACTCATTATTTTTTCCAAACGTGATTGGGAAGACATTGCCGATACCATAGTAGGCTGGGAGCGTATCATCAACAAAATCATCAAAAAATCGCTGATCCAAAAAATAGAACGCCGCAGTCCACTGGTTGCTGAAGATGCCACTACCCGTTATCTGGCCTTTATGGAAACCTACCCACAACTGGTCAATCGCATCCCGCTTTCCTACCTGGCCTCTTACCTGGGGGTTACACAATCATCGCTAAGCCGGATAAGAAGAAGCATTAGCTACAAATAGGTTTGCGATGGTGAAAGTCTCTGTTTTCCTTAGGCCATTTTGCAGCCAATGTACATTAGGTGAAGAATTGATTTGCCTTAATAGAATGGAAGTATATGTCTCTAAAACCATTTCAAAAACTAATTTTATTCCAAAGTCCTCTTATCGGTTATAAGGAAAACCGTAAGTATGCTACTCGGTTCTGGTTTAGATTTGTAATTACTTGAATTACTTAATATAAAACTTTATGGAAAACATTGAAGCAATTAAACCTGGACCTAAGCCTAACAAGCAAGATGGTACTCCAGACAAAAGGCACCGGGTAACACCTGAAACCAAACCTAAGCACCCAGATCTAAAACCACATAAACATAGGCCTGGAGAATCAAGGTGATAATTTAACGGAAGGGTTTTTTATTTTGTCTAAATGACCAGCCAGTTCTGATGCCTCGCTAAGGCTAAGAATAAAATAATGATCAATACATCTGAAACAAAAAAAGCCCATCTTTCGATGAGCTTTTGATCAGTAGCGGGGAGCAGGATCGAACTGCCGACCTCAGGGTTATGAATCCTGCGCTCTAACCATCTGAGCTACCCCGCCGGGCTTCCTATTTACCGATAATTGTAAAAACGGATGTGGTTATTTTTAAGAGCTGCAAATATAGGATAAATATACATTCAATTAAAAAGAAATTTGAAAAATAGTTTAAGGTGTTCGTAATCAGTAAAATTGATTGTTTTCTGGCTGCTTTAATCTCTGACTTTGGCGCTTATGGGAATCTATTTCTTGCAAAATTAAGCTGCGGTGCGTACAGGTTTCTGCGGAGCGGTCGGTTAAAAATCATTTCTGGTGGTTGGCAATCGGAAATATATTATGGTATCGCCATACAATATAGATGGTTTCGGATATTGACTACCCCTTAAAGTGAGCAAGTTAGCTCTTGCGTAGCTATATCTGCACCAGTTATTTCCCAATTCTTTACCTTTTAGGTAATAAATTAGGTAACGCCAGGGTAAAGAATAGGTAAGCAAAGGGTAAAGATGGGGTTAACTTGGTGTACAGAACAGGTAAACAAAGGGTAAAGAATGGGTAAAGAAATTTGGTGTTTCTTATACAGCCAGTTAACCAATTAATCAGTCCTATATCTTTATTCAATTCTTAACAGATTTCAATAATTCCCGTCTTTCTTAACCATGTGAAGCATATAAGGATCATATAGTGCAATCGATGTAATGGCTACACACTAATAAATTAATGACCAATAAACTAATGACCAATAAACCAATGCACCACCTGGAAGCAATAAAAATTATATTGTTGCAGATATAGAATAAATTACCTTTCTTTAGCAAAATAATATTAAAAATTGTCCGGAAAAATTATCCTGGTAGTGTACTAGCATGGCAGAAAAGAAAAAATTTACACTAGAGTACGAAGTTAGATCGTCACCAAGAATATTGTATAGTTTTATAAGTGAGCCAAACGGCTTATCGCAATGGTTTGCGGACGATGTGAATTTTCGCGATCAGGTATATACCTTCACCTGGGATGATGAACAGCAAAAAGCAAAATTGATTGCCGTGAAGGAAAATAAACTGGTTAAATTTAAGTGGCTGGACGATGAACCTCAATGTTATTTTGAAATGGAAATTGTGCAGGACGAATTGACCAATGATGTAGCCCTCTCGATTACCGATTTTACCACCGACGAGCTTTTAGCAGAGAAAAAATTAATCTGGGACAACCAGATCGATTACCTGATTAGCGTTTTGGGTGCGTAATATTATCTTCGTATTGTTTACCTTTGTAAGGTGAAAAAAATACATCTTCTATTAATAAAAGCATTTGTGAAGCCATTCATAGCAACATTTTTTGTTATGATGTTTATTCTATTGATGTTTTTTCTGTTTAAATGGATTGATGATTTAATTGGAAAAGGTTTTGAATGGTATACCATTCTGGAGCTGATGTATTATGCCTCAGCTGCCAACGTATCCATGGCGCTTCCACTTTCGGTGTTGCTTTCTTCCATCATGACTTTCGGTACGCTGGGTGAGAATTATGAGCTGGTGGCGATCAAATCAGCAGGTATTTCGCTGCAAAAAGCCATGCGCCCCTTACTGGTGGTCATCTTGATGCTCACGGTAGCCTCTTTCTTTTTTGCCAACTACATGCTGCCAAAAGCCAACCTCAAATTTGGGTCGCTTTTGTACGATATTAGAAATAAAAAGCTTTCATTTTTAATCAAACCAGGGGTTTTTAATAATGAAATTCCAGGATATGCCATCCGTGTGGATTCGAAAGAAGAAGACGGTACGCTACATAATATCATGATTTACGATCACCGTGAAAATAATGGTATTCCTAAGGTAATCCTGGCCAGAGAGGGCAAAATGAACAAAACCGCCGATGGTAAATTTTTAGTGCTCAACCTCAAAAATGGTGTACAATATGAAGAGCAGGCGGCCAAAAATGGCATGTACAACCCAAGGCAGATTTTTACAAGAAACCGTTTTAGAGAAACTTCGCCACGTTTCGATATGTCATCTTTTGATGCCAGTACCACTGATCCCAACGCTTTTGGAAACAGTACGCCCATGCTAAACCTGAAGGGGATTGTAAAGAAGCGCGACTCGCTTACTAAGCAGTTGGATACAATGAAAATGCGTACTGTAGCTACCCTTACCAGTAATTTTAAACAGTTTAATGTCACTAAAGGTTACACTAGCGTAAAAGCTGTTCCAAAAGTAATTGATGATGTCATCTTAAAAAGTATTCCGAACGGATCGCGGAAAATGGCCCTGGAGACTGCAAACAATACGATTGCCAACATCATGCAGCAAGTACCTAACTGGGGACCGCGCCAAACCGATTTAACCGGCGAAATCATTTTTACCACAGTAGAGTATCAGCGTAAATTTACGTTGGCAGCATCCTGCATTCTGTTGTTTTTTATTGGTGCACCATTAGGGGCCATCATCAGAAAAGGGGGGATGGGGTTACCTGTAGTAGTGGCGATCTGTTTTTTCCTGGTGTACCATATCATTACTACAGTGGCCGAAAAATCTGCACGTGAAGGCAATTTGAACCCAATATTTGGGATGTGGATTGCAGTGATTGTACTTTCGCCGTTGGCCGCCTTTTTAACCTATAAAGCCACAGTAGATTCGGCCTTGTTCGATATTGATTACTATAAACAACTCTTTCTGCGGTTTTTCAAAAAGAAGGAAAAATAGGCTGCTTTTCCTTTACTTACAGATGATATTTTAATCCAAATATTGCTCAATAAGGTTGTACATTTGTACGGGTTATTGCTTGTAGTATAAAACCGCTTTAGTGCGCCTTGTACACCATTGCCCCATAATGCTTATAAAATGCAAACAAAATTAAACACAATAGAAGAGGCCATCGCAGATATAAAAGCTGGTAAAGTAATTATTGTTGTAGATGATGAGAATAGAGAGAACGAGGGCGATTTTTTAACTGCAGCTGAAAATGCAACGCCTGAGATCATCAACTTTATGGCCACTTATGGACGTGGTTTAATCTGCGCACCTTTAACTGAAGAACGTTGCAAGGAGTTAAACCTTAACCTGATGGTGGGCAAGAATACGGCAGCGTACGAAACCAATTTTACCGTTTCGGTAGATCTGGTTGGTCATGGTTGCACTACGGGGATTTCGGCGAGCGACCGCTCTAAAACGATGCTGGCTCTCGTTAATCCAAAAACCGACCCTGAAGAGTTGGGCAGACCTGGACATATTTTTCCTTTAATAGCCAAAGATGGTGGTGTCATCCGCCGTGCCGGACATACAGAAGCTGCGGTAGATCTGGCACGATTGGCCGGTATGAAACCTGCAGGTTTATTGGTGGAGATTTTAAAAGAAGACGGCGAAATGGCCAGACTTCCGGATTTATTTAAAATTGCCGAGCAGCATCAGCTAAAAATCATATCGATTGAGGATTTGATTGCCTATAGGTTAAATATAGACAGCTTGATCAAACAAGAGGTTAGCATCGATTTGCCTACCGCTTGGGGTAATTTTAAAATGACTGCTTATACACAGCTGGATAATAATGCTACACATCTAGCCATTTCTAAAGGGGAATGGGATGCGGATGAACCTATTTTGGCACGCGTACACAGTTCTTGTGTAACCGGGGATATTTTTGGGTCTTGCCGTTGCGATTGCGGTCCGCAGTTGCATAAAGCTTTAGAAATGATCGAGAAAGAAGGTAAAGGTATTGTGGTGTATATGAATCAGGAAGGTAGAGGTATTGGACTGATTAATAAATTGCGTTCTTATAACTTACAGGATGCTGGTTTCGATACCGTTGAAGCCAATATCAAGCTGGGTTTTAAAGGCGATGAACGCGATTATGGTGTAGGTGCACAAATATTGCGATCGGAAGGAGTAACAAAAATGCGTTTAATGACCAATAACCCAACCAAAAGGGCAGGTTTAATTGGTTATGGCCTGGAAGTGGTAGAAAACATTCCAATTGAAATTGCAAGCAACATACATAATGAACGTTATTTAACCACTAAACGAGATAAAATGGGCCATTCGATCATGAAAGGATAATTGAGTTTGGAGTTGAGGGTTTGGAGTTTTCCTGGCCTAAGCCTAAATGTCCAATAATAATAAAAGCCAATATTGAACCTCAGTTCGGTGTTGGCTTTTTTAGTTAATGTCTTTAAAAGGTGAATTAAGTGTTGATTAGTTTAATCGGTTCGTCCCTCATGCAATCGTCCTTTCGACCGGAGAGAAACGGAGTGGAGAAATCTAATCAGTACGTTTTGCAATCATCAACTTATTAAGTAATGAAGCAGTTCTTCAGGTAAAGATTCTTCATTTCATTCAGAATGACAGCGTCTAAAACTAATTATCATCCTGAACGCAGTGAAGGATCTTTATATACTGGGAAATTAGCATTTTGGAAGTAAAACTATTATTGATGAACAAAGCCCTAATAAACCAATGACCAATGAACTAAGGCAGCCAAACTTTACCTCCGCTGATTCCCCTTACTTTGATTAATGATAATATCTTTATTAAGAGATTTATTCGTTTTAACAGGACTTTGTTTTCTTTTCAGGTTTCGGCGGTAAGCACCGGAAATTTTCTGGATAAATTCCTTAAACGTATCAAACTGTTGAGTATAAACCAAACCGAATGAGGTGACATTTGCCGTTGGACTAATCCCGCTATTTAAGAATATACTTTGTTGAGTAGGTGGTTTATTCGCCGCTTTCACAGTCAAACTTCCATCTTTTTTGATCAGGAAAAGTGCCTCAACCTCTCTACCCACATTATTCCCGTTGGAGAAATCAATCACTGTAAAATCATTCGAACTGGTTCGGTCTACAATACCTGCATTGATAATTAAACGATCGTTAAAAAATTTAAAAGATGCATTGGCTTCGCTTAAGGAACGCACGTTCAGATCGACAAAGTTGAGGTTTAACGAAGAAAGTACGTTGTTGAACTGATTAAACACCAATTCGGTGGCGGTACTGGTAGCCGTTGAACTCAACTGATTGCCAATGGACTGCCCACCGTTTCCAGGGGCAAAACTTCTCCTGATAATTAAACTGAATGCCTGCAGGTTCAAATTGTTCGGATCACTAAAATAGGTCTGCAGTTCTTCTTTAATCGAAGGTTGTGCAGGGAAATCGATATCAAGCTTAATATCTGGTTTTAAGAGTAAACCTGTCAAACCCATCTCCACTTCTGTATTTACCCTTTGGTTGGCGTTACTGCTGGCATCGCGGTTTGCCGCTTTGTATAGGTCATTTAAACTTGCCCTCAAAGCATATACCGCTTTTAAGTTAATCTGCGCTGCGGTAGGGTTACCCGTCCAGCGGATGGTTCCGCCTTGTCTGATTTCGAATTTTTTGTTGATGATTTCCTGTGCGGTAAAATCGAAACTTCCTGTCTCAATGATATAATCGCCGGACATTTCAAAATCGCCAACACTATTGATGTTTAAGCTCAGCTCGGCATTACCCTTGCCACTTAAATTGCCCAAAGTTGTGTAGATGTTTGCTGTGGTATTCGGGTCTATCGTTAATTTAAAACTTAAGGTTAAACCTTCAAAGTTGGTTTTTTTCTTGACCACAACCGCCGAATCACGGCTCACAAAATTGATGAAGTCTTTATCCGATACAGTTTCAGAACTGTTTAAAGGCAGGTTAAACACGGTTCCCTTTTCCGTTTTTGCCTTAATATCGATCTTCATGTTATCGGTAGGGCCGGTAAAAGTAAATACCCCAGTGCCATATGCACGGCCATAGTAGATGGAATTATCTTTCGCCGTGGTATTTAAGGCCATAAAACTGTTCGCATTTATCTTAACGTTCAGTGTAGGATTGTCAATATTGTTTAAGTCTACGCTACCGTTTGCAGTGGCCTCGTGGTCTTCCAAATCTTTAAGTACAAAATCCTCGAGTTTAATTACACTGTTGTTCACTTCAACCTTATCGGTAATTACATAAGTGGTTTTAAGGTAATTTACCATAAGTTGCCCCCGATCCAGGGATAAGGTCCCATTAATTTCCGGTTTTTCTAACTGGCCTTTTACCGTTAAATCAGCGGAGACGTTTCCCTTCAGATTAGATACCAGTTTTTTAACAAATGGCTCCAATACGGTAAGCTTACTGTCGTCCATTTTTACGGCAAGGTCTATTTCCTTTTCTTTTAGATCAAGGTTTCCGGTCAGCTTAAAATTCTCAGAATTGTCGGCTACAATACGGGTAAATACGTTCAGTTTTTGGCTTTCATTACTGTAAGATGACGTATCTGTTAAGGTACCCAAATAGATATCGTTAAAGTTTAATGAATCAACCTTGAGATCATCGTTTACCCTAAGTGTTTTCAATACACCAAATAAGTCCGTCTTCCCATTAACATTTCCCGCCAGTTTAACGCCAAAACCTTTGGTAAACGGGTTAAGGGTTTTTAAGCTAAAATCTTTAAATCCAACACTGATCAAATCCTTTGGATCTTCTGATATTAATCCATCTATCGTAACCTGCTGTTTTCCATTGGTTAAATCAAAGTTACTGATCTCGGTTTTACCATTATTGAACACAATGCGTACTTTTTCCTGGATCCGCCATTCTTCATTGTTGATTTTGAGGATAGACGGTAATACGCTTAACCTGGCCGCAGTGTCCTGATTTTTGGTAAATTCTACCAATCCGTTTAAGTCGAGCTGATTATCTTCATCGTTGTTAGACATTTTAACGTTGAAGGCCAGACTGTCATTCCGCAGGATATTGGAAATGTTCACGTCTTTAATAAACAGACTGTCATTAAGCTGCACCCGATCGGAAGTTACAATCAGTTGAAGTTGTTGTGTGGTGGTATTTTCGTCGAGGATGATATTGTTGACTACTATGCCATTGTATTTTAATTTCTTCACAAAACCATTTAGCGTGGCGGTGTTATTGCGAGAATCAAAATCGCCCGTTAAGGTAGCGCCTTCTTCCAATTCTAAACCTGGCGCCAATATTTGAGCAAGCGGTTCAAACTTTTTAATCTGCAGGTTAAACTGAAAAATCTGCTTGTTGTATCTAATGATGTCGGCCTTTAAAGATGGGATATACGTTTTGGCGATCGCCTTGTAATAAGAAGCAATCGAATTTAGGTCATATTCACCTTTAATGCTGGCATCAAAAATATCGGAGCGGATATCGAGTACACGGTTAGCACCTGTTCCATTGGCCATTAACTGCACAGAATCTATACTATAAACTCCTTTAGGGTTTTGCAACCTGATCTCCTGGATTAATAATTTGCCCGAGATATTGTTTAGGTTGGTGCCCGAAAAATTGGTGGTAAATTTGGCGTCCACCATTAAAGAGTCTTTTAATAGTTTTAAGGCTTTTAAACGGGCTTTTGAAATGGTCGCATTGAAATTAAATACCGGTAGTTTAGGGTTCAGGTTAACGCCCCCGTCAAATACCAGTTTGACGTTCCTGTCGTTAATGCTCAGCTTGCCGTCGAAATATTTTTTATCAAATGTGCCGTCAATCTTGACGTTACGGTACCTGTATTTGTTAAAGTCGATGTAAGTTACATCGCCATTTATTTTTTCGGTTAAATCTTTTAGTTCCGTTCCACGTCCTTTTACATATAAAGAGGAAGTGATCCGGCCAAGACTCTTCTCATCTAACAGATTACCGATATTGAAATCGTATGTTTTCACGTTTCCGGTATACGATGGAACATCTTTTTTATCGATTTTCATGTTCACGTCCGAAACAACGCGGCCCAATTTAGTTTTAAATTCGCCATAGGCAATAAAGTCATTCTGAAAACCTGTAAAACTTCCATTGAAGTTGATGTTGCCAAATTTCTTTACAATTACCGGCACAATTTTCTTTTTGCTGTTGGTAATACCGGCCAACACTTCATCCAGATCGGTTTTGTTTGTACCAGCCATCTCGATGTTTAGATCCATAAAGGTCTCTTTCCATTTTGGTAGCCCCTTTAAAATAAAATCGCCTTTAATGTGAGTGGCTTTTCCTGTTCTTAAAGATAGTTTTTTGGCTTTAAGGTTATTCACTAAGCCCGTAATCTGACCATCAACATCCAGGTCGAGTTTCATTGTACTCATTTCAGGCGCAAAAAATGCAACGTCCCTTGAGGTAATGTGGCTATCTTTGAAGATGGCCTTCATCCGCACATTATCTACATAATGGTTAAAATCTCTAAAGCTTTTAAACCGCATCTGGTAATAGTTGGTTAAGCGGCTCTGATTGGTTTCGAGCAAGAGGTTTTTCAGCTCGATGGCATTACTGTCTACCGTGGTTTGAGCCGTTAAATTTTTGAGGTAAAATCCGCTATGCTCTTTAAAAGTCAGGTTTTTGATGTTGGTTTTTAGCAAATGGTTCTTGGTATCCAATCCTTCAAAAATTCCACTTAGCTCTTTAACGTTTACATTATCGAAGTTCACACTTTTCCCCTGAATGGTATCTTTCGCATTATAGTTGATATACCTGAATGCAAACTTGTTTAAAATAAGACGGCCCAGACTAACCTCATAGGGCTTGCTTTTCTTTTTCTTTACCTTAGGTTTACCAGAATCGAAGTAGTTGATGATGAAATCGAGGTTAGAAGACTTATCTTTGAAATCCTTTAGGAAAAATTGTCCGTTATTAATTTGAACGGTATTGATATCGATAATCTTTTTATCAATGGATAATCGGTTAATATCAACCATAAATTGCGGCGTGCTTAACAAAGTGTCTTTTTGTAAATCCAATACCAATAAATCTTCGAGTACAATAGATTTAAAGGGTTTGATGTAAAGACTCTTGATTGATATGGTAGTATTAAGCTCTTTAGACAGGTATGCAGCAGCCCGCTGTGCAAAATAGGTTTGAACAGGCTTAAATTGTAGTGAGAAAATAAGAAGCGCAAGCAGCAAGATTATTGATGCAATTACCCAAAGGAGTATTTTAAATAGTTTTTTAATAATTTTGCAGCTTAAATATTAAATAATTTGTCTGTTATACTTGCTATCGAATCCTCTTGCGATGATACATCCGTTGCTATTTGTAACAACGGCAAAATTACTGCCAATGTTATTGCAAACCAAACAATTCATCAAAATTATGGTGGTGTTATACCTGAATTAGCTTCAAGGGTACATCAGCAAAATATTGTTCCTGCAGTACAACAAGCTTTAATTGACGCCAACGTTACAAAACAGGACATAAATGCTGTTGCTTTTACACGTGGTCCCGGCCTTTTAGGATCGTTATTGGTTGGTGTTTCTTTTGCCAAATCTTTTGCATTAGCTTTAAATATACCGTTAATTTCTGTTAATCATATGCATGCGCATATCCTCGCGCATTTTATTGATGATCCTAAGCCGAGTTTTCCTTTTATCTGTTTAACCGTCTCAGGCGGGCATACTCAAATTGTGCTGGTAAAGGATTATTTTGATATGGAAATTATTGGGGAAACCCTGGATGACGCTGCTGGTGAAGCTTTTGATAAAACCGCTAAGTTACTGGCTTTGCCTTACCCTGGTGGACCACTGATTGATAAGCATGCACAAAATGGAAATCCTTTGGCCTTTAAGTTCGCCGAACCACAAATTGCTGATCTGAATTTTAGCTTTAGTGGTTTTAAAACCTCCATTCTGTATTTCATCAGGAAAAAGGAGCAGGAGAACACTAATTTTATTGCCGAAAATTTAGCTGATATTTGTGCTTCTGTTCAACATAGTATTGTACAGATTCTGCTCAATAAATTAAAAAAAGCAGCAAAACAATACGGAATTAAGGAAATCGCTATTGCGGGAGGTGTTTCGGCAAACTCTGGTTTACGGAATGGCCTGCAACAAACCGCAGATGAATTGGGATGGAAGATTTACATTCCAGCGTTTCAATACTGTACAGATAATGCGGGCATGATTGCCATTGCGGGTTACCACAAGTACCTGAAACAAGATTTTGTAGGGCAGGATGTTTCGCCAATGGCTAGGATGGAGTTTTAATATTGGTTCATTGGTCATTGGTTCATTAGTCAATAGGTTATGATTAATTGCCTAACAACTCCATATTATTGACCGATTCATCAGTTATCCTTTCGCTCGTTATTGCGGAAAGGCTTTTTTGGCCAATAGCCTGTCCGACTTTTCGGGGAGGTAGTCTTAAAACGATAACTGTTTATAGGCTGATGTAAAGGACGCCATGATGATTAATGCTACAGATAGATCCTGAAATAAATTCAGGATGACGCCTGCATACGGGATTGGAATGAATTAACACCTTAACTTCCGACTTCGGACACCTGACTTCGGACCAATAAAAATTATTAAATTAAATACACATATGACTGGAGCATCGTTAATATTTTGGATTGTTTGTGCGGTACCTTTAATCGGCCTGTTATACTGGTTGATCAGAAAAGATAAAAACAAACTTAAAGGAAGCTGGGGTGTAATTATCCTGGGTGCCTTACTTATTGCTGCACTTTTGGTTATTGTTTATGTAACCAAAGATTTCAGCGCTATCTTTAGCCAGAATAATTAAAGTTTTCTAATTCTTATTTAGACCTATTCTTATTAACGTCTATTTTCTATCTTTGCGAAAATTAAAGATAGATGAAAAAACTTATACTGATTGTTACCATCCTGATGTGCAATCTTCTTTTGGTGCATGGCCAAAGCGTGAAGGTTGAAGGACATATCAGGGATAAAAGAAGTGAAATTCCGTATACAACCATTTCTTTACCTGACCAGAAAATCCAGGCTGATAGCAAAGGTTATTATACCTTTTATATCAAAAGTGGCATTCCATTTCATATTCAGTTAAATGCAATTGGCTATAAAATAGCTACACAACAAATTGGGGCAGTAAAGGCCGATACTGTTATCAATTTTACATTGGAAGCATTACCCAATACATTAGACGATGTGTTAATTTCGATCTCCAGAAAGCCCGAAAACATTAAGAACGTTACCACTTCAGTCAGCATAGTAAATAAGAAAACACTGGAAAAGGAAATTGCCATTACCCCCGATTTAAGTACGATATTGGCTAATCAGGTGCCTGGTTTTGCGCCTACGGCACAAACCGGGAATAATGTGGGACAAAATTTGCGGGGCCGCCCCATGCTGGTGATGATAGATGGTGTTTCGCAATCCTCGCCGTTAAGAAATGCAGAAGTAGATTTGAGATCTATAGATCCATCAGTGCTCGAACGCATAGAAGTGGTTAAAGGGGCTACCGCCATTTATGGCAATGGTGCTGCCGGAGGTTTGGTAAATTACATTACCATGGTTCCGGATACAGCGGCCAGGTTTGCAGGTAAAACCCAGCTTAATTTAAGCGGATCATTGGTTAAGATGAAAAACTCCGAAGGAGGTAGAATCAACCAGCTATTTTATGGGAAACTGGGCAGATTTGATTATGTGGTAAGTGGCATGTACGAACAAACCGGTGAATATAAAGATGCAAAAGGTGATGTGGTAGGACCCAACTATAGTTTAGGCGAGACAGATACTTATAATGCTTTTGCCAAATTTGGTTATGTACCTGTAAAAAATCAACGTATTCAACTTAGCTATAATACCTACAGCAGTTTACAGAATAGTAATTTTACTTTAGTAAATGGTAATCTGGCGACAGGCCAGAAAGCAACAGGGGTACTTGGTAAGCCATTAGGAATTCCTACCGGGGTTGATTATAATCACAATTTAAATCTATCATATAAAATTGATAGTACTTTTTTACATTCGAGTTTACATGCGGATCTTTATTACGAAACCCGTAAGGACGTATTCTATGTTTCTTTAGGCCGTTTTGATGGAGGTGATGGCCAGTCGCTTGCCAAAAACGATAAAAGGGGAGCGCGGTTATTTTTGGAAACACCAATACTGAGGCTTAATTTTTTGAAAATGAATCTGGCTTATGGTGCAGATTTCATGAAAGATAAAACTGCACAGCCGCTGGTTGATGGTAGGGTATGGGTGCCTACAATGGATATGACTAATATCGCACCTTTTGCGCAGGCAGATTTCAATATCTTAAACAAGCTTGTATTTAAAACGGGTTTGCGTTATGAAAATGTAAATATAGCCGTTGATGACTACCGTACCTTAAGAACTACAGGCGCAAACAATACCACCATTACTCCATCTTTTGATGTAGGCGGAGGGAGTTTGAAATACAATACCTACCTTTTTAATGCAGGTTTGAGGTATAATCAGTTTAATGTATTCAGCCCTTTTATAAGTTTCTCTCAGGGATTTTCTGTCATGGATATTGGATTGGCTTTACGCGACGCAAAAGTGAATAGCATCGATAAGATCAGTACAGATGCAGTAAAGGTTAATAATTATGAGGCTGGCTTTGAGAGTAAAATTGCGGGATTAACATTTTCCGCATCGGGTTACATCAGTACATCCAAGTTAGGTATTGAAGTAGTTTATGATCCTGCTACAGGCCTGTTTAATACAGCTAGAAACCCTGAAAAAATTTACGGTTTTGAATTAGCTGCCGATTACCACTTGTTTGATCAGTTAGGATTATCGGCAAGTTATAGTTATACTGAAGGTAAGCGCGACATTGACAAAAATGGAAAGTTTAACGATCCGGTTGACATGTATCTGAATGGTCGCCGGATTTCAGCACCAAAAGTTACGGCTTCGGTTACCTACAGCCCATTAAAGGTTTTGGATTTGACCTTGAATTATACTGGTATCAATTCGCGCAACAGATTTGAAAAAAATGCGAACGGCATCTACAATGGAAATGAGGGGGCGGTGAAAGCTTATCATCTGTTCAGTTTTGCAGGGATTTATCAGGTGAAGAAGAACACGAAACTTACCTTAGGGGTAGACAATATATTTAACCAGGATTATTTTCCGGCCAGAGCACAATGGTTTATGCAGCCAGGTTTTTATTCGAAAGGACGAGGTACTTCGGTAAACTTTGGCATTTCGGTTAGTTATTAGCGAGATGCTAAGATAAAAAAGCGTCCCGATTTAACACCGGGACGCTTTTTTATCTTCAGGCTGAATTGATCAGGCTTATTTTTCGGCCAGATGTTCACCGGTTACTTCTGCTTTAATCTTGGTTTCCAGCTCTTCTGCAAGTTCAGGATTGTCGCTCAATAACTGTTTTACAGCATCCCTACCCTGGCCCAGCTTGGTATCTCCATAAGAGAACCATGAACCTGCTTTTTTGATGATACCAAAATCAACACCTAAGTCGATAATTTCACCATTTTTGGAAATACCTTCACCAAACATCACATCAAATTCTGCAATACGGAAAGGCGGAGCCACTTTATTTTTAACAATTTTTACTTTAACACGGTTACCAGAAACTTCGTCAGAATCTTTGATTTGTGAAATACGACGGATATCCAAACGTACAGACGCATAAAATTTCAAAGCATTACCACCAGTTGTGGTTTCAGGGTTACCGAACATTACACCAATTTTATCACGCAACTGGTTGATGAAAATACAGCAACAGCCGGTTTTAGAAATTGTTCCGGTTAATTTACGTAAGGCCTGACTCATTAAACGGGCATGTAAACCCATTTTACTGTCGCCCATTTCGCCTTCAATTTCACTTTTAGGAACCAATGCCGCAACAGAGTCAATTACGATTACATCTATAGCACCCGAGCGGATAAGGTTATCGGCAATTTCCAATGCCTGCTCACCGTTATCGGGTTGAGAGATTAACAGGTTATCAGTATCTACGCCTAATTTTTTGGCATAAAACTGATCGAAAGCATGCTCTGCATCGATAAAAGCAGCAATACCGCCTTTTTTCTGCGCTTCGGCAATGATGTGTGTAGCTAACGTTGTTTTACCAGAAGATTCTGGTCCATAAATTTCAATGATACGTCCTTTTGGAATACCACCAATCCCTAAAGCAATATCCAGACTGATCGATCCGGTAGAAATGTAATCTATCGGTTCAACAGCAGTATCGCCAAGTTTCATGATGGTACCTTTACCATAAGATTTCTCTAGTTTATCTAAAGTAAGTTGTAGGGCTTTTAATTTATCTGGATTTGCAGTGCTCATTTCTTTTTTCATTGATTTCGTAAATATAATTGATTATCGGCTAATATGCTAAATGTTTGCTATTTATAATGCTAAAATATTTAGCTAATGTAAGGCTTTTTTGGCTAATGTCAATAGTAAATAAAAAATATTTTTAGGCTTTTAATTTATTCCTTTCGTTTTGGGCGGTTAAGCGTTCGAAATACCTGCACATGTAGGTGATTTCGCAGACATCACATTTGGGGTTTCGGGCTACGCAAACGTAGCGTCCATGCAAAATAAGCCAGTGATGTGCAATGTGGATGTCGTGTTCAGGTAGGTTTTTAACCAGATCCTTTTCAACTGCCAATGGCGTTTTGCCATTGGTTAAACCCAGGCGGTTGGCTACGCGGAAAACATGGGTATCAACCGCCATTGCCGGTGCATTGTAAATCACCGATGCAATTACATTAGCTGTTTTGCGTCCAACTCCAGGCATTTTTTGCAGGTCGTTAACTTCCGATGGTACTACATCATTAAATTCATTAAGTAGCATGTTGGCCATGCCTACCAGGTGTTTCGCCTTGTTGTTGGGGTAGCTGATGCTTCTGATATAATCAAAAACAATATCGGGAGTAGCTTCAGCCAATGCTTTAGCATTCGGAAAGCGTTGAAAAAGAGCAGGAGTTACCATATTCACCCTTTTGTCGGTGCATTGTGCAGAAAGGATTACCGCTACTAAAAGCTGGTAAGGATTATTATAATGTAACTCGGTTTCAGCATCAGGCTGCTTGGCCGAAAAATGTTCTACAAAAAGTTTGTAGCGTTCTTTTTTAAGCATGTGCAAATATAGGTTAAAGGCGGAGATGTAAGATGGAAAATATATGTCGAGCTTCATTCAATAGTGAGTTGATGCTTCAAAAAAAACAAACTAAGGCGCTCTTTGTAATCATGATTAGCCGATTTCGCTCAGCAACTTATCACATTCGGCAAAAGCATTGTATAAATACTTATTGCGATGTTTTTCTCCCTGGCCGCTAAAAGAAACAGATTTCATAATCAGGCCCTGCATCCATTGTTTGGTTTGTTTACAATAGGCCTGGTCTTCGGTTCTTAGATAATTAAAAGTGTTAAATCTGTTATAGCAGGTCATGCTGTCTTTAAAATCAACCAGATAAGCAATGCTGCCCAATACGTCACAACTATACCAATTAAAGGTGTGATGTGGATCGATGGTTTTTTTGCTGCTAATGGCATACATATTCATATCGGTGAGGCAATACCTTACCTGTTCTACAATTTTTATAGCCAGTTCGGTATCGGCAAGGTGGCCGGCTTCGAAGGCATACCTGATCTGTTCCAGTGTGCCTATTACGGTATCTTTTGACCATATTTCGGTGCTTGGTATTTCCAGATAAGTGGCATGCAGCTCCTGCGAAATTTTAATAATCTCATCAGACAGGAAGGAAGCGCTAAATGGTATGCCGAGGTTATTGGCGCTATTTGCCCAAAAGAAAAGTTTGAAGCTGGTCAGTTCAGGGTACTTGAAGAAATGAAATAAAGGAATATCATCTGTTGTAATGGTAATGTGTTTCTCCTTACTTTTTTTAATGGCCTTGATATGCTCCAGCAGATTACGCAGGTAGTTTATCATATCCAGATCTTCGTTTACACTTAAATAGTTAAAAGTAACGGACAACGATTTTTTCGGGCTGTATAGGAATGGCACATCGAAACAGTCAGATAGTTTGATGATCTGTTGCAAAGTTAGGTTGCTATCGCCTCTTATTTTTTTATAAGCCTCATTTGTGCTGATTCCTAATTCTTCTGCTACACTTAATGCCAGATTTTGATAATCGGGCAATGAAGACTTAATGGCCTGAAGAAATAATGCTTGCTGATTATTCATAAAGATTAATTTTTAAATGAAGTGTGTCGACTTTTAATAATTTAAAGGATTATTTTAATCATGAAATATACAAAATGTAATTTTAAGTTACTTGTTTAATAAAGAGTATTGCTTTTAAAAATATCTTTTGATTTTATGTAATCTTTGGGGTTATTCGGATGCAGTTTGGTGTTTTAGATTTGATCAGGAAAATTAAAATACATCAAAATGGATATTCACTGCTCAACCTCAATAAATTCAAATGGTACAACCATAGGATTTAATCAAAAAATTACAACCACTATTTTAGCTCTTGCCTGCTGTTTTTTCTTGTCGGCCTGTGCCTCGTTTTCTGACGGCCCTATAAGGTATCATAAAGTTAAATTGACCGAAAGAAACTTATCAATGCTTTCTGGCACTTATGAATTGTATCCTGATTCAGTTTATAAGAAGAATGGCAAAGCCGGATTGCAGGTTAATTCATCCAAGTATGAAAAATTTCATCAATATATTGGTAAAAGCAAGATTGATTTTGATACACCGGCCAATGCTCATGTGGTTGTTCAGGTTTCTGATCATCAGGTTAACTTTCTTTTTAAAGAAGACAGCTTAGTAAAAGATACGGTAAGCTTATCATATAAGTTACAGTCTCGGGGTTTGTTATTGTTAGGTAATAAATATACCAAATTCGAAGGCATCCCATATGTTTTGGGTGGCTCCAGAAGCGAGAAAACCAGAATAGGTTTAGCTAAAGACGGTGGCCTTATTATGAATCATGCTGTTGACAATACTGGTGCTGTTTTACTCTTTTTTATGGCCGGCTATTCCTATAACGCGTCTTATCATTTCAAAAGAATAAACTCAAAATAATATGAAAAAGCTTTTTTTATTTTTTGTTTTCGTCCTGCTAGGGCATGTGGCTAAATCGCAAGAAGGTTATGGTGATTTTTTTCAGCATTTAAGTGGTGGCTTGGAGTTTGGCGCAGCAACTTTGCAAAAGCCGCTGTTGTCAGGTTATATCGGTTATCATAAACCTGGTTCTTACATCAAATTTAAAATGTCATCTGTATTGCAGGAAACATATGAAGTAAATGTTGACGGTGAGAAAACAACTGTTCCAGGTTTTTCTGAAGCGGCCCTGATTTTAGGTAAAGGGATTAAATCCAATTCCAATCATCGGTTCGAATTTGGTGGCGGCGTGGCTGTTATAGCCGACCTTAAAAAGTACGATCAATCTAATAGTGATACGTTGAGGGATAAAATTATTCAGAAAAATTCGGCTGGAATTGTTGCTGAAGCCAGGTATATATATCGTTTTGTTGATGGTGTTGGGATTTCTGTGTCGGTAAACGGTAATGCGAACAGGCAAAAAACTTTTGCTACAATAGGTTTAGGCCTGGTATTTAGCGCTAAAATGCTGTAGTATGAAAAAGTATATCTTATGTTTACATTGCCTTTGCATGACAGGCTTAGTATCTGCACAGCAGGATACTTTACATCAAAAGTGGAAAACCTATTTTGGTCTTGGTTTCAGTTTAGGTGGTGGAGGAAATGGGCGTTTGTACAGCGATATCGATATTTTCCTGCAGAAAAGAAACAATTTTATTTCGATTAAAACCTCTGGCGTTAAGCGATTCAGGATATTTTACTTTGGTGGATTGCCCGAGCCGCGTATTTCTGACCTTAGTATTTTAGCAGGTAAGAATTATACATTTAACCGTTACCATTATCTAAGATTAAGTGCAGGCCTATCAATGATTAATCAGATCAGCCGTGGCACATTTTTGTACGATGATTGTGATCGGCCGGGAGGGTGCCTGTTTGGCAATTATATATATGAAACAATCAGAAGGCGGTCGATCGGTTTGCCATTTGAAATAAAATACGGTCTTTATCTGGATGGGACCGCTTCTGTTACTGCTGGTTTTTCGGCAAATCTGAACAAAGTGGAGTCTTTTTATGGAATATCAATGGGTTTGGTATTGGGTAGGCTGAGAGATCAAAGAAGAAAACATCGAACGTTTGCAACTTCAAGATAAAATTGATTGAATGCGGTGTTTTGTTTAACGGCACAGATCCTTCAAGGATAAACCTGAAGGAAACGACAGCTCCGGATATAAAGTTGGGACTATAGTGTACAGCAGGGCTTCAGAATCAAAAATGCATCGTTCTTTGTTTTCCAAAAAGAGAATGCATTTAGTGAAAAGAAGTAGCGGGTACTTTTACCTTTTCTGTTGCACCTTGATTACTTCTGATCAGCCAGAAGGCGAATAATGCACCCACCAAGGCCATAGCTGCACCTACATAAGCAGGAGAAGTATAATCGAAACCATAAACCAAAGGAAGACCGCCAAAGAAAGCACCCAAAGCATTACCAATGTTAAAACTTGCCTGACTAGCAGAGGCCGCCAGCATTTCAGATCCTTTGGCACTTTGAATCATCAACATCTGGATGGGGGCAGCTAACGAGAAAGCGACAGCGCCTGTAATAAAAGTCATAATCAGGGCCAAAGCTTGGCTTGCGGATACAAAATGAACGATGGTTAAGGTAACCACCATGGTGAGCAATAAAGCCGCAGATGCTTTGGCTGGGGAAAACTTATCGGCCAAAAGTCCGCCAATGTAATTGCCGAACATCATGCCCAAACCCGCCAGCATTAATATATAAGTTACCGAATTTGGCGAAAAGCCTGCAACATCTGTCATTAATGGAGCGATGTAACTGTACCAGGTAAATAACCCACCCGTACCAATAGAGATCATAAAAATGATGATCCATGCTTCTCTTTTTTTAAAGAAACTTAATTCCGCTTTTAAATCTCTGTTTTTTGTTGCTTCTAAAGCAGGTAACCATAATTTTAAACTTAGTAAGGTTACCAAACCCACAAATACCACCACAGCAAAAGATATACGCCAGGAGAAATTGTGACCGATAAACGTACCCAATGGTACGCCCACAATATTGGCAATAGTTAAGCCCATAAACATCAATGATACGGCCTGTGCGGCTTTCCCTTTTTCGGCTATTCTGCTAGCCACAACTGATCCTACTCCAAAAAATGCCCCATGAGGCAAGCCTGAAAGTAACCTGGAAATAAAGAGAATATTGAAAGTTGGTGCGAATGCGGAAAAGGCATTGAAAACCGTAAACATGATCATCAAGGCCATCAATATTTTTTTCGGTGGATATTTACCCGCAATTATAATTAACAAAGGAGCGCCGATTACCACGCCTAGTGCATAAGCAGAAATTAAATGCCCGGCCTGTGGAATGGTTACTTTTAGATCTTTAGCGATATCGGGTAACAGGCCCATCATAACAAATTCAGTGATTCCAATGCCTAAACCACCTAAAGTAAGTGGGAGTAAATTCTTGTTCATAGCGCCCTTAGTGTTAAAATTACACTATGCAAAGGTAGGTCTTTTTATGGTTGTGTATTGTAAAAATTGGGACATTTTAAGAGATGGGAGATGTGGGATGGAAGATGTAAAATGGGAAATGGAGGGTAGATGATGGAAATTTTTACAGTTTGTGCAATTTCAATGAGCAGTTTGCATTATCATTTGGTTTGTTGGATTCTGAAACACCCGTCCGATTGGCCGTGCGGAAGTTCAGGATGATGGATGGTGGTTGGATTTGCAATTAACCAAATCAAACACTTATGTTTGGCCTGAAGTGAGTTTAGTATGACGGATGACGGGATGATTGTAGATTCAAACCATTAACCATCTTCAGTTTTCAATTAGCAGTTGCCAATTGGCAATTATACCGATTAACCGGCAGCTAGCTGCTGAACCATAAAACAAGAAGGCCTTTCGATAGGCAATTGGCAATTATCAATGAACTAATGGCTAATAAACCATCACCCATGTTACCTCTTCCATTTTCCATACAAAAAAAGGTTGTTTCACCCTGTGGAACAACCTTTTTACAAGTATAAATTTTATAACGACCTGCTGTAAGCTAAAATCTTATTGATGGTTTCATCTTGAGGATCTTTAGCCAACCTATCTAACTTACCTTTTATTTGATCATAAAATAAGTCGATTTCTGCGTCCGATTCCATATCAGTTATTGGCTGAAACATATTGGGTGTAGGTAAATTTACCTTGTTTTGTGATGTAGAGGTTTTTGTCATAAGCAACGAAATGTGATAAGTTTTATAAACTTAACGATAGTTCAGATGCTTTATTTCAAACCCTAAAAAAAAATATGTAACATTTTTACTACCCTTTGTAGGTCATCTCTTTTGTTTTAAGCATTTTACGCAAATTACTCAATGCATAACGCATCCGGCCCAAAGCGGTATTAATGCTAACATCAGTTAAGTCTGCTATCTCTTTAAAACTTAAATCAGCGTAATGGCGCATCAAAAGTACTTCCTTCTGCTCATCGGGTAATAAATGAATCATGGCCTTTAAATCTTTATGGGTTTGGTCGCGAAGCATTTTGTCTTCTGCGCTCTCATCATAAAAGTGTAGCATATTGAATACATCCATGCCATCAGCACTGGTGATGATTGGTGTTCTCTTTTCTCTCCTGAAATAATCAATAACCAGGTTATGCGCAATACGCATTACCCAGGGTAAAAATTTTCCTTCTTCGTTATATCTTCCTGATCGCAGGGTATTAATCACTTTAATAAAAGCATCCTGAAATATATCCTCCGCCAGATATTGGTCTTTAACCAATAAGTAGATAGAGGTATAAATTTTACTCTTATGTCTTCTTAAAAGTTCCTGCAATCCATTCTCGTCCCCGGCAATATATACCTTTACCAGGTCCTGATCATTATATGATTGTAAATTCATAGGTTTACCTACACTAAATCCCGTACTGTTTGCTAAAAATTAATTTGTAGATGTTTAATTTCTATAGCTGATCTCCTATGTTTTTTTGATATGTGTTAGTTTGGTTTTGAGGTTGTTAATGTTCAAAGAAAGTTATTTTTTTATCAAAAAACAAAAAATAAAATGATAAAAAATAAATTAACCGTCTTAGTACCCTATTTTTGTATCTTCTAAAAACCCTAACCACAATCTGGGGTTATATATTTATATTCTTTACCATACATGAGCAAAAAAGAGGCCGAAAAAGATCCGCATAAAAATATTATCATAAAAGGAGCAAGGGTGCACAACCTAAAAAACATTGATGTTGCCATTCCAAAAAATAAACTTGTGGTGGTAACGGGCATGTCTGGTTCAGGCAAATCGTCGCTCGCATTTGATACTTTATATGCAGAAGGACAACGCCGGTACGTAGAAAGTTTGTCATCGTACGCCCGCCAGTTTATGGGCCGGATGAATAAGCCTGATGTTGATTATATTAAAGGTATTGCCCCCGCAATCGCTATCGAACAGAAGGTGATCACTTCCAACCCACGTTCTACCGTTGGTACCTCAACTGAAATTTACGATTACCTGAAACTGCTTTTCTCCCGTATAGGGAAAACCATTTCGCCCGTTTCGGGCAAGGAGGTGAGAAAGGATTCGGTAAGCACAGTGGTAGATTATGTGAATGCCATGCCGGAAGATACCACGGTAACCATTTTTTGTCCGCTATATCCGCATAACAATCGCACCATCAAAGAAGAATTGGCTATTTTACTGCAGAAAGGATTTTTGCGTGTTTTGATTAACGATAAAATAGAAAAGATAGAGGCTATTTTAGGTGATGCTGATTTTAAAGATTCAGAACTCACTGATGATAAAACCGTTCAGATCCTGATTGATCGGATTGTAACCAACCAGGAAGAGGAAACATTAAGCAGGCTGGCCGATTCAGCACAGACCGCTTTTTTTGAGGGTAAAGGCGATTGTTATGTTGAAACCCAGGGTACAACGAAACATTTTAGCGACCGTTTTGAACTGGATGGGATAAAATTTGAAGAGCCTACGCCAAACTTTTTCTCTTTCAACAATCCTTATGGCGCCTGTAAACGCTGTGAGGGATATGGAAACGTTATCGGTATTGATGAAGATCTGGTGATTCCTGATAAGAGCAAAAGTGTTTATGATAATGCCATTGCCCCCTGGCGTGGCGAAAAAATGAACGTTTGGCTGCAAAACTTTATCAAGGCTGCACCAAAATTTGATTTTCCTATCCACCGCCCATATAGTGCACTTACTGAAAAAGAGCAGCAGCTCCTTTGGAGGGGCAATAAATATTTTGCTGGCTTGGATGCTTTTTTCAAGGAATTAGAAGAGCAGACTTATAAAATTCAGTATCGGGTAATGTTATCTCGCTATCGCGGTAAAACCACCTGTCCTGATTGTAAGGGTTCGCGTTTGCGTAAAGATGCATCTTACGTTAAAATTGCTGAAAAATCAATCATTGATGTGGTATTGATGCCGCTATCAAAAGCATTGGGTTTCTTTAATGATTTAAAACTGAGTGTAAACGACGCTAAAATTGGCAAACGTTTGCTCGCAGAGATCAACAACCGTTTCCTGTATTTAAATAATGTGGGTTTGGGATATCTTACCTTAAACCGTTTATCTAATACTTTATCGGGAGGAGAATCGCAGAGAATTAACCTGGCAACCTCTTTAGGTAGTAGCCTGGTTGGGTCGGTTTATGTGTTGGATGAGCCCAGTATCGGTTTGCATCCACGTGATACCAATAAACTGATTGAAGTGTTAGTTTCGCTCCGCAATGTAGGTAATACCGTATTAGTGGTGGAGCACGAAGAAGAAATGATGCGTGCTGCCGATCACATTATCGATATTGGTCCGGAGGCAGGTACCCATGGCGGTAACCTGGTTTTCAGCGGTAATTACGGGGAGATTTTAAAAAATAAAAATAGCTTAACAGGGCGTTATCTTTCTGGAACAGAGAAAATCGCCATTCCGGCGAAACGTCGTAAATGGAAAGATCACGTGCTGATTAAAGGTGCCAGGGAAAACAACTTACAAAATATCGATGTGAAATTTCCGCTGGGTGTTTTTACTGCGGTAAGTGGCGTTTCGGGATCGGGTAAAACCAGTTTGGTTAAAAAGATTTTATATCCGGCTTTACAAAAAGCCATCGGAAACTATGCCGGTGAGCAGACGGGTGCCTACGATGGTATTTTCGGTAATTATGACCTGGTGAGTGCCGTAGAATTGGTAGATCAGAACCCAATTGGCCGTTCCAGCCGCTCTAACCCGGTTACTTATGTCAAAGCCTGGGATGACATCCGTGCACTTTTTTCGGGCTTGCCTGCTGCAAAAGCCGCAGGGCTGAAGCCTGCTGCTTTCTCATTTAACGTAGAAGGTGGTCGCTGCGATGTTTGTCAGGGTGAGGGTGAGGTGAAAATCGAAATGCAGTTTATGGCCGATATTTATCTGCCTTGTGAGGCTTGTAATGGCAAACGGTTTAAACAACAGGTTTTAGATGTAACTTATAAAGAGAAAAATGTTTCTGAAATTTTAGATATGACCATTGATGAGGCGGTTGATTTCTTTAAAGATGAACAAAAAATCCTGAACAAATTAAATCCGTTGGTTGATGTGGGCTTGGGTTATGTGCATTTAGGGCAATCATCGAATACCTTGTCAGGCGGAGAGGCGCAGCGGATCAAGTTGGCTTCATTCCTGATTAAAGGCAATAATGCCAACAAAACGGTGTTTATTTTTGATGAGCCGACCACCGGTCTGCATTTCCATGATATTAAAAAACTCTTAAAGGCTTTAAATACACTAATTGAGCAAGGAAATACCATTTTGGTTATCGAACATAATATGGATATGATCAAATGTGCCGATTGGGTGATCGATATCGGTCCTGAAGGAGGAGATGGAGGTGGCAATCTGGTATTTGAAGGAGTGCCTGAAGAACTGGTTAAAGTAGAAAACTCATATACCGGAAAATATTTGGCTGCGCATTTAAATTTAAATCCATAATTTCGGCAATGCTTTTTCTAACGTTTTTAATCGGCATCCTTCTCAATGCCATGGGTTATATTCCTCCCGGCAATATTAATCTTACTGTTGCGCAGCTCGCCATTAATAAAGGCATGCGGCAGGTTTGGTATTTTATCTTATCTTTTTCGTGTGTAGAGGTATTTTTTACTTTCGGTATGATGCGCTTTGCGCGATGGGCAATGAGTGATATTAACCCTAATGAGGCTGTTAGCGAAGTGCGTTTGGGCACTTTGGTTGATTGTTTTATGATTGTGATGTTTCTGGTAATGGGGACCATTACTTGGAAAAACAGAAAAAAAACACCGAAAACCAGTAGCAAAAAAGATGATAAGCGCAGCGGAAGCGTTTTATATGGATTGATTTTAGGGGTGTTAAACCCGGTCCAGATTCCATTCTGGCTATTTTTTGGCAATTATGTAATTTTACACCAATGGATCCAAACCGATTACCTTTCTCTGGTTATATTTAGTTTAGGCTCTGGTGTCGGCTCTTCTTTGGCCCTTTATGTATACGCCCATTTTGCAACTTATATCCAGGAGAAATTTGCTCTGAGCAGCCTGATTATCAATAAATCCATTGCCATATTTTTATATGCGCTGGCCGCTTACCTGATCGTAAAGCAATTGATCGTTATTTTATAATCCAGCCTGTTTCTGTATCAGCATTAATGAGTTGATAATTACCGAAAATGCCTAAGAGGTTTACGATCTGTCCTTCTTTTAAGGTGGTTCTAAGTGCCGCTAAACTATCCGGTTTATCGTAAACTTTTTGCTGACGCATATTTATCTTAAATTTTTTCAGGGGATCAGCTACCTGTACAAGGCTGTTGCTTTGAATAAAACCTGTGCTTCCATCAGGCAGTTCTGCCTTATAATAATTTGCGGTTGCTGCATTTGCTTCTACAATAGTGCCTGTATTTAGTGTAGCCAGAACAGTAGCTTTACTTTGCGGAGAGGATAACATTCTGGTGGTAAATATGGTCCTGAGCATTTTATTAAACTTATTGCTCGAAGCGGTAACGGCACTGGGCGTTTTGGTTATGGGGTCTATAAAAGGCAATGGATTTACGGCTCCGTTAAAGGTGTAAATGCCAAAATGTAAGTGGGTAGGCGTGTTTCGGGCGTTGCCCGTATTTCCCATAAGGCCTAAAGTATCGCCTGTTTTTACGTCCTGTCCTTCAACCGCAAGCTGTTCGTCCAAATGTGCATAGTATAACGTATAATCTTTACCTTTTGGACGCATCCAAACCACTTTTCCGCCCAGGTTATTTTCGTTTACCCGTGTTACCGTTCCTTCCGAAATGGCCAGAACAGGTGTTCTGAAATTGCCAAAAATATCTACACCTTCATGTTTTCTCACATTATTATCCCTGCCATCTCCCCAATAACTTTTGATATTATTGATGTTTTTCGATTTTATCGGGAAAGCAAGAGATGGACCAGTGGTAATTTCTAATTCATAAGCTACATTCTGCAACAGTTCTGGCTGTAGCCTGATCAGATATGAACCTGTTTCCTCGATATCAAAGCTAACCGGATTATTTAAGGTATCAGCAGATGCAATCAGTTTTTGGGTTTGATCCACACTATACCAAACATCAATATAAACCAAAGCGTTGGTTGAAGGCTTTTTGCTTATTTTTATGATTAGTTTTTGTCCCTTGGTTGCATTAAACTTATAAGCCGTTGCCGGAACCTTATCTGCAGCAAAATAACCATTCTCTTTATAAGGGATGTTAATATTTAACGCTTTTTGGGTGCTTATATTAGCCGCGTTTAACCATGCTGACCCCATTGCGGTTTTATCCAACCCTACATTTATCAACTTTTTTTGATATTGCTCGTGCGGACTTGAGGCCTTAAACAGATTAACCGAACCTGTTTTGCATGACAATATGCCTGTTGCTGTCATCGCGATGAAAAAAAACCAGAATGCAGGTCTGTAAGTTCTCATTGCCTTAAGCCTTTTTCAAGTGTTTGAAAACGGCTGCCGTTACCAATCCACCAATTAGGTACCAGGTCACCGTTAATATCTTAGCTTTATCAGTTCTAGTAACCGGCGTATCATCTAATCCGATTTTGTCAGGAATGCTTATTGCGCCCAGACCAGCTGTAAGGCCTGCTATCGCACCTTTAAAATAGATGTTTTTTTTATTTCCTAAGCCAATGGCACTATAATATAGGGTATTGCTGATGATATCGCCCGCAAGGGTGGCCAGATATAGATTGTCGCCCTTAGGACTATTGAGATTTAAATTGTCCATTGATTTGGAAAGTGCCTGTTTACCCAACAGGTCAATCCTCGGTGCGTCAGGATCAAGCCGCCTAACACTTTCATGCAATATATTCAGGGCTGCAGCGCCTGCAAAGCCAGCGAGTAAGGATTTAAGTGATTTCATATTAGAATAATCCCTGCAAGTGACAAATTGTTTTATGAGGATCGAGATTGTGTTATGCATGGCAATTACAGGTCCTTCTTTGTTATAAAATTGATACACAAAATAGATTCCGTTAACTTAATCATAACATTAAATTTATGTTTAGGATGCTTGATCACCCTAATATTGGGCTTTGATACAAAACCTATTTTATCCTTATGTCTAACAGACGATTTTTTCTAAAAAATAGTTTAGCAGCTGCTGTTGCGGCCAGTATTTCTCCAGTTTTATCCTCATTTGCAGGTGAACAGCATCCTGTTGCTGATCAATCTGCTGAGGTTCCCAAACTGCGTTTTGCTATTGCATCTGATGGTCATTACGGTCAGCCGGGAACAGATTACAAACTCCATCACGAAAATATTGTAAAGTGGCTGAATGAGTATCATGATAAAAGTCCGTTAAACTTTGTCATCATCAATGGCGATCTGGTACATGATCAGCCCGATTTGTTACCTGAAGTGAAAAAGAATTATTACGATAAACTCAAAGTTCCTTTTTACGCCATTCCAGGTAATCATGATCATGCTGACGCCAAAATTTGGCAATCGGTTTTTGGTTATGAGGATAACTTTTCTTTTGAAAAAAATGGAGTGGGTTTTGTGTTGGCCAATACTTCTGATACCAAAGGGACTTATTTATGCCCTAACAATAATTTTCTAAAACAGGAGCTGAATAAGTTTAAAAACTGAAAACTGTTTTTGTGGTATTGCATATTCCGCCACACTTTTGGGTGCCTGAAAGTCCTTTTGTGGATTGTCCGGATACGATTAAGCTCCTGCACAGCTATGCAAATGTAAAGGCTGTTTTTCATGGTCACGACCATAGTTTAGATGCCGTGTTTTATACGGATAAATTACCTCATTTTTTTGATGCACACATTGGGGGAAACTGGGGCACAGCTTATAAAGGTTGCCGAATTGTAGAGGTTGATGATAACGATCAAATCCGGACCTGTCAGGTAAATGCCAGCGGATCGCCATTATTGAATGAAACCAATTTAATTAAATCAAAAACATATTTTTGATACTCATCTTTGTCAGTGCCATATTAAACTATGTTGCTCAAAAGATAAGTAAAGCCAAAACAATTGTAAACGTTCTGAACTGTTCAATTTTGCAAAGATTCGGCACCTGATTTAGATCTAAATGAAGTGCTATGGAAATCAGTTAAGGGTGAGCAATCGGTAATGCCTGCACCAAAACGGAGCGATTTTGTGATTCTTGAAAAAAAGAAAAAAGATGATGATTAGTGTTTGCTAATGATCTGATTTCAAACAAAAGGCAGTTTTCAATTAAGAAAATTGCCTTTTTTTATGCGCCATGGTTTGTATCCTCACAGACCATTTTATTTAATAAAGACCTGCTTTAACGATGATTATTAATTCAACTTCCAATCCGGTCTTTCGAAATGGCAGGTATAACCGTAAGGGTTTTTCTGTAAATAATCCTGGTGCTCTTCTTCCGCATTCCAAAAATCAGTTTCCGGTACTACCTCGGTTACAATTTTTCCAGGCCATTTGCCAGAAGCATCCAATTCAATAATCAATGCTTCAGCGGTTTCTTTCTGTTCTTGACTATTATAAAATATGGCCGATCGGTAGGATGTACCGACGTCATTTCCCTGCCTGTTGCGTGTACTCGGATCGTGGATTTGAAAGAAATACTCCAATAGTTTACGATAGGTTAAAACAGTTGGATCGAATGTAATTTCAATAGCTTCAGCATGTGTGCCATGGTTCCGGTAGGTGGCATTGGGAACATCACCACCAGTGTATCCAACAACAGTTGAGATAACGCCAGGGTAATGACGGATCAATTCTTCTACTCCCCAAAAGCAACCGCCAGCAAGAATGGCTTTTTCATTATTCATATATCTTCCCTCTTTTTTGATGATATAAAGATACGTTGAAGATGTGTAAAAAGAAAGTAAAGAACGGTAGGTAATACCCTCGAGAGATCGTCATTCCCGACTTGATTGGGAATCGAAGGATAACCCATTTAAGCGCATTTAATTAGTTTTTTGGAGCGCAATGCCTTGGCTAAATAGGGGAGTGTGTTCCCGTCTTTTGCTTTTACGCTTCGCTGCCTCGTACCTCGTTGCTGCAGGGTAACGCTTCAGCCGCCCGCCTGCACGGGCAGGGGGCCAAGTGGCCACGGCAGCATTTGATATTAGCGGTTGCAGGGTGCAAAAACTTTTGTTCCTAAACCCGATTAAGCGGAATAGCCCGGATCCCGATTTTTCATGCTACCGTGTGGACACAATTAATTATAATATTTTTCTCCCGCTCTATGCCGCGGAGGCATGGTACTTTGGAGCGCCAAAGTACCCAAAGCGCTTCGTCAATCCAGCAATGAGCCTTTTGCACAACCCCATAAGCATCAAAAAAACAGTGGCACTTCGTTTAATCAGTTGTATTTGTATTTTTTTTGGTCTGATTGAGCCCTTCGGGGTTTGTGTTCAATATTCTTTTGAAATCAAATCATCGTAATGAACACAAAACCACTGCGTTTCAGGTTTGTTAGTGCTAATTTAACTTAACTGCAACTGTTTTTTGATTTCCCTGGCTCTTGGGATTGACAGTGTTCTTCGCTAAAATCAGTGCATTATTAAAGTTGGCTAGCAAAACGCCTAAACAATTCATAAAAAGATGTGTCCACACGGTAGGATTTTTCATCGGGAGAGGACTATAAGCGAAAGCGGGACTACATACCGCCAATAACCACAGGCCGCTCATTTCCTAATTCTACAAACTCATTTATTCGGTCGGTAAAAAACTAGTTACCTCGGTCGGCGAGACAATAGCTGATAGGATAAATTGTCAATCCTGAGCGGAGTCGAAGAACGAAAAGTTTTAGATGTAAAATTAAGCTACGACCCTTAAAATATAATTACGGAGGTATTATCCTTAAGCTTTCATCATCCTTTAGGCATATTTCAATTCGACTTAATATTAATTTAACGAAGCTATTCTTATTGTTGTATAGAGTTAACGCAGGGGACATATAGTGTTAAAAACACAGTTCTACTTTTGCGGCTGTAGAACGCTCAAAAAAATTACTCGTCAACCTTTAAAAGGATAAGCCTATGTAAATGTGAAAATCTACGCTTCTACTTAAAAAACAAATCCCCAATTATTTAAAAAACCATTACAAAACAAAAAGATGACATCATTTTTTTTAACCGCAAGTATCAAGCGTACTTGCAGTAAATTGCTTTTGCCTTTAGGTTTACTGGCCATCTGTAATGCTAATGCAGTAGCAATAAACCATGGTATAGCTGTTTCAGGCTTGCACAGTAAAACATTTGCCACGGTGAGCGGAACAGTTACCGATCAAAATAACCAACCTTTGCCGGGAGTCAGTGTTTTCGAAAAGAAAACAAAAAAAACAGCCGTTACCGATACGAATGGTAAGTATTCAATTAACGTAGAGGAAGGTGCCGTTCTGGTGTTTTCGTACATCGGTTACGATAATCAGGAAGTGGCGGTTGATGGCCGTCAAAATATTAATATTACTTTAAAAGAAAGCAGTAATACACTCAATGAGGTGGTGGCCATTGGTTACCAAAAGGTCAGAAAATCTGATGTAACCGGAGCAATCAGCAGTGTAAAGGCCAGCGAAATGAACTTAACTTCGCCTACGGTTGGCCAGGCATTGGTTGGTAAGGTTGCAGGTGTGCAGGTGTCGCAAACCAGTGGAGCGCCATATTCTGGTACCAAAATACGGGTACGGGGTATCGGTTCCATTAATGCTAGTTCAGATCCATTATATGTTATTGACGGGTACCCAGCAGGAAATAACGTATCGATCAACCCGGAGGATATCGAAACCATCGACATCTTAAAAGATGCGGCTTCGGCAGCCATTTACGGTTCAAGAGCATCGGGCGGGGTGGTATTAATTACCACTAAAAGAGGTACTGATGGAAAGGGACGATTTGAATATGATGTTCAGGGCGGAGTTTCGCAATTGGCGAAAAAAATAAAACTCTTAGATGCCAACCAGTTTATCCAGCTTTTAATTGATGGACGTAACAACGCCTATAAAGATCTGTGGGTAAATGCCGGAAAAACCTGGAACGATGCCATGTTCAGTGATAATAACGCTACGCGGATCGCCAATGTGGGTAATGGAAGCAGTGTGAGTATTCCTGTTGATCTTTATAATTTTAGTATACAACAGGCTATCCCTGCTACATACAATACCGATTGGCAGGACGAACTTTACCGCAATGCGGCCTTTCAGCGTCATAACCTTTCTTTTTCTGGCGGTACAAAAGATGTAAAATACTTTTTAAGTGGCGGCTACCAGAACAACAATGGTATTGTAACCAACACCAACCAAAAGGTAACCAACTTTAGGGCTAATATAGATGGCAAGGTGAGTGAACGTTTACGTGTAGGTGCAAATATTTCATATACGCAAAATGATAACCGTGAGGTGAGGGAAGGACGTTATGATTTAAGTCCGATGATGTCGGCTTTAATTTACCTGCCATATCTGCCTGCAAGAGATGCCAATGGAAATCCGATCCAGTTTGGTATGGGTGCTTTAGCTTCGCAATATGGCATACAGAACCCCGAAAACCCCTTAGCTACAGTTGAACAGGTAAAAATTACCAGAAAGGGAGCCAGAAGTACCTATAATGCCAATGCCACTTATAGCATACTGAATGGATTGGATTTTAAAGCCAATTTAGGTACACAGACTTACAATGAAAAATATGATTTTTATTTGCCAACCAGTTTAAGCAATGGCAATAATCCACCTTATTCTACTGCTGCAATAACGGCGGCGAATGCAGTTGCGCAAACCCTTAGTCAGTTAGATCAGCTTGGTGAGTTCACGCTGAACTACAATAAAACTTTTGGTAAGCATAAAATTGATGTACTCGGCGGATATTCTGCGCAAAAAACAACAAGTGACCTGATCAGAATTGCTGCCAGTGGTTTCCAGAATGATAAGATTGGCGAAATTACAGATAAAGGTGCTGACGCAGGTTTTTTAACGTTAATAACCGATGGGTCAAATAAAACAGCTAAAGCCACCAATACGTTACTTTCTTATTTTGGACGTTTCAGCTATAACTATGCCGGCAAATACTTTTTAACCGGTTCATTCCGCCGTGATGGATCATCAAGGTTTGGCCCGCTTAATAAATACGGTAATTTCCCTTCGATAGCTGCGGGGTGGAACCTTTCGGAAGAAGATTTTTATAACAGTTTCCTGGGCGAACAATCGACCGTTAAGTTAAGGGCAAGCTGGGGATTGAGTGGTAACAACAACATTCCAAACTACAGAACGGCACAGGAAATGAGCGCACCAAGCGGTGTGGTATTTGGAAATGCGATTTCAACAGCCATCTGGCCAAATGCCATTCAAGATCCTAAACTGGGATGGGAATCTACTTCTCAATACAATTTTGGTACCGATATCAGCCTCTTTAAAAACCGTTTAAATATCATTGCCAATTATTATTTGAGTTATTCGTATAATCTGCTGTTCAATCAACCTATTTCAGCCATATCAGGAACTTCTTCCATTTTAACCAATCTGGCAGATAGCAAAATCAGGAATAAAGGTTTCGATCTGCAATTGGACGGTAGAATTATCCAAAACCAGGATTTTACGTTAGGCCTTAGCGGAAACATCGCTGCTAACCGTAACAAAGTACTAAATATGGGAGGTGCGAGTACGATTTTAACCAATGGTGCAGAACGTTCTTATCTAACCCATATCACACAAGAAGGTCAGCCGGTAGGTATGTTTTATGGTTTTAAAGCATTGGGCAGAATCACTGCAGATAATTTAGGAAAGGTTGCCCCTTCAGCTTCTTCAACCAATCCGGCGAAAATTGGTGATTTATATTTTCAGGATACAGATGGAAACGGTATCGTAAATGATGCAGACAAAACAGTTATCGGTACGCCATATCCTAAATTTACCTACGGTTTTGCCTTAAATACCACTTACAAAACGTTCGATTTAAGAGCATCATTCAATGGATCATATGGAAACCAGGTTTTAGACGGACAGGATTATTACCTGTATAACTTTGAAGGCTCTGGAAACCAATATGCAGATGTGGCCAACCGTTATAGAAACGAAGCTAACCCTGGCGGCGGTTTAAATTACCGTGCATCGCGTGCAGGTACACAGAGTAATAGCACCCGTTTATCTTCTTTCTACATTCAGGATGGATCTTACTTTAGGTGTACCAACATTACTTTAGGCTACAGTTTCCCTAAAATGCTTGCAAATGCCATAAAAGTGAACAATATCCGCGTTTATGCAAGTGTTGATAATGCTTTTACAATTACCGATTACAAAGGATATAATCCAGAGGTTGATTATAGTGGAGGTTCTAACTTAACACCAGGTGTTGATTATGGAAACTACCCATTGGCCAGAACCTATAATTTGGGCGTTAAACTTACTTTTTAGAATTACGAAAATGAAGAATAATATTTATACAATTTTGGCCCTTAGCGCAGTTTTAACCTTAGGGTCGTGTAAAAAAGACTTTTTGGCACAAAACAACCCGAACGCAGTTACCGTTGAAAATTATTTTAAAACTGAAAATGATGTGTTGCTTGCCGTAAATGGCGCTTACCAATCGTTGAGGAGTAGTAACACCATGGGCGAGAATAGCGGACTTTTTACGGATGAACGCTCTGACGATACCGGAAGAAATGACAATCAGAGTAATGCGGGCGAACCATTCCAATTTAACGATTTCTCCCTATTGCCAAGTAACTCCTATTTAAAAGCGCATTGGCTGGCACTTTACAACGCAGTTACCCGAAGCAATGTAATCTTATCGAACATTGATAAGGTAACGTTTGTAACATCTGCAAATAAAATTAATTACGCTGCCGAAGCCAAATTTATCAGGGCTATTATGTATTTCGAACTGGTGAGGAAATGGGGACCTGTGCCCCTGGTTACCAAACAATTGCTAAATACTGATGAGGTTACTGCAGCAACCTTCCGTGTTCCGGAAGCTGATGTGTACAACCAGATTGTAGCCGATTTAAAGGATGGCTTAAACAGTACATTGCCCAATTTTCAGTCAACTGCCAATATCGGCAGAACATCCAAATCGGCCATTAACGCTTATTTGGGAAAGGTTTATTTAACTATGGCGGCTACCTTGCCAAACAATAAGGCCGAAAACCTTGCCAATGCCAATAATTACCTAACTGCGGCTTATAATATGAAAGCTTTTGGAAACCTTTCTGAAATTCCATATACCGATGTTTTCGACGTAACGAAAAAAACAACCTGTAAAGAACTTATTTTTCAGATTTCTTACAAACAGGGTGATATTAATTATAGCTCAAGCATTGCTGCAAACAACCAGGCAAAAGGCGAAACCATCAACTCCTTAAAAGTTTCTACCGGTATCGGGGGCAATGTAACGCTTGATCTAATCAATGAGTACGAAACTGCAGATTTAAGAAAAGACTTCTCCGTAAAATACGCTAACGATGCAACTGTAAAAGATTGGTTTATTACTAAGTTTCGCGATGCCAGTGCCCTGGCTACCAATAATGGTTATGGTGGTAATGACTGGATTTTAATGCGTTATGCCGATGTAATTTTAATGTTGGCGGAAGTAAATATGCTGCAGGGTAATGATGCCATGGCTATCCAATACCTTGATATGGTTAGAGCAAGAGCTGGCATGCCATTGTACACAGTAGCCAAAACAGATGCCAATTACGCAGCTAAATTCCCGACGTTAAAGCTTGCTATTTTGCATGAGCGTAGGGTAGAATTTGCTTTTGAACATCAAAGGTGGTTTGATTTAATCAGGAATTTTACCGCTGCCGAACTGGTTACTTACTTAAAAGCCAAACCGCAATCTGCTTTCGGTATTGCAAAACTGGCCAATGTAACCACAAAAGACAGGTATTATCCTATTCCTTTTGATGAGGTAAAATTAGATCCGGTTAAGATGTATCAGAATCCTGGCTATTAGTTAAATCCTAAGGGAGTCAAGTTTTTAAAACTTGACTCCCTTTTTATAAAGCGTTTTCAGTTAGCAGTTGGCAATTTTCAGTTTTCAAGCAATTGAATCAGAAAATAATCACTTTTGTTAGATCCTGAAACACCCATCCAACCGGCCGGGCGGAAGTTACCATTGACAGAATCCATTAGTGCGGTCGTCATTCTCGCGCATGCGGGAATCTTAAAGCAACATAAAAAACCTGCGAAGGCATTACGATTATTCATAAGACTTTGCATTTATTAAGTGGCATTCATGAGCACTGCGTGGTTCCCAATCAAGTTGGGAATGATGATATCTCCCGCCTTTTCCTCTTCCCACGATTGTTTTTCAGTTAACTGTAAATTATTAACTGAGAACTGTCAACCGTTTCACTAAATAACATTCCTAGTAATTTTTCCCTTAATGATGTAAAGCGACAGGATATTCTTTTTACTGATCACTGTATCGCCATTAAAATTTGGGTTTGAAGAACGGAGGATGAGTTTGGTATCATCAGCATGTTGGTAAATGAGTTTAATGGTACGCAGACTGTTAGTGTCTTCATCGGTCATCACTACATACGCCTCTCCCCATTGCAGGATTTCGTAATTGGTAATTTCTTTTATCGCTATAATTTCACCTGCGGCATATTGGGGAGACATGCTATCACCATAAACTGGTAAATAGGCCGTGCAATCGTTAAACGGGAGGTAATTGACCAGGTATTCTGCGCGTTGTTCTTCCACAATGTGTTCTTTCGCATCAGATAAACTCATATCGAAATAAGGTACACCTTCTTTGCTTTCGCCAACGGCTGGCCTCTTTTTGAAGAATGGCTCGCCAATTCCATCTTCCAGCCAGGTTATATTGACGTCGAATTTCATTTCCAACTTATCTTTAATGGCATTAGATACATTGACCCTTTCTCTTAAAATATCTGATAAGGAACCTTGTTGAATATTTAATACTGCAGCAAAATCTTTCTGAGTTTTGAAATGCAGTAATTCCATTAATCGTTTTAAACGCTGATTTTCATTCATAAGAGATGTTAATAAGTTTTTCGAATTAATTATAGATTATCTATATTATTTTGCTAAATTCGTTAGCTAATATAATCATTTAAAAATATACGCTATGAAGGAGAACCTGAATTTTAAAAAAGATACCATGGCATTGATAGATGCGATTGAAAGTTTTTTTGCTATAAATGGTATAAATTACCATTTAAACTTTCTACAAAACTGGTTAAATCCGCCCTACAACGAATTAGATTTTTCGCCACAAAAACACCCCGCACAGCTATTGGTTTTTTACGAAAAACTGGTGCCGCTTTTCGATTATTCGGATTTAGTTTTTAACCGCATTGAAGCTGATACCGAATTTGTAAAAGCGATTGGTGCAGATGAATGTAGTGTAGAACGCGAAACGGTACTACTTGATTATTGTCCGAAACTGTTGAGCAGCGGAGAAATGAAAAATCCAAAACTTACCTTTTTTGATATTTTCTTATTTTTTCATTCAGATACCTATAAAGTGATGTACAAAGAATGGTTATTGGCTGCATTGGAAAACAACCTCAGGCTAGATTGGGACGAGTATATTTTTATTTTTTATGAAAACACCAAAAAAATGTTGGAGGCGTGCTGGCTCATACACGAAAGGATCGTTACCAGGAATAGTTTTAAAAGTATAGATCGTTATTATCAAATGGCCATATTCGAAAGTACATCGCCTTTGGCTTTTGAACAGCAATTGCCTGATGATCCGTTTAAAGTGATCGAATTTTTCTTTAGTCTCGATAACCTTGCAGGGCATAAAGCTTATTTAAAAAACTGGTATAAAGCTGCCCTGGCAGAAGATCAGTGTGTGAGTGATGTGGCCGATTATTTTTTTCTCTATAATCAATTTATCAAACTGCTTAACGCCGGTTTTTTGATTACCGCTAAAAATTTAACGTATCAGGGTACGCCGCCTAAAAACTTGCTTGCCGCTACAGAGCAATCAAAAAACATTGATAGCTACCAGAAATACCTGTGCGAGGTAAATACACTGTCTGCAGTGCATATTGAAAATCCTTATTTGTTTGTAACGTCGTTATTTATTCCCGAAAAAATTAAGCGGCTGCGTTTAGGGCTTCTGGAATGGCTATACGCTGCCTTTAGCACCAAAAGCAGCATTAAACTATTGGATAAGGAATTTTTATTTGAACAATATGAATCCATGTTGATGATTATGGAAGCCTTTTTTGTGATCATTACCAATCCTCGAATGGACGAAATTGAAGAAAGGTACGATTATGCGGAATAAGTTTTTGAATCTAGAACATGTTGCATTAAAGGATGAAAGAACCTTACGTTTGTTAAAAGACATTATGGCTGCGGTACCTGTTCAGTATATTTATCTCCATAACAACTTTTTGGTGGGTAAGCCCATTCAGGAAATGCTGATTATGGTTTCTTTTAAACATGTATGCATTTTGAATGAATTAACACCGATATTAAATATTGTATTTAACGGGCAAATGGAATGGGGTTATCGGGTTTTTCATGTACATGAGGTAGAGCAGGCATTACAGGAGGGCAGTTTGTTTTTTTACTATGCCACCGTTGCAGAAAATTGTTTATTTAGTAGGTCTGGTGTTTTTCTTGATGGCGGCAATCCTAAGCTTATTGCAGATCAGGTAAGCACAACCTGCCGGCATGGAATAAATAAAGCCAATAAATTTTTAATAGGGGCAACCTTTTATTTTAGGCAACAAAATTTCGAATACTGCGCTTTTATGCTTCACCAGGTTTTTGATATGATGTACCGTGCCATTGAGGTTCTGGTAATGGGAAAAGATAAAAAAACACACCGAATCAGGATTCATCAATTGTATATCAAGCCTTATGTTGAGCCGCTTTCAGTACTGTTTAATGATAGTGAAGAAGAGGCTAGCCTATTGCATTTGCTCGATGAGGCCTATCTGGCCGTAAGGTATGAAAACAATTACGCGATCAGTGAATCAGCTATAGTGAGCCTGTTTGAGAAGGCAGATTTATTGTATGTGGTTGCAGAGCAGGTTTATCAGGGGATTATGAACAAGCATTTTGATAGGCAAGAGCGTGTTTTGGGCTAAGTTTATCATATAAACGCACAGCATATTTGACTAAATTTAATCATACATTTTTTATCTATGTAAAATGATTTATTGTATAATTTGTTATCAATATCAAAAACTGTTATACTTGCACCATATCTCGCTCCCGGATATTTTTGATCCATTAAATCTAAATTAACGAATGAAAAAAAACTACTTTTTAAGGCAATGGGCATTTGCATTAGTGCTTTTGCTTACCATTACTATTACTTTCTATTCTTGTAAAAAAGATAAGCACAATAACCTTGAGATAAGTGGTGCAGATTTAATGGCGGCTAAAAGCTGGCTTAAACTTAACCTTAAAACAACCGAAAATAATCCATTTAAAACACTTAGCCCTAACTGGGATGATGTTTATACAGATACTGAAGATAATCAGTCCATTATTGAAGTAGGCTTAACCAACCCCGATAAAATTTTTGTAGGAGATAGCCCAAATGATTACAGCCAGCCAGAGTTGGGTCTGGCCAGGAGTAATATCAGGCTGGTTTTATTTAAAAACATAGGTAACAATAGTATTGTTGCGGGCTGTTATATGGTTATTATTAATAATGCAGGCACGGAATCGGCAAAATTACACTATAACAGCACAGGTAATTTAAGTGGTAAAGTTTATTATTTTAATACCGATGGCAGTTTTAGCAATGGGGCACTTTACAGCAATGGCCAAATAGTAAAAGCCAATGGGAAAATCAATTCATTAAACCAATCGTTACTGAATAAAAAGCTTTACAGTACGGCTGTTAAAAAATTAAGTATTGGTATAAAAGATAAAATAATTGCTGTAAAATCGCCCTGTGCAGATGGGGTTGATATACCCATATGGGTCCAATCTTGTGTGGGTGTAGAAGGATATATGACATGTACACCTTATATATCTGGCTTTGCCCATTTGCCAGGAAGTTGTGATGGTGATTATGGCGATAACGGAGGATATGCTGGTTCGCATGGGGGTTATGCTGGGAATGGGGTAACACTTCTCCTCCTCTAATAGAGGTAAAACAAGATTCTATTCAAAAATATTATCCTTGTATGGTTAAGGAGGTTTTAAATAAGTTAGCTGGAAATCAAGTTTTTGGAAAGTTAGTTCAACCGTTTCAGAAAATCCAACTGCCAAACGGTACAACTCTTAGTATGCAAGGTTTACCAAATTTAAAATATGATTTTTCAGCGCAGGAGTACGGAGTTGGCACAAATAATTATAGTTTAGGGACAACAGGAGATTATGCAGGAACAAGTTCGACAATTAGATTTAATACTGCTGCTATGGCAAACGCTTCACAGCTGTTATTGCAAGCAACAGCCATCCATGAAACTGGTCATGCGTACGCTAATTACTATATCAAAGCTGGTCAATATGGATTTCCTGTTGATACAACAAGATATTCGACATGGGCGATCAACATAGTTAATTTTGAAAGCGTTGCCAATAGTTCGGCTCAAGGGGGTGGGAATTTCAACGACCATTCTATATTTTTGGAAGAATATTTTGAGAATTTCTGGGTAATATTGAAGACCGTCAATGGAAATATATATACGGACAAAGATTACCAAATGGCTGCATTATATGGCTTGAACAATGCAGGCCCAGCCCCACAATCTTCGATTATAGGAGGTGTAAATATATATGAAGTTTACAAAGGAATGCTTACCAAATCCTTTAACAATATTAAAACAAAATATGGAATTACTGATGCTGATTTAAATACTTTTAATTTAGCCAATCTTAAAAATGTTCCTGCTAATAAAAAATTGCCTACTACTTGCCCCTAGTTTCATGAAAAAGAAATTATTTTTAATTGCCTCACTATTAGTTATAACCTTTGAGGCATTTTCCCAAAACACGAACAGGGAAATTTATTTCTTAGCAGATACGATAAATGTATCTCTGCCTAATCGAATATTAAAAATCGAAACGGTAAGTTTTTTCGAACATCACTTTACATTCTTTTGCAAGTGTACACCTCCTTATAAGAGTTACGCAACATTTTCATACATTAATAAAAAGGGAGACAAGAAAGCAGAAATCGTATCGAAAAAGCCGGCTCACCCTTATATAAGTTTCAAAGAGTTAATGGACATTACGGCAGAACATCATCGTTCTCTTGATAATTACTGCGATCTGTATATTACAGAAGTTTTGCCCGGTAATAAATACAGAACGAATAAAGTGAAATTTGTTCCTTACATCCTTCCGATGGATGATGGCGTGAATATTAAGGAGAAACAGTAAATGGCATCTGCGTTACCATTTGATACATTACAGAAAGATATTACCTTCCTTCTACCATTTACAAATAGGCGGGCAAATATAGATTGATAAACTGGAAAGAGGAGTGGGTTAATCTAGATGGAAAATTCAACCGGTGCTTTATCGGAATGCTTTTTAACTTAAACCTGTCTGCTGCCCCCTTTCAGACAAAACTTGCAGCACCCTGAACCTGCCTAAAGGCATAGATTAATAAATCATAAAAAAAGCTTGATAAAGTTGAGTATTAATACAGATAATCATGATCGTATAAATATATTTGCGGATAGGATTTGATATCCGTTCATATCTTATCGCAAAAAAAAACTCAATTTTTAACCAATGAACAAATTCGAAAGCCGTTACGCCCAAAGCCCTAAAGAAGTTAAACAAATGGATACCGCAGCGTTGCGGGATAACTTCCTGATTGAAAATGTGTTTGAAACCAACCAGGTAAACCTTACCTTATCTCATTTTGACAGGTATATTGTTGGTGGTGCAATGCCTGTTGATCAGAAAATTACCCTTCCAAATCCTGATGATTTAAAAGCAACTTACTTTTTGGAGCGTAGGGAACTGGGGATTATCAATGTTGGCGGAAAAGCGATTGTTACCGCTGATGGCGAAAAATACGAACTGGATTATAAAGAAGCTTTGTATATAGGTAAAGGTACTAAAGAAGTATTTTTTGAATCTGCCACTCCTGGTGAGGCTGCTAAACTATATATCAATTCTGCTCCTGCACACCATAGTTATCCTACTAAGAAGGTAAGCAAAGCTGAAGCAGAGGTTGTAGAGCTGGGTACGCCTGAAACCGCGAACCATAGAATAATTAATAAGTTATTGGTGAACAGTGTGTTGCCAACCTGTCAGTTGCAAATGGGGATGACCGAACTAAAATCGGGCAGTGTGTGGAATACCATGCCAGCACATACACACGATAGAAGGATGGAAGCTTATTTCTATTTCGAAGTTCCAGAGGGGCAGAGTGTTTGCCACTTCATGGGCCAGCCACAAGAAACCCGCCACATTTGGATGCAGAACGATCAGGCAGTAATTTCGCCCAATTGGTCTATCCACTCTGGGGCAGGTACAAGCAACTATACTTTTATTTGGGGGATGGCCGGCGAAAACCTGGATTATGGTGACATGGATCATTGTGCCATTACCGAGCTGAAATAATAATTTTTTACCGTCATCTCGATCCGATAGCTATCGGATGAAGCGTAGCGGAATGCCCGCCCTTGCGGGCGGAGAGAGATCTAAAAACTGAATTTTAAACATCATGTCTGACATATTTAATTTAGCAGGTAAAACTGCATTGGTTACTGGCTGTAAAAGAGGTATCGGAAAAGCTATGGCTTTAGCTTTGGCCGAGGCAGGTGCCGATATTATCGGTGTATCTGCAAGTCTCGAACTTCAGGGTAGTACTATTGAAAAAGAAATTTTAGCGCTGGGAAGAAAATTCTATGCTTACCAGTGCGATTTTGGTAAACGCGAAAATACCCTGGCTTTTGCGGCTCAGGTAAAGGCAGATCATCCTGTGATTGATATTTTAGTGAATAATGCCGGAACGATTTTGCGCCAGCCCATTGCGGAGCATTCGGATGAATATTGGGATGAAGTAATTGCGGTAAACCAATCGGCACCGTTTATTTTAACCCGCGAAATTGGTCGGGAAATGATTGCAAGGGGAAGTGGAAAGGTGATTTTCACAGCATCATTACTTTCCTTTCAGGGTGGTATAACCGTTCCTGGTTATGCCGCGAGCAAAGGTGCAATTGCATCTTTAACCAAAGCCTTTGCTAACGAATGGGCATCAAAAGGTGTAAATGTAAATGCGATTGCACCTGGGTATATCGCAACTGATAATACTTCTGCCTTACGTGAAGATCAGGATAGGAGTACCTCAATACTATCACGTATCCCAGCTGCAAGATGGGGAACGCCTGAAGATTTTAAAGGACCGACCATATTTCTGGCCTCTGCTGCCAGCGATTATGTTCACGGAACGATTTTAACCGTTGATGGCGGTTGGATGGGACGATAGGTTAGTCCTAAGTCGTAAGTCGATCACTCAAGGTTTTACATTAAAGAAGTCAAGTTTTCAAAACAACTTAACTTCTTTGGTTAATAGCTCCGCTATCTGAATAAATGACTTAAGTAGAAAATCGTCCTCGACCGAAGAAATGCGGAGTGCCAGCCTGGGCGAATAGGCATACCCTGGGAGAGATCTTTAAACTATGTTTGTGGAATAGTTCAAAAATTTCGACTATGTTAAGCATGTCTAAGCGATTATCTTTTTGAAAAGGTCATGAAATAAGTTTAGGATGACGGGGCTTAACGGTAATTACTCTTCAGGCGCATTCACTGTATTTTCCGGATGCTGCGGAGGCAATACATCTACCTTTTTCTCTACAATAGTGATTTTTGTAAATACAGCATATTTACTGGGAGCAATGCCGTTGTCATATTTTTCAGCATAAGCCTGGGTAAATTCAGCACCAAAGTAGAGGATGATTGAGGTATAATAAATCCACAATAAAATAACAATGATGGAGCTTGCCGCTCCAAAGGCAGAACCAGGGTTACCTTTTTCGATATAAATTCCAATGAGGTATTTACCTAAACTAAAGAGGATAGCAGTAAATAAAGCACCGATTATTGCCGATTTCCAACGTATAATCACGTCTGGTAAGACTTTAAAAATAACAGTAAAAACGGCGGTTACGGCGGCAAGCGTAATGACGTTGTTCAAAATATAAATCAGCAAGGTCATGGTGTCGTTAGCTACTGGGATAACTTCCTTTATTTCGCTTTGTGAAATCAGATTGGCTAATTTTGAACCCAAACCAACTACTATACTATTGATCACCAGCGAAACCAGCAATAAAAAGCCCATTGAAACGATTAAAGAAAAGGACAATAATCGATTTGAAAGCATTTTCAGCCAACCTTTTTTTGGCACAGCCTTTACCTTCCAGATCATGTTGATACTATCCTGTATTTCGATAAAAATGGCTGTAGACCCGATAATCAGCGTAGCTATACCAATAATTAAACCAATGGTTGATTGGCCCGATTTATTGGCATGTTCTACAAAACCCTGAATTTGCGCAGCTGCATCTTTGCCCACCATTTCGGTAACCTGACCATAAAATTGCCCCCTTGTCTTTTGGTTTCTTTCATCACCAAAAAACAAAGTGGCTGCCGAGAGGAGGATAATAATTAGCGGGGTAAGTGAAAAAATAGTGTAGTAAGCCAACGAAGCACTTAATTTAGTTACCCGATCTTCTACAAAACCTTTTCCGGCAGCAATAAAAAGATGATAAAGCGCAATAAAGAAATTTTTGATCTTGGTGATTACTTTCATCTGAAAATTAAAACGGATAGCCTATGCCTATATTAAAAATTAAATTTTGTCTGCGCCAATCTTTGTTACCAAAGGCAATATCATCAAATACCCATCTTTGTCCTTCAGGTAGGTATGGTTTACGTACAGGGAAAGCTACATCTAAACGAACTACAAAGATTGTTGCATCTACACGTACGCCGGCTCCGGTACCTACAGCTAACTCATTAAAGGTATTCTTTAGCTTAAAGCCTGACCCTAGTCTTGCTGTTTCTGGTTTGCCGGGTTCTCCCAGATCTTCTTTCCTTAGCCAGATATTTCCAGCATCTACAAACAATGCGCCATATAATATACTTACAATTTTAAATCGTAGTTCAGAATTAAGCATTAACTTGATATCACCGCCCTGATCGGCAAAAATGGCATTATCTGGCACTTTGTAAGTCCCCGGACCCAAGGTGCGGGCCGGAAATGCCCTGATATCATTACTGCCACCAGCAAAAAACTGCCTCACAAATGGTAAGGATGTACTATTGCCATAAGCATAACCATAACCCAGGTTCAATCGGTTTGCCCATATCAGGTTGCGGTTAATTTTATAAAAATCCCTGAAATCGGCTTCTGCCCGGATAAATTGGGTGAGAGGTGTATTGAATAAAGTTTTTTGACCTTTATCGTTCGTTGGCGTAAATAAGCCCCAAACATTGCCACCCGTTTCTAAACCGCCAAAGAAATAAACATTGTTACGGCGGTTGGTTTCCATCTGGTTGGTGTAGGTAAAGTTGTAATTACTACCAATAATGAATTGGTTTTCAAGTGTACTTCTTAACAAGGGATTTACTCTAAATAAGCTATCTCGTCTATTAGAATCTGGAAAACCTGTAGAAATGTAACTGATGGAGATGGGGTTGAAGTTATGCTCTTTATACTGGTTCTCTTTGAAATTGTAGCCATATTCGCCTTTTATGGCATGTAAGGTATATTCAGACCCACGGTTAAGCATCTGATAAGATAGCGAAGCAATGGTTTTCGGAATGAAAGCATTCGTACTGTTAGGCTTGTAAAACGGCACAATAAAACGTGGGAAGGTTAACTTGGCTTCTGTGGTCAGCGAAAGCGAATTCCTACCTAACGAGGTACCTCTTACCTGTGTTTCAAAACCACCACTAACACTTACATCCAACTGCTCGGCGCCCCTGAATAAATTTCGGGTGGTTTGGGTAACTTTCACTTCTGAACCCACAAAATTGTTTGATTTACTGGTGCCTGTAACCGAGAAACTTAATGAGTTTTTCTTCAACGGGGTAAGGTAAATATTCAGGTCTAACTGATTATTTTTGAAACTATCAACCGGTAAGAATTCCGCCCTTACATCCCTGAAAGCGCCAATATTGACCATTCTGTTTAACGATTGGTTATGATCTTTACGGTTATAAGGTTCGCCTTTCTGAAAGAAAACCAATCGATCAAATAACCTTGGTTTAAAAGTATTGCGGTCATCATAAATACTGAAATCGTGATATTCAAGCGGTTTTAACTTTCTTAAGAGGGTATCTCTACGGAGGCTGTAGCTTGGATAAATGTTGATATCCCTGATGCTGTATGGTTTCAATGCAGCATCAGGTGCAATATCTTTCACTTTGATAGTCACATTTACCAGGTTTTTACCAATGGTGCTATCCACCTGCATAATCAGGTAATCAGGACTAAAGTAAAAATATCCCTGCTCTTTAAGGTCATTATCGATCCTGATGCGTTCGTTTTTATAGTTGTCGAGATCGTAAAAATCGCCTGCCTTTATTAACGTTTTATTTTTGTTCTGATTGATGATTTTAGTTAAAACGCCGGTATCAGGAGGGAAAGTGACTTTATTGATTTTATATCGGTTACCCGTTTCTGCAGTATAAATGGCTTTGCCTTTTTTATCTTTCACTACCGTATCGCCTGTAACAGACGCCTGTAAATAACCTTCACTGATTAAATAGCTGGTCAGTACATCATTATTATATTTTAGTTTTACCTCACTCACTAAAACGGGCGGTTCACCCTGTCTGCGTAGCCAATTTCTAAAACCTTTAGGCTTTTTTGGTTCACCTGCAAGGTTATAAATGCCCAATTTATATCTTATACCTAAAATAGATTTATTGGGGCGGGGTCTTGTTTTACTCTCTAAATCACTCTTTACCTGTTTTTCATCATCAATTTTGCCTGATGAATCCGGATTGATCTTTACTTCGGCACCTGTATATAAATGTTGCCCCGGCTTTAACGATTTGGTGGAGCTACAAGCAGCCCAAACTAAGCAGGCCAGTACAAATAAAATTGGTCTAATTAGTTGTTTCATTTTTAGGTTTTTGTTCAATGTTTCTTCTGTTGCGTTTTTTCTGGAAAATCTCTCTGAATTTGTTGTAATCTACTACCAGGGTGAAACCCAAACCGGTTTCGATAATTTGTCCCTGTACAATTACATCGTTTTGGTTGCGTCGGTAAGCCCTTAATCTATATCTTCCGTCGGCTGATAAAGCATATTCAACATTTACATTTCCACCGATATCTGTCGATTTTTCGCCTGGTGCCTGCGGTCCTTCCAATGCGAAAGAACTACCTACCGTTACCGTTAGTCTGTCGTTTAATAATTTTTTCGATAAACCGACTTCGAGATCAGTTTTCTGTTGAAGTGATCCGGTAGAATAATCTTCTGATGAATTTACGCCAAAGTTCAATTCTACACCTTGAATTAAATCTGAAGCGAGGTTATTTAACTGTTCCGTTAATAATTTACTCACACTCGATCTCGCCAGGGTAGAAACACCACCGCCACCGCCTGCCAAGCTTTGGAAAGGGTTATTGGCGATAAACCTGTTCAATGCCAACAGGGCAAAAACCTGTTTATTTAATTCACTTTCATCGCGGTTTACGTTGATTAATTTGGTGTAAACCGTACCATTTAATGCCCCACGCTCGTTTTCAGGTAAATCAAGTTTGAAAGAAATAACCGGTTTCAATAACTCACCTTTCATCATCAAATAAACCTGAAAAGGCAATTTGGTTTTGGCCTGGATATTATCTGGCTCATTGATCAGATCAATAGGAGCTGCATTAACTTCATACAATGCCGTTAAGTTCACGTTGGCTGAAGTAGGCTCACCCGTCCAAACAATAGTACTTCCTTTAACCAGTTTGAATGCTTTTTTGCCTAGCGGGCCAACCGATAAATTGTAAGAACCATCAATAATTTCATAACGGCCTGTTAAGCTGATTTTACCACTTGGGTCCATCGTTGCGTTAAGATCTGCCTCACCTTTAATATTCAGGGCATCGCCATTTGATGGATCTACGACCACATTCAGTTCGGCTTCAGGATCGATGGTGATGGCTGCAACCAGGTTAATCCCTTTCATGGCGGATTTACTTATGCTATCTACCTTTAATGCTTTCTGACCATTAAATGGTGGCGCATCGGCATCAATAAACTGTACAATTCCTTCCTGATCTATCACTGAAGGATCGCTTGTTGGTAGGGCAAAAAAGAATTTTGTGCCTTTGTTCACCCTAACGTTCATGTTCACATCTGGCTGGTTCAAATCGCCACGTACTTTAATATCGCTGGTTAAAAATACTGTTCCATAAATGAGGTCATTATCAGCAGCGGTCGAATTGATCGCCCTGAAATTATTCATTTTAATATCTAAACCAAAACGATAATCTTTGAAATTACTGGTATAAACTTTTCCATCGATGGTTGCCTTTTGATTTAAGGAATCAATCAGTGTGAAGTTATTAAAACTGATCCCTTCATTTGTAAATGAAATCTTCTCGTTAGGCAACCGGAAATATGAATTTACATATGCAACTCTGATCCCAGCGTTGTTGAAAGTTAAATCGCCCAATATTTTTGGAGCAGTTAACTCGCCTTTAACACTTAGTGCCCCTGTTAAAGTACCTGTGCCATCTTTAAGCTGACCTGCAGATAAACTCTCAATATTTTTCATTTCGATCTTATCAATGTTCACGGTAAGATCTAATGCACTTTTCGGTGCGGTATAATAGAAGCCATTTACCCTTAGTTCGTGCACGCCGGTTAAGGCCACATTTACCTCAAATGCATTTTCGGTATTATTGTTTACCGCTAAACGTAAAGTGCCCAACTGATCTTTCTGATAACGCAACTGATCGATAGTCAGATTTGCTTCAAATTTTGGCGTACTGGCTAAATCTTTAACATTTGCAGTTCCGTTTAAACGGCCACCAACCAAAGTCGTATCAGTTTCGGCAAATTTGGTTAAAGTTTCAAGTTGAAAATCTTTAAATGCGACAGCTAAAGGTGCATTGGGTTGGGTAGGGTTGCTATTGATGGAAAGCGACTGTCCGTTATTGCTGATCTGAAACTGGTTTACCAATATGCCCGACGCACCGAACTGGATGTAGTTGTCCTGAGAAACCACCCATTTTTGATAATCGAGCAATAGTTTCTGCGGATCTAAAGAGAATTTAAAATCTTTATTGATCGATTGGAAATTACCACCAATAACGTATTTGTCTTTTTTCTGCCTATCCCGTAAGAAAATGTTAACACCTAAATTATTGTTAGCGGCATCGCCACTCACTTCGGTATTGAAAAGTGCAACAGATGGACTTTGAAGGCTTTTAACAGTTAAACTGTAGTCTAATTTATTGTTGTCGTTATTGATATTTAAAACCGTAGTATCTACTTTAAAATCGCCATAAACTACCTGCGGGAAATTACCTTTAATCTGCAGGCTGTCTTTCTGCGTATCAATCAATCCGTAGAACTGGGAGGGTTTAAATACCGTTAATTCAGGCACAAAATTCTTTAATAGTTTAGAATCATAAATCTGGACAAAAAACCTTAAACGCTGATCAGGCACCTTTGTAACTGTTCCAAACGCATAATATTTATTGATTTCGTTTATGATTGCACTGCCTACTTTGGTCAACTGGTAGTTTCCGTCGATTTTTGCTGAAAGTATTTCAGATTTAAGTGTAAGCTCGTTTTCGGTTGAGGTAGATTTAGCGCGGATCGAAATCGTGTCGACATTAATTCTTTGTTTATCTTTTACCAGTTGTAACCCCGTAACATCAACCGATCCGTTCAAATAATCGGCATCGGCAGTAGCCAGGTCTACTTTAACCACTCCGGCAGCACTTAAAACTGTTGGACTAAAGTTTAAAGCCTGAAGGTTTACCTGTTTTAAATTCAGGTCGGCTTTTACTGCTGGATATTTACCTGCAAGATTTACTTTCGCATTTAAATTAAAGTTAGCATTGCTATCGGGCATGCTGCTTTTGATGTTGATGCGCTGGTTGCTGTAATCACCGGCAAGAACTAAATTGCGGTAGGTGTATTTATTGTAATAAGCATTTAACACTTTGGCATTAAACTTAGCATTGATTTTTTTAGGATCAAGCCCCGTACCCGCTACATTTGCCTTAACCGAAACGCGGCCCAGTTTAGGTTGCATTTTTAACAGCCTGCCTACATTAAAATTATTTAAACTGACATCTGCCTTATAACTTTCTCTATCTTTAGGGCCATTCATGCTGGCAACAACCACAGCACCACCCATATCAGTACTGATGTTCAGGTTGGTGTTAAAATCGGTCATTGAACCTTTAAAATTACCTTTTGCATCAATTACGTTAGGGAGTTCGATTGAAGGGGGCACTGATTTTTTGGGTACAGCCACCAGGATATCACCTTTGGTAACATGAAGTTTTTTGATGTTTAAATCGAGAAAGGTTTTTTTGATATCAGGTAAACCTTTTGCTTTTCCACTGATATCAATCTGCGTATTTTTTAAACCGCTGATCTGTAGTCTTGGGATATTCAGGTCGTTCAGATAGCCATTAACGTCAGCATTGATTTTTATTTTTTCGTTGCGATAATTTGCTGGTACAGCATTACTAAAGTATCCGGCATCTTTTAAGCCAATGGTGGTGTTTTTAAGCGCAATATTTAATTTTACACGTTCAGGATGTTTGGTCAAATCCTCCATGGAGGTGAAATTTAACTCCGTAGCATTTTCAATAGCAGTATTTGGTGTTTTCAGGATGAAATTGCTCAACTTGATCTGTTTATCATTGTACACCGCATCGCCACGTAATTCATCCAAAACAAAGCCGCTTTTCTCTTTTAATGATCCATTTTTAACATTGGCTTTTATTCCCGCTGCACTATAACTTACGTCGCTTGCGCCTAAGTTTAACTGATTTATTTTAAGATGGTTAAAGTCCATACCTTTGGGCGCGGGCTTTGCACCCAGGTTATCAAACTGTACATCGTTATCGGTTAAACTGATGTTCTTAATGATTAAACCCAGAGGCGATTTTTCAGGAACAACGGTATCTTTAACTTTCTTTAAATCGTTACTCGGGGCAGGCTTAAATGCAAAAAGAATATTCGATTTGTTTAAGTGTGCATCATCTACCGAATATTTACTATTGGTTAAATCTACTTTCAGATTAGCTAACCCAAGGTCATTTACATTAGCAATGGCTTTCGTGGTCGAGATCTGATCGTCGTAATTTACTTTTACATTATTAAAAATAAAGTTCTGCACCTCTATCAGCGGCAATTTTCCTTGCTCTTTCTCTGTACTGTCTACACTGTTGGTGATGTGTTGTACCAATTTAACGAGTGGCTTTTGCTGTAAATAACGCAATGAAGTATTTACGAGGCTTAACTCTTTAATTACATAGTGCTGGTTGGCCAGGTCGAAGTCTTTGATTTTAGTTTTAAATGCGCCTAGATATAGTTTTACATCATTACCCGCAACATCATCGCGATAGTTAATGCCAATATCTTCGAAAGAAACTTTATCAACAGAGAATTTTAGGGTAGAAGTACTGTCTTTTTTTACCTGCTCCTCCGGTTTTTTCTGATCGCTTGCAAACGCATCAACGATGAAAGAAAAATTGAAAGTTGTATCTGGAGTAATACGCTTTACGTTGGCGCGTACATTTTTAAGCTCAATATTATTAACCTCGACCGTGTTTTTTAACAATTTAAATAAGCTAATGTCTACCGCAAGTTTTTCGGCATACAATAAAGTGTCACCTTTACGATCTTCGATGTAGAATTTGTTTAAAACCACATCTTTTGGCAAAGCAATTTTAATGCTTTCCAAACTTACTTCTGTTTTGGTTTTATTTTTAAGATAGTTTATTGCTTTCCCTTTAACGAAATTCTGAACAGCTGGGATATTCAGCGCAAGGGCTACGCTAACCACCAGAAAGATGATGGAAGCAATTATCCACAATAAAATTTTAAGACTTTTGCGTACGTATTTATTCAAAGCTAAGTGTGTTTGGTATTTAGATAAATGCCTAAAGCATGCCGATAAAATTAATTTTAGGGCAGGTTTATTAATTAATACAAAAAATAACCTAAATTGTTCGCCCGCTGTAAAAAATTAACATTGGCGGTTCCAAATCACTTTAAAATGAATTCAATAAATCTGAATATAACTTTTGAACAATATGCTGATATTTCTGAACTGACATTGGCCGATAGAACCCTTTGCGAAAGCGCAGAACAGGCTTTACGTACTTCTTATTCGCCGTATTCTAAATTTAGGGTAGGTACTGCCATCCGCTTGGCCTCTGGTGATATTATTTTGGGTAGCAACCAGGAGAATTTAGCCTATCCATCAGGGCTTTGCGCTGAGCGTGTTGCACTTTTTAGCATCGGAGCAATCTATCCCGATGCAGTAATAGAAAGCATGGCAATTACCGCGCAGACTGATAATTTTCAGATTTTAAAACCAGTAACTTCTTGTGGAGGCTGCTTACAGGTAATGGTAGAATTTGAACGCAAACAACATGCACCAATTGAGGTAATTTTTTATTGTTTAAATGGAGAAGTTTTAAAAGTACCAAGTGTAAAGAGTTTGATACCATTTGCTTTTGTCGAGGATAGGCTGGAGCGGTAATCAGTTTTCAGTTCTAAGTTGGTAGTTTGCAGCGCAGATAATCTCCTATGCTTTTTTGGAGATAAAAGAAGCTATTTTACATCTATTTCCCGCTGATTTAAGGTGATAAGCACAGAAGCTGGTTGTCAGTTTGCAAGTTCCCGTCGCAATTGTTTTTCTAATCTGTGGAAATCTGTGAGGTCAGTGGGAAACCTTTAATCTGCTGGTTGGTTTCTCACAGCCGACACCAATTTAAACTATTATCTATATTTGGTTTTTTAACCACAATGAAGCATTTTTCCATCCTCATTTTTTCTGTTTTTGTTTCTTTTAACCTGCAGGCGCAGCGCGTACTTAAACATGATGCCGTTTATAAAATCACTTATTTCCGATCGGCTGATGGGAAACCAAAAGAAGATCGAAATCCTGTAGTGCTTATTACTTCTGCAAAGCAGAATTTGATCACTAATGCAGCTATTCTCGATCATAAGGCAAAATATCCTTACGAACAGAGCATTGTGGAAAAGCCTGATCAGATTTTATTTCAGCTTGCTGATTTAAGTGTCGATAATGAGATCGCTAGTTCAGATATTACTGCAATTGCCAAGCAGGTTTTTGAATTTGTTTCGGAGACTAAAATCATTTTAGGTTACACCTGCAAAAGGGCAACAACGGTAGTAAACTCTAACCGTATTGATTTATGGTATAGTACCGATGCAGGAATAAAAGCCGCGCCAACAAGTTTAGGGCAAAACCTGGGATTAGTTTTGGAACAAGTACGTAATGGAAATAGTTATATAACGGCTGCAAAAATTGAAGAAGTTAAAAAAGCAATGCCAATTGACCTGGAAAAAATGTCATCTAAACTAACTGACGGCTTAACTTATAAAGATTTGCTTTGGAAAAGCAGATTTACTACGCTAAACGTTTTTAATAACGAAAAAATTAATTTTATTGATAAGCCACTCTCAAACGATTCTATTTTCCGCTTCGCAGGCGGAACGGTAATTGCTAGAAAAGTTAAATTCCCTCAATTGACTAATCCAAATGTATTTGTCGATTTAACGGAACAATCAAATGGAGATGCTTACGACAGGACAGGTTCAGTATTTATTATCCCGACCGATAAAATGATCAGTTTGATGGATGCGCTTGAAAATTCGGTTAAGGTGCTACCAGTTTACGATAATGGGAATGGAAAAAAATACCAGGGTGTAGTGGCTACGGGAGATTATAGCCCAGTAATTGAACTGATGCGCTTTTTTACCCCTTTTGGCGTAGGGAAATACAATACCTTAAAATTAAAGGATAAAAACTGGGCAGAGAAAGTTTATTACCGTCAGGATGTTTCGGAGTTATTTCCATTGATGAACGGAAAAGAAGCGTGGGTAGCTGTTTTTATTGGTAATTATGATAAAGGCGGACATCAGGTTTCGTTAAACATTACCTTGCACAACGGTGGTAGGCCTAAAGAGGTGAAAGAAGTGGTTTTACCTTTATTTAATTCGACTAATGTTATGGAGATGGCCGGACAGGAATATGCAACCATGTTTAGCAGCGATAAAGGATTGGAAGTTTCTTTTACATTAACAAAAGATTTAAAGGATGCAAAATTGCGTTACATTACCACAGGGCACGGTGGTTGGAGTAATGGCGATGAGTTTGTACCTAAGAAAAATACCATCTGGTTGGATGAAAAGGAAGTTTTCGCTTTTACACCTTGGCGACAAGATTGCGGATCTTACCGTTTATCTAACCCGGCTTCAGGTAATTTTGAAAGCGGGCTTTCTTCGTCTGATTTAAGCCGTTCTAACTGGTGTCCGGGTACGGTCACCAATCCAAGTTGGGTCGGCCTGGGTGATTTAAAGGCTGGTGAACATACCATAAAAGTCACTATCCCTATGGGAAAACCCGAGGGCGGCAGCTCTAGTGCCTGGAATGTTTCGGGCGTGTTGCTGGGGGTAGAATAACCAAGGATCTGTCAATCCTGAACGCAGTAGCGGATCTTTTTTCGCTTCTGTCACCATATAAGATATTTAAGGTAATATAAACTTAACTCTGCTTTCCAAATCATGACAAGCGAATCTTGATTTCGTCAGGTGAGAACCAAATTGATAGCTGTCATCCTGAACGTAGTGAAGGATCTTTTTTTCGCTTCTTTTATCATGTAAGACATTTAAGGTAATACAAGCTTAATTCCGCTTTCTATATCATCATAAGCAAATTGAAATCTCGGCACGTGCGACACCAGCCGATAGGATGGATGCACTTTGCAAAATGTGAATAACCTCTCTTCACGCTGTGCCATCATTTTTATTATATTTACGGCTGCCAATTTCTGTAAATAAATGAGTGAAGAATTAGATCAAAACGTAAACGAAGAGCACAAACATACCATAACCCCAATCAACGGTTTATACGAAAACTGGTTTCTCGATTACGCGTCTTATGTAATTCTTGATAGGGCCGTTCCACATATCAACGATGGTTTAAAGCCTGTTCAACGCCGTATTATGCATTCTCTTAAAGAGATGGATGATGGACGCTTCAACAAAGCTGCCAACGTAATCGGTAACACCATGAAGTATCACCCACATGGTGATGCCTCAATTGGTGATGCGATGGTACAGATTGGGCAAAAAGATTTATTGATTGATATGCAGGGTAACTGGGGCGATCCGGTTACGGGCGATAGCGCTGCAGCACCACGTTATATCGAGGCGCGTTTATCAAAATTTGCCAATGAAGTGGTATTCAATCCTGATACTACCGAATGGCAATTGAGTTACGATGGACGTAACAATGAACCGATTACTTTACCGGTTAAATTTCCTTTGTTGCTTGCACAAGGCGCCGAAGGTATTGCGGTAGGTTTGGCCACCAAGGTAATGCCGCACAATTTTGTTGAATTACTTGATGCTTCGATAGAAGCACTGCGCGGCGTACGCCCAAATATCCTGCCCGATTTCTTTACGGGTGGTATGGCCGATTTTTCGAACTATAACGAAGGTCAGCGTGGCGGTAAAATCCGTGTGCGTGCCAAAATAACCGAGAAGGATAAGAAAACGCTAGTCATCACTGAAGTGCCCTTTAGTACCACAACAGGTTCTGTGATCGATAGTATTTTATCGGCCAATGATAAAGGCAAAATCAAGATCAAGAAGATTGAAGATAACACGGCGGCGAATGTAGAAATTGTAGTGCATCTGGCGCCGGGTATATCACCTGATGTAACCATTGATGCGCTGTATGCCTTTACGGCCTGTGAAGTTTCCATCTCACCAAATACCTGCATTATTCAGGATGATAAGCCACACTTTTTAAGTGTGAACGATATCCTGATCGAAAATACCAGACACACCAAGAGTTTACTTAAAAAAGAGCTTGAAATCCGTCTACACGAATTACAGGAGAAAATTTTCTTTAGCTCGTTACTTAAAATATTTATTCAGGAAGGGATGTACAAAAATCCTGAATATGAAAACTCATCCAATTTTGAAACCGTAGTTGAGGTTTTACACATTTTATTCGATCCGTTTAAACCGTCGCTTTACCGCGAAATATTACCTGAAGACTTTAAGAAGCTGATTGATAAGCCAATGAGTAGCATCACCCGTTTTGATGTGAAAAAGGCAGATGAGCAGATGAAAAAACCTGGAAGATGAGATTAAAGTAGTTAAAAATCACTTAAAACATCTTACCGATTACGCCATTGCCTGGTACCAGAAACTGAAAGATAAATATGGGAAAGGACGGGAACGTAAAACCGAAATCCGTTTGTTCGATCGGGTAGAAGCATCTAAAGTTGCTTTGGCCAACGTAAAATTATATGTAAACAGGGCCGATGGTTTTGTAGGCTCAGGTTTGCGTAAAGATGAATTTGTTGCCGATTGTTCAGACATTGATGAAATCATCGTTTTTCGCGAAGATGGGAAATGCATGATCACCAAAGTGGCCGATAAAACTTTTGTGGGTAAAGGCATTATCCATGTGCAGGTGTTCAAGAAAAACGACGAGCGGACCATTTATAATATGGTTTATAAAGATGGGGCAAGTGGTACTTCTTATATCAAAAGGTTTGCTGTAGTAGGCGTGACGCGTGATAAGGAATATGATTTAACAAAGGGATCAAAAGGCTCAAAGGTTTTATATTTTACCGCTAATCCGAACGGAGAAGCGGAAGTGATCAATGTAGCCCTAAAGCCGCATTCTAAACTGCGTAAGCTGCAGTTCGACCTTGATTTTGCTGAGGTGGCCATTAAAGGACGTGGTTCACAGGGCAATATTGTATCCAAGTACCCTGTTAAGAAAATTGTGCTGAAGAGTAAAGGCGTTTCTACTTTATCCGGACTAAAAATCTGGTACGATGATTTATTAAAGCGCCTGAATGTTGATGGTCGCGGAAAATACCTGGGCGAATTTGATGGAGATGATCGTATTTTACAGGTACACAAAGATGGATATTATGAGTTGAGTTCTTTTGAACTTAGCAATCATTTTGATGATGGGTTAATCTTGATCCAGAAATTTGATCCAGAGCAGATTTTTGCCGCAGTGCATTTTGAAGGCAAAGCACAAAATTATTTTATCAAACGTTTTGTGTTCGAACTGCAGGCCAATGGCAAGAAAACCATCTTTATCAGTGAAGAACAAAAATCGAAGTTGTTACACCTCACTTCAAATCCAGCGGCAAAAGTTATTGTTGATGTGTTAAAAGGCAAAACTCAAATCCCGGAAACACTGGATTTGACCCTGGCAGAACTGATTGATGTTAAAGGATTGAAAGCGAACGGTAACAGATTATCTCCGCATGATGTTCAGAAAGTAGCGTTAGAAGAGCCTGAAATCGTGGGTGAAGAGCAGGAAGAAACGACTACGGAAGAAGATGGCGATAAGGAATCAATGTCTGAAGTGGAAGCCGCTAATGAAGAACCAGAAACGGATAATGTGAACACTGAACCAACAGTAATTAGTGAGCCTGTTGCAACGCCACCAAAACCGAAGTTTGAACGTGCAGATGTGCCTGTAGTTAAGGTTGATAAACCAGAGGTAAAAGAAAAACCAACGATAGAAATACCTAAATCAGAACCTGAATCAGTTAAAAAAGAAGATGGTAAAGCTGAAGATAAGCCCAACACAAGTGAAAAACCTGTTAAAAAGGTAGATTTCGAAATCACCAACCCAGATGATATCGATATTGATGATAAAGGACAGTTGGGATTATTCTAAAAAAAACTAAGTTGTCAACTTTGATGGCCAAAAGGTCATAAAGTTGACAACGCTTCTCATTTCAATGGAAACATTTCATTTTTAAACCTATATTTGCCTCACTCAAAGGGGTGCTTGTTGATGCTGCAATTTCTGTTGCCGTCAATTTGCTGAGATTATACCCATTTTAAGGTAAAAGGTAGAAAGGTAAAAGGTTGAAGGTTTCCCCTCCACCTTCCAACCTTCCAGCCTTCAGCCTTAAATGAACCTGATGCGGATAATACCGACGTAGGAAAGAGGTTAGCATTACCTTGCTGTTTTGCCCTGAAAGCAGTTTTCAATGATTTTAACAAATATTTTAAATGAGTTTTCAAGAGTGGTTTAAGCTTTTTCAGGAGCAGATTTTAAATACTTCAGTAATTGAGTGGCTGGCTGTAGGTTTCGGTGTAACTGAAGTATTGTTAGCGAAGAAGAATAACATCTGGCTTTATCCTACCGGAATCATTTCGGTATTGCTATCGATGTTTTTATTATTGAACGTAAAATTATACGCAGAAACACTTTTAAGTATGTATTATCTGGTAATGAGTGTTTACGGTTGGATCATCTGGAAGAAAAGGAAACAGGATGGAGAAAATCAGGTATCCTGGTCAGGCAAAAATGAATTAACCATTGCCGTTTTTATTTCACAGGTCGGTTTCGTACTGCTTTATCTGGTATTGAGGCATTATACTGATTCGGATGTGCCTTTATTTGATGCTTTTGTGTCTTCAACAGCTTGGGCAGGCATGTGGCTGTTAGCTAAACGTAAAATAGAGAACTGGATATTCCTAAACATATCCAACATTGTGGCTATTCCATTGCTTTTTCACAAAAAACTTCCCCTCATGGCCTGTTTAACAACATTTTTGTTCATCGTAGCCATATTTGGTTTTTTTGAATGGAAAAAGATCATTAACAAAAGCAAAATGAGTATAGCCTAGTTGCACCAATAAACCATGAACAAAACAGTAAACCCTACATGGCAAGAAAAAGTAAACGCTTATGCCGCACTTTCTGAAGAAATGGGCAAGCTACATCCCGAAATTTTGGAACTGGCCTATCAGGAAAATTGGTTTAAACTTTTTGTACCCGAGGTTTACGGTGGGCCAGGGAAAAAACTTCCTGAAGTTTTAAGATTGGAAGAAGAATTGGCAGAAGCCGATGGAAGTTTAGGCTGGACCGTTACCCTTTGTGCAGGTGCAGGCTGGTTTGCCGGATTTCTGAACCCCGCATTGGCAGCAGAAATCTTTGCCGACCGTGAAGTTTGTTTTGCAGGGAGTGGTGCTGTTGGTGGAGTAGCCATTAAAACACAGCAGGGTTATCTAATCAATGGGAAATGGAACTATGCGAGCGGAGCATTACATGCTACTATATTTACTGCCAACTGTACCCTTAAAAATGAAAGCGGTGATGATATTTTGGATGAAAACGGATTGCCGGAAGTTAAGTCATTTATACTTAAAAAAGAGGAAGTGAATATCTTACCTGGCTGGTCTTACTTTGGATTAATAGCAACAGGAAGCCATGCATTTGAAGTGTGTAATTTAAACGTAAACGAAAATCGGACCTTTAAAATTAACCAGCAAATTGAAGTGGCTGATCGTGGTTTTGATTATCCCTTTTTACAACTCGCAGAAACCACGCTAACGGTAAATAGTTTAGGAATGACCAATCATTTTATTAAACTGGTAGAACAGTCTTTTTATGCCCGATCTGGATTAGGAAGATATAGCGAAGCGCAGATTTTGTTCTTTAACAATGAGCTTAACTATTGCAAGGCTGAATTGTTAACCCTTCGTTCGCAATTTTACCATGCTTTTGATGAATCATGGAATCAGTTAATCAGTAATGGTGAAATTCCAGATGGCAAATTAAAGGAGGTAAGTTCAAACAGCCGTAAATTGGCGCATGCCTGTTGGAGATTAGCCGCTACCTTGTTTCCATACTGTGGGTTAGAGGCCGCCAAGAAAGAATCGGAAATTAACAGGGTTTGGAGGGATATTTATACGGCAAGCCAGCATGCCTTACTTACTTTCGACAACTAATTATTCTAAAAATTCTGATTTAACTTTATCTTTAAAATCTGCAACAAACTTATTCAGTTTAGGTTGTATTACAAAAGCGCAATATGGTTTTGACTGATTGTGGCCGAAATAATTCTGATGATAATCTTCGGCTTCGTAAAATTCAGCTACCGGAGCAACTTCTGTAGCAATAGGCTTATCGAAAATATGTTGTTCCGTTAAATCTGCAATCATTTTTTCTGTCTGCATTTTCTGGTCATCATTTTCATAAAAAACTACTGAGCGGTATTGTGTCCCCACATCATTCCCCTGCCTGTTTAAAGTTGTTGGATTATGGGTTTTAAAGAATATCAATAGAAGTTCGTTGAACGTAATCACGTTTTCGTCAAATGCGATTTGAATCACCTCTGCATGTCCCGTATCACCGTTACATATTTCCATATAGGTTGGATGCTTTAATGTTCCTCCCATGTAACCCGATGTAACCTGAGTTACGCCATTCAAAGTTTTAAAAACGGCTTCTGTGCACCAAAAACAGCCTCCGCCAAATGTTGCTATTTGCATAAGTCTAATTGGTATAAAATCTGTTCCAATTTTATGTCATTCCAAAAAAAAGACATGTTTTTAATATTATAATCGTGTTAAAGGGCTGATTATTCTTGTAGGTTTTTGATTTATAGCATTTCATAACTCGATTACAGCTATCGATTGGAATTACAAACATAAAAAAAGCCTGTAATTTCAATACAGGCTTCAAATTTATTGATATTGGATATATATCGGTTTTGGTGTTAGCTTTAACAATTCTTCCGGAGTCATTAAACGCTTAGGTTCTTTTTTCAGGTCATTTTTATAGAAAAGTTTGAAGCCTGTAAATTGTACCGGTTCGCTTTGTATAAAGTGGCGGTAGGTGCCAATTTTTAAATCGGGTTCACCCCATCCGTCCATATGCACTACTACCTGTACTTCAGGACGTAATTTAATGTTGGCCGAATTGGTTACCATCTTTTTTGTGAAGCGGTGCAATACAAATACTTTTGGAGGCAAATTATGCTTTTTAACGATATTGGCCAGGTATTGCGTTACATAATTGACGTCTGCAGCATCATAAGTTCCGATTTTTTTACCGGGCAATGAACCGTCTTTCATGGAGAATTCCGGGTCGATACCTAAGTGTACATAAGGCAATTCAAGATATTTTTCGATGTGTGGCAATTCTGCTTTGATGGTACTTAAAGCGACCTGAAGATCTAAAAATACGATGGTATTAGGTTGCATTTTGGCAATTTTCAAAACAGAATCAATCTGTTTGTTGCCCATCCTATTGATGTATTTTCCATCTTTTCCAGGCGTTCCACTGGCTACTGCAGCGATGTAGTGTAATCCCGGTTGGACAGGGGTAGAAGGATCAGCCTTTTCCCAGTGTTTAACTTCAGCGTTAAGGCGTTGCCACATTTCTTTAGGTGCATACTCGCCAAGCGCCCCCATTTTTTTCGAATGCAGGTTTCCGTAATAAACAACGATGCGTTTAAATGGTAAAATAGCTCCTGCTAAAGGATATGGTTGTTTTTTTACTGGCCATCTTCCCGTAGTATCTCCATTTGCCAGTTTTTTTACCAATGAATCGTAAAGTTTTGGATCAACCGGTTTCATGACATTTACGGTTGAGTCGGTTTTCTTTTTGGTGGTATCAGTAGAGAAGATTTTACCAATGCCGCTTCCGCCCTTACTGTCTGAATTGCAGTTGGCAAATAAGCTGATTGCGGCAAAACCAAGTATGATGGTGCCTGCTAATGGAGGGAATTTCATAGATATATTAGATAATTAAAATTTAGTCTTTTTTCCGAACCGATGAAAGTAGGTCGGAAATCTGATAGTTTAAAATAAAGTAATCAACATTTACACATTACAGAATTTACCAAAAACTCCTAGTGGCAATTTAATGCCAGAAGTAGCCTGTAAATAAAGTTCTCCTGTTTCGAGATTTTTAACTGCAGGGAAAGAAGTACGGATTAAATTTTCAACAATTACTGAAGAAAAACCAAGAGAGTAGGTATTCAGGATAAGGAAATGTTCTTTTTCATCTAATAACTGTACTACATCCTGCATCATTTCCTGGATATGGTCTTCAAGCTTCCATTTTTCTCCATTAGGGCCGTGGCCGTAAGCTGGTGGATCTAGGATAATACCATTGTATTTTTTGCCTCTTTTTAATTCTTTCTTTACAAACTTTAGTGCGTCTTCAACTATCCAACGGGTGTCTTTCAAACCCGAAAGTTCCTGGTTTTCATTTGCCCAGGTTACCACCTGCTTAATCGAATCTACGTGGGTAGTTTCTGCACCTGCCGCATTTGCAATCAATGATGCCGCACCGGTATAGGCGAAAAGATTTAAAACTTTAGGCTGTGGCGTTTTGAATTTTTTAATAGATGATGAGATAAAATCCCAATTTACCGCTTGCTCAGGAAATACACCTACATGTTTAAATGAAGTTAAGCCTAAACGGAGCTTAATGGCTACCTCATTATTTTTATATTCAACATGCCAACGGTCTGGAATAGACTGGTTTTTTTTTACCCATTCGCCAGAAGTTGCCGAACGGCCTCTAAAAGTAATATTGGCTGTTTTTTTCCAATCCTGTTCCGATAATGTTTTTTTCCATACCGCCTGAGGTTCGGGACGGATGAGGATGACGTTTCCGAAACGTTCTAATTTTTCAAAATCCCCGCAATCTATCAGCTCATAGTCTTTCCAGTGAGTGGGGGCAAGTAATTGTATCATTTATTATTATATGTGGTCCGTCATTGCGAGGTACGAAGCAATCTTAATGCGATATATACAGAATGAGATTTCTTCGTGCCTCACAATCACGATTTATTTAGTAAAATTTAAACGCATTACATATAATCCTTAAGTTCATCTAGTGGCTCATTAAAATCATTAGAGATATAAAGAATTGTACCCTTTGCAGCACCATATAAGCTTTTTGGTTCTTCAACAACAGTTGCTTTTTCACCTGTTGATTTAGGGAAACTTTTTGAATGTTTAGCTTTTAAAAAATCAATAAAATCTTCAACCTCATTTACCATGCTTTCTGGTAAGGTTTCCAATTTGTGAATGATATTTTTGGTAGCCGTAGTCATATACAAATATACAAATTTTCTTAAAACTTATCTTTTGCGGCTTTCATGAAACGGCTGGCAAATACGAAATCATTCAGTTCCTGAATATCAGTATGGGCAATTTCCTTATTGCTGCCTTCCCAAAATTTCTTTCCTTCGTGCAGAAATAGAATGTAATCACCGATTCCCATTACGGAATTCATATCATGTGTTACCACGATGGTAGTAGTTTTATATTCTTCAGTAATTTCCTTGATCAGTTCATCAATCACGATGGAAGTTTTCGGATCTAAACCCGAGTTAGGCTCATCACAAAAAAGGTATTTTGGGTTCATAGAAATGGCACGTGCAATACCGACACGTTTTTTCATTCCTCCAGATAATTCAGCCGGAAATAATTTGTTTTTACCAGCAAGATTTACCCGCTCCAAACAAAAGTCAACCCGTTCAAGCTTTTCCTGTCTGCTTTGATCAGTAAACATGTTTAAAGGGAACATGATGTTTTCTTCAACTGTCATACTATCAAACAGGGCAGAGCCTTGAAATAACATCCCGATTTCTTTACGTACCTCAATACGCTGTTCATAGGTCATCGGCGTGAAATCGCGTCCATCATACAATACTGAGCCAGAATCTGGTTGGTGCAAACCCACCATACATTTTAGCAAGGTTGTTTTTCCGGATCCCGAACCGCCAATAATTAAATTGGTTACGCCTTCTTCGAACTTTCCAGAAATACCTTTTAATACGTCGTTCCCGGAGAATGACTTATAAATATCTTTAATTTCGATCATTACAATAACAATTGGGTCACGATATAATCGCAAGCTAAAATAGAAATACAGCTAATTACAACAGCCCTTGTACTGGCCTGAGAAACTTCCAGTGCACCACCGCGAACATAAAATCCTTCATATGCCGGAACCGACGTGATGATAAATCCAAATACAAATGCCTTTACCAAAGCAACGGTAATGGTATAAGGGTTAAAATCGGTGGTAATACCTTGAATATATTCTGATGGTGTTACTGCTCCGGAAACCGAGCCACCAATATAGCCACCGGTAATGCTCAAGAACATTGAAATAATAACCAGCATGGGTACCATGGTTATGCCCGAAATGATTTTAGGAAGAATTAAATATCCCGGTGCATTAATACCCATAATTTCCAGGGCATCAATCTGTTCGGTAACCCGCATAGAGCCAATTTCAGACGAAATGGCCGAGCCTATTTTTCCTGCCAGTACGATTGCGCTAATGGTAGGACTTAATTCCAAGATACTCGAGTCACGGTTTACAGAACCGATAATGGTTTTTGGAATAAAATCACTAACCAGCTGGAAAGCAATTTGTAAAGTCATTACTGCACCAATAAAAGTAGAAATAATAGCAATTAAACCTAAAGAGCCCACGCCAACATAATCCATTTGTTTGGCAATTTCTTTCAGGTAAATTTTTAGTTTTTCCGGCCTTCTGAATACAGACTTAAGTAGCAGGATGTATCTGCCGAAATTGGTAAAATTCATTCCGTATGTATTTGCTTAATTTAAATGATCATTCTATACTACTACAAAGAAACGATAAAAAAGTTGGAGCGCTTTGCTAATTACAAAAATATTCGTGGTTTTGAATATAATTATGGTTTTTTGTTAACAAAAATTAAACCATAAATCATGAAAGCGGTAATAACAGGGGCAACTAAGGGAATCGGAAAAGCTATTGCGATTAAATTTGCCCAGAACGGGTACGATTTAATTTTAGTAGCAAGGGGCTTGGATGACCTTAATAAGCTTAAGGAGGAATTGACACCTTATGGGAATGCTGTTTTTATCTACGCAGCAGACTTTTCGATAAAAGAAGAAGTATATGCTTTTTTAAGTTCGACTACAATTAACCTTGATCATGTAGATGTTTTAATCAACAATGTGGGAATCTTTTTGCCTGGAAGTATGCTTGATGAGGATGACGAAATCTTTGAAAAACAACAGTATTTAAATACAAATGCCACCTATTATTTGAGTAAATTCTTTGGAAAAAAAATGCGTTCAGTCAAATGGGGCCATATATTCAACATTTGTTCGGCGGCTAGTAATGTACCTGCGAAAAATGCAGGAAGTTATAGTGTAACAAAAGCAGCGATGTTGAGTCTTAACCATGTATTGCGGCAAGAGTTGGCTCCTCATCATGTTAAAGTAACAGCATTTTTGCCAGGCGCTACCAAAACTTCATCCTGGGAAGGAACAACAATTCCGGATGAAAAATTTGTACAGCCTGAAGATATTGCAGAAACTTTATTTACCATTTTAAACTTAAGTAAAGGGGTAAATGTAGATGAGGTCTTGATTACTCCGCTTGATTTTTAACACAAAATGAACAACGTTATGGAAAAGAAGCTTTTTAGAAACGAACATGATAAGATGATTGCCGGTGTAGCTTCGGGACTTGCAGATTACATGCAGGTGGAGGTTACCATAATCAGGTTATTATTTGCATTATCGGCCATATTTATGGCGGGAGGTGGCTTAATTGCCTATATTATCATGTGGATTATTGTTCCGGTTAACAACGATCCGGCAGCAAGGTTCTCTAAATTTAACGATTACTTTGGTAACAAAAATCCAAATGCACAGCCTTTTGGAACTGCAGATCCTTTTGCCGGGCCTGCTAGTCAGGGAAATCAAAATTGGACACAACCTGTAGACGGCACACAGAAAACGCCGTTCGAAACACAGCCTGATTTTAGTAAATTCAATAAATCGAATGATACTGGACGGACCATAGGCGGTTTGGTATTGCTGGTAATAGGCTGTTTTTTTCTGATGCGCGAAATGGATTTCATACCTGATTGGTTTAGTATCCGTAATTTATTCAGGTACATGTGGCCTTTGATATTTATCGCTTTAGGCGTGAGTATTATAGCCAAATCAAAAAGAAAAAATGACTGGGCAGCTTTTCAGCACCAACAGGAAGCTGAAAAACAAAAAGCCGATTTTTCTGAAACGATAGTAGAAAATGAACCTACAACATCAGTAAATAAAGATGATCATTCAACATCCGCTAACCCTCAAGTATAAATAAAATGAAATTAGATAGATTAATGTGGGGTATCATTCTGCTTTTTATTGGCGGTGTACTTCTACTCGAAAACTTTGGCGTGATCACTTTTTATTGGCGCAATGTTTGGAGCTTCTGGCCAGTGTTTTTAATCATAGCAGGTTTAAATATCCTGTTCAATAAAAATAATTCGCAAACAGGCAGCATTATTTCCATTGGTGTTTTAGTGGTGGCTCTTTCTTTCCTTTTTTATAGAGGCCAACAGGTTCCTGAGCGAGGCAGTTGGTGGGGGCGTCAATTTAAAAAAGACGTCGATATTAATATTGAGCACAACAACGATGACAATGACGACGATGATAATGATACATCGTACAATCATTTGAGTTTATCCGAGCCATTTGTGGCTGCAGATAATGCGAAAAAAACAGTGTTAAATATTTCCGGGGGTGGTATATCATTTAATCTTGATGGTGAAACCAATGAGTTGATCAATGCCGATGTGAAGAAAAAACATGGCAACTTTTCTTTAAGGAAATTACTTACCGACAGTGCTACCGTGTTGACATTCCAGATGGACGATAAAAAGAATAAATGGAATTTTGGCGATGGTGGCAACGATGTTAACTTTAAACTAAACAAGGAAGCCAATTGGGATATTTTGATGAAATTGGGTGCTGGCGAAGCAAATTTCGATTTTACCGATTACAAAGTGCGTACTTTCCGCTTTGATGGTGGGGCTGCAGCTTTAGATATTCAATTTGGAGATTTATTGCCAATCACTGATGTAATCGTAAAATCTGGTGTAGCCGACGTGAAAATTAAGGTGCCTACCAATTCTGGCTGCAGGATTAAAACCAAAACGGGCTTATCGGCGAAGGATTTTGATGGATTTGAAAAATTGAGTGATGGTGTTTACGAAACCTCAAATTATAAAACTTCAACTAAAAAAATCTTTATCAATTTAGATGGTGGATTGAGTAACTTTGAAGTAAGCAGATACTAGGGAGGCTGAAGGTTAGAAGGTAGAAGACGTAAGGCTAAGACTTCATTAAGAATCTTTATAAAACGCCTATCTTAAAATCTTAAATCCAAACCATCCTGATCCAGTCCAATGAATCTTGATCAATATACAGTTGTAATCAATGGTAAGCCAGAAGGGCCGTATAATTTAAACGAACTGAAAGATTTAAATATCAGTGCGAATACTTTTATACGCAAACCTGGAATGGACGATTATAAAGAAGCTCACGCAATGCCTGAACTGCGTGAGCTTTTAGGTTTTACGTATCAGAAAACTGCACCGCAATATTTCGCCGCTTTTGATCAAAGATTATTGGCTTCAGTAATTGATCATTTTGTTATTTTCGGTTTCTATACCGTAATTATTTTGACCAGTTATCTTTTTATAGAAGGGAAAGACCAACGGATTATGGCTTTTTTAGCCCCTTTTCCGATAATATTTTTAGTTAAATTGGTTTATGGCAGCATCGCTGAAGCAACTAATAGCCGGGCAACTATTGGTAAAAAACTCCTAAATATCAAAGTAACGGATTTAGAAGGTAGCCAAGTTTCTTTAGGTGTTTCCCTCGCCAGGAACTTTTCTAAGATCTTATCTGTAATTCCTGTTTTCTTTGGTTATCTATACAGTTTCCTGAATAAAAAACACCAATGCTGGCATGATATTGTAGCAAATACTTTGGTGATCAAAGATCGGTTGATATAGTTAGAGAGGCTGACAATACTTGTTTAGCGACATGCTATATTTAGGATGATGAAATACGGCCAGGCCCAACCAATGTTAAAGAATAAACCCGGATTGAAGCAAACACGAGGTGCAACCGAGTAAAGCAAAAAGCGGGCTGTATTTAACAAGCAATACTGCCCTTTAGTTTCCAAAAGATAAAGAATTTTGTCATTAGGATTAGTGCGATTTAATTACAACATTCCAACGTTAAAACACTCCAACAATCCTTATCTTTGCTGGTAGATGGAAAATATATTGGCAAAACATGATCTGGCTGGCGGATATTGTAACAGTTTAACCGCTTATTCCAGGTATCTAACCCGTGAGGTAAAGATTGGAGATATTGCGTTAGGTGGGTACAATCCGATCAGGATTCAATCGATGACGACTACCGATACAATGGATACGCTGGGTACGGTAGAGCAAACCATACGCATGGTTGAGTCTGGTTGTGAATATGTCCGTATTACTGCACCAAGCATTAAAGAAGCTGAAAATCTGGCCAATATTAAAAAAGAATTGCGTTTCCGCGGTTATGATGTGCCTTTAATTGCCGATATTCATTTTACACCGAATGCAGCCGAAATGGCCGCAAGAATTGTTGAAAAAGTGCGTGTTAATCCAGGGAATTACGCAGATAAAAAGAAATTTGAGAATATAGAATATACTCAGGATGCCTACAATGCAGAATTGAGCCGGATTTACAAAAAGTTTGTCCCTTTGGTAAAAATCTGTAAAGAGTATGGCACTGCGATGCGTATTGGCACCAATCATGGTTCACTCTCTGATCGGATTATGAGCCATTATGGCGATACACCACGTGGTATGGTCGAATCGGCAATGGAGTTTATCCGCATGTGCGAAGATCAGAACTACTATAATCTGGTGATCTCGATGAAAGCCAGCAATACCCAGGTAATGGTACAGGCTTACCGTTTGCTGGTAGAAACCATGGCTAAAGAAGGTATGAATTATCCTTTACACTTAGGTGTTACCGAAGCTGGTGATGGCGAAGATGGTCGCATTAAATCAGCGGTTGGTATTGGAACTTTATTGGAAGATGGTTTGGGCGATACCATTCGCGTTTCTTTAACCGAAGATCCTGAATTTGAAGCACCAGTGGCTAAAGCTTTAGCAGACCGATATTCGAAGAGGAGTTTGGAACTTGGAGTTCAGAGTTTTGAGTCGCATGCAAAAGTCCCAACTCCCAACTCTCAACTCCCAACTTACAGCCCTTACGAATACAACCGCCGTATTACCACTCCTGTACAACATATTGGCGGGCATCACCATCCGGTAGTGATGATTGATGTTTCTAAAGAAAACCTAAAAGATCCTTATTTCTTAAATTCAGTTGGTTACCATTATAGTGCAGGTTTAGATAAATATAATTTAGCCGATCAGGCATGTGATTTAGCCTTTTTGGGAGATCATTTGCCGTCTTTTTCCTTCCCTGGGAATTTGAAGCAGGTTTATAATTATGCAGCCTGGTTAAAGTTAAAACAGAAAAATAACTGTCATCCCTTATTCTCTTTAGAAGAATTTATCAAAGCTGATCAAAAAGATGAGCTGTTAAACTTTGTTGAGATTGATGCCACGCAGTTAACCAGTTTAACAATTAACCAGTTAACCAGCTTAGTGCTGATCCTTAAAACTTCTGCTATTCACGGCATGGCCGAACAAAGGGCATTTTTTGTGGCGCTGCAGGAGAAAAACATACAGGTTCCGGTGATCATCAAGAGAACTTACCAGGATGTTGATGCTGATCATTTGATGCTTTATGCCGCTACAGATCTTGGTGCCTTGCTTACCGATGGTTTTGGTGATGGCGTTTGGATTGATGCGGAAGGACAAAACCCTTCATTGATCAACTCGACCAGTTTTGGTATTTTACAGGCTACCCGTACACGCATCAGTAAAACAGAATATATCTCTTGCCCAAGCTGTGGACGAACGCTTTTCGATTTACAAGAAACTACACAGCTTATCCGTTCGCGTACTGATCATTTAAAAGGAATTAAGATTGGTATCATGGGATGCATCGTTAACGGTCCGGGCGAAATGGCCGATGCAGATTATGGCTATGTGGGTACCGGGCCTGATAAAATTACCTTATACCGTGGTAAAGAAGTGGTAAAGAAAAATGTAACTACTGCTTATGCGTTGGACGAACTGATCGATATCATTAAAGGCGACGGAAACTGGGTAGAAAAGAATTGATAGTTATTGCTTAATAGGAATGGCAAGTAAGAGTAAACCGTGGTCTGTGTCCTGACAGACCACTACGCTATCATTCTGAGCATAGCAAACAATCCTATATTCTGATATCAACTAATTACAAACTCCTGCGCAATTATCGATATTAGCATAGTTGCGGCATCTTCAGTAATCTCTAATGCCGGATTCTTCATTCATCCAATAGCTATAGGGTCAGAATAACAAAGACAAGAAGACTATTAATTTTCTAACCAATAAATCCTAAATTGCCTTGATGAAAATCCCCGAGTTTCAATACCTTTTTAACGAACTTAGATACTGGCTGGTTGGTAAAGGCCTTGCAGGTAATGAACTCATTTATTCCTATTTTTTTATCGGGTTAGTTGCAGTTGTTTTATTCCTGTTTGTCACCATTTTTGTAACACGTCAGGTTTTTATTATGATGGTAAAAAGTGCCAAAACTAAATCCGACTGGCAAAATGCATTATTCGAATTCCGTGTTTTTAGGGCTTTTGCCTTAATTTTTGGAGCCTATATTATCTATAATGTTGTTCCGTACCTTTTTATCTATTTTAAAAACTGGCATTTCTATGCTTTGATTTTGGCTAAAATCTACATGGTTTTGGCTGTGATGTTTGCTATAAATGCATTTTTGAATGCGGTGGTTTCCATTATGGAATCATCTAAGAAATATGCGGATAAACCCATCAGAAGTTACAAACAGGTAGCCAAAATTGTATTTTACATTGTTGGTTTCGTGCTTATCCTTTCGATTATTCTAGGTGAATCGCCATTGTACGTTTTTGGTGGTTTTGGTGCGGTTACAGCAGTTCTTATTCTGGTTTTCAGAGATCCGATTTTAGGTTTTGTGGCATCGGTACAAATGAGTGCCATTGATCTGGTGAGAGTGGGTGATTGGATTACTGTAGAAAAATACGGCGCCGATGGCGAGGTAACTGAAATTAATTTAACCACTATTAAAGTGCGCAACTGGGATAAAACAGTAACCATTGTGCCGAGTTATGCCATTGTAAGCGAGTCTTTTAAAAATTGGCGGGCGATGGAGGAAAGCGAGGGCAGGCGGATTAAACGTCACATCAATATTAAAATTTCCAGTATTAAATTCTGTGATGAAGAACTGATCGGTAGGTTGCAGAGCATCGATTTTCTGAAAGATTACCTCCGGGAAACCCAGGCTTTTATTGAGCGTTACAATGCTGAAAACACGGTAAATCCCAATAATCTGGTTAACGGTCGCCACATGACTAATATCGGAACTTTTAGGGTGTATGCAGAAAAATACCTGGAAAGCAATCCTCATATTAATAAGGAACTCACCTTTATGGTACGCCAATTACAGGCTACAGAACACGGATTGCCTATTGAGATTTATGTATTTTCGAAGGAAAAAGGTTTAAAACGTTTTGAAGAAGTGGCTGCTGATATTTTTGACCATTTATTGGCTGCAGTACCTTACTTCGATCTTGAAATTTTCCAAAGCCCTAGCGGCAGCGATATGAGGAATTTTGTAAGGAGGGGGGATGATTAATTATCCCCCCAAATTATCTTGCGTAATAATATATTCAACCCGCTCTTTTACACGATCAAATAATTTTTGATTTTTAAATCAAACCATAATTGCCTGTATTCGCCTGAATTATCTAATTCATATTTAAATTCCCTGAAAGGTTTTCTTTTACTAAGGGCCTCAATTAATTTAACTTTTATTCGAGTATTATCAGGAAGTTCGTCCAGAAATTCTTCCATCATCCTAAATGATTCTCTTGAATCAGGTTGCTCAATTTCCCTATAATCGCCCGAGTTTGATTGCAACTCTTTTAGGTCTTAGTCCCATGCATCATTGGAGTCAGGATTAAAATCCTCATTGTTTGGTATAAAAATAAGTCTATTGTTTTTGATATTCCAGTGTCATATGAAACCGCAATCGATTGTGTCTGCAATTTCTTTAATTTGTTGTGAGGTTAAAGTTGTCATCATGTTTAATTACCCTTCATTCAAAAATAACAAAACCTTTTCGCAAACTTTAAATAATAGTGGTGGTAAAGTTTCGCTAGTGTAAGGCTGTGTTGCCCCATAGACATGGTTTGCACCTTCAATTTTAACCAACCTGCTGCCGGGGTTGGCCTCTGTCAGGGTTTGCGCGGTTTCGAAAGGAACATTGACGTCATCATCGCCATGTATAATTAACCAAGGGATATTAATGCGCTTTGCTGCATCTATGATATTTAATGTTGCAGCATTTTCTTCCAGGTCTTCCAATAAGGTTACATTTAATGGCATCTGTTCTTTGGTACGGGCATTAGTAACGAAAATCTTCCCGGTTTTTTTCCATTCTGCCTCTTGTTCCTTTTTCCAAAGACTATTAAAATCGGCAATGGCGCTCCAGGTAATTAGTTTGTTGATTCTTAAATCGTTTGCTGCTTCTATGATGGATAATCCACCTCCCCGGCTATGGCCAATTAAATTTACTTTAGTGTTTGAACCGTAAGCTTTTTCTACAAAATCCAATACTGCATTTACGTCAAATAGTTCTTTTGATACAGTATTACTGGCAAAAGCTTCCATATCAGTAACATCTTTTGGTTCGTCAACAGCTACGCCACTATGTGATAAATTAAACTTAATGTAACGGTAACCATTGCTGGCAAAATAACTGGCTACCAGATTATGGGCACCCCAATCTTTAAAACCTTTAAAGCCATGTACAAAGAGTACGATGGGGGTATTAGGATTTTTTTCATCAAAAGTGATGTCGCCAATAATTAATTTTCCGTCTGCACCGCTAAGGCTAAAACTACTTTGTGTGATCATAATTTAAAAGGTTGGTATAAAATATAAACCTGCAAAATTTGATTTTGTTGTGTTTGAGCTATAGAGAAACTGATTACGACCTTTGCTATAAAGCCTTGTTGTGAAATAGAACCTGTTTTTTTTCGGGAGCAATATTACAGCGGGACGGAACCTTTACTTTTAGTACCGGTACTGCACTTTACGCTATAAATTATCCCGATCATGACGACAGCGTATTTAAGTTGAAAAAAGAAATGGGGATTCCACTACCGCAGAATCCCCATCATCTAAATTAACGCTCTCATATACATTAACGCTGTAAAAACGATTTATTGCATCAGCTGTAAAATTTTTTTCATTTTTGGATGTTTATCAATTAAACCTATTTTTACTTTATGGCTACTACAGATAAAACGCAACAAGATGCAGAGAAGTTGGCAGCTGCCCAGACTGCGGTAAAATTTGTTAAAAATGGTGATGTAGTTGGCTTAGGCACGGGTTCTACTACAACCTTTGCTATTATTGAGTTGGGGAAACTTGTACAAAACGGACTTCAAATAAAAGCAGCCGCAAGTTCCATTCGAACGGAAGAACTCGCGAAATCTCTTGGCATCGAAATTCTTGACCTTGGACGCTTAGGTCAAATTGATATCAGCATTGATGGTGCTGATGAATTTACAGAATCGCTTGATCTGATTAAAGGCGGAGGGGGAGCACTATTCAGAGAAAAGATAATTGCTTCATTAAGTAAAAACACCATTATTATTACCGATGCTTCAAAAAAAGTCAAAAAGCTGGGTGCTTTTACTGTTCCTATCGAGGTAATTCCTCTGGCTTATCAATATGTGTTCGATCAAATTAGCAAACTAGGCGGAAGCGGTGTATTGAGAACCGTGGAAAACAAAACCTTTATTACCGACAATGGAAACCTGATTATTGATGCTGATTTTGGCCTGATTGATGATCCTGCAAAATTGGCTTCTAACCTAAACCAGATTAACGGCTTACTAGCACATGGCTTATTCATTAACCTTACCTCAAAAGTAATCATGAGTGAAGGAGCAGATATTCTTATTTTTGAATAACATTAGTTCGGTTGTCCAAAAAATCGTCATTGCGAGGAGGAACGACGAAGCCTGCCGGCAACAGGCTGGCAATCTTTCACGCCAATGATCCCCTTGCAATAAAGATTGCTTCGTCGGCTGAAAAAGCCTTCTCGCAATGACGATCCCTGGCGAAGGTTTTTATTCAATACTACTGTCATTTATTGATTTTAATTATCCCTAATCGTGTTACTAACAAGCGAAATGACAAATCAATCTTTAAGAATTACAAATTGAGAGAATTTGTTTCCATTCCGTGTTCTCTGTGTTTCCGTGGCAAAACTGACAACTTCACCGATAAAATAACTTACCCTTAAATTCTCCAAAATTTTTTACCGACAGTTTTATTTCACTCACCGATAAAAGATCGCAACTAAGGGAAAAGCCATTCTGCAGCATCGATATTCATGATACATTTGAATCATAAAACAAAACGGTCATGGAAAATTTAATCAAAAAAAATCACGCAGATAAACAAGTTGGTTTAGGTATTTTAATCATCACTATCGGTTCGGTGTTCTTATTAAGAAACTCGGGAATAGATATTCCACATTGGATTTTGAGGTGGCACACCATTATGTTGGGTATTGGTTTGTGGATGGGTTACCGTAAAGACTTCCAGGGAAGCGGTTGGTTGGCATTGACTATCATTGGAGGCTTATTTACTTTTAAAGCGATAAACATTTTTGATTTTAATCTGTTTAGGATTAGCATTCCAATGGTACTGATCGGTTTAGGTTTTTATCTAATCTTAAAACCTAAAAAAAATCAAAACTTTGATCAGTATTTTGAGAAGAAACCTGTTGATTTTACTAATAAAGAAAGCTAAAATTCTTAACTCCATCATATATCTTAAAAAGGGACATTTTTTAACAATGTCCCTTTTTTATGCTTGATAGCAAAGGGCAGGGAGCTTTGAGCTTTGCGCTATGGTCCTCTGCTCCATGCCATTTGCATTTTTGCCAAAAAAGAAACGGGGATCCCACCCTCAGGCAGTATCCCCGTCATCTAAATTAACGCTCTCATATACATAAACGCTGTAAACAAAATATATTGTGTTCAGCTTTATTTTTTTTGGTTTTTTTCGAGATATGGATAAATCTGGGAAAAGCATTGCTTAGCCACAACATTTATACGCTAAATTTTACGTAAGAACTAACTTCAAATGTTAAAATAAGTTAAAACTAAACAGCTAGTTTAGTTAGAGGCTTTTCAGAACCAAATATTGTTAACTTTGGGTATTGTAAAAAAACCGAACACCATACAGGAAGCTATTATGATTTTTAGACCTTACCGAGAACCATCATAATACCTTACCGCCATTAAACATTTATACGAATGAAAAAGAGCCTTTTATTCATAATCGCTTTATTATTTACAACTACCGCATTTTCTCAGAATGTGATTCAGCTTTTCAACGGCGCAAACGATTTTTTTAAGCTGTTACAGGAAGAAAAATTTAAAGATGCACATGCTTTCTTTGATGACACTTTGAAAACTAAATTAACAGAAGAAAATTTAAAGAAACTTTGGGGAGATATCAGAACAAAATATGGGAAGGCAGAATCATTAGATGCCATTCAAAGTAAAGCTCAGGGCGATTTTTTTGCTGTAACGGTTGAAGGTAAATTTGCTAATGGTGATCAGAACTTTATTTTAGGTTTTAATAAACAACAGAAAATTGTTGGAATCTTCCTAGCACCTTCCAGAAGAACATCATCCTATTTGAAACCGACCTATGTAGATACCAGTTTATACCAGGAAAAGTCGGTATATATTGGTCCGGCAGGAAAACAATTGGCCGCTATTATTACCACACCAAAAAATGTCAAAAATTTTCCTATTGTTGTTTTTGTGCATGGCTCCGGCCCTGCTGACATGGATGAAACCATTGGTGCGAATAAGCCTTTTAAAGATATTGCTGGCGGTTTAGCTTCTAAAGGAATTGCCTCTGTTCGATACGTAAAAAGGACTTTAATCTATCCTAACGAATTTAACAAAGCTTTTACCGTAAAAGAAGAGGTGCTGGATGATGCAGCTGCAGCTATAACACTTGCCAAAACAGTTGTTGGGGCTAATCCAAAAGCTATTTATGTATTCGGTCATAGTTTAGGCGGAATGTTAGCCCCTAAAATTGCCAGTCTGACGCCTGATTTAGCAGGTATTATTATGGCGGCAACACCAGCAAGAAAATTAAGTGATATTATTGTTGATCAGAATAAATATATGTTCGATCTGGCCAATGATACAACGGCTGCCTTTAAAAAACAATTGGCAGATGCTGCTGTGGAAATTGATAAAAGTAGAATTTCGCAGTTAGGAACTACCATAAAACCTGATTCTATTATTTTAGGTTTGCCGGCAAAATATTGGGCAGATTTAAATAGCTATAGCCAGGTTAATGTAGCTAAAAACCTTTCAAAACCTAAAATCTACATATTGCAAGGTGGTAATGATTTTCAGGTAGGTAAAGTAGATTTTGATTTATGGAATGATGCTTTGGGTAAAAAGAAAAATGTGGTTCTTAAATTTTATCCGGATTTAAATCACTTGTTGAGTTCGCAAACCGAAAAGGGGACAATGGCTCAATACCAGGCAGCTGTAAGCGTATCCGAAATTTTGATTAACGATCTTGCATCATGGATTAAGGCCAAATAAATCTGAAATCACTTATTGCAAAAGAACAAAGCTCCGATCAAAATCAGGAGCTTTTTTTGTGTGGTTAACTTCTTCTCACTCCCTCTTTGTTTATAATTTACAAACAATTCAAAAAAGAAGCGGTTTAAGTTTAGAGTAACTCATCTAAAATAATTTGTTTATGGAAAAGCGGAAAATCACTTTAAAAGGAATATGGGGCGTTTTAAAAGCATCGTTTACGGGATTTAACGATCATAAGGTAACGAAACTTAGTGGCTCTTTGGCCTATTATACCGTATTTTCCATGGCCCCATTATTAGTGGTGATTATTTCTCTATGTGGTATATTCCTGGGTAGGGAAATAGCGGAAGGGCAGGTTTATGCCCAACTTGAAGGTTTTCTAGGCAGGGAATCTGCGCTCTCACTGCAACAGTTGATCAAGAATGCTTATTTGGATGGAAAAGGCACAATCGCGCTAATTATTGGTATTATTACTTTATTAATTGGTGCAACAACCGTTTTCGGTGATATCCAGGATTCTATCAATACCATTTGGGGATTAAAGCCAAAACCGAAAAGAGGGTGGGTGAAAATGTTGCAGAATCGCTTTTTGTCTTTCTCGGTAATTATTAGCTTAGGCTTCGTATTATTGGTTTCACTGGCCGTTACTTCGGTATTAGATGCTTTTAGCAGTCGTTTACAGGCCAGATTTGCAGAAGTATCTGTTATTGTATTTTACATTGTCAACCAGATCGTAACCCTTGCAGTAATTTCATTAATATTCGGTGTAATATTTAAGGTACTACCTGATGCGATTATCAAATGGCGTGATGTAATTGCCGGTGCAATAGTTACTGCTGTATTGTTTATGATTGGTAAATTTGCCATCTCTATTTATATTGGGCAAAGCGATGTGGGAAGTACCTATGGTGCAACAGGTTCTTTAGTAGTTGTACTTTTGTGGACTTACTATTCTTCCATCATTTTATATTTTGGTGCCGAGTTTACCAAGGCTTATGCCGTTGCTTTCGGTTCAGAAATTTACCCTTCACATTATGCGGTAACAACCAAAGAAATTGAAGTAGAAACGGATGGTAAATCTATTCAGGATAATCACCCTGAAATTAAGGAAGAAGTACATAAAGCATAATTATTCTCCCCAGGCAGTGATTGTTAATCTTCTTTGTCCACCATGATTGCGGTGTTCGCAAAGGTAAATACCTTGCCAGGTACCAAGCGCTAACCTGCCATTTCTGATCGGGATAGTTACAGAGCTACCTAAAAGCGCAGCTTTTAAATGTGCAGGCATATCGTCTGATCCTTCATAGTCGTGCTTATAACCGGGGTCATTTTCTTTAACTGTTTTGTTAAAGAACATTTCAAAATCCATACGCACAGTTGGATCGGCATTTTCGTTAATCGTAAGGGAAGCAGAGGTATGTTGTATAAAAACCTGGCAAATGCCGATGTTAATCTCACTGATTTGCGGTAGTGCATCTTCAACCTCGTCGGTAATGATATGGAAACCCCTTCTATGTTCTCTTAATGCTATTGTTTGTTGGTATATTTTCATTTGAATTAATTCTCAATGACTTTGATAAAATCCTTTTCGCTAGGTAAAACGGTTAAATACTTACTTGCGAAAATTTGTTCGTTATTTTCCGGAAGTGTATATCTCACGACAGATTCACTTTTATCCTGGCAAAGGATAATGCCGATGGTTTTGTTTTCGTCCTCAAGTTTTATTTCTCTGTCAAAATAGTGCACATACATTTGCATCTGCCCAATATCCTGATGTTTGAGTTCTCCGATTTTTAAATCAATCAATACAAAACACCGTAAAATTCGATTATAGAAAACCAAGTCAATTTTAAAATGCTTTTCTTCAAAAGTTATTCTTTTTTGACGGGCTACAAAGGTAAAGCCATTACCCAGTTCTAATAGAAAGTGTTCAAGTTTATCAATCAATTTTTGCTCTAAATCACTTTCTGAATAAGTGTTTAGTTCCGGTAAACCCAAGAATTCCAATATATACGGATCTTTCACTAAGTCCTTGTTCTTTTCAATTATTTGTCCTTTTTGGCCAAGTGATCTTATCTCTTCCTTGTTTTTGCTTATCGCTAAACGAGTATATAGTGCGGAGTCATATTGACGTTGGAGTTCACGTAAGCTCCAATTATTCTTTATAGCCTCTATTTCATAAAAATTACGCTCATTCGCATCTGTTATCCTCATTAATTTAAGATAGTGCGACCAAGTGAGTTTGAATTGCATAGGCAGTGCCTGCTGATTTATAGATTTGCGAAATGCTGTATCAGCAATTTCTTTGTTTTTGAATTCGTTAGAGGCTGTTTGTTCTTTTCCTAATTCAGCAGACAGTGTCTGCTGAATTGAATAGAGTAAATAAAAATTACGTATTTGCCTCAAATTTGTTTCAGAAAAGCCTTTGCCAAATTCGGCTACTAATTTTTTGGATAGCTCTTTTAAAACCTGTTTACCATACTCAGCTTTTTCTTTTCCTTGTTGCTCTTCTTCAACAATCATTCTGCCAATTTCGAAGTATGCAATAGCCATTGTATTATTAATGGTTTGTGCTACGTTTTGCCTCGCTTGGTTAAGCAATTCAATAACTTTACTGTACAAATTTTGCTTTTCAACTTGCATGTTTACAACAATAGAATATATTTAATCTTATACGATTAAGCATTGATCAAATGAAATTAGTTTTTAAGGTTACTTCAAAAACTCCACATTCCATATTTTCTCTGCTTTTCTGCCAATCAACCAAAAAGAAGCCGCCAGTACAGAGAAGAATAAAGCTTTGTGCCAGCTATCCCAAAAATATTCGAAATATCGTGTGTAGAGATTGATAAAAAGAAAAGTAATGCCGAATTCACGGGCAATATCATCATGATACTTTAAGCCAAAAAGCGTACTGGCTATACAAATAGCCGCAGAAATTAATGCCCAGTAAAACAAACTCAATTGTCGTACCTGATACCATTCTTCTAGATTGGCAAAATTGCCAAATACCGACAACAGCCAGAGTGAAACAAAAAGATAAACCATGCCCGCGATATAGGTAACCTGAAAGAAATTTTGTGTTTTGGGGAAAGCTTTCATCAGGAATGATGCTGCTGTTAATGATGCACCGAAAATCACAAAACGCAACGGATAGTTCATGCCAAGGAAATAATAATTCCAACGGCTTAGATAGCCTGTTTCTGTACCGAACCATGCACCTAAAGAGATTAAGGCGAAAATCCAGATTAAACGCGAATTGAAAATATAACCCAAAGCACCATAAATGAAAAAGGATATTAATATCAGGACAGAAAAATTACCTGAACCATTATCTAAGGCCTTTCCAAAATAAGCAATAGCATTTGCCGTGAGCAAAATGGCAGAAAATACAATGGCTTCATTACTAAATTTTAGGTGTGCCAGCTTCTTTTTCCGATTAAAACCCAAGATATAAAGCCAGGCCGCTAATCCGCCTGAAACAATAGCTATCACAATATTTGGCGTGTTATAAACCCGCTTTAAATAGTTTAGGATCGAATTATCTATAAGGAGTGATCCAAGTGCAATAAAACCACAAGCCAGGGCTACCCAAAAAGCATACTGTGCCAGGCGCAACCAATCGAAGTTCTTGGCTTCATAACTTTTACGGAGTTTGTCACCTGTTTCATGATCAATTAAGCCGTCGCTTTGCCACTGCTCAATCATATCGTCAAGAAACTCACTCTTTTCTCTGTCAACTTTCATAGGTTAGGCTATACACGAAGATATAAAATTATATCGTCATTGCGAGGAGGTACGACGAAGCAATCTTTTGATTATGAGCGAGCGTTGTAAGATTGCTTCCCCGAAAAGTCGGGACAGGCTGTCGGCTGAAAAAGCCTTCTCGCAATGACAATCACCACTATATAACCTCCTTGATCTTCTTATTATTGCCTACAATCCAGATTACGTCACCCTTATCGAACACAAAATCTGATGAGGGGTTTAAGATGCGGTCGGCACCTCGTTCTATACCCACAATTAAAGCCTGTGCTTTTTCGCGGATCCCCGCATTTCTGATACTTAGGCCATAAACAGGCGATTCGGTATGAACCACAACTTTTTGCAAGGTCATTTCTTTATCCGGGAAATTACTTTCTTCGGCTGTTTCCGGGGCGTTAACTTCCAAAAGTGATTTAACAGCTGCAAGCTGGTCATCCGCACCGATTAATAACAGTTTATCATGTGGATAAAGCCGCTCATCTCTACCCGGTGTTGGGATATTATTTCTACCACGTTCAATTAAGGCAATATTCACCCCGTATTTTTCCCTGATCATCAATTCAGTAAGCGTTTTTCCAACAACTTCTGATTCTGGTGATACCTTAAGCTCGGTTAGATGGGTATCCCAAGGTAAAATATCTGGTTTCTGATTTTCCCTGGCATTTAAATTCCGGATAAACCGGCGTTCTAGTTTATCATAAAACGACTGCAGTTTTCTGGAAAAAATAACCATTCCAAGCACAATTAAAGACAAAGCAATCAAGGCTGCGACCCAGGTATCGAAAAACTCATACATCAAAAATCCGACAAAGAATATGCCTAGCGCAATCCTAAAAAACTCAATAGCAATCAGTGGACCGCGCGTATATTTTTTATTTAACCATAGGTGTGAGTAAGCGGTTTTCTGAATCCGGCGGATAGAAAGCGCCCATAGAAATGGAGACATCAAAATAAAGGAAAGTGCAACACTGATTAAGATGGAAGGCAGTCCATTGGTAATGTTTTTTACCATAAATGGCTGTAAAAACCTTGAAGTAAGAAAAATGATGGCAATAATAATTACAGAGTGGATAATGGTATTAAAAATATAAGAACGTAGCAAGATCTTCCAGTCGCTTAATGTGGTAATGCCGGCTGTACTGGAACTGTATCTCTGAATTCCATCCAACCATTTTTGTGGTAAAATCCGGTTTAAAAAGTTATAAAAACCTTCTGAAGACTTAATTAAATAGGGGGTTGTAAAGGTTGTAATGGCCGAAGCAGCTACAGCAATCGGATAAAGAAATTCGCTGGTAACCTTAAGTGTTAAACCCAGTGTGGCTATGATGAATGAAAATTCGCCGATTTGTGCAAGGCTCATCCCTGCCTGTACAGAGGTTTTTAAAGGCTGGCCAGATAATAATGCCCCTAAAGAGCTACTGATCAACTTACCAACGATTGTAGCGATGGTAACGACAACAATCGGAAAAGCGTAATCAACCAAAACTTTGGGATCAATTAACATACCCACAGAAACAAAGAAAACCGCGGCAAACAAATCTTTAACAGATTTTGTCAGGTGCTCTATTTTTTCAGCCTGGGTCGTTTCAGCTAAGATCGACCCCATAATAAATGCGCCAAGTGCGGGAGAAAAACCAACTTTTACCGCCAACAATACCATAACCAGGCATAGCGCTAAAGAAACCACCAACATGGTTTCATCATTCATCAATTTTCGCGTAGCTTTTAGGAAAGTTGGAATAAGAAAAATGCCTGCTAAAAACCATAATACAAGAAAAAAGGCAAGCTTTAATATAGAAATGAGCATTTCCGAGCCGGCAAATTGCTGACTTACCGCTAATGTAGAAAGCAGTACCAATAATAAAATGGCTACTAAATCTTCTACAATCAGCACGCCGAAAACCAATCCAGCGAATTTCTTATGTTTCACGCCAAGTTCCTCAAAAGCCCGGATAATAATTGTTGTGGAAGATACTGATAAGATTCCGCCAAGGAAGATGCTGTCCATTGTATTCCAGCCCATAAGCGAACCAGCTGCATAGCCAATTAAAAGCATAAACAGCACTTCAACAATGGCAGTAATTGAAGAAGAACCGCCAACTTTGACCAGCTTTTTAAAACTAAATTCTAAACCTAAACTGAATAAAAGAAATATGACACCTATTTCAGCCCAAATGGTTATACTTTTCTGGTCGGTTACTGTTGGCAGAAAACTGAAATGCGGACCAACCATTAAGCCAGCCAATATATAGCCTAGTACGAGTGGCTGTTTAATTTTTTTAAATAATAATGTTGTTATACCTGCAGCGGCGAGTATTAATCCTAAATCGGCAATTAAATCTGGTAAATGAATCATTTGATTTTTAAAATATTAAAAACTAAAAATTTTAAACTCGGCTGAAGCAATGGCATATATTGATGGACGCTGGCAGCCGTATAATGGATTGATTTACCAAAAAACGTGTTTTGGATAGAGCATCTTAAACAAGCACCAATAATTATACTTTAATCTTTTGATTATAACTTTGGTATGGTTGGTTTTGTTCTTAAGAAGCAGAAATAGCAAAAAAGTGATCAGGACAAAAGCACTGAAAGATATTTTTACAGAGGAAATATTAATAAAATCTTTTTGTAGGCTTTCGTTATCCTGATTAAAACCGAAGTGTTGCTTGATGATCTTTTTGTTTGTAACAGAACTTATTTTTGTGTATTTTAATTGCACCTCATTTCTGTTTTTTTGCGATGCGGCACCTGCAAAATTTATGGAAAGGGATAGAAATAAAATGATGTAAAATAGCCTCATTGCCGCTAATATAGCTAAAATAAGGCTTTTTTGAAAGGAAAATTAGGTAAAACTGACTTTTGAATTGGATTACCAAAATTGAATTTTGTAAAATCATATGCTCTCAAGTTATCGTCCTTTCGAGCGGAGTGCAACGAAGTCGAGAAATCTATTTAAATAGATCTCTCCCAGCCTGTATGGGCAGGCCTGTCCGCACAGGCGGGTATTCCACTGCGTTTCAGTCGAGATGACGACCTTAGGATAAGCTGAAAACTAACTACCCGCCAAAGTAAGCTAAAGTAGCTTCCTTATCTTTTTTTAACTGAACAGTTAAAGCCTCTAATCCGGTAAATTTTACATCGTGACGAAGAAATTTTAAGAAATTCATTTTAATATCCTGTCCATAAATTTCCTGGTTAAAATCAAAAATATTAACCTCAATATTTCTGGTCATCCCGTTAATGGTTGGTCTTTGCCCGATGTAAGCCATACCTTGATAAGGTTTAAGGTTCAGGGTTGAGGTTTTAGGGTTGAGAGTTGAGGGATGATGGGCCAGAACTTCGGACTCCATTTCAACCGTAACTGCATAAATGCCATCGCCTGGGATCAGTTTGTAAGTTTCCTCCACAAAGATATTTGCTGTTGGGAAGCCAATCGTTCTGCCTATTTTATCGCCTTTAATTACCCTGCCAAAAATAGAGAAAGGGTAGCCCAGGTAATCGTTTGCCAGCCCCACATCGCCGGCCAGAAGTGCCTGGCGGATCTTGGTTGAACTTACTGCCACATCGTGGATATCCTGTTCCATTATTTCTTCAACGGTAAAACCGAAATGTGTGCCGGCAGCTTTTAAAACGCTTAAATTGCCAGAGCGGTCTTTACCAAAACGGTGATCATAGCCAATAATAATATGTTTGGTGCCAATATTGTCAACTAGGATATTTTTAATATAATCTTCCGGTAACTGATTGGAGAAATCGCGGGTGAAAGGAGTAATAATTAAGTGATCTACGCCTAAACCCTTTAAAATTTCTGCTTTTTCATTGATGGTATTAATCATTTTCAGATCCTGGTTTTCAGGATCAATAATCATTCTGGGGTGTGGGAAAAAAGTTAATATTACACTTTCTCCGTGATCTGTCTTTGCTTTTTGTACCAGTTGTTTAATGATTTTTTGGTGCCCGAAATGCACACCATCAAAAGTACCAATGGTAACAATTGCATTATCTAACTTTTTAAATTCCGAAAGGTTGTGGTATATCTTCAATGGTAAAATTTATTTTGTGGGTTTTTTGTAAACGATGAAAGCGTAAATCCCGAACCTGCTCACAGCTTAGAAGCACACCCAAATTTTATTATTAATGTAAAGCATGGCGTTTAACCACCCCGCCTTTTAAATCGGCAATCTGTTGTTGTATCACAAAGGCATCCGAATCAATCTGCCTGATCGCCGTTTGTAATTTGCTCATTTCCAATTTGGTCACAACGGTAAAGATAATATCGATATCTTTTTTTTCACCATAGCCACCTTCGCCTTTATAAATGGTAACACCTCGTTTCATATCGTTAATGATAAATGCCTTAATGGCTTCCTGATGCTCCGAGATCACGGTAACCCCGGTATATTGCTCTAAGCCATTAACGATAAAATCGATTGTGCTTGAAGCTGATAAATAGGTTAAAATGGCGTATAGCGCCGTTTCAATGTTTAAGAAATAAGCAGCAAAGGCAAAAATAATGATATTCAAAATCAGGATGATATTGCCAACAGTTAAAATGCTGTTTTTGCTGATATAAAGTGCTAAAACCTCTGTACCATCAATTACACAGCCACCACGCATAGCCAGGCCAATCCCACCACCTAGAAACAAACCGCCAAAAAATGCAATCAGTAATTTATCGTGTGTAATGGGTTGGAAAGGTAAGATAATTAGTGCCAGTGAAAGTGTCGCAATTGCAATAGCTGTCTTAAATGCGAAGCCTTTACCAATCTGCCTGTAACCTAAAATCACAAATGGAATGTTGATAATAGCTATAAGGTATGATAAATTCCACCCAGTTAAGGTGCTGATCAAAAGTGAGATACCGGTAACGCCACCATCGATAAAATGACTGGGCATTAAAAAGCTTTTTAAGCCAAAACATGCCGAAGTTACACCTGCAATAATTAAAAGAATTTCTTTTACAAACCTGGTGTTCCTGTTTTTGATGTGGTTCATACTGTTGCTTCGGTTTTAGCTTGTTCTTTCTTGCTACGAATATAATCAACAAGTTCTAATACCTCAAACGCATCTTTAAGCATAAAGTTTCCACTTCGGGTGCGGATTAGTTTAGAAAGATAAGCACCGCTATTTAAAGTTTTACCAAAATCGGATATCAATGAACGGATATACGTGCCTTTGCTGCAAACAATCCTGAAATCGATTTCTGGAAGTTCGATTTTGGTAATTTCAAATTCTGGCACACTTACAAAACGTTTTCGTAATTCAACTTCTTCCCCCAATCTGGCTTTTACATATAAACGTTCGCCATTTACCTTTACAGCAGAGTGGGCAGGTGGATATTGTTCTATATCTCCAATAAATGGTTTGCAGGCTGCATAAATACCTTCTTCGGTGATGTTACTGATATCGAATGTTTCATCAACCTCGGTTTCCATATCAAATGATGGGGTAGTAGCCCCTAAAATCATGGTACCTGTATATTCTTTCTCTTCAGCCTGAAAAGTATCGATCTGTTTGGTCAGCTTACCTGTACAGATAATCAACAGACCTGTAGCAAGTGGATCTAAAGTGCCGGCATGGCCAACCTTTAATTTTAGCGGTTTTAAAGAATTACGGATTTTGCCCACCACGTCAAATGATGTCCATTTGTACGGTTTATTAATTAAAAGCAATTCGCCTTCAGCAAAATTGAAATCTTTGAATTTAGGATTTTCGGTACTCACAAATCTTTTTTGCGCAAAGATACGGATTCAATGTGGTTTGCCTAAGTTTTTTTAACCACAGATATACACAGATAAACAAGGATGATTGTTGTGTGTATGCCGCCCTTTTAACTGTGATTAAAATATTTACGTGAATTATATGATCTGTAAATTGTGTCCACTTAATAACAGGATGATAATGATTAAACCTGCTGCAATCCTATACCATCCAAAAACTTTGAAACCATGTTTGTTCAGGTATCCAATAAAACTTTTGATGGCCAAAAGTGCCACAATAAATGCAACAACGTTTCCAATAATGAGCATATTGGTTTGATCATGCGTAATGGTATGCCCTTCTTTATAAAAGTCGTACAGTTTTTTTGCGGTTGCAGCAAACATAGTAGGCACAGCCAGGAAAAACGAAAATTCTGCAGCTACTTTTCTGCTTAATTTCTGACTCATACCACCGACAATGGTTGCTCCCGAACGCGATACCCCCGGTAACATGGCAATACACTGAAAAAAGCCTATTTTAAGTGCCGTTAAATAGCTTATTTCTTCCTCTTCATTAATAGTTGGTTTATTAAACCATTTATCTACAAATAATAAAATTATACCGCCAACCAATAAAGAAATACCCACGGCCATAGGGCTTTCCAGTAACTCGTCGATTTTTTTGCTCAATAACAAACCAAATACCGCTGCCGGAATAAAGGCCACGAGCAATTTAATATAGAAATTTATCGATTTAAAGAATCTTTTAAAATACAGTACAACAACCGAAAGTATCGCGCCGAGTTGGATCACAATGGTAAACAGTTTTACAAATGGTTCTGATGCAATACCCATAAGCGACGATGCGATGATCATGTGGCCAGTGCTTGATACAGGTAAAAATTCAGTTAATCCTTCAACAATGGCAAGGACAATAGCTTCAAACGAATTCATATTGTTTAGTTAATGGGTTATTCCCACTGTAATTTTATTTTATAGTTTTTAAATTTTTCGTCTCGTGAAATCAATCCTAATTCTCTGAAATATCTTGAGATACAATAGTCCGATCAAAAGGGGGCATTAGTAATAAATTCAAGGTTTAGTAATCTTGCTCAAAAAGCAAGATGTACCGATATCAGATAACTTTTTTTGATTGAAAGCGACAATTGGTCATCACTGCCACAAACCATAAAAATGTTATGAGTATCTAATAAATAGGCCATAAATATTATTAACAAAATATTTCTAGAGGCTCGTCGAAATCATCTGATAATTTGATCTTGCCTTTTGCGTACCCAAATTCACGTGATTTTAATTTTGGCTTACTCTTATGTTTTGTTTTTAAGAATTCAACAAAATCTGCAACCTCCTGCCTAAGGTTTAGTGGAAACGAATTAATTTCAATCTGCAAATTTGTTGTTGTCATATTATAAAGTTAAAGCACACTTTACTGGATACAAAACATTTATTTTTTTAAGATGGCATAAATACCAAAAGCAAAACCAGCTAATACCACCAATGGCGCCAATAAAGTTCTTCTGAAATCGTAAATATCACCAGTGGTGCCCATCATCAGGATAAAACCAACTGCTACAATGGCAATGCTGATTAACAATAACTGATAGTTTTTTTTGGTGAAAACCAATTCGTTTTTAACGTCCTTTAAAACCGGACCTGTTTTTTTTTCTGCCATTATCTATAAAGATGATAAGATTTTAAACGTAAATACCTGCTTACTGCAAACCATGTACTAATGCCTGTTATAAAAATTCCCACTATTAAAAGGCCTATAAACACAAAGCCAAATTCCTGGTAGTTATTTAAAATAATAATTTCAGGCACTTCTTTGCGCGCATAAATTAAAGTGGCCAATAATATGATAATGGCTATAAATGCAGCTATTAAGCCATGTAAGGCAGCGTACAGTAAGAAAGGACGTCGGATAAAATTTTTTGTTGCACCAACCAGCTGCATACTTTTAATTAAAAAACGCTGTGAGTAGATTGCCAATCTTATGGTGTTGTTAATCAATGCTATAGAAATAATTAACAACAATACTGCGAAAGCTAAAATAATTAAACCAATGGTATTGATATTTTTGTTTACCATATCAATTAAAGAACTTTGATAAACTACTTCTTTAACTACAGGGTTTTTAGAAATACTTGTTTTTAACGCATCTATGCTTTTATTGTTTGCATATTCTGCTTTTAAATACACGTCAAAGGTAGAGGTTAGTGGATTGTATCCTAGGAAATTAACAAAATCTTCACCTAAATCCTGTGTTAAATTTCTGGCCGCAAGTTCCTTATTTACATACTGGGTTTGCTTTACCGCGGGATTGGCATTCAGTTCCTTCTGGAAAGCCAACACATCAGCTTCTTTGGCGCCTTCATCAACAATAATGTTTAAAACAATGTTTTCTTTAACGTAGTTAGATAGGTTTTTGGCATGTACAAGTACTAAACCAAGTAGCCCCAGCATTAATAAAACCAATGCAATACTGATGATGGTAGAAATATAAACGGTTTTGGTTTTCTTAGATGCATCACTTACTTCGAATTCTTCCATGTATTTCATTTTTGTTTCTGCGAAAATATAAATTATACCTGATAAACACCAATTAATGATTGCTAAATGAATACTAACGTAAGCAATTGGCTTTTAGTTTAGAGATTTAATTCTTCAGCAAAATCTGATTCTTTTTTTAAAGGCGGTACGAAATTTGCATAAATGGCGTTAATTATGAATATCTGAAAACTAAATTTAACTATGAAAAGACAAATTACCATTCTGAGCCTATTTTTACTTATCGCCTCTAATTTGATTTCTTGCAAAAAAGATACTACTTCTTTAAAAGCTCGAATGTTAGGGAAATGGACACTAAATAAAATTGTAACTTCTGGCTACACCCCTGAAGAAACATTGAAAGATCCAAAAAAGATAAATGGAACGGTGAACTATGGTACCACAAGTGACTATATTGACTTCAAGCCAAACAATGATGACCAAGTAGAATTGAGTTTATCAGGAAACAGGACAATTGGCACCTATGTGATCATATATTCCGATCAGTTTAGCATGGATATTAACGATGGACTGAATTATTGTATGGTAAATAGTATTACGGAGAACAAATTAGAGTTTACAGCCAAAATTGATAAAACAAACGTAACTAAAATATATTCCTTATCAAGATAAGAATTTAATCCCAATTATTTACTGCGCCATTGGTTTTGAAATCAATGGCGCTTTTTTATGGCGTCGGTTGTTACCAGCCGGCGCTAAACGATGATTGTTTGCTTGAAATTGTTAGATTAGGCAATACATAGATCAGCGTTTAGCTGTGGTGTCAGTTATTACCAGTCGACACTGAATAGCATATAGATTAATTTAATAGCAAGTCAGATGGTAACATTTGACCTAACAGGGAAATCATTTTTGATGGGGGAAATTCACAAACTACATTCTCGGTATCCAATTATTGTGGTGTCAGTTGTTTCCAACTAACACAAAACACCATTAAGATTTCACTTATCTGCTCCAATAGTTAAGTAGAAACTTCTGACTATACATAAAAGGCCAGGATTTTAGTGTTAACTTATTCTAATTCTGCATTTATATTAGCTAAATATTATCCTGAATCCACTTTTTAAAGCCCCTTAATTTCCGTATTTTTGCAGCTTTAGAAATTTAAAACTTGCAATGGATTACCAATTCAAAGAAATAGAACAAAAGTGGCAGAAATTTTGGGCAGATCATCAAACGTTTAAAGCCGAAAGCAATTCTGAGAAACCAAAATATTATGTGTTAGATATGTTTCCTTATCCTTCAGGAGCAGGCTTACACGTTGGTCACCCGCTGGGCTACATTGCATCAGATATTTTTTCAAGATATAAACGCCTTAAAGGCTTTAACGTATTGCACCCCATGGGCTACGATTCGTTCGGGTTACCAGCAGAGCAATACGCCATACAAACCGGGCAACATCCAGCCATTACCACTGAAGCTAATATTGCAACGTACCGCAGGCAGCTAGACCAGATCGGTTTTTCTTTCGATTGGAGCAGGGAAGTTCGCACCAGTGAACCTTCTTACTATAAGTGGACACAATGGATTTTTATGCAGTTGTTCAATTCCTGGTATAATATCGAAAACGATAGGGCTGAAGATATTAGTACACTGATCGAAAAATTCAATGCTTCTGGCACAACTGATGTAAAGGCGGTTTGTGATGAAGATACCAGGGTATTTTTGCCTAGTGATTGGGCAACCTTTACTGAAGAGGAAAAGCAGATTGAATTACTAAAGTACCGTTTGACCTATCTACGTGAGAGTACGGTGAACTGGTGCCCTGCTTTGGGAACGGTTTTGGCGAATGATGAAGTGAAAGACGGTTTTTCTGAACGTGGAGGTTTCCCGGTTGAGCAGAAGAAAATGATGCAGTGGAGTATGCGGATTACGGCTTATTCAGATCGCCTTTTGCAAGGTTTGGATACCATCGATTGGCCAGAACCGATTAAAGAAATGCAACGCAACTGGATCGGTAAAAGTGTTGGGGCATCCGTAAAGTTTGCAGTTGACAATTCGCAGTTGGCAGTTGAAGAAACTGAAAACTCAGAACCGAAAACTCGAAAATATATTGAGGTTTTCACCACCCGTGTGGATACCATTTTTGGTGTTTCATACCTGGTATTGGCTCCGGAACATGAGTGGGTTGCCGAATTGACCACTCCTGATCAGAAACAGGCTGTTGAGGAGTATATTGCTTTAACGAAAAAGAAATCGGAGTTAGACCGTATGGCCGATACCAAAACGGTATCTGGTGCTTTTACGGGTACATATGTAGTTAACCCGGTAAGTGGCGAACGCGTGCAGTTGTGGATTGCTGATTATGTATTGGCAGGATATGGAACCGGTGCTGTGATGGGCGTTCCTAGTGGCGATCAACGCGACTGGTTATTTGCTAAACACTTTAATTTGCCAATTGTACAGATTTTGGATGCACAGAAAGATATTGATATACAGGCAGATCCAACAAAAGAAGGGAGATATATCAATTCTGGTTTTATTAACGGGATGGAATACAAAGAGGCAGTTGCCTTTTTAAATAACTGGTTAGAAGAACGGGGTGCTGGCAAGGCAAAGGTAAACTTCCGTCAGCGCGATGCGATTTTTGGTCGCCAGCGTTATTGGGGTGAGCCAATTCCGGTTTATTTTAAAGATGGATTGCCTTATTTAGTTAAGGAAGAAGAATTGCCATTGTTGCTTCCGGAAATTGATAAATATTTACCAACTGAAAGCGGAGAGCCTCCATTGGCCAGGGCCGAAAACTGGTTGCCAAAAGAAGGCGGACATTATGAGCTAAGCACCATGCCAGGCTGGGCTGGAAGCAGCTGGTACTGGTACCGTTATATGGATGCGAATAACAACGACGATTTTGCCTCAATAGACGCGGTTGAATACTGGAAAGATGTTGATTTGTATATTGGTGGTTCTGAACATGCAACCGGCCACTTGTTATACAGCCGTTTCTGGAACAAATTTTTGAAAGATTTGGGTTACACCAAAGAAGAAGAGCCTTTCAAAAAACTGATCAACCAGGGGATGATTCAGGGAAGAAGTAATTTTGTTTATAGAGTAGGTAATTTTAGTTCGGCTTCAACAGGAGATATAGATCCTAATTCAATCTTAAGAAAAACTTTTATTTCTTTTGAAATTGTAGATAAAATCCAAAAAATATTTAAAAAATATTTAAAGTTTAAATCAATTTCATTTCATAGAGATAACTTTTCCACATACGGAGATGGAAGCGTTGAGTTTGAAAAGCAAGAATTGGATTTGTTAAATAAATTTAATACTTCATTATTTGATGTTTTAGGTGATATAAGGACTTCTTCAATAACAATCTATCCGGATACTTTTGTGCCTATACATGTAGATGTCAACATTGTCGAGAATGATATTTTAGATGTTAGTAAGCTGAAAACTTGGCGACCAGAATTCGAAGAAGCTCAATTTATTCTAGAAGGTGGAAAATACATTTGTGGTGTTGAAGTAGAAAAAATGTCGAAATCAAAATTCAACGTGGTCAATCCAGATGATTTGATAGAACGTTATGGTGCCGATACTTTGCGCATGTACGAAATGTTCTTAGGCCCGTTGGAGCAGAGTAAACCCTGGAATACCAATGGTATTGAAGGTGTATTTAAATTCTTGCGTAAATTCTGGAGATTGTTCCACAATGAGGCATGGGAATTCACCATATCGGATATTGAACCTACTAAGGCAGAACTGAAATCATTGCACAAAATCATAAAAAAGGTGCAGGACGATATTGAGCGTTTCTCATTTAACACTTCTGTATCAAGTTTTATGATTGCGGTAAATGAATTAACGGATCTGAAATGTAAAAACCGCCAGATTTTGAAAGATATGGTGATTATTCTTTCACCTTATGCACCACATATTTGTGAAGAACTTTGGGTATTATTGGGTAATGAAGCAGGAACTTTGTCATACGCCGCTTTCCCGACATTTAATCCGGAGTATTTGGTAGAAGATGAATTTGCTTATCCTGTTTCCATCAACGGTAAAATGAAAATGAACCTGAATTTGAGTTTGACATTAGCGCAACCAGAAGTAGAGCGCATTTTATTGGCTGATGAGCAATTCCAGAAATTTTTAGATGGAAAAGAGCCTAAGAAAATCATTTTCGTTAAAGGAAAGATTATTAATGTGGTTGTTTAGAGGTGGAAGGCGGAAGGTATAGGGTAGAGGGTTTTCCTTGCATTCGTCCTTAGAGAGGTGGAAGGCAGAAGGCAATAGGGTAGAGGGTTTTCCTTGCGCTTGCCTAAGCTAAAAGTACAAAAACCCGGGTTACGTTTCGTAACACGGGTTTTTTAATTAAGTATCGTCATTCCCGCGCAGGCGGGAATCTTAAAGCTTATTACATTAAGATTCCCAATCAAGTTGGGACGCTTTTTAATTTTTTAATCACCTTGTAGCTACTGCGTGGTCAGCATCTTCCTGCTATAAAGACCCTGAAATAAATTCAGGGTGACGGAGTAAATTAAATAAACGGGTATTTGATGTTTAAAGATGAATTAAACCTTCCACCTTTCAACCTTCAGCCTCACTAGTCTCTCTTCCTTCTGTTTCCGCCAAATTTCCTGTTGTTGCTGGCGTTGCGCGGTTTGCCGCTCATATTGCCGTCTCCACCTTTTTTAGCACCACCACCGCCTTTAGATTGAGCTTGAGGTTTACGTTTTACCTGGTTTTTGGCCAACATATTTTCCCAGCTTAATGGATACGGATGATCATCTACAACCGGAAGCGTAATTTTAATTAGTTTCTGAATATCCAATAAGTATTCATTTTCTTCCGCATCACAGAAAGAAATGGCAATACCGTTTGCACCGGCACGGCCTGTACGACCAATCCGGTGTACGTAAGATTCAGGAATATTTGGTAACTCAAAATTGAACACATGGGATAACTGATCAATATCAATACCGCGTGCAGCAATATCGGTAGCCACCAAAACACGTATTTTTCTATCTTTAAAATCGGTCAATGCCCTTTGTCTGGCATTTTGCGATTTATTACCATGGATAGCCGCCGCTTTGATCCCGGCATGACCTAAATCCTTCACAATACGGTCTGCGCCATGTTTGGTACGCGTAAAAACTAGGGCGGTCTGGATATTTTTATCCTCCAGAAGATGGATCAATAATTTCTTTTTATCTGGCTTATCTACAAAATAAACCGACTGAACGATGGTTTCTGCTGTGGAAGAAATCGGGGTCACTTCGACTTTCGTCGGACTAGATAAAATGGTGTTGGCCAACTTCTGGATTTCATCTGGCATGGTTGCCGAGAAAAATAAAGTCTGGCGTTTAGCTGGTAATTTAGCCACCACTCTTTTCACATCATGAATAAAGCCCATATCCAACATACGGTCAGCTTCATCTAATACGAAAAGTTCGATGGTATTTAAACTGATGAAACCCTGGTTCATTAAATCTAATAAACGGCCAGGGGTGGCCACTAAAATATCAACTCCTTTTTTTAATGCCTCTACCTGCGAAAACTGATTTACGCCACCAAAAATTACCAGATGGCGAAGATTCAAATTTTTGCCATAAGCTTTAAAGCTTTCCTCAATCTGAATGGCCAGTTCGCGAGTTGGTGTCAAAACCAACGCCTTGATATTTTTGGTTGCTTTGGTATTAATGTGTTTTTCGTGGAGTAACTGCAGCATCGGAATGGCAAAAGCCGCTGTTTTTCCGGTACCGGTTTGCGCGCAGCCCAATAAATCTTTGCCTTTTAATATGGTTGGTATGGATTGCTCCTGTATGGGGGTTGGTTGTGAATAACCTTCGGTCTCAAGCGCCTTTAAAATAGGCTCAATGAGGTTTAATTCTTTGAATAACATGTATGTTTTTTATAATTTATCGAAGAAGCTAGAACAATCAAATTGTTGAAGGACTAACTTGCGGAGAGAATATGCCATTCAGAATGGCAAGCCCTTATTCCTGCTTCGGCGGCAAAGATACAAAAAAATGTATAATGAACATATGTTCCAATGTCAATCATTATTACTCTGCATCAGCCTATATGTATTATTACGGTATATTATTTTTAATTAGTATTTTATAGATATATAATTTGTAGTATAATTATTTTTATATGTATATTTATTTTTATTTAAGTGTATATTTTACACTAATACATGATTAACGTTGGAATAAAATGTTATGTAAAGTGTAAATAAAAGCAACTAAAAAACCTGTCTAACCAACTATTTATGAGAAAAAAATTACTTACCCACAGGAGAAATCCATTCTTCTTACATGACTGCCTTATTTTTAAAACTAGCATAACCAGGCAAAATCAACTTGATAAATACTTCATCGTAAACTGATTGAAATAACTGATGCTGTTTGGCTTATCAAGCTAAATCGAACCCGAGTATAAATACGCATTATTTAACTAATCAATATAAACCTATGAAACAAAATTTATGCTGTATCAGGAGGAGGTTTCTTCTCTTGTGTTTGGGAATGTTATTTGCACTTGGTGCAATGGCTCAAACAAAAATCACTGGTAAAGTTATCGCGAGTGATGACAAATTACCGGTTGTTGGTGCTACAATCAAAATTAAGAATGGTACTGGAGGCACAACCACAGATGCCAACGGAACATTCTCTTTAAATGCAAAACCTGGCGATGTATTAGTGGTTTCCTTTATTGGATATGGGGGTAAGGAAGTAACAGTAGGCTCACAAACCAGTATTACAGTTATTCTGCAGGCTGAAAACAACAGTTTAACCGAAGTAGTGGTTACCGGTTATTCCGCTCAAAGAAAAAAAGACTTAACTGGTGCCGTTGCAGTGGTAAGCATGGATTTACTAAAAGCTCAGCCCGCCGCAAGTGCGGTAGAGGCACTTCAAGGTAAAGCTACCGGGGTACAGATCGTAAATGACGGCGCTCCAGGTTCCACACCACAAATCAGAATCAGGGGAAACAGTACCATTAATAATAACGACCCGCTTTATGTGATTGATGGAGTGCCTTTTGAAGGAAAGTTATCCTGGCTCAATCAAAATGATATCGAAAGTATGCAAGTTCTAAAAGATGCATCTTCAGCTTCTATCTATGGGGCGCGGGCAAATAATGGTGTCGTAATTATCACTACAAAAAAAGGTATATCCGGTGCACCAAAAATTTCACTTGATTCTTACTACGGTACGCAAGTACCAAGGCGAAGCAGCTTTCCTGAAATGATGAATCCTCAGCAATATGCACAATATGTATTTGACGGATACACCAATGCGGGCAAACCGATTGCTGCCGGTAAAAATTACGGTTCAGGTTCTACACCAATATTACCCGAATATTTAGTGGCAGGTTTGAAACTTGGTCAGGAGGTTACCGCGGCAGATGCAGACCCTTCCAAATATAATTACAGTCGTGATCCGAATCTATTTTACCAAATTACAAGGGCCAATAAAGAGGGTACCAATTGGTTTAGGGAAATTACGGAGGCTGCACCTGTTCAAAATTATCAGCTTAGTGCTTCAGGTGGCGGAGAAAATGCAACTTATGCCGTTAGTGCCGGATATCTCAATCAAAAAGGAACAATCAAGTATACCGATTTTAAACGTTATAGTTTTAGATCCAATACCGGGATATCTGCTTTTAATAAACGTGTGCGTTTTGGAGAGAATGCCCAATATAGTTATACTGAAGGTTACGGATTCGGGGTTAATCCCAACACCCCAGGTGGGTACCAGGATCAGGGAAGTGCACTAGGCTGGGCATACCGGATCCCTACCATTATTCCTGTTTATGATATTGCCGGAAACTTTGCCGGTAGTCGTGGTAGCCAGTTAGGTAATGCGGAAAATCCGCTTGCCTTTCTATATAGAGCCAAAGATAATATCAACAGAAACAATTTCTTTTTTGGTAACATTTTTGGCGAGGGTGATATCATTCCCGGGTTGGTATTAAAAACTAATTTTGGTATACGTTATGAAAACTATAATGGTTTATCTATGCGTTATCCAAACCTTGAATTTTCTGAAGGTAATAATTCAAACAATTTGAATGAGTATCAAGGATATAATACAGAATGGACCTGGACAAATACCTTAAATTATAGTAAAGTGTTCAATGAAAAACACAAGATAAATGCCCTAATTGGTACCGAGGCGATCAGGTCGAGATCCAGGCAATTAAATGGAGGCCGTAATGATTTTTTTCTCTTGGGTAATCCTGATTATTATTACCTGACTACTGGTTCTTCAAACATTAGCAACTCCAGTACCGGGGCCATAGGATCATTATTCTCCGTATTTGGTAAACTTGATTATTCCTTTAAAGATCGCTACCTGGCTAGTTTTACTATTCGTAGGGATGGTTCATCTAACTTTGGAGCAGCTAACAAATATGGTAATTTTCCAGCGGTTAGTGCCGGATGGCGGGTATCTGAAGAGGAATTTATGAAGAGTGTAAAATGGATTTCCGATTTAAAACTTCGCGGCGGTTACGGAGAAACCGGTAACCAGCGGATACCACCATATAATTACATGAACAGGTACGAAAGCTCTATTGCCAACGCTGCTTATGCAGTTGGTGGAGGAAATGGCCTTACCACTGGTGTGCGCCAAAATGCTTATCAAAATCCTGATATCAAATGGGAAGCAGTAAAATCTCTAAATATTGGTCTTGATTTTACCCTACTAGGCGGAGCTGTTGATGGATCGGTTGATTGGTATAACAAAAAAACAACTGATATGCTTTATCCTGTGCCTTTACCATCAAGTGTAGTTGGTTTAGGAAGTTCGCCTTTCGTAAACATCGGTGATATGAGCAATAAAGGGGTTGAATTTAATGTAGGTTATCATTATGGAAGAAATGCAGATAGCCCTTTTAAATTTGACGTTGGTTTAAACTTTTCAAAAAATAATAATAAAATTGTAAAGCTGGCACCTGGTATTTTTAACCAGGTATATGGTAATTACAGGAGTTTACAAACCAGTGTATTACAAGAAGGTTCACCTCTTGGCTCTTTTTTTGGATATAAAACAGCAGGAATTTATCAGAGCGCAGCCGATATTCAGAATAATCCTTCTTATTCAGGTGCAAGGGTTGGTGGATTACGTTATCAGGATATTAATGGTGATGGGATAATCGATCCGAAAGACCGCACTATAATTGGAAATCCGAATCCTGATTTTACCTATGGGGTAAACTTAAATGCATCTTATAAAAACTTCGATATTTCTGCTTTCTTATATGGTGTTCAGGGAAATGACATTTTTGAAGCTACACGTTATTTTACCGATTTTCCTTCCTTTGACGGTGCGAAAAGTGTTAGATTACTTAATGCATGGAGCCCAACCAATACCTCAAGTCTGATCCCGTCTTCTTATGCAGGTGCTTCAGATCTGGAGTTTGCTTCGTCAAGCTATTACATCCAAAAAGGAAGCTTTTTGAGGTTGAAAAATTTACAAATCGGCTATTCTATTCCAACGGCTAAAGTTTTTGGTCAAAATTCTGGTATCAGTAAATTACGGGTGTATGTTAGTACAAGTAACTTATTTACCATTACAAAATACACAGGTCTGGATCCAGAAATCAGTCAGATTGTAGACACTTTCACTGCTCCAGGAGTAGATCAAGGGGTTTACCCGTCACCACGTCAATTTTTAATCGGTATTAATGTTGGATTTTAATTAAAAGATATCAAGATGAAACATATAAAATATATTCTTCTTTCCTTTTTAGTTTGTATTACGTTTTCATGCAAGAAGGAATTTTTAACACTTCAGCCTCAAGGTCAACTATCAGAAGAACAGCTAATGAGCCAGGATGGAGTTGAGGGGCTTTTAATAGGTGCCTACGGCCTGTTAAACGGTAATGTGAATGGTACCTGGGGCAATTACGGTGCAGCACCCAGTCAATGGTTATTTGGTGAAGTCGCCTCAGATAATGCGCATAAAGGAAGCAGTACAGGCGATCAGCCTCCAATGAATGCCATTGAACAACATTCGCCAACCAGTACAAACGATAATTTATCAAATCTTTGGGACCGGTGTTTTGAGGGAATACAGCGTTGTAACAGTACGCTCAGAGTTTTAGCCAGTCTACAGGCCGGAGGAGGTTCTGCTAAATTTAATGATGCCCGTGCCAAGGAAATCCAGGGCGAAGCCAGGTTACTGCGTGCGCATTATTATTTCTTTTTGGTACGGGTATTTAAATCAGTACCTTATGTTACAGAAGCCAGTAATGGTACTTTTGTTCCAAATGATAAAGATATTTATCCTAATATTATAGCTGATCTTCAATTTGCTGTAGCCAATTTGAGTACCACAAAACCCAAAAACCAAAAAGGTAGGGTAGATAAATATGCTGCACAAGCTTATCTTGGGAAAGTTTATCTATATCAGAAAAAATATACTGAAGCATACGACCTACTAAACACGGTAATTTTGGCCAAGGCAGATTTAACCACAATGCCTTATTCAGATAATTTCGATATTACCAAAGAAGATGGTCCCGAAACGATTATGTCCGTTCAGCACTCCGTGGGTACGGATGGTACAGGCGGAGATAATGGAAACGTTGGCGATATGCTTAATTTTCCCTATGGTAATGCGCCAATTAACTGTTGTGGCTTCTTTCAACCTTCTATTGATTTAGCCAACTCTTTTAAAGTGAATGCTTTAGGTTTACCATTGTTGGATGGAAGCTATCGCAACGATCCATATAAATCTGATTTGGGATTGAGCGGTTCAGCTAAAGATAATTATGTGGTAGATAAAACTTTACCTTTAGATCCTAGAATTGAATCTACCATAGGGAGAAGGGGCGTTCCATACCGTGACTGGGGTTTAATGGCGGGCGACACCTGGATTCGTGATTCTAGTAATGGAGGGCCCTTTATCGCAGTTAAAAATACCATCGATATTGCTCAGTTAACCAGCGGAACCGCGCCAGGTTCTACCAACGTAAGTGGATTAAATGTGAATTTGATTCGTTTAAGCGATGTTTATTTAATGGCAGCAGAATGTGCGGTAGAAAATGGCGATTTAAACAGAGCATTAACGCTTGTAAATGCGGTAAGGGCACGTGCCGCTAAAATAACACCACAAACGATAAATGGAACACCGGCAGCTGCATATAAAGTTAGTCAGTACCTGGCATTTCCAGATGCTACTTATGCCAGAAATGCGGTACGTTTTGAACGGAGGTTAGAATTGGCATTGGAAGGACACCGTTTTTTTGATTTGGTACGTTGGGGAATAGTCAAACAAACCCTTGAAAGCTACTTCGCTTTTGAAGGCGGGTATTTTAACTACTTAAAAGGAATTACCATTGAAGCCAGGGATGAATATTTTCCTTTACCACAGGATCAGATTGACAGAAGTAAGGGTACATTAAAACAAAATACTGGATATTAGGCGAATTTTTAAATCGAATACACCTGTGGAGCGATGCTCAAAAGATTGCTCCGCAGATGTATTCTTACGTGATTTTAGGTCTTAATCTTTTTGCTGTAAGGGTGGCTTTTTGATAATCAGCAACTTTTGTTTTTCCAGATCATTTCACGGTCTCTGCCGATTGAAAAAAGTATTTTGCTTGGTAGAGGTTTAGCTGACTATAATATCGTTACTAAGGTTAGTTAAATAAATCCCTACCCGTTGCAGGTGGGCAACCGACAGCATTACCCCGATTATTTTATATGTTTTACTTACGGGAATTAAGCAAAGGGCAGCACTACTTTAACCGATACGGCACCGCAATTACTTTCCATAAAAAGATAGATATTATAGCAGTGTGCTGCTGATAAGGCTTTCAGGTTCGAACTTTTCAGATCCTTAAATTACTTTTCCTCTTTAAATCTGCTAAAAACCAACAGCGCTATTAAACAAAGCCCAAAACCTACCACGCCATTTAACCTTAATCCATAATCGTTGCCAGGATCTTTACCATAAATGGTGAGCATAGCGAAAATGGCAATTCCCAGGGTTTGACCAAGTTTTACAAAAAGATATTTCACCGCGAAGAACATGCCTTCGTGGTTTTCACCCGTTTTCAAAGTGTCTTTTTGGGCAATATCGGCCAAAATCGCAGTAGGTAAAATGCCCAGTGCTGCTAATGGAAAAGAGGCTGATAATACCAGGATGTAAATCTGCGTATATGGCCCAAATGGCAATTTACCTAAAAAGAAAATAGTAACGAAGATTAAACATAATACACCAAAGGCAAGCAATACAAAAGGTTTTTTGCCAATTTTAGCAGAACCAAAATTTACCAATGGATAAAATAACAAAGAAGCCATAACCATGGCGCCCATAAATTTTCCTCCTTCTGATTCTGGCAGGCCTAATAATACCGTACAGAAAAATAATAAACCGCTTGATATAATGCTCAACGCGGTATAAAAGGCAAAATCAGATATGAGGTAGTATTTAAAATTGCTGTTTTTAAACGTACTTTTTATAGCTGGCCATAATGGAACGTGAGTGGGCTTGGCAACGGTAAATTCTTTTTCGTTAATGAAAAGAATGGGTAATAACATCACCAATCCGGATAAGATACACAAACCCCATATGGCCGCCTGAATGGCTTCGCTGCGGTTGGCTACATGAAAATTAGCTTCAACCAGATCGGCAAAGTTGTTGGTGCAGGCAGATAAAATAATGCCGATAACGAAACCGACCTGCTGGTAGCTGGATAGTTTAACTTTTTGCCTGGGTGTATTGGTTACTTCGGCCAGTAAAGCATTATAAGGAATAATGTAGGTGGTAACCGATATAAAGAATAAACAAAGTGTAATGATGAGCCACCAGGCATTATGCAAACTTTCTGTTTTTTGGATGGGGTAAAAAACCAATCCGCAGAAAAGCATGGCTGGCACAATAGCCCATTTCATAAAAGGCATCCTGCGGCCGTTTTTGTCGGTACTCGCATCGCTTCTGGAGGCGATGAAAGGATCGTAAATGGCATCTACCAACCTGCCCGAGGCAGCAATTATAGAAAGGATATTAAATGCACCTAATAAAACAAGCTGTGGCACCAAAGGCGGTAAGCCAGCGTTACTTGGGGGCAGATAGAAATAGGGAAGCATGACGATGATGATGTTGGTCATCGTACTCCAGCCAATCATACCGGCGGCGTAAGCAATTTCTTGTTTTAAGGAGAGTGTTTTGTTCATTAATTATTTAAAAGGTGTTTTCTAAACTTCGCAGGTTTCAAAAACCTGCGAAGTTTGAATCGTGAATAAACTATTTTTTCTTAAACCACCTGCTCACAAAATAAATAGCCAGAAAGCCAGCAAAAATATATAAACCATTTAGCGCCGCATTTTGATCATCAGCATAAATACTGAAAGCAACAAAAGTATAAGCTGCAATAAATATAATAGGCAATATAGGATATAATGGCACAGTGTAGATGGTTTTTTTATCAAGATGCGCAGTTCTTTTTCGAAGAATGAAAATGGTGGCTGCAGAACTGGCCATACTGATGCTTTCTAAAAAAATGGTATAGTTTAAAATTTTATCGAAGGTTTTAGCATAGAAAATAATCACTACAGCAATCAAGGTGAAACCGGTTAAACTAATGGTAATTACTTCTGTTTTTTTGTTCATCCTGCTAAAAATTTTTGGCAGCGCACCTTCTTCGCCCATGGCAAACATAGCCCTTGGGTTGCTTAACAGATTTACATTGACATAACCCATTACCGAGAAAAAAATAATGACCGAAAGTGCATTAAATCCGGCCGGGCCAAATATTTTTGAAGCCAATATTGCTGCTATACTTTCGGCCGATTTTAACTCTTCGAAACCAATTACCTTTACGTATACATAATTAATGGCCAGGTAAAGAATTACGATGATGGTTAAACCGATAATAATAGAACGAGGAATTACTTTTTTAGCTTCTTTAACTTCGCCGCCAAAGTTGATGGTTTGTGCATATCCTGCATAAGAAAAAGAAACGGCAATCAAACAAAGGCCTAAAGCTTTTCCATAATCAGACCAGCTTGGTAAGGCACCGGTTGCGGTTTTAAAAATGGGTATAATGCTTTGTGTCTGGTTACCAAAAAATACCGCACAGATAAGCGTTAAAATCATTCCGATTTTAATAACCGTTAATACATTTTGTGTTTTGGCACTCGCTTTTAAGCCTAACAGATTAATTAAGTAAAACACCAGAATGGTGGTGATGGCTATGGCTACCCTTGATGTTTCGGTTTGTGCAGCCTGTGGTAAAATAATTTTGCTCAGGTATTCTGCTCCAATAATTGATATGGCTGCTACTGATGCCGCGCTTGAAATAATCACAATGCAGTTAATGGCAAAGGCAATGGAAGGATGGTAAGCCACCGAAAAAATTTTGTAATAGCCACCAGTTACCGGAAAACGTGATCCGATTTCGGCATAAGTTAATGCCCCACAAAAAGCCACAAAACCACCGATAAACCAGGCCAGGTAAAACAATTCGGGAATTTGCGCTTTCGCTGCTACGTTTACAGGTGTGCGGAAAACACCCATTCCAATAACCAAACTCACCACAATCATGGATAAATCAAAGAGCGACAGCTGTTTTTTCGGTTGCATCAATAAGAATATGAAATTAAGTGATGAAGATAGGGAAATTATGTAAAGATGTAATATGGATAATGGAAGAGGGAAGATGGATAATGGAAGATAGAAAAGGTTAGAAAGAGGATGAATTGGATCATGGTCTTTGGTTCATACTATGAACTATCAACCATCAAACAATCGACCATATGCTACCAGGCCTTATCCATTTTAACTATTCCATCCTTCATGTTTGTATGTTGAAACTTTCTTTTGTTTGCCTCGCGGAATAAATTTATTATTGTATGATAATTCTGAGGAACTTATTTAGAGATGTTTTTATTTCAATCATCAGGGTTATTTCTATACATTCTTCATCACTTTGCAGATCAAAAAATGCAGGGTTTTTTATTGAAGAACAGACGAACACATTATGGCAGAAGTAATTTATAACGACGACAGTATCCGCTCATTAGATTGGAAAGAGCACATCAGGTTACGCCCGGGTATGTATATCGGTAAACTTGGTGATGGCTCTGCACAGGATGATGGTATTTATGTTTTGTTAAAGGAAATTGTAGATAACTCTATTGATGAGTTTGTAATGGGAACCGGAAAAACCATTGAAATTACACTATCCGAACAAAAAGTGAACGTTCGCGATTATGGCCGGGGTATTCCGTTAGGTAAAGTAATTGATTGTGTAAGCAAAATCAATACAGGGGGTAAATACGATAGTAATGCTTTCCAAAAATCGGTGGGTTTAAATGGTGTGGGAACAAAAGCAGTAAATGCATTGTCGACCAGTTTTACCGTTCAGTCGTACCGCGATGGAAAAACCAAAAAAGTAGAATTTTCTAAAGGTGAAATTGTAACTGAAAACCCGGTTATTGACACCACGCAACGTAATGGTACTGCTATTACTTTTTATCCCGACGAAAGTATTTTCAGAAATTATCATTATATCCCCGATTTTGTAGAAAGCATGGTTTGGAACTATGTTTTCTTAAATACAGGTTTAACGATAAATTTCAATAATCAGAAATATTTTTCGGAGAGAGGCCTTTACGACCTGCTTTCTAAATTTAATAAACCCGAAGAAATCAGGTACCCGATTATTCACATGGTTGGTCCTGACATCGAAATTGCGATGACCCACGGTCAGCAATATGGCGAAGATTACCATTCATTTGTCAACGGGCAACATACCACACAAGGCGGAACCCATCAGGCAGCTTTTAGAGCAGCGGTGGTGAAAACCATTCGCGAGTTTTTCAAAAAGGAGTTTGATGCAGCTGATGTGCGTTCGTCCATTATTGCAGCCATTTCCGTACGCGTACAGGAACCTGTATTCGAATCGCAAACCAAAACCAAACTGGGATCACAGAACATGGGGCCGGAAGGGCCGTCTGTAGCTACCTTCATCAACGATTTTGTTAAGAAAGAACTGGATGATTATCTGCACAAGAATCCGGATGTTGCTGATGCCTTGCTAAAAAGAATTATGCAATCGGAGCGGGAGCGTAAGGATATTGCGGGGATTAAAAAACTGGCTAATGACAGAGCTAAAAAGGCATCTCTGCACAATAAAAAATTGCGCGATTGTAAGGTTCACTTCAACAGCACGCACGAAAAACGTTACGAAACTACTTTGTTTATTACAGAAGGAGATTCGGCTTCTGGTTCAATTACCAAATCGCGCGATGTAGATACCCAGGCCGTATTTAGTTTGAAAGGGAAACCGCTTAACTGTTACGAGCTGACCAAAAAGGTAGTATATGAAAATGAAGAGTTTAACCTGCTACAACATGCTTTAAATATTGAAGATGGTTTAGATGGATTACACTATAACAATATCGTAATTGCTACTGATGCCGACGTGGACGGCATGCATATCCGTCTACTGATGATGACTTTTTTTCTGCAGTTTTTCCCCGATCTGGTAAAAGCAGGCCATGTATATATTTTGCAGACACCGCTTTTCAGGGTCCGGAATAAAAAAGAAACCATTTATTGCTACAGCGATGAGGAACGTAAAAATGCGATCGAAAAACTGGGCAACAAACCTGAAATAACCCGATTTAAAGGATTGGGTGAAATTTCTCCGGATGAATTTGGTTTGTTTATTGGCAAAGACATTAGATTGGATCCTGTTATTTTGAAAGATCAGACCATTAAAAGCCTGTTAGAATATTACATGGGGAAAAACACCCCAGATAGGCAGCAGCATATTATCCGTAACCTCAGGATAGAGAAGGATGAGGTAACTGAAGAACCTAAAATGATTACGGAAGAGGTAGCTTAGCTATCCGTAGTTTATGTCTGTAGGAACCAGTTTTTCTTGCTAGTAAAAAGAGGTCAAGTTTTTAAAACTTCACCTCTTTTTTGTTTATTTAAAAAAAAATACTTTTTATTTTGGGCTTAAACACCATACAGTCAATGCCAAACGCTAATTAATACAGATTATAAATCTCCTTAATATCTTTCAAAATATTTTCGAAATCTATTTTAAGGTCGATTAATTTACCGGTGTGAATATCGAAAACCCAGCCGTGAACGGTTATTCCACGTTCGGTGATGGCTTGCTGTACCGCTGCGGTTTTTAACAGGTTAACACATTGTTCCTGCACATTCAGTTCTACCAATCTGTTATAACGCGCACCTTCATCCTCAATGGCATTTAACTCATCTTTATGGATACGGTAAACATCGCGGATATTTCTTAACCACGGATTTAATATACCCATATCAGCAGGTTGCATGGCAGCTTTAACGCCTCCACAGTTATAATGGCCGCAAACCACAATATGGTTCACTTTTAAATGCCGTACAGCGTAATTTAAAACAGTCATTACGTTTAAATCAACGTTGTTTACCAAATTGGCCACATTCCGGTGCACAAAAGCCTGCCCAGGTTGTATACCCATTAAGTCTTCAGCCGTAACACGACTATCTGAACATCCGATATACAAAAACTCCGGACTTTGTCCTTTAGACAGTTCAGTAAAATAATTGGGATCAATTGACAATTTTTCTGCGATCCATTTTTCATTGTTCTTAAAAACGTCTTCTACATTCATATTTATGCTTTAATTGGGTTTTTCGAGATAAATTGTTACTAAACTATTTATTCAATGATAATACCAAGGATAATCTTCTGCTACTAACGCATCAAAGTTAAAACGCCTCACAGTAGATTTCTTTTTAATAGAGTTATTAACAAAGTTTTATCCCTAAATGTTTAAGACCTGACAGATATTTAGAAAGGAAAGCTCCATGCGAAATTAAAGTTATGGTGTAGATTTTCAATGAAAGGAATTTACGGATTAGACTGACTTTAGCGGGTTCATAGGAAATAATTTATCCCAGGATTTATATTTTTAAAAGTATTGTTCCCTGTAAAAGTAGTTAAATTCGGTTATTTAAAGGATCATAAAAATGAATGGCTGATATTTGGCTTCTGGGTTCATAATTTAAATACTTCCCGTTATTTTAATCTTTCCAGTAGCTTTTTCATATTGGCTAGCTGGAGGGTATTTTTAAATTCAGATGTATCAAAATCTCCTTTAATTACAATCTGTTTTAAACTTCTGTTAAAGCTTCTTACGGAAATGCCGAGATAGGCTGCCATATCTTCTTTAGAAATGGAAATATGCTCATCAGCCTGTAGTTTGAGCAATTTTAAAAGTGCATATTCCAGGGTATACAATTGCTGGAAAGATGCACGTGTACTGGTTTGTATAATTCTTGTAGATAATTCCTGGAGTAAGAGCGTGGTGAATTCGTTATTTTTATCAATCAAAGAAAGAAAAAGAGGGTGAGGTATAACATAGGCCATAACATCATTAATTGCAGCAACATTGCACAGGCAAGTAATCTTTTTTAGCGCTTCCAGCTCGCCAACGACTTCGCCCTTACCTAAAAATTCGATAATAAAGTCCTTACCGTTTTCCTCAGAAATAAAACATTTGCTGATTCCATCTTTAATGATGTAAATATTACTGATTTTTTCCCCCTGTTCAATAAATCTATATCCTGCTTTAAAGTTTTTAAGCGTAATATCTGCCTCCTCGTTTTCAGCACAAAAGCGATCAATAAAAGATAAGAAAGTAAGGTTTGTACGTAGCATATTTATTTAATCGAGACAAATGTCCTTTTTTAAAGGGAATCGTTGCTTTACTTTTGAGGTACTAAAGTAAGCATAACCATGAAAAATCAAATTACTGTAATTGCTTTTGATGCAGATGATACGCTTTGGGTAAACGAGCCTTATTTCAGGGAAACCGAAAATCAGTTTGCAGGTCTTTTAGAAGATTTTATGCCACACCATAACATCCTGGCGGAGCTTTATAAAACGGAAATAGCCAATTTGCCGCTTTATGGTTACGGAATTAAAGGTTTTGTATTGAGTATGATCGAAACTGTTCTAAAAATAACAGACGGCAAAATAGATCCAATGGTAATTAACAGAGCGATAGAACTGGGACAGGAGATGCTTCAAAAACCGGTAGAATTGCTAGATGGGGTAGAAGAAGTGCTAAAAGCCTTAAATGGAAAATATAAACTGGTGGTGGCTACCAAAGGTGATTTATTGGATCAACAACGAAAATTAACCAAATCAGGATTGGATCATTATTTTCACCATATCGAAATTATGAGTGATAAACAGGAAAGAGATTATCTAAAACTGATCAAACACCTGGATTGTAAGCCTGAGGAATTCTTAATGTTGGGTAATTCCTTAAAATCGGATGTTTTACCCGTATTGAATATTGGTGGACATGCCGTTCATATCCCTTTTCATACTACATGGGTGCATGAGCATATTGATCATACCATTGAGCATACAAATTTTTACCAAATGGAAACGTTATCTGAAGTTTTACCAAAATTAATTGAATGAAAGAGAAAATAGATATCAATACCTGGATCAGAAAGGATCATTTTAAATTTTTCAGTGCCTTTGAAGAACCTTTCTTTGGTTTAACTGTGGAATTAGATTGTACCGCTACCTATAAAGAAGCAAAGGAACAAAACGTTTCCTTTTTCCTGCTTTATCTGCACAAATCATTAGTGGCCGCTAATCAGTTAGAACCTTTTAAGTTCCGCATTATTAATGATGAAGTTTGGAAATACGATACTGTAAATGCTGCGGCCACCATTAACCGCCCCAATGGAACTTTTGGATTTGGTTATATGGATTTTTATGAGGGTTTTGAAGATTTTAGAATTGCAGCTAACCAGGAAATTGAAAAAGTAAAAACCAGTACTGGTTTAATCCCTTCCGCATCAGGCGAAAATGTGATCCATTATTCTGCACTGCCCTGGTTAAATTTCACTTCTTTGTCACATGCCCGTAACTACGCTTATCAGGATAGTTGCCCTAAAATATCTTTTGGCAAGCTTAGGGATAAAAACGAAAGAAAAATAATGTCGGTTTCTATCCATGTAAATCATGCTCTGATGGATGGGTTTAACGTTGCCCAATTTGTAGATTGCTATCAGGCGCTGTTAGATAACAAAGAAGTTAATGTATATATCTAGTCTAAACCTTTAATTAAAAAACTAAATAACATTTAATATTTGGTTAACATTCGAAATTAATATTGGGTAATGTTTATCGTAGCCGTTATTATTATTCCTTTCTACCTTTTGGCGCTTATAGCCATGTGTTATATGGAGTGCCTTAAAGGCTATAATGTTTTGTATTATATTATTGGTTGCCATATTTGTATTCTTTCTGTGCATCAAATATCCCATGCAATCTGCTCTTGCGATAATCTGTTTAATGGCGTTGTTTGCTTTTAAATTTAAAGATTAATTAAATTTTAAATTATCATTTGCATTCGAGAAAGTATTTGTTATTTTTGCTGCTCAAGCAGGGAAGCTTGTTATTCAATGCGAAATTATTGAATAGTAAAAATTGGGGGATTAGCTCATTTGGCTAGAGCGCTTCGCTGGCAGTGAAGAGGTGATCGGTTCGAATCCGATATTCTCCACCATAATTAAAAACCTTTCAGGAAGCTGAAAGGTTTTTTTGCTTACATGATCCCTGTACTGCAAATAGGAACACTTAGTATTTTAATCATGCTAAGGATATTCAAAGATTCAGCTTAATTCACTTTTCTGATAAGAATACAGGCGCCACCACCAGGCGCGAGTTTAACGTGAACTATACTGCCAGATGTAACACTTATTTCTTTCGAGGTATAGCCTTCTTTATGCGTACGATAATCAGAGTCTTTACTATCCTGAATAACAGTTGCATGGTAGTTGCCTTTACCTAAGAAAGCTAACGGTATTTCGAGATCGCGTGGCTCCTCATTAGTAGCTGCACCCACCAGCCATGTTCCATCGGCTGATTGCCTGGCCATGGTAATGTATTCTCCAATAACACCACTAAGGGTTTTACTTTCTCTCCAGGGCATCTTTTCTGAAGCGTAAAACGCTAATATTTCCGGATGTTTTTTGTAATTTTCGGGGATATCCGGGATTACCGTAACACCTGAAAACATGATCAAAGTCCGCGCTGCTTCACCAACCAAAGTAGAGGGGACAGGTGAAGGTTCGTCAACGCGGCCAGCCTGAGTAAGGTCAGCCAGTCCATTATTCATATCAATAGGGCCAGCGAGCATGTTGACAAATACTTCTGTTACAAATGTTTTAGGGGCAACCACGCGATGCGCATCCAGTTGAGCAGGGCCATACTCGCGCGTTAGCGCATTTGGCCAGGTACGCATCTGTCCATATGGATGAACAGGGCCATCATGAAAATCGCATAACAAATGGTATTTGGCACATAATTCTGTGATGAGCTTGGTCCGGATATTTTTTTCTTCCGGATCGCCAATCATAAAGCCATATTTTATCCCTGCTGCACCCCAATCACTGTATTGTTTTAATGTTTGCTCAATTGGATATTTACGGCCGCCAACATCATTGATATAAAGCCAGATACCAATACCTTTAGTTTTGGCATAAGTAATAATTTCATGCACTTGGGCCACCTTGCCACCTTTAACCGGATCAGAACCTTCTGCAAATTCTGGCCCGTACCAATCAGCATCCAGCATCAGGTAACGCATACTGCTTTGCGCTGCGAAATCAACCATACGCTTCCATGATGGTAGCGACATTTTATACTCGAAGTTATCTACTCTGGCACCATTAATTCGCCAATCCCATACTGCAACTCCAGGTTTTACCCATGAAAAGTCAGTGTTTTTTGCTGGCGGTGGGTTTAATAGTTCTATCAAATGTGAGTCAACCAATTCTCCAGGTGTGCGTCCATACATTACAACCCGCCAGGCAGAATTAGACTTTGAAGCTATGGTTAAGTTTTTTGAGCCTTTTTTTGATTCCAGTATAAGCGGTTCACCCTGCTCTAAATCAGCCTCATGCACCGCCATATAATTATGGTCATCAGCCATTACCGTCATCACCGGCAAACGCTTTCCATCTACATCTGTTAATTTTTGCGGACCAATATTGTGAAGTTCTCCATTGTAAAACCATGCGGTGTAATCTCCCTGAAAATTAAATTGTGTTAAATCTTTTGTTCTGAGTCTTCCCGGAGGCAACAGGTATCTAATCGCAAAACCATTATTATATGCCCGTGCAACTATTTTATAGGCTTTTAAATCCAATGTAATTTCATTAAATTGATCTGGTACAACGGTTCGTTTTCCCCATACAGGCTTCCATACAGCATTTACTGATCGACGGCTTGCCCTGATAAATCGGGTTTGCTTTAAACTATCCAAACCCAGTGCCGATGGTCCAATTAGTATTTTTCCGTATGCGGTAAATGCATATGTGACTTGTTTTAGGTCTGAAAAATTAAAAGAAATTAGGAGTTTGCCATCAGGCGATTTAAGGGTTTCGGCTTTACGGGCTATTTGTGAAAAAACAGCGTTTACACTAAATGCGAAAAAAGCAATTGCTAAGCAACTTAACTTTAAAAATTTAATTTTATTCATAGTGCTAATCATCACCAAGGCTATTTATGCCTTGGTGATTTTGAAAAATGTAATGGCCAAAGGGGGTGCGATGCGTCCAGGGCCTTTTAATTGAATTCATAGAGCATGTTAAGCGGCCCGAAGAATCCACATCTCATATCTTGATAAGTAAGCCTTATCAGGTTGGTTATTTTAGCGAGACCCTTTTAAACTCATATTTAGGTAATTGCATTTTTTATTAATAGATGCGCTAAAATTAAACTTAAGGCGAGTGCCTTCATGAGGAATTGATTTCGCTGTTTCTCATACTAAATGTATTTAGTTAGTTATTGGCGAATCATCGATCAAAATTGATTGTATGGCTTTAATCCGCTGATACAAAACTACTTTCTGCTACATTTAAAATTTTGGTGCAAATGGACTTTTTTTTGTACAAATCCGACATATTTTGAATTTGTTAACAAGAATAGAAATATTTTTTAGTTTTTAAAAGAGAAAATATTTAGCGTTTAATCAATTTCATTTAGATAGTTATCGCCATACTTTACAAGCGTGACTATCATTGAGATGGCCAATGGAATTTTAGGCTTTTCTAAGTATATATAAAGATCACATAAATCTGGGGCAAGTGAAACTATATTGAATTATAATGACTGTTACCGATTTATTATACAGATGGAGGGAGGAGAAGATTATGAAATCAAGCCGTAACTAAGTTTATCGATTGCTTTGTTTTCCTTGCGTAAACTTCGCATGCATTGCGGCTAAATAAACCAAAAACTATTCTAAATTTGATCGATAAAATCCAAGCTCATGTTTACAACCTCGGACCTGAAAAAGTCCTTACTACTGATAACTTTTCTTTTTAGTTCTTATTTTGCTTCAGCACAGTTTAATCAATCCGCCTTCGAAAACAGGATCCGTTCGGATAGCAGTTTAACCAATGAGGTTCATCTTAACTTTTATAATTTAAACTACGTTCGTAATTACGAGTATACCAACGATTTTCATGACGGTTATACGCTATATGGAACACAGTTACAGCCTCAGTTGGTGTATTACGCACATCCAAACCTGGCCATCACCGCAGGTGCTTTTATCAGGAAAGATTTCGGGCGGAACGGAATTTCTGATGCGAAACCCTTGTTTAGTGTAAAATACCATAAGCGTAACCTCACTTTAATTTTTGGTAGTTTAGAAGGAAATATCCAGCATAAGTATATCGAGCCTTTATACGATTTCGAAAGGATTTTGACTACGCCGATTGAATATGGAACACAATTATTGGTAGAACGTAAGAAATTTACTTTAGATGCATGGATTGCCTGGCAAAAAATGATTTATAAGGGTGATCCAACCAAAGAAGAAATTATCGGTGGATTATCAACAGAGAGTTTTTTAATCAAGAACGATGACTGGAAGTTGAGCATTCCCGCACAGTTTTTAGCTTTCCATCAAGGTGGGCAGATAGATGTGCTAAAAGAAATCCCGATTACAACCATGTTTAATGGTGCAACGGGTATAAAGTTGCATAGAGACATTAATAGCAATATTAAACAGGTCTATACGGATAACTATATCGCTGTTTACAAAGATTTTTCTCCTGATAAAAGAAGGGCCTACCAAGGTGGTTTTGGTTTATGGTTAAATGCAGGGGTAGAAAGTAAATGGGGAAGTTTAGTAGCGTCTTACTGGAAAGGCAATAACTTTATTTCGATTAAAGGGATGCCGCTATACGAGTCAGTTTCCGATAATTTATATAGTCCGGGCTTAAAGCAAAGCTCCAGAAACCTTGTTTCGTTGCGTTATGCTTACCAAAAAGAATTGATCCCACATTTATACTTTGATGTGCGTTTTGAACCACATATTGATTTAGATCATACCGATAAACAACTTCAGTTTAACCATTCGTTTTTTATAACTTATAAGCAAGATTTTAAATTGTTTAAGGCGAAAAAGGAGGGAAGGTAGAGGGTAAAAAGGTAGAGGGTTTAAGGTTTAGGGTGTAGGGTTGAAATTCATCCATATCAAACCCATAGTTTTAAAAAGCTAAGGGATTTGTTATTTTTAAGCATTGCCTTTGGTTCTTAAACCCCTGCCCGTGCAGGCGGGCGATAGCAGCGGGAAACACGAAGGAGAGGAACGAGCCGAGGCTTTGAAGTGGATAGCGGGACGAACACTTTAAGATTGCTTCTGCCTTTGCTTTCCAAATCAGAAATCTATATCTTTCCTTAAAATTGTATGTAACCATTTGTTTTTCCTGAGTTATAAGCAGGATTTTAAATTGTTTACGGCGAAAAAGGAGGGAAGGTATAAGGTAAAAAGGTAGAGGGTTTAGGGTGTAGGGTTGAAATTCATCCATATCAAACCCATAGTTTTAAAAGCTAAGGGATTTGTTATTTTTAAGCATTGCCTTTGGTTCCTAAACCCGATAGCAGCGGAAAACACGAAGGAGAGGAACGAGCCGAGGCTTTGAAGCGGATAGCGGGACGAACACTTTAAGATTGCTTCTGCCTTTGCTTTCCAAATCACAAATCTATATCTTTCCTAAAAAATCTTAAGTAATTTATCTATTTGATAATCAGGTTTATAAATGATTTTTTAACATTATTTAACTTTTTTTCTCTCTCCATGCAACCATTGTTTGTAATCTGCCATCTTCTATATACAAACACACAATGAAATTGACGCGAAGCTATACAATAAACGATTTGATGGAAGGCTGCAAAGCTGGCGACCGGAAGATGCAAGAGTTGCTTTACAAGCAAACAGCATCAAAGATGTTGGCCGTTTGTATGCGCTACGCTAAAGATAGGATGGAGGCTGAAGATGTATTGCAGATGGGCTACATTAAAGTTTTTCAGAAAATTAAGGAATACCGGGGCGAAGGTTCTTTTGAAGGTTGGATTAGGCGGGTAATGGTGAATACCGCTATTGAGAGTTACCGTAAAAATTTACGCAGCTTAAATGTAGTGGAAATGGATGAGGCTTATGAACAACCATCAACCGGATTTGATTTTAGCCGTTTGGGTATGCAAGACCTGATGAAAGTGATACAAAAACTAGCTGATGGTTACCGGATGGTTTTTAACATGTATGTGATTGAGGGGTACTCACACAAGGAAATCGGCGAAACATTAGGCATCTCGGAAGGGGCGAGCAAATCGCAATTATCGAGAGCGAGAGCAATATTAAAAGAAGAAATTATAAAAATGGAGGGATTTGGTTATGCAACCTATACGGGATAAGGATTTTGATCAATTATTTAAGGATGCTTTTGCTGATGCGGAAGTAATACCCTCGAGAGATTTGTGGAGCAATATAGAAAGCGAAATCGCACCGAAGAAAAAAAGAATTATACCCATATATTGGTTATCGGCTGCAGCGATTTTATTGATCGCCACGATTGGAATTCTGATTTATCAGCAACAAAATGCAACCATTGCGGGTAAAAAATTAGTTAGTAATGCTATTAAAAACACTAAACCGGAGGTAGAGGAATCAATTGCTAAAGATACAGCTGGTACAATACGTGAAAATGTTGAACCAGTTTTACCAGTTGAACCTAAAGCCGTTAGCGCTGTTGCCAAAACAGATGTTAAAAAGGAAATAAAACCTACGGTATTAAAAGAAAAGAAAAGCATTGTTACCGCACCTGAAATGCTGAAAGAGGAAACCCTTATAGCTAAAGTTGAGGAGCCTAAAAAAGACCTTAAAACGAAAATTGAAGAAGCGATTCTGCAACCAAAAGAAGAGGTAATAACCGCGGCTGTTACAACTCCGGTTAAAACAGATGAACCTGTTAACGATAATGAACAAAGTAAGGGCATCCGTAATGTGGGCGATGTGGTAAACCTGATCGTTAACAAAATGGATAAAAGAAAAGATAAACTGATCCAGTTTCGTACTGATGATGATGATTCTTCCCTTTCATCAATCAATATCGGACCTTTTAAATTTGGTAAACGGAAAAAATAGCAGTTTTAGTTAACAGTTGCCAGTTTGCAGTTTTCAATTGGCTGTGTCCAACATTATAACTTTACAACATTCAAACAATATAAAACACACAAAGATATGAAACGTCTAATTTATACAACACTTTTGGTAAGCGGACTTGCCGGTGTTATGGCTCCTGGTGCTTTTGCTCAACAAGATAGTACTAAAAAGAAAACAGATTATAGTGAGGGACATGGCATCATCATTAAAACCAAAGCTGCAGATTCAGTAAAAAAGGGCCGTTTTGTGGGTGGTATTACTTTCACCCGTGTAGATTTAGGTTTCTCCAGGTTAATTGATAATGGCAGCTTCAATTTATCGCCAAATAACGATTTCCTGGATTATAAAGGCGGCAAAACCAGTACCTTCTCTTTCGATGTTTTGCAATTTGGATACCGTTTTAATTCAAACTTTAAGGTTTATGTAGCGGGAGGGTTTGACTGGACTTTGATCCGTTTAAGAAAAGATATTACCATTGCTAAAAACACGAACGAATTTGTTTACACAGATCAGTCGCCGGTACATTTCTCTAAAAACCGTTTCTCAAGCAGCTATGTACACATTCCATTGAATTTTGAATTCCGTACTGCAGAAAACAAAAATGGCAAAAGGTTTTACCTGGTATTAGGTCCGGAGGTTAGCTTCTTGTTAAACGGAAAAATTAAACAGGTTAGCGAAGAACGCGGTAAAGAGAAACAATACGATAACTACCACTTTCAATCAGTTCGTTACGGTGGTACCATTAGGTTTGGTTATGGCGGTTTAGGTCTGTTTACCAAATACTATTTCAACGATATGTTTACCACGCCACAACAAGCTGGTTTAAAAAATATGAGCTTCGGGGTTACTTTCGGCTTAAATTAGCCCCTATCAATTTAATAGACTAATCAAGTCTCTCCTTTAGGAGAGATGTCCGAAGGACAGAGAGGTTAACACACAAATAAACAGATCCTGTTTCGGTTAGGCGGAACAGGATTTTTTGTTCTATAATGTTTTTAGAAACATTTCAGGAGTGAGAACACTTAATTTACTCTTTTTATAATCTTTAATATTTCTGGTAATTATAGTACTGATTAAGCCATCCTTTTCGGCAGCAAAGTTTTGCAGCCCATCTTCAAAATCAGAAAATTCTGAATCGATGGATTGTAAGATAACTTCTTTGTTTACAATTATTACATCCAAAAATTTTAATAAATCCTTTATGCCATGTAGTATCGATTTAGGACTATGTTCTTTCCTTAATAAATAATATATATTAGCAATAGCGATTCCAGTTATAAAACCTTTTAGTTTTCCAATCTCACACAATGCTAAAACCTTTGATGAATCGTCAGAAAAAGGTTTTCTATCAAGAAAATAGTCAAGAATGATATCTGAATCTATGAATACATTATTGATTTTCATTACTTATGTATTTTTGATATCGCTCTTCTCTGATTTTATTTAATTCTTCTTCATAGTCAAAATCTGGAGACATTTTAAATGCACCTTTTAATGATTTAACTATAGGTGGGAGCTCATCATCTTTGCTCGCGACTTCTTCCTTTTTGATTACAGCTTTTAAATAATTTTCTACCACTGCAGACAAACTTCTTCCTTGCTGTTCTGCATAAGCCTTTGCCTGCTTAATAACAGACTTATCTATAGTTAATGTTAATTTGGTGTTCATATTACTTAATAATTGATGTCTCTATATGATGATATAAATATATAAACATATCCTTATACGTGCAAAAATAAAATATAACACACGTGTAATTTGCTTTCAGCTTTAGTCTTTCTGCTTTAACCTTTTACCTTCAGCCTCCAAACCCTCCACCTTTTTCTTATCTTTACCCGGTGAGCAATATCCTAATCAGTGTTAAAAATTTAACCAAGCAATATCAGGCAGAACAGGCTGGTGGCATTAAAAATGTAAGTTTCGACATTAACCGCGGCGATGTAGTTGCCATTATTGGCGAAAGCGGGAGTGGAAAGTCTACCTTACTAAAATCCATTTATGGTTTGTTAAAAACCGATGAAGGCGAAATCTATTTTGAAGATAAACGCGTTAAAGGACCAGATGAGCAGTTGATTCCTGGCCACAAGCAGATGAAAATGGTTACACAGGATTTTTCGCTTAATATTTATGCGAAAGTATACGATAATATTGCCTCCCAATTATCCAATACCGACCTGAAAACCAAAGCCGAAAAAACTTTGGCCATTATGGAACATTTACGGATTTCACCGCTCCAGAATAAGAAAATTATTGAACTAAGTGGGGGTGAGCAACAGCGTGTAGCCATCGCTAAAGCTATGGTTTCGGATACGCAGGTGTTACTTTTAGATGAGCCTTTCAGCCAGGTTGATGCTTTGCTTAAAAACCAGTTGCGTGCCGATATCAAACGTATCGCTGCAGAAACCGGTGTAACGGTAATATTGGTATCGCATGATCCTGCCGATGGTTTATTTTTAGCTGATCAGTTATTGATTTTGCGCAATGGCGAACTTTTGCAAACGGGAAAACCAGCTGAAATTTACCAGCAGCCTAAACATATTTATACTGCACAAATTTTAGGCAATGCTGTAGTTTTAACACGGGATGATGCGGAAAAAATTGGTTTAAAAACACAAAAAAATCATGTAGTTTTTTATCCTGAATGGGTAGAGATTAATAATAACTGGAGCAGTAGACGTTACGAGGTGAAAGATGTGTACTACAAAGGTTTTTATGACGAACTGTTGTTGGAAAGGAATGGCGTTAATATCCGTGCAATACAACTAAATAGGGGAGAACATCAAAAAAATGATTATGTTCAGTTAAATTTTAGTAGGCATTTAGAGTTTTAACTGTAGTTAAAAGAAAAAAAACGACCAATGTTCAGAGCTGAACATTGGTCGTTTTTTTAAACTTTAAATGCTTTTTTATTATTGAGAAGAAGTTACTATAACAACTCTTAAACCTATTGGTGCTGTAGGTTTTGTTGGTGTAAGTACATTATCTCCGGAAGTTTGAATGTCAATCGTGATTGAACCTCTTCTTACTATGTAGCTATAAGCTTGAGCATCAAATACCATTGGCAATTGTTTATATTCTGCAACGGAATTATTAGGATAAATATAAACTAATATGCCATCATTCTTGAAAGTAGCATCGTCGATTTCTGGAAAACTAATTGTCGTAGATAATCTTGTATTGTTTTCAGAATAAGTCCATTGATTTGCATTAATAACTGTTTCAATTGTTTGATTTGGAAGTCCAGTATCTGGAACAAGAACTTCTTTCTTGCATGAAGCCAGACCTAGTGTGGCAATGCAAAGCATTAGGATGGTAAATTTTTTCATGTTGATTAGTTTTTATTTGTGTGTGATTTTGATATTACAAATCTGCTGCCAAAAATGCTGCGTCCCATTTATGGATTAATTATTGTACAGTTAGCAACAGATATCCATTATAAAATTGCATTTATTTACACCATATGAAGGTCTTTTTTCGTCTCTTGCCCTGGTTAATCCTTTTGGTTGCAGCTTACTTTTTTATCGCCAAAAAGTTCAGTATCAATACCACTGTAGAAAGCAAACATCAGCTTTTGGTGGATAAAATTGAAGCTATAGGTAAATTAGAGCTGGTCAGGTACCAAATCAGCGATGTTTTGGAGCATAAGAATAAAACAGATTTTCTGCCGGAAGCCAGTGTTTTATTGATTGTTAAGGCCGAAGCGGTAGGTTGTATCGATCTCACTAAAATTGCCAAAGAAGATATTAGCATAGATGCGGACACTGCTGTAGTAAATTTACCACAGCCCGAAATCTGCTATGTAAAAATTGATCATAAAAACTCACGTGTTTACGATACCAAAATGGCTTTTTTTAGAGAGGCTAGTTTGGTAGATGAAGCCTACAAAGCCGCAGAAAGACAAATTACTGCTGAAGTTAAAAAATCGAGCATTTTAGCACAGACTAAAACCAATGCTACCACCGTGCTTAAGCCTATTATTGAGGGTTTGGGTTACAAAAATGTGAGGTTTACTTTTGAATGAGGTGAAAGGTTTGAGGTGGAAGGTAAAAGGTTTAAGGCGAAAGGTTTAGGGTAGAAGGTTCCTGGCGATCGTCACACCAGATTTCGTCATCTCGACTGAAGCAAAGCGTAATGGAAAGATCTACCTCTGGAAATCTAAGGAACATATTTCTGAAGTTTGCGTGGTATGTGAGCAGGGAAAATCTCGGAAGTCTGCATAGACCCTGAAATAAATTCAGGGTCACGTAATTAGGAAATCTTCCCTATGCGGATTAAAAATATCAACCAGTAATCCAGCTTCTAAACAAACCACGCCGTGAAAAACGTTTGATGGTGCAAAAAATACATCACCCTCGTTTAAGACCTTTTTATCATCACCCATGCTTACTTCAAAAATCCCTTTGGCAACATAACTCATCTGTAAATGCGGGTGATTGTGAATGGTACCAATGGCATCTTTCTCAAATGCTACTTTAACCAACATCAGGTTGTTATCATACGCCATGATTTTGCGCTTTACCCCATCCCCTAAATCTTCCCAGTCAATATCGCTGTCCGAAATTAAAGCTTTGTTGTTTAAGTATTTGAAATTCATTTTTTATATTTTATTTTTTACGTCACCCTGAACCGAGCCTTAGCGAGCTCACCGAAGGTAATTTATTTCAGGGTCTTTCACGCTAAAAAGATGCTGACCACGAAGTAACTACAAGGCAATTGAAAACATCATATTCACTTGTAAAATAAATTCAGCATGACGATAGTATAAAATTTTGCGGTGAGTTATTTAACCCTTAAACCAAATATTCAAATAAAGTCTGATCCTGGTTTAACTCGATAATTTCGAATTTAAAATCTTTCATACGCTGTAATAAACTGGCATAATCGTTTTTGTTGGAAAGCTCAATGCCCACCAGCGCCGGACCATTTTCCCTGTTGGTTTTTTTAATGAACTCGAAACGGGTAATATCATCCTGTGGACCTAAAACCTCATTTACGAACAACTTTAAAGCCCCTGGTCTTTGTGGGAAACGTACAATGAAATAATGTTTCAAACCTTCGAAAAGTAAAGACTTCTCTTTGATCTCCTGCATGCGCTCGATGTCATTGTTTCCACCGCTTACGACACAAACTACTGTTTTCCCCACAATCTGGTCTTTTAGCTGATCTAATGCGGCAATAGATAGTGCGCCGGCAGGTTCTACTACAATGGCATCTTCATTATATAACTTTAAAATGGTGGTACAGATTTTTCCTTCAGGGATTAGATGCATTTGATCGAGCAGTTCCTTACAATATTCGTAGGTAATGTGGCCAATCCTCTTTACGGCGGCACCATCCACAAAACGGTCTATTTCATCTAATGTATAAGGACCACCATGTTCCATAGCTGTAACCATGGATGGTGCCCCCAGTGGCTCAACACCAACCAATTTTACATCCGGTTTAACAGTTTTCAAATAAGCACTTACGCCTGATGCCAGTCCCCCGCCACCTACAGGCATTACGACCATATCTAAATCAGGCAGATCTTCAAAAATTTCTACGCCTACGGTAGCTTGTCCTTCAATTACTTTTTCATCGTCGAAAGGTGGAATAAAAGTAGCCGTTTTTTCTGCGCTATAAGCCAAAGCTTCTTTTAAACAATCGTCAAAAGTATCGCCAACTAAAATCACTTCCACATTTTCCCCTCCGAACATATAAGTTTGTTTTACTTTTTGCTTGGGCGTAATTTCCGGCATAAATATTACCCCTTTGATGCCCAGTTTTTTGCAAGAGTAAGCCACACCTTGTGCATGGTTTCCGGCACTTGCACAAACCACTCCGTTTACCAACAATTCGTGAGGCAGCGAACTGATTTTATTGTAAGCACCACGAAGTTTATAAGAGCGTACAATCTGCAAATCTTCTCTTTTTAAATAAATATTGGCATTGTAGAAAGAAGAAAGTCCGGCATTAAACTCAAGTGGGGTACGTTTTACCACGTTTTTGAGCCTTTCTGATGCTGATTTAAAATCTAACGTATGTGGTGTTGTTGTATTCATTATTATAGTATCAAGTAGAGAGATGTCAGTATCAAGACCAATATTCTCTTATTTTTTTGTAAAGCAGGGTTCAGTATTTCATCGGTTGCGGCTGCCCTGCTTTATATTTTATTCCGCTGCGCTTCATGCTCATTACATCCGATAGCTATCGGATCAGGTTTAGGTGGGCTTGGCTTGTTTTCAAATGTAAATCCTCTCCCTTCCCTTCAAAGGGGGAACAACCTAAACGTTTTTAAGGCAATTTCAGACTGCTTTTCGCTTTAGCCTTTAACCTTTCAGCTTCTAGGCTAAATGCAGCGCTACCAATTGGTTCAAATCAGTATCGTTAATGCCTTGTTTGCTATCGGCTAAAATCAAAAACTGTTTGTAAACAATATCCAGGTGTTCTTTTTCTAATTTATGCCCTAATCGCTCTAAATGGTGTTTTAAAGCATGGCGACCGCTTCTTGCTGTTAAAACGATAGTCGCATCAGGAAAACCAACATCTTCCGGTTTAATAATCTCGTAGTTTTCGCGGTTTTTTAAGAAACCATCCTGATGGATACCCGAACTGTGTGAAAATGCGTTGGCACCAACAATAGCTTTATTAGGCTGTACCGGCATATTCATCTGGTTTCTTACCGTGTGGCTGATGTCATAAAACTGGGTAGCATCAATGCTGGTATTTAAGCCCAATATTTTGTGCGTTTTTAAAATCATGACCACCTCTTCCATCGAAGTGTTGCCAGCACGTTCGCCAATGCCGTTAATGGTACACTCTACCTGGCGGGCACCATTTTGTAAGCCGGCAATAGAATTTGCTGTAGCTAAGCCTAAATCATTGTGGCAGTGCACAGAAATAATGGCTTTATCTATATTCTTTACGTTTTCTTTTAAATAGAGAATTTTAGAGCCATATTGGTCTGGCAGGCAATACCCATTGGTATCCGGAATATTTACCACTGTTGCACCAGCAGCAATTACGGCTTCAACCATTTTAGCCAAAAATTCGATATCGGCACGGCCTGCATCTTCTGCATAAAACTCCACATCCTCTACAAATTTTTTCGAATACCTCACGGCTTCTACTGCACGTTCTAAAATTTCTTCGCGGGTACTGTTAAATTTATGTTTGATGTGGAAATCAGATGAGCCGATCCCGGTGTGGATACGTGGTCTTTTGGCATAACGCAAGGCATCTGCCGCCACATCGATATCATTTTTATTTGCACGGGTTAAAGCACAGATAATCGGGTTGGTAACTGCTTTTGATAATTCGATAACGCTGTTGAAATCACCTGGGCTTGATACCGGGAAACCAGCTTCAATCACATCAACACCTAAAAGCTCTAGTGATTTTGCGATTTCTATTTTTTGGTTTGTATCTAACTGGCAGCCTGGAACCTGCTCACCGTCACGTAAAGTCGTGTCGAAAATATAAACTTTGTTTGGGTCGTGAATCATAATCTTGAGTTTAGGAGTTGATTAATTTTTGAGATAAGAATTTAAGTACCAGTTTACCCATTTCGGCGGTACCCAAAACTTTAAAACGGTTAGTACTTTGGTCGGCAATGTCGTGCGTTCTAAAGCCTTCTTTTAGTACCTGGTCAATGGTTTCAACTAATAATTTGGCTTCTTCTTTTAGTCCGAAACCAATTTCCAGCATGAGTGCTGCCGATAGGATAGAGGCTAGTGGATTGGCCAAATCTTTACTGGCAATATCGTGTGCAGAACCATGGATGGGTTCGAAGAAACCAGTGCTTTCACCAACAGAAGCTGAAGCCAGCATTCCCATTGAACCTGCAATTTGCGAAGCTTCGTCGGTTAAAATATCACCAAACAAATTGGCGGTTAATACCACGTCGAACTTTTTCGGGTTTTTAATCAGCTGCATCGCTGCATTATCGATAAACATGTGTTCTGTTTCTACATCGGGATATTGCTTGGCAATTTCCTGAACGGTTTCGCGCCATAGGCGAGAGCTTTCCAAAACGTTGGCTTTATCTACTGAACATAATCTTTTATTACGTTGTTGTGCTGCCTGATAGGCTTTGTGTGCAATACGTTCTACTTCATAGCGGTGATAAATCATCAGGTCTGAAGCCGTATTCCTATCTTCAGAACGTGTTTTCTCACCAAAGTAAACATCGCCCGTTAACTCACGGAAGAACAAAATATCGGTTCCTCTTAAAATCTCGGGTTTAATACTTGATGCCTGAAGAAGTTCATCAAATAGTAATATCGGGCGGAGGTTGGCAAATAAACCAAGTTCTTTACGGATTTTTAATAAACCTTGTTCGGGTCTAACTTTCAAACTTGGGTCGTTGTCATATTTGGCATGGCCAATAGCGCCAAAAAGGATAGCATCACTTTGTCTTGCTTTTTCTAAAGTTTCATCAGGCAGGGGTTCGCCAGTAACTTCAATAGCTGCGTGGCCCATTAAAGCTTCTTCGAACGTAAACTCATGGCCAAAAATCTCGGCAATTTTTTCTAATGCTGCTTTTCCCCAAGTGGTAACTTCGGGTCCGATACCATCTCCAGGTATTACTAAAATGTTCTTCTTCATTGTATTATATATTGTCATCATCGCGTAGTACTATGCAAAAGATTGCTTCGTGCCTCGCAATGACGAGTTTGGGTATTTAAACTTTCGACGACTTTTACCTCGCCTTTTTCTAACAATATTCTTTTTTCAATGCAGGTTGGCAGCTGCGATTCAAAATGGCCAACGTAAATTAAGGTCATCCCATTGCTGCTCAATTCATCAACCAATTGGTTAAAATGTTTTGTTTGCTGTTGGTCTAAGCCCTGGCAGGGTTCATCCAGAATTAACAGTTCGGGGTTTTTTATAATCGTTCGCGCTAACAGTACCAATCGCTGTTTACCGAGCGGAAGCGCATTTAATAATTCATTTTTGTTTTCAGTCAGGCCAAAATACGCTACGAGCTCATCCACCTGGATACTTTTAGTATAAGGCAACTGCTGGAATAAACCTACGGTATCGTAAAATCCAGAGGCGATGCTTTGCCAAACAGTAGCGCTGGGATCGAAATACCAATGAAACTCCGGCGATATTAAACCAATATGTTGTTTAATGTCCCATATGCTTTCGCCGCTTCCACGTCTGTTGCCAAATAAATAAAGTTCGTTGGCATAGGATTGTGGGTGATCGCCGTTGATCAGGCTTAATAAGGTTGACTTTCCTGAGCCATTATGCCCCTGTAAAAGCCACTTTTCTCCTGCTTTGATTTCCCAGTTAATGTTTTTTAATACCTGTTTTTCACCATAGCAGATGTTTACATTAACCATTTTTACGATATCCTGAGATTTATAAACGGGCGATTCTTTTAAAAAACCTGGAATTTCTCTTGACTGGATTTCGGTGGTGGAACTTTCAAAGGTGTCTGCTTCAACCAATTTCCCATCTCTTATTTCAACAAATGAACGTATAGAATTTGGCAATTCGGCGTCATTACTGATCAAGATTAATTGCACTCCTTCTTCAGTTGCCTGATCCAATAAAATGTTCAAATTTTTACGTGAGGCAGTATCTAAACCAGTATAAGGTTGGTCGATAATTAACAGTTGAGGTTTTAACCAAAGCGCTTTAACCAATTGCAATTTTTTATGTTCGCCACTGGATAATTCGATTAACTGCGAACTGGCAAATGTTGCAAACCCCAAAGCTTCTAAAATCGGTTCAACCTGATCGAAATGAAGGCTTTTCTCTTTGCCATAACTCACCAATTCAGCATGAACGGTTAAAGTATCATTAGCCTGTAAACTGGTATATCTTTGCTGATAATAAAAATTGGCTACACCTTCTAAATTTTTGAACTGGTACCAGCTTTCAACGTAAAGTACCTCCTGAGGTAGTTTGCTTTGCTCGTCAAAACTAATTTCTATACTTCCCTGGAAAGGGACGAGGCCGGCGATGGCTTTGGCCAAAGTTGTTTTGCCGGTTCCACTTTTGCCTACCATGGCATAGTTTTCACCAACATTCATTTTCCAATACAAATCCTTAAGTACCGGTTTGTTGCGGTAACCTAAATTTAAATCCTGTATGTAAACGAATGGTTTAAACATTATTTCTTTGTAATTTTAATTTTGGATGTCGGTGAAATTCTCTTTATTCTCCTTTCGGGATGATTACACGGATTAAGTGATTGCACCAATTTTTTTCTTTGGTCTTTGTGCTTTAGTCTTTTAGCTCCCTCGGAACTTCAACCTTTCTACCCTCTACCTTCTTCAGATTCTTCAATCAATTGTTTTTGGTTTAAGATGAAATCAATATCATCGTAACCATTTATCAGACATGATTTTTTATAAGGATTGATTTCAAAAGATTCTTGTGCACCTGTTTCCAGAATGGTAACGGTTTGATTTTCCAGATCAACTTCTAAGGCCGAATTCGGATTACTATTCACCGCTTTGAAAATTTGCGCCAAAAAATCGTCACTTACCTGGATGGGTAATAAACCATTGTTCAAAGCATTTCCTTTAAAGATATCGGCAAAAAAACTGCTGATTACGGCATCAAAGCCTGCATCCTGAATGGCCCAGGCGGCATGCTCTCGACTACTGCCACAACCAAAGTTTTTTCCTGCAACCAAAACCTGACCGCTGTAGGTAGGATTGTTCAATACAAATTCTGGTTTTGGGGTATTGTCACCATTATAACGCCAATCGCGGAATAGATTTTCACCGAAACCTTCGCGGGTAGTCGCTTTTAGAAACCTTGCAGGGATAATCTGGTCGGTATCAATGTTTTCTATGTTTAAAGGCACTACAGCCGATGTTAATTTTGTGAATTTTTTCATGTCAATTAGTATCAAGTAGGGAGTATTAAGTAGCGAGACTTAAATTCCGCTTTTTATCTTTTATCTTAAGCCATTTTGCTTAATGGTAGTAATTTTATGCCTCATGTGTTTACCTTCCGCCTTAAGCCTTACTACCTTCTACCTTGGTAAAGTGTTCAACTGTTGGAAAAGGATCGTAAAAGTGATGTAATAACTTTTTCCAATCCTGGTATGCTGCCGATCCCCTGAAACCTTCGGTATGTGCCTCCAGTGTTTCCCAGTTTACCAGCAGGATATATTTATTTTCTACCTCCATACATTTCTGAAGCTGATGCGAAAGGTAACCATCCATTGAGGAAATGATTTTTTGCGCTTTGCTAAAAGCCTTTTCAAAATCAGCCGATAACCCGGCTTTTACATTTAATATGGCAACTTCTAGAACCCCCAACCCCCTTGAGGGGGCTTTTGATTGTATATTGGCTATATCATTCTTCATCGCAATTAGGTCTCCTTCAGGGGATTTAGGGGTTAAACCTCTTCAAGCATTTCCCTTACATCGGTAATTTTTCCGGTCACTGCTGCAGCTGCGGCTGTAAGTGGACTGGCCAATAAGGTACGTGCATTTTGTCCTTGCCTACCCTCAAAGTTTCTGTTTGAAGTGGATACACAATATTTACCTGCCGGAATTTTATCTTCGTTCATTCCTAAACAGGCACTGCATCCCGGTTCGCGTAACTGGAAACCGGCGGCTTCGAAAATTTTATCCAAACCTTCGTTTTTAGCCTGTTGTTCTACCTGTTTTGATCCTGGAACAATCCAAACCGTAACATTATCCGCTTTGCGTTTATCTTTGACGAAATTGGCAACTTCACGTAAATCTTCTATGCGTGAGTTGGTACAGCTTCCAATGAAAACATAATCAACAGCTTTTCCGATCAATGATGAATCATCTTGAAAACCCATGTAATCCAAAGCTTTTTTGTAAGATACTTTTTCGGTTTCTGGTTGTGCCGTGGTTGCCGGAATATGTTCCTGAATACCCATTCCCATGCCTGGGTTGGTACCATAAGTAATCATTGGGGCAATATCTGCAGCATTGAAAGTTAAAACGCTATCAAATTTTGCATCAGCATCGCTATATAATGTTTTCCAGTAAGCTAAAGCTTTATCCCACTCTTCGCCAGCGGGAGCAAATTCTCTTCCTTTAATGTAATCGAATGTAGTTTGGTCTGGTGCAATTAATCCACCGCGTGCACCCATTTCGATACTCATGTTACAGATGGTCATGCGGGCCTCCATACTTAACGATTCGATTGCAGAACCTGCATATTCGATGAAATAACCGGTACCACCAGCAGCAGAAATCTGTGCGATGATATATAAGATAATGTCTTTTGCACCAACACCTTTTTCAAGCTCGCCGTTCACCTCAATTTTCATGGTTTTCGGTTTCGATTGCAATAAACATTGCGTAGCGAAAACCTGCTCTACCTGCGAGGTTCCGATACCAAACGCAATGGCACCGAAAGCACCGTGTGTTGAAGTATGACTATCACCGCAAACCATTGTTTTGCCTGGTAAAGTAATGCCTAATTCCGGACCGATAACATGCACAATACCTTGAAAAGGATGGCCTAAGCCATATAGTTCTATCCCAAACTCTGCACAGTTTTTTGTGAGCATATCTACCTGATAGCGCGAAAGCTCTTCTTTGATTGGCAACAATTGATTTAACGTAGGCACGTTATGATCTGCAGTGGCCACCGTCTGTTTCGGACGGAAAACAGGCAAACCTCTTTTGCGCAAGCCATCAAATGCCTGCGGAGAGGTTACCTCATGTATTAAGTGTGTATCAATGTATAAAATATCGGGAAATCCCTCTTCACTTTTTACAACGTGAGCATCCCAAATTTTTTCTACTAATGTTTTTGACATTTTACCCCCTATCCCCCTAAAAGGGGGAATTTAAAGTTTATAAATATATTTTCTAACCATCCAAAAGCCCCCATTAGGGGGATTGAGGGGTTATGCAGTTTTAATTGCTTTCATAGCAGTCATGGCTTTACGTAAAGTAGCACCAATCTGCTCTACCTGATGAGAACGGATCGCTTCGTTCACGTCGATTAGTTGTCTGTTATCTACAGCGCCATCTTTACCTTCGTTAAAATTTTTACCCACTAAATCGGTATCTACTTTCTTCATGAAATCAGCTAATAATGGTTTGCAGGCCTGATCGAAAAGATAACAGCCGTATTCAGCGGTGTCAGATATTACACGGTTCATTTCGAACAATTTCTTACGCGCAATGGTGTTGGCAATAAGAGGTGTTTCGTGTAAAGATTCGTAGTAAGCCGATTCTGGTTTAATACCTGCCTGTACCATGGTTTCGAAAGCCAATTCAACACCGGCACGAACAAAAGCAACCATTAAGGTATAGTTATCAAAATATTCCTGCTCACCGATTTTAACATCACCAGCAGGTGTTTTTTCAAATGCAGTTTCACCAGTTTCAGCTCTCCATTTCAACAGGTTTTGATCACCGTTTGCCCAATCTTCCATCATGGTACGGCTAAATTCGCCACTCATGATATCATCCTGATGTTTCTGGAACAATGGACGCATAATATCTTTCAGTTCTTCTGAAATTTCGAAGGCTTTGATTTTAGCTACATTGCTCAACCTGTCCATCATGGCAGTAATACCACCTTGTTTTAAGGCTTCAGTGATGACCTCAACACCATATTGAACCAATTTGGAAGCATAACCTGCATCGATTCCTTTTTCTACCATTTTATCGAATGATAGGATAGAACCGGTTTGTAATAAACCACAAAGGATGGTTTGCTCGCCCATTAAATCTGATTTTACCTCGGCTACGAAAGATGATCTTAACACACCAGCTCTGTGACCGCCCGTACCCACGCAGTATGCTTTAGCTTGCGCCAGGCCTTTACCTTGAGGATCATTTTCAGGGTGGACTGCAATTAAAGTAGGAACACCAAAACCACGAACATATTCTGCTCTAACCTCACTACCCGGGCATTTAGGTGCAACCATAATCACCGTTAAATCCTTACGGATCTGCATGCCTTCTTCAACGATATTAAAACCATGAGAATATAGTAAAGTGGCTCCTTCTTTCATTAAAGGCATAATAGCATTTACAACTGCTGTGTGTTGTTTATCTGGAGTAAGGTTGATTACAACATCTGCATTTGGAATTAGTTCTTCGTAAGTGCCAACGGTGAAATTATTTTCAGTCGCATTTTTCCACGAATCGCGTTTGCCTTCAATTGCTTCCTTACGTAAGGTGTAGCTTACATCTAAACCACTATCTCTTAAATTTAAACCTTGGTTTAAGCCTTGAGCGCCGCAACCTACGATTACCAGTTTTTTACCTTTTAATGCGCTAACGCCATCTAAAAATTCTGAACTGTCCATGAAGTCACAAACACCTAATTGGTTTAATTTTTCTCTAAGAGGTAATGTGTTAAAATAATTTGCCATTGTTTTTTTATTGGTTAATTTCTATTTAATTATCGTTTTATATATTCTTTTTTTCTTTCGGTTTAATTACAGTGATTGAGTGACTTTACCGATTTTTATTTTTTCTTGTCATGCTGAGCGTAGTCCAAGCATCTTTCTATTTTACAATTGTTTTTTTAACGCCCAGGCGTAGCCATAATGTACATTATCATGACCAATCGTAGTGATCAGTACTTCCTCAATACTTTTCATTTCAACATGAAAGGTAGATGTAGCGAATGGGGTGATGCTTGAAAATACGCCATTTGCATAATCTTCTTTTATCTTTTCGATGCTTTCCAAGGCGATCTTCTTCAATTCTGCAACTTCCGCTTCCGTTACGGTATAAGTTGGTTTAGTGTCTTTTTTGTAAAACTCATTAAACTTTATAGCACTTGCATCTGGCCAGATACCGGTACGGAAATAACAAAGTGTTTGTGTACTCACCACGATGTGCCCGAAATTCCAAATGATGTTGTTATTGTAACCATCGGGAATTTTATTCAATTGTTCGATCGTTAAGCCATCAACCAGCTTAATAAAAGCCGTTCTTGAGTTTATAATGAAATCGAATACCTGTTCCATTTTGTTATTGTTTTTCTGCTTCAGTTAAAGTTTGGTTAAAAGTTATTTTGTTGTAAAAAGGATCGTTTACAGTTACTGCCCAGGTTCCGTAAAATGTTTTCTCCAATCCAGGGCGGTTGTATTTATACTTTTTATCAATGATGGTTTTATGAAATTCTTTCAACCCCGTACAATCTACAAATACACTTGCACCCGGGGAACAGTCACCATGATGCTCACTTAAATGTAACTCAATTCCATTGAGCGAAATCTGCATATAAACCGGGGTGTTTTCTTCAAAAGTGTGTTCCCAGTCTATCTTAAAGCCCAGCCAGTTCACGTAGAACTCGATGGCCTTATTGTAATCGAATATTCTTAAAACTGGTATGGCTTTATTACATTTCATATTTTTAGATTAACCGCAAAGGGCGTAAAGTTCTTTCGCAAAGGTCGAAAAGTATTTTACTTTTACCTTCAGCCTTTCTACTCTCTACCTTAATACTACATGGTAAAGATCTTTTCTCCCTTATCCAAAAACTCATTTTCTACCAATTCTTCACCCGGTTCAAAGGCTTCAAATTCTTTTAACTTTTCGTGGAAACCGGCACTATCTTTAATAATGGCAACCCTTGCCGAGCGAACAAACTCGATCAATTCGTAAGGTTCCAAAGCTTTTACCAAAGCATCCGTTTCTTCCCGGTGACCGGTTACGGCGAAAACAGTATAATCTTTTCGGATGACAACTGCGCTGGCACCGTATTGCCTTAACAAACGTTCTACAGTTACCTTTTCTGCAATTTCATCTGTAGAAACTTTATAGAGTGCCAGCTCCTGCCAGATAATCTCATCGTTGGTATTAAAATAAACTTTTAATACTTCGATCTGCTTCTCAATTTGGCGGGCCAGTTTCCGTACAACTTCATAGCTCTCCTGAATTACGATGTTGAAACGGTGGATGCCATCAATTTCAGAAGGGGAGGTGTTTAAACTTTCGATGTTTATTTTCCTTTTCGAGAAAATAATCGCAATCCTGTTTAATAAACCTATGCGGTTTTCAGCATAAACCGTAATGGTGTACTCCTGCTTACCTTCGAAATCGGCTTTTGTTGTTTTATGTTCTAGTGTATTTTCAGTACTCATGATAATTTCTTATGGCAATTATTTGTTTAAATTGACTTTCTATCGCTTTAAGATTGCTTCGTGCCTCGCAATGACGATCTAGGCTGTTGGTTTTTACCTTAAACCTTACGCCTTTCTGCTTTATACTTTATTTTAGCCTGATTTCGCTTACGCTCATTCCTTGTGGCACCATAGGGAAAACATTATTTTCTCTTCCAACCATTACTTCAAGTAAGTAAGAGCCTTCGTGGTTGATCATGGTTTCCAATGCTGCTCTTAGGTTTGCACGTTCGTCAACTTTGGCTGCCTCGATGTAATAAGATTTAGCCAGTGCTACAAAATCAGGACTGGTAATGTTAACAAAAGAATAACGTTTATCATGAAATAATTGCTGCCATTGGCGAACCATCCCTAAGAAACGGTTATTCAGGATCAGAATTTTAACAGCTGCGCCAAACTGCATGATGGTACCCAGTTCCTGGGGAGTCATCTGGAAACCACCGTCACCAATAATGGCGATAACCGTTTTATCCGGCGCACCATATTTAGCACCGATTGCAGCCGGTAAACCAAAACCCATGGTTCCTAAACCGCCTGAGGTGATGTTGCTCCGGGTATTGTTAAATTTAGCATAACGACAAGCTACCATCTGATGTTGGCCAACATCGGTAACAATTACAGCATCACCACCGCATATTTCATTAATATTACGCAATACTTCCCCCATGGTCATTTCATCGCCAGTTGGGTAAAGCTCTGGAGTAATCACCTGGTCGATTTCTTCCTGGTTATATTGTCTGAATTTTGCCAACCAATCCTCGTGTTTGTTTTCGTTAACCAAGTTAGTTAATAGGGGTAGGGTTTCTTTGCAATCGCCCCAAACGCCTACTTCAGCTTTAACGTTTTTGTCAATTTCGGCAGGGTCGATGTCCAAGTGAACAATTTTAGCCTGCTTGGCATATTTATCCAAGCGACCGGTTACGCGGTCATCGAAACGCATACCAACGGCAATAATTACATCAGCCTCATTTGTTAAAACGTTTGGCCCATAATTGCCGTGCATACCCAACATACCTACGTTTAGCGGATGAGTGGTTGGGATGGCACCATCACCCATAATTGTCCAGGCAGCAGGGATACCCGCTTTTTCGATAAAGGCTTTAAATTCTTTTTCGGCCTTGCCTAAAATAACGCCCTGACCAAACAATACAAATGGTTTTTTAGCGCCATTAATTAATTCGGCAGCTTGTTCAATATATTCAACCCTAACTTTTGGTTTTGGGCGATAACTGCGGATGTGGTTACATTTTACATACTCAGGGAATTCTTCAAGCTGTATTTGTGCATTTTTAGTAATGTCGATCAACACCGGGCCTGGTCTGCCACTTTTAGCAATGTAAAAAGCTTTGGCCAATACTTCCTGGATCTCTTTGGCATCTGTAACCTGGTAGTTCCATTTGGTAACTGGAGTGGTAATATTAATCACATCGGTTTCCTGGAAAGCATCCGTTCCCAATAAGTGAGCAAACACCTGACCGGTAATACATACTAAGGGTGTACTATCTATTTGTGCATCTGCCAAACCGGTAACCAGGTTGGTTGCGCCCGGTCCGCTGGTTGCGAAACAAACACCAACTTTGCCGCTTGCTCTAGCAAACCCTTGCGCGGCATGGATACCGCCTTGTTCATGGCGAACCAGTATATGTTCTAATTTATCGGCATAATCGTAAAGAGCGTCATAAATTGGCATGATTGCTCCTCCCGGATAACCAAAAATGGTGGTAACACCTTCTTCAATTAATCCATTCAACAACACCTGAGAGCCTGTACCTTTAAATAAGGTTTTTGAGGTTTCTGCTTTCGCCCCGGTTTGTTGCATTGTTTCTTGTGCAGTTTCCATAGTTATGTTTTTGCAGTTCTTATTCTTTAATTTTAAACCCTATTCTTTCTCTGTCTTTCCACTTTAGCTGAGCAATTTTCTCGTCAATTAGGTTTTCCATGGCATCATAAAGTTCATTGAGCTGAACATCATGTTCACCAATCCGTTCTTTAATTTCCGTTAATTGTTCGTTAATGTTGCTCTGTTTCAGCAATATTTTACGCACATCAACAAAAGCCCTCATAATGGCGATGTTCATGTTAATGGCCTTATCGCTATTGACAACTCCACTTAACATAGCTACCCCTTGTTCTGTAAAGGCATAAGGTGTTACTCCCACATTTCTTTTATTTTGACTTACCATCAAAATTTTTGGGGAGCCATCAGCCTTTTCTAAAGATGCGGTCACAAATTGTGACCGGATACTTTCCCATTCAACTGGAGTGAGCCGAAACATAAAATCGTCCGGAAAACGCTTGATGTTACGTTTTACTGACTGATTAAGTGCTTTCGTTTCCACTTCATAGAGTGCTGCCAGATCGAAATCCAACATTACCCTTTCTCCCCGGATTTCATAAATCCTGTTCTGAATACTTTTAATTATTTGCATAATCTGTTTTTTTAGTAATCAATTGATCCAGGGATGATTTTTGATTTAATATTCGTCGGTTACGCAACCACTTGCTGCGTCTGCAACCGTTTTAGCATATTTATATAAAACGCCTTTTGTAACTTTCAGGGCGGGTTGTACATATTTTTTTCTACGTTCAGCAATTACCTCTTCGCTCACCTGCAGGTTGATGATGTTATTTACCGCATCAATTAAAATCGGGTCTTCATCTTCAACCAGGCCGATTAAACCGCCTTTGTAAGATTCAGGTGTGATGTGCCCAACCACAAAACCATGTGTGCCACCAGAGAAACGGCCATCGGTAATTAAAGCAACCGATTTACCTAAACCGGCGCCGATAATGGCTGAAGTTGGTTTCAACATTTCTGGCATGCCCGGAGCACCAACCGGACCTGAATTCTTGATTACGATGACATCGCCAGGTTTTACGCGACCGCTCGAGATACCGGCAATTAAATCGTGTTCGCCATCGAAAACGCGCGCCGGACCTTCAAATTTTTCGCCTTCTTTACCACTGATTTTTGCCACTGAACCTTTTTCGGCCAGATTTCCGTAAAGAATCTGCAAGTGACCGGTTGCTTTGATGGGTTCGCTTAATTTTTGAACGATTTTTTGGTCATAATCCATAATCGATTTCACATCAGCTAGATTTTCAGCCACTGTTTTACCAGTAACGGTTAAGCAATCGCCATGGAGTAAGCCTTCATTTAACAGATATTTCAATACCGCAGGGATACCGCCATATTGGTGTAAATCCTGCATCAGGTATTTTCCGCTAGGTTTAAAATCGGCAAGTACCGGTGTTATATCGCTCATGCGCTGGAAATCATCTTGTGTAATTTCTACTCCGATGGCTTTACCCATGGCAATAAAGTGCAATACGGCATTAGTACTTCCACCTAATATAATGATTGAACGAATGGCATTTTCGAATGCTTTTCGCGTCATGATATCTGATGGTTTGATATCTTTTTCTAATAATATTTTGATGTATTTACCCGCATCTAAACATTCTTGTTTTTTCTCCGGACTTATAGCTGGGTTTGAAGAAGAGTAAGGTAAGCTCATGCCCAAAGCCTCTATGGCTGATGCCATGGTATTAGCGGTATACATCCCGCCACATGCGCCTGCACCAGGGCAAGTATGTTTGATGATGCCCTGATAATCTTCGTCGGAAAGATTACCGCAGATTTTTTGCCCTAACGCTTCGAATGCAGAAACAATATTCAATTCTTTACCTTTATAATGGCCTGGGGCAATAGTTCCACCATAAACCATAATAGATGGGCGATCTAAACGTGCCATGGCCATAATAGCACCTGGCATATTTTTATCGCAGCCTGGTATGGCAATTACACCGTCGTAGTATTGTCCGCCGCAAATGGTTTCGATACTATCTGCAATAACATCCCGGCTAACCAATGAGTAACGCATACCATCAGTGCCATTGCTCATTCCATCACTTACCCCAATGGTATTAAAAACCAAGCCCACTAAATCATTTTTCCAGACCCCTGCTTTGACCTCTTTTGCAAGGTCGTTTAAGTGCATGTTGCAGGTGTTGCCATCGTAGCCCATACTTGCAATACCGACCTGTGCTTTAGCCATATCAGCATCGGTTAAACCGATTCCGTAAAGCATAGCCTGGGCAGCCGGTTGTGTTGGATCTTGTGTAAATGTTTTACTGTACTTGTTTAATTCGCTCATTGTTTAAAATGTATATTCTGGTTCTGTTAGTTGTAATATTTTAAGGCAAAAAAAAACCGCCTCTTTTAGGAGGCGGTTTCGATAAGGGTATATTTTAAATTATACGCAACGATTTCCACCTCTTTTTATAGAAATGACAATAATAAGGTTGCTAATAATGTTTGTATTTGTATTCATGTCGTTGACTGAATTACAAACATACTAACTTCTTTAAAAATGCAAAGAACTATTTTACTGTATTTCTCTTATTTTTGACTTCGGACTCCCTGACTTACCGACCTCTAACTATATGATCACTTCGTAGTTTACTTTTTCAAGCACCAGGTTTTTATAGGCACGTTGTATCGTATAACCAATAGATTCTCTCCATAATGGGCGATAAACGATATCATCGATAGAGGCAATGCCTGCTATTTCGGTTGCTGTTCCACATAAAAAAGCACTATCGGCATTTTTAAGGTCTTCTATGGTGAGTTTTCTCTCCACACATTCAATATCCAAAGCATTGCACAATTCTTTGACAGTTGCTCTGGTAATACCGGGTAAAATATTGCCTGGCGATGGGGTATATAATTTGCCATCTTTCTCCAGGAAAATATTTGCGCCAGAAGCTTCAGCAACAAAGCCGTGCATATCTAAAAGTAAAGCTTCGTCATAACCTTTAATATTTGCTGCTGTTGTAGCTAAAATGGAATTGACATAGTTTCCACTCAATTTCGCTTCCATTGGAACCGATTTTGGATTTGGTCTTTCATAATCGGAAACAGTTAATTTTAACAATTTGTTACCTGAATAGGCATCCCATTCCCACGCGCATATTAAAATCGAAACGCCATTTGGTTCATTTAATTTCATGTTAGGGTGGCAAAACACCAAGGGGCGGATGTAAGCATCTTTCAGCTTGTTTAGCTGAAGCAATTTATATGTCGCCGCAATTAACTCCTGTTTATCCCATGGAAAAGGAATATTTGCCAACTGGCAGGAACGCTCCAGGCGGTCGAAATGGGCTGCAGCCTTGAAAATGCGGTTACCATTGTGCGTTTTATAGGCTCTAATGCCCTCGAAAGCGGCATAACCGTAATGTAGTGATTGCCCGTAAAGATCAGTGCTGCTGTTTACAGCCTTTTCAAAAGCGCCGTCAAGGTAAATAATCGTATTAGAATTGTAGTATTTCATAATACTGTGTTTTGTTATTTAAAAAAAGCGTCCCGTTTGTATCGGGACGCTTTAAGTATATTTAGTTTTTTAAAATCTATTTAAACTGCGTCCGCTTCTTGCCTAAAATATTTAGGAGTAGGAGATTAAGTAAAATGACAGGAAATAACACCACACTAACAACTGTTGCAGCTAAGGCTTTTAGGTTAAAGGTGTGATTTTCAATCGCCATGATTATCTTATTGTTTATAAAACCAATTTAGTTTTTGGTTCATTAATATGCAAGAGAAATTAAAAAAAAGTTAATTAAAAATATTATTCTTTAATTTGTTTCTATGTCGGAATATTATTCTTTTTTGTGATTGAATTAGTTATTTAATGTCGATTGATGTAGACTAAATATCAAAACGGTATACGGTCTATTTATTATGCTTGCATTATAAATTTTCTATTTTTCTGCTTAAAATGCACTAAACCGCACTAAAATTGAAAATTTTTAAGGTATTTTAGTGAAGAAATTATTAAGAAAATCATAATAATAACTTAGTAAGCAACTGGGATTTTATATGTCTGAAATTTATCGGAAAATAGTTAAATCACTTACCTGCAGACACTAGAGCGCTGAAACCGCGAAATATAAAGAATACTGATTTTAATATGGATACTTTGGCTAGTGTATTTGTTGGATTTTACTTCTAGGGCTATTAATCTGAAGGATGCTGAAACAAGTTCAGTATGACGGTTATCTTTTAAAATACTTAAATCAACTATTTATTTAACAGATAACCGAACTCAAATTAAAAAATGGGATACAATGAAAAAAGCATTCTGATTTTTAAATCAGAATGCTTTTTTTAAATGAGTTAACAATTTTACCTAAGCGATACCTTCGGCTAAAACCACCACTTTATTGTGGATAGCCTCAACTACACCGCCTTTGATAAAAAAGCGTTGCTCGTCAGCTTTGTTTGCTTTAATAATAACTTCTCCATCTTCCAAAGTTGAGATGATAGCGGCGTGGTCTCTTAAAATCTGAAAAGAACCTAAAGTACCAGGAACCGTAACAGCTGTTACTTCACCTTCGAAAACTTTTTTATCTGGAGTTAATATTTCTAAATTCATTTTTTTTTAGTTTGGCGTAGCGCGTGGGGCGTGGGGCGTTTAAAAACGCTTAGCACCTAACGCTTAGCGCGTTTCTTAGTTCGCTTCTGCTAATAATTTTTTACCTTTTTCGATGGCATCTTCAATGCTACCAACTAAGTTAAATGCAGCTTCAGGGTACTCATCAACTTCACCATCCATGATCATGTTAAAACCTTTAATGGTATCTTTAATGTCAACCAACACGCCTTTTAAGCCTGTAAACTGCTCGGCAACGTGGAAAGGTTGAGATAAGAAACGTTGTACACGACGTGCTCTTGATACCACTAATTTATCTTCTTCAGATAATTCGTCCATACCTAGAATCGCGATAATATCCTGTAATTCTTTATAACGTTGTAAGGTTTCTTTAACACGTTGTGCAGTGTTATAGTGCTCATCACCTAAAACCGCTGGAGAAAGGATACGTGAAGTAGAATCCAATGGATCTACCGCCGGGTAAATACCTAACTCTGCAATTTTACGCGAAAGCACGGTAGTTGCATCTAAGTGGGCAAAAGTAGTTGCCGGAGCCGGGTCAGTTAAATCATCAGCTGGTACATATACCGCCTGTACTGATGTAATTGATCCACGTTTTGTTGAAGTAATACGCTCTTGCATTAAACCCATCTCAGTTGCTAACGTTGGCTGGTAACCTACCGCTGATGGCATACGACCTAATAAAGCCGATACCTCAGAACCTGCCTGGGTAAAACGGAAGATGTTATCAACGAAGAAAAGAATATCTTTTCCAGCGCCTTCACCATCACCATCACGGAAATATTCCGCAACAGTTAATCCTGATAAAGCTACACGTGCACGTGCACCAGGAGGCTCGTTCATTTGACCGAAAACCAATGTTGCTTTAGATTCTTTTAATTTTTCAGTATCAACTGAATTCAGATCCCATCCACCTTTTTCCATTGAGTGTAAGAATTCGTCACCATAGTTGATTACGCCTGACTCGATAAACTCACGTAGTAAATCGTTACCTTCACGGGTACGCTCACCAACACCTGCAAATACTGATAAACCAGCATAAGCTTTAGCGATGTTGTTAACCAACTCCATAATCAATACCGTTTTACCTACACCAGCACCACCGAACAAACCGATTTTACCGCCTTTTGCATAAGGTTCTAATAAATCGATTACTTTGATACCTGTAAAAAGCACCTCAGTTTCAGTAGATAAATCTTCGAACTTAGGAGGGGTTGCATGGATAGGACGACCATCTGTTTTATCAACCGTGTTGATACCGTCAATCGCTTCTCCAACTACATTAAATAAACGACCTTTAATCTGGTCGCCAACTGGCATTTTAATCGCAGCGCCAGTATCAACTACTTGCATACCACGAACCAAACCATCGGTAGAATCCATCGAAATTGCACGTACACGGTCTTCACCTAAGTGCTGTTGAACTTCTAAAACGATTTTTTGTCCATTTTCTTTCGTTATCTCTAACGCATCAAAAATTTTAGGTAGATGGGCATCATCAGCAAAGCTAACGTCAACCACAGGGCCGATAATTTGTGCTATTTTTCCTAAGTTAGGCATATCTGTTGTGAGTAAATTTATTACAGTCAATGAATTAAAGCTGTTTATAGGGGCTCCAATTCGGTTGGCAAAGTTAAGTTATTCTTGCTGAATTTTAAATATATATTATAAAATTTTTTAACACAGTAAATCTGACCAGATTTTGCTGAAAAATTCGTTTAAAAACCTTTCAATTTCAAATCGTTAATGGCTATGCAATATTAAAAAGTGTAACCCAGTCCAATGCCTATGGTTAATAGGGTTTCGTCACCTGTGATCAGCAGTGCACCTGTTCTGTACATCAATCCTCCGGTCTGTTTTTGGTGTCTAAAGCCAGCCCTTATCATCACCTGGGTATTAACGGCTTTATTTTCAAAATTATAATCATATCCGTTAATGGTAAGTAATTGTCCTGAAAAACCATTTAACGGTTTTAATATGGATAAACCGATACCTGTTTCGAAGAAATTTTTAGATGTGCTGATTTTACTTAAGAGCAGGTTTGCCTCCAGTGGGAAAATCAAGACATCTCTAAGGGTTGAAAAACCAACTCTGGGTACAATTTTTATTTGATTGCTAATTGAAATATCCTATCATAATTAATCGAGTATACACCGCCATTTCCGAGGAGTTCGGCATAAATGCTGTTTTTTTTGAGGTAAGGTTTAGTTAATGTTGAATCCTGGGCAATGGCTTTAAGGCTAAACAGAAATAATAGAGCAGTTAAAATAGGTTTCATCGTTATATTTGGTTCTTGATTAGTTTGAAATTTTTGGCATAAACCTATTACAATTAGTCGTAAGTGACAAATATTAATTGAATATAAAGAATGAAAAGAATACTGGTTACCGGTAGCAATGGGCTATTAGGACAAAAAATAACAGAGAAAGTACTGGCCGAAGGGCGGGTAAAGCTAATCGCGACTTCAGTAGGGGTTAACCGTTATCCTGTTAAAGAAGGATATTCGTATGCTGAAATGGATATCTTAAATCCTGAACAGGTAAAAGTAGTTATTGAAAAATATCGCCCTGATGCGGTTATCCATACTGCTGCAATGACGAATGTAGATACCTGTGAGGAAAATAAGGCGCTTTGCCATCGGTTAAATGTTGATGCTGTCGCAACCTTGTTGTCTATATGCGAGGAAAAAAATATTCAGTTGATCCATTTGAGTACCGATTTTGTTTTTGATGGAAAAAACGGACCATATCAAGAGGAAGATGTGGTAAATCCGGTTAGTTATTATGGGAAATCGAAAGTGATGGCGGAAGAGCTGATCAAAAAATCAAAAGCAAATTATGCCATTTTAAGAACCATACTGGTATATGGCATTAGCCATGACATGAGCCGGAGCAATATTGTGCTGTGGGCTAAGGGTGCATTAGAAAAAGCATCACCCATTAATGTAGTGAATGATCAGTGGCGCATGCCAACCCTGGCCGAAGATTTAGCCGAGGCCTGCCTGTTGGCTGTAGAGCAGGATGCGAGGGGGATATACCACATATCAGGTAAAGATTACATGAGCATTGCCGATTTAGTGAGAAAAGTTGCCGACTATTGGAAACTTGATCATTCGTTTATTAATGAAATCAGCTCTGCGAGTTTAAATCAAACGGCTAAACGGCCTATCAGAACAGGATTTGTGCTAGATAAGGCCGTTAAAGATTTAGGCTACAATCCGCATTCTTTTGAGGAAGGATTGTTAATTTTGGAACAACAGATGGCGCGGTAGTCCTGAGTCGGTAGCCTTAAGTCGGTAGTCTTAACCTCTTTAAACAAAAAAATACTTTACGTTATACCCTAAATAAAAAATACAATGGCATTACAAGTTGGCGATACCGCCCCAGATTTTAAATTATACAGTTCTGATTTAACAGAAGTTTCACTTTCCGCCTTTAAAGGCAAAAAAGTAATTATTCACTTTTTTCCGATGGCTTTTACTGGAACATGTACCGAACAATTATGTACCATGCGAGATAATTTCAGCTATTACGAAGGAATAGATGCGCAGGTAATCGGTATCTCTGTAGATTCTCCTTTTTCGTTAGGCAAATTTAAAGAAGAACAAAGTTACCAGTTCCCATTATTATCTGATTTTAACAAACAAGTATCGGCAGGATATGGTGCTTTTTATGATGAATTTGTGTTTGGATTAAAAGGTGTTTCTAAAAGAGCAGCCTTTGTAATCGATGAAGAAGGCAAAATTGTTTATGCCGAAGTTTTGGAAAATGCAAAGGATTTGCCTGATTTCAAAGCAATTAATGATGTTTTAAAGGTTTAAGGGAAAATTTTCAAAGAATTATTTTGAGATTTTTTTAAAATTTAGTTGGAAATTAAAATATCAAATTATACCTTTGCAGTCCGTTAACGATACGGAAATGCATTCGTAGCTCAATTGGATAGAGCATCTCACTACGGATGAGAAGGTTTGGGGTTCGAATCCCTACGAGTGCACAGAGAAGCCTTAGAGAAATCTAAGGCTTTTTTCTTTAATAGAATTCTAATCTATTTCTAGACCTTCAATGTATCCCATAGATTTAAGTCTTTCCTTTATAACCTTATCTATTTTAGCCTTAGTGGTATAAAAGGCAAGAGTTTTCAGTGAGTTTGGTCGGGGAAGCTTAATAAAATTTTCAAAGTCAATTGCAGTTTTGTAGATTCTTAGATGACTTAGTTTATTTAATTTATCTATATCTGTCAATGTGGTAAAGGTTTTGCAGTTCAATAGCTTAATATCTTCTAGGTCTTTTAAGGGCTGATCAAAGTGTAGCTCTTTTAATTGTATATTGTCCTCAACTCGCAAAGTTTTTAACTTCCCAAAGTTTGATATATTACTTAAACTGTTAAAACCTCGTACCCAAACAATTTCTAAGTTTTCAATATTATTTTTTCCTATTTCCTCAATATTGCTTCGACCACCAAGGATAATCTTTAAGGTCTTAAGTTCTTTGAGTTTGTTAATAAAGTGTAGTGGCGCCTTGGAAATTGAATTCAGATTTAGCTGATTCAATTGACTAAGTTCACCTATAGAATCGATGTTTTTGGTATGTCCACAGACCATTAGTGTGGTCAAGTTTTGGTAGTTTCTTAGGTGGTCTAAATCAAATGCTTTTGTTCTAGTATCTGTCAGCATTAGGTATTTAATCTTATGGAGATTTTCCGCACCTAATATTTCGGATTCTTTCATTTCAAAAATACCAAGTCCAAATCGTTCAAGATGCATAAGTTTAGTAACGATCTCCAAGTTTTTAACTTCCAACATGCAGTCCAGCGACAAATATTTTACATCAGGTATCTGTTCCAGATTTTTACAGTCGAAGGTGTGCCCATAGAACCTGACACCAAAATGAGAATTATAGTGCTTACAAAGGTTGTTAATCTCACTGAGAAGTTTGTCAGTATAAAATTTATCGGAAAATTGTACGATGACATCCCAACCTAATTTGATTTGTTGTTCGATTATCTGAAGGTCAAGTTCCTTTGGATTTTGGATTCTATTTTGTAGGATCATGAGCATTACTTTGAGAGTCCAAGATAATCGATCCGAATTCAAAATTCAATGAGTATTTGGGATCTGATTATCTTCAGCCAGTTTTGAAGGGATTTCCATAAACTATTTGTGTTCAACTTTTCTTTCTATCGTGTCAATTATCTGAATCTTCAAAGTGCTCTTAAAAAAATAAAGAGATGTTGAGTTTATTAGTTGTGTTTTAACGATTACACCTGTGCGACTAACCCACTAATCCGAGCAATTTTTCTCCAATCTTCTATGTATTTTTTTGAGTTCAGTTCGAAAGTGAGTACTGAAAAGATGCTGTATCAGAAATAATTTTGGAGATTTTTGGCAGAATAAAATTTTGAAAGGTCGTCATTCCCGTGAAAACGGGAACCACGAAGTGCTCAGCGAAGCTAATCTTAATGCAATAGAACTGCAAATAAGTAAGTCCCTGCCAAATCGTTAACATAAGATGCCCAGTCAAGCTGAGCATGACAACACCTCCAAATTTAATTCTCTTGCCAGCTCTGAATCTGTTATTTTGGTACAACCTACTTTTTTGTTGGTAATTATATATGTAAATGACTCATTTTAAGTTTTGCAATGTTTTAGGTTGTTTACTTAATAGTTCGATTCGGCAACCCTGCTTTTGCATGTCACATAAAAGAGCATCCATAACCAATACCTGCGACTTTCAGCCTTTTTCTATTCACATTCCTTATCCTTAAAATTCAAATTGACTTCAACCCTCATTATAGCCTAAACAGTTCCATTTACCTATTTCTATTTACCGTAAATAAGTTCTATTTTTACTCATCAATGGACCAGAATTACGCCACATACGATGACGGTAGATTACTTTCGCTATTAATAGCACGGGATAATGGGGCGTTTTCAGAAATTTATAGCCGGTACTGGCCATTACTCTACAAACATGCTTTGCGGATGCTCAAGGATGAGAACGAAAGTGAAGATGTGGTTCAGGATGTATTCACAAAGTTATGGCAGAAAGCGCCTCAATTATCATCTGATACTTCGATTGGTGCCTACCTTTATGTTTCAACCCGAAATGCGATTCTGAATTTTTTTAGTAAAAACCAGGTGCACCATGCTTATCTGACCGATCTTGGTCAATTTTTAGATCAGGCACAAGAAATTACCGATCACCTCATCAGAGAAAAGATCTTAGCTAAACTTATTGAAGAGGAAATTGAGAAACTTCCTCCCAGAATGCGCGAGGTTTTTGAATTAAAGCGAAAACAAAATCTTTCCTACAAAGAAATTGCAGCGGTTATGGATATTTCTGAACTCACGGTTAAAACGCAGATGAACAAAGCGATTTCTACGTTGCGAACCAAATTTGGAAATCATTTACCTTCCTTTTTTATTGCGTTATAGCTCTTTTTCGAATAAATTAATAAAAAAGTAACTTTTTTTTAATGTTGAATACAACATTGATCTGAGATGGCTGTCATTACTATTATACTGCCTATAAAAAACATGAACAAACAAACGATAAGTGGATTTATCAGAGACTATCTGCATAATAAACTTAATGAAAAACAAAAAGCCCAGCTCGAAACCTGGTATTTATTAAAAGCTGAAGAAAATAAATCAGTTGATCCGCCAATAGCATACGAAAAGTTAGAAGCAAAAATCTGGAATAAAATCATTTCTGATGTTTCACAAGGCGAAGCGGAATTACCAAAAGTTAAAAAGCTGAATAAACCATATAAAAGAATAATTTCAATAGGAATTGCAGCAAGCGTATTATTGATCGCTGGCATAGGTTATCTGACGCTTAAAAATAGCGATACTGCTCCAGACCGGTTTGTGATTGCAAAAAAATATGACCTGCCTGCTGGTACTGATAAGGCTACCTTAACTTTATCTGATGGTAAGGTAATTGATTTAAATAAGGACGCCGTTGGAAAAATTGCTACCGAAGCTGGAATGGAAATTACTAAAGCTGCTGATGAAACTTTGGTTTATAAAGCCTTAAATACTGGTAAAAGCGTGGGGTTTAATACCATCACCACACCCATTGGCGGACAATACGCGGTTATTCTGCCTGATGGATCAAAAGTTTGGCTAAATGCAGGTTCGTCTTTAAAATATCCAACGGCATTTGCTTTAAGCGGAAGAAACGTAATCTTAACAGGAGAAGGATATTTTGAAGTGGCGCATGTGGAGGGGCCTAAAGGAAGAGTACCGTTCTCTGTAACAGTAGTTAAAAACCAAACACCATCAGAAAAAGTAGAGGTGTTGGGCACACATTTTAATATAAATGCCTATGCTGATGAGCCTTTCATTAATACTACTTTATTAAAGGGAAGCGTAAAGGTGGCGCTAAATGCTAATAAAACGGCATTGCTTAAACCGGGGCAGTTGGCCAGGTTAAGTAATGAAAACATACAGGTACAACAAGCGGATACCGAAATGGCAGTTGCCTGGAAAAATGGAGAATTCGTTTTCAGGGAAGATTTACGTACCGCAATGAGAAAGGTAGCACGATGGTATGACGTGGAAGTCGTATATGAAGAAACGGCACCAGAAAATTTAATGCTAGGTGGTTGGATGTCCAGAGGTACCAATATTTCAGAAGTACTCAATCATATTCAGTTAACCGGAAAAGTACACTTTAAACTTGAAGGAAGGAGGGTAATCGTTTCCAAATAACATTAAAAACGATTCCGAAAAAACCAGAGGTGCTTGGCGGCACCCCTGGATATTTTGGCAGTCGACTATAATAATCAACTAATCACGCATAAGGCCTTGATTTCGAAGCCCAGGCCAAATGCAATAAACCAAACAAACAAATGTATAAAAATTTTACTTCACTCGGGTTGCCCTACAGGCAGCTCCGCAAACTGCTACTCGTTATGCGATTGACGGCTGTGATTTTCTTGGCGGCTTTAATGCAATTAAGTGCATCAACCAAGGCACAAAAAGTTTCTATTGTTGAAAAAAATGCGCCGTTGGAACGCGTACTGAAAGAGATCCGCAGACAAAGCGGATACAATATCATCTATGATCTAAACCTGATCCTGGACGCCAAACCGGTATCCATTCAGGTGAATCAGGTGAATGTTTTAGAAGCCGTTCAAAAATCGTTAAACAACCAGCCGCTTACTTTTTCTGTAGATGGTAAAACCATTGTAATTAAGGAAAGAAGTATGGCTGATCAACTGGTTGATTTGGTGAAAGACATTGATGTTAAGGTTAGCATTAGAGATTCGTTAGGACGTCCGCTTCCTGGCGCCAATGTATATAATAAAACCATTAACAAAATGTACGTAACTGATAAAGAGGGAGATATTCTTATTAAGGATGTTCCTGCCAATGGTTATGTATTACAGATTTCCTATATAGGATATAAAGGGGAAGAAATTTTTGTAGATAGAAAAACCGTTACCTATTACGTTAAACTGACGGCAGCTTCATCAGCGTTGGATGAGATTAATGTGATATCAAATGGTTACCAGAAAATCAGTAAAGAACGTGCAGCGGGTGCCTATAGCACAATTTCTGGAAAAGAACTGGAAGGAACACCTGCCGTTAACCTTATGGAACGTTTGGAAGGTAAAATTCCAGGAGTAAAATTTGATATTAAAAGTAATGCCATTCAGATCCGTGGTGTAAATAGTTATGCCGGTGCTTCCGGAACACCATTAATTGTGGTGGATGGTTTCCCTTTGATGGACCCAAGTGACAGGGCCCAGTTAACGAAAACGAATGGTGTAGGTTGGGGGAATTCGATTATTAGTAATATCAATATTGCTGATATCGAACAGATTACCTTTTTAAAGGATGCCTCAGCTACATCGATCTGGGGTTCACGGGCGGCCAATGGTGTAATTGTAATTGATACGAAAAAAGGCCGTAACGGTATGTCACAGGTTAATCTCAGTTACGTTTTCGGAATTTCCAAAAATCCATCTATTGCCAATCAGCGCTGGATGAGTGCTGCGCAGTATATAGATCTGGAGCAGGAAATGGTAGATAAAGGTTTTCTGGTAGATCCTGCGTCAGCTACACCCGGGAATGCCATTTATACACCCAATAATAGTGAAGCTACCGAATGGATGTTTCGCGTAAAACGCGGAACGGCAACTGTTGCGGAGCGCGATGCTGCCTTAACACAAATAGCCATGCGCGATGCTGCAGGCCAGATCGAAAAAAATCTGTTGCAAAATGCAGTTAACCATCAATATAACCTCTCTTACTCAGGTGGTACTGAAAATAGTAATTTTTATATTTCTGGAAACTACACGAAGGATGTGCCCATCTTTAAAAGTAATTTTGCTGAAAATGCATTTATTAATGCCAATACCAGCACAGCTTTATTTAATAAGAGGATTACATTAAGAGCATTAATCAATTATCAATATTCGAAATCACAATCCAATAGTGCTGCGGTAGATGCCCTTTCTGTTAGTACAACAGCATTAAGACCTTACGATTTGCTGTTTGATGATAATGGCAATAGTATTGGAAGAACAGTTATTTTCCGCCAATCATTAGCCAATACCATGATGGCACAAGGATACCTGCCTTTCAGTTACAGCGCAATAGATGAACTCAATTACTCTAACTCTATCGCCAAAAACAATATCATCAGATTGAATGGCGGAATCAATGGTAAAATTACCAAGTGGTTAAATGCAGATGTTTCCATTTCCAATCAGCGCCAGTTTGGTTCAAATAATACTTTGAATGAGTTAAACAGTTATGCAGGCAGGCTTTTAGTTAATACGGGTACAGTTGTTACGAACGGCAAACTGGTTTACAATGTACCTTATGGCGGACGCTACTTTACTATAGGCAATAATTCATCTGAAACTGCACTAAGGGGGCAGTTGAATGCTGATGTAACTTTTGCCAACGATCATCATTTTACCGCAATTGCCGGGACTGAATTGAGGGAAACCCAATCGGGCAATACATCCGAAATCCGTTATGGTTATAATGAAGATACCGGAGCTGTGGGCATTGCAAATCCAAGCGTTTCTTACATGACCATGTATGGTTATACACAAACCTTAGGCGCAAATTTAAGTGGCTTCGGTGCAACCAGAAAGCGTTTTCTTTCTTATTATAGCAATGGCTCTTATAGCTATAAAGACAGGTATTTTCTTACCGGTAGTGTCCGTTTTGACGATTATACCATGATGGGTGTAGACCGAAGTAAAAGGGCTAAACCATTCTGGTCGCTAGGTTTAAGATGGAATGTTAACCAGGAAGAATTTATTAAAAGTATAGACTGGTTGAATTCATTGTCCTTAAGGGCAACCATTGGAACTGCTGGTGTTGTGCCACAGGGCGGTTCAAATATCCCTATTCTGACCCTGACGGGCAGCGATTCCCGTACGGGTCAACCCGTTGCCAGCATTGAAACACCGGCAAATTCTGATTTAGGATGGGAAACCACCAGGCATAGCAATCTTGGTTTAGATTTTGGTGTTTTGAAGGGACGTTTAAATGCAAGCTTTGATGTATATGCGAAACGTACAAGCGGGCTCCTGGCTAATTTTAGTTACAATCCTACTTATGGTTGGTCATCGCTAAATTTCAACAGTGGAACATTGAAAGGGCATGGTTATGAACTCTCCCTTAATGGTGAGCCATTAAGGGCCGGAAGATTCAGCTGGAAATCGTTGTTCAACTTCAGCTATACAACCAATATGGTAACAGAAGCCAGGTTTGAAAATAATTCCAGCACTTTGGCCGGATCAGGGTCAACGGTAAATGGTGCTACTTTAGGAACCTTATATGTATACAGATGGGCCGGTTTAGATAACAAGGGTCAATCGCAGATTTACGACCGCAATAACAACATCATCAATAATACCACCAATTTAACCAGCACTTTTACAAAAGAAGATTTGGTTAAAGCGGGTGTGCTTTATGCGCCATATTCAACCGGATTTTTCAACACCTTTAAATATGGTGAATTTGAAGCTGGAATTCAGATTACGGGTTATTTCGGGCATGTATTCATGAAAAATGCGGTAACCAATTATCCAACTTTCCAAGGCAGTTACAGCGGGGTTTTAGGCAGGCAGCAGGAATTAGCAGATCGCTGGAGAAATCCTGGAGATGAAGCCAAAACTAACGTGCCTGGGTTAAGCAACGTAAATTTTAATAGTATTAACCGGTATCGTTTTTCTGATGTGTTAGTGAGGAAAGCAGATAATATCCGTTTGCAACAAATTTCCCTCGCTTATCAGTTACCGAAACGTTTTTTACCAAGAAATACCTTCAAATCGATTTCAGTTTCTGCTAATGTCAGGAATCTGGGGATCATCTGGAGAGCCAATAAAGACGGTATCGATCCTGAATTTATCAGCAATGGAAATTTTGGCACCGTAACCCCTACACCTAGTTACATCTTTGGAATCAATGCAACGCTATAATCACATGAAGACAAAATATATCATCATCCTGCTTGCGTTGGTAATTGCCTTCGCAGGCTGCAGAAAATATGTAGAAATAGATCAGATTTCTATACGTACTTTAAAATATACCTCCGATTACCGGTATACCATGAATAATAACAGTGTGTTAGAAGGTAGTTTCTCCTACCCGATTTTATCGGGCGATGATACGGAAATTACTGATGCCACCCGGCAGAACAATCTGGGCGATATCCTGGGAAACGTATATAGCTGGGCTGCCCTTTATACCTCTGATACGCAAAATGACAGTGATTGGGACAGGCAATATAAAACCATTTATACCTGTAATGAAGTAATTAATGGTGTGTTAGGTTCACAAAATGGAACGGAACAGGAAAAGCAAAAAATTTACGCTGAAGCATTGGTACACCGTGCCTATGCTTACCTGGTGTTGATTAATACTTATGCCAGGCAATATAACAGCGCTACTGCCACAACAGATTTGGGCGTGCCCTTGCTTACCACACCAAATTTATATACCAAACTTAACCGTACACCAGTAGCGGACGTATATAACAAAATCGTGCAAGATTTAAAGGCATCCATCAGTCGTTTGCCTGATCTTCCCGAATTTAACGTAAGGCCTGCAAAGGTATCAGCCTATGCTTTATTGGCTAAGACTTACCTTAATCTTCGTGATTTTAATAATGCTTCATTATATGCTGATAGCACGTTGCGTTTACAAAACACATTAATCGATCTGAAGAATTATGAAAGTACGCCAGGCACACTTCCTGTTAGGTTAAATAATCCTGAAATTATATTTTCTAAAATTGCAGGTGTATCCTATCAGGCCATTTCGTTAAGTAATGATCTGCTTTCTGCCATGGGAACTACAGATTTGCGCTATAAGTTGTTTACCGATGCCAGAAGCCGATTTGGTTCGCAATTTAGCACCAGCTTTACCGGCCGTGCTTCCACTAAGTATTTCTACAATGAATTTGTGATTAGTAATGGCCCATCGGTACCTGAAATCATGCTCATTAAAGCAGAATGTTTGGCGAGAGCAGGTCAAACTGCCGATGCCATGACAATTGTAAATAACCTCAGGGTCAAACGTTTCAATAATGCGAATTATGTGCCATTAGCTGCTTCATCTGCTACCGACGCTTTAAGGATTGTAGTGGAAGAAAAGAAAAAGGAATTGTTCGGCACAGGTTTACGCTGGTTTGATCAAAAAAGATTAATGCTTGATAATGCCTTTAACCAAACTAAAACCCGCAATTATAAAGGAATAGATTATACGCTCGCACCAAATTCAAATCGCTATATCTACCCGATTGGTGATAAGTACATTTTATTAAATCCCGAATTGCAACAGAATCCGAGATAGACTACGGAACACTTATGAAGAAGAATCTATTACTGAATGGTCTGCTACTGCTTTGCCCTTTTTTTGGGCAGCAGCTGGCAGCCCAGACCTTAAGCTGGAAGCCAGAATTGTTAAGGCAAAATCAACCCGCTACGTTTTATTACCAGCCAAAAGGTGGCGACCTCGAATTTAGCGACGAACCCAAAGCAACATTGACTTATTTTAATGGCAAACGCTGGGATTCCATACCGCTTGTCCTAAAAAAGGATAACAATGAATGGCAAGCCAGTTATACCTTGCCTGGTAACGCTGTTTTTCTGGCACTTAAATTTTACCAGGGCCCCGAACTTACGCCGGAGGCCAGTGATAATAACCAGGGCAAAGGTTATTTTACCAAAGTTTTAGGTAGCAATGGCAAGGAACAAAGTGGAAGCTACCTGGCAGAAGCCGCATTTCGGTCTAATTTAACCGGCGATTGGAGTTTAAATAGTTTTGTTTCGCCTGAAAAAAATGCAAAAACCACTGATTCCTTGTTAAAAAAGGAGGAAAAAATTTCCGGAAAAGCAATTGGATCAGGAACTACGCTATTTACCTATCTCAATTTAAAGCGTTTAACGATGCCTGCCGAAGATTTTAAGGCGTTTGCCGATGCAGCAATACAATCATCCATCAAAAAAGGAAAATATAGTGAAATGTTGCTGGCAGAAGCCCATAATTACTATATCCGTGAAAAACGGGATCAGCAAGCAAAGGAAATGGAAAAACTGATTTTCCAATATCAGCCAAAAAGTGGAACTGCAAAATTGCTAAGTTTCCGCGAGGCAACCAAAGGAGCATCGGTAGAAGCCTATCAAGCGGCCTCTGAAGATTTTCTGAAAAAATATCCATATGCAGAATGGAAGAAAAATCCAGATGATAAGGGTTTCTTATATTATGAAATTTATAGGGGCTTGGGTACCACCTACTTTGATAGCAATCAAATCGATAAATTCTTATCGCTATTTAAGGATATTGACTTTAGAACGGCTAACGAAATTTATCGCTGGAACATTACACGGAATCAAATGTCCATGTCTGGAAAAGCAGATTACAAATTGCTTTATGAGCTGAGCAAAAAGATTATCCCTTACCTATTGGAACGCCAGCGTGATCAGTCCTATCTAACCGACTTTGGTAGGGATGCGGTGAAAGCACAGGAAAACTCCGATAAACAAATGGATGATCGGTTATTTACGCATATTGCCTTAGCCATTAACCAGAAGGATTTTGCAGCAGCGAAAAACTTTTTCCAATACCTATCAAAAGATGGGATCTATAGCCATGCAGAAATGAACGCCATGCACCTGCGTGTATTAAGCGAGGTGAAAGATGACAAAGCCATTAAATCGTTACTTGAAAATAGTGTAGCAGCCAACGCAGTTACTCCAGAAATGTTTAGCAAGCTAAAGGAACTATATAAAAGCGAACACCAGGACCAGGAAAAAGGCTATGAGGAGTATTTATCGTCGTTGATGCCAAATGATAAAAAAGCAGAAATGAAGACGCATGTATTATCCAATATGGTAAACTTCCCCTTAAAACCTTTTAGCCTGGAAGATGCTAATGGTAAAATCGTAAATTCTGACGATTGGAGAGATAAAATTGTAGTCATAGATTTTTGGGCTACCTGGTGCAGACCTTGTATTGAGGCTTTTCCAGGTATGCAATTGTTGGTAGATCAATATGCAAAAGATCCGGAGGTTGCGGTTTACATGATCGGCACGATGCAAACCGGCGATTACAAGGCCAAATCTGTAAACTATGTTAAAAGTCAGGGTTTCCGTTTTAATCTTTTACACGATGCGGTGCTCCCTAACGGAGAGCAGGCTGCGGTTTTTTTAAGCCTAAAGCCACTATTTAATTCTTCAGCCATTCCGCGAAAAATTATTGTAAAAAAAGGTGTAGTACGCTATACTTCAGAAGGATATTCCGGTAGTCCGAGTCAGTTACGCGATGAATTATCAACCGCGATTGAAATATTAAGAGCAGAGAAATAATGATAAGAAAAACGATAATTACAGCTTTTTTTTCCTTTTGGATAGGGCTTACTGTTCAGGCACAAATGAATCCGAAGATTAAGTTGCAGGATGCCTTGAAGCTGATCCAGGAAAACTATGTAGATCCGGTAAATGACGAACCCGTTGTAGATGCCGCTATCAAAGGGATGTTGGGCAGCCTTGATCCGCACTCCAGCTACATTAGCCGTGAAGAAGTAGAGGCGATGAACGAATCCATGTCGGGAAGTTTTGCTGGTATTGGAATTGGATTTGCGATGCTTTCAGATAGTACATTTATCATCAATGTTAATCCGGATGGACCAGCCGCACGGGCGGGCTTAAAGGTGGGCGATCAAATTGTGAACGTAGATGCGCAGCCGATTATGGGTAAAAACCTGAAAAACCAGGAAGTGATGCGACTGCTCAGGGGAGAAAAAGGAAAAGCCGTTAACCTTGATATCAGGCGTAAAGGACAGTCAGAACTTTTAAAATTCTCAGTAATGCGGGAGCAGATTGCCGAATTATCCATTACGGCCAGCTACATGGTTACCAAGCAGATCGGTTATATTGCACTATCTGTTTTCAGTCAATCTACCCGCAGAGAAATGGATGCAGCTTTAAAAAGCTTGAAGGCCCAGGGCATGACCAAGCTGATCCTCGATTTACAGATGAATGGGGGAGGCATAGTGGATATGGCTATTGGCGTAGCGGATGAATTTCTTCCTCCTGAAAAAACAGTTTTTTATTCGGTAACCAATACTGGTGGGAAAAATTATTTTCTCACCGGTGGTTACGGACAGTTTATGGACGGCGAATTGGTGGTGTTGGTTGATGAATCTACTGCCTCTTCCAGTGAAATCCTGACCGGTGCTTTACAAGACTGGGATCGGGCTGTGATTGTTGGACGTAGAACTTTTGGAAAAGGATTGATGCAGAAAGGATTTCCATTAAGCGATGGTTCGGTGATCAGGTTGACAGCCGCCCGCTATTATACCCCTTCAGGCCGATCTATCCAGAAACCTTACACCAAAGGCAAAGCTGACTATTTCGAAGATTTTAACCGGAGAATGGCATCCGGAGAATTAAAAGAAGCAGGACATTATCATTTTCCCGATTCGCTTAAATATACTACACTCAATCATAAAAGAACGGTGTATGGCGGTGGCGGGATAATGCCCGATCAGTTTGTTCCGATAGATACAGCATTATATAGTACGTGGCTCAACCAAACCATGAACAGTGGTTTAGTGAGTAAAGTAGCCTTTGAACTGGTGCAACAGCGGCGTAATCAGTTAACGGCTACCTACCCGGATTTTGAGGCTTTTGATAAGGGATTTAACGTAGAAGAAACCACGGTTGATGGAATTTTTGATGCGGCTGGAAAACTCCGGATCAAAATGCCTGCAAAAACAGATCAGGTTGCAAGAAAAACCATCCGTGTAGAATTAAAAGCTGGGATAGCCGATATGTTATATGCAGGAAAGGGATATGCCCTGCGTGTTCGTAACGAAGCCAGCACTGCCTTTGATAATGCTTTATCTATCCTTAATTCAAAAGTTACTTATAATAAATTGCTTGCCGGAAGTACCACCAGTAAATCATCTCCTAATCAAAAGAAAAAAAACTAACATGAAAACACTAATAATTGGTGCCGTAGCTGCACTTTGTTCCTTGAGCGCAACGGCACAAAAAGGATATACCATTAAAGGCCAGATTGGTAAACTGGGCAAACCTGCAAAAGCCTTTTTATTGACAAACAAGGATGGCAAACAGGTTTTGGATTCAGTACAATTGGTAAACGGAAGTTTTATCTTCAAAGGCCATGTAGACGGCCCCGTGGAAGCTACACTACGTTTAAAACATGATGATGCAGTGGAGATTCCGGGCAAACGCATTAAAATAGACGGTTTAAGCCTGATCCTTGATAATGAAGATATTAACATTACTGGTAAAGATTCTTTAAAAACTGCTGTAATGAAAGGATCGACCCAAACTGATGAGAGTCGCCGTGTAGATGACCTCCTGCGTCCCCTTTATAATAAAATGCAGGCTTTGAATAAGGAATATCAGGATATGCCTGAAGCCAAAAAACAGGATAAGGCTGTGATTATGGACCTGGAAAAACGGGCACAGGAAGCCGAGAAAGATATTGTGGATGCGAAGATCAGTTATGTGAAAAAAAATCCCAATAATTTCATGTCGTTAATGGCTTTAAATTCTACGCTGGCACCAGGTTTCGATGCGGTGGAAATGGAAAAGATATACCTAGCGATCAACCCGAAGTTAAGAGATTCTTACTTTGGTAAAGAGGTTGGTCTACGTATCGCTACTTTCAAAAAAACGCAGGAAGGTGTAGAGGCCCAGGATTTCACCCAACCTGATGTTGATGGTAAAATGGTTAAGCTTTCTGATTATCGTGGAAAATATGTATTGGTTGATTTCTGGGCTTCATGGTGTGCGCCATGCCGTAGAGAAAACCCGAATGTAGTTAAGGTTTATGAACAATATAAATCAAAGGGATTTGAAATTTTAGGTGTGTCGCTTGATAAAGCGGCTGATAAGGCTAAATGGATTAAAGCAATAGCCGATGATAAATTAACCTGGAAACAGGTTGGCGATTTAAAAGGATGGGAAAACGATGCGGCAGCCAAATATGAGGTTAAAGCTATCCCTATGAATTTTTTAATTGATCCGAGTGGAAAAATTATCGCTAAAGAGCTTAGAGGTGAAGCCTTAGCTGCGAAAATCAAAGAAATATTTGACGGACGCAGTAAGTAAAACATCTTATAGTTAATGATGACTAATGCAGGTTGATGGATGTCGCCTGCATTTTTTGTATCTTTTGTTTTGAGCGTATCAATTAACTGCAGGATTAAAAGTCATGCAATAGCAGGATGCCTAACAAGCTAACTTCGATTAATAATCCGATCTGAAGATGTTTTATGAACGTTTTTACTTTCTGGTCGTCACCCTGACCTGTAGCGCAACGAAAAGCTACGCAGTAAACCGAGCCATAAGCGAGCTCACCGAAGGTAATTTATTTAAGGGTCTATTTTGTAGAAAGGATGCTGACCACGAAGTAGCAACAAGGCAAATGAAAACACTATTTCTACTTGTAAAATAAATTCAGCATGGCTAAACGGCCAGCCAATTCGTTCTAATAAGTACATTAATTTTTAAACATTAATTAAATTCAGATTAACAAATCAAATCCACAAGGATAGTATGGCAACTACCAACGCCGCTGTCATAATTATGCTTCCCAATTTTAAAAATGTCCAGGCACTTACGTCCTGTCCCTCTCGTCTTAACGCCACCAACCAGAGTATAGTGGCTAGCGAACCAGTTATGGAGAGGTTGGGTCCAAGGTCTACCCCAATCAATACCGCACTTTTGACCATATCCGGTGTATGCGCATTTTGCAATACACTACCTGCTATTAATCCGGCAGGCAAATTATTCATTAAATTGCAGGCTACTGCAGTCACCGTGCCACTTAACCAAACGGCTGCCGTTTCAGATTGTGCTACCGCATCATTTAACCATGCACTTAAATGCTGTGTCATTCCGGTTTTATTTAGCGCTTCAACCACTACAAATAAACCTGCTACTAAAGGAAGCACCGCCCAGGAAATTCCTTTAATCACGTTAACAGGATTTTTTTTTGCGCTGGCCAATACGATAGCACTAGTGGCAACACCAGTAATCAAAGTAGGCAACCCAAGTTCAATATTCAAAGCCGAAGCGGCTAATAAAACCACTGCAGTTCCACAGATTCCGATTAAAGCAGTCTTACCACCAGGGCTTAATTCAGGTAAATCAATCTCCGTTCTGATCTTTTGTTTAAAACATGCCCGTTGAGAGAACCGGAGCATAAAATAAGTAACGGTAATGGCGCATATAGATGGGATGAGATATAAACTGAGCCAGTGCATCAAAGATGGCATGTGTGTACCATAAATAACCAGATTTGCAGGGTTTGAAATGGGAAGAATAAAAGAAGCTGCGTTGGCAATGAAAGCACAGATTAATAAGTATGGCAGTGGTTTTTCTACTTTGGCTGCTTTAACTGCGGCGGCCACAGCTGGTGTTAATACCACAGCAGTAGCGTCATTAGAAAGAAATGTGGTTACCACTACGCCGACCAAATAGATCAGTAAAAACAATCTCCCTGAAGATCCCCTGGCCCTTAAGGTTGCATGGGCCGCCAGCCAATCGAACAGTTTTTCCTCTCGCGCGGTTTCAGCTAACAACATCATGCCCGTTAGAAATAAATATACATCCAAACCTTTCGCTATACCAGAAAACGCATCAGATGGGCTGATCAATTGGAATAATAATAATAGGGCAGCCCCAATGGTGGCGTACACCGCTTCGGTAACTTTAAAAGGCCTGATGATTACACCCGCTATTGCAAGGAAAGAAATAATCCAGATGAGTATGTTAGTCATATTTTATAGCGCTAAGATATTGCTTTTAGCTTAGGGTTTGCTTAGCTGTTTCTGTATATATTCATTGATTACTTAGCAGACTTCCTTAATGGTTTTGGCAAAGATGATCCACAATAGGATGGAACCGATGGCAAACGCACCCAGAATCATAAAAGTATGATTGTAACCTATTCCCTCAGCTATCCAGCCGCCAATGGCGGGGCTAAATGAAGCACCCAGCCCCTGTACCGTCATCACCGCGCCCTGCCCGATATTTACCCGACCCGTGCCATTCAGTATATGCGCAACCAAGCCGGGAACGGCAACACTTTGCAGGCCCGCTCCAATTCCGTCTAAAATTTGTACGGGGTAAATACCGATGTGACTGTGCATGTAGGCCGCGAATAAACCGCGTATTGGCAACGACAGGAAAGATATGAATAAAACCAACCAATAGCCTTTTTTATCTGCCATCTTCATGGCTACCAATGAGGTAGCGATCATAATCAGCTGTGCAATGATAATCGTCATGGCTACGAACATGGAAGCGTTACCCTGGCCATTAGCAGCAGCGGCGAGGCCATAGAGGGGTAGCATGGCGCCATTACCCAAATGAAAAAAGGCTAATGCGCCGGCCAATACCAATAATGATTTACACTGAAATAATACTTTAAATCCACTGGCTTTTTCATTTTTTTCTCCTTCTTTCATCCCTCTCGCAACGTTGTCATCAATAGATTTGGCCGGAATCAACAACACTGAAATAATGGATAGTATGCCAAAAAAACCAGCCAGAATAAATATCGCAGTGATGCCAAATTTATAACCCAGGTAACCAGAAAGTGCAGAACCGACTACATTGCCTGCATGGTTGAATGCCTGGTTATAACCATTTTGTTTGTTAAACCCTTTTTGTTTGACTATACCCAGCGTAATGCCGATGATGGCTGGGCCAATAGCAGACCCGGCAATGGCTGTTGCCACCTGCGAAATGCTCACCAGCCAAAACTCCTGGGTAAATAAAATGATCGCTGATGCCAGTATGGTAAAGATTGCAGATATAACCACATAAAACCGCTTCCTTTTAGTAGCATCGATTAATGCACCAGCCGGAATAGTCATAATCATTCCGGCTACACCGCCAATGGTCATCACTGAACCGATCAAGCCGCTTTTCCAACCATGTGCCAAAAGGAAGATGCCTAAAAACGGTCCGACACCAGCCTGGAGATCAGCCATGAAAAAATTAAGGGATTGTAGGGGCCAGATGATCCGCTTGTCTGTTACGCCTAAAGCTGCTTGTTTGCTCATACGATTCTCCTAACACCAGATGAAATATTATGTTTAGACGCTAAACAGGAATATTTTATTTAATTGCCTGTAATACAGATATTTGTGTTGGTAATTTGCGAAATTAATTTTTCTTCATATTAAAGTAGATGCGAAATGAAATTTTAGATTAGTGCCAAAAGCTATGTACTAATCGGCAAGTCAACTATTGCTTCAAAAGTAAAGTTGCTGCTTTCCATGTGGAAATTTCCATGATGCAGGTGCGTAATCTCTTTAACCAGCCAGAGGCCAATGCCGGCACCATTTGAATCTATCGCTTCCCTGTGAAAGGCATTTTGGAGGTTTTCAGTTCGGAAACTTTCTTCGCTGATGGTGTTTTTTAAGCTTATGGCGATATGATCCTTTATAGTAGATTGCTTAACAGAACAATTGATTGTGGTATCTGGAACAGCATATTTGATTGCATTTTCGACCAGGTTCATCAGTAAGATATTCAGTTTATCATCATCGGCAAAGATTAAAAAGGTTTCGGCATCCTGATCAAAATCAATCATTGATTTTAAACTTTTTTGCTGCAAAAACGGCTGGAACCTGTTAAATAACCGAAGTATGACCAGCGAAAGATCTATTTGTTGCTTGTGTAAAGTAATGCCACTGCTTTTTAACTGGCTTACCAGTAAGAATTCCTGTACCACCTGTTGCAGCCTGTTGATTTCAGCAAGCTGACTTTCCATGAGGCTCGATAGCGCTACAGCTAAACCTGGTTTTGATAGGTGAACTTCTATTTCAGCGCGCATGATGGCCAGAGGTGTTTTTAACTCGTGCGAGGCAGAGGCAAAAAAGTTCTGCTGCTGTTGTAATGATTCATCAATCCTAACCAACATGGTATTTATGGTTTCCGTTAATTCCTGAAGTTCATCATTCGTTTTTTTCACCGGAATAACATCCCGGAGTTTCTGCGCATTGATGAGTTTGGCCGCGTTAATAATGCGTTGTACAGGTTGCAGCAGATAAAAAGATAAAATATAGGCAGTGAGTCCTGCAAGTAAAACACTAAGTATGCTGCAGGCGAAAAGTAAAAGAAGCAAGTATTGTAAGTTACTATTTAATTGATCAGCACTGCGTACGAGCATCAATTCGGCGGGATTGTCCTCGTTATTGCTGACCACGTAGGCAACCCTCATGCTCAGAGTATCGGTTACGCCAGTTTTTGTGGGGGTACGGATGTTTTTAATGATGCCTGGTGACTGAAAAACGACGATGGGTTTTCCTGCAGAGTGGTATAATACCCTGATGGAGGTATTGTGATCAGGCAAAGGAATGATTGCAGGTAATACTTCGGTTTTATCCAAAAGGGTTTGGGCCCTGGCTATTAGATAGGCATCATTATCAGATATCATCAGCATCCTGATTTTCCGGTAACAATAGAGGTTGAAAGATAAACTCAATAAAATGAAAATCAGGCTGAACGCTGCCGTAATTTTAAGTTTGATACCGAACTGACGCTTTCCTATTTTCATTTAACCTTGTTTTACATCACCTTTCAAGATATAACCCCGCCCCACAACCGTATGGATCAATTCTTCCTCATAACCTCTATCCATTTTTTTTCGAAGCTGATAAAGGTGTACTTCTATTACATTGCTACCGGGATCGAAGTTGATGTCCCATACTTTTTCCAGGATTTGAGATTTAGTAACCACCTTGTTCTGGTTGGCAAGCAGAAATTCTAATAGGGCAAATTCGCGGTTGCTCAGCATAATTGCTTTGCCGGCACGGCTAACTTCTCTGGTCAGCAAGTCTACTTTAAGGTCTGATACCTGTAATTTCAGCGAACCCTGTGCTAAAGAGCGGCGTTGTACTGAACGTATCCTGGCTAGAAGTTCCTCAAGTTCAAACGGCTTTTTAAGATAATCGATAGCGCCATGGTCTAGTCCGTTTATCACATGTTCTGTATCGTTCAGTGCACTGATAATGATCACCTGGGTTTGGTTATTAAAGCTGCGCAGGTTTTTTAAAACTTCAAGGCCATTGAGCGAGGGTAACATCATATCCAATAAGATCAGATCGTAATGGCCAACCATCGCCGTTTCCAAACCTTTATTGCCATCTGCAACCACATCACAGATATGGCCGGCTTGTGTGAGGCCGTCGGCAATAAATCCTGCTAACTTTAACTCATCTTCTATTAATAATATTTTCATCTTACCAGGAATGTTTTGTTATCGATCGTAATGCGGAGCACAATGTATACTTTGTCATGATTGATGTTAATAAAACCTTGATCATTCTGACGTCTTACCGCTTCAAGATGAAAGTTATTACTTTCTTTAATGAGGTGTGCAATATCATCAACCAGCCCAGGTTTAAAGTGAAATAACAGGTTGTTTTTTCTTAGCGCTACAATTCCGCCGTATTGGTCTGTGATTAAAACAGGCTTCTCCAGATCAAATTTTTCTATTTGCTGATTGGGAACATCAGGCGGCGGGGGTAATTCATTAAGGACCTGGCTGATGCCCGTTCTATTGTTCTTGACGGCTATTAATTGATAGCCGACTACCTCATCGCTGGGATTTAAGCCATAAGTTACGGTAACCGAATCACCAATGGTACCAATTTTAGTTATCCTGGCTGCTGTATGTGGACGAAAATCGATAGTGATTAAACCAGCCTTTATCGTTTTCAATTCCAGGGCATTGATATCCATATGTGGATTGTTTCTATACCCTATAACAGTTCCAGTAATGACCTTTTGTTTATACGGCCGTTCCATTTTTGGACCATGATGAGGTAATGGTGGTTTAGGTAATACAGGTACCGGAGGTTTGATTAACAACCAGATAATGACCAGGAGCAAAATAATGATTACGATCAGCAATGGACGGTAACTGTTCATTTTTATTGGCTTATTTGTTCAGTCATTATCTTGCTTCATTTTCATACACCCTGCAAAATGTTTGTGTATTTTATCAGTTAACAGTAAAGCAGCCAATTAGTTCATGCGCATTGACAATTATTTTAAGATAAGGGGCTGTATCATAAATATAAAATTGTCATTCTGAGGGATAGTTTATTTTATAAAAATCAATATGAGTCACAGATAATTTTGCTAGGTAATATCCCATCGGGGAATCGTCATTCCCAACTTGATTGGGAACCACGCAGTGCTCATGAATGCCGCTAAATAAAAGCAAACCCTCATGAATAATCTTAAAGCGCTTGTATTAAGATTCCCACATGCGCGAGAATGACGGAACGGACTAATGAATTATGCCAATGGTAGCCTGTCGAAGGACCTGTTTAAATACCTGTAAAGCGTTTCGATACTTCGTTAAGCTCAGTACAGGCCGAGCTTAACGTGACAATTTCTAATGGAATTATAACTTATGGTACAGCCCCATCTAATTACTATCTTAGCAGATAAGTTTGTCCATTGATCTCGATGGTTTCCGGATGGATAGTGGTTGGCGCACCGGTTTCAAATGCTACACCTGATGGTGGCGTATCTTTAATGCCGGTTACCTTCACCTTATCTCCTGCTTTCAATAGCGGTTGTAATTGTTCAACTGCGTGTGGCGGTAAATCTATTTCTATTTTGTTATCAAGGCTGAGCCCGCGGATTGCGCCGCCCTGATCACGTTTAAAATCATTAATTTTTCCGGTAAATGTTCCGGATGGTGCATTAACGGGTACAATAGGAATATTGGGTGGTGTATCTGCTATTTGTGTTCCGTCAACCAATAAACTTACCATCTGGAACACGTTCACACCATCTGGACCGTTATCTGTGAAGCCTTTCACAGTTACTGATTTGCCTTTAGCTGCGGTACTCATTAATTGTTTGCCTAATTGTTCCGGAAATCTGACTGTGATAACCTGGTTGCCATTTTGCAAGGTGAAACGATTATAAATATACCTGTCGTTTGTTTGGTAGGCGATCACCTTTCCGTTCAGCGAGGTTAAAACCTTTAAAGCACGTCCTGGTTCCAAACCGCCTCTGTGTCGTCCGGGACGAGCAGGCATTTCTCCAGGCCCTCCGGCCGGTGGTGCTGGAACGTTATCGGTTGGGCGTACTTGCGCAAAGGTTACGATACTCATTAGCGCGAAACAGGCAGTTATAGCTGTTTTTTTAATTTGGCTTTTCATATGCTTTCTTTTTAATATTCAATGAATTTATAATTCAAAAGTACATTAGCGATCTGAAGTGGGTATGAAAAGCAAATTAAATTTAGTTCATCTGAATGATTATTCTTCATCGTTTAAAGAATAATCATTTCTACTACGAGCTTCAGATGGAAATATAATGCCACGGATATTTTATAATTTGGTACAGACGCCACAAACAGATCAGCATGCTATGTAGCACCCGAGGTGTTGCAATGTTCATCTTTTCGGATTCAATTTTTTTTATAATTTTACTGACTATGCGCAACCAACATAATCATACCGATGAAGAGCTGATCGAAATGTTGAGGGAGAATGAGGTGGTTGCTTTCAAGAAAATCTACACAAAATATTGGTACGACTTATATCTAATTACCAATAAAAGACTAAGGTCTAAAGAAGCTGCAGAAGAGATTATCCAGAATTTCTTCACCACATTCTGGATCAATCGGGGGAAAATAAACATCAAAGGCTCTCTAAAGGCTTATCTTCATTCTGCTATTCGCTACTCTATTATTGATTATCTGGCTAAGGAAGCCACGAGGAACAATTACCTTGAATTACTTTCTTTTAGTTACGAAGAAGCTACGAACAGCACTGAAGAAGCCATATTCATGAAAGAGCTGGAAAATGGAATTGATGGGGTGATTTCAAAGTTGCCAGCCAAATGCAGAAAGGTATTTGAACTCAGCAGGAAAGAACATAAATCCAATAAGGAAATTGCCCAATTACTCGGGCTTTCTGAAAAGACGGTAGAAAACCACATTACCAATGCACTGAAGTATTTTAGAGTACATTATAAGGTGGTTTTGATTGCTTCTGGTTTTGCTTGGTTACTCAGATAATTAACAATGTTCAATAAAAATCGTCGTTATCTCGACTGAAACGCAGTGGAACGCCCGCCTGTGCGGACAGGCCTGCCCGTACAGGCGGGGAGAGATCTTTTCCGTATGAAAGACCCCGAAACAAATTCAGGGTGACGATATCCCGGGGGAATTAATGAACAGATTTAACATCGCTTAACTTTTTCGTTCTCTATTTAAACTGATCATCATTTAGCCATATTTTAATTTTTTTTATTTTTTTTTGGGGGCAAAGCCTGGGTTCCCCGACTATACTATTAACGAACCAAATATAACGATATACCAATATGGGCAGATCAATAGCTGTTTCCTTACTTAAAAAATATCTTTCTGCTGATTGTACTGTTGCTGAAGTAAAAGAAGTAGACCAATGGTTTGACAGTATGGATGCTATACCCGAAGATCTTGTCGGCCTATCTGACGAACAGCGAAAGCTTGTTGAAGATAAAATTTTTGAGCGTATTCTGCTCAACATCCAAGCCAAAGAACAGCAAAACATCATAGCTATTCCAAAAAAGTCAATACGTATAAGTACCCTATTATGGGCGGCGGCATCGCTGATTCTGGTATTGGGCGCAGTGATGATCTGGAGATACAATGCACAGCTAAATCTGCAAAACAAAAACGCAAAATTACAATCAGTGCATATAAAGCCGGGTGGCAATAGGGCAGTTTTAACATTGGGTGATGGATCGGCAGTGGTATTAACCGAAGCCAAAATTGGTGCTCTGGCCGACCAGCAAAATGTGAGTGTGGTAAAAACAGCCGAAGGTGAACTTAGCTATAAAATGCATAAGGGATCTGCATCAGCTAAAATAACTTATAATAAGATTGCCACACCGCTTGGCGGCAAATACAGCGTGGTTTTACCTGATGGTACCAAAGCCTGGTTAAACGCAAAATCGAGCTTAAGGTTTCCAACGGCTTTTACGGGTGCTGAGCGAGTAGTGCAGATGACGGGCGAAGTATATTTCGAAGTAGCCAAAAATCCTAATCAACCCTTTAAAGTGCAATCAGGCGGAACGGAAATTAAGGTGTTGGGTACGCATTTTAACGTAATGGCTTATGGCGATGAGGCCGGACAGAAAACAACGTTACTTGAAGGCAGTATCCATTTATCATCTGGTAAATTTTCTCAGCTATTAAAACCTGGACAACAAGCATTGGTAGAACCAGCTGGTATAAAGGTGAATAACAATTGCGATCTGGAAACGGTGATGGCCTGGAAAAACGACCTTTTTATCTTCAAGGATATGGAGATCAAAGAAATTGCCAGGCAATTGGTTAGGTGGTATGATATCCAGGTTGTATTTAAAGGAACACCTTCAAAAATATCATACACAGGAACCATATCTAAAGACGTGGAACTTTCAGAGTTGTTGAGCATGCTTCAATTTACCGGATTGAAATATGAATTGAACGGACACCAGCTAACGATCATCGATTAAAGAGATTAATCGATAAACAATAAATTTTAACCAAATAAATTATTTACATGAGAAACTACTACAACACTGCATAAGGTAAAGGCGTAACCATGCTTTTTAAGAAAAAACCGGATCGTGTTCGCAGCACATCCGGTTACTGTAAAGGTTACTTACAATCCCGATTTAGACAACATTATAATTTAACCAAAACTCCATAAAGATATGAATTTATTTTTTAGGATCAGGCAGGTATTGCGCCGTGATTCTTACCAAATCTTATTAACAATGAGACTCGTAGTGCTTTTTTTTACGCTCGCCCTGATGCAGGTTAGCGCTAGCAGCTTCAGTCAGAATATAACCCTTAAAGAGCATAATTCTGACATCATTTCCATCTTAAAGCAAATCGAAAAACAGAGCGGTTATCACTTGCTTTTCAGACGTGCTGATATAGACGATAAATATAAAATAAACCTTAATGTAACCAATATGCCCCTTGAGCAGGTAATGGGCGTAGTGTTAAAAAATACCAACCTTGATTTCAAAATCATTAAGAAAACCATTGTTCTTAAAAAGAATGCCTATTCGCCATTTACAACCATTTCTGTTCGTGATATAGAAATTTCTGGTACGGTAAGCGATGAAAAAGGCGTAACGCTGCCCGGGGTAGTGGTGAATGTAAAGGGCACGAAACAATCAACGGTAACCGATATTAATGGTAAGTTTAAGATTTCGCTGCCTTCGGGATCAACCACCCTTGTGTTTTCTTTTGTTGGGATGGAACCCCAGGAAGTTAATCCTGGCAACAAAAGCATCCTCAATGTGGTACTTAAGGCACAAACTACCTCACTTTCTGATGTGGTGGTGATTGGTTACGGTACACAAAAACGTACCGATCTTAATGGATCTATTTCATCTGTAAAAGCGGCCGATATTGCCAACGTACCTCAAACCAGTATCGACCAGATGCTGCAGGGTAGGGCTTCGGGATTAACAATTACGCAAAACTCTGGTGCACCAGGTAGCAATACCTCTGTGCGGGTACGTGGCGTAACTTCTTTAAGCGGTAGTAATGAGCCATTATATGTAATCGATGGTGTGCCAATTTCTGGCGATGCAGGTAATCAGAGCACCAGCGGAAGATCTCCGTTGCAGGCTTCCTCTTCCAATGCCAATTCGCAAACTACTGTGAGTCCGTTGTCTTTGATCAATCCAAACGATATCGAGTCAATCGATGTGCTAAAAGATGCATCTGCAACAGCAATATACGGAAACCGGGCTTCAAACGGTGTGATTATCATCACCACCAAAAGGGGTAGAAGCGGAAATTCATCTATCAATTATGATGGTTATTACGGTTTCCAGCGTGTGGCGAAATACATGGATGTAATGAATCTTCGCCAGTATGCGACACTTCAAAACGCGCTGGGCGATATTTATGGTACTGGTAGAAGGGTTGAATTTGCAGATCCTTCCATATTGGGAGAAGGCACCAACTGGCAAAAAGAAATATTTAGAACTGCACCACAAGAAAGTCATCAGGTAGCTGTTTCAGGAGGTAAAGAGGGATTGACCTATTACATTTCCGGTGGATATCTTGGTCAGGATGGTACCGTTATCGGTTCTGATTTTCGCCGCTATAGCCTTCGCGTAAATGCTGATGCCCAGGTGAAAGAATGGTTTAAACTCGGTATTACCTTAACCGGAAGCCGATCTGCAGAAAACGTAGTAACCAGTGATAATAACGGGATAATTTACAATGCTTTATTGCAGGCGCCTGATTTAGCTGTAACCAACCTTGATGGTTCGTATACCGGTCCTCCTGTTTCCGACCCACTGGCTGCCGCAGCGGCATTGAATCCGGTAGCCCAGGCGCAGCAAATCAAAAATAAACTGAACAGGACTAACATTAACACCAATATTTATAACGAGATTAAGTTTCTTAAACCATTATCGCTAAGATCAGAATTGGGAGGTGATTTCAATTTTTCGGATAATAATGTATTTACGCCGAGTTATTCATGGGGCCGTTTTACCAATCCTACAGCATCATTAAAGGAGAGGTTCCAGCAAAGTACATTTTTGATCTGGAAAGAATATCTTAATTATAACCAAACCTTTGGTGAAAAACATAACCTAAGTGCCATTTTGGGTTACGAGGTCCAACAGTCAAACTGGAGGGGAATTGAGGGCTCGCGTCAGGGATTTTATAGTAACGATGTACAGTCGTTGAATTTAGGACAGGCCATAACGGCTACCAATGATGAATATATTGGTACACAACGCCAGGAATCAATTTATGCGCGTGCTATTTATACTTATAATTCTAAATATAGCCTTACGTCTACAATCAGGAGAGACAAGACTTCTAAGTTTGCCGAAGGTTCTCAATCGGGTTATTTTCCGTCATTTGCCGCTTCCTGGAAATTGTCTGAAGAACCGTTTATGAAAGGGATCAATAAGGTCGTAAACGGACTTAAGATCCGTTTGGGCTACGGAGAGGTGGGCAATCAGGATGTTCCCAATTATTTATACAGCTCTTTATTAAGATCTTCACAAACGGGTTTGGGAACTGGTTTTTTAGCCGGACGGATTGATAATAAATCATTAAAGTGGCAAACCTCTATCCAATACAATGGTGGTGTTGATATGAGCTTTCTGAATGGTAGGATTAGTACCAGTATAGATGTTTACAAAAAAACTTCCAAAGATTTTTTGTTCCAGCTTACGCTTCCAGCCTATTTAGTGGGTGGGCCTGATTATTTGGGCGGTATTAATCCTCCATACGTAAATCTTGGAAAGATTGATAACGTAGGTTTTGATTTGAACATCAACTCGCGCAATTTTGAAAAAGGCGATTTTAAATGGAATACAAGTGTAGTGCTATCACATTATAATAATGAAGTTAAAGCGCTTGGTAACGGCCTTACCGAACTTTTCGGTACAGTAACCAATGCTTACCTGCAAACGCCGGTTACCCGAACGGTGGTTGGCCGATCGGTAGGTGAATTTTATGGTTATAAAGTAAAGGGAATATTCAAAACACAAGAGCAACTTCAATCTGCTCCGGTTCAATTTGGCCGTGGCATTGCCAACAACAGCAGCAGTACCTGGTTAGGCGATGTGCAATATGAAGATGTAAATGGTGATGGCGTAATAAACGAAAAAGACCGTACGGCGATCGGAAACCCAAATCCTAAATTTACCTATGGCATTACCAATACTTTTAGTTATAAAGCTTTTGATTTTACCGTATTCCTGAACGGATCTTACGGCTCCAAAATTATGAACCTGTTAAACAATACCATGGGTAACCTGGCAGCTGTATATCAGAATCAATATGCGGCATATAGTAATTTCTGGTCACCACAAAATCCTGATTCTAATATTCCTGCACCTAAAATCGGTATTGATAATCCCAATCTGTTTGTATCTGACCGTTACGTGGAAAGCGGATCTTTCTTGCGCATACAGAATGTGAGTTTGGGTTACAGGGTACCAGCTTCATGGATCAGGAAATTTAAATTCTCAAATTTAAAAGTATACTCCAGCGTACAAAACCTTTACACCTTTACAAAATATAAGGGTTATGATCCGGAAATCGGAGCGATGAACCAGAGTGCCATTTTAAATAATATCGACCTGGGCAGATATCCAATTGCCAGGACCATCACTTTTGGGATAAATGCACAATTTTAGTGACCTACAATTATTGACAAAATGAAATCATATTTAGTATATAGCTTTATTTTTATGGCCATTGTTAGCGCGGGCTGTAAAAAAGAATTTTTTAATATTCCTCCACAGGATTCACTCAGTGCTGATAATTTTTACCAAAGCACTGAACAGGTGCAGGCCAGTACCATTGCGCTGTACAACTCCCCATGGTTTGATTGGAATGCCAAAGCTTCCTGGTGTATTTCAGAATTGCTAAGCGGTAATGCACACACCTATTCTCCGGATGTGATTAACTTTGGGAATTTTTCTGTAACTGGTGATAATACCCAATTGGCATCAGCCTGGAATTCGCTCTATAGTGTGGTTGCCCAATCTAATGCTCTGATCAATAACCTGAAGGCTAAAGTACCAGCTAGTGTGCCGGCATCAGTGGTAAATAATGCCATTGGCGAAGCCAGGTTCATGCGGGCGATGGCTTATTTTTATCTGGTAAGAACATGGGGAAATGTGCCAATTATCGAAAATAGCCTGGATTATGTAAACAATTATCAGATTAATACCAATCCGGTAACTGATGTTTACAAATTCATCATCAACGACCTCAAATTTGCAGAAGATAATTGCGATAAAATGATCAGAACGGGTTCTGTTTCTCAGGGCAAGGTATCCAGTGGATCAGCATCTGCATTATTGGCTAAGGTTTATTTATACATGCGGGACTATGCTAATGCCCGTTTAAAAGCAGAACAGGTAATTAACAGTGGCGAATTTAAATTGTATGGAATAGATGTTTCGGGCAAAACCTATGCTGACTTGTTCAAAACGGCCAATAATAATAACGAAGAAAGTATTGCTGCTATTCAATGGTTGGGTGGAGCTGCTTATGGACATGGTAACGCTTTACAATCTTTCCTTGCCTTCAACTCTGAAATTACAGGTACTGGAGACGGTTATGGAAGCGTTACGCCCTCAATAGATTTGCTTACTGCTTTCGAGCCTGGCGATTTAAGAAGAAAGCCAACGGTGATGATGCAGGGCGATGTTTACCCTGAAATAAACCAGGCCAAAGGTGGCTACACTTTACCTGCCGGAGCGGTTGCCCAGGGGATGCCGGCATTTATTAAAAAATACGTAGTGGGTACACCTGCAGATAATGGCGGTAAAGGTGCAGCATTTTCTACAGGTAATAATACTTATTTAATGCGTTATGCTGATGTATTGCTAATCGAGGCAGAAGCAGTACTTGCCGGGGCTGAACGTACTTCTGATGATGCAGCACTGGTACCGTTTAATAAAATCAGAAGAAGGGCTGGCCTCATCCCTAAAACTTCGATCACCATCCAGGATATTTATCAGGAACGTCGCATGGAATTCGTTTTTGAGGCTGATTACTGGTTTGATTTGGGCAGGTTAGATGGTTTCAATGTGACCTCGCACCCTAAAGCAATAGCCATTATTTCCAATCAGGAACGAGGAATTTACAGCAATACCACACCTGTTGTCATCTGGGGACAAAAGTATACCCCAACCGATGCCAATTTCCGTTTGCCTTATCCTACAACAGAAACCATTCTAAATCCAAAATTACTATTGCCTCCAGTGCCTTACAATTTTAAATAAGCTAATATGAAAACGTTATATAAAAATACTATAGCCCTTTATCTGATTGGCGTATTTTGCATGCTGATCTTTGCCACCTCCTGCAAAAAGGAAAAAGAAGGACAGGGAGCGCCAAGCATTACCCGGGTGCGTACTTTAGTTAGGCCAGGAGATACTAACGTTACGCCGCTGGATTCAACAGTTACATCGGGCGATGTTGGTGTAACCTATGTGATTGAAGGGGTAAATTTAAAATCAACCAACAGGGTAGAGTTTAATGGAGCATCAGCTTACCTGAATACGGCACTTTTTAGTGACAACAGTATTATTGTGATGATTCCGACAACTGCTACATGGATTAATCAAACCGGAAAGTTAACACTGACCAATGCATATGGGAGTACATCATTTAACTTCAGTATTAAACAACCTGCTCCGGTAATTAGTGATTTGAGTCAGTTTGCCGGTAACCCTGGTGATGTAATTACGATCACCGGTTTACGTTTTGATCAGGTATCAAGCGTTAAGTTCGGTACAACAGAAGCCAAGGTAGTCTCTTCAACAAGCACTGAATTGAAGGTAACTGTTCCAACAGGTGCGCTAGGTGCAGTAAGTGTTACTACTCCGGGCGGTACGGGTACCGGCCCATACGTATCTTACGATGGCGTTGTGGTTCCAATATTGTTGCCATTTGGATTTACTCATTTATTTTATGATGATCAGATCACAGCTGGTTATGATTTTAATTTTGGAGGTGCTAATGCAGATGTGAATAATACCGAGATGGTAAAACGCGGTACTCATTCCATTAAACTTACCTATACCGGAAGTTATGCAGGATATGCCGTTGGCAGTAACACGCCTGTTGATTTAACTGATAAAACCTATGTTAAGTTTTCGATCTATGGTACAACTGGTACCGAAGGTAAAGTGGTAAAAGTTGCATTAGGTGATTTTGATAACCGTAATGTAAGTGTGGTACTGCATGCCGGCAAGTGGACAAACTATGTAGTTCCAATAGATCGTTTCCAGAGCGCTAGTCAGCCGGGTAAACCTACCAGTTTAAATTGGATCGGTTTTCAGGAGTTGAGTGGAAACGCACCGGAAACCATTTACCTTGACGATATTGGCGTGTATTAATGAAGGGATATTTTAATTTGATGAAATAGCTCCATCAAGTTATCGTCATTGCGAGGAGGAACGACGAAGCAATCTTTCATGCTAGCAAACCGTTGCCATAAAGATTGCCAGCCTGTTGCCGGCAGGCTTTGTCGGCTTAAATAACCTTCTCGCAATGACGATTTTATGAAGGAAATCCATACCGCAATATGTTCCTCCCTTCCAAAATTTATAATCTTAACTAATTAATCAATGAAATTAATACAATATATGCTAGCTGGTATCATGATGCTGGTAGCTAATTCTACTGTTTTTGCACAAAAAAACCTGGTGCTTAATGCTGGTTTTGAAAATGAATTGGAGAACTGGGTTGATTATTCAGCAAAAGTGACCCCTTATATGTATAGCGCCGGGAAAATGAGTGCGGCTTTATTTTCTTCTGATCCTTCAAAATGGACGGGCATGCACCAAATTGTATCGTTACCTAAAAATACACAGTACATTCTCATGAGTGCGAAGATTAAAGTAGATGGTGTAAGTACCGGAAAAGATGCCTGGAATGGTGCGTTATTTCTTTTCGAGACACTTAATAAACAGGAAACTAAAATAGGCGAGGGAATCAACATTGCCACAGTTAGGGGAGATGAAGATTGGAAGTTATATGAAAAAGCTTACATTATTCCACCAGGCATTACGAAGATAAAATTGTTATTTGCCCTGGGGTATGTTACGGGCACCATGTTCGTAGATGAAGTAAGTTTGAAAGTGATCACGCAATCGGAATTTGAAAAATATTTGTAGTATGATGAATGGCATATTATATAGATTGTTCTTAATGGGGCTATCGCTGGCGGCAACTACGATTAACGCTCAGCAAATGATAGCTCCTAAAGTTGTGTTGAACCAGTTGGGTTATTATCCAAAGCTCGAAAAAAGTGCGGTTGTCATTAATCCCGTTTCAGAAAGCAAGTTTGAGTTATTATCCATGCCAGACCGAAAATCGATGTACACAGGTATATTATCGGAGCCGAAAACCACCGGCTATTCTAAAATCAAAACAAAAATAGCAGATTTTAGTGCTTTTGATCAAGCAGGCCATTACATTATCCACATTGATGGCGTTCCAGAATCACCTGTTTTTAAAATTGCAGATGGAGTACACCATAACCTTGCCGTGGCAGCATTAAAGGCATTTTATTATCAGCGTGCTTCATCTGTGTTAGATGTAAACTACGCAGGAAAATGGTACCGAGCTGCCGGACATCCTGATACTTCGGTTTATATTCATCCATCGGCCGCTTCTAAAAATCGCAAGATTGATAGTAAGATTAACGTCTCGGGCGGATGGTACGATGCCGGAGATTACAATAAGTACGTGGTGAATAGTGGGATCTCTACCTCCACCTTACTTTCTGCTTATGAAGATTTTTCGGAATATTTTATGAGCCGGGAAGTGCATATTCCATACGCTAAAAATAAAGTTCCGGATGTTTTAACAGAGGCGGTTTACAATTTGCGATGGATGCTAAAAATGCAGGATCCTGGTGATGGTGGCGTTTACCATAAATGTACCAACCTGGATTTCGATGGAATGGTGATGCCGGATCAAGCCTTATCAAAACGTTACGTGGTGGCGAAAGGTACTGCCGCCACACTTAATTTAGCGGCTGTTGCCGCACAGGCTTACCGGATTTTTAAACGTTTTCCAGAACAATATCCCGGATTGGCAGATAGTTGCCTGTTAGCCTCAAAGATTGCCTGGCGTTGGTCGTTAAATAATCCTAACGTTGTTTACGATCAGGATCTGCTCAACAAAACGTCCGACCTTAAAGTAACCACAGGTGCTTACGGTGATAAGGACTTTGAAGATGAGTGGATTTGGGCTTCTGCAGAACTATTGGCTTCAACGGGAGAGCAGACCTACTACGATGCCTTTTTTGCGCGTTTAAATGCACCGGTAAGCTTGCCAAGTTGGAGTAACGTAGGCATATTGGGATATTATACTTTGATCAGATGTGAGGGGCAGCTACCTGAAAGTTCTAAAAGCATCACCAGCATTTTGAAAAAGAAAATACTGACGCTGGCTGATCAGTACGTAGCTGCATTTAAAACAGGCGCCTATCATACGGTAATAGGCGCTTCGATTTACGATTTCGCATGGGGAAGTAACTCTTCAGCAATGAATCAAAGCATATTATTGATTAATGCTTATTTATTCACTAAAAATAATGCTTATCTGGATGCTTCGGTAAGTAACCTTGATTACGTTTTGGGTAAAAATGCCACCGGTTATTCTTTTGTAACTGGCATGGGTTCCAAATCGCCTATGCACCCACATCATCGCCTGTCATTTGCGGATGGCATTGCTGAACCCATTCCGGGCTTGCTGGTTGGTGGGCCGAACCGGGAAAAACAAGATGGATTAAAGTATGATTCCGAGCCCGAATTGTCATACCTCGATGATGTCAATTCTTATGCGAGTAATGAAATTGCCATCAATTGGAATGCCCCATTGGTATATGTGGCAAATGCAATGGAGTGTATTGAAAAGGGAGAAAATAGGGATTGATATAAAGATCCCCCTTATAAAAATGATTGATACATTTATAAGATTGATTTTTTTCAGCTCAATCTCTTTTAACCCGGTCGTTACCCTGATCCGATAGCTATCGGATTCATTTCAGGGTCTTTCATGCTAAAGATGCTAAAATAAATTCAGCAACGATTGCATAATAATCCTGTCTATTAAACTTTTATGATATTAAAAGATTCTTCACTGCGTTCAGAATGACGAACTGGGAAATTTAGCTAGCTGGCAGAACTAAGCGGAATACTGAATGAAAATGTACTGCCTTTTCCAAACTCACTCTCCACCCATATTTTTCCCTGATGGCGGGTTACAATTTCTGCACATAAATATAGCCCTATCCCAAAGCCGGCTATAGTGCTGCCATTTTCAACCCTATAGTACCGATCAAAAAGTTTTTGTTGATGTTCTGGTTTAATACCAATGCCATTATCAATCACACTAATGATGATGTGGGACTGATCAGTACTATATTTTATGTTGACTTCACTTCCCAGATCAGAATATTTAATGGCATTACCGATCAGGTTTTGAAGCACCTGGTTTAATTTGTTCCGGTCGGCATAAATCGTCACCTCATCGGCAAGATGTAATTTTACATCATAACCTGTGGTTAATACTAAGGCTTCTTCGCAAACCTCTTTTAATAAACTGGTAATTTCAAATTGTTGTTTATCAATCGCTATCTTTCCTGATTCCAAACGGGAAACATTTAAAAATCCATCAATCATCCTGGTCATCCGCTTCACCTGGTTTAGCGATTTATCAATGGTAGAAAGCATTCTGTCTTCACTTTGCAGGTTGGCAAGATATTGCAAAAGTTGCAGGTAGCTATTTATCGAAGTAAGGGGTGTTTTGAGCTCATGACTCGCCATGCCGATAAAATCGTTTTTGCGTTGCTCATCTTCCTTTTGCTCTGTAATATCCAACACTGAGCCTATAAACCTCAGCGGTTTCTCGTTGGCATCAAAATAAACTTGTCCCTTGGCTCTTATCCACCTTAAGCGTTTATCTTCAGATCCAATAGTGCGGTATTCTACATCATAAATGCCATTGCTGGCCTTTTTATCAAACACGTAGGCCAAAACGGCGTTAATCCTTTCTAAATCATCTGGATGGAGGTTATGTAAAAAGTCACGCTCAAATTCAATTTCATTTGAATGGCTTATGCCAAATAATAATCTGCAGCGGTCGTCCCATTGTAAATGGCCGGTAACCATGTTCATATCAAAAGTACCTAACTCTGCAGCCTCTTTTGATAACCTGATCTGTTCATAGGCCTTAAGCAGTTTTTCTTTTGAAGTAACATGCTCCGTAATGTCGGTGGCTGTTTGCATCAGTCCAATTACTTTTCCATTTACTTTCAAAGGTGTATAGGTGAGGTCGTAATAGCCTAATGTGGGTTCGCCATTTTTGATCAGCGAAATGCCAACGCCCGGTACATAATGCGTGAGTCCCGTGCGGTAGGCGTAAAACAGTTCATCTATTACGGGTTGTCCAACTAATTCAGGGATGGCCTCAAACCAGGGTTTTCCCAAAACGGAGCTGTCTCTACCAATTAAATTAAGCATGGCATCATTAATCACATCAAAAACCATGTCTTCACCCTTGGTAATCAACATCGGCACAGGAGAGGAGCGAACCATATTCTTAAACCACTCACGGCTCGCTTCCAATTGTGTCCAGGTTTCTGCCGGAATTTGCTGTAATTCCTGCGCTTCACTTTTTTGAAGATCATCTTCGGCAATGGGTAGAAACTCAGTTTCTATCGCCAGGCTGTCTTCATTAACTTGTATATATTCTATATTAGGGCGCTTTACTTCAAGTTCCATTGCCGAGATTGGCCTGAAGATAGAATCATCTTGCTCCGCTGAAACGATCTTTTTAGCTACCAACCAAACTGCAATTTTCAACTTATTATTTCCTTCTTCAAATCTACTTGCAAAATAATGATAGTTTGAAAATGGCGCTACGCTACTCTCTAAATCAGGGATCTGTACCGGCATTGCAGCATGATTTGATGTGTTTTTTAATTGCAAAAAGAAAGTAGAAATGGTTGCAGGCAGATTTTGTCCAAAAATGTCATGAAGATTAAGTGTTAGGATTTTCTCCAGACTTCCATTTATTAAATCTAAAAATCGGGCATTTGCATATGCTAATCGCAGTGAATCAGGATCAATGATGAAGATTGGTATCGGCGCGAGGCTTATAAAACTTGAAGTATCCTTTAAAGTTAGCATTGATGATATCCCTTTAAATCAAAAGTAATTATTTCGATAATTTACAGTGATAAGATTTTTAAACCATGTATTGATTGATTTAATATTGCTGAATTAAATAGTTCCACAATTAGTTAGGTAAAAATTATCCCGACGTACTTCAACCTAATCACAAGGGCCATTTTGTTCATCGATGCGTTTGAGTATCGAAGATAAAATAATATTATAAGCTACATAGGCCACAAATATAAAAAAGCCCAACTGTAATGCAGAGTTATTTGCGGTAACCACTTTCAGTGCTTCGGTATCGATATTAAGTCCGGATAGCTGGCTCTTTAAAATCCCGTTCAAACCAATATAAGTCATGGCTATACCAACTACCATAACATCTGCCATATCCCATTTGCCCAGATCAAATGCCAAAAACCGGATGAATTTAGCATTTCCCAATAACGCGCTGCATGATACCTGTAGTCCACGGGCAATGAGGCGCAATAAAGGCAGTATAACAACAAAAAGCATCAGCAATATGCCCACCAATACGGCATCTGGTTTAGGTTGTTCTACCAATGTGCCAATAATACCCAATATACTCTGGCTTTGAAAAAAGAGTACCTGATTGGTGAAAACAAGTTTTTCTCCCATCAAAGCAAATTCAAGTGTCTTAATTCTGGCATCTACCTCAATAATCGGAGAAGAAACACCTACAGCAAGTAGAATGAAAGCAAAAAGCAATGAGATCACAAAAAGTGTAACCTCGCTATCTACCCGCTTGCGCAAGATGAGCCATAGCATTAGGGCAATAACAATACAGGCAGTCATCCCGATTGCATACCGGTAGCTTAGGCTTTTTATTTGGTTGAGTTTGGTATCTACAACTTTGTCAAAAGCAGCGGCATTATCTACTTTGTACTTTTTAAAAATGCTATGCTCTACAGATGAAATGGTTTGATCACTACGATCATAAGTTTGCGCTTCCAGTTCATCCAGTTTTCCAGCAGCTACATATTTTAACTTTTTTAAGCTTCTGGGACTGGTTATTTTCGTCACAATGGTATGAGAGAAAGATGGCACCAGTGCGTGTATTTCCTTAACATCTACAAATGTATTGAAGGCAAGTTTTTTGAGTTTGGCCCCAAGCCCTTTCTGTGGCCTGGTTACTTCTGCCACAGCCTTATTAACCATGCCGTGCAATTGCTTTTCAACCTCTTGTTGCATATCCGCTTTTTGGCTTTTGGTCAGGTTAAATCCCTTTACCTTTCGATCAACTACGGCCGAAATTTTATCTCCCCAACGGTCAACCGAAAATATACCAAAAGTAATGTTATTGGAAAGGCTATAATCCTCCTTAATGTGTTTTTGCTCATAGGCCAGTTCGCGGAAGTGGTATCCAAAATAACCTGCAGCCACCAACAGCAGCGAAAGCGCAGCAATCAGGATAAAAGATGCTGACCTGGATTGGCCTGGCTTACCCTGCTTATTTGTACTCATGTTATCTTTTTGCAATTCGCTCATTCGTTTTCAGATTTAGTGCACCTTGTGCGGAGTGATAGATTTAAGGATGGTCGAAAGGATCAATCCATAAAGTACAAAACAAATAAAAACAATGTAGCCCGGTTGCAGGGCGGTATTATTTGTAGTGAGGATAGTTAGCGAATCATTGTTGATATTCAATGCCCTCAACTGGTTTTCAAGCAATCCGTTAAGACCAATATATGCCATTAAAATAGCGATCACGATTACATCGGCCATACTCCACTTTCCGGATTGAAAAGCAAAATATTTAATGATACCATTTTCTGCCCACTTTTTGCCGCCCAGCAGGTGTATCCCTGTTGAGGTTAGTTTAACTACCGGGAACAGGATGCTAAAAGCCAGAATCAGTACACCAACCAGAACAGAATCTATTGCCGATTGGCTAATGAGTACCCGCACTACATCCATAATACTTTTGCTCTGGAAAAAAAGTACCTGATCATTGAAAACCACATGTTCTCCCAGTAAAACAAAATCTAAAGAGCGGATTCTGGCATCAACCTCAATCATAGATGCAGTTAGGCCTACAGCTAAGAGAATAAAGGCAAAAAGTAACGATAGGATGAAAAGCGTGGTGTGCAAGTCAGTACGTTTACGCAGTAGCCACCAAAACGCCAGCACAACAATTACGCAGCTTAACATGCCAAAACAATAATAGTAGGTTTGTTGCCGTATGCTGCTTAATAAACCAGTTAGCTTTTGGTTTAACTGTTTATTGTTAGATACACCATAACGATTGTAAATTTTTTTCATGATGGCATTATTGGCAACAAATGCGGTGTCCTGACTTTCCTCTTTAGCTATTTCATTAAATTCACCCAAGGCCATTTTTCCCAGTTGCTTTTTATTTTTTGGGTTATCTATTTCTGCAATTATCTTTCTGGCAAATGCGGGTACCTGTGCGCGAACGCTATCTGAATTAACAAAATTTTTGATGGCAAACTTTTGGATCTTTCCACTGATGGTTTTTTTTGGTTTGTTTACCAAAGCCTCTGCTTTATCAATAAGTGCCAGCAGCACCTGCTCAACTTCACCTTGCAAAACCTTCTTTTGTTTGCGGGTTATTTTGAGTCCAGAAACCTGGTGGTGCACAATATGAGATACCTTATCTTTCCATTGTTGTACAGAAAACACCCCGTAAGTGATGTTGTTTACCCTTGAGTAATCGTGCTTAATCTGTTCCTGTTTTTCTGATAGGTCATGGAGTCTCAAACCAAAAAAGCCCTCGGCCACAAGCAGTGTGCCCAGCGCAAGAATCAGCAAAAGCCGGTAAATAAGTTTTCCTGATGCGGGTTTGTTGATTATTTTTTCCAATCTGTGCGTTATAATGGTGATTACATCTCTTCGAAAAGGGCTATTTGCTGATAAACATAAATTTTTGCAAAATGTTTTATACCCTAATAAGCTCTATTTGAGGAGTATTTCGAAATCATCATATCTGGGTGAATATTCGATTGTAGTGAGATAAAATATGGTGAATTGCCAAGCCTGTAAACAGGTTATCGCATTATTAAAAATTTGTTGACGCTATTTACACTATCTTTATCGCCATAAACAAAAATATAATGGATAATCATAGCTTCTCAAACGAACAGTTTTTATCTGGCGGTGGAGAAATGGGAGCGCTAATCCGCTCAATGGACTGGTCTGATAATCCATTAGGTCCGGTAGAAACCTGGCCACAAAGTCTTCGGACGTCTGTAAGTTTGTGTCTTTCTTCCACATTTCCGATCCTCATTGCCTGGGGGCCAGAAACCATACAGATTTATAACGATGCCTATCGCCCCATATGCGGGGCAATGCACCCACAATCGATGGGTATGAACTTTCGCATCTGTTGGGAATCTGCCCTCGAGGTAGTTGGCGACAAATTTACACGCGGACAGCAAGGAGAGGGTACTTACATTACCGATCAACAGATGTTTTTGTTTAGGTATGGTTACCTGGAGGAAGCTTTTATGACTTTTTCATTTGCACCCATACGGGATGAATCTGGAGAGGTGGGCGGGATATTTCACCCCATTACCGAAACTACCGATAAAATGCTCAATGGCCGAAGAACGCAGGTGCTACGTGATTTGGCATCGGTTTTGGCCAGGGCAAAATCCATTGAAGATATTGGCAGCCTGATTGTTGAAAAGCAACCAGATTTTGTTGCCGATTTACCTTTTATTTTATTTTACAGTGTAGCAGATGATGGTGCATCTGCCAGTTTGATCAATAGTGCAGGTACAGCGCTTGCCCCGGCATTGGTTATTCCGGAAATAGTATTCGATGGGGACGAACCCACCTGGCCACTCAATAAGGCCGCTGACACACCTTTGGTTTTAGACGATTTGGCTTTGAGGTTTGGTGACTTTGCCTGTCAGCCCTATCCCGAAACCCCAACTAACGCAGTAATCTTACCTGTATTTATTTCAGGTAAGGATAAACCTTTTGGTTATATCGTGGCTGGAGTGAGTGCGAGAAGGGCCATTGATGAAGAATACCTGGGCTTCTACTCGCTTTTGGCCAATACTTTTAGTAGCGCTGTTTCTAATGTATATGCGTACGAGCAGGAGCAGAAACGGGCTGAAGCCCTGGCTGCGATAGACAGATCGAAGACCGCTTTTTTTAGTAACGTAAGTCACGAGTTCCGTACCCCGCTTACGTTAATGCTTGGCCAGTTGGAAGATCTTCAGGCCAAGGCCATTATGGCTGATCCTGAAATTGGTGAAATTGTACTTTCTACACACCGTAATTCCATGCGCCTGCTCAAACTGGTTAACAACCTCCTCGATTTTAGCAGGGTAGAGGCCGGGAGGGTAAAAGCTGCTTTTCAGCCGGTTGATATTGTAGGGGTAACTACCGACCTCGCCAGTAGTTTCAGATCTATTATCGAAAAAGCAGGTATGGAACTTGTTGTTAAAGCCGATTTACACGCTTTTGAAGTTTTTCTCGACATCCAAATGTGGGAAAAGATTGTACTCAACTTGCTTTCCAATGCATTTAAATATACCCTTGAGGGGAGAATTACCGTCGAATTAATTAAAGAAGGTGACCATGTGATCCTAAAAGTTTCAGATACTGGGGTAGGCATTCCAGAGGCTGAACTTCCGCAGATGTTTGAGCGTTTCCACCGCGTTGAAAATGCTGTTGGCAGAACTCATGAAGGAACCGGTATTGGACTCTCACTGGTTAGCGAGCTAGTTGGGTTACATGGTGGAAATATAGCAGTCGAAAGTGTTTTTGGAACAGGATCGACTTTCACTTTACGGGTCCCTTTAGGAAGCTCGCATTTGCCTGCAGAACAAGTGCATCAAAAAGATTTTCAGGGACTAATGAGGGGTTTGCGGGAATCTTTTCTTCAAGAGGCTTCAGGTTTGTTAGGCGAGGAATATAGCGAGGAAGTGTTTGAAAATAAACCTACTCCAGCTGACAATGGGCAACAGCACGATGCTAGAGTGCTGATTGTTGATGATAATAACGATATGCGCGCTTACCTGAAACGCTTGCTTGAATCCGAGTTTACCGTTTATACGGCAGTAAATGGAGAGGATGCCCTGCAAAAACTTAGCACTTTTACTCCCGAACTCATTCTTAGTGATATTATGATGCCAGTTATGGACGGTAAAGGCTTGCTTAAAAAAATCAGGGAAAGAGAAGAGAAACATTGGATTCCGCTTATTTTTCTATCAGCAAGGGCAGGTGAAGAAGCCCGGATTGATGGGTTGGAAGCCGGCGCAGACGATTACCTGGTTAAACCTTTTTCGGCACAGGAGTTATTGAGTAAAGTACGTGCGCAGATCAAAATAAACAGGGTAAGGCTTTACAATGAGCGGCGCATGCGCGATTTTGTGGCCGTGGCCACCCACGAACTAAAAACACCATTAACTGCACTTTTCGGTTATGTTCAGCTCATAGGTAAAAAGTCTGCTACCATGAATGAGCCTTTAATTACCAATGCAGCAGAAAGGGCAGGCTACCAGATTACCAGAATGGCAAGGCTGGTAGACGATTTTCTTGATGTGAGCAAACTGGATGAAGGGATGTTGCACCTGAACTGGGCACATTTTGATATCGATGATCTTATTAAGGAAATTATAGCCGAAGTGCAATCCACCTCTCCTGAACACATCCTTCAATTCGATGGTGCGGATAAACTTCAGGTAAAAGGTGACCGTGAAAAAATCGGACAGGTAATTACCAACCTGTTGGTAAATGCGGTCAAATACGCTCCCGAAGCGCCAAAAATTGAAATCGCCATGATAGAAAACGAAGGGGAGGTAGTGATTAACATTCGCGATTATGGAGTTGGAATTAAAAAGGAAGATCAGGCGCATCTATTTAAAAGGTTTTACCGCACCGAATCGGCCAACAAAGGCTTCAGGGGATTTGGTGTTGGTTTGTACCTTTGTGCAGAGATCGTTAACCGTCATGGCGGCATCATCGGTGTAGAGAGTGAACCAATGTTAGGTTCAACTTTTTATTTTTCTATACCGCTGACAGATAAAGTAAATGTTCACCGGTCTATCGCCTAATTAAACTAAAAAAAGCGGCCACCGGTTTTGCCGGTAGCCGCTTCAACTAACTGATTGTACAGTTGTATATTCTAGGTAGATGTGCGTTTATAACAGATGTAATTCCCGGATTGTTTTGAAAAAAAGCTATTTTAGCATGATATTTTATTTAGTCGGGTTTGAGAGAAAATATTTAAATAGTTGTCTGTCCTTGTCCTGCAGAGATAATTTTCAGCATTCGTTCATGCCTAATCGTTATTAGCGATATAGTGATATAGTGATAAAGAAATAAAACAAATTATCGCTTAAGGGGTTATATGATGGATTTTATTCATTAAAATGAAATTAGAGGTGATTAATCACATTAAAAATATAAGTCAGATACTCACAATTTTATACAGATCAATTGGAAACGTCTAACAATAGAAAATTTGAACTTTCAGGAAATGCAGGTGCATCTAATTTCCAACTGATGACCATGGCATTAGATGCCTCTATTTCTGGCATCATTATTACTGATAATACCCAGCAAGACAATCCGATCATTTATTGCAATAAAGCCTTTGAAAAAATTACCGGATATTCTCGAAAAGAGATTATTGGTCATAATTGCAGGTTTTTGCAGGCACAGGACCGAAACCAAAAAGAACGGGCAATTTTAGGCAGATGTATTGCAGAAGGGATAGAATGTCGTGTAGAAATCAGAAACTATAAAAAAAATGGCGATCTCTTCTGGAACGAGCTTTATATGTCGCCAGTTAAAAATGCTGAAGGCGAAGTAACCCATTTTATAGGGGTACAGAACGATGTGACTGCAAGAAAGAATGCGGAACAAGATCTTCGGCAGCAAAAGTCGGTAATGGAAAAGCGGATTGAGGAACGAACCAATGAGCTTCGGGAAAGCGAAGCCTTCCTATCCAGTATTATAGAAACGGTTCGTGAGGGGCTTTTGGTGCTTGATCCTAGTTTCAATGTGCTTAGTGCAAACAATCACTTTTTAAGAACATTTAAGGTAAGTAAAGAAGAAACGGTTGGCCGTCAGTTATATGATTTAGGTAACCACCAGTGGGATATTCCGAAGTTGCGTGATCTGCTTGTTGAAATCCTGCCAACCAATAATCCTGTCGTTGATTTTGAAGTTGAACATGATTTTCCACATATTGGAAAGAAACTCATGCTATTGAATGCTTACCGGGTAGAATTTGAAGGACAATACAAAGACCAGATTCTGCTTGCCATTGAGGATATTACAGAAAGGCGTGAAGTAGAAGTTAGAAAAGATGACTTTCTATCTATCGCCAGTCACGAACTCCGTACACCACTTACTACAATAAAAGGTTATGTGCAGTTATTAGAACGCGCCATGCCTCAAAATGCCAGCGAGAAATTTCTATCTACTTTTGGCAAAGTATCAGTATATGTAGAACGCTTAAATTCATTGATTAGTGAATTGCTTGATGTATCACGGATCCAAAGTGGTCACATGGAATTGCACATGGCACAATTTGATTTTGATAACATGATTTCTGAAGCTGTTGAAGGCATGCGCACGACAGTGCCCGGTCATCAGATCATATTAAATGGCCAAACTGGTGCTAAAGTAGTTGCTGATGAATCGCACATTGCCCAGGTAGTGAGCAACCTCTTATCAAATGCCATTAAATATGCCCCTGATTCTGAAAAAATTGAAGTTAATATTGCCAACGTAAGTGATTATGTAAAAGTATCAGTAAAAGATTTTGGCCTGGGAATGAGTGCTGAAGACAGAAAAAAAGTTTTTGAGCGGTTTTACCGGGGTGTCGAAATCCAGAAAAAGTTTCCGGGCATGGGCATAGGGCTTTATATTTGCGACCAGATTATTAAAAGACATAACGGAACCCTTTGGGTAGAAAGTGAAATAGGCAAAGGTTCTATATTCAGTTTTACTTTACCTAAGGCAGGAAAGGAAACGAATGGATAAAAAGAAAATCATGATCTGTGATGATGATGAAGGGATTATTGATGTATTGGAAATGATTTTAGATGAGGTAGGGCATACGGTGATTTCGGTAAATGACAGTTTAAAAGTGCAGGCGGCTATTGATCAGGAGCAACCAGATTTATTAATCCTTGATCTGTGGATGCCACGATTGTCTGGTCAGGATGTGTTGAGGCACTTAAGAAAACATTCGACCCATAATCAACTTAAAGTGATTGTAATATCGGCAAGTAGGGATGGTGCACAGATTGCCAATGATGCAGGTGCCAACCAATTCATAGCCAAACCTTTTGATTTAAACAATATTTTAGATTCAGTTAATGCCCTCCTTAATTAAAGGAGGTTGATTGTTATTTCTGAATTCTTATCGTTTAATCGTCATTGCGAGAAGGCTTTTTCAGCCGACCGAAGCAATCTTTGTAATTGGATTGCTTGCATGAAAGATTGCCAGCCTGTTGCCGGCAGGCTTCGTCGTTCCTCCTCAATGACGAACGCACTAATGAATTCTTTCAATGGTAGTAGCTTCGTAACTACACCATTTTCTTAAGCTCAATTGCATTAAAAGCGGCATAACCTTCCTGGTCATTATCAAAATAGAGGTAAACATCTTTTTTTTCGCTCAGCCAGGAACTACACCTCTCAGCCCATTTTGCCAGGGCAGAATGACTGTATGAACCCTGGTATTTTTCTCCGGGTCCGTGCAGCCTGATGTATACAAAATCGGCAGTGGCAATAATGGGCGATTGATGTCCGGCTAAATCATAAATGAAGAAAGCACAATTGTATTTCTTTAAAAGTGTAAATACCGTTTCGTGGTACCAGGTTGGGTTTCTGAATTCGAAAGCATAGTGAAATCCCGGAGGAAGCATTTCCAGAAATCTTTCTAAACGCTCAACGTTAATTTGCCATTTTGGTGGGAGTTGAAAAAGGATAGGACCCAATTTCTTTCCCAGTCCAAGGCTAGCATTTAAAAATTCAACGATATCATTTCGAGATACATTCAGCTTTTTTAAATGGGTAAAATACCGATTGGCTTTTACAGCATAAGTAAAATGAGCAGGGCTTTGTGCCTGCCAGGCTTCAAAATTTTGTAACGTCGGCTGGCGATAAAAAGAATTGTTCAGTTCTACAGTATCGAAATTTGCTGTAAAATATTGCAATTGGTCTTTCTTTTTAAGGTCTGCAGGATAAAAAGTACCTTCCCAATGGCGGTATTTCCATCCCGATGTACCGATGTATGCCTTTCCTGATTTCATTTACTCGCGATCTTGTTCAAAAATATTTTTGCAGTTATCCTATACGGTATGCTATTCTATTTCGCCCTCAGCAAGTCCGTCTAAAAACCACCCCGATCTATAGTCAAATCTTGCGTATTCGGTTTTCGATTGATTGGTCACTTTTCCAGTAAAATCATGTGCAATATCACCTTCGCTTTCAAGGATTTGTTTGGCAAGCAGCGCATATTCATTGAGGTCGAGCCCATCTTTAATGATATACATTAATTCTCCATTTTCGCTCCACAATGATTCTATCAAGCCCTCATCAAACTTTTTCTTTAATTCATTTAAATCCTCTTTCGGGCTGTTCATAGGCGTTTCATTCATATTGGTATTTTTTTAATGTTCTACTAAGAGTTAAGTTTGACCTGGATTTCAGGTTTTATTTGTTCGTATTGGCAGATGTTATCTCATGCAATGGAACAGGCTCTAGATCTTTTTGCGGTGGTCCGGTAAGCACTTGTCCGTTAACAGAAAAGCGTCCTCCATGGCAGGGACAGTCCCAGGTTTTTTCGCTTGGATTCCAGTTCACAATACAACCGGCATGCGTACATACCGGGTTTAGCGCTGTCACCTTTCCGACATCATCCTTATATAAGGCCAGTTTTTCTCCCTCAAATTCCACTATTTTTCCCTCGCTTCTGCCAAGTTCATTGGTTGATTTAATGATTTCCGCGCCAAACCGGTCTGCAACAAAATGGTAGGCCACATCTGCATTTTCCTTCACAAATTCTGTAAATCCGGCTATGGGTTTCAACCTTGATGGACTGAACAATTTTTCATAAGAATTTTCTTTTCCCAGGATCAGATCGCTGATGAGTACAGCTGAAAGACTACCCAGTATCATCCCGTTTCCGTTAAAACCGGTTGCAACATAAATTCCTTTATTGCCCCCCGGTAAATGGCCAACATAAGGGAGCCCATCAACCGGTACATAATATTGTGACGACCATTTGTACGTGATCTCGCTGATGTCGAAGTATTTCCTTGCGTAATCTTCGAGGTCTTCAAAGGCTTTTAATGGGTCGCCGTGGCCGGTTTTATGATCGGCACCACCGATAATCAGGTGTTTTTGACCATCAATTTCATGACTCCTGAAATAATGATAAGGCTCTTGCATATCGTATGACAGGCAATCGGGATATTCGCCGCTATTCAGTTTTACGGCAAGTACATAACTGCGGTAAGGTGCATTGCGTAACGAAAGAATATTTATACCCGGCGGAATATGAGTTGCATAAACAATATTTTTAGCCTTTAATGTAAATTGCTCACTCTTTGCATAGTGAATGTCTTCACGCAGTTCAGTGCTGTGAATAAACGTTTGTTCTATAATTTTGCCGCCTAGTTTTTCAAATTCCCGGGCAAGGCCCAGAATATATTTTAATGGGTGAAACTGCGCTTGGTTTTCAAAACGTAACGCCTGCTTAAAGGGGATTGGAACGCCATTCTCATTGGCCTCACTTACTGCCACACCTGCAGCTTGCGATGAAGTTAATATGGATTGAAGTTCCTTTGTTTCTTTTTCGTCCTGCGAAAAAAGATAAGCTATCTTAAGTTCAAAATCGGCATCAATTTGCAAGTCCTGTACGTTTGTGTTGACCATTTCGATCATCTTTTTTGTACCTTCTGCCATTAGGGTGGAGGTTTCTTTACCAAAGTTGCTGTCTATTTCTGGATAGGTAGTATCCAGAAAAGTGTTCAAGTGGGCTGTGGTGCCGCCAGTTGTACCAAATCCGAGGTTTTTTGCTTCAGCCAATACACAATGCTTTCCCTGTTTTTGCAACAAGTACGCGGTTGTTAACCCTGTAATTCCACCCCCTATAATCAGCGTATCGTATATTTCTTCCTGATCAGTATGATGGGTTGCCGGATCGTTTACTGAAGCGGCCTGCCACATACTGGCGTTGGCTCCATCTCTCCTGTTTAGTGCTGTTTCGTTATTATTCATTTTCAAAGCAGTTGATAAATTAAAAACCTGTTATCAAACGTAAAGGTTTTAGAATTTCGTTTAAACTGCTTGCAGGAGGCCAGGATGTTTATTTTCAATAATTTGATATTGATTTTTAAGCTATTTGATTCTGTTTGATAAATGACGAAACTAAGCAGAGAGACACATGGTTTTTATAGAAAAAGATTATGGGGAAATTGAAGAACGATCTGGTTCCGCAACAACTTGTAGGCAGCCAGATGGATGTGGTTGAAGAACGTAAATTAAACAGCCTCATTCAGGCGCAGGAATTTTTCGCAGCAGCCGAAAAAAGATTACTGGCAGTAAATGAGTGGGGCAAAATTTCCGGCTTATCAGACTTTAAGGTTTTTACACCTGAAGGGAAAGAAGCAATGCGGTCAGCGCAGAAGGAAGATTTTATCAGAATCGATATCCCAGGCCCTGGTCCATTATCCGGTGATGGTTTTGATTGGGTGATGGTAGAAGAAATTAAAAGCGAGCATGATGGCGACCAGGAAATGATTGGTATGTGTGTACGGCCTTGTTCTTCACCTTTAAATCAGGATAAAGAGGTTGCTCATTTTTTGAAAGACCATGCCGCTTCTACTTTTATTATCCGCAGAGATCGGATTAGGGTATGGGCAGAAGAGCATGGCCGGAATGAACAGGCAAATGTTGATGATGGTACTTTAATTGATAGGGCACGGAATCTGATTGTTGGTTTTAGTGCAAAGCTGGGCTTATCTTATCCGCAATGGAAATTACTGGTTAAAGGACTGCTCGATGGCAAACCTTAATGTTGTAACTGTAACATAGCAAGCCCTTCTTCATTGCCCTGCATGGCTGCAAGTTCTGCCGCGCGCTGCCCGCGTACATCGGTAATCGAACTATCCGCACCATTTTCAAGCAAAAGTTTTAGCAGATCATTTCGGCCAAACATGGCTGCGAACATCAAGGCAGTTCCGCCATTTCCATGTTGAAGATCTAATTTTGCGCCTTTGGCAATTAATAATTCTGCAATAGGAAGGTAACCCTTAAAGCAAACACCCATCAGTGCCGTATTGCCACCAAAGTCTGCCGCGTTGATATCTGCCCCGGCTGCTAAAAGTATTTCTGCACATGATAAACGGTTATTATAACAGGCAATAATTAGTGGGGTGTAACCTTTTTCATCCCTGACATCTACATTTGCACCCCTGCTAATCAGTTCTTTTAATACTTCGGTTTCACCTTGCCTGGCTGCAGGTATCATCAATTGGTCTAAATTTTCCATGTAAATATAACTGTGGTTGTAGAGAAAAGGTTTTCAATTGCCACGCTGGTTTTCATTTTATCATGCTGAATGCAATAAAGAATCTTTTCTGCTTAATTGCAATTCAACCGATTATTTCAATTAGTTTTTTAGTTGTCCTGGAGCTGCTATTTTTTGAGCATTTTTTCTGCAAAAGAAGACCCTGAAATAATTACCTTCGGTGAGCTCGCTAAGGCTCGGTTAAGGGTGACGCCAGGAGATTGAAACAGGATAAAACAAAAGGCTCCGAAGAGCCTTTTAAATTATTATTCTGCTACCGCTTCCTCATTAACTGCGTTAACCGCTATTTCCGTTAGCGCTACATCGGTAGCCTTTTCATTTTCGAGGGTTTGTGTAAGGAGTTCGGCTACATCATCGTGGCCCATATTCTCTGCAAATACCCTTAAGGTACCATAGGTTGCAATTTCATAATGCTCAACTTTTTGTGCTGCAAGAATAAGTCCGGCATCACGGATCATGGTACCTTTATCGGTATCAGCAATAATGCCGTCAGCTTCTTCTAGTAATCCGGCCATGGCATCACATTTTTTAGCAGCTGCTTTTTCACCTAAAAGGCTAAATACTTCTTCAAGCGTACTGATGTGTTGTTCTGTTTCTTCAGTGTGTTTCTCAAAAGCTGCAGCCAATTCCGGACTTGTAGCGGCTTTCTTCATTTTCGGAAGCGCTTTTGCAAGGTGTTTCTCTGCCCAATAAATATCTTTTAACTCGTCAATAAAAAACTCGTGGAATTCTGAATTTTCCATTTTTCCTGTTTTACCTGTAGGTTTTGCGGTTTTCTTTTCGGTTTTTTTTGTAGTTGCCATAATTATATTTTTTATAGGTTGTTTATGTATAGAACAGGTCAAAATTTATGATAGTTTTGACTTTTTTGATTGTTTGTATAATTTGTTCAGAACTGATGGCGTCAGCCGGTCATCTTATTTTCCTGTTTCCATATTCGGCGCATCAACAGGTTTTGATTCAGGTGAACCTTTCTGTCTTAGAAAAATGGTCAGTATTACAATAGCCGCAACAGACAGGAATTCGCTTTGCCAATTTTGAAAGGTTTCAAACCAAAAAGTGGTCTGCCTTAAGTATGCACCCATGCTGTCTGTTGGCTTTCCTTTCAAAGCTTGTTCTATATTATGGTCTTGCCAGCTACCATAAAAATGCAGATACCAGCTGAGCAAAAACAAGATGATAAAGACAATGGAAAGGGAATTAGAATAGAGTTTTAAAATCCATCCGCCCTGGCGTACGGCCCATGGCGCATCTTTGGAGGGAACAGGCTCGCGGTCTACTTCTTCCTTCTGATCTATTTTTTTTGATTCTGCAGAACCGATCTGCCGTAGTTTTATCGTTAATAAAACATAGAGCATCATCTGCAAAAATTCGCTTTCAAAATTTTCGAAGGTTGCAGAGATAAAATGGCCCGACTGCAGGTAAGTGCAGAAATTTAGGCTGCGTGCCCCATGTTCGTTGAGCTCATTATTGTGTTCATTCCAGCCGGTAAGCGCCTGCGCTAAAAGGGTAAATACAAAAAGGCCGATGAATACTACAGATAATCCATTTTTATATAGCCAGGTCTTTTTAGGAAATAATTTGTTAGTTTTCATGATCGTATTAATCTATAGCGCTGAGGTAATCTATAAGCAGGTTTGCACAGGCCTCTACCGTTGCCGAAACAATTTCTTCCCGTTCTCCTTTAAAATTAAACCTTTCTGAAAAGGCCAGCTCGCCTTTGCTGATCGCATAAATAAATACAGTACCTACGGGTTTTTCTTTGGTTTCACTTCCCCCCGGAGCGGTAAGTCCGGTAATGCCAATATGAATATCAGCTGGGATCAACTGTGACAGGCCCAAGCTGATGGCCCGGGTAACCTCCATTGATTCAGGTGTATAAGTTTTTATCAGCTCGTGATTAACTTGTAAAAGATCTTCCTTTAGTTGTGCATCATAACAGGCAATTCCACCTTTAAGAAATTCTCCTGCATGATCGATCATTGAAAATTCTGCCGAAAGCCGGCCGGCGGTTGCACTTTCGGCAAAGGCAATTGTTAATTTTTTACCAATGAGCATTTTGCCCACGGCATCCATTTTATCGCTTTTCATACATACTTAAATTTGGTTAGTACCTCTTTATAATCTGATTGAAGGGTGCATAAGCTAAATAACAAGGCGTTTTTACAAATGGTTTTGGATTGAAGGTTGCGTTAAGTATCCGTTTTTTTACCAAATGCGTATTAAAACACGGATAAATTACGGAAACTATATAGCGATATACACGGTTCTAATAAGTGATGGTTAACAAAGAAACATCCTTAAACAAAACATACCATGAAAAAACAAGACAGCGGCAGTAAACCAAAACTGAGTGCTAAAGCCACGGTAGAGGCTTCTCCGGCCTTAAAAGAACTCTTTAAAGATGGAATCTGTGATCTTTATTGGGCAGAGAATCATTTGGTTAAAAATTTGCCTAAAATGATTGCTAGTGCAACAGCACCAGCGCTGAAAAGCGCAATTGAATCCCATCTTTCTGAAACTAAGGGACATGTAGCCAGACTTGAACAGGTATTTGAGCTGCTTGGCGAAAAACCTATTGCAAAAAAATGTGATGCGATGGAGGGATTGAGTAAAGAGGGTGAAAGTATTATTGAAGAAACAGAAGCCGGAACAGCAACACGTGATGTGGGCATCATACTGGCCAGCCAGAAGGTAGAACACTATGAAATTGCTTCTTATGGTGGACTTTTCCAATTGGCTACAACATTGGGTTTGACGGAGGTTGCAGATTTACTGGAACAAACCCTGGCTGAAGAAAAACTTGCTGATACCAAGCTTACCGATATTGCCATAAATGAGATTAATTATCAAGCAGTCGAGGAGGCTTAAGAAAGGAGAATAAAATGGCAAAAAAAACAACGGTAAAAGATACCGGTCCGATAAAACAGGACAATGATAAAACCGCTAAACTAGAGGCTTTTGTTGCAGATGATAAGGGTGAAAAACTCACAACCAATCATGGTGTTAAAATAAATGATGATCAGAATTCGCTTAAGGCGGGAGATCGCGGCGCAACATTACTGGAAGATTTTATATTAAGGGAAAAAATTACTCATTTCGACCATGAGCGGATTCCTGAACGCGTGGTACATGCCAGGGGATCTGGAGCACATGGCGTATTTAAGGTGTATGAGGATATGTCTGATGTTACGAGGGCAGCTTTTCTTTGCGATCCGGGAATCGAAACACCTGTATTTGTTCGGTTTTCAACCGTAGCTGGATCCAGGGGTTCTACAGATCTCGCCCGTGATGTTCGTGGTTTTGCGGTAAAATTTTATACACAGGAAGGTAATTTTGACCTCGTGGGTAACAATATGCCTGTATTTTTTATTCAGGATGCAGTCAAATTCCCTGATTTAGTGCATGCTGTGAAGCCAGAACCAGACAATGAAATTCCGCAGGCTGCGTCTGCACATGATACCTTTTGGGATTTCATTTCCTTTATGCCCGAATCTGCACATATGATCATGTGGTTAATGAGCGACAGGGCGATTCCGAGAAGTTACCGTATGATGGAAGGTTTTGGGGTACATACTTTCCGTTTTGTTAATGCATCCGGAGTGGCCAGTTTTGTGAAATTTCACTGGAAACCATTACTGGGCGTACATTCCGTTGCCTGGGATGAAGCACAGAATATCTCTGGAAAAGATCCTGATTTTCATAGAAGAGACCTTTGGGATGCCATAGAAGCTGGCGCTTTTCCGGAGTGGGAACTTGGCGTTCAGATTGTGGCCGAAGAAGATGAATTTAAGTTTGGCTTCGATTTATTGGATCCGACCAAAATCATCCCCGAAGAGCTGGTTCCGGTGCAACGTATCGGAAAAATGACTTTAAACCGCAATCCGGATAACTTCTTCGCAGAAACGGAACAGGTAGCATTTCATGTTGGACATGTGGTACCGGGAATAGATTTCACCAATGACCCGCTGTTGCAGGGAAGGTTGTTTTCTTACACAGATACCCAGCTGATCAGGTTGGGCGGACCAAATTTTCATGAGATTCCGATCAACAGGCCTGTGGTGCCTATACACAATAACCAGCGAGACGGTTACATGCGCCAAACCATAAACCGGGGAAAAACCAGTTATGGTCCAAATGGAATAGCGGCAAACGATCCACGACAGGCTAAAGCGGCAGAGGGTGGTTTTGTGAGTTATAACGAACGTATTGATGCAAAAAAAATCCGCGCAAGAAGCAGAAGCTTTTTCGATCATTTTTCGCAGGCGAGGTTGTTTTTTAATAGCCAGTCTGAAGCCGAAAAAAACCACCTGATTGATGCCCTTAGTTTTGAGTTGGGTAAAGTAACAATGGTTGAGATCAGAGAACGTATGCTGGGCTTACTTAACCATGTGGATAAGGGCCTTGCAGCAGCTGTGGCTTATGCGCTTGGGCTTCATGTTCCAACCATTCCTTTAGCAGAACTTAACGGAAGTATACCTGCAGATGCCGATCCGGCTGATTATACTCCGGAACAGAAGGAAGGTGAACTGGCAAAGTCAGAAGCATTGAGTATGGCTGGAACGCCTAAAGATTCAATTGCTACCAGGAAAATTGCCATTCTGGCAGCGGATGGAATAAATGGTAAATCACTAAGTAAGGTTAAAGATACGCTCGTTGCCCAGGGCGCAATGGTACATATTATCGCACCAAAGCTAGGCACCATTCTTTCGCAGGAAGATCAGCAGATCGATGTGGATGAAAGTTTTTTAACGGCTGCCTCGGTACTTTATGATGCCGTTTATCTTCCCGGAGGAACAAATAGTTCTGCTACGTTAGAAGCAGAGGCTAATGCCGTACATTTTCTGAATGAAGCTTTTAAACACTGCAAGGCAATAGCCGCTGATGCTACAGCCATACAGGTTTTGGAGGCAACCTATTTCTATAAGAAGCTTCCGGACGAATATTCGCAGGAAACTGTTCTGCGCGAAGGCATATTGGTTTCGGACGATCTTTCTTCATTGGCAGAATTGTTTACCAGGATGATTGCACTGCACAGATTCTGGGATAGAGAGGTGCCGAGAAAAATTCCGGCATAAGTGACATTAATTTTAATACAATAATCCCTAATATCATTTCAACCAGGTTATCATTAGCCTGGTTGTTTTTTTACAAATAAACCAAACTGCCAAAGCTTTCAACAGGTTCTATAAAGGAGGGGGCATTGATAAGGAGAAATATCATTTACAGACTATAGCGGCAAATTCTTCCGCCAGCTCATAGCAATTATAAAAAAACTTAAAAATTATGGAAAATAAAAAAACAGATTCCGAGACACAGAATGAGGATAAAGTGGGCGTTATTCCGGTCTCTCAGTTGGAGGGAAGCGATGCTGATACCGATCAGCAAGATGATGATGCAGCAGAAAAACTGGCTGAACAAACCAAAAAATCTGATTCGGACGCAGATGAGCAAACCACTGAAAGCCAAACTGACTAAACGGATTATTATTTACACTGGTTATCACTAACCCAAAAATACTTATTATGGATAACACAAAACATTTTGCCCTGATTACCGGGGCAAGTAGCGGCATCGGTTATGAACTGGCGAAGCTGTTTGCAAAAGATAGCTTTAATCTGATTATTGTTGGCAGGGAAGAGGCTAGCCTACAACGTACCGCAGTTGTACTTGAAGAACAAGGGGTTGAAGTCATCACAATTATTGCCGATCTTTTCGAACCAAATGCAGCTTTTAATCTTTATGAACAGATAAAAGCGAAAAATATACAGATCGATGTATTGGTTAACGATGCCGGGCAAGGCGTTTATGGTAAGTTTGTGGATACCGATCTTAATCAGGAGCTCGATATTATCCAGCTGAATATCGCTTCTTTGGTCACCCTAACCAAACTGTATGTACGCGAAATGGTTGCGCGTGGAAGCGGCAAAATCTTAAATGTTGCCTCAATTGCAGGGAAAGTACCTGGACCTTACCAGGCCGTTTACCATGGAACCAAGGCATTTGTCCATTCTTTTAATGAGGCTGTCCGCGCTGAGATTAAGGATACAGCAGTAACCATCACTTCTTTATTACCTGGGCCTACAGACACCGACTTTTTTAGAAAAGCAGATATGCTGGATTCTAAAGCGGTACAGGAAGGAGAACTTGCTGATCCTGCAGATGTGGCGAAAGATGGTTATGAAGCCATGATCGCCGGGAAGGATATGGTCATATCTGGGTTTAAAAACAAATTACAGGTAGCTGTGGGAAATATAACGCCTGATAGTATGCTGGCAGAACAGACGGGTAAACAACAGGAGCCAGTGGATAAATCGTAATATTATCCTATTATTAAATTTGGCAGTGTCGTCATGCTCAGCTAGACTGGGCATCTTAATGATTCGGTAGGGACTTACTTATTTGCCTTTCTATCGCTTAAGATTAGCTTCGCTGAGCACTTTGTGGTTCCCGTTTTCACGGGAATGACGACCTTTCCTCTCAAAATATTACTTTGCCAAAATCTCCAAAATCATTTCTGATACCGCCTCCTCTACCCGCCTTTATGGGCAGGCACGACGCTGCCATTGACAAAATCCACCAGCGCGATCGTCATTGCAAGGAGGAACGACAAAGCCCGCCGGCAACAAGTTGGCAATCTCTCATGTCGGCAGTCTTTTGCCAGAAAGATTGCTTTCCCAAAAGTTGGGACAGGCTTCGTCGGCTGAAAAAGCCTTCTTGCAATGACGATTCCTAACTACCTGTCAGCTACCCTTAAGGTTGCCCATTTCCGCCGGCGGCGCCATAAATCTGCCCGGTAGAAAAACTGGCGTCATTTGCAGCAAGCTGAACATAAATCGAGGCCAGCTCAGCAGGCTGTCCGGGTCTGCCTAATGCCGTATCTTTACCAAATTCTTTAAGTTTCTCGGGTGTTGATCCACCTCCCATTTGTAAAGGTGTCCATATTGGCCCCGGCGCAACGCCATTTACCCGGATGCCTTTAGGGCCAAGTTGTTTAGCTAGAGATTTTACAAAATTTGTGGTAGCGGCTTTGGTCTGTGCATAATCATAAAGATCGGGTGATGGATCGGTTGCCTGTACCGAGGTGGTTCCAATAATGGACGAGCCTGGTTTTAAATGTGGTAAGGCTGCTTTAATAATCCAGAAGGGAGCATATATATTTGTTTTTATCGTCCAGTCAAATTGCTCGCTGGTTAAATCAGCAAGCGAAGGCGTGCTTTGTTGTCTTGCGGCATTACTAATCAGGATGTCAAGTCCGCCTAGCTGACTTACAGCGGTATCAACCAGCTTTTTACAAAAAGCCTCATCTCTGATGTCGCCAGGAATGGCAACGGCTTTACGACCCGCTTTTTTGATCAGCTCAACTACTTCTCTAGCGTCGGGCTCCTCTTGTGGTAGATAATTGATGGCCACATCTGCACCTTCTCTGGCATAGGCAATAGCTGCAGCTCTTCCCATACCAGAATCGCCACCCGTGATCAGTGCTTTTCTCCCCATCAATCTTCCTGAACCTTTATAACTGGTTTCACCATGATCAGGCTTCGGCACCATTTTACTGGCTAATGCCGGCCATGGTTGATTTTGATGATTAAAGGGTGGTCGCGGATACTTGGTTGTAGGATCTTCGAGCGCTGCAAGTGGCGAGTAATAGGTTTGATCTACTGTGGCTGCAGTTAGTGTTGGTGCGATGGCCATGCTGGCCAGTCCGATCCCGAGACCCCCAAGCGCCTCGCGTCGTGTAAGATTTTTTTTCCCGTTCATAAAAATGTTTTTAATAGGTATAGATATAACCAGATAAAATTTTAGAAGGTTTGGCTTTTTTGAACATTAATAAACGAGCCAGCCATTTCTAAAACTTTTGAGACATTTTTCTTGTTTTTTGCTAAAGTGCTTCAATGGAAATAGATATACGCAAGAGAAAAATAGGATTAAATTTTAATGAAAACGGGGATGCAGAAATTCGGCTTTGGGCGCCATTGGCAGCACAGGTCTCTATTTTAATAGAAGCACGCGAATTGACGTTACAGTTAGTTGATGAAGGCTATGGTTATTGGTATTTGCGAACAGACCAGGTCAGAAAGCATGATCAGTATCGCTTTAAAATCACGCCTTTAGCTGGGGGAGAAATCCTGAAACGCGCAGATCCCGCTTCTTTATTTCAGGAAGAAGGACCAATAGGACCATCTACTGCATTTGATGTAAATGCTTTTGGGTGGACGGATGCCGATTGGAAGGGTTTAGCCTTAAAAGATCTGATCATATATGAGCTCCATACCGGGACCTTTACGTCAGTTGGAGATTTTGCCGCTATCGAAACCAAACTTGATTATCTGGTTGAACTTGGCATTACGGCTATCGAAATTATGCCCGTAGCACAATTTTCAGGCAATAGAAACTGGGGATATGATGGTGTATTTCCCTTTGCGGTACAAAATACTTATGGTGGACCATCATCCTTGCAGCGCCTGGTTAATGCCTGCCATGCTAAAGGTTTGGCCGTTATTTTAGATGTTGTTTACAACCACGTAGGGCCTGAAGGCAATTATTTCTCAGATTTTGGAGAATATTTTACGGATAAATATAACACGCCATGGGGCAAAGCCATCAATTTTGACGATGCAAACTGCGATGCCGTACGCAATTTCTTTATTGAAAATGCCTTGATGTGGTTCAGGGATTTTCATATCGATGCCCTTAGGCTGGATGCCGTACACGCCATTAAAGATCTGAGCCCTGTCCATATTTTATCGGAGATTAAAACACATACCGATAAACTATCTGAGGTTAGCGGCAGACCTTACCAGTTAATTGTTGAACTTGATTTAAATGATGAACGTTATATCCGGTCTCAAAGTGACTATGGCTATGGTATGGATGCCCAATGGGTAGATGAATTTCACCACGCCCTTCGGGTTTGTACAGGGCAAGCGAAAGAGGGCTATTATTCAGATTTTAGCGGGGTAGCCGATCTGGCTAAATCCTACCAGGATGCTTATGTGTATACCGGCCAGTATTCTCCACATCGGCAAAGAAATTTTGGAATGCCTTTACAGCAAGTTTCAGGTGCTAAATTTATTGTTTTTTCACAAAATCACGATCAGGTGGGTAACCGTATGCTTGGCGAAAGAAGCAGTAGCCTGGTTAGTTTTGAATTATTGAAAGTAATGGCAGGAGCAGTTTTTTGCAGTCCGTTTTTACCCTTGATATTTATGGGTGAAGAATGGGCTGAAACCAATCCTTTCCAGTTTTTTGTAAGTCATATTGATGAAGAACTGATTGAAGCGGTAAGAAAAGGAAGAAAGGCAGAGTTTGCCGCTTTCCATACTCATGGCGAAACACCTGACCCCCAGGCCGTGTCTACTTTTGAACGTTCCAGGCTCGATTGGGGAAAAACAGGAGAACAGCGCCACCAGATCATGCTCAATTATTATAAAACCTTAATTGCACTGCGGAAACAAAATCCTGTGCTTGCCAACCTGGATCGGAAAAATGCACGCGCAGAGGCTTTCCCTGAAAAAAACTGTCTCATATTAAAACGATGGAAAGACAGCAAAGAAATTTTGGCGATGTTCAATTTTTCAAACCAGATACGAACCTTACCCATTGATCCTGCATTTCAACAGGCATCGGTGTTATTAGATTCTACCTTAATACAGTGGAACGGCCCAAATCAAGAATCAAATCATCATGTGGCTAAGGGCCAACTTAATTTATTTCCCGAATCCATTCTTATTCTTTACAAAGCAGATGCATAAACCAACTTCTACCTACCGGATCCAGTTTCATAAAGACTTTAACTTTAAATCGCTCGATCAAATTATTCCCTATTTAAAAGAACTGGGGATCGGGACTTTATACGCTTCGCCAATTTTTGAGGCCATGCCGGGAAGTACACACGGCTATGACGTGGTGAATCCCCTGAAGATAAATCCAGAGATTGGTACAGAGGCCGAATTGATCAATATTTCAGAAAAGTTAAAGGCTGCAGGCATCAGCTGGCTTCAGGATATCGTGCCTAACCATATGGCTTTCCATCCGGATAATGCCTGGTTAATGGATGTGCTGCAAAAAGGAAAAGCCTCAGATTTTGCAAATTTTTTTGATATTGATCTGCAAAAAGGGGATGGCCGTTTGATGGTCCCTTTTTTAGGCGAAGACCTTGAAGAAGCAATTGCATCTCAAAAAATAAAGTTAGTGGCCGTTAAAGATCAATACTACCTTAATTACGGCGAATCAAACTGGCCGGTTAATGCAGAAACGGCAACGATGCTTTCGAAACGAAATCTGGATGACATAAATAGCGATGCCGAAGCTTTAACCCAGCTTGTTCAAAACCAGCATTACCGCTTATGTAATTGGCAAGAAACCAACTATAACATTAACTATCGCAGGTTTTTTACCGTTAATGCATTGATCTGCCTGAATATGCAACATCAGGAAGCCTTCGATCGCTATCACCGTTATATTTTCGAATTGATAGATAAAGGTATTTTCCAGGGCTTGAGGATTGATCATGTTGATGGACTTTACAATCCTGAAGAATATGTGCAACGACTCAGGAAAGTGGTAGGTAAAGACATTTACATCGTAGTTGAAAAAATTCTAGAACAAGGGGAAGTGTTACCGCAAACGTGGAAAGTACAGGGAACAACCGGTTACGATTTTTTGGCAACGGTAAACAACCTTTTAACCAATAAAGCGGCAGAAAAGCCTTTTAACAAACTTTATCAGGAGGTAACTGGCAAAAAGCTGGATCCGGCTAAGCTGATTTACGAGAAAAAAAGTAATATCCTGTTTAAGCACATGCAGGGCGAACTGGATAATTTATTCGAAAATTTTCTTGCACTTAAATTGGATGATTTTTCAACCATAAATCAGGCCGATCTTAGAATGGCGTTTGCAGAAATGCTGATTGCCATGCCCGTATACCGATATTATAATTATCGCTTTCCCTTGGCGGAAGAAGAAGCAACTCATGTTCAAAATCTGATTAAACCCATTCTTCAACACAAAAAGCTAGCTAAAGCAGGAGAACTATTGATCAAAATATTTTTGGAACTTCCAAAAAAGAAAAATGTAGACTTCAACAAAAAGTTAAGTCATTTTTTTCAACGCTGTATGCAGTTTACCGGACCACTCATGGCCAAAGGGGTTGAAGACACCGCCATGTTTACCTATAACCGCTTTATAGGCCATGCAGAAGTGGGCGACGCACCCGATGCTTTTGGAATGACGATGGTTGAGTTTCATGATGAAATGCATAACCGACAGCATGACTGGCCATTTAGCATGAATGGAAGTTCTACTCACGACACCAAAAAAGGGGAGGATGTGAGGGCAAGATTAAATGTTCTAACCGATCTAACCGATGAGTGGACCCTACTTGTTCAACAGCTAAAAAAGACTTTTACTGCCCTGCAAGAAAAAAATACAGCTTTTAAGCGATTACATGATAATGATATTTATCTAGTCCTGCAGACCATTATTGGTGCTTTGCCCTTTCATGAAGATGATGATGCTGAAATCGAAAACCGTTTGGCCGAATTTATTATAAAAGCACTAAGGGAATCGAAAAAGCGGTCAGATTGGGCAAATCCAGATGAAGATTACGAGAACAAACTTACAGAATTTTCGCAGCTTATCTTAACTGAGCCCCAGGAGAGCAATCGTTTAATCAAAAATTTTTTAAAGAGAATTGCTGATTTTGCGGTCATCAATAGCTTAACTCAGCTTACCCTTAAATTTACCTGCCCGGGTATCCCTGACATTTACCAGGGAACGGAATTATGGGATTTAAGTCTGGTCGATCCCGATAACAGAAGACCTGTAGATTTTGACAACAGGACTAATCTGTTGGCTTCATTTGATGATCCTGTAGATTTTAAAAAACTGTTAAAAGAAAGATCTTCAGGAAAGATAAAAATGTGGTTAACCCAAACTTTGCTAGCGATCAGGAAATCAGAGGCAGAAGTTTTTGAGCGTGGGGCCTACCTCCCTTTGCAGGTTCAAGGTAAGTACAGCCAGCATATTTGTGCTTTCGCCCGACAATATGAACAGCAATGGTTAATCACTGTGGTTCCTTTGGGTTTTGCAAAATGCTGTAAAAATCAAAATGTAACAGCGGATAATTTCGACTGGGAAGATACCGAAGTGTTGTTGCCAAATGATGCACCATTGAGTTGGCAAAACCTGCTAACAGCGAAAAAAGAGTATAAAGATCCGTTGCATAAAGGTGTTCAGATCAGTCAATTGTTTCACCAGGTTCCATTGGCGGTAATTAAGTTAACCTCAGGAGATAATCAGCGTGCTGCAGGGGTGCTCATGCACATCACCGCTTTGCCATCCCGTTTTGGTATGGGCGATTTAGGCCCTGGAGCATACCAATTTGTAGATTTTCTGGCCGAATCACGACAACGCTACTGGCAGGTTTTACCACTTAACCCAACCAAGAAAGAAACTGGCTATTCACCTTATTCCAGTAGTTCTTCAATGGCCGGTAATACAATGCTCATCAGTCCTGAAAGCCTGGTTGAACAAACGCTTTTAAGTGAAAGTGATCTGAATGCTGTTATGCTGCCAGAAACCGGGCCGATAGATTTTGAGAAAACTGAAAAAATGAAACGGCAGGTGTTACATCAGGCTTATCAGCTGTTTAAAGTTAGCGGAGATGAACAACTGATAAACGAATTTAACCTGTTTTGCAAAGGCGAACAAAGTTGGTTGGCCGACTTTTCTGTTTACACCTGCATAAAGCAACATTTTAAAGGTAAAGAGTGGTTTAACTGGTCAGAAAAATATAAATTAAAAGATCCACAAACCATCGCTGACTTTGAAAAAAACAATCAGGCAGAAATAGAAGAAATAAAATGGAACCAGTTTATTTTCTATCGTCAGTGGTACCGTTTAAAAGAATACGCAAATGCGAAAGGCATAGGCCTGATTGGCGATCTTCCATTTTACCTTGATTATGATGCTGTTGAGGTATGGTCGCATCGGGAAAATTTTCTACTGGACGAAAGTGGAAATATGACCGTGGTGGCTGGCGTTCCTCCCGATTATTTTAATGAAAAGGGACAGCTTTGGGGCATGCCGATATACAACTGGGAAAAAATGAAAAAGGATGGTTTTACATGGTGGGGAGACCGCCTGAAGAAAAATCAACAGTTGTTTAATCTTCTTCGCTTAGATCATTTTATCGCCTTTTCCACTTACTGGCAGGTTGCCGCAGGTAGTAAAGATGCAATTGATGGTACATGGAAGCCAGGAGTAGGTGCCAATTTTTTTAAAACAATAGAAAAGAACTTGGGCAAACTTCCTTTTATTGCTGAAGATTTAGGCGAAATTTCAGAAGATGTAGAACATTTGAGAGCGCAATTCCAATTGCCAGGTATGAAGGTACTACAGTTTGCATTTGGCGAAGATTTAGCCGGATCAGTGCATATTCCGCATCAGTTTGACTCCGCAAATTGCATTGCTTATACCGGAACGCATGATAACAATACCACTTTAGGCTGGTTTAAAAATGAAGCAGATCCAACCGTTAAAGAGCGGCTTTCCAGGTATGTAGGTACAGCGATAAATGAAAAAAATATCAATAACATCCTGATCAAACTGTGTTATGCTTCCATTGCCAAAATCGCCATCATCCCTATGCAGGATATTCTAAAATTGGATGAAAAGGCCCGGATGAACATACCGGGGAAAGCAACCGGAAACTGGACCTGGAGAGCAGATAAAAATTTTATAACAGATGAAACGCTTAATTGGTTGAAAGGCGAAACCGAACTGTATGGACGTTAACATCCAGTAAAATCAGGTGCATATCCATTTCACTTAGTACAGCATAAGATCAAAAGTCCTGCAAATACTATAAAACTACTTAAAATGTAAAAAGAATCTTTCGGCAATATGACCTGTTATTTGAAGAAAATTTTGCTAAATATAAAAATCGCACAAGATTCTTCTTAGAAGAAGATAAATGTCATTAAAATAGCCATTTTTTAAATATATTATCAATTTTAAATGCCATCTAAATTAATAATTATATATTTGCAGCCTTGAAAGTAAGTAATGTCTACTCCTCTTAATCAGAGATTTAAACATAACTTGTAACCGAGCCATAGGAATAAGGCTTTTTAATTTTTGAAGACAACCTAAACAACCTGAATGCTTAATTTAGTTCTCTTTGGCCCTCCAGGGGCGGGTAAAGGCACCCAATCTGAAAAGCTGATTGCAAAATATCAGTTGGTACACGTTTCAACAGGCGATCTTTTTAGAGCACATGTTAAAGGAGAAACCGAACTGGGAAAAAAAGTGAGTCGATTATTGGCTGACGGGGAATTGGTTCCTGATGCCATTACCATTGCCATGCTTGAAGAAGAAGTAGATAAAAATCCTGATGCTAAAGGATTTGTATTTGATGGATTCCCACGTACTGTTCCGCAAGCAAAAGAGCTTGATTTATTTTTAGAGCGTAAAGGCAGTAAAATTGCCGGCGTTATTGCTTTAGATGTTGACCAGGAAGAACTTACCAAACGTATTGCTGAACGCCACAAAATTAGCGGCCGTCCGGATGATGATGCTGAAAAACTGAAAAAACGGATTGCAGAATATTTTGATAAAACCATTCATGTATTGCCTTATTACGAAGCACAGGGAAAGTTGAATAAAGTAAACGGAATTGGTGAAATTGAAACCATTTATAATGATCTTTGCGCGGTAATTGATCAATATAAGGTTTAATTCATTAATTAAATATTAGGTGTAAATACCAATTATCAGGTATCATGAAAATGCATTAGGGTTAATTTTAACACCTGATATCATTTCAAAACATACAAGGAGTTATAATGTTAAAAACGTTATAACTCTTTAATTTTAAAGGAATTGTTGCTTCAACTTTCCATTATTAAACATTACAATAATAAAATATGTCGCAGGGTTCGAATTTCGTAGATTATGTAAAAATTTGTTGCCGTTCCGGTAAAGGCGGTGCAGGTTCGGCACATTTACATCGTGATATTTTAACGTCAATGGGTGGTCCCGATGGTGGTGATGGCGGTCGCGGCGGCCACATTATCGTCAAAGGCAGTATCCATATCTGGACATTATTACACCTTAAATACCGCAAGCACATTATTGCTGAAGATGGAGGAGCGGGTGGTAGTTCCCATAAATCTGGTAAACAAGGCAAGGATGAAATATTAGAAGTTCCGCTGGGTACCATTGCCAAAGATGCTGAAACCGGAGAAATCCTTTTCGAAATTACCAAGGATGGCGAAACCAAGATTTTGACTCCTGGCGGTCGTGGAGGTTTGGGTAATGCCCATTTTAAAAATGCGGTTCAGCAAACGCCTCGCTTTGCGCAACCGGGCGAGCAGGGGCAAGAGGTTTGGAACATTTTAGAATTAAAAGTTTTAGCCGATGTGGGCCTTGTCGGTTTTCCGAATGCAGGAAAATCTACTTTACTTTCTGTCGTTTCTGCGGCTAAACCAGAAATTGCCGATTATCCTTTTACTACCATTGTTCCTAATTTGGGTATTGTAAGTTACAGGGGCGGAAAATCTTTTGTGATGGCTGATATTCCTGGTATTATAGAAGGTGCATCAAAAGGCAAAGGTTTAGGATACCGTTTCTTGCGTCATATCGAGCGTAACTCAGTATTATTGTTCATGGTTCCAGCTGATACAAGTCGCTCAATTAAAGAAGAATATGCCATTCTTAAAAGCGAGCTGGAATCCTACAATCCAGAATTAATGCAAAAACCCCACGTTTTAGCCATTACCAAATCAGATATGTTGGATGAAGAACTGATGGAAGAAATGAAGCAGGATCTGCCAAATATTCCTTCTATATTTATCTCGTCAGTAGCTGAAAAAAATATTTTAGAACTGAAAGATATGCTTTGGAAAGCAATTGAAGGGTAAAGTGGTTCATTCCATTCAGTGGTCATTTGTTTATTAGTTTGTACTTGCCAGCAATTAGCCAACAAACTAACGGTCAATTTACAGATTAAAAGGTTCTTGGCATGTGTTTGTTAATCCATACCAAAAACCTAATTTTACTTATTTAACCCTGTCCTTCCTGAACCTGTCCATTTTCATGTGCATGTTCCAGAATTTCTTTCACATCCGATTTGCGTTTTTTAGCAATTGTGTGCTTAAAATGAGGTACCTCATGTTCAACAATATCTTCTTCAATTGCTTCAACACCAAAAACTTTTTCTTTTAGTAAGTTATATTTGTCTTGAAAACCATAACGAAGGTTTTTAGCACCGCCCGCAATTTTTCCACGCGTGCCTGCGCCACTATCAGGGGCAAATAAAATACTAATTACTGCTCCAGCCGCTAAACCAGCTACTAAGGCCAGGGCTATTTTTGCACTGTTATCTGATTCGTGCTTTAAATATTTTCCGATTAACTTTCTGTATTTCATAAGGTAGTGTTTTTAAAAAGGAACAATTGGCATGTTATAATGTTTGAGTTTTTTTGATTTTGAAAGTAATTGCAGTCGCTTATTTTGAAAAAGGATTTTCAGTTTAAGCCGTTCATAAAAAAAAGACCAGACAATTACATATGTTTAAAGTTAAAGACCAATATTTGGATTACTAAAACGAATTACGATGGTAAAAGCAACGATAAATAGAGAACACTATGCCTGTTCGGTCACTAATGGCTCGCATGATATTATAGTAGATGAACCGCTGGAATTGGGGGGTACACACAAAGGTTTTGCCCCGAAAGGATTATTAATGGCTTCTTTGGCCTCTTGCGTAGCCATAACCTTAAGGATGTATGCAGATAGAAAAGAATGGTCAATTGATAAAATTGAAGTAGAAGTAAACATTGATACTGAAAACGGCGAGACGATATTTTTAGAAGAAATTACCTGTACGGGTATACTTAGCGAAGAACAGAAACTTAGGCTGGAGGAAATTGCAATAAAATGCCCGGTAAGTAAACTGCTAGCGGCTGGTCATGAAATCAGATCGAAAGTGCTTTAGGTAATGGTGCAAAACTCATCCATGCAATCATAAAAAGCTTTAATTATCTTTGCAATCCCCAGTTTTTGCTGCGTTAAAAAAATAATTTATGCCTACTGAAATAAAATGCCCTAATTGTGCCCATGTTTTTCCGATGGAAGAAGCCATGGCCGAAGATTATAAGAAAGAGTTACGTGAGAAAGCGGCTGCTTATGCCAGGCAGAAAGATGAAGAATATCACCGTAAACTGCAGGTTTTTGAGTCAGAAAAACAGCAGCAGTTAAAAGCGTTTGAAGCTAAACTTGCCGAAGAAAAAAACAAGCTTAAAGATAACCTGGAGGAAAACCTCCGTAAAAGTATCTCGGCCGATTTTGAAAACAAGCTGCAGATATTGGAGGGTAATGCAAAAGATAATGCCGAAAAGCTAAAGTTGGCACGCGAAAAAGAACTCGATTTTTTACGACGTGAGGAAAGCCTGAAGGTGAAAGAAGAAGAAATGGAACTCGCTTTTCAACGTAAAATGCAGGAACAGCGTAATGAACTGGTAGAACAGATTCGTAAACAGGAGGCAGAAAAAAATAGCATTAAAGATACAGAGCATCAATTGCGCTTAAAGGAGCTGGAAAAACAGCTTGATGATCAGAAAAAATTGGCCGAAGAGATGAAACGTAAAGCCGAGCAGGGGAGTATGCAATTGCAGGGTGAGGTGCAGGAATTGATTTTGGAAGAACTGCTGCGTACCAATTACCCTTTCGATTTAATTGAAGAAGTAGGTAAGGGGGTGCGTGGGGCAGATTGTATACAGGTGGTGCGTAACCAGTTCGGACAGGAATGCGGTAAAATAATTTACGAAAGCAAACGGACTAAAGATTTTGGTGGTGACTGGATTGAGAAATTGAAGAAAGATATGCGAAGCATGGGCATTGATGTAGCCGTAATTGTGAGTCAGTGTTACCCAAAGGGAATGGATTGTTTTGGGCAGCGTGATGGGGTTTGGATCTGTTCTTTCGAAGAAGTTAATGCGGTAGCTTATGTATTGCGCGAAGGTATTTTGCGTTTGGCCGGAGCAATAAAGTCGCAGGAAAACCGTGGTGAAAAAATGCATATGTTATATGATTATTTAATGGGTGCAGAGTTTTCTGAACAATGGAAAGCCATTAGGGAAGGTTTTATGAGCATGAAACTTTCGATACAGCGCGAGCGTGATGCAATGGAACGTTTATGGAAAGCCCGTGAAAAACAATTGGAGAAAGTACTTTTAAACGCGACTCATATCCGTGGCTCAATAGAAGGAATTGCCGGTAGTGATAGTGTGCAGCTGAGTTTAACCGATGATGACGACGACACGTTGCTTTTGGAGTAATACGAATAATTTAGACATTGCAGATTTTTAGAAAATGGTTCGTGGCGACACGAACCATGGCGTAGGAATAAAAAATATAAATCTCATATACTCGCTGCGGTTAGTTTCGCCACGAAACGGAACATTGCAGACATTTCCATATTAGGTAAACCAAAACCTGCACGCGCTAATATGATAAATTAGTAATAATAATAATTAAAAGACAACATGAATAAAAAAACTGACCAATTATTTACCGGCTCTATAATCCTTATGCTAATATGCAATCTGCTATTTTTTGGGAATGCTTTCGGGAACGTTCCCGAAAAAGATTTGAAGTCTCCGGATGGCAATATGGTAGCCCGTTTCGCTCTGGCCGATGGGGGAATACCTACCTACAGCTTAAAGTACAAAGGAAAAGAGGTAATCAAAACGAGTAAGTTAGGTTTGGAACTTAAAGAGGGTAAATCTTTAATAGATGGTTTCTCCATCACTGATACAAAAACCAGCACTTTTAACGAAAGCTGGAAACCGGTTTGGGGCGAAGTGAAAGAAATTCTAAACCATTACAACGAACTAGCGGTAACTTTAACGCAAAAAGAAACAAACCGTTATATTATTATCCGCTTGCGTTTGTTTAATGATGGCCTGGGTTTCAGATATGAATTTCCCGAGCAGAAAAATCTGGATTATTTTGTAATCAGAGAGGAGAAAACGCAATTTGCCCTGGCTGGTGATCATAAAGCTTTTTGGCTTCCCGGAGATTATGATACACAGGAGTACAGCACCGTGACTTCAAATTTGTCGGAAGTTCGTGGTAAAATGAAAGCTGCTGTAACACCAAATGCCTCTCAGACTACTTTTTCGCCAACGGGCTTACAAACGCCTTTGATGATGAAGAGCAAAGATGGCTTGTATATCAACATACATGAAGCAGCGTTGGTCAACTATTCTTTGATGTCATTAAATCTGGATGATCAGCATATGATTTTGGAATCATGGTTAACACCAGATGCAGTAGGCGATAAGGGATATATGCAGGCACCCTGTTTGTCTCCCTGGCGTACCATTATAGTGAGCGATAAAGCTGGTGATATCTTAACTTCGAAGCTTACCTACAACCTTAACGAACCCACAAAATTCAAAGATGTATCGTGGATAAAGCCAACCAAATATGTTGGGGTTTGGTGGGAAATGATCACTGGAAAAAGTACCTGGGCCTACAATGATTTAACCAGTGTGCAGTTGGGTGTAACCGATTACTCGAAAACAAAACCCAATGGAAAACATGCCGCAAATACTGCGCACGTTAAAGAATATATCGATTTCGCTGCGAAAAATGGTTTAGATGCTGTTTTAGTTGAGGGCTGGAACGAAGGTTGGGAAGATTGGTTTGGTAAAACAAAAGATGATGTATTTGATTTTGTTACTCCCTACCCCGATTTTGATGTTAAAGAGCTACACGGTTATGCGGCAAGTAAAGGCGTAAAAATGATTATGCACCACGAAACTTCTTCATCGGTTCGTAATTATGAACGTCATTTAGATACGGCTTATAAATTTATGAAAGCCAATGGTTACGATGCGGTTAAAAGTGGTTATGTAGGTAATATCATTCCAAGGGGAGAACACCATTACGGTCAGTGGTTAAATAATCATTACTTGTATGCCATTCAAAAAGCGGCCGAGTATAAAATTATGGTGAATGCACACGAAGCGGTCCGCCCGACAGGTTTAGCGCGGACTTACCCAAATTTAATCGGAAACGAATCGGCCAGGGGAACCGAATATGAGGCATTTGGCGGGAATAATGCCGATCATACCACCATTTTGCCTTTTACCCGTTTAATCGGCGGTCCGATGGATTATACCCCCGGTATATTTGAAACCAGGGTAAGTGCGTATAATCCTGCAAATACTTCTTTTGTACACAGTACTTTGGCGCGTCAACTGGCGCTTTATGTAACCATGTATAGCCCTTTGCAAATGGCTGCCGATTTACCAGAAACGTATAACAAGTATATGGATGCTTTCCAGTTTATTAAAGATGTAGCGGTAGATTGGGACGATACCAAAGTATTAGAAGCTGAACCTGGTGATTATATCACTTTTGCACGTAAGGCAAAAGGTAAAAATAATTGGTTTGTAGGCCGTACCAATGATGAGGAAGCCCGCATTTCAAAAATCGACTTCAGCTTTTTAGATCCGGGTAAAAAATATACGGCAACCATTTATGCTGACGCAAAGGATGCCCATTATGAAACCAATCCAAAAGCCTATACCATCCGCAAAATGGAAGTAACCAATAAAACGAAGTTGACACAGTATTGCGCCCCGGGCGGTGGATATGCAGTTAGTATCATAGCTAAATAATTTGAATTAGTGGTGTCAATTGTAAGCGTGGTGTCGGTTGTGGCCAACTGACACGATTTTCTTCTGGTCGTAGCGCTTTTCTGGTCGTGGCGTCTCACTACGACTTTTTTAACTGCTGTTTTTTTGCCACGGATAAGCACAGATAAATACGGATTCAAATTATTATCTATGTTTATCCGTTTTATCTGTGGTTAAACTTGGCGATGTAGGTTCTTACCAACTGGCACCAGGTTACCTATCACTCAGATGGCAACACCTGATTGCACCCTTAATCTACTTTTTTATTATACCGTATTTATAATATCTTAGCAAACCATTAAATCAGCTAATTATGCCCAAAGCCAAAAACCATATCGAACTTCAATTTTTAAGCGAACCCTCTGATGTTAACTATGGCGGTAAGGTACATGGCGGGATGATGATGAAATGGATCGATCAGGCTGCTTTTGCCTGCGCCCTGCAGTGGAGCCAAACCTATTGTGTAACCGTTTATGTGGGGGGAATCAGGTTTTTTCATCCTGTTCACATCGGGCATTTGGTTAAAATGGAAGCACGCATTATTTACACGGGTAAAACCAGTATGCATATCGCCGTTGATGCTTATTCAAAACCGGTAGAGCAAACCGATTTTGTTAAAAATACACACTGTATTATTGTTTTTGTTGCGGTAGATGACAATGGTCAACCAAAGCCAATTCCGGCTTTTAAACCTAAAACAGAAAAAGAAATTGCCATGCACGGTTACGCTATCAAATTAATGGAACTGCGTAAAAGTATCGACAAGGAAATGGAACCGTACATTGTATAGGTGAGGGTTGAGCCGTTGGCTTTTAGCGTTAACTACAGAAAAAATGAGGTAATACATCGGGTGCTAGGAGTTATTTTTGCAAACATGTTACCACTTAATTCTCTGTGATAAATAGCTGATTACTTGGGTTTGATTAATAAGCTCTTCAGAAGATTTTCGTAGATATTTTTATTTCTAGTCGTCACCCTGACCTGTAGCGAAGCGGAAAGCTACGAAGTAAATTTATTCCAGGGTCTATTTTACAGTAAAAGATGCTGACCACGAAGTAGCTACAATGCAATTGAAAACGCTAGCACTACTTGTAAAATAAATTCAGCATGGCGATTTGCTCTATATAAATAATTGCATCAAAAATCTTAATAGCTACCTGAACTTAAGCTCTTAAGCTCTTCGAAAAGCGTTGCGTCCTTTGCGTTAAAAAATAGAACCTATTCCGCAACAGGTAAACTAAAACAAAACTTGCTGCCTTCCCCAATGGCACTGACTACCCATATCTTCCCATTTTCGGCTTCGATAAAATCTTTAGAAATAGCTAAGCCTAATCCAGAGCCAGATTTATTCTGACCATCAGTTGGTACCTGGAAATACCTGTCGAATAATCTTTTCTGGTATTTTTCTTCAATTCCTTTTCCAAAATCGCGCACAGAGAATTCGACAAAATTGTCTTTTTGTAAAACATCAATAACTACTTTCGATTTTTCTGAACTGTAACGCAAGGCATTAGATAAAAAGTTAACCATTACCCAGGCTGTTTTTTGGATATCGGCATTTACATTGGGTAAATTCTGGTCGCAATTAAGCACCAGTTGAATCGATTTCTGTTCGGCCTGGAACTTAACTGCATCAACAGCATAATGCACAATTTCTTGTGGCTTGATTAGGGCAAAAGTAAGTTTCAAATTACCGGTTTCCACTTGCGAGAGATCAAGCAGTTCACTGGTGATTTTTAGCAGTCTGTCGCTATCTTCTTTAATGTGGTTAAGCAACTCGTGCTGTTCTTGGTTCATCATACCCACACGTTCATCGTTAAGCAATTTCAAGCTCATTTTGATGGATGAAAGCGGTGTTTTTAGTTCATGTGAAACCGTGGCAATAAAATTGGTTTTAGCTTCATCAAGCTCTTTAAATTGTGTAATGTTTTTTAAGGTGTAAACGCTTCCGGCCGATTTACACGAAGCAATCAAGGTGTTATCATCCTGCTCCTCATAATTTGGAATAATGATTTCGCGATTCTCCAGCAGAAAATAAGATTCTTTGTCATCAGCATAAATTTTTAAGGTGTTGTCATTGGTTTCAGGTTTAATGATCCGTTTCAGCAACTCATTTTTTTGCATCAGTTCGGCGACGTTTTGACCAATCACCTTATCTTCATCCAGGCTAATCAGTTTTGCTGCCAGGTGGTTCAAAAAGAGTACTTCTCCTTTCTCATTTAAACCGATAATGGCATCCTGCATTTGCGCAATTATGGCTTCTATACGTGATTTTTCGGATTTAATTTTAGATAAGTTGCTGTTTTCCCATTCATTTAATTTAATTACCATTCCGTTAAAGGAGTGTGCCAGTTCTGTAAACTCATCTTCGTTTTTGAAATGCAAACGCTGTTTATAATTTTTACGACTAATCTGTTTAATTGCCGCACTAAATTCGGCAAGGGGATTGGCCACAAAACCCGGAAAGTTGACAATGAAGGTAAAAAGGATGATAAAACTTAGGGTTGCCGCTATCATAATATAGAGGTTTGCCCTTGATGAGGTCTCGTTCGCCAGTTCGTTTTTATCGTAAATGGCCTTCATGTTCACCTGTTCTATATTCTGCAGTGCAACGCGCACGTTTTTAATGCTACTTGCTTTAATCGTTGCTGATGGTGAGCCTTTCAGCGCATTAAAAGCTATTTCCAATTTCCGGAAGGCTGCTTTTTCTCCGGGTTCGGTAATGTTTAAGCCCTCATTTTTCAGATTATCCTCAAACGTCGTCAGCTGTTTGTTGTTTAAGGGAAAAGCATACTGGTCGATTATATTGCGCATGGCGGCAACATATTTCAAAGATTTGTAGTTGTCTTTAAGAATTACCTTCGATTTATTGGAAAGCTCATTTAAAAAAAAGAGTGCAATTAATCCGAAGGATAAGACGATGATAAAGAGAAAGCCGAATCCGAGGCGGAGTTTGGTTTTTATTTTCATGGTGATTTATTTAACCGCAAAGCGTAAAAATTTTTCCGCGAAAAACGCAAAGCAATTCACTCTTTTCGTGGTAAAAGTAACTTATAATTGAATCTGTTTACTGGTGAACTAAATTAAATAACAAAGGTTAGATAATTTGCATCCGTTCAGCTTGTGATCAATAGTGATGCCAGTGCATCAACTTGGTATTTAAATGGTTGTTGAATAGGTGTTTACGTTATTTTCGTGATGGCAATAAATAAAATAGTCTTTTCATTTTGGAAGGGTTTTTATCATAATGAACTATTATTCCTGAAAGTTCACAGCACTGTTTTGCGTGTCTAAACCCTTGCCCGTTGCAGGCGGGTGATCGGAGCGAACCTCGGTTGCAACGAAGTAAAGCGAAGAGCAGGAACAAACCTTACTATGCAACACAGGTTTTGCTTTCTAAATCAGAAAACTTTCGAACTATTTTTAGGAAAGCAGTTTTCAGAGCATTTAGGTTACTTTAGTCCTGCTTTTGCTTATAGTCCTCGCTGCGCTGCGGGCTATTCCGCTCGATCAGGTTTAGGTGGCACGGCCTGTAAGGAGATTTGGGGTTGCAAAGCGTATAAATTATTATGCCTTTAACATTATTCGTGGGTTTTACCGCACTGTCCAGTGTTCCTAAACCCCTGCCCGTTGCAGGCGGGTGATCGCAGCGAGCACGGAGTGTAACGGAGTAAAGCGGAGAGCAGGAACAAATATTCCTATTAAACACAGGTTTTGCTTTCCAAATCAAAAAACTTTGAAATTATTTTTTAGGAAGCAGTTTAGTGAGGTTTAGGGTACTTTAGTCCTGCTGGGACGGTCGCTGATCTTCAGAAATAACGATATTTTATTAAAACTTAATAAACTTCTCTATCTGCTCATCTGTAAACTTAACGGTATCCGGCTGATTGAGGTTACCCGCTTCATCTAATTCGGTTTTGATATTTGGAATATGCAACCGTAAGGGTAAAATATTCAGGTGAATATAGTGGCAAACACCTGTAAAATGATCTACACCTCGGATATTGCCATATTTGCCGGAGGAAATGCCCACCAAAGCTGCTTTTTTATCGTAAAAACTATCAGGGAAATTGCAGGCATCTATTAATACTTTTAGTACGCCCGGGTAGCTGCCGTTATACTCCGGCATGATAAATAAGAACTTTTCGGTATGATTAATCATGTTCTGGATTTCCTGAAAGGCTACTGATCGTTTGCCATACATATCGGTATTTAAAACATCTGCAGGCAGGTGCTCCAGGCTGAATAGATTGGCTTCGGTTCCTTTTTCTTTTAATTGCTTTTGGTAATATTTAGCAACTTTTAGCGTATTGCTATTGGGCCTGTTGGTTGCAGCTATAATCGTAATCATGGATAATTGTTAATAAGATGTGTAAAACCCAAATACGCTTCTTGCTAAAATTGCCATATAGTTTGTATCTTAGCTGATTGTGAAAAAGGCCGTAAACAAGGCAAAAATAGAACTTTTTTGTTGATTTTACATGCATAAATAACACAGCCCAAATAAACGTTAAGTAAATTTCGGATACATAGATGAGCAAAATTATTGCATTAGCAAATCAAAAAGGTGGTGTTGGTAAAACAACTTCATCTATAAACCTGGCTGCTAGTTTGGCCGTACTAGAATACAAAACTTTACTGGTAGATGCTGATCCTCAAGCCAATTCAACTTCGGGTATCGGTTTCGATCCCCGGAATATTAAAGATAGCATTTACGAGTGTATCATCAATGATATCGATCCTTTACAGGCCATCCAAAAAACGGATACACCGAATTTAGATTTATTACCCGCCCACATTGATCTGGTAGGTGCTGAAATCGAAATGATCAACCTCAATAACCGTGAGTATAAAATGAAAGCGGTTTTAGAGAAAGTTAAAGATCAGTACGACTTTATTATCATCGATTGTTCGCCATCTTTAGGTTTAATTACCATCAATGCTTTAACTGCTGCCGATTCCGTTATTATTCCGGTACAGTGCGAGTATTTCGCTCTGGAAGGTTTAGGTAAGTTATTAAATACCATCAAGATTGTTCAGAACCGTTTAAACCCCGACCTGGAAATTGAAGGTATTTTATTAACCATGTATGATGTACGTTTGCGTTTATCTAACCAGGTAGTAGAAGAGGTAAAAACGCATTTTAACGAATTGGTTTTCGATACCATCATTCAACGTAATACCCGTTTAAGTGAGGCACCTAGTTACGGTGTTTCGGTAATTATGCACGATGCGAATTGCAAAGGTGCCATTAATTACCTGAACCTTGCCCGCGAAATCGTAAAGAAAAACGGCCTTTTAAAGGAAGAAGAAAACATTGGAACAGCAACATTATAAATTATAGATGACATCTTTTCAGCGAAAAACAGGTTTAGGAAGAGGGTTAAGTGCGCTTTTAGATGATAGCGAATCTGCTCATCCACCGAAACAGCAGGTAAATGCGGTGAGTGAAACCGAACAGATTGGCAATATCAGTCACGTCAATTTAACTGAAGTTGAAACCAATCCATATCAGCCCCGTACAGAATTTGATCAGGTAGCGTTAAACGAGCTTGCCGATTCGATAAAGATCCAGGGTTTAATACAGCCTATTACCGTTAGAAAACTGGCTGCAAATAAATACCAGCTCATTTCTGGCGAACGTAGGTTCAGGGCTTCTAAACTGGCTGGTTTAACGAAGGTACCTGCTTATATCCGCAGTGCCAATGATCAGCAGATGTTGGAAATGGCCCTGATCGAAAATATTCAGCGTGAAAATTTAAATGCCATAGAAGTAGCATTAAGTTTCCAAAGGATGATTGATGAGGTGGGTTTAAAACAAGAGCAATTAGGCGAGCGTGTAGGTAAAAACCGTACCACGGTGACCAATTACCTGCGTTTGTTAAAACTTCCCCCTGCTATTCAGGCCTCTATCCGCGATCAGAAAATTAGCATGGGACATGCACGGGCCTTGATTAATGTTGATGGCGTGGACAAACAATTGTTTATTCATCAGGAGATTTTAGAAAAAGGTTTATCTGTGCGTAAAGTGGAAGAGCTTGTGCGTAATTTGCAACATCTACCGTTAAAAGCCAGCGAAAAGCCAAAAGAAAAAGCCGTTTCCTTTCAGTATCAAAAATTACAGGACGATCTCGCTTCTAAATTTGCTACCCGTGTAAAATTAAAGGTAAGTCAGAACGGTAAAGGGGCAATAGAAATTCCTTTTATGAGCGATGACGACTTAAACCGGATTCTGGAACTATTAGACTGGTAATGCAAAAGATTAAGCTTTTTATACTGGTTGCTATATTCGCATTTTTTCTGGTGAACTTTGCCGCTGCGCAGGTTAAGGATACCTTATTAAAACCCGCTGATACCTCAAAGATCAAATTTTCTAAATCTTTAGATACCGTGGCTAAGAAACCGATGACCAGAAAGGATTCGATGAAAGCCAAGTATGTTAACCCAGGTAAGGTTGCCGGTAGAAAAGCTGTTTTCAGATCGATGATTATACCCGGCTGGGGCCAATTGTACAATATTCAATTACTTAACGATGGTTACGGCACCAGGGCAGGAAAAAGCCAGGTTTTTCAAAAGATCTATACTGGTGGCAAAATTGCAGCCATTTACGGCGGTGCAACTGCGCTTACTTTATCGCTAATGGATAGCAGAAAAAACTATAAACGTTTTTTGAACGAAGCACAGTACCGCCAGGATCATCCAGGAAAAAAGTTAGATTTAACGCAGTATAGTGATCAAGGTGTTCTGGACGGTAAAAGTTTGTACAAGCGGAATTCGCAGATTGTATACTTTTCGTATGGGTTGCTGTATGCGGCCAATATTATCGATGCTTATGTTGCAGCCCGTTTGCATTTCTTTAATATTGATGATAACCTTTCGTTTAGGGCAGTGCCATCTGTGATGGGCACCGATTCGATGTATGGTTTCAATTTAACGCCGGCACTAAAATTATCGCTGACATTCTGATGCCTCAAACCATCATGAATAGCAAGGAAAGTATGAACTTTGGGTTGGTAACGATTTATGAATTAAGTGTCGACATTACGTGCTCAAATAATAACAAAAACTAAAAAACAAACATAAAGAAATGAAAATTGCGCTTTTAGGATATGGTAAAATGGGGCAGATTATCGAAAAATTTGCGTTGGAACGCGGCCACGAAATTGTGCTTAAAATAACAATCGATAATCAGGAAGATTTAACCAGACAAAATTTGAAATCAGCTGATGTGGCCATCGATTTCAGTACGCCTGATTCCGTTTTAAAAAATATTGATGCCTGTTTTGATGCCAATGTTCCTGTGGTGGTAGGAACAACCGGCTGGTACGGCAAATTACAGGAAGTAAAAGATGATTGCGATAAAAGTAACAATACTTTGCTTTATGGGTCTAACTTCAGTATTGGCGTAAATTTGTTTTTTAAGCTTAACCAAACTTTGGCCAGGCTCATGAATAATTATCCCGCCTATGATGTTCAGGTTGAAGAAATTCACCATACACAAAAGCTGGATGCGCCGAGTGGTACGGCCATTACCCTGGCAGAAGGAATAGTAGATAACCTGGATCGGAAACAAGAATGGTTAAATGAAGTGGTAGGAACTGATGTTGAGTTATTTCCAAAAGCCGAACAATTATTGATAGAATCGCATAGAATAGAAAATATTCCAGGCACACATACCGTAATTTACAGTAGCGAGGTTGATGAGATAGAAATTAAACATACAGCCCATAACAGAGCTGGTTTTGCCTTAGGTGCGGTAGTTGCGGCAGAATGGTTAAAAGATAAAAAAGGATTTTTCAGTATTACTGATATTTTTGAATAAGCAGAAGTTTTTAGTTAACAGTTGGAAATTTTCAGCTGGCAGTTTATTCAACCCGGAAATCAAGTTAGGGAACCACAGTAAAGGATTACAGATAACAGGTAGCCGATTTTATAAATCGCTAAACCAAAAATAAGACATATGAATTATAAATTCTGGCAACGAAAAAAAGATGCCCCAAAGAAGAAAAAAACGAAAACCCGCGAATGGGCAGATGCAATTGTTTTTGCAGTAGTGGCTGCAACCATCATCCGTGTATTTTTTATCGAGGCCTACACTATTCCATCTGGTTCAATGGAGCGGTCATTACTAATTGGCGATTTCCTTTTTGTAAGTAAAGTTAATTATGGGGCACGTATCCCAATGACGCCGGTTGCTTTTCCTTTTGCTCACCACACCATGCCTTTAACTACTTCTACCAAAGCTTACTGGGATGGCGTACAGTGGAAATATCACCGTTTACCCGGTTTATCTAAAATTAAAAGAAATGATGTAGTGGTATTCAACTTTCCCGAAGGAGATACCGTTGCAGTAGAAAACCAGGCAGAAAGTTATTATGCGTTAGTGCGGAGCATGGGCCGGGAACAGGTAAGGAGTACCTATACTATTGTAGACCGTCCGGTAGATAAACGTGAGAACTTTATTAAAAGATGTATTGGTATTCCGGGCGATGTCATTTCGATGAGCAATGGTATCGCCAATGTAAATGGTAAGGATGAACCTTTAAAAAATACAGGTATGATGCCTTATCGCATTGAGTTTAAAACCATGGAATTTAATTATGCCGCGCTTGATGAGTTTAATTTAAACCTGGGAAGTGTACCTGCAGTGGCTGCCAATACCTACATCGTAGATGCTAGCCCGGAAATTGCAGAAAAGCTGAAAACTTTTGATTTTGTAAAATCAGTAACCTTAAGCCCTGATCCTGCCGGAGCCGTTCCGGGCGGTGTTTTTCCGAATGATCCAAACAGGGTTTGGAACAGAGACAACTTCGGACCGATTAAAATTCCTTCAAAAGGCTGGACGGTTAAAATCGATAGCACTACCATGCCATTGTATTACAGGGCAATCAGAACTTACGAAGGCAATAAAGTGGAACAAAAAGCCGGTGTTTGGTATATTAATGATCAAGTAGCCACTACCTATACTTTTAAAATGGATTATTATTGGATGATGGGCGATAACCGCCATAATTCAGCTGATTCGCGTTATTGGGGTTTTGTGCCTGAAGACCATATTGTAGGTAAAGCTTTATTTGTTTGGATGAGTTGGGACAGCACCGCATCTTTTTTACATAAAATAAGGTGGAGTAGATTATTTATGGGAATCCATTGATAAAATATAATTCTTTAAAAAGGGCGGATAATCGAAGATTATTCGCCCTTTTTGTTTCCAGGACATTTTTAATTGACTTTTAAAAAAAATTAAAAAGTATATGAATGTTTTAAAAATATTTTTTAAGTTTGAGATATAATCAAATATCATGTCTGTAATTGTTGCGAAAAATCAGCTGCTTAGGGCTGGTATTATTAAGCATTTATACTATAAAAAGTCGCTTTCACTTACAGACCTAAGTAAGCTGACGCAAAAGAGTTTGCCTTTGGTTACCGCTGTGGTTAATGGTCTAATTGCTGAAGGCTATGTTATAGAGGAGGGTTTCGCTCCATCAACAGGTGGTAGAAGACCGGCAATGTTCCTGATCAATCCGAATCTAAAAAAATATATAGTGGCTGTTGCAATGGATCAGCTTACATCGAGGCTGACCATTTATAACCTTTCAAGAAAAATGGTTACACCCATACAGACTTTAGAATTTGAGTTGTCAACAAATGAGTGTAATATTGGCGACCTTGTTGATTTTATCAATAGCAGTATCAATCAATCTAAAATCGACCGGGCAGATATTTTAGGTGTTGGGATTGGTATGCCAGGTTTTGTGAATGCAGATGAAGGCATAAACCATTCTTTTCTGAAAGTTAATGAAAGTACAACCTTACAGCATTACCTCTCTTCCAAAATCAATTTACCTGTACATATAGATAACGATTCCAGTTTAATTGCACTGGCCGAATTAAATTTCGGAGAAGCGGTTGATTTAAAGGATGTAATGGTCGTGAACATCGGCTGGGGAACAGGCTTGGGCATCATTGTAAATGGTAAATTATATCGGGGAAGTGGCGGCAATGCAGGTGAGTTTAGTCATATCCCACTTTCAGAAAGTGACAATTTGTGTTCTTGCGGCAGAAGAGGCTGCTTAGAGGTGGATACTTCATTATTGGTAATGGCTAAACGAGCCGAAGAAGCCATCGCTGCAGGCGCCGAATCGAGTATGGAAGCACTGTTCAAAGATAAAAGTAAACACCCAGCAGATCATTTTTTACATGCGGTACGTGAACAAGACCCTGTAGCCATATCTGTTTTAGCTAAAGCAATTTTTCAATTGGGTAAAGGGGTAGCTACTTTGATTCACCTATTAAACCCTGAATGTATTGTTTTAAGTGGACGTGGTGCAAAGGCTGGTAAAATGCTCTTACCGCCAATCCAACAAGCCATCCATGAATTTTGTATTCCCCGAATAGCCGAGCAAACCGAAATAAAACTTTCTACCCTGACGGACGAAGCTGAGTTATTAGCTGCCGGAAGTTTAACAATAGAACATAACCAGTTCGATTAGAAAGATAACTAACAATTTGAAGATAAATATTTAACCAAAACCAATACGATATGGCAAGATAAAAAGGCTCAATGCAAAATCTAAATTTTTTAAACTAATCCTAAACTAAACAAAAGAAAATGAAAAAAATGTACTTAAAGTGTTTGAGTATATTGTTGTTATGCTGTATAACAATAAGTGCTTTCGCACAGAAAAATATTACCGGTACGGTAAAAGACGCATCAGGGCCTCTTCCTGGTGTAAGCGTTTCTATTAAAGGAACTTCCAAGGTAACCCAGACAGATGGTAGTGGAAAATTTTCATTATCGGTAAATCCTGGCGAGGTTTTGGTTTTCACCGCAATAGGTTTCGCTAAACAAGAAGTTGGCATAAATAATCAGACATCACTTAATGTTATCCTCAAAGAAAGTAGTAATCAGCTTGATGAAGTTAATGTGGTTACAACTGCACTAGGTATTAAGAGGCAGGAAAAATCTCTTGGTTATGCAGTGAGCACTGTAACTGCTAAACAGCTAACAGAAGCTGGCAACACCAACTTTGCATCAGCACTTTACGGTAAAGCTGCAGGGGTAAAAATTACAACAGCTCCAGGTGGTGCAAGTAGTGCGGTGAATGTTCAGATCAGGGGTATCAATTCTATTAACTATAATCAGCAACCTTTATATGTTGTGGATGGAGTAATGATCAGAAACGATGGACAAAATGGTGCTGCTGGTGCTAACAATAATAATTATTGGGATGATCAACGTGTTCGTGGTAATGGTATCTTGGATATCAATCCTGCGGATATTGAAAGCTTAACCGTTTTAAAAGGTGCCAGTGCATCGGCATTATATGGCTCTGATGCTGCAAGTGGTGTTGTTGTCATTACGACTAAAAAAGGGTCGAAAAATAGAGGTCTAGGTGTTGATTTTAACTACCAGGGTTCAATTGATCAGGTTGCGTTCTTGCCTAATTTCCAAAATACCTATGGTCCTGGTTATGATAGAGAAACTAACGTAGCAAATGGTGCAACTGAAGAAGGTTGGATTGCTGATGCTGCTTCTCCTAGTGGTTTCCGTCCTTATTTTAGGGCATATGCTAATTTTGGTCCTAAAATGGAAGGCCAACAGGTAAGATGGTGGGATGGTTCAATCCGTTCATTCACTCCTCAACCCAATAATTACAGAGATGTATATCAGAATGGATATACTTCTAACGCAAACGTTGCCATTTCGAATCAAACAGAAGGTGTTAACTATCGTTTTTCGGCTTCACGTTTAGACTATAAGGGTACTCAGCCAGGAAATACCGGATCAAAAAATACCTTTAACTTAAATTCTACAATTAAACTTGCTCCAAAGTTATCTGCAGATGTGATTGTGAGTTATGTAAATACCATTACCAAAAACAGACCTTATCAATTAGGACAGGTTCTGGGTTCATTTGGTGGTTTTTTCAGTCGTGCAGAAGATATGGGCTTGATGAAAGAGAGATTTCAAACAAGCAATGGTTATAAGTATGCTACTTTTGATCAAACTGCTCGTCCTGAACCATTTATTTTCAATATCAGAGCCACTAATTTGCTGGATTTTTACTGGCAACAATTGAAAAACCAATATAATGAAAATGAAAACAGGTTGTTATCTAGTTTCACGCTAAACTACGATGTTGCGAAAAATTTGAAGTTAAGAGGCCGTATCGGTAATGATTATACCAGCGCTAAAACGGAAAACCGTCAGTATACTGAAATTCCTAGTGCATTGAACGGTAATACAAGCACAGGATCATATACCACTACCCAAGGTCAGTATGCTGTACTTTACGGAGATGCATTATTAACATATTCAAACAAAATCGGTGAAGATTTTGGCATCTCGTTGAGTGGAGGTTATCAAGGTAGAAAAGAAACTTATAAAGACTTAAAATCGAATACCAGAGATGGACTAGTAACGGAGAATTTCTTCGCCCTATCTAACTCATTCAATGTTCCTGAAACTACTGAAGCACGTAAAGAACAGCTTAAATACGCCTATTTAGGTTTAGTAAATTTAAGTTATAAAGATTTCTTATTTGCTGAGGGTACAGCCAGACAAGAATATGTTTCTACGCTTCCTCCGGGAAACAATCAATACTCATATTACTCAGTAAACAGTGGTTTTGTTTTTAGTGATCTTTGGAAGTTACCAAAATTCTGGAGCTATGGAAAGTTAAGAGCTTCTTATGGTGTGGTAGGTAATGCCCCCCCTATTTATGAGGCCAACATTTCATATAAACAAACATCATTACAATCCATAAATGGTGCGGTACCATCACTTGTTTCATTATCTTCATACGGTAACTTAGGCCTGATGCCTGAGAAGAAACATGAAGCTGAGTTCGGCTTAGAAACAAGGTTCTTAAACGGGAGATTAGGTTTGGATGTAAGTTATTACAATAACAGAATTAAAAATCAAATCTTACCACTGGATGTTACTTCAACCAATGGGGCTCAAAAACAGATTATTAACGTAGGTGAAGTAGGTAATAAAGGCTGGGAGATTGCTTTAAACGCAACGCCTGTTTCCGGAAAATTCAGATGGGATACCCGTTTAAACTTCTCAACCAATAAATCGAAAGTAAATTCATTGTATGATGCCAATTCCGAGATCAATTTCTATTCTTCAGATCAGGCTACTGCTAAAATTGTGGCCAGGGCCGGCGAGGATTTGGGTAATATTTATATCCGTCCGAGAAAAACTGATGCAAATGGAAATTACCTAATCAATGATGACGGTTTCTATGTAATGGATAATTCTGTGTATGTTAAGGCAGGAAACATCATGCCTAAAGCAGTTGGAGGTTTCTCTAATACGCTTAGCTATGATAATTTCGCACTAGACTTTACAATCGATTACCGTTTTGGAGGTAAAATGATTGCGCCTAATCTGAAATACATGCGTGGTGCAGGTATGTTAGAGAATTCAATGGAGTTTAGAGATGTAACTAACGGTGGTTTAACTTATACCAGCAATGGTAAAACCTACAACGACGGTGTGGTATTGAAAGGTGTAAATCAAACAACCGGACTGCCGAACACTAAGGTACTCTCTGCCGCTGATTATTACTTAACAACTTATAACTGGGGTGAAGGTTCACTAACCGAAGCAGAAATTTTTGATAATAATTATATCAAAATGAGGGAAATTGTATTGAGCTATAAAATTCCGGCATCGTTCACTAAAAAACTAAAAATTTCTAATCTAAGATTTTCATTGATCGGACGTAACTTATTCTATATCCACAGAACGTTGAAAGATCTTGATCCAGAGGCACCACTTGGAAACAAATGGTGGTCACAAGGGGTAGATGTAGGCTCAACAGCAGCATCTAGAAACTTCGGATTTTCATTAAATGCAAATTTTTAGCCAACACAAATAAGATATTATGAAAAAGTTAATCATAAAAGCAAGTTTTCTTGTATTGTCACTAACTGTTGCGGTTGGTTGTAAAAAGGATATTGATGATAAATTTAATAATCCTGAAAACGTTTTAGATCCGAATTTGCCGGGATTGTTTACTGGTATGCTTAATAATGATCGTGTAGCTACTAAATATTGGAACGTACGTACATTCTTAACTCAAATGCCAGGTGTATACGCACAAACTGCCTACATTGCCAATGGTAATACCGTTTATCAGCAAAGCGATAGTTATTCACAACAATATTGGGATGACTTTTACAGTCCTGGTGGTAACGGGAGCGGTACCATTGCCTTGTATAGAGCAATGGAAAAAAAGTTTAATGCCCTTTCAAACACTGATCAGGCAGCTCAAAAAGTAATTTTACAAGCTGCCAAAGTAGTGATGATTGAACAGGCGGCGAAAATGGTAGATTTATGGGGTGATATCCCATATTCTGCTGCTGGTAGCTTACCTACAAACAGTACCATTAGCAATCCAAAGTACGACGATCAAAAGGCGTTATATACTTCCTTTATTGCTGATTTGGATGCAGCAGCTACATTTTTTAAGTCGGCAAACACTACTGCGGCTTTTGCTAAATCAGATATTCTTCTTAAAGGTGACATATCAAAATGGACGCGCTATGCAAACTCATTACGTTTGAGATTATTAATGCGTATTTCTAAAACTGATGAAGCAACCGCTAAAACTGCAGTTTTGCAGATGCTGGGTAATCAATCCGGATATCCGTTAATTGATGGTGGCAATGTTGGAACCTATAACCCAGGCAACAGTGACGTGTTACTACAACCTTTAACCAATAGTACAAGTGATTTGCATGATGCCTTTTTCGAAGGCAGTTGGTACGCTACTGATTATATGTTAAACACAGTTCTATTGCCAACTAACGATCCACGTATTCCTGTATTGTATGATAAATTTGGTCGTACTGTTGGTGGTAAGTTTGTTCAAAATGCAACTTATAGAGCAATGCCGGTAACTTTTACTACTGCCCAACAAGAATCGAGCTTTGCCGATTATTCTGTGTTAGATTCTGGTACTTTTGTTTTCAACCAAAAGCTTCCAGGGATTTTAATCACAGCTTCCGAAGTGAACCTGTTAAAGGCAGAAGCTTACGAGCGATGGGGCAGTACAACAGATGCAAAAACTGCGTATGAAGTGGCTTTAAGGCAGTCTGTTTCATTCTATTATTATCTTAATAATCTGAATCAGGGTGCTTATGTGAGATTAGATGCGCCTGCTGCTGCAACTGTTGATACTTGGATAAACACTTCTACTGCGGCTTACACCGGTGCTTCGGTAGATAAGTTAACTAAGATTTATACTCAAAAATGGGCTCACTTTGGTGTGCTACAATCTATTGAAGCATGGTCTGAATATAGAAGAACTGGTGTGCCCATGTTAACATTTCCTACAAATGGAAAGCAGGCAGGATTTGAGACTCCACCAACAAGATTGGTTTATCCGGCAAAAGAGAAAACTTTAAATAGTGCAAACTATCAGGCTGTACAGGCTAAAGATACCCGCAAAACTAAAATATTCTGGATGCCTTAATCCATTTAAATTAAATCCCGGTAGTTTCTGCCGGGATTTTTAATGATATTACAATATGAAAATACTGAGCCTTTTAATTGCCTTTATCTCTTGTGTCAATATCGCTTTTGCGCAACGGAATGATATCATGAAAGAATCAACCCAATACGAATGGCCTAAAGATGAAACAGTAAAGAAGAAGCTGGAACATTGGCAGGACCAGAAGTTTGGCATGATCATTCATTGGGGCGTATATGCGGTTCCGGGAATTATTGAATCCTGGTCAATCTGCTCGGAAGACTGGATTGAGCGAGACAGTACGATGAAGTACGATGATTACAAGAAATGGTATTGGGGATTAAGTGAGAAATTTAATCCAACGCAATTTAACCCTGAGCAGTGGGCAAAGGCTGGTAAAGATGCCGGAATGAAGTACCTGGTCTTTACCACCAAACATCATGATGGCTTTGCCATGTTTGATACTAACGAAAGCGATTATAGTATTGCAAAAGGTCCATTTGCCAATAATGCTAAAAAAGATGTTGCCAAATATGTGTTTGATGCTTTCCGGAAGCAGAACTTTATGATTGGTGCTTATTTTTCAAAGCCCGACTGGCATTCGCAATATTATTGGTGGGATAAATACGCTACCGCAAATAGGAATAATAACTACGACATCAGAAAGAACCCATGGCGTTGGAACAAGTTTAAAAGCTATACCCAAAACCAGATTGGCGAGTTAATGAATAATTACGGAAGTATTGATATTTTATGGTTAGATGGTGGTTGGGTAAGGCCTTTGGCTTCAGTAAATGAAGAGGTACTTTCATGGGGTGCACCCATTCCAGAGTGGAGCCAGGATATTGATATGCCTAAAATTGCAGCTGATGCCAGACAAGCACAACCGGGTTTGATCGTTGTAGATAGGACGGTGCATGGACAATACGAAAACTACCAAACCCCTGAACAAAAAATCCCTGAAAAACAGTTGGATTACCCATGGGAAAGCTGCATGACTTTAGGCGGAGCCTGGGGGTTTGTGCCCAACGATCAGTATAAACCGGCAAAAGAAGTGATTCATAAACTGGTAGAAATAGTGGCTAAAGGAGGAAGTTTGCTTTTAGGTGTTGGCCCAAAGGCCGATGGAACACTTCCCAATGATGTAATTACAAAGTTGGAGGAGATTGGTAATTGGACGAGCAAAAATGGTGCGGCCATATACGGCACAAGAATTACCAAGAATTATCATGATGGGCAAAACTGGTTTACCCAAAGTAAAGATGGCAAAACCATTTATGGGATTTCTTTACTGGATGGTTATGCACCTCAAGAAATTTCCTGGCGTGGCAGTATCCCGAAGAAAGGAACTTCGATTACGTTATTAAGCAATAAGAAAAAAGTAAAATGGAAATTAACAGAGGGTAAAGTGCATTTTGATTTTCCAAAAGCCGATGAGAAAATTGCGTTGGCTTTCTCTTTTACACCGGAAACCAATTAGTAATGCCGAAACAGAGAAAATACCTATTTTTATTGCCTGCATTATTTGTATGCAGCAGCCTTTTTGCCCAGGTTAAAAAAAGCCAGTCTTTTCCCTATAAAAATTCAAAGTTAAGTATTGATTTAAGGGTAAAAGACCTGATTTCGAGAATGTCTCCCGAAGAAAAATTTTGGCAGTTATTCATGATTCCAGGTGATGTAACCGAACAAAATAAAAATCAGTTTAAGCACGGTATTTTTGGCTTGCAGGTAAGTGCGGCTGCACAAGGCAGTGGCAATGCACAGCAAATGTTGACCTATAATACCGCTGAAGACGGCCTATCCCTGGCTAAAAAGATTAACAAAATTCAAAAATATTTTGTTGAAGAAACCCGTTTGGGTATCCCGATTATTCCATTTGATGAAGCTTTACATGGTTTGGTGAGACAAGGGGCAACAGCTTTCCCGCAATCAATTGGTTTAGCGGCTACTTTTGATACCACTTTAGTGGGTAAGATTGGTAAGGCTATCGCCACTGAGGCCAGGGCACGTGGCTTAAGAGATCTTTTGGCGCCGGTAATTAATATGGCAACTGATGTAAGATGGGGCAGGGTAGAAGAAACCTATGGGGAAGATCCCTATCTAACAACTGTGCTGGGCCATGCTTTTATGAGCGCCATAGAAAAACAGAATATTATTGTTACACCAAAGCATTTTATTGCCAATGTAGGCGATGGTGGGCGTGATAGTTACCCCATAGAAATGGACAAACATTTGCTGGAAGAAATCCACTTTCCTGCATTTAAAGATGGTGTCAGGAATGTGGGTATCCGTTCATTAATGACCTCTTACAACAGTGTCTTTGGTTCACCTGCAACTTCCAATAAATGGTTGCTCACCACTAAGCTAAAACAGGAGTGGGGCTTTAAGGGTTTCGTCATTTCCGATGCAGGTGCAGTTGGAGGCGCCAATGTATTACATTTTACGGCTAAAGATTACAAAGATGCCACGGCGCAATCTATCAATGCCGGACTCGATGTAATTTTTCAGGTAGATTATAACCATTACAAACTTTTTCTTCCCGCTTTTTTAGATGGTAGTATTCCCAAATCGAGAATAGATGATGCCTTAACAAGGGTTTTGAAAGCCAAGTTTGAATTAGGCCTTTTCGAGCATCCTTACGTTGATGAAAGTATTGCTGAAAAGATGCTGAACGATCAAAGTAATCGCCATCTGGCCGAAGAAGCGGCTTTAAAATCTTTTGTGCTTTTAAAAAATGACCATAACACGCTGCCACTAAAAAGCGCAAAGCGTATCCTACTCTTAGGTGAGGATGCTATTGACGCGAGGTTAGGCGGCTACAGTGGCACAGGAAATAATAAGATAAATATACTGGATGGCCTGAAAAATTCGGTATCCAAAGATGTTCAGGTCAATTATTTAAAAGGTAGCAGTAGAGAACTACATTCTTATCTTCCAATTGACAGCCAGTTTCTTTCTACTAACGGAAAGGCAGGATTAAAGGGGACTTATTACAAAGGACTCGATCTGTCTGGAAAAGCAATTAAAGAAACTGACGATAAGGTTATTAATTTCAGCTGGACATTATACCCGCCTGATGATCAGTTACAACTGGATGATTACTCGGTAAGGTGGGATGGAAAGATTAAAGTGCCACAAAATGCCGATGTTAATATCGGATTGGAAGGCAATGATGGTTACCGGTTATATCTCGATAATCAATTATTGATCGATAACTGGGACAAAAAGTCTTACAATACCAAAACTGTACCTTTTCATTTCGAAAAAAATAAAGAATACGCCATTCGGGTCGAATTTTTTGAATCTAAGGGCAATGGTAAGATCAAGCTGATTTGGGATTATAATATTGCGAAATCTAACGAAATCGCCGATGCCGTAGCTGCGGCAAAAAATACTGATGTAATCGTATTTGTTGCCGGGATAAAAGAAGGAGAATTTTTAGATCGGGCGATGTTAAATCTGCCGGGTAATCAGGAAGTCTTATTGGAAAACCTTGCAAAAACAGCAAAACCTATTGTAGTACTATTAACTGGTGGAAGCGCCATCAATATGCAATCCTGGTTGAATAAGGTAAGCGCAGTTTTAAATGTGTGGTACCCTGGCGAAGCTGGAGGTACTGCCATTGCAGAGGTATTGCTGGGCAAAGTAAGTCCATCAGGCAAACTTCCAATTACTTACCCGATTGATGAATCGCAATTGCCACTGGTTTATAACCATAAGCCTACCGGTAGAGGCGATGATTACAACAACTTAAGTGGTGAGCCCCTTTTCCCATTTGGATATGGATTAAGTTATACCAACTTTTCTTATCAAGATTTGAAGTTTAACCGTAAAAGTATCACGAAAAATGAGACTGCTACAGTAAGTTTCGAGCTGAAGAATACAGGTTATTATGATGGTGATGAAGTGGTGCAATTGTATATGAGGCCGTTGATCAATAAATTGGCACAGCCCGTTCTTGCATTGAGAGGTTTCCAAAGAGTGCATCTAAAAGCCGGTGAAACCAAGTGCATTTCATTCAAACTAGATAAAGAAGTGCTTAAAACCCTTAATATTAATAATGTTTGGGAAGTAGCCCCTGGAGCATATAGAATCATGATTGGATCATCAAGCAAAGCGCTTTACTTAAAAGACAACTTAATCGTTAAGCCAAAAAAAACACCTTTATGTTTAAATATAAACCACATCATTAATAGTTGCCGCAGATCTTGGTTAAATCAGCGGCTTGTTTATTTTCGTCATTGCGAGGAGGTACGACGAAGCAATCTTACAACGATCGCAAATAGCGCGCGCTCCTTAGGGATAATTTGTTTTATAAAAATCAAAATGAATGATAGGCTTTTTAGCGAATTGTAGGTTGGGAGGAATCGTCATTCCCAACTTGATTGGGAACCACAAAAGTGCTTATGAATGCCACCAGATAAAAGCAAACCCTTATGAATAATAATCGCAATGCAAGCGATTTAAGATTCCCACCTGCGCGAGAATGACGAATCAGTCTATTGGCGTTTGTTATCCTGAGCGTAGTCGAAGGATCTTTAACTTAACTCAGCTATATCCAATTTCAACGCCAGCTCATTCAGATCTTTCACCACCACGTCAATGATCGGAATACCATTTATTTTTCTTTCCTGCTCAAATTCGTGTTCAGGCTCTCCTGGTATAATAACCTTTTTGTTGGGATCTATTGTTTTTGCGCTTTTAAAGCGTTCTATCCAATTATCTAAATGATCTTTAAATTCTGCAGCTGGCCTGAAACCATCTACGCGCATAGCACCTAAAAAATGGCCAAGTCCTTCGCCAACCGGATGAGCAGAGGGTTCTAAGAAGGCTACAAAAGGAGGTACCCACGGACCATAATTTGCGCCAGATAGTATCGCTGATAAAATATCGACCGTGGCACTCAGACCAAATCCTTTATGACTACCATGGTCTTTATCGCTTCCTAAGGGTAGGAGCGAACCACCATTTTTTAATTCGTTAGGGTCAGTTGAGTTTTTTCCGTCTTTATCCTGAACCCATCCATCCGGAACACTTTTATTTGCTCGCTGTGCAATTTCCAATTTCCCGTTTGCCGCTGCCGCTGTCGCCATATCTACAATTACCGGTGGATATTTTCCCGCCGGGAATGCATAACACATCGGATTGGTGCCCAGCAAACGTTCGTTAGCGTAAGTAGGTGCTACCAAAGGGCTCGCATTTGTCATACTGATGCCGATCATATCTCTTTCTACAGCCATTAAAGCATGGTAACCTGCTATCCCAAAATGATTGGAATTTTTTACCGATACCCAGCCGCTGCCATATTGCGCTGCTTTTTCGATGGCAACCTGCATCGCAAAGGGCGCTACAACCAATCCTAGCCCGGCATCGCCATCAATTGTTGCCGTAGTTGGGGTTTGATGTACAATTTTAATGTTTGGGGTTGCATTGATTCTTTTCTTTTCCCAAAGGCGTACGTAGCCACTTAAACGTGCAACGCCATGCGAATCGATTCCGCGTAAATCCGAGCGGATCAAAACATCGGTTGCCAAATCGGCATGCTCATCAGAACAGCCCATTTTTTTAAAGACGTTGTAGGTAAAGGTTCTAAGACTGGTTTCGGTAAAAGTGATGAAGTTCATTTTGGGTATTAAGTATCGAGTATCAAGATTGACTGCGGACTTCGGACTCCCGACTCCGGACCATTATCATGGCAACAAAACTGTAAAGTCACCGCCCAAAGGTTCAAAATTTTCTATGCAAGATGAAAGAAAATCTTCACCATAATTTACATACATGGGGGCTATATTCAAGATTCTTTCCTGCAGCGCACCATTTGGGAACAGTCTTTTCTTTACGTTATCAATCTGCAGCAATGCCGTTTCATGTTTTCTTTTCTCTGCCCTGAATAGTTTCTTTTCCAGGTTAGCCAACAAACGGTTGGCTCTTTGCTTTGCCGTATCTGCAGATACAGAAAGGGTTTTATCTATTTTATAAGCATTTAACTTAATTTGGTCGAAAATGCTATTAATGGCCCGGGTTTCATCGGCTAAACTAAGTTCGGCATTCGTATTCCGCTTTACCCAGACGTTTTTCAGTTCTTCTGCAGGGAGGAAAATATCTTCTAGCGAAAAGCCAAGTCTGTAAAGATTTTCTGCACTGCGTCTGTCTATCAGTAAAGCCGAATTACGCAGCAATAATACCGGGAAATCTATCTTATAATAGTCGAAATTTGCTTTAAGCTGCATCCAGTAAGCCACTTCAGCACCACCACCAATGTAAGCAATGTTAGGCAAAATTACTTCCTGGTACATGGGGCGCATCACCACATTCGGGCTAAACCGCTCAGGGTGAGCATCGATTTCTGCTTTTAATTCAGCTTCGGTAAAATTGATGTCGGTATGGTTCACAATATATTTGTCATCTTCAAAAATCAGGCGTTCGCGAAGATTATCAATCAGGTAAAAGAAATTAATATCACGACCGTTCACCTGTGTTTTATAACCCAGTTCTTCGAGATTTTTGGAGCTATTCTCAATATTTTTTGCACTGTTATGCTGAATAATATCTTCGGTAATGATATTTGCAAATTGCTTTTTTAATTGAGCGTCATCTGCATTTACAATTACTAAGCCATATTTCTCGAATAAGTTGTTTACTAAATACCGGGTGGCATCAGCTAAATTATCATGTTGCAAATAAGCCTGTTCTACCAGTTTGGCAATCCGTTTTCCATTTTTCGAGATGCCCAGGTATCCCTTGTATGCGGTTACTGCTGCGGCAACTGTTTTGGTACTTAATCTTCCGGTAGCACCATTGGTTTGCTGGATCCAGCTGATGTTTTTTTCATCAACACTTACATGGTTGATCTCTTCAAAATCATGATCCTCTGTCGCCATCCAATAAACCGGGACAAAGTTTTTTTTGGGATGAGCCATTTTCAGCTCGATGGCTAAATTAATGGTGGTAACAATTTTATAAATAAAATAAAGTGGACCTGTAAATAAATTTAACTGGTGACCGGTTGTTACCGTAAATGTATTATCAAGTGCTAAAAGTTCTATGTTTTTGCTAACCGATTTATTGGGCTGTAAATGCCGATATTGATCTTGCAGGACCTGAACCAAAGTAGCCCGGTTTCCGAGGAAACTTCTGTGCTCAATTGCACTGGCTAAACCCGCCATGTCAGGGCGGTAACTATAAAAAGATTTAAGTTTTTCTTCGTCGTTAATATAATCTAAAACCAGTTTTGAAAATGATCCGGTTTCCTGATAGGAAATATATTTTGCCTGCATGATGTGCGAAAGTAATGCAATTTAAGGATAATCGTTAAGTCGCACCACTATTTTACAATAGTTAAATAATTTTTGTCATGGAAGCACAGTAATCAGGATGACAATAGTCTGATTCAGTTCCGGAAAAAATGAAAAAATCATGATTCGTTTTTCGCGGATTCGTCATTTCAACCGTAGGGAGAAATATTTCTACAATATTGAGAAATCTCGCTTAAGATTTAACATTCGGGATTTCACTTCCGTAGAGATGGCGATTTTCTATCAGAGATTATTTTTTGTACGGCATATAACTCCAGGATATAGGTAACCAATGTTCGTTTTAAATACTTGTAAACGAATATAATGTTTAGAATATTTTAAATTGAATTCTTTTAAACTTGGTGTAAAAATGATAATTATATTAACCTGTATTACCCTAAACAAAAAAGCCGTCCCGAAAAATCGGAACGGCTGTAAAATATTTGGTTTTTGCTTTACCATTTTTTACGGCGTTCGCCGCTTCCACCTTCTCGGCGTGAACCTCCAGTGCTGCCACCTTTGTCTTCACGGCTACGACCAGAAAAATCTCTGAAACCGCCACCGCTGTTTCCGCCTTCACGTCTTCCTCCACCAGATCTTCTGTCGCCACCACGGTAACCACCGCCACCGCCGCCTCTGCGTTCTCCGCCGAAACCACCGCCACGTCTTTCACCGCCACCACGTCTTTCACCACCGCCATCACCGCTTTTTTCAATACGTACCTGGCGACCATTAAATTCAACTGATTTAAAGCCTTCAAAAACTTTATCTGCAACAGCATCTTCTACTTCAAAGAAAGAGAAAACGCCTTTTAAATCAATCTTACCAACGCTTTTGCCACCAATTTTACCATTATTACAGATAAAAGATAACATATCGCCACGGGTAAATTCATCTACAGAACCTAAGTTGATGAACAAACGGGTATAGCCTTCGCTACCACGTCCGCGTCTTTCGCCACGTTCACCTCTTTCGCCACGCTCATCACCAACAGCTGCATTTAAATCAGGCGCTTTAGAATAGTATTCCAAGAAACGGTTAAATTCTAATGAAGCAAAACGTTTAATCACATCCTCTTTAGACAAATCTTTAAATTCATCCATAATACGAGGGATGTATTGGTCGATTTGTTCATCGTTAACCTCTACATTATTCACTTTATGTACCAAAGAGAACAATTGTTTTTCACAAACATCAAATCCGGTAGGTAATTCAGCTTTAGTAAATTGTTTACCAATAATGCGCTCCAACTGGCGGATTTTTCCTAATTCCTTAGAGTTGATGATACAGATTGAGATACCGGTTTTACCTGCACGACCAGTACGGCCAGAGCGGTGGGTATAACTTTCAATCTCATCAGGTAAAGAATAATTGATTACGTGTGTTACATTGTTTACATCAATACCACGTGCAGCAACATCAGTAGCAATTAATAATTGCATATTACGTTCACGGAAACGCTGCATTACCTTGTCGCGTTGTTGTTGCGATAAATCACCGTGTAACGCATCTGCATTGTAACCATCTTTAATTAAATGCTCGGCAATATCCTGGGTATCTAATTTGGTTTTGCAGAAAACAACACCAAAAATATCAGGGTTAAAATCTACAATACGTTTTAAAGCAGCGTACTTATCACGTGCACGAACAATGTAATATTCGTGTTCGATGTTAACGTTACCTGTATTTTTTGTGCCCATGGTTAATTCTACAGGGTTGTCCATATAGTTTTTAGCTATACGGCGAACTTCTGATGGCATTGTAGCCGAAAATAACCAGGTTTTTTTGTCATCAGGAGTGGTTGATAAAATGTCGTTGATGTCGTCCTGGAAACCCATGTTCAACATCTCGTCAGCTTCATCAAGCACCACATATTTAACATTTGAAAAATCAATGGCTTTACGGCCAATGATATCCAACATACGGCCGGGCGTGGCCACTACGATCTGAACGCCTTGGCGTATTTCGCGTAGTTGTTGCATAATGTTCGCGCCACCGTAAACGGCAACAACGTGGGCATTAGCAATGTTTTTAGAAAAGTTTTTAAGGTCGTTAGCGATTTGTAAGCATAACTCACGGGTAGGGCATAAAATCAATGCCTGTGGTTTATTAACTTTAAAATCGATTAGTTCTAACAGCGGCAAACCAAATGCGGCTGTTTTTCCTGTTCCTGTTTGGGCCAAACCAACAAAATCATTAGTGCCTTCTAACAGTACAGGAATACTTTGCTCCTGAATCGGCGTTGGATTTTCGAATCCAAGGTCCTTTACGGCATTAACGACGTCATCACTTATCCCCAATAATTGAAATGGGTTTGTCATTCGTCTATTTATTTTTAATTGAGCCGCAAAGGTACGGTTAATATTTTGTATTTCACAGAGAATCAAGTAAATAGTTTTTTAGGCTAAATATTTGGAAATAAGGGTGAAATAAAAGGTGAGAAAAGATAAAAAGAAAACGGGCGATTTACAGGACGCAAATTACCGACTAAAAATTCATTTCAAAATCACATTAAAAACCTGATGACGTCATCAGCCGAATTTGAAAGTCGATCAGATGCGAACCATTTGATTTTAGTCTAACCCAGCCCGTAAAATTTTTTCCATCGCTTTGCCTTTGGCTAATTCATCAACCAGTTTATCTAAATAGCGTACTTGCCTGGTCAATGGATATTCAATTTCTTCAATCCGGTAACCACAAATTACACCTGTTATCAAATGCGCTTTAGGATTGATATTGGCTTGCTCAAAAAAATCTTTAAAGGTTGTTTTCTGTTGGATGTATTTTTGAAGTTGTTCTTCATCATAACCCGTTAACCATTTAATTACCAGGTGCAACTCTTCAATCGTTCTTCCTTTTTTCTCAACTTTTGTAACATAATGGGGGTAAACAGATGAAAAAGTCATTTTAGCTATTTTTTCATTATGTTCTGGCGTTACATTCATCATAGAGTTTAAATTAAACGATTAAACAAGCCCTGAAAGCCCTCGCTGCATAATAAGATTCTGCTCCGTTATGATAAGTGAAAACTTTTCCGTAGCGGTAGTCGCAAAACAAGGCGCCGCCCAGCTTTCTAATATCTGCAGGCGTTTTGATCCAGCTTGAGCTTTTACTGTCAAATTTGCCAAATTGCTGCAAATAGTGGTATTGGGTTTCAGTTAAAAGTTCAACATCCCATTCATTTGCCAAATTAACTGCGCTATCTTTTGGCTTATGTTCTTTTCTTGAGGCCAGTGCTTCTGCATCATAACACAAACTTCTACGTCCTTTCGGACTTTCGGCAGCACAATCGAAAAAAAGATAGGTGCCTGTTTTTTCATCAAAATCAACTACATCCGGTTCACCACCGGTTTCTTCCATTAGATTTAGCGCCCAGAGTTTCTGCGGATCGGCTTCTAATTTATTCTGCACATTTTGCCATTCCAGGCCTTCATGCCGGTTCCTGTTTTTTTCAAAACGGCTTTTTAGTATGTTTAGCAAGTGTTGAGTTTGATCTGTAGATAACATTTGATTCATCATGCAATTGATTAACTATCTCAACCTTTCGGCAGAACGGATTAGTCTTTCGTCTTTATTGATACCGAAGATCCCTAATACAATAAACAGGATAGCTACAGCTGGCAAATAAGCACCAATGCCAAAGCTGGCGCCTTCTATTCCCCCAGGAAGTTCTTTTGCATAAATGCTGCACCAAAAAGCAAAACCAACAATTAATATAATCGAAACAATGGCAAAGCGTTTTTGGAAACTTCTTTTTTTGTAATTAAAAATATTGATGAAACAGATAATTGCTATTGCAATATTGGCGATCAATAATGGTAAAGATACCTCAACATTTAATACCTTTCCTGTTTTCCCTTCCAGATAATGATGTAGCCCGTTGGTAAAAATCTTTGCTTCAGAACCATCAACTGTTTTTGTTGCAATGGGTAAAAATAGCATTAAAATCAAGGTTAAAACCGCTAAAAAAAACCAGATGGATTGTATTCTTTGTATCATGGACGTAAAAATATAGAAACAAAGCTAATTTTTTTAAGAAAAGAAAAAAAGATTAATGTTGCTGAATAGATGTATAAATTGAAAAAGAAACGTCAATTGCGATTGGTTTTGAAAGATTCACGCCAAACGCCCAACTCCAAACGCTTAGCTCAACGCTTTGCCCTTTGCACCTTAAACTGTACTTTTGCATCGTTTTGAGTAAAAAAAGGTATTTTATCCAATTGGCTTATGATGGCAGCTTGTACCATGGCTGGCAAACGCAACCTAATGCAATCACCGTTCAGGAGGTATTGGATAAGGCGATGTCTGTGTTCTTTCGGCAACCTGTTGAAACATTGGGCTGTGGTAGGACTGATGCAGGTGTACATGCCAAAGATTTTTATGCCCATTTTGATGTTGAGAATGTAGATGAAATTAAAGTGTTAAATGCCATTACCGGCATCAACGCCATGTTGCCCTATCAAATTGCAGCAAAACGCATCATACCGGTTCACCCCGATGCCCATGCCCGTTTTGATGCTTCAGCACGTGCTTATCAATATTATATACACTTCGAAAAAGATCCTTTTAAAATAAACAGGTCGTGGTTGGTAAAAGATCAGCTGGATGTTGAAGCAATGAACGAGGCCGCAGCTGTTTTATTAAACTATACTGATTTCTCTTGTTTCAGCAAATCGAATACCCAAACGTTTACCAATAATTGCAAGATCACTAAAGCTGTGTTTGAACGGCAGGAAGGCAGCTTGGTTTTTACCATTCAGGCTGATCGTTTTTTGCGGAACATGGTGAGGGCTATTATGGGTACTTTAGTATCAGTTGGTAAAAAAGAAATAAATTTAGCTGCTTTTAAAGCGATAATAGAAAGTAAAAACCGAAGCAAAGCCGGTCAATCGGTACCTGCATGTGGTTTATATTTAGTGAAGATAGACTATCCGTATTTCAGGTAGAAGGTCGAAGGTTTAAGGCGGAAGGTGCAGCGACCGTCAAAAAAAAGCGAAATTGCGATAAATGATAGTATAATGTAAAATTGTTAAGAAGGTGTCAGGCCTTATACCCTAAGCCTTACACCCTAAACCCAAAAAATGGCAGTTACAGGCGACGTATATAATACCGGATTACTAAAACGTATTTTTCAATATGTAAAGCCTTATCGTGCCGTGTTTGTATGGTCGGTTATTTTAACCATTTTACTTGCGGCCATTTCTCCTGTGCGTCCGTTTTTGATCAAATACACACTCGATCATTATATTTTAAACGGAAATTATTCTGGCCTGGTGAACATGACCATGTTGATGATTTTTATGCTCGTTTTGCAGAGCTTAATCCAATATAACCATACGCTGTTAACCAATACACTAGGTCAGTCTGTTATCCGCGATCTGCGGATTAATGTATTTAATCATATTACTAAGTTGCGGCTTAAGTTTTTCGATAAAACACCAATAGGACAATTAATTACCAGAACGGTTTCGGATTTGGAAACCATTGCAGATATTTTTTCAGAAGGTTTAATTTCCATGATTGGCGACAGTTTGCAGGTAGTGGTGATTGTAGGTGTAATGTTATACACTGACTGGGAGTTAAGTTTAGTTGTGCTTTTGCCCATTCCGCTGCTCATTTTAGCTACACGGAAATTTCAGAAAGCGATTAAGGTCGCCTTCCAGGAAATCAGGAATGAAGTTTCTAACCTGAATACTTTTTTGCAGGAACACATCACAGGTGTGTCTATTGTGCAGTATTTTGCCAGGGAGACACAAGAGTACCGAAAATTTTATGCCATTAACAAACGTTATCGCGATGCCAATATCCGCAGTAACTGGTATTATTCTATATTCTTTCCAGTGGTTGAGCTAATTTCGGCCATGTCTCTAGGCTTATTGGTATGGTACGGCGCAAAAAGCATTCTTTCCAAGCCGTTGGATGTTACACCTGGTACCATCACACAATTTATTATGTACCTGGGCATGGTGTTTACGCCTATCCGCCAACTGGCTGATAAATTTAATACCCTGCAAATGGGTATGGTTGGGGCAGAACGTGTTTTTAAAGTTTTAGATACCGATGAAACTACACCTGACCATGGTAAACAAAAACCTGCCAAACTGGAGGGAAATATTAAGTTCGAAAAGGTCTGGTTTGCCTACAATGATGACAGCTATGTGTTAAAAGACCTTAGTTTTGAGGTAAAAGCTGGCGAAACGGTTGCCTTGGTTGGTGCAACTGGTGCAGGCAAATCTTCTACCATTAACATCCTGAACCGTTTTTATGAGGTTAAAAAAGGAAACGTTACTGTTGATGGTATTCGTATTGAAGATTTTGAACTCGATTACCTCAGAAGCCACATTGCTACTGTACTCCAGGATGTTTTTTTGTTTTCAGACACTATTTTAAACAACATCACACTTAATAATCCCGAAATTACAATTGAGGAAGTGATTAATGCGTCGAAAAAAGTGGGTGCGCACGATTTTATCGAACGCTTGCCTGGTGGTTATCAGTATAATGTAATGGAAAGAGGAGCCACCCTTTCTGCAGGTCAGGCGCAGCTGATTTCCTTTATCCGTGCATTGGTTCATAATCCGGCGATTCTGGTATTAGATGAGGCCACCTCATCCGTAGATACGGAAACCGAATTATTAATCCAGAAAGCCATTGATAATTTAATGGAGGGCCGGACTTCAATTGTAATTGCCCACCGTCTGTCAACCATACAAAAAGCCGATCAGATTATCGTGCTCGATAAGGGCGAAATCAAAGAAAAGGGCACTCATCAACAGTTGTTAAAACTGAACGGTTATTATAAAAAGCTTTACGACCTGCAGTTCTCTTCTAAAGGGATTGCCAAAGTGTAACAATTGCGATCCAATTCTTGAAATTATTTGACCTCGTGCTCATTATCATTATTTTGCAATAGTGAGCTATAGTTCGCTAATAAGTCCCTGATATTTCAAGATGTTTTGATGAGAAATTTTATATCCACTTTTAGACATTACCTGTTTTTAACATTAACGTTACTGCTTTCAATAGCATTACAGGCACAGGAAGCTAAACTTCCTACCAAATGGACGGTTTCTGCTGCCACGGCAAAAGTGCCTTTCCCGGATTATCCACGCCCACAGCTTCAGCGCAAAGATTGGCTCAACCTAAACGGCAGTTGGGCATATATTGGCGGAAAGGATGCGCCATCGGCCCTGGCGCCCAGGCAGGCAATAGAATTCCCTGGCAGGGCTGAAAAAATCCTGGTGCCTTATTGTCCTGAATCTTTTCTTTCAGGGATTGAGCGTAAGCAGGAAATCAATATGTGGTATAAACGGGATTTTGAGATCCCTGCTGATTGGAAAGAGAAAAAAATTATTGCACATTTTGATGGGGTGGATCACGATGCAACAATATTTGTCAACGGAAAACTTGCCGGTCGCCATTCAGGAGCTTATGATTCTTTTGGTTTTGATATTACCATGCTTTTAAAAACTGGTTCCAATACCTTGATTGTAGCAGCCTATGATCCTAACGATGGAAAAGCGCCTTCTGGCAAAAACGGTCCGCGCGGCGATTATACATTTAGTTCAGGTATATGGCAGAGCGTATGGCTGGAGCCGGTTGCCAATACCTATATCGAACAGATCCGGATTACACCCGATGTGGAAAATAAGCGGCTTCTTCTTTCAACCAAAGCAACCAGTGGCCAGATTGAGGCTACCGCATATGAGGGAAACAAGGTCATTTCTCAGATAAAGGGGGCAGTGGGCAATCAATTAATACTTCCGATAAATCAACCCAGGTTATGGTCGCCAGGGGATCCTTTTTTATACGACCTGAAAATTGTGCTCAAAGACAAAAATGGGAAGGTAACCGACGAGATCATGAGTTACTTTGGGATGCGTGATATCAGGCTGGGTAAAGTAAATGGTGTGGTAAGGCCGCTTCTGAATGGAAAATTCGAAATGCAGGTCGGCTTACTGGATCAGGGTTACTGGCCAGACGGGATTTTAACCGCACCAACTGAAGAGGCGTTAAAATCCGATCTGGAGTTTACAAAGAATGCAGGCTTTAACCTCATCAGAAAGCATATGAAAACTGAACCTAAACGGTTCTACTATTTAGCTGATAAAATGGGGATATTAGTTTGGCAGGATATGCCCGCCATGTGGTACCAAAACGAGGATACATTGAAAAATCGAAGCGTTTTTAGAAAAGAGCTTAAAGCAGTAATGGATGATCTCTACAATTCACCATCAATTATCAGTTGGGTGCCCTTCAATGAAAACTGGGGTGCATTTGATATTAAGGAAATCACCGCCTGGGTAAAAAAATATGATCCATCCAGATTGGTTAATGGCAATTCCGGGTTTAACAATAATCCGGGTTACCAGAAACCGCTGGGCGACCCTGGAAATGGTGATTTTGTAGATACACATATTTATATTGGTCCGAACGGGGCATCGCAACCAGATGAAAAGCGAGCCGCTTCATTGGGCGAATACGGTGGTATCGGACTCTTTGTTAGGGGGCACATGTGGCCTGTTGAAAATAACGCCTACGGATATGAACCTACTGTTAGTGCGCTTACGGATCGTTATATACTGCTGATGCAGCAGGTTGAACAGTTGATGCTTTATAAAGGTTTGAGTACAGCAGTTTACACCCAGACCACCGACGTTGAACACGAAATAAACGGTTTACTTACCTATGATCGCGAGGTGGAAAAAATGGATATCAAATGTGTAAGGGAAATTAACCAGGCTGTTATCGAATCGGGTAGAATCCTTGGTACAGCTCCAAAAAAATGATAACTTAAAAATAAGTGCATTGCGGATCTTCAATTCTCGTCTGAAAGCATTTACATAATTCCTTAAAAATGATTATGTTTGGTTTCGCAACCAAAAAAATCATTTGAATATCGAGAAAAACCGTGAGCATGATTATGCCCTTTTTGACTTATTAAAGCAAGGAGATGAGGTCGCATTTGGCAAAATTTATACTCTATATTGGGCCGAACTCTATAATGCAGCCTATAAGCGCCTGCCCGAAAAAGAAAAGTGCCAGGATATTATTCAGAATATTTTTACCGATCTATGGAACAGAAAAGCTGAACTCGATTTGGAAAATCCATTGGCTTATCTGCATACAGCAGTCCGTTTTCAGGTTTTAAAACATATTGCCAGAAGTCCAAAAAGCAGCTTTTTCGGAAAATCTTTCGAAAATGAGTTGATTTCTCCTTTACATGCTGATGGCATGTTGCTTGAAAGAGAAGTAGCTGCATTACTGGAATTGTTTATTAAAGCGCTGCCCGAAAAAACGGCGTAATATATTTATTATGCATTATTTTGAAGGTTTGTCCACAGCCAAAATTGCTTTTAAACTCAATATCTCGCAAAAAACTGTTCAAAATCAGTTAACCACTGCAACACAAGCACTTCGTTTAAGGCTTACGCACTTATTTTTGGTAATTTCACTTGTTATCTCGTTGGTTTCCGACTAGGTTTAAGTTCTTTTTTAAATTTATCTAAAATATTTTAAAATTCTTTTAGGATATTTTCTGCTTTCTGGTACATCTATATAAAACCAGAAAAAATGAACGCCTTCAAACCTCAAAAAGAACTGCAAAAAATTATTCAACGTTATGTATCGGGTACGGCTACGGCAGAAGAGATTCTTTTTGTAGAAAAATATTATCAATATTTAGACAAAAATGCTGATATTCTTAATCAGCTCGATGCCGATGAAATAGCAAAAATGGCTGATGTCAATTTCTCGGCAATTTATGCTAAAATGAATGGTTATCAAAAACGTAAAACCATTCGGCTATATCGATACGTAGCGGCGGCGGCTATATTGCTGATTGTCTATGGGTTAACATTTGCTTTGCTACATCAAACCAAACCGTCGCTCAAGACTGTGATAGTAACTAAAAAATCCCTGGATGTTCTGCCAGGTACTGATAAAGCTGTTTTAACCCTTGCTGATGGTTCAAAAATTGTTTTAGATGAAAATACTGCAGCTAATATCAGCGATAAAGATGGCGTAAAAATCTCAAGAACAAAAGATGGGCAATTGGTATATACCGTTTTAGATCAAGGCAATTTAAAATTGGAATCAGCAATTTCCTATAACACCATTCAAACGCCTAAGGGTGGACAATACCAGGTGATTTTACCAGATGGTACAAAAGTATGGCTAAATGCTGCATCCTCTTTAAAGTATCCGGAAGTTTTTAACGGTAGCGAACGGCGTGTAGAACTTAGCGGAGAAGCATATTTCGAAGTAGCCAAAAACAAAACACAACCGTTCCATGTCAAAAATCAACGTCAGGATGTAGAAGTGTTGGGTACGCATTTCAATATCAATAGTTATTTAGACAACAATACCATTAAAACCACTTTGCTAGAAGGCCGTGTTCGGATCACTAATGGTCAATCCGTAAAGATTTTGAAACCTGGGGAGCAAGCCATTGCCGAGGTTTCAGGTGACGGTATCAGGTTGGCAACTGGTGTAGATACAAATGACGAAACGGCATGGAAAAATGGTCTTTTCCAGTTTAACAATGCAGACCTGAAAAGCATTCTGAAGCAATTGGAAAGGTGGTACAATGTTCATATTGATTATAGCACTATCCCAAATAAAAAATACAATGGTATGGTTCCACGTAAGGCCAAACTATCTGAAGTACTAAAAATGCTCGAGAAGACTGGAAACATCAGGTTCGAAATAGCCGAGGGAAAGAAGTTAACTGTATCGTCAGAAAAATAATCGCCAAAGGCAGACAGCCTTTATCAATTAATCCGCAAATAAACTAATCAATTTAAACTTAAACCAAACTGAATGTATGAACTTTTACACTCAAAGTAATGTGCCCAATGCCTTAAAGGCAGTTGGGTTTGTTACAAACTATTTTAACCTAACTTTTATTAGAACCATGAAACTTTTTGTTGTTTTAGTAACAGTTCTGTGCTTACAGGTTAGTGCATCGGCATTTTCCCAGAACATTAGCATAAACCAAAGGAATGTGCCTCTTGTGCATGTTTTAAAAGAAATTAAGAAACAGAGTGGTTACTTTTTTCTATATGATGCCGATTTGATCGAAAAATTGGCCAAACCCGTAACTGTTGATGTTAAAAATGCCGAAATCAAGGATGTGCTTGCACAGGTTTTAAGATCGCAGCCTTTTAGCTGGGAAATTAAAGAAAATACCATTTTGATTATGCCCCTTGCCCGGAGCAATAACGCTAAGGCTATTGATGTGAGCGGAAAAATTGTTGATGAACAAGGCAATCCTATGCCGGGCGCTTCTGTAAAGGTTAAGGGACAACTGGCTGCTTCGGTTACCGATAGCGATGGAAATTTTATCATCAGAAACGTAGATGAGAATGCGATACTGGTTATCTCATACATTGGTTATACAGATAGGGAAGTGGCTGCCAAAAGCCAGTTGGGTACACTTAAACTGAGTCTATCAGCAGGGACTTTGAGCGATGTGGTGATAACGGGTTACACCAGTTATAAAAAATCACAATCAGCGGCAGCAAGTTCTCTGGTTACTGCCGACAAAATTAATCAGGTTCCTGGTCTAACATTAGATCAGATTTTACAGGGTCGTGTTCCAGGTATGAGTGTGATTTCAACTTCAGGTCAGCCAGGTACAAGTGCATCAGTGGTCATTAGGGGAATTGGTACCATCAATGGAGTTAGAGGTCCGCTTATTATTTTAGACGGCGTTCCGATTGAAGCCGGCTATTTTCAAACCATCAATCCAGATGATATTGAATCGGCAACGGTATTAAAAGATGCATCGGCAACAGCTCTGTATGGCTCCAGGGGAGCCAATGGTGTAATTGTATACACTACTAAAAAAGGTAAGGCCGGCCATGTTTCCGTAAGTTATAATTCTCAATATGGTTTTTCAAATTTGAGCAGACCAAACTTTGTGATGATGAACACCAATGAGCGTTTGCAATTTGAAGAGGAAATAGGTTTAACAGGAGTTAATATTGGTCCGGGGTGGACGTATTCTCCGAAAAATCCATCTTACGCGGCAGGTACCGCAAGCTCAAGAGCTCGCGCTGATTTTATTTTGGACAGTTTAAGGCAGATCAATACCGATTGGAGAGATATATTTTTTAGAAGAGGTAAATTTCAGGAACAGCAGGTAAGCATCAGCGGGGGTAATGATAAATTACGTTTTTACAATTCATTAAATTATTACAGCCAGGAAGGAGTTGCCGTAAATACAGGCCTTAACCGTTATGCGCTCAGAAGTAATTTAGATTTCAATGATGATAAATTTAGTGGAAGTGTTAACGTTTCTTTAGGTTATTCTCAATCAACTTTTATTGATGGGGAAGGCGCTACTACGGCCGGCACACCAATGTCGGCAGTGTATTATGCACTTCCTTACGAAAAACCCTATGCCTCTGACGGTACTTTAGTGCATCCCGGCATTAGCTCACAGGCAAAATATAATATTTTAGATCAGCGCGAAGGTACTCTAGCGCTGGAGCGTTTACTTAATTCCAGCAATAAAACCGATCAGTTTAAAGCTATAGTGGGCGGTTCATTTGCTTATCAGATTTTTCCATCATTAAAGGCAACAACCAGGTTTGGTATTGATTATAGAAATTCTTCTGACGAAAACTATGTTAATCCAAATTCTTATTATGGATCAAGATCTGTTGCCAATACATTAGGCGGAAAAGGCCGCTTGGATGAGATTAGCCGAAGAAATTTTGGTATTGTATCTACCAGTGGCCTGACTTTTGCCAAAACATTTGATGGTAAACACGATGTCGAATTTTCCGCATTATACGAATATATTTATAACGATTATAAATCTTTTGGTTACAGGGGATTTGGTATAGATGATCGTTTGCCCGAAACACCTGCCGGTATAACAGTAAGTACTGTTTTTCTGCCTTCACTTTCTGGTGGCAAAACACGGAATGCCATGGCTTCGTTTATGGGCATTGGCCGTTATACGTACGATCGTAAATATACCTTGAATGCCAGTTACCGTTATGATGGTTCTACCACTGTAGTAGCAAAAAACAGGTGGCATGGTTTCTATTCGGTAGGGGCCAACTGGAATGCGAAGCAAGAAGAGTTTCTTAAAAGCGTAGCCCTTATTTCAGACTTGAGCTTTAGGGCAAGTTACGGCACTGCAGCAAGCTCGTTCGGTGGTAATTTCGATTACCAGGAGGCTTACGGCAATACGAGCTATGGTGGTAATATCGGAATCCGTGCAACAGCAGCTGGTAATATAGATTACGACTGGGAATATGTAAGTACGTTTAATGCCGGTTTCGATCTGGGTTTATTCAAGACCAACAGATTGCGTTTAAGTGCCGATTTTTATAATAAAATCACCACCAATATGTTTATCAACCAGCCGCCTTCTGCCGTTGCCGGTTATTCAACCTTGCCGCTAAGTTCAGGTAAAATGAGAAATAGGGGTATCGAGTTTGATATCAGCGGAGATGTAATTAAAACCACAGATTTTACGTGGACTTTGGGCGCCAACGCAGGTTATAATAAAAATATGATCTTACGTGTAAGCGATGTAACTGATAATTTTCCAGATGGAGATTCGAGGATTATCAAAGTGGGATTGCCATATGGAACTTATTTTGCACCAGATTGGGCAGGTGTAAATCCACAAACCGGAGAAGCCCAGTATTACAATCTTGATGGCAGTATTACTACTTTGTACAATGCAAATGCCCAAAGTACTACTAATTCTGGCAGCATGTACCCAACCTTTACCGGTGGTTTTAATACCTCGTTAAGTTATAAAGGTATTACAGCTTCTGCTTTATTCTCTTTTGTAAGCAATGTGATGCGTTGGAACAACGAGGATTTTTATAATGAAAACAGAACTTATCGTACCAGTAACCAATCGGTTAGGATGTTATATAACCGGTGGAAAAACCCTGGAGATACTGGGGATAATGCCATTCTTCAAAGGTTTGATATCCCTAGAAACTTTACTTCTAAAGATATTCAGGATGCTTCATTCCTAAGATTGAGAAACGTAACCATTGGATATACTTTGCCAAAATCCATACTTGAAAAAACCAAGGTCATTAAAGGAGTTAAAGTATTTGTTCAGGGACAAAATCTGTTTACCTGGACCAGCTGGAGGGGCCTAGATCCGGAGAACAATGATGTTTTCGGGCGTTTTCAATATCCTAACACCAGAACATATACTGCAGGAATTAATGTTAACTTTTAATAAACAGGTTATGATTAACAAAATATATACAAAATGCACTGTTTTATTGGCAGTTGTATTATTGGCAACATCTTGTACCAAGCTGGATTTTAAGCCAACCGATTTAATTTTGCCAGAACAGGCATTCAGAAATATTAACGATATTAATTTGGGTGTAATCGGTGCCTATGCGCCAATTGATTATTCTACTTTAAGTTACAGCGCCATTGTTTCGGATGAAGCGATTTATCCTCAGGAAAATACGGTAGGTAACAGCGATGCGTTTAGATGGCTTTATAATGGTTCAAATGGTTCCGTTACCGGGCTTTATTACACAAATTATACTGGCATTGATCGGGTAAACCGTGTTTTAGAAGCCATGGATAAGTTAACTTTTACCGGCGCTGATGCTACTTTGGCCAATCGGTACAAAGGTGAGCTGCTGGCTTTACGTGCATATTTGCATTTCGAATTATTAAGGGCATACGCGTCTTCTTATCAAACAGGTGCATTGGGCGTAACCTATATGCAGCGGTCAGCCATCATTTATCCGGCAAGAGAAACTTTTGAGGCAGTAATTGCAAAAGCCAAAGCAGATCTGATTGCAGCTAAAGCATTGATTCCATCAAGCTTTACTGATAAAACAAGAATTACCAAAACCGCAGTTTCGGCTATTCAAGCGCGTGTGGCACTATATGAAAAGAATTGGACAGATGCCATTGCCTACTCAACGGAAGTGATAAATGCGGTTCCATTGTCCACAAAAGCACAGTTCCCTGGTATCTGGACGGATGCCAACGATGCTGAAGTGATTTGGAAACTGAAACGGGTAACCGGCGATTCAAGAACCGGGGATTTCTTTTTTAGGCAATCAGGGAGCTATGTTTTATATGCGCCTTCATTTAAATTAATTGCAACATTTGATCAGACAAATGACATCAGATTTATACCTTATATTAAATTTGACAATTCGCGTACAGGAACAAAATCTAAATATCTGGTTAATAAATATATTGGAGGAACTTCTTCAACCCCTGGTTTGGCAGATGTAAAACAATTTAGAACCGGCGAAATGTATCTGATCAGAGCCGAAGCCAGGGCAGAAACAACAGGAGATGCTGCGGGTGATATCAATACTTTGCGTGCCGCAAGAATTAACAATTATGTTAATGCATCCTTTGCGGATAAAACGGCTTTAATTAGTGCAGTTTATGACGAAAGATACAAGGAGCTGGCATTTGAAGGCCATCGTTTCTTTGATTTAAGGCGTAGAAATATGGTAATTGAAAGAACAGCTGCAGATGTAGCTGCAACGCAAAGCGCACTCACATTGTCTCCAACCCAGGCACAATATGCCTTGCCAATCCCTGCGACAGAAATATCGGTAAACAAAAATATTGTTCAAAATCCTAAATATTAGGTTGTCTTAATGTCGGGGAGATGATTTGCATCTCCCTCGACATTTTTAATTATTACTATGAAACAATCATTACTTGCGCTATTCATGGTTTTTTGCATCTCAACAGTAGGATGTGGTAAATCGGATGGCACATCCGTTACACCAACAAAACCTTCAGGGGGAGAAACACCATCATCCAAAAGACCAGGTTCTATTGGAATTATAGGTGATTCGGCTAATGTGGTAAAGCCTGTTAACGGCGGTATGGTTTTAATGGGTGGCGGTACTGATGTGGAAGCTGCTTTTAGATGGATGATTGCCAGAAGTGGAGGTGGAGATGTAGTGATCCTCCGTGCAACCGGAACCGATGCCTACAACCCTTTTGTAAATGCTTTGGGTACCGTTAATTCTGTAGAAACCCTTCTGATCAATTCCAGGGAACTGGCTAATGACGATGGGGTCGCCTATATCATCCGCAATGCGGAAATGGTTTTTATTGCCGGTGGCGACCAGTCTGATTATATGAAATACTGGAAAGGCACCAAAACCGAACAGGCCTTAAATTATCTGTTAAACGATAAAAAAGCACCAGTTGGTGGTACCAGTGCAGGTTGTGCCATTTTGGGTGGTTTTTATTACAGCGGAGAAACCGGTGGCTTAACTTCTGCGCAGGCATTAGCAAATCCATACCATACAAATGTTACCTTGTATAATAATGATTTTCTAAAGGCACCTTATCTGCAAAATGTAATTACCGACCAGCACTATTTAACACGCAATCGCGAAGGAAGATCTATGGTATTTTTAGGGAGAATTAATAAAGACTTTGCAGTTCAGGCTAAATGCATTGCTGTGGACGAGCGTACGGCTGTTTGTATTGATAAAGACGGAAAAGCACAGGTTTTTGGCGATTATTCGGCTACAAGGGCCTATAGTTATGCTTATTTCATTATTCCTGATGCAACTAAAAAACCAGAGCAGTTTGAGGCAAACCAAAAAGTAAATTGGAACAATAGCGGAAAAGCTGTTTCTGTTTATGAAATTGTTGCCTCGGCTAACGGTGGAGGAAGTTTTAATGTTGCTAACTTTAAGGTAAACGAAGCCAGCGGTGGCAAATGGTATTCATGGTGGATAGATAACGGCGTTTTAAATAAAAAAGATCAATAGAATAAAATGAAAGTATTAAAATTATTTACGGTATTGTTATGCGCTGTATGGACATTGAATGTAAGTGCACAACAGAAAAAATATGTAATGGTAATTCATGGTGGTGCAGGTACCATTTTAAAGAAAAACATGACACCAGAAAAAGAGGCCGCTTATGTAGCTGCTTTAACAAAGGCTTTGCAGGCCGGTTATGCAGAAATTAAAGCGGGTAAATCAAGTCTCGACGCGGTTGAGGCAACAATCCATGTTTTAGAAAACGATCCGCATTTTAATGCAGGTAAAGGTGCTGTTTTTACACATGATGGCAGAAATGAGTTGGATGCAGCCATTATGGACGGAAAAACGTTGATGGCAGGTGCAGTAGCTGGTGTTACCACCATTAAAAATCCCATTTCAGCTGCAAGAGCCGTAATGGAAAAATCGGAACATGTGATGATGGTGGGGTCGGGAGCCGATCTCTTTGCGAAAGAGGCGGGCCTTGAAATCGTAGATCCTAAGTATTTCTGGACAAAGGAACGTTGGGAGGGTTTGCAGGAAGCCATTAAAGAAGATTCTACAAAAGCAGTTTTGGATCATGGTAGTAAAAAATCGGGCTTGCTTGGTATCAAAAACCACGATTATAAATTCGGTACTGTGGGCTGTGTAGCTTTGGATAAAGCTGGCAACCTGGCCGCAGGAACATCAACAGGAGGTATGACCAATAAAAAATATGGCAGGGTAGGTGATTCACCGATTATTGGCGCAGGAACCTACTGTAACAACGAAACTGCGGGCATTTCGTGTACGGGTTGGGGCGAGTTTTATATCCGCAATGTGGTAGCTAAAACCATTTCAGATTTAATGGAATATAAAGGCATTTCGGTAGCAGAAGCTTCGAAAATTGTATTGGAGAAAGTGGGCAAAATGGGTGGCGATGGTGGTTTGATTGCTTTAGATAAAAAAGGCAATGTGGCCATGCCTTTTAATACCGAAGGCATGTACAGAGGCACCATCACTGCAGATGGAAAAATTGAAGTAAACATTTATAAATAATGAAGAAAATATTTTTGATTTTTTGGCTTGCCAGCCTTTCATTATTGGCAGTTGCGCAGGGAAATGCTAAGGGTAAGCTGTTCATTATTGGCGGTGGCGACCGCTCGGATGCCTTGATGAAAGAAATGCTGAATTCAGCCTCACTAAAAGCAAACGATTATATTATTGTATTACCAATGGCCAGCGAAGTGCCAGATGTAGGTTTCGGAGCCATTTCTGCCCAATTAAAAAGACTTGATAACAGGACCATCAGGAATTTTAATTTCAGCAAACATGATGTGAATGATCAAAAATGGGTTGACTCGCTCTCTGGAGCAAAACTAATCTATATTTTAGGTGGTGATCAAAACCGTTTTATGAAATCGGTGCTAAATACTCCGGTTTACGCTGCTATCCATAAAGCCTATCAAAATGGGGCAACCATTGCCGGAACAAGTGCTGGCGCTGCGGTAATGAGCAAGTATATGATTACCGGAAAACAACTTTTAGATACCGTTTACAAAGAGACCTTTAACAAATTATGGGATCAAAATATCGAATTTTCCGAAGGAATGGGTTTATTGCAAAATACCATCATTGATCAGCATTTTTTAAAACGTAACCGTTATAACCGATTGATTTCTGCTTTGGCAGCACATCCTGGTCTGGTTTGCATAGGCATTGATGAAAGTACTGCGATCATTGTTCATGGTCATACAGCAACTGTTGCAGGTGAAAGTCAGGTTGTTCGTTTGGCTAAACCAAAAGCGCTTAAAAAAACTGATAAAGGTTTGTTAAAATTTAAACAGGCTGATTTTGGCATTTTTACAGCTGGTGATGTAATTGACATTACACCCTAATACATTTGCGCTCGTTTTCAACTAGTGCACAAATAGCACAGCGATTTAATCGCTATATAAACAAAAGCCTGTCTTGAGAAATCAAGATAGGCTTTACTTTTAAATCAAATATTAACAAGCTGTTTTAACAAAAGAAAAATTACCTATCTTTCATGTTTCCTAAGCATAAATGAAAAAGGTCTTTTCCAATTTAACAGTCCAGGTTTTAATTGCCATCGTCATAGGAATCGGTGTGGGTACTTATTTTCCCGGTTTTGCACCTACGGCTGAATTGATCAATAAGGGGTTCATCAACCTGATTAGCATGTTAATTGCCCCGATTATATTTTTTACCATTGTTTTGGGTATCGCACACATGGGCGATATGAAAAAAGTAGGTAGGGTAGGCGGTAAAGCGCTTTTATATTTCGAAATCGTTAGCACGGTTGCCATCGCCATTGGTTTGCTGGTAGCCAATATATTAAAACCAGGTGCCGGAATGGTGGCAAAGACCAGCGATGCGACAAAAATTGCAGGATATGCTGAACAGGCCAAAGAAATGAACTGGGCAGAATTTTTTCTACACATTATCCCACACAATGTAATGGCGGCTTTTGCAGATGGAAATATTTTGCAGATTTTACTTTTCGCCATTCTTTTCGGTTATGGATTGAATAAATTGGGTGCTGATGGAGTCAGTGTTTTAAATGCTTTCGACAAGATATCGAAGGTATTATTTAAAATTATGAAACTCATTATGCGATTAGCCCCTATCGGTGCTTTCGGCGGAATGGCCTTTAGTATTGGTACGCATGGCCTGGCAAGTATAGTAGGGATGGCTAAACTGATGGGTTCAGTTTATTTAACCTGCATTTTATTTATTTTTATTGTGCTGAATGCCATTTGCCGCTATTATAAATTTAGTCTTTGGCAATACCTGAAATACATCCGCCAGGAGATCTTGATTGTATTGGGTACTTCCTCTTCAGAATCGGCTTTGCCCAGCATGATGCAAAAGATGGAAAGCATAGGTTGCGATAAGTCGGTGGTAGGTTTGGTTATTCCAACCGGCTATTCCTTTAACCTCGATGGAACAGCCATTTACCTGGCCATGGCGGTCATATTTCTTTGTCAGGTTTTTCATGTCGATTTAACCTTAGGGCAGCAGATCACCATTTTAGGGGTGCTAATGGTGACTTCAAAAGGCGCTGCAGGCGTAACCGGCAGCGGTTTTATTGTATTAGTGTCGACCCTTACGGCCCTAAAAATTATGCCGATTGAACACATTTCTATTTTAATTGGTGTAGACCGTTTTATGAGTGAGGCAAGGGCTATCACCAACGTGATTGGAAATGGTGTAGCTACCATCGTTATTGCCAAAAGTGAAAACCAGTTTGATCAGGAGAAATATTTGAAAGCGATTCAATCTGCAACGATAGAAAAAGGTGAGGAAGGGTAGTTTGGCGTTCTCCCCTCGAAGCGTCACCCTGAATTTATCTCAGGGCCTTAATTGCAGGAAAGATGCTGACCACGAAGTAGCTACAAGGCAATTGAAAACACTATTTCTACTTGTAAAATAAATTCAGTATGACGACAATTCGTAAAACCTGCTCACCTTAAACCTCTTTATCTATTGAAACAAATTCGACAGTTATCGGATCAATGTGGCAATCACTTTATTTCTGCACTTGGTAACTCCCAACTAAAACCTCCCAACTCCAAGCTAATTCGTTATTTTCAAACCTCCCAGCCTTTAACCTTCCCACCCTCAACCTTTTTCCGTATCTTTGCAGCAGAAACAGGCAACACAGCATGTTTAATTAAACCAGATCACATTGGCTCAGGAAGAACAAAATAACCGCAAGGAGAAAAGCGAGTTACACCCACGCAATAAACACCGTGCGCGTTACAATTTCAAACAACTTACTGCATCTTCAAAAGAATTAAAGCGTTTCGTTTTTAAAAACGAATATAATGATGACTCTATCGATTTTGCTGATCAGAACGCCGTTAAAGCGTTAAACAGAGCTTTGTTGAAACACTATTACGATGTTTCGCAATGGGATATTCCAAAAGATTATCTTTGTCCGCCTATTCCTGGCAGGGCCGATTACATTCATTATGTGGCTGATCTTTTAGGTTCGAGCAACAAAGGGAAAAATCCAGGCGGTCCAAATATTAATGTGCTGGATATTGGTATTGGAGCCAACTGTATTTACCCAATTATCGGACACCGGGAGTATGGTTGGAATTTTGTAGGCTCAGATATCGATCCGCTTTCAATTGAAGCTGCTAAAAGAATTGTGGAAGCCAATAAATCATTGCAAGGTGCTATTGAACCGCGTTTGCAGGGATCAAAAATGGGTATTTTTAGAGGAATTGTCGGCAGAACAGAACGTTTTGATGCCGTAGTTTGTAACCCACCTTTCCATTCTTCGTTAAAAGAGGCAGAGCAAGGTACCCGACAAAAATGGCGTAACCTTGGCGGTGGCGAAAAGGAAGTAAAACACGTATTGAATTTTGGAGGAAACAAGGCAGAGCTTTGGTGCCCAGGTGGTGAACGTGCTTTTGTTGAGCAGATGATTATTCAAAGTGCACAGATTAAAAACCAGGTGCTATGGTTTACCTCGCTGGTATCAAAAAGTGCCAACCTAAAAAGTATTTATAATGCTTTAATCAAAGTAAATGCCTTTGAAGTAAGAACCGTACAGATGAGTCAGGGCCAGAAAATCAGCCGCTTTGTCGCCTGGACTTTCCATGACGAAAAAGCGCAGGAAACTTGGGCTAATGGATGGAAGGTCTGAGTTTGGAGTTCGCCGTTTGGAGTTTTTAGTTTTGGGTGCATAATCCAATCAGATGATATCGTAATGCCGAGTGGATATTATCATTCGGCATTTTTTTTTATTACTCCCATTAACTGCTTGCTGAAAATTGTCAACTATAAAATGTAAACTGCAAACTGAAAACTGCCAACTGAAAACTGTCAATCACTTCTTTTCATAAACAATCAAAATCACTAGATCATTGTCTGCGTTTGGTGCAATTCCATGCGAACTGCCAGGTCGGGTTAAAATTGCATCGCCAGGTTTAACTGCAAAAATCTTTCCGTTCATTTGCATAGTGCCATTCCCACTGATCACATAATAGATTTCATCTTCTTTTTGCAGGTGATAGCCGATGGATGAGCCTGGTTTCAAAATTCTTTTCCTAAAGGCTGTTTTCAGGTTTTTGGCCTTCGCAAAAAAGTTAAAGCCGATGGTTTTACCTCCGCCATTATGGGTGCCTGACTCCTCCTTGGCTACGTCGGTGTCATTTTGCAAAATGTACTTACTGGTATCGGCTGTTTGAGCTTTCGCAGCAATTGAAATAAAGAATGTGGAAAATAATAGTGTCGCTAATGTTTTATTACGCATGCGCTTCGTTTTTATATCTATGCTGGTTTCAAGCTTTCGTCTTTCTGCTTTGAGCTTTACTCTTTAAAGGTAAATTTAATCTTTTGCCCTATTTTTGCCTAGATCGTCTAAACTTTGTTACTAAACCAATCGAAGACTGGTCATTTTTTTTCCTAAGCGTTAATGTTTTTGATTAGGAAACGGACGTGCTGTGTCTCTTGGTGGTCTTTAGTCCTGCCATTCGCTTTACTTCGTTGCACTTCGTGTTCGCTGCTGTCAGGTTTATTACCTAAGGGCTTGCTCCAGGCATGTTGCCAAAGGCATCTAACTTTGTTACTGAACCAATCGGAGACTGTTCATTTTTTTTTCTAAGCGTTAATGTTTTTGATTAGGAAACGGATGTGCTGTGTCTCTTGGCGGTCTTTATTCCTGCCATTCGCTTTCTTTCGTTGCACTTCGTGTTCGCTGCTGTCAGGTTTATTACCTAAGGGCTTGCTCCAGGCATGTTGCCAAAGACATCTAACTTTGTTACTGAACCAATCGGAGACTGTTCATTTTTTTTCTAAGCGTTAATGTTTTTGATTAGGAAACGGACCTGCTGTGTCTCTTGGCGGTCTTTAGTCCTGCCATTCGCTTTACTTCGTTGCACTTCGTGTTCGCTGCTGTCAGGTTTATTATCTAAGGGCTTGCTCCAGGCATGTTGCCAAAGGCATCTAACTTTGTTACTGAACCAATCGGGGACTGCTCATTTTTTTTTCTAAGTGTTAATGTTTTTGATTAGGAAACGGATTTGCTGTGTCTTTTGGCGGTCTTTAGTCCTGCCATTCGCTTTACTTCGTTGCACTTAATTAAAGGGCTTGCTCCGGTTTATTGCCTAAAGTCTTTTATCCTGCAATTTAACATTTTCAAAAAGCGAGATGTGACTCCTGCTAGAATTTTTTGTAACAGTAATATAATAATTGATTTCGCTTTGCGCTTTCAGCTTTGGTCTTCCCCTCTTCTAGCTTTAGTCTTTCCACTTTTTGTTTAAAACCATTTCCTTACATTTTACTGAAAAAACGGACTAAATAATATGGTTTTAGATTTGAATTCCAGTTCAATAATATTAGCTTTGCACAAAAAAATATTGATACATGAGCGTTTTAGTAAATAAAGATTCTAAGGTTATCGTTCAGGGTTTTACCGGAAACGAAGGAACTTACCACGCTGAGCAGATGCTGGCCTATGGTACAAACGTAGTTGGTGGTGTAACACCTGGCAAAGGTGGGCAATTACATTTAGAAAAGCCTGTTTTTAATACTGTTAAAGATGCCGTTGATCAAACGGGTGCAAATGTATCGATCATTTTTGTACCACCAGCTTTTGCGGCTGATGCCATTATGGAAGCTGCCGAAGGCGGTATTAAAGTTATCGTTTGTATTACTGAAGGTATCCCGACAAAGGATATGATTCAGGTTAAAGAATATATTGCAGATCGTGATGTGACGCTTATCGGTCCTAACTGTCCGGGTGTAATTACTGCTGACGAGGCTAAAATTGGTATCATGCCAGGTTTTATCTTCAAAAAAGGTCATGTAGGTGTGGTTTCTAAATCTGGAACGTTAACTTACGAAGCGGTAGACCAGGTGGTCAAAGCAGGTTTAGGTATTACTACTGCCATTGGTATTGGTGGCGACCCAATCATCGGAACACCAACGGTAGAAGCAGTAAAGTTATTAATGAACGATCCTGAAACACATGGTATCATCATGATTGGTGAAATTGGTGGCGGTATGGAAGCTGAAGCAGCCCGTTGGATCAAAGAACACGGTACTAAACCTGTTGTTGGTTTTATCGCTGGTCAAACTGCGCCTCCGGGACGTAGAATGGGCCATGCCGGAGCAATTGTTGGCGGTGCTGACGATACTGCAGCTGCAAAAATGAAAATCATGCGTGAGTGTGGCATCCGCGTAGTAGAAAGTCCTGCTGAAATCGGAGTTGCAATAGCTGAAGAATTAGCGAAATAAGATTTAGAAAATTTATTTATATGAAAAGCGTTTCGATTAATTTCGGGACGCTTTTTTGTTTGCACTTTTTCGATCACAAATGGAGAATAGGGAAGGTGTGCAACGCCAAGTTTATTAAAATAATTACCACGGAGACACAGAGGTTCACGGAAATAATAAAGGGAGAATATCGGAATTATCTTTAGATTAGTTCAAAATTATTATTATGAATTATGAGATAAGATAAGATAATTTTCCCTATAAAAATGAAACTGATTTAATTATTAATGCTGCTATCGCTGTTCATAAAGAACTTGGAAATGGTTTTTTAGAAATCGTCTACAAAGATGCGCTTTGTATTGAATTAGATGGTAGAGGCTATTTTTACGAGCGAGAAAAGTTTTATCCGGTTTATTATAAAAAGGTTTTATTGCCTCATAGCTTTTATGCTGATTTTGTAGTTTTTGATTCGCTTGTATTAGAGGTTAAGTCTAAAAATGGGATTGCCAATGAGGATCTGGCTCAAACTATTAATTATTTAAAATGCTCAGGTTGTACAGTAGGGCTAGTTTTAAATTTCGGTAAACCAACTTTAGAAATTCGACGTGTTGTTCTTTAAAGATTAGCTTCCGTGCGTTTCGTGTTTCCGTGGCAAAAAAAACTTTTGAAAATTTAAAAAGCTTTCCTATCCTTCAGTGGCAAACCAGCAATTCTGGAATGATGGCACCTTTAGCATCCAGATTTACCAATTCCCAACTGAAAACTCTCAACTGCCAACTGGATTATCATTCCTTTGTAAACACTAACACAAACCCTTAAACCAGTAAACCAAATTAACATCTATACCGTATATTGAAGTATGAAAACGATGTTAAATAAACTATTTTTGCTTTCAGCTGTTGTTTTAATTACCGGGCTTTCTGCCTGTGCACAAAAGCAGGATAAAAAAGAAACAAAACAGGCGATAGAAGCGACACAAATTATACCCAAGAAAAAGATGAATTGGAATCCATTAACTCCCGAAGAAGAAAGGGTAATTGTACATAAAGGTACCGAATATCCGGGCACAGGTAAATATGAGCATACTACAGATAAAGGAACTTATACCTGTAAACGTTGTAATGCTCCTCTATACCGCTCAGAAAGCAAATTCGATGCCCATTGTGGCTGGCCCGCTTTTGATGACGAAATTAAAGGTGCTGTTAAGCGAATTCCAGATGCGGATGGCTCCCGTACAGAAATTGTTTGTGCCAATTGTGGCGCGCATCTTGGTCACGTGTTTTTGGGCGAAGGATTTACCAATAAAGACACCCGTCATTGCGTAAATTCAATCTCTATGAACTTTGTGCCAGATCAAAAATAAGGTAGATGTAGGAGGGTTAGGTAAGGGCGTAAGGCAATAAGCTTTACGCCTTTTTTAATTCACAAAAATCAGCTGTTTTTCCACAAATTATTGATTATAAACTAAATGCTTATATTTGCAGGCTCGATAAAGAAAATTTAGCCTATGAAGTATCTGCTGTTATTAAGTTTTTGTTTCCTGTTTTTACAAGGTCAAGCGCAAAATTCAGGTTCATCAAATGAACCTGATAGTATCAAAAAAACAGTTCTCGCCACTTATTACCACAGAAAATTTGAAGGTCACCGCACCACCAGCGGAGCCAAATACCGGGCAAAAAAATTCACTGCTGCTCACCGTACGCTACCTATGGGTACTATGGTTAAGGTAACCAATCCCGATAACGGAAAATCGGTTGTGGTTAAAGTGAACGACCGTGGTCCATATTCTAAAAAACTCGCTATTGATCTGTCTGAACGGGCTGCAAAACAGATCGGTATCTACCGCAAAGGCATCGCTAAAGTAAGTCTCAGTTATACCGTTGAGTAATACGCTTTTTAGCTTCATTTAAAGTTCAAAATACTCCTAAAATTTAAGTTATTAACACTCATTTTCGTTTGTTATAGCCTTGAAAAGAAACGATTAGCTTTTTTTTCGCTTGAAAATGATATTGGGCTGATCGTTTTTCCCCAGTAATCAGGTGGGGTGTTAACAACTTTGGTTCACAAAAAATGGCCGCCGTATATATATTTGTTATAACAAAGTTTTTTAACTTCTTGCGCTTGGAAACAAATATAAAAGCTTAGTTTTTAGTTAATTGTAAGTAGATCTCTCAGATTATCATTCTAAATTTTCGCAACTAAAAGCTCAGTTGTTTGCCAGGTAATAGGGTTAGCACTTTCACAGCAGCGTTTTGATCAGGACATAACAATCATCATATTAAAATTGGTGGATGCATGTCTTTGTCGGCTCTGTAAAAAAAAATAAGATTTTAAAAACATCAGCGTATGGAACAGGAATTATTACTACAAGAAAACAAAGACCGGTTTGTGCTTTTGCCGATTAAGTATCCTAAAGTTTGGGAGATGTATAAAAGAACAGAAGCTAGTTTCTGGACTGCCGAAGAAATCGACCTTTCAGATGACTTAAAGCATTGGGAGAACCTTAATGACGGTGAAAGGCATTTCATATCTCATATTTTAGCCTTTTTTGCAGCCAGTGACGGTATTGTAAACGAAAATCTTGCGGTAAACTTCATGAGTGAAGTTCAAATTCCGGAAGCGCGCTGTTTTTATGGTTTCCAGATCATGATGGAAAATATCCATTCAGAAACCTACGCCTTATTAATCGATACTTATATTAAAGATCCGGAAGAAAAGGATCGTTTGTTCCATGCTATTGATACGGTTCCGGCAGTAAAAAGAAAGGCTGAATGGGCTTTGCGCTGGATTGATAACGGAACTTTTGCAGAGCGTTTGGTGGCTTTTGCTGCGGTTGAAGGTATTTTCTTCAGCGGTAGTTTCTGTTCAATTTTCTGGTTAAAAAAACGCGGTTTAATGCCTGGCTTAACATTCAGTAACGAATTGATTTCAAGAGATGAGGGTTCTCACTGCGAATTTGCCTGTTTGTTGTATAGCATGTTAAGCAATAAATTGAGTGAAGAGCAGGTTCATGGCATTATCAGCGATGCAGTTGAAATTGAAAAAGAATTTATTACTGATGCATTGCCAGTTGCCCTGATTGGTATGAATGCAAAACTAATGAGTCAGTATATCGAATTTGTGGCCGATAGATGGTTACAGGAATTAGGGTACAAAAAAATATACAACGCAACCAATCCTTTCGATTTTATGGAAATGATCTCGTTACAGGGTAAAACCAATTTCTTCGAAAAACGTGTTGGCGACTATCAGAAAAGTGGTGTATTAACTGCTGCTGATAACAAAGCGCAGGCTTTTTCTTTAGATGAAGACTTCTAAGGTGGAAGGAGAGAAGGTTGAGGGTGAAAGGTTTAATCTTGATACTTGTTACCTGCTACTTGATACTAATTAATAAATAACAAAAATATAAAGGTGGATATTAAGTCTTGATACTTATTACCCGCTACTAAATATTAACTAAAAAATCTCATAAAATATGTTCGTACTAAAAAGAGATGGCCGGAAAGAACCGGTGCAATTTGACAAAATCACAGCACGTATTCAAAAGCTTTGCTATGGTTTAAATTCAGATCTTGTTGATCCGATTGACGTTGCCAAAAAGGTAATTGAAGGTTTATACGATGGTGTAACCACGTCGGAATTGGATAACCTTGCTGCAGAAACTGCTGCCTCGTTAACCACAAAACACCCTGATTATGCTTTGTTGGCCTCGCGTATTGCGGTTTCCAACTTACATAAAAACACCACTAAGTCATTCTCGGGTACGATGAAAATGTTGTACGAATATTTCGACCCGAAAGCGCAGAAAGAGGCTCCTCTTATCGCTGATGATATTTATGAGATCATTGAAAAAAACAAGGATATTTTAGATAGTTCAATCATTTACGACCGCGATTTTGGTTTCGATTATTTCGGTTTTAAAACTTTGGAAAAATCGTACCTGTTAAAAGTTAATGGTCAGATTGTAGAGCGCCCTCAACATTTGTTTATGCGCGTTTCTGTTGGTATCCATAAAGAAGATATCGAAAGTGCGATTAAAACCTATAACTTAATGAGCGAGCGTTGGTTTACACATGCTACACCAACCTTGTTCAATGCGGCTACACCAAAACCTCAAATGTCGTCATGTTTCTTGTTGACCATGCAGGATGACAGCATTGAAGGTATTTACGATACATTAAAGCAAACTGCTAAAATTTCACAAAGTGCTGGCGGTATCGGTTTAAGTATCCACAATATCCGTGCTACGGGATCATATATTGGCGGCACCAATGGTACGAGCAATGGAATTATCCCAATGTTACGCGTATTTAACGATACTGCCCGTTATGTAGATCAGGGTGGGGGTAAACGTAAAGGTGCTTTTGCCATTTATCTAGAGCCTTGGCATGCTGATGTTTTCGAATTTTTAGATCTTCGTAAAAACCACGGTAAAGAAGAAATGCGTGCGCGCGATTTATTCTATGCCCTTTGGATCAACGATTTGTTTATGCAACGCGTAAAAGATAATGGCGAATGGACGTTGTTCTGTCCACACGAAGCGCCAGGTTTAGCAGACTGTTTTGGCAAGGAATTCGAAGAATTGTATACTAAATACGAAGCAGAAGGCCGTGGCCGTAAAACCATTAAAGCACAGGAGCTTTGGTTTGCTATCTTGGATTCGCAAATTGAAACCGGTACACCTTATATGTTGTTTAAAGATGCAGCAAACAGCAAATCTAACCAACAGAACTTAGGTACCATTAAGAGTTCTAACTTATGTACCGAAATTATCGAGTACACCTCTAAAGATGAAGTTGCAGTTTGTAATTTAGCTTCATTGGCATTGCCTCGTTTCGTAATCAACGGTGCTTTTGATCACCAAAAATTATATGATGTAACTTATCAGGCTACATTAAACCTGAATAAAATCATCGATCATAACTACTATCCGGTTCAGGAAGCTGAAAACTCTAACATGCGCCATCGTCCGGTTGGTTTAGGTGTGCAAGGTTTGGCCGATGCCTTTATCCTGTTGCGTTTACCTTTCGAAAGCGATGAGGCCAAACGTTTGAACAAAGATATCTTCGAAACCATTTATTTCGCTTCGATGTCGGCTTCGCACGATTTGGCGGTGAAACATGGTCATTACCAAACATTTAAAGGTTCGCCATTATCTGAAGGTAAATTCCAGTTTGATCTATGGAACGTAACACCAGATAGTGGCCGTTGGGATTGGGAAACACTGCGTGAAAAAGTAGTTAAAGATGGTGTGTACAACTCATTATTGGTTGCTCCAATGCCTACCGCATCTACTTCACAGATTTTAGGTAACAATGAATGTTTTGAACCTTATACTTCTAATATTTATACACGCCGTGTATTAAGTGGAGAGTTTGTGGTTGTAAACAAACATTTATTAAAAGATTTAGTAGCTTTAGGTTTATGGAACAACGATATGAAAAACAAAATCATATTGGCAAATGGTTCAATCCAGGCTATTCCTGAAATTCCTGATTACATTAAAGAATTGTATAAAACCGTTTGGGAGATCAAGATGCGTAACATCATCGATATGGCTGCCGACCGTGGTGCCTATATATGCCAGTCGCAATCATTGAACTTGTTCGTAAACGCACCAAATACATCAAAATTAACATCAATGCATTTCTATGCATGGGAGAAAGGTTTAAAAACCGGCATGTATTATCTACGTACACAAGCAGCTTCTCAGGCAGTTAAATTTACAGTAGAGAATCAGGGAGGTAAAGCGATCGAGGCAGTTATTCCTGCCGAAATTCCACAAGATCAGGTAGCTGAAGAAATCATCACTGGTCCGGTTTGTACCATGGAAGAAGGTTGCATCAGCTGCTCTGGTTAAGCCTTAAATCCCCTAAAGGGCAATTTAAAGTGGTCGTCATGCTGAATTTAGTTCAGCATCTTTTCTAACAGATCCTGAAGCACCCGTCAGACTGGCCGGGCAGAAGTTCAGGATGACGAATCTAATCATATCGTAAGGTTTTGGGCAAACGTCCAAAACCTTATTTTTTGTTTATATTTTTGTATGCAATAGGTTTTACCTTAAACCTTATACCTCATGCCTTATACCTCAAGTCATAGCAAACACGAAATCATTCCATGCGAAAGATGCGGAAGCGCCATTGAATGTAAGGCAAATTCCTATACCAAATGCCAGTGTAGCGTGGTGCAACTCAGCATTAACGAAGTACAGTACATATCTGAACTCTACGATGGCTGTCTTTGTGCAAAATGCCTGTTTGAGTTACAGCAAGAGTATAGAGAAGAGATTGGAATTTAATTTTGCAGTCTTCTTCGCCAGTTCAAGGATTCAAAGTGGCTTTTAAATACCTGCTGTAATTAGCATGCTTTTAAGTAAAGTAACAGATATAATAAATACCGAGGTTTGAATTATTTTAACGCTTTACTATCTTTGCGAGGTGAATAAAGTTGTCCTTTTACTACTTTTCCCGGTACTCATTTTTAATACCTCTGTTCGGGAAGTGATTAAGGCGCCTCAACTTGTTCTTCACTTTTTACAGCATCACCAGCTAAACGCGGAACTCAGTTTTATTGACTTTCTTGAAATGCATTACCTGGGACATGATTTGGACGATCATGATGATGAAGAAGATATGAAACTTCCTTTCAAAAAGATCGATGGCCATCATATTATTTCGGTCGGCGTTCCAACAGAAAAATTTAGATTATTAAAAGCGGTGTGCTTAAATATTTATACCAGAAAAACTTTCGATTACACCAATTGTTACAGTAACCCTGCTTTCGGAAGCCTGTTTCGCCCACCCATTTTCATAGCTTAAAATTTCTATTTCAAATTTTATCAGAACCATTTTCCGATGGCTTCTGGATATGTCTGTTATTTTAAATTAAGTTATGATGTTAAATAAAATCATCGGTTTTTCCATCCGGAATAAACTGATCATTGCTTTGTTTGTATGCTCACTAATTGGCTGGGGTACTTACGAAGTTACCAAATTACCGATAGATGCACTTCCCGATATCACCGACAATCAGGTACAGGTCATTACCGTTTCTCCTTCATTGGGCGCACCAGATATTGAACGCCTTATCACGTTTCCTATTGAGCAGGCCTGTAGCAGTATTTCAGGTCTCAAGCAGATCAGGAGTTTTTCACGTTTCGGACTTTCTTTGGTTACCATTGTTTTCAATGAGGAAACCGATGTTTACTGGGCCAGGCAGCAGATTGCCGAGCGCTTGCAGCAAGTACAGCAAGAAATTCCACAAGGTATAGGTTCTCCTGAAATGGCGCCTGTTTCTACTGGTTTAGGTGAAATATATCAATATGTAGTTCGACCGAAAAAAGGCTATGAAGGCAAATTTAACGAACAGGAATTACGTACTATTCAGGATTGGATAGTGAGAAGACAGCTTTTGGGGACACCAGGAGTCGCCGAGGTATCCAGTTTCGGTGGCAGGTTGAAACAATATGAAGTTGCAGTAAGGCAAGACCAACTTAAAGCCTATGGACTTACCATTGCTGAAATATTTGATGCCCTCGAAAAAAACAATGAAAATACCGGTGGTGCATACATTGAAAAAGGACCAACTGTTTTGTATATCCGAAGCGAAGGATTAACAACCAGTCTGGCTGATATCGAAAAGATTGTGGTAAAAACGCTTGATAACGGAATGCCTGTTTTAATGGGCCAGGTTGCCAAAGTTCAATATGGCTCGGCAATACGTTATGGTGCTATGACCTATAATGCCCAGGGTGAGGTGGCAGGTGCCGTTGTCATGATGTTGAAAGGGGAAAATTCTTCTGTCGTAGTAAAACGGGTAAAGGATAAAATTGCGAAGATCCAAACCATGGTTCCCGATGGTGTGGTGATCGAGCCCTTTTTAGATAGAACGAAAATGGTTGATAATGCCATTAGCACTGTAGAAACCAACTTAATGGAAGGTGCCCTGATCGTAATTTTTGTATTGGTGTTTTTCCTGGGGAACCTTCGTGCAGGTTTGATCGTATCTTCTGTAATTCCGCTATCCATGCTTTTTGCCATCATATTGATGAATAAGTTTGGCGTTGGCGGAAACCTGATGTCGCTTGGGGCGATCGATTTTGGTTTAATTGTAGATGGTTCTGTAATTGTGGTAGAGGCCATTCTTCACCGCTTCTCGCATAGTAAGCATTTTAGGGCCATCGGCAAAATAGATCAGAATCAGATGGACGATGAAGTAGAAAAATCAACGGGATCGATGATCAAATCGGCAGTATTTAGCCAGATCATCATTCTTATTGTTTATCTGCCCATTTTATCATTAGAAGGTATTGAGGGTAAAATGTTTAAACCCATGGCCTGGACCATTGCTTTTGCTATTCTTGGAGCCTTCCTTTTATCCATTACTTATGTTCCAATGATGTCGGCTTTGTGTCTCAATAAAACCATCAGTCACAAGAAAAATTTAACTGATAAGCTGATGGCATGGATAGAAAGAAAGTATCAGCCCATACTGAGTAAAGTGCTTCGTTTTCCCAAAACTATTCTGGTGCTTACACTTTCGTTATTCGCCATTTCCATTTTCATTATGGGTACGCTGGGCGGAGAGTTTATTCCACAGCTAGAAGAAGGGGATTTTGCAGTTGAAACCCGTTTACTTACGGGAAGTAACCTGAACAATACAATTGAAACTACACAAAAAGCCTCGAAAATTCTGTTGGATAAGTTTCCTGAGGTGCAAAAAATAGTAACCAAAATAGGTAGTGCCGAAGTGCCAACCGATCCTATGCCTTTTGAAGCAGGGGATATGATGGTGATTTTAAAACCGAAGAAAGAGTGGACTTCTGCCAAATCATTTCCAGAGTTGAGCGCTAAAATGACCAAAGCCGTTGAAGTGATTCCTGGCATTACGGTAGGTTTCCAATTTCCGGTGCAAATGAGGTTTAACGAGTTGATGACGGGTGCAAGGCAAGATGTGGTTTGTAAAATATTTGGAGAAGATCTGGATTCGCTGGCCATTTATGCAAAACGTTTAGGGGACATAATCGGTACAGTTAAAGGTGCCATAAATGTTTACGAAGAACAAGTTACAGGAATGCCGCAGGTGGTCATCAAATACAACCGAGATGGAATGGCTAAATATGGGATAAACGTTGGTGATGTTAATCGGGTGGTGAATACTGCTTTCGCTGGTCAGGTAGCAGGTCAGGTTTATGAAGGGGAAAAACGTTTTGATATGGTGGTGAGGCTCGATGAAGCGGCCAGAAAAAATATTAAAGACGTAGAAAATTTGATGGTCTTAACCAGGTCGGGTAATCAGGTCCCTTTAAGTATGGTTGCCAATATAGAAGAGGTGGAAGGTGTTAATCAAATTCAAAGAGAAGATACCAAACGCAGGATAATTGTTGGGTTTAATGTTAAGGATCGGGATGTACAGTCTATTGTAGAAGAATTACAGCAGAAAGCAGGGGCAAAACTTAACTTATCTAAGGGCTACACCATCTCGTATGGCGGCTCTTTTGAAAACATGACAGCAGCAAAATCACGCTTGGCAATTGTGGTACCAATTGCATTACTGCTCATTTTCTTACTCCTGTACTTTGCCTTCAGTTCAGTTAAACAGGGCCTTTTAATTTATACCGCCATTCCGCTTTCTGCAACAGGTGGCATATTTGCCTTGTGGATCAGAGATCTTCCGTTCAGTATTTCTGCAGGAGTTGGTTTTATCGCCCTTTTCGGAGTAGCCGTATTAAATGGAATTTTACTGGTTTCAGAATTTAACCGGTTAAAAAAAGAGGGCTGGACGGATGTAAAACGCATCGTCATTCATGCTACAAAATCAAAGCTTCGTGCCGTTTTAATGACAGCATTAGTCCCATCATTAGGTTTTATCCCGATGGCCATCAGTACCGGGGCGGGTGGTGCAGTTCAAAAACCGCTTGCAACGGTAGTTATTGGCGGTTTATTAATCTCTACCTTATTAACATTATTCGTATTACCTATGTTATATATTCTATTTGAAAAGGGCTTCTCGTATTTCAAACCGAAAATTAAACCAGCTATCATTGCGATAATCTTATTTTTTGTTGCTTTAAATGTAAATGCTCAACAGCAAATCGGTTTAAAAGCAGCATTGGATACGGCGGTTAAAAACAACCTATCGTTGCAGATTGCGAAAACAAATGCTCAATATTATCAGCAAATCACTAAAAGTAGCTTTGATGTGCCAAAAACAGCAGTCAGTTTCGATTATGGCAAATTCAATAGCCTGGCGAATGATAATAAAATTTCTGTAGTACAAACACTTGATTTTCCAACGGTGTACGCAAGGCAATTTGCTACCCATAAAACGAATTTGCGTATCAGCGAGATTGAAGTTGATGCCCGCCGGCTCGATTTGAAAACCGAAGTTAAATCAGCATACTATAATCTTTTATTGATAAATGAAAAACAGAAATTATTGCTTTGGGCCGACAGCGTTTATAGTGCATTTCTGGATAAATCCAATCAACGGTTTAAATCAGGTGATGTTGATCTGCTGGAACTTCGAACTGCAGAAAATCAAAAGCAACAAATTAACAATCAACTCGAGTTGCTTAAAACAGATGCTGTATTGATGCAAAACAGGTTTAAGTTTTTATTAAATACCGATGAAAATCTGCAGCCTATCGCTGATAGCCTACTTTATTCCACTGAAGTTTTATTTGATCGGGAACAAGTTAAACACCCTTTGCTAAAATTGGGAGAAGAACAATTGGTGTTGGCCAGACAACAAAAGGCACTCGAAAAAAGTAAATTGATGCCCACCCTTAGTTTCGGTTATAACAACTCAAGTATTATTGGTTGGCAAACCAACAGTATTGGGGCAGAGCAATATTTCGACAAAAGCAAAAGGTTTTCGTCAGTTAGTGTTGGTGTTGGAATTCCGATTTTTTTCGGCGCACAAAATTCCCGTATTAAAGCCAATGGTATTTTAATACAACAACGTGAAAAAGAATTAGCGTTAACTAAAAAAACGCTGGATAATAACTTAACAAGTGCTGTTGAACGTTATACCCGACTTGAAAAACGGATCCATTCGTACCAGAAAATTGCATTAAGAAATGCTGGTGATATTGTTAAAACAGCATCTGATAAACTTAGTGCTGGCGAAATTGCCTATCTGGATTGGGTACTCCTGGTTAACCAGTCTATACAACTTAAAGTAGAATATTATGATAAAGTGCAGCAATTTAACGAAGCTGCTTTTGAAATTGAACGTATTACAGCCACCGATAAATAAGATAAAATGAAAACTCAAATATTAGCAGGATTAGTTTGCTTGTCTCTTTTGATGGCTTGCAACAATAAAGATAAAAAAGAAGTTGTACAGACAGAAAAACCCGCAACTGTAAATACAGATGAGGTGCAACTTACAGATGAACAAGCAAAAAATGCTGGGATTTTAACCGGTAAAATAATACAAAAAACCATGCATAGTGTCATTAATGTTAACGGTGTTGTAGATGTACCCCCAGAAAACAGCTATTCTGTAAGTGTGCCTATGGGCGGTTATATCAAGAAAATGATTATCATGCCCGGAATGTTGGTTAAAAAAGGGACAGTGTTAGCAACCGTTGAAGATCAGCAGTACATTCAACTACAGCAAGATTATCTAACTTCTCAAAACAGACTGAAGTTTTTGGCGACTGATTATACCAGGCAAAAGGGATTAAACCAAACAAAGGCAACAAGCGATAAAATCTTTCAGCAAACTGAGAGCGATTATAACAACCAAAAAGTGTTGGTCAAAGCACTTGCTCAAAAACTGAGGCTAATTGGCATTAATCCTGAAACTTTAAATGAAAATTCGATAACCCGTACTATCAAAATTTATTCGCCCATTGGAGGTTATGTTACCAAGGTTAATGTAAATACGGGCAAATTTGTAAATGCAACTGATATTTTATTTGAATTGATTGGTTCTGGGGAGTTACACGCAAACCTCACTGTATTTGAAAAAGATGCAGCCAGTTTGAAAAAAGGGCAAGAGGTTATCTGCAGTTCAACGATGAATCCTGAAAAAAAATATATCGCTAAAATACATCTGATTACGCCTAATATCGAAGACGACCGGACTACAACCGTGCATTGCGATATTCAAAATCCAGATCCTAAATTATTACCGGGCGCATTTCTAAATGCAGCGATTGCTGTTAGCAATCAAACAGTGAATGCCTTGCCGGAAGACGCCATAGTTAAATGGGAAAATAAATATTACATTTTTGAGGAAGCTGGCCATCAACGCTATCAAATGATTCCTGTTGAAATTGGGCCGACAATGGATGGCTTTATTGAAATTAAAACCAGTAAAAGGCTAGGTAATGTAGTGACAAAAAATGCTTATGCAATTTTAATGAAAATGAAAAACGGAGGAGAAGAAGGCGAATAAATATGAAATGATTTGAGAGTTGCGAGGAACTTTAAAATTAAATAAGACAATTGAAGCATGTTGTTTGCTCTTGTGAGCTCGAGTTTAACAAATTATCATCTTGAAAAGAAATGATCGAAGCTTATTTTAAATAACATTTACAATTTTATGCCGTTCTACTCTCAAACAAATAGTAACTTTGCAGCCTAATTTAGAATGACTGAAGTTTGAATGATGGAATGATTGGTAAATTCACTCATTCTACCATTCGCTCATCCAATAATTTGAAGAAATGAAGAAAGTAAAAGTTGGCTTAGTGCAGATGAGCTGTACTAAAGATAAGCAGGAAAATTTAGATAAAGCCATTGCGAAAGTAAGGGAAGCTGCTGCAAAAGGCGCGCAGATCGTGTGTTTGCAGGAGCTTTTCACTTCTTTGTATTTCTGCGATGTTGAAGATTACGATAACTTCGACCTGGCAGAAGCTATTCCAGGTCCATCAACTGATGCTTTGCAGGTAGTTGCGAAAGAATTGGGTGTAGTGATTATTGCTTCACTATTTGAAAAACGCGCTGAAGGTTTGTACCACAATACCACTGCTGTTTTAGATGCTGATGGTTCATACTTAGGTAAATACCGAAAAATGCATATTCCTGATGATCCCGCTTATTATGAAAAGTTTTATTTCACCCCTGGCGACTTAGGCTATAAGGTTTTCCAAACCAAATTTGCGAAGATCGGTATTTTAATCTGCTGGGATCAATGGTATCCGGAAGCATCACGCATTACTGCGCTAATGGGTGCCGATATCATGTTTTATCCAACAGCAATTGGTTGGGCTACTGATCAGGATGAGGAAACCAACCAGGATCAGTACAATGCCTGGCAAACCATTCAACGCTCGCACGCTGTCGCCAATGGTGTACCTGTTGTAAGTGTAAATAGAGTTGGCTTTGAACAAGATGGTGCCATGAAATTTTGGGGTGGAAGTTTTGCTACGAATGCTCAGGGTCGTTTGCTCTATTTAGCGTCACACGATCAGGAAGAAACGGAAGTAGTGGAACTGGATCTGGATCAGAGTGATTTCATGCGCAAGCACTGGCCGTTTTTGAGAGACAGAAGAATTGATTCTTATCAGCCAATTACAAAAAGGTATATTGATGGGGATTAGGCAAGTCAGAAGTCAGGAGACCGAGGTCGGAAGCCCAGGCTTATAATTGCAAATGGCAAAGGTTTGGTTTGAATTTTAAGAAGTCGTAATTTGTATAGATTTTAACAGATTATCTCAGAAAGATTTGATTTTGGAACTTTAACCTTTGACAACTTATGGCTTTTAAATTTGAGAAACTTAAAGTCTGGCAAAAAGCTTTAGACCTTGCAGATGAGATAGATAAAATGACAAAATTTTTTCCAAAAGAAGAGATTTATGTGCTAACATCTCAAGCGAAACGTGCTGCTGACTCCATTTCAATGAACATTGCCGAAGGAAGCACTGGCCAGAGTAACCCTGAATTTAAAAGATTTTTGGGTTATGCCCTAAGATCAGATATCGAGGTGGTGAATTGTTTGCACCTTGCCATAAGAAGAAATTATATAACAGAAGAGATTTTTCAAAAACATTATAAATCGTGTGAAGAGATTTTGGTTATGATTTCTGCTTTGATCAAATCGCTGAATTGATTCGGGGTTCGGTAGACCGAAGGCTGACGATAGCGGAGATTTATGATTTCACCAAATTGTCAGATCTCGTACACCCGACTTCGGACTTTATTAACACTAAATCATCGGACTTCGGACATCCGACTTTCGGACTTTTTATAACACTAAATCACCGGACCTCGGACATCCGACTTCGGACTACAACATATGTCAAATTTCCCTCCAAGAAAAGATTTAAATATCAATCAATTCGATTATTCTCCAAAGCAGCAAGGTTATGCCTTCCCAGCGGAGTGGGCCAAACATGAGGCTACCTGGTTAAGTTGGCCACATAAAGAAGCCAGTTGGCCTGGTAAGATCGAAACTATTTACGCTCCGTATTGCCAGTTTATTAAAGTGGTGGCCGAGGGCGAAAAAGTACGGATCAATGTAAAAGACGAAGAAATGAAAACTTTTGCCATTGCTGAACTTCAAAAAGTAGATGCCGATTTAACGCAAATTGAATTTTATTTTAACGAAACCAACGATGCCTGGTGCCGTGATCATGGGCCTGCATTTGTGCTTAATGGCAATGAAAAAGCAGTTATAGATTGGGGTTACAATGCCTGGGGCGGTAAATACCCGCCATTTGATCTGGATGATGTTGTGCCAACTAAAATTGCAAAACATTTCAATTTACCTTTATTCAATCCTGATATTGTAATGGAAGGTGGTTCGGTAGAGTTTAATGGCGCTGGTACAGTTTTAACCACTACAGCCTGTTTGTTAAATGAGAACAGAAACCCACATCTAAGCAAAGAGCAGATTGAAAAATACTTGATTGAGTATTATGGACAGGAACAAGTGTTATGGTTGGGAGATGGGATTGTAGGTGATGATACCGATGGCCACATTGACGATATTACCCGTTTTGTAAACGAGGATACTGTTTTAACTGTTGTAGAGAGTAATCCCTTGGATGAAAACTATGGGTTGCTACAGGAAAATTTAATTGCCCTAAAGGAAATGAAATTAAAAGATGGCAGGCCATTAAACATTGTTGAATTGCCTATGCCTTCACCCGTAATTTACGATGATACCCGTTTGCCGGCTTCTTATGCCAACTTCTACATCGCCAATTCAGCAGTAGTTGTTCCGGTTTTTGATGATGTGAACGACCAAAAAGCTCTAGATATCATCCAAGGTTGTTTTCCAGATCGTAAGGTAGTAGGAATCAATTCGATTGATATTATTTGGGGTTTGGGTAGTTTCCATTGCCTGAGCCAGCAGGAACCCGCCGTGTAAGTTTGGAGTTTGCAGTTTTGAGTTTGCAGTTGTTACTTATGCGGTAATCAAACAATTTAATAATATTTCGGTAGAGTTATTAACTTTACAACATTACAAACATTAAAACATTTCAACTTTACAACATTTCATAATGAAATTACTAGAAGGAAAAACAGCATTGATTACCGGCGCATCAAAAGGAATCGGTCGTAAAATAGCGGAGAAATTTGCAGAGCAGGGTGCTAATGTAGCATTCACCTATTTATCATCAGTAGAAAAAGGTCAGGCTTTAGCGCAGGAATTGCAAAGCTTTGGCACTAAAGTTAAAGGTTATCGTTCTGATGCGTCTAAATTTGATGAGGCTGAGCAATTGATCAATGATATCGTTGCAGAATTCGGCGGCATTGATGTTGTGGTAAATAATGCCGGTATTACCAAAGATGGTTTATTAATGAGGATGAGTGAGGAGAACTGGGATGATGTAATTAATGTGAATTTAAAGTCGATCTTTAATGTAACCAAGGCAGCTTCTAAAGTGATGATGAAAGCACGGAAAGGTGTTTTCATTAATATGAGTTCGGTAGTTGGCGTTTCAGGTAATGCTGGTCAGGCTAATTACGCCGCTTCAAAAGCGGGTATTATTGGTTTTACTAAATCAGTTGCAAGAGAATTGGGATCGAGAAATATCCGTGCAAATGTAGTCGCGCCAGGTTTTATCCGTACCGAAATGACCGAGGTTTTAGATCCTAAGGTAGTTGAAGGCTGGGAAAAAGATATTCCGTTAAAACGTGCTGGCGAGACCGAAGATATCGCTAATGTTTGCGTTTTCCTGGCGTCTGATATGAGTGCTTACGTAACCGGACAAACTTTATCGGTTTGCGGCGGAATGCTGTAAGAAAGGTTGAAGGTGTGAAGGCTTAAGGTGGAGGGTTTTCTTTCCGGTTTTATATAATATAAAGAAGTCAAGTTTTAATGGCCAGTGTGCGATGGAAAACTTGACTTCTTTGGTTACTTTACAAGGTATTGTCCTTTAACCTCAACAATATCCGGCTGGGTTTTATTTTGCTCAAAAGCTAAATAGCCAGGCTGCAAGGATTTCCAGAAGCTGGCCTGATCCGGAAACTTCTTAGTATATTTCTTTAAATTCCTATCCGTCATTCTGAAAGGATAGATGTTTACTGGAATCGTTTCCTGGCCTGCATTTCGCGCTTCAACGCCTAAAATATATACTTCCTTAATTTTCTCGTCCGTTAGCGGAATGCATCCAACCGAAACACAATCTCCATGGATGTAAATATCACTTCCAGGTTTTCGATCCTTTCCCGTTCTAGCATCATCAACCGTGTTAGGATAATTTATTCCCATTGATAGATAAAATTTGCTCATCGGGTTAAAAACGTTAATGTAGTAGAAACCTTCAGGTGTTTGTCCGTCGCCTTCCATTACTTTGGGCCCCAGTGTGCCCGAATGTGCGCAAAAATCATAAGTACGGAACAATTTATAACATTTATCAGCATTTGCCTTTAGCCAAATTTCCAGTTTACCTTCACTTTTATAAGCATTAATCACCATCGAAAATTGATCGCCAAAACCATCAGCCTGGATAAATTTCTTTAATGTTTCCCATTTTTCACTGTAGGCTTTTTCTACTCTTTCAAACTGGATTTGACTGGCTTTGAAATTATTTTGGGCATTGACCATGAGGCTTAAAGATAACAGAGATGTTAAAGCGATTAATTTCATAAAGATTGATTTGGGTTAAAAGTAAGTATTCAATCACAGAGGCCATAGAGATTTTTTGTTGTTTAGCACAGAGATCACGGAGCGGTCGAATTTAATACTTTAAACTTTGTGTTACTCTGTGCAATTTCTTTGTGTATTCTGTTGTAAACAAATTTGAGTTTTAGTACATGCATAAATTCTTTGCATAGTTCGCGGTTAAAGCCTTGAAAATACCATCAAATTTACCATCTTTATGAATTATGAATGGTTTTTTTTTCAGGTACTGCTATTTTATCTTTTCTGGGTTGCCTTGCGTTAGGCGTGCTGTATGCCTGGTTGCTTTACCGTGGTAACAAAAATCTGGATAGAAAACTCCATTATGGTTTAACGGCATTGCGGATCATAGTAGTGACAACAATTGCCTGGTTGATATTCGCACCACTCATTAAAACTTTAAACTATACTTTAGATAAACCTGTAATTATCATCGGACAGGATAATTCCCTATCCGCTGGTCAGATTAAAGCGGCTGGTTTTGACCAGAAACTTTACGAACAAAACCTTGAAAAATTACGGGATAAGTTGGCAGGCAAATACGAGGTAAAAACGCTTCACTTTGGCGAACAGGTTGCTGACGGCTTCGACTTTAAAAACCAGGGGAAATTAACAGACGCCTCAGCATTTTTTCAGAAAATCAGAGATGAATATATCAACCGCAATGTGGGGGCAGTTGTTTTAGCTACCGACGGGATTTTTAATCATGGCGGCAACCCCTTATATAGTGTCAATCAGATCAATGCACCAATTTACACCATTGCCCTTGGTGATAGTATTCCCAAACGCGATGTGCTGATCTCGAATGTGAATTACAATAACATTGTATACCTGGATGATGATTTTACGGTCGAAGTTCAGGTTCAGGCCTTTCAAAGCGATGGTGAAAGTACTTTATTAATGGTCAGCCAAAATGGTACGAAGATAGCGCAACAGAGCGTGTTGTTTAAGGGAACTTCCTTTGTTAAAACCGTACCAATAAAAATCCATGCGGGCAAAATTGGTGTTCAGAAGTATACCATTCAATTAGGTACTTTACCAAATGAAATTACGGCCAGAAATAATACGCAGACGTTTTATGTAGAAGTTATTGACGGCAGGCAGAAGGTATTGGTCGCTGCTGCTGCGCCTCATCCCGATCTGGGCGTTTTAAAGGAAGCTATTTCACTAAATAAACATTATGAAGCTAAACTGGCTCTCGCAGATGATATCAATGCAACAGATCCTTCTAAATTCGATTTAATTGTATTATATCAGTTACCCGATGTACAGCATATTTCTTCAGGCTTTTTAAAGAAATTATCGGGATTAAAGAAACCGATCTGGTACATTTTAGGGGCTCAGAGTAATGTAAATGCTTTTAATCAGATTCAAAATCAGGTCAATTTGAGTTCAGCCGATGGTTCTGTTCAAGAAGTATATGCCGATTTTGCAAACGGATTTACAAGTTTCAACCTGATCGATGAGTATAAAAAGCAGTTTTCATCTTTCGATCCCTTGCTGAGTCCTTTTGGCAGGTTAACAGTAAATACAGGGATTATTCCGGTTTTTAACCAACGCATTGGTAAGGTGCGTACGCAGCAGCCATTGTTGTTTTTTGCGAATGAAAACGGCTTAAAAAATGGTTACTTAATGGGCGAGGGGTTGTGGCGATGGAAACTTGCGGAGGCAGAAAATGAAGCCCCCCAATCTGTTTTAAACGATCTGATCTCAAAAACCGTTCAATACCTTTCGGTTAAAGACGATAAACGCAGGTTTAAAGTGTATACTGCTAAAGCAGCTTACGATGAAAATGAAAGCATCCAGTTTAATGCAACTCTTTATAACGAAAGTTATCAGGCAGTTAATGAGCCAGAGGTGAATTTGCAGGTTAAAAATGAAGCTGGAAAGTTGTTCAGTTATACTTTCTCTAAAACAGAAACGACTTATCAGCTAGATGCAGGTGCCATGCCTGCTGGCAATTATTCATATGTTGCCAATACAGAACTGGGTGGAAAGAAATACATGGCTTCCGGGAGTTTCTATGTAAATGCGCTAATTGCTGAATACCAACAGACAACCGCCAATCACCAGCTTTTAAATACCATGTCCAAACAAAGCAATGGTAAATTGTTTATGCCTGAAAACCTGCTAGCAATAGCCGATGAAATCCTGGAAAATGAGAACATCAAAACCATCAGCTATGAAGATCGGAAATATGATGAACTGATCAATATGAAATGGTTGTTTGCTTTAATGATGATCTTGCTTGGCACAGAGTGGTTTTTAAGGAAAAGGAATGGGGAGCTTTAAGTTGGGAGCTGGGTGTTGTGAGTTTGGAGACTCATAACTCCGAACTGAAAACTCCAAACTGTCCTAGTGCCATTCATCCCGGTAAACAAACTTTGGCATGTGCCACTTGTAGCGGATCGAAAGCACTCTTAGAGCTAAGCCCACTATGGCTGCAGAAACAGTTGCAAGCATTTGTGAACCCTGAAAATGTTCTATCCCGATATAAACTGCGCCGGTAACAATGGCCGCACTGGCATAGATCTCTTTGCGGAAAAGAAAAGGCACTTCATTACAAAGCACATCACGGAGCACACCGCCTGCACAGCCGGTAATCATTCCGCTAAAAAGTACAATTAAATGAGGTAAATGGATCTGTTGTGCCACCTGACAGCCAATAATGGTAAATACCACTAAACCCAGAGCATCAAGATAAAGAAAAAGCTTCTTGAGTTTGGTCATAATCGAGGCAATAAATGCCGCGAATAAAGCAGCTACGGCGGTTATTACTAAATATTCTGGATGCTCAACCCAACTCATCGGGTAGTGACCAAACAATACATTTCTAACCGTTCCGCCACCCAAGGCCGTAACCCAGGCAATAATACAAACACCAACCCAATCCATATCCCGCCTGCCTGCAGACAGTGCCGCAGTCATGGCCTCAGCAGTTATGGCGATCATGTAGAGGATGTGGAGCATGGCCTAGTTGAAACGTTACCTGTTGTAAAGTTGGAAGATTAATTATCAAGAAATAGTTTTATGGTTTGATTGCTAAACTGGTTACTGCAAACGGCAACTTGCTAACTGAAAACTGCCAACTGAAACTAATCTTTCTTATCTTCCCTAATAATCACGAAAACATCTTCATTGTCTTTCTTCATGAAGTACTTTTCGCGTGCAAATTTTTCGGCCGTATTTAAGTTGGTATTCAACTCGTTTAAATCTTTTTTAACCTGGGCAGTTTCTTTCTCGAAATATTCTTTTTCTTCCTGTAGTTTATTGGCCTGACTGCGGTATTCATATTGCGACATCATATCATTTTTGTCGAAAAATAGCATCCACATCGCAAAGGCGACCGTTGCAAGGAAATATTTATTGCGGAAGAGATCTATTAAACGTTTCATATATTTTGATATGAGATTTTAAATGTGAGATTGAGAAACCCGAATCCAACAGACAAATATAGTATTAAAATAAAAACATCCGAAGATTTAAAATCTCCGGATGTTTCGCAACTCAATTTTTCAACTTGTTAACAATAGCGATGGGTTTAAACCCATCGCTATGAATTATTTTTTAGCGTATTTGAATTTAGAACCGATAAAACGGGCATTCTCGCCCAATTCTTCTTCAATACGTAATAATTGATTGTATTTTGCAATCCTGTCCGAGCGTGAAGCCGAACCGGTTTTAATCTGTCCGCAGTTTAATGCAACAGCTAAATCAGCGATGGTCACATCTTCAGTTTCGCCAGAACGGTGACTCATTACCGATGTATAACCACTGTTTTGCGCTAAAGTTACCGCATTGATGGTTTCAGTTAATGAACCAATCTGATTTACTTTGACTAAGATTGAGTTAGCTGTATCTTCGTCTATGCCACGTTGTAAACGCGTAACGTTCGTTACAAATAAATCATCACCAACCAATTGAACATGGTCACCAATTTTATCAGTTAAGCTTTTCCAGCCCGTCCAGTCGTTTTCGTCCATACCATCTTCAATAGAAATGATTGGATATTTGGCTGATAAATCCGCTAAGTATTGTGCCTGCTCTTCGCTTGAACGAATTACACCTGTAGCACCTTCAAATTTGGTATAATCATATTTACCATCTTTGTAAAACTCAGATGAAGCACAATCTAAAGCCAAACAGATCTGTGAACCTGGTTGGTAACCAGCAGTTTCAATTGCTTTTAATACGGTTTCGATTGCATCTTCAGTACCATCAAAAGTTGGTGCAAAACCACCTTCATCACCTACTGCGGTAGATAAACCTCTATCGTGAAGAATTTTTTTCAAGCTATGGAAAACTTCAGTTCCCCAACGTAATGCCTCAGAGAAAGAAGGTGCCCCAACTGGCATAATCATAAACTCCTGGAATGCGATAGGGGCATCAGAGTGAGAACCGCCATTGATAATGTTCATCATCGGAATAGGTAAGGTGTTTGCATTAACGCCGCCTATGTAACGGTATAATGGCTGGCCAATTTCGTCAGCAGCAGCTTTTGCAACAGCTAAAGAAACACCTAAAATAGCATTAGCGCCTAGGTTACCTTTGTTTTCGGTACCATCAAGGTCTAACATAATTTTGTCAATGGCGTTTTGTTCAAAAACATCAATACCTCTTAATGCATCAGCAATTTTGGTATTTACATTTTCTACTGCTTTTAAAACGCCTTTTCCTAAATATGTAGATTTATCTCCATCACGTAATTCAACAGCTTCATATTGTCCGGTAGAAGCACCACTTGGTACTGCAGCACGGCCAAATGCACCTGCTTCTGTTGCAACTTCTACTTCTACTGTTGGATTTCCTCTTGAATCAAGGATTTGTCTCGCATGGACATTAACAATTATGCTCATTTTTATTTTAATTTTTTTGTTGATTTCTTAACCTGCTTAGTGTACAAAGTACAATTACTAAGCCCAACATCAAAGTTAGTATAATTTTTAAATAAATAAAGCGTTTTGAAGCCTATTGTTACGATAGTTGTTTGAGTTAATAGGTGGTTAATTTTAAGTTAATATTGATCGCCAAACTCATGGTCTTATCAGTATGGACCGTTCATGTTTTTTTGAAAAGCAATTGCAGGGTTACTTGGGTTAGTGTTGGCTCCGCTTTCCATTACAAGTCTTCCCCCGATGAAAAATCCTACCGTGTGGACACATCTTTTTAAGAATAGTTTAGGCATTTTGCTAGCCAACTTTAATAAGTTACTGGTTTTAGCTAAGGACGCTGTCAATCCCAAGAGCCAAGGAAATCAAAAAAACAGTTGCAGTTCAGGTAAATTAGCACTAACAAACCCGAAACGCAGTGGTTTTGTGTTCATTACGATGATTTGATTTTTAAAAAGATATTGAACACAAAACGAAGTACCGCTGTTTTTTTGATGGGGATGGGATTGTGCAAAAGGCTCATTGCTGGATTGACGAAGCGCTTTGGGTACTTTGGCGCTCCAAAGTACCATGCCCCCGCGGCATAGAGCGGCTGAAAAATATTATGATCAATTGCGTCCACACCGTAGGATGAAAAATCGGAATTGCGGGCTTTCCATTACAATCGGGTTATTTATCGGTCGGTGTCTCACCGACCGAAATAGAATTTCTTTATTTTTTAGCCTCAGCTAAAAGTTCTGAATTCAGACGTATGTATTCATCAATCTTCTGGGCCTTTGCGGCTTCAATACCTTGTTGCGCTGTAACTGTAGCGGCAGCTTTATCGCCCATTTTCAATTGAATGCGACCCTTCCAAAGTTTAAACCAAGGGGCTTTAGGATCCGATTTTTCTGCTTCCGTCATCCATTCTAAAGCCTGTTTTAAATCTTTTCCATGCTGAAAATAGTATTGTGCAGCTGCAAAATAAGGTTTCTTTTCACCTTTCATTGCTTCAGCAATATTGGCCATCACTTTTTCATCAATAGACGTTGTAATATTAATGGCATATGCACTGTTCTCCCACATCATGTTTAAAGTTGCCGAGGTTTCTTCAACGGCCGAAAATTGCATGGTTAAAGTTTCTACTTTATCCTTTAAAGCGATCGTTTTTACCTTTACACGCAACACATCATCACTTTCCTTATATTCGTATGCACCCCATTGATTGGCAATTTTATTAAAAATAACCGTCCATTCGGTTTTACCAGGAATACTGAACAGGCCATATTCTCCCGCTGGTAAATCTTTACCTTCAATTTTAACGTCATCTGTAAATTTAACCCGGGTAGCTGCGTTTGCACCGTTTCTCCAAACTACACCTAAAGGTTCCATACCGCCAAAAATTTTGCGGCCTTTTACATTCGGACGTGAGTAGGTTAGCATTATTTTACCCAATCCAAAATCCTGGATTAAGGTTTGTCCACTACTTGGTTGAGGGAATTTGACTTCCTGGGCATTTGCTAAATTTGCTGCACCTAAAAGTGCTACAAACAGCATTAAAGAGCTGATTGATAATTTCATTGTTTTGTTGTTTTTGCTTCCGCGAATTTACGTAATAAGCTCCTGGTTCAGCAAAAGTTTTAATGCTACATTTAGATCAATTGATTTTTTCTGAAACCAAAAATCAGTTCATCAAAATATTCTTCATTTTTAAAAATAGTACCCTTTAATTCCGCTTCGAAGATAAACCCCGATTTCTGTAAAACCCTTTGTGAAGCCAGGTTGGTATGGGTCGTCCTGGCGAAAATCCTTTCAACATCGAATGTTTCGAAACCATATTTTAGCATTTCTTTTATGGCGAATGTAACAATGCCTTTGCCCCAATGTTTCTCGGAAATCCAATAACCCATTTCTGCACTTTTGCTGTAAATGTCTGCCAGTTGATGCACACCGATCGATCCGATTACTTCACCATTTAATACAATCGCTTTAATCTGTAGTGGATCATGACTTAAAGCCAATTGAATAAAAGCTTCTCCATCTTTTTTTTCGTATGGAAACGGAAATTTATTGGTTAGGTATTTAGAAATGTTGGAGTTATTGGCGTGTTTAACCAGGTTATCCACATCAGTTGATTGAAAGGCACGTAAAGTGAGTTTCATGGTACAAGGTTTTGATGTAATTGTCGCAATCTATAAACTTTTGCCAAAATATCAATCAAATCCTCTGATTCTAATTATTAAGGCTTTTGTGGCATATTTACTCAAATCAGATGACCATCGATTTAAGATCTTCAATTCTTTCGAAATGCTTTTTGTTTAGCGTGGCAATTTTTATGTTTCTGGATAGTGCTCTGGCTCCAATAAAATATCATTGATTTTAATGGATTTCCCTTAAAAGCTTATTCTAATACTGCAGTAGCTTCTTAAATATTTGCAAACAAAAAGTTTAACCTGGCAAGTTCTGCTTTGATCTGGTTCATGCCAATTAAACCGCCCGACATGCCGCTGGATTGCTGAAAAACATTTACCGTAAGTTCGTTTTCGCTTCCCTGCATCATGGTTACGCTGAATTTGTAGTAAGTGGCAAATGCACCGAGTAAGAGCCTTTTGGTCCGGCTACCTTTTTCTAAAATCAAATTCCCGAACTGTTGATCAATTACTTTGTAGCCCTGTAATTCAAATAGCTCGGTAATTTTTTTGGTCATTTCCTCTACAGAAATATCTTTATATAGATTCGAAATTAATCCGTCAACGGTTTGCAGGTTTTTTATAAAAAACGTCATATTATTTAAAATAGGGTTTATTTTAATTCATCCAACACCTTAAACAACTTTTTGTTGATACTGTTTCCGCTATAGTTATTTATGTTGATCACGACTACATATTTGTTACCAGCAGAATCAGTATGGTAACCTGCAAATGCCGAAACATCATTTATGGTCCCGCTTTTAATTTTCATGCCATTGTATTCTGGCAATGCTTTATAATAATCAGGAAACCAGCTTTCTTTTTGAGTCTGGAAAAGTATATTGGCCATTGCCGACGTTGTGATTCTGTTGCCAGGAGAAAGTCCGCTGCCATCAATGATGTTAAGTGCCGTTTTATCGATTCCCTTAGCAGCCCAAAAGTTGATTTCAGTCTCTGCACCTTTGCTTGTTGTAGCTTCTTTGCCCGATTTTATGGCGATGGTTTTTAAAAGTGACTCACCGTATAGATTAATGCTTTTCTTTAAAAACCAATAAGTAATCTCGCTTAAATTGGGCGAAATAATGGTACTTATTTTCTGCGTGATAGAAGGGATAACCTGATTGTTCAATGTCATTAATCTCGCAGTAGTGGCTTGCTGGCCAGCAGAAATTCCCAGCCTTTTCAATGTATCCAGCAAACGGTAAGCGCAATCAAATGTGGGATCTGGCAATGCAACTGAAATACCTTTTTTAGTTATCCCCATTCCCCAGCTTCCGCGTAGGTAAGCCACATTGCTATAGGGTGGGAGAAAAGCATAACTTCTGTCGCCGGTGCCAGATGCACCGGTTTTCAGTTCATTTACAATTTGAACGTATGGAGTCGCCGGAACGGTTTTTATCATTTTCACCTCGTCAGCTGTGCTGCTGCCTGGCCTGAGGTGAATGTCGAACTGATTTTCCCGCCAGGCTAGGCCTGAAGTTCCCGCACCATAATAATTGCCAATATCCTGCCAAACCCAACCTTCTGGCGTAGTTTGCGTACCAAAAATACGATCATCACCAATCACGGTACCGTCAATTTTTTTTATTCCTGCTGCTTTTATGGCGGCAACCCATTGTGTTAAAACAGCATTTTCTTTATTTTAGTAACGCCAGGAACCCAAAGTTGGGTCACCGCTTCCAATTATCATTAAATTCCCTTTTAAGATTCCATCGGTGGTAATCGTGCCGGTGTAAGCCAACGTGGTCTGGTATCGAAAATCTTTTCCTAAAATGCTGAAAGCAGTGGCTGCAGTAATGGTTTTCAATGTTGAAGCAGTAGCCAAACCAATCTGCTCATTTTTGGCATATAGTGTTTTACCCGTATTGGCATCCAAAATACAAAGCGATACAAGTGCATGTTTAGCCTGTTCGTCGTTTAATAGATTATTAAAAGCTTTTTCAATGTTTTGGATCCTGTTTTGAGCATTTGCCGCTATTGTAAAGCATAGCAATAAACATAATATTTTGTAAAACTTCATTTTTATGCAGAAGGTTATTTTATACCAGGAAACTGGTATAGTTAGCTTTGTTTATAACGCGTGTTTCGTTAGTGGGGTATGCCTCTAAAAAAGTTGTTGGAAACTTTACTTTTTTGTTCTCGTTCCATTTAATCTCAATTGCATTTATTTTTCCATCAATTTCTTCTATTAAATCAATTTCCTGCTGTTGAAAGCTACGCCAAAAATAATATTTAGCGTGTTTTCTTTTGTTATTGCTGGCTTTTACATATTCCGAAATGATATAGTTTTCAAAAAGCTGACCAGCATCCTGCCTTAATCCCAGCATGCTAAAATTTTCGATTACAGCATTGCGGATCCCTGTATCGTAGAAGTATATTTTTTTGCTCTTTTTTATCTCATTCCGAAGATTGCTGCTATATGCACCCAGCCTAAATACGACAAAACATTGTTCTAACAAATCAATATAACGTTCAACAGTGAGTTTATCAGCTTCAATCATCTGGCCAAGCTCAGTATAGGATATTTCATTTCCAATCTGCAGTGCCAAGGCCTGTACCAGTTTTTCAAGCTGTAAAGGTTTCCGGATACCCGTAAGTGATAAAATATCTTTAAAAAGATAGTTGTTGGATAAATTTAATAATAACTCTTTTTCTTCTCCAGGATAGTTGATGGCATCAGGATAAGAACCATAAATCAATCTTTTTTCTAGAGCTTGTTCTTCAACGATCACATTTGTATCATCAACAAGTTCTGCAACTGAAAAGGGAAAGAGGTGATATTCGAATTTTCTTCCAGTTAATGATTCTTTTATGCCGGCAGCTAAATCTAAAGATGAAGAGCCAGTAACCAAAAGTTGCACATCAATAAAGTTATCAACTATTAATTTTAGTGCTAAACCAATATTTGTTACCCTTTGTGCTTCATCTATAAATATAAATTTATTTGAACCAATAATTGATTTTAACCGCTCAATACTAATATCGGTTAGGGTGTTGCGAACATTGGCCTCATCACAGTTTAGAAAAACCGACGGCAACTCTGTTTTTTTTACCAATTGTTTTAACATAGTAGTTTTACCAACCTGTCTTGCTCCGGTAACTATAATTGCTTTTTGTTTAAAAAACTTCGATTCGATGTGGGTTTGCAAACTCCTTATGATCATTTCATGATATCTTATTAAAGTACAAATATAGTCAAACCAATATTATAATCACTAAATTATATATAATTCGGTGATTATAATCTCTTTTTTATATATAATTTAGTGATTACGATCTCTTTTTTTTGTTTCTTACTTTGGAAGTTTTAGCCGTTGAAAAGTTTATTCCGTTTAATTTCTTTTCCCTGTCTGAGTTTTGCGGCGTGGTAAATGGTAGGTACATCATTTGTCCATTGTCTGAGTGTAAACACAATGGCGAGTATTTCCGATCTTGTAACCAGGCCAATCCAAAAGCAAAGTTCAAAAAATACAACTGACTCGCAGTGAACCATAATTTCAACCAGACTGGCGAATATGGTTAATGTCCAGATTTTGGCGCCAATAGAGTGTGTAGCAATCTCCTTTTTAAATTTAAGATAACTTACGGCATAAGTAGAGGCCTCAAAAGCACCTAGCACAATCAGTTTTACAAGATTGGTTTTGAAAAAATCTGGACATTGGATGTACGTGGCAATTGCTACAGAAATAAAGAATACCTGATCTATACTGGAGTCTAAGCGTCTTAATTTTTCAGATGAGATATTCAGCCTGCGTGCAATAATGCCATCAAAAACGTCAGTTAGCAAACCAATAGATAAAAGTGTAATGGCCAAAAAGGAGTAATAAGTGGTATGAAAAATACTGAGTAAAATGATTATGAAACCGATTAACAGCCGTGAATAAATTAAGGCAATAGGAATATTTTTCATGAATGGAGGGCGCATAAAAAAGCCCCAATTTTACATCGGGGCTGGAGATTTTATAGATTATACTAATTCTTTCTGAACCAGGTATTCTGCAATTTGAACTGCGTTGGTTGCTGCACCTTTACGTAAGTTATCAGCAACAATCCAAAGGTTTAATGCTTTTGATGCCGATTCATCTCTACGGATACGACCAACAAAAACTTCATCTTTTTCATGTGCATCTTTTGGCATAGGGTACTTTAGGTTGGCAACATCATCTACAACAATTACGCCTGGCGCTTTTTCTAAAATACTACGCACCTCGGCTAAATCAAAATCATTTTCAAATTCGATATTAACTGATTCGGAGTGGCCGCCCATAACCGGGATTCGAACTGTTGTAGCGGTAACCTTAATGTTGTTATCGCTCATGATTTTATTTGTTTCCTTCACCATTTTCATTTCTTCTTTGGTATATCCGTTATCGGTGAAAACGTCAATGTGAGGAAGCACATTTAAGTCGATTTCGTATGGGTAAGCTTTAGGGCCATCAATGCCATTGCGCTCGTTCATTAACTGCTCAACTGCTTTAACTCCAGTACCCGTAACCGATTGGTAAGTAGAAACGATTACACGTTTGATTTTGTATTTATCGTGTAAAGGCTTCAAAACTACAACCATTTGAATGGTAGAACAGTTCGGGTTAGCAATAATTTTGTTATCAATAGAAAGTTCGTGTGCATTAACTTCTGGTACAATTAATTTAATTGCAGGGTCCATTCTCCATGCTGAAGAGTTATCAATAACAGTTGTTCCGGCTTCTTTAAAGCGAGGCGCATGTTCTAACGAAGTATTGCCACCAGCTGAAAACAAAGCGATATCCGGTTTCATGCTGATTGCAGTATCCATGCTAACAATTGGGAACTTCTTACCCTTAAAAGTAATTTCCTTACCAACACTCTTTTCTGATGCTACGGGAATTAACTCTGTTAAAGGGAAATTTCTTTCCTCCAATACTTTTAACATGACAGTACCAACCAACCCGGTGGCACCCACTACTGCTACTTTCATTTTAATTTTTTTTATATTATTAATTATTTGATATGAGCTCAAATATGCTAAAAATTAAGCTGATATCCCTATTGTTGCCAATTAAATTTGCTTTTAACGTTTGAATTTTTTGATTTTCGATAGAAAATATGGTTAAAAATAAAGTATGAGCGGAGACTTGAGACGTTTCTTGAGGAGGGGACACGGGATAACTTTGGCAGTCAACGTGGATGTTTTTATTTTGGAAAGCAGGTTTTAGAGCGTATCGGTTACGACAGTCCTGCTATCACTATAATCTTTTTAAACAATAACCGTTATGCCGAAGTACGAAGCGTCTGTTTCATCGGGTACGGTGAGCAAGTTTATGGCTCCTGCAATTAAAAAGTATTGCCGTTCTATAAGGTTTAATTAACCCAAGTCATCTCCCTTCTAACATTGAGAAGATTTTTAGTGAAAGATTCTGCGTTAGGGATTGGAAGGGTTCAGTACCGATATTTTCATCGGTACCGTAGCGAAGCGAAGCCCGACCTTTGCGCAGCTTGGGGAACGCCCATATCAGTTTGCAATATGCAGTTTACAGCCAGAATCGTTTTTTATAAACCCCACATGTTTTCAAAACTGTGGGGTTTGGATAAATTTAAATCAAATTAGCTTTGATATAATCGCAGCTGGCTTTAATCGAACCGATAGGATCTGGCTGATAATTGGTTTCGTGCTCCACAAAGAAATGCTGCATACCCGAAAGTTTTGCCTCGGCAAAAATGGTTTTAAAATCAATTGATCCTTTACCCACCTCGGTGTTCCATTCCGGTTTGGCTTTATCCATATCTTTTACATGCCACATCGGGAAACGGCCAGGATATTTTTTAAACAATGCTAAAGGATCGTTACCTGAACGGACAACCCAGTATAAATCCATTTCAAAGTTGACCAGGTTTTTTTCGGTTTCGCTTAAATAAACATCATAGCCAGTGGTACCGCCCAATTTCTTAAATTCGAAATCGTGGTTGTGGTAAGCAAACTTTAAGCCTGACGCTTTGGCAATTTCAGCCACTTTATTAAAATCATCAGCTGTTTTCTTAAAGCCGTCTACACCTTTGCTCATATCAACATGGGCGCCGGCAATGGTAAAATATTTACCGCCAATAGCTGCTGAAGATTCGATATCTGCTTTTAACTTGTCGGTTTTTCCGGTTTTAGAGAATTCATCCATTCCGTAATGCCCGCTTGGTGCTTTTAAACCGTTAGCATTTAATAAAGCTTTAAACTCTTTAGGGGTTAAGCCCCAGAATTTTCCGTTAGAAAAACCATAGGTTTCCACTTCTTTGTACCCGGCTTGCGCTACTTTTTCGATAACGCCTTTTACGTCTTTTGGTATTTCATCGCGCAAGGTGTAGAGTTGTAAACCAACATTTTTACTTGCCCTATCAAAAGCAAAAGAGGGGATTAGTAGTGCTGCTCCGGCCGCTAATCCTGCCTGCTTTAGGAATGTCCTTCTTGAATTCATCTCTTCAATTAAATAATTTCTTTCTTAATATAAGCACAGCTTGCCGCAACAGATTCCATCGGGTTTGGTTTGTAATTGGTTTCGTGCTCTACAAAGAAATGTTTCATGCCTGAAAGTTTAGCCTGGGCAAAAATCCGTTTGAAATCTATAGATCCGGTGCCGACTTCAGCATTTAAGGCTGGGTTTGCTTTATCCATATCTTTAACATGCCACATGGTAAAACGGCCGGGATTTTCTTTGAATAATTTAATCGGATCGTTTCCTGAACGTACCACCCAATACAGATCGAGTTCGAAATCAACTAATTTTTTATCGGTACTTTTTAACAAAATTTCGTAACCTGTGGTATTGCCAATTTTATCAAATTCAAAATTGTGGTTGTGGTAAGCCAAACGGATACCGGCCGCTTTGCACATCTTTCCAGCTTCGTTTATTCTGGCTGCAATTTTCTTATAATCGTCAGCATTCTTCCTGAGGCTCGCATCTAACCAGGGGATGGTTACATATTCGCTTTTCAATACTTTTGCTGCTGCAATTGCCGCTTTCAGTTCGGTGGTATTGCCATCGCTTAAATAAGTGCCTAAGCCATAATGGCCACTTGGTGCCTTTAAACCATGAGCATCTAACAGCGCTTTGAATTCTTTAGGTGTTAAACCCCAAAATTGATCATTTATAGAAAAACCATAAGTTTCTACTTCTTTAAAACCAGCTTTGGCAATTTTTGCTATCGTCCCTTTTACATCTTTAGGCAACTCATCCCTTAAAGAGTACAACTGGAGGCCAACAACTCTTTTATTATCGGCTGCGAAAACAAATGAAGGTACCAGCAGCGCCGCTGCTGCAGCCACGCTGCTGTTGATTAGGAAATTTCTTCTTGATATCATAACATAGATTAAATATCGCAGATAGATACCGCCTTTTTCAATGAGGCTATTTTATCTGCTTGTTTAGGTATAAATTCTTGTGCAACGTAACCTTTGAAGCCGGTTTCGGCAATGGCTTTCATAATGGCAGGGTAATATAATTCCTGGGTATCATCTATTTCATTACGTCCAGGTACGCCAGCGGTATGATAATGGGCAATGTATTGGTGGTACTGCCGGATGTTACTGATTACATCACCTTCATCAATTTGCATATGGTAGATATCATATAACAATTTGAAGTTTTCAGATCCCAAACGTTTGCAAAGTTCAGCTCCCCAAGATGTTCTATCGCATTGGTAATCTTTATGGTTTACTTTGCTGTTAAGCAACTCCATTACCAATACGACGTTGTGCTTTTCAGCCAAAGGAATTAACTGTTTTAAGCCCTTAACGCAATTATTCCAACCGGTCTCATCATCTTTACCACGGCGGTTTCCACTAAAGCAGATCAGGTTTTTATAACCAGCTTCGGCCACAAGCGGAATCATTTTGGTATAATTTTGAATTAATTGTTCGTGGAATTTTTCATCATTAAAACCATCAACCAAATTAATCTCAGCACCATTACACATGGTTGATTCTAAGCCATGTTTTTTTAAGGTAGGCCAATCGTTAGGCCCCACCAGATCAATGCCTTTTATCCCTATTTTTTTTGCTTCAATACAAAGTGTATCTACATCAAAGCTGCTAAAACACCAGCGGCACACGGCATGGTTAATATTTCCTTTTAGCCCAAGTGGCTCATTTGATTCTGTTTTATTCATGGCTAGTGCTGATAAGCCTGAAGAAACACCCACTGCTGCAGTCCCTGCAACGATGTTCTTTAACGCATTTCTTCTATTGATGTTAGCGTTCATATTAAACAGTTTTAACTTCTACTTCTGATTTGGTTTTATCATTAAATATCAGGGCGAAAAGCAAAAATACCACCAACGCAATACCCGCAGGAATAATCCAGATCATTTTCCAGTCCATAGTACCATCAACGGCTTTATAAGCATCAGAAATTTTCCCGGCAACTGCAAAGCCGATGAGCATACCTACACCATAAGTTGCCAAAGTAATTAAGCCCTGGGCAGAGCTTTTAAATCTTTCTCCTGCTTTTGAGTTGGTATAAATCTGACCGGAAACAAAGAAGAAATCATAACAAACCCCGTGTAAAGCAATACCTAAAATGAGCATGAAGCTTAATTCACCGGCGTTTCCATAAGCGAATAGGGCATAACGTACAGCCCAGGCCAACATACCCACCAGAATGGTCATTTTGAATCCGAAACGTTTAAAAAATACAGGTATAAACAATAAAAATAATACTTCTGAAGCCTGACCAATCGTCATCTTACCTGTTGGGTTATCCATACCGATATTAGAGAGAAAAGGGTTCGCATTCTGGTAATAAAAGGCTAATGGAATACAAATCAAGATAGAAGAGATGAAGAAGATGAGGAAGTTTCTGTCTTTTAATAATTTCAAGGCATCAAGACCCAATACATCAGAAATGGTAATCTTTTCATCAGATGAAAGTTTTGGTGGAGTTTTAGGTAAAATAAAGCTGAACAAGCCTAAAACTAAAGAAACAATGCCAGCCATAAGAAACGTATTTTTAAGTAAGCCTGCCTCTGTACCTTCTTTTGAATCCCAATGGAAGAAATAGCTGATCAATAAACCAGCAGCAATCCAGCCAATGGTACCAAAAATACGGATAGAAGAAAATTCTTTCTCCGGATCTTTCATCTGATTGAAAGAAACAGAGTTGACCAGGGCCAGGGTAGGCATAAAAAGGATCATGTAGCCTAGAACGTAAGGATAGAATACGCTTACATCGGTTGCATTATACATTTGATACATTAAGACGGCACCGATAATATGTAGAACACCTAAAATGCGCTCGGCGTTAAAATACCTGTCGGCAATTAAACCAACGATAAAAGGGGCAATAATAGCCCCCCAGGATTGTGTAGAAAATACAGCACCGGTTTCAGCACCGGTAGCCTTTAAATTATTTCCTAAGAAAGTACCAAGGGTAACAAACCATGCGCCCCAGATAAAAAATTCCAGGAACATCATGGCAGAAAGTTTAAAGCGTGTAGTGCTATTCATTTGGTTTAGATCAGGTTATTGGGTTTAAGGTTTAAGGCGTAGGGTTAAGAGTGAGGGATATTACCCTCAACGTTTACCCTACGCCTTCAGCCACATTATATTTTAAGTTTTGAATGTATGGTTGGAGCAGACGAAAGAAAGCCTTTAGCCTTCTACCTTACACCTTTTACCTCTTTTTATAATTCTTTAATAGAGATGTTTTTGTACCATACTTCATCTCCATGATCTTGCAGGGCAATTTTACCGGTTTTAAAGGTTCCCCAGTTTTCCCATGTAGCAAATTTGCTGCCTGCAACAATTTTTTTCCAGTTATCATCCCAAAGCGTTGTTTTGACTACTTCAACACCATTTAAGATTAAGGTTAATTTACCTTTCTTGCTAATGATCTCTGCTTTGTTCCATTCGCCAACTGGTTTAACTGGTTCTGACGAACTTTTTACCAAATCATAAAGATCGCCGGCACGGTGTTTAGTGATTTTTCCATCAGGATGGCCATCATTATCGATCACCTGCATTTCTAAACCGGTAGAATAAGTAGCATGATATTTAGGTTCTTCATGAACATAAAAAATAACACCGCTATTTGCTTTGGGAGCTACCTTCCAATCATATTTTAAGTGGAAATCACCATACTCTTTATCGGTGACTAAATCGCCACCGCCATCTTTACCTTTTTTAGCTAAATCTAAGTGTAATGCACCATCCTGAACCTGCCAACCACTACCAACAGTAGTTTTGTTGTAGGTATGCCAACCTGTTGTAGTTTTACCATCGAATAATGGTTTAAAGCCTTTTTGTGCGTTTGATATTTGTGTAACTGCTAGCATAATGCAAGCAGAGAGAAAGATTTTTTTCATTTTTTTGAATTTAAACATGATAGATTAAATCTGTCACGTTTGTAAGTACTTTTAATTAAAGTGTTAAATTGTTCCAGCCTTTACGGTATTCGCGTTTTACAAACTGGTTTGCTTCATCAAAGTTGGTCACTTTCATATTATCGTTGTCCCAAAGCATTTTCATATACCTTCCTGGGTAGGTAGTTTTGCCGTTTACCGTTTTTTGCACATCAAAACTTCTGATCGCCAGGTTGGCCATCAATAAAGCTTCCGTTAACGGACCAGCAATTTCAAAAGGTGAACTCACTTCCTGTTTGCCATAACCGGCAATTGCTGCTTCAACCCATTGTTTATAATGTCCGTTTGCACCATCTGGTACGCGTGCATATTTTGGCGCAACTTTAATGTCCTTGTTTTTACTTAAAGGCAATAATTTAGGGTTTGCGCTATATGTTTCAGACATCATTTTACCTTTTGTTCCGATAAATAATGTACCGTTACCACCATCACCAAAAGTTTCATTTGCTTCTAATTCTTCCGGACGTTCTGGCTGGATCCCACCATCCATCCAGTGTAAAGTAACATCACCTTTTGTTTTATTCGTTTTCGGAAATTTTAAGGTAACATGGCTTGACGGAGGGCAACTTTCAGGAAAATAACCGCGTTTAAATTCATCTACATAAACAGAACCTACACTTGCCTGAACTTCTTTGGCATATTTTAAATTTAATACACTGAAAGGAGCTTCGATTAAGTGACAACCCATATCGCCCAAAGCGCCGGTTCCGTAATCCCACCAGCCACGCCAGTTAAAAGGAACCAATTTATCAACATAATCCTTTTCAGGAGCCGTTCCCAACCATAAATTCCAGTCTAATTCTTTAGGAATTTCCGCTTTTTTGCTTGGCCATGGAATACCTTGTGGCCATACCGGACGGTTAGTCCAGGCATAAACCGTATGTACATCGCCAATTAAACCAGCTTCATACCATTCCTTCATTTGGCGCGGACCATCGTTTGATGCACCTTGATTGCCCATTTGCGTAACCACCTTATATTTTTTTGCAGCTGCGGTCAGAATCCGCGCTTCATAAATATCGTGTGTTAACGGTTTTTGAACGTAAACATGTTTGCCCAACTGCATGGCAGCTAAAGCCTGGATAGCATGGTTATGATCTGGAGTAGAAACAGAGACAGCATCGAAGTTTTTATGTTCTTTATCTAACATCTCGCGCCAATCTTTATAGTATTTTGCTTTAGGGTAAGCTTTTACACTATTGGCTGCACGGCGATCGTCTACATCACATAAAAAAGCAATATATGCTTTTCCGCTTTTGTAAAACATTTCTAAATCGCTTTGGCCTTTTCCGCCAACGCCAATGCCCGCAACCAATAAACGATCGCTTGGTGCTAAATAACCTGTTCCGCCCAAAACATGGCGCGGAACAATCATAAAGGCAGCGGCAGCGATTGCCGACGTTTTAATAAAATCACGACGGTTACTCGTGTTTTTATTTTCTTGCTCTGTTTTCATATGTAGTAAATCGATTTGCTAGAGGAATTCGACTATTTTTTCTTTAAAGATAAAATATACTTCACCATTAATTTTGCATCATCTTTTTTAAGGGAAGCATGAGCGGTCATTGGCATATTGCCCCAAACTCCGGTACCTCCTTTAATAATCTTATCGGCCAGCATGTTGATGTTTTTTTCGGTAGCCGGATATTTTTTTGCGATGTCTACGTATGCAGGACCAATAATTTTGTTGGTTTTGTTGTGGCAACCTAAACAATCTGATTTATTGATCAGTTTTTCTCCAGGATTTGATTGAAAGTTTGCATGGTTTGTTGTGGTTGCCGTTGCAAGCACAGCCTTTTCTTTTGCTAAATCAGCTTTTGAAAACGACGCCATAAAAATGACTACAGCGCCTAAAACTAAAAATGTTTTTTTCATGTTGTGTGTGTTTTGTGTGTTGTTATTCTTGTAATCCTAATATTCTTTTATTGAAAGCGCTATCACTACCCGATGCGGCAAAATCATCAAATGCCTTATCAGTTACGTTAATGATGTGTTTTTTGATAAATTCTGCGCCTTCACGTGCACCATCCTGCTGATTTTTAATACAGCATTCCCATTCCATAACGGCCCAGCCTTCGAAATCATATTGGGCTAATTTACTAAAAATCGTTTTAAAATCAACTTGCCCATCACCTGGCGAGCGGTAGCGTCCTGCACGGTTTGCCCAACTCTGGTATCCGCCAAAAGTGCCTTGTTTGCCCGTAGGGTTGAATTCTGCATCCTTTACGTGGAAGGCTTTAATGCGTTCGTGGTAAAAATCGATATACTGAATGTAATCCAATTGTTGCAACACAAAGTGAGATGGATCATACAATAAGCATGCCCGAGGGTGATTATCTACTGCCGCAAGGAACATTTCGTAAGTTTCTCCATCAAATAAATCCTCTCCAGGATGTATTTCATAGCAAACATCTACACCACATTGGTCAAATTTATTTAAGATAGGTGTCCAGCGTTTGGCTAGTTCTGCAAAACCTTCTTCAACCAATCCGGCCGGACGTTGAGGCCAAGGGTGGAAATATTGCCATAATAACGAACCACTAAAAGTGGCGTGTGCATTTAAACCGAGGTTTTGTGATGCTTTAGCCGCATATTTCATCTGCTGCACTGCCCATTCCGTTCTGGCTTTCGGGTTTTTGTGTACTTCTTTTGGTGCAAAAGCGTCAAATAGATCGTCGTAAGCAGGATGAACGGCTACCAACTGGCCCTGTAAGTGTGTAGATAGTTCGGTAATTTCCAAACCATAAGTGGCAATTTTACCTGTTAACTCATCAGCATAGGTTTTGCTTTCTGCTGCTTGTTTAAGATCAATAAAACGGGTATCGAGCGTCGGCATCTGAATACCTTTAAACCCTAAATCTGCCGCCCATTTGCAAATACTGTCTAAAGAATTAAACGGAGCTTCGTCGCTTATAAACTGTGCTAAAAATACAGCTGGTCCTTTTATAGTTGTCATACCGGAATTATATTTTATAGTCGAACCATTTTTGATCTGATTGGCCCGAGGCCACTACATTCTCAATAAATGCCATTCCTCTGATTCCATCTGAGGTGCCAGGGAAATCGAGCATCTCGGCCGTAGGTTGCTCGTTATTTAATTTCGCATTTACGGTAAGTGCAAAGTTTTTGTAGATATTGGCAAATGCCTCTAAATAACCTTCCGGGTGACCGCCTGGTGTACGGGTATTGTGTTTTGCAAAACTACCCATATAGCCGTTTCCTGTCCTGTAGATTTGGGTTGGTGCATCTAACCACCTTACAATCATGGTATTTGGTTCCATCTGGTGCCATTCTAAACCACCTTTTTCGCCATAGACCCTGATTTTTAATGCATTTTCTTCGCCTGCGGCGATTTGTGAGGCTACCAACACGCCGTTAGCACCATTATCGAATTTTAAAAGTACGTTACCATCATCATCAATGGCTCTTCCTGGTACCACGATATTTAAATCGGCACAAATTTTAGTGATTTCTAACCCCGAGATATATTCGGCAAGATGTGCTGCATGTGTACCGATATCGCCCATGCAACCGCTTTTTCCCGTTTTAGAAGGGTCGGTACGCCAGGCGGCCTGTGCATTGCCTTCGCGCTCTGAAAGTGTGCTTAACCAGCCTTGTGGGTATTCTACTACAATTTTACGGATATTACCCAATTTGCCTTCGCTAACCATTTGTTTGGCTTGCTTAACCATCGGATATCCCGAGTAAGTGTGTGTTAAACAAAGGGTTAATCCGGTTTCTTCTACTTTAGCATGAAGCTGTTTTGCTTCTTCCAAAGTTAAAGTCATCGGTTTTTCAATCACCACGTTAAAACCTTTGTCCAATGCCATCATCGCAGGGGCAAAATGGGCAAAGTTCGGAGTAACGATGGTTACGAAATCAATCCTTTCTTCTGCTGGCAACTCACTTTCCTTAGTCAGCATTTCTTCGTAATTGTTGTAGATTCTGTTATCGGGAAGAAAAAGCATTTTCCCAGATTCGTATCCAACTTCAGGATTTACACTTAAAGCTCCGGCAGATAATTCTATCAGGCCATCCATGTTAGCCGCCAAACGGTGTACGGCACCAATAAAGGCGTCTTTTCCGCCGCCTATCATGCCCATTCTTAATTTTCTTTTCATTTTATAAAGGTGTGAGGTTTAGGGTTAAAGGTTTAGGATGATTTCCCTATGCCTAAAATCTTTACCTCTTGCTTTGTTTTTTATTAGGTTGTGGTTTAATAATTATGGTTTAAGGTAAATTCTTGTTCCTGCTACCTTAAAAAGGCTCAGGGTAAAAGGTATAAGGTTTTCGGGTGATTAAACCTTATACCTTACGCCTTCTACCTTGAACCTTAAGTTTTAAGCCTTTTTAGATATTCTTTTTCTTAAGCTCTTTTACCGCATAATCAGCAGCACGTGCTGTTAGCGCCATAAATGTTAGCGAAGGGTTTTGGCAAGCGATTGATGGCATGCACGATCCATCGGTTACAAAAACATTATTTACCTCGTGCATTTGGTTCCATTTGTTCAGTACTGAAGTTTTCGGATCGTTACCCATTCTGGCGGTCCCCATTTCATGGATCGCCATACCAGGATAGCAACCATTATCGTATGTTCTGATATTTTTTATGCCCGCTCTCTCTAACATTTCAGCAGCATCATTCATCATATCTACACGCATTTTTTTCTCGTTTTCTTTGTATTCGCAATCAATTGCCAATACAGGCTGGCCCCACTTATCTTTTTTGGTTTTATCGATGTAAACCTTGTTTTCGTAGTAAGGTAACATCTCTCCGAAACCGCCTAATCCCATGGTCCATTTGCCCGGGGTAGTCATTTTTTGTTTCAGATCTGCCCCAAATGATAATTCAGCAACGTCATTCTGCCAATTGCTTCTGCTCGCACCGCCCTGATAACCAAAACCACGTAAGTAGTCACGTTTATCTTTACCAATGTTTTGATACCTAGGTACATAAATGCCGTTTGCACGGCGACCATAGGTATATTTATCATCAAAGCCTTCAGCCTCTCCTGATGCGCCGCAGCGGAAATGGTGATCCATTAAGTTATGCCCTAACTGGCCACTGCCATTGCCTAATCCGTTGGGATGTGCTTCTGATGTTGAATTCAGTAAAATAAATGTAGAGCCTAATGTAGAACCATTTACAAAAATGATCTTAGCATAAAACTCCATTGTTTTGTTGGTCTCTGCATCAATAACCATTACGCCTTTCGCCTTCTTGGTATCTTTATCATAAATGATATGATTTACGATAGAGTATGGCCTTAAAGTTAAGCGTTTGGTTGCCATTGCCGCAGGTAGGGTAGAAGACTGCGTGCTGAAGTAAGCGCCGAACGGGCAACCGCGGCTACACAGGTTTCTGTATTGGCAATTGCCACGTCCTTTATGTGGAACGGTCAGGTTGGCCACACGGCCAATCATCATAATCCGTTCTCTTTTATAATGTTCTTCTATCCGTGCTTTTACTGATTTTTCTACAATGTTTAAATCCATTGGAGGTAGGAACTGCCCGTCAGGACAAGTTGGCCAGTTTTCGTTAGAACCGCTGATACCTGCAAAACGTTCGGCATAATCGTACCATGGTGAGAGTTCTGCGTAACGGATAGGCCAATCGCTTCCATGACCATCTTTGGCATTATCTTCAAAGTTATGATCGCTTAAACGGTAACTTTGACGGCCCCACATCAATGATTTACCACCTACGTGGAAACCACGGTACCAATCGAAACGTTTATCTTCGGTGTATGGGCATTCTAAATCGTTTACCCACCATTTCTCGTTTGCCTCCTGGTATGGATAGTCCCTTTTTTGTACCGGATGGGTACGTTTTTGTTCTTCGGTAAGTCTGCCCGCATGTTTAAAATCCCATGGGTTTTTCATGGCATTCTCATATCCGGTAATGTGCTCTATATTCATCCCTCTTTCGAGCATGAGTACACGTAAGCCCTTCTCGGTAAGTTCTTTTGCAGCCCAGCCGCCACTAATACCTGATCCTATAACAATAGCATCGTAAGTATTTTCTGCTTTTAAATTTGTATTTAAATTCATGATGTTTTGTCGTTGTTGTTAAGAGGTAGCCCAAGATCTTTGACCAGGTTTCAAAGGCGCATTGCCATCATATCGGCCCGGAATAAGGACGTATTCCCTTGCTTTGGTACAACCAATTTCTGAAGAATAATAACCGAGCAGGGTCAAATCTCTTGCCGTAATAAAAAAATAAGCCAGATCTTTATTCTCATCTGATTTGCTATCTTTTTGGGCGAGTGCAATAGCCCTCAAATCGATCATTAGTTTTGTGCGGTCGGCAGGTGTTAAAGCGATATAACTTTTTCCAAAATCTTTCATTGATTTTGCCTGAAGATCTTTAAAGCCTTTTGCAAAAGACGTTTGCATGGTAGCTGGATAACAATCTTTCATCATCATTGGAATAAACTTACCTAAGCCTGCTGCTTTGGCACCTGCAGATGATTTGGTTGTAGGAACTATAATATCAGCAAATTCGGCAAAAATCTTTTCGTCTTCCAGTGAATAATTTACAAAGTTTTTTTCATTTTCAGGGAGTGTAAAACTTTCAAATAACACGCCCATTGTACTTGCCGAGATTGCTCCACCAAGCAAAAATGCAACGTTTTTGAGTGCTTCTCTTCTGTGCATCGTATTTATGATTTTTATATTTTGGTTATTGATGTGTTGAATTAGTAATATTAGAAAAAATATAGCGTAAAGAATGAATTTTTAAGTTAAATTATTAGCGTGCAATATGATTGTTACCGGGTAGAATTGTTCTAAATAATGTGGGTTTTCTGCTTTATAAGCTGCTTGAAGCATGTTTTTATTTGGGTTTTGCTTGGTGTAAAAAGTACATTTACTGTAAGTAAAGGTAATTTGTGCCAATAAATTTAAAAATGAAGATTTGTCAGGAAAAATCAGGCCTATGAACAGGTTTAAATTAGCGAATTTATGATTCACAATTGAGCAAAGTTATCAAATTTCAAACAGCAGTATTTAGTTAGCAGTTTAACGTTATTTAATGATGTAAACTGGTTAACAACTTACTGGTTTATGCATTGATGGTGTAACGCCTTCTTAAAATATTTTATTGCCTTTTATCCCATTTTTTTACCTTTGCTCATTCTCAAAAAAAATATGCAGGAAAAAATTGTTGTTTTAGGTTCAAACGGGCAAATTGGCACCGAGTTGGTAACTACTTTACGTAAAATATATGGTGATGATCATGTTGTTGCATGCGATATACGCAGGCCAGATTATGATATCAAAAACGCCGCTCCGTTCGAATTTGTGAATGTACTTGATAAAGAAATGATCAATGGCATTTTTCATAAATACAGGCCAACACAAGTTTACCTTTTGGCTGCCTTGTTATCGGCTACGGGTGAACAAAATCCAAAGCTAGCCTGGGATTTAAATATGAACGGTTTATTGAATGTGTTAGATTTAGCTTTAGAATATAAAACGGCAAAAGTTTATTGGCCAAGTTCTATCGCCGTATTTGGGCCAAATTCGCCAAAAGATCATACGTCACAATATTGTATCATGGATCCGAACACTGTGTACGGAATCAGTAAGCTGGCAGGGGAGCGCTGGTGTGAATATTACAACCAAAAATACGGATTGGATGTGCGTAGTATCCGCTATCCGGGACTGATCAGCTGGAAAGCTGCCCCTGGAGGTGGAACAACAGATTATGCGATTCATATTTTTCATGATGCCTTGAAAAAGGGCAGTTACCAGAGTTTTTTAAATGCGGAAACAGAGCTGCCTATGATGTATATGGATGATGCGATCCGTGGAACAATCGAGCTGATGGATGCGCCAGCAGACCAGATTTCAGTGCGTAGCAGTTATAATTTTGGTGGCGTAAGTTTTACACCTGAGGTTTTGGCTGCTGAAATTAGAAAACATATTCCGGATTTTACACTAACTTACGCGGCTAATGATCCACGTCAGCAGATTGCGAACAGCTGGCCACGTTCTATCGATGATAGTTATGCTGCAAAGGATTGGGGATGGAAACCAGCATTCGATTTATCGAAACTGACAATTGATATGTTAAATAATTTAAAAAAATAGATAGAGAGATTAAAGGTGTAGGGTTTAAGGCATAAGGTTAATCTACTGTCCTGATACTCGATTCTCTATACTTGATACTAAAATACTCCAAAAAATGGGAAGAGCATTCGAATTTAGAAAAGAGAGAAAATTTAAGCGTTGGGCCAAAATGGCAGTTCAGTTTACGCGTATTGGTAAAGATATTGTGATGGCGGTAAAGGAATCAGGACCTCATCCGGAAACCAACTCCCGTTTGCGTACAGCGATACAAAATGCGAAGGCAGTAAACATGCCGAAAGATAGGGTAGAGGCCGCAATTAAACGTGCTTCCGATAAATCGATGGCCAATTATGAGGAAATTGTGTACGAAGGGTATGCACCACATGGTGTAGCCGTTTTAATTGAAACCGCTACTGATAATACCAACCGTACCGTTGCAAATGTGCGTAGTTATTTTAATAAAACGAATGGTACCTTAGGGAAAACCGGATCATTGGATTTTGTTTTTAATCGCAAATCTATTTTCCGTTTTGTGCCTGCTGAAGGTTTAGACCTGGAAGAATTAGAGTTCGAATTAATTGATGCTGGTTTAGAAGAACTTTATGTGGAGGCCGATGAAGAAGGAAATGATATTGTGGTAGCACAGGGTGCATTCGAAAACTTTGGTTCTTTACAAAAAGCTTTAGAAGAGAAAGGCATCGAGTTGAAAAGTTCAAAACTGGAGCGTATTGCTTTATCTCACCATGAGGTTACTGAAGAGCAGGCCGCCGATGTATTAAAATTGATTGATAAGCTGGAGGAAGATGATGATGTGCAGGCGGTTTACCACAATATGGCAGAGTAATAGCAATTAGATATTTTACAGAAGCCTGAAGATTTTTGCTTCAGGCTTTTTTGTAATTTCTATTTTTTGAAGAGCAAAACCTGTGCATTTCGGTTACAGCAGTCCCGCCATCATTTCAAGTCCTCGGCCTCGTACCTCAACCTCCGGGCTTTCCATTCTGTCGGGTCTAGATTACTTAGGTCAACTATTGAAGAAAGACCCTGAAATAAATTCAGGGTGACGATAGCGAGAAACCTGCGAGGTTTGATTAGCCAACTATTTCTTATGCGAAAATAACCAAGGCAACAACTCTGGTTCGGCAAATGCACTATCCCAGCTATTATGGTTTGCGTTAGGATAAAGTGTAAACTTCACCTCTCCACCAACACTTTTTAACCGTTCGGCAATGGCCATCGATAATACTGGATCTACAATATCATCTTTAGCACCATGGAAAATCCAAAGCGGTACCTTTCTATACTTTTTAATGTTGTTGGTATTGTCGCCACCACAGATGGCAATTGCTGCTGCAAATTTATGCCTTTCTCTCCTTAAGAGCTCATAGGTACCCATAGCGCCCATTGACAAGCCGCCAACATAAACCTGATGTCTGTTTACATACGGCTTTTTAAGGAAATCTTTGATCATTCCCTGTAAAGCATGCATTATTTTGGTGGGTTTACCGCCTTCAACAAAACTAAACTTTCTTTGTCCATTGCCATCTTTCTCAATATTAACATTGGCCCAATAATCGCTTTGTGGACATTGAGGAAAAACCACAATAGCAGGGAAATTTTTCCGGAAATCATTTTTTAAAAACAGTTTGCCACCATGTACCAGTTGACTAGTATTATCACTGCCCCTTTCTCCGCTTCCATGCAAAAAGAAAACGATCGGATATTTTTGGTCGGGATTAAAATTCTCTGGAAACAAAATCCTGTAATAAATAGAATCCTTTCCTTTAGTAAAACTTCCCCTGTCGTATTTTTTTAAGTCTTGAGCGTTTAAAAAGAGTACAGGAAAAAGAATGCAAATCGTTAGAATAATCTTTTTCATCTGTTTAATTTATTAATTGGTTAGTATTATTTTAGCTTTTAAGCCCCGGCTGTTTTTAATGGTGCAGAAGCGATCATAATTGTTATTACTAAACACCATCAGGTAAGTTGCAACGGTTCATCAGGCAAAAATAGACAATCTGAGTTATTTCACAATAACCCAGTGTCTACAACCAACCTAAACTATCTTATTTTAATATAAAAGATGCTTCCTTTACATCTCGTGAATTAGTGCCAATAAATACCTTAAAATCGCCAGGTTCTGCAACGAGTTTAAGATCTGAATTGTAAAATTTAAGGTCATTCTCCGAAATATTGAACGTAATCGTTTTGCTTTCTCCAGCTTTTAAATTAATTTTTTGGAAACCTTTTAGTTCTTTAACCGGGCGGGTAATGCTCCCAACTAAATCCTGGATATATAGTTGAACCACTTCCTTGCCTTCATATTTACCTGTATTGCTTAGTGTAACGGATGCTGTGATCGATTTTCCTTTGCTCAAGGTATTTGCACTCAGTTTAACATCACTATAATTAAATGAGGTATAACTTAAACCGAAACCAAACGGATATAATGGATCATTGCTTACATCTAAATAGTTTGAACGGAATTTTTCGAACCATTTACCCTCAGCTAATGGACGGCCTGTATTTTTATGGGCATAATACAACGGCACCTGACCCACATTTTGAGGGAAAGTTGCACTTAGTTTACCAGAAGGATTAACATCTCCGAAAAGCACATCGGCAATTGCATTTCCAGCTTCACTTCCCGGGAACCAAACATTCAAAATTGCCGGGATATTTTGCTGTTCCCAATTTAGCGCTAGTGGGCGACCTGTAAACAATACCAATACCACAGGTTTTCCTGTTTTGGTCAAAGCTTTTAAGAGATTTTTTTGTGTTTCAGGAATCTGGATATCGGTTACGCTACTGCTTTCGCCTGTAAATTCAGAACCTTCTCCAACGATAGCCACGATCACATCTGATTTTTTCGCCACTTCTAAAGCTTCTTTGATCATTTCAGCTTCTGTACGCGGATCACGTTTATATGTTGGGTTATGCACGTTAACATAACGATGTTCCATAGCAGAATCTGCTAGAAAGTTTGCACCGCGTGCAGTTAATATCTTTGCTTTATCGCCCAGCACATTTTTAAAGCCCTGAAGTACAGTTACCGATTGATCAAAAAGTGCAGCAACACTCCAGGTACCGTACATATTAGCGGTATTATCTGCCAACGGGCCGATTAAGCCAATGGTACCTGATTTTTTTTAATGGGAGTACATTATTGTCATTTTTCAACAGCACAAAACTTTCTGTTGCAACTTCGCGTGCCACCTGGCGGTTAGCCGGACTAAAAACCTCTTTTGCTGCTCTTTCTGTATTGCAAAATTTATAGGGATCTGTAAATAAACCCAATTTGTATTTTGCCTGAAGCACTAACCGGCAGGCCCTATCGATCTGAGCGATGCCCACTTTTTTCTCTGCCAATGATTTTTTTAAAGTGCCTAAAAAGCCTTCACCCACCATATCCATATCAATGCCTGCATTTAAGGCCAAAGCAGAAACAGTTTGTAGATCGCCCATGCCATGTGCAATCATTTCAGGAATGCCGGTATAATCGGTAACCACAAAACCTTTAAAACCCCATTGATTCCTCAAAACATCTGTCATTAACCATTTGCTTCCCGTTGCCGGAATGCCGTCCACTTCATTAAAAGAAGCCATAATGCTGGCTGCACCTGCATCAACAGCGGCTTTATAGGGCGGAAAATATTCGTTGTACATGCGTACTTTACTCATATCGGTGGTATTGTAGTCTCTGCCGGCTTCAGCTGCACCATATAATGCATAATGTTTAACGCACGCTAAAATCTCGTTATTGGCCTGGAGTTTTCCCTGATAGCCTTTTACCATTGCTGCTGCAATTTGTGAGCCTAAATAAGTATCTTCACCACTTCCTTCTGAGATGCGGCCCCAGCGCGGATCCCTCGAAATATCAACCATAGGAGAGAAGGTCCAGTTAATTCCACTTGCACTGGCCTCTATAGCAGCTATACGCGCCGATTTTTGCACGGTGGCCATATCCCAGATACAGCTAACGCCTAAAGGAATGGGGAAAACTGTGTTATAACCATGGATCACGTCCATTCCAAAAAGCAATGGAATTTTCATGCGGCTGTTTTCTACCGCTATTTTTTGTACCGCTTTAATCTTATCAACCCCCTTGATGTTGAATAAACCACCAACTTGTCCGGCTTTTATTTTTTTAGAAATATCACTGCTGTTGGCCTGTCCTGTGGTAATATCGCCGGAACTCGGCAGATTCAGCTGTCCAATTTTTTCATCAATAGTCATTTTCGCCATCAGGTTGCTGATGAAGGTATTCATCTTTGCTTCTTCTGCCGAAACAGGTTTTTTGTTTTGCGCTGATCCGTTCAGTACAAAAAGGGTTAAAAAAACAACCAGGATATTCGCTCTCTTCATTATATATGTATTTTATTCTTTATTTATCAAATTGTTGCTGGCGCTCGTTTTCAACGAGTGCCTGAATAGCGCAACGATTCTATCGTTTTACTTTTAGTCGTTAAAAACGATTTGTTATTTCCACACTCGTTAGAAACGAGCATGAGCTTCTTATTCTTTACTCGCCGGCGCTCGCTTCCAACGAGTGCTTAAATAGCTTTATGGCGCTGTCGTATCTAAAAATTAATAGTTAATCAACTTTCTTTACTTCAGTTTTTAGCGATACGCCGTTCTCATTAATCGCCTCCATCGCAAAATAATATGCTTTTTGACTGTCCATTGCTTTAAACCAATATTCATTAAAATCGTGGATCATGATGCAGTTGTATAGCTTATCAGGCGCTGTGCCATAGTACAGATTATAAGCAAAAGCATTATCAACAGGCTCCCATTTAATGTAGGCACTGCGTTTATCTTTTTCTGTTCTTAATACAATGAGGTTTTTTACTTTTGTTGGTTTCTCTCCGTTTCCGTTACCAAAAACGCGTAAGCCACTGATGGCAAATTTTCCGGTAGGCATGTGGATGTTTACCATTTTGATAAACCTGGTTTTAACCGGTTTTTCAAGTTCGATGAAGTCATGTGGAACATCTGTTTTATTCTGGCTTTTATCAACAAGCGTGCTCCATTTTTTTCCATCTGTTGATGAAAGGATTTTATATTGATGATAAATTCCAGCCTGTTTTCCTAAAAATTCGGCATCCTGATCGGCATAATTGATTTGGATGGCATTAACGGTTGCCAGGCTGCCGAGATCAGTCTGGATCCACTCACCATTATTTGCTGTTTTGGCACTCCAATAGGTTTTAATGTTCTCATCAACCGCATTATTGGCATTATAGCCGCCCAGGGTAGAGGATACAGTTACCGGTTTTTTATAGTTAATGAGCATCCAGCCCGGCCCCGCAGGCCCGCCTTCCTTTCTTTCGGCTGGTAAATAAAGCGGATAATCACCAAATGCGGTATTGGTCCACATCACATCATCCTGGTCAAAACCAGTTGGCCAAATGCCCATGCGGCGTTCCCAGGTATTTTTTACGCAGATAATGCTGGTAGAAATGTGCCAGTAATTTTTGCTGTTATCCTGAAAGGTTGCACCGTGCCCGGCACCGCGTGAAAATCCTCCACCTTTATAACTCAAAGGATCGGATTGTGGTGTTGTAGGTGTATCATAGAACAAAGGTTTGGTACCTACCACCACGCCGTCTGAATAGCCGCTAAATTCGGTTCCAGGTGCGCCGTACTGAAAATAATATTTGCCGTTGTGTTTAGTCATCCAGGCGCCTTCGGCAAAAGGGTCGAGAAAGGTATTATCCATATATTCGCCAAAACGCTGCCAGCCATAGCGCCAACTTTCCAGCAAGTACATTGGTGTACGTGTACCTTTAGGTTGAAAAGTTCTGCGGTCAAGCTCTACTCCATACATAGGGTAATTATTGCTGCTGCCATTGTACATATAAAATTTACCATCATCATCAGTAAAAAAGGCCGGATCCCAGCCACCAATTTCTAAAGAATCAACCAATGGAAACCATTTGTTACCTTTAGGATCCGTGCTGCCCCAAAGGGTGAAGTTTTTGGTGTAAGTACTGCCAAAAACCACCATGGTATCACCAACAATGCCCACACCAGGTGCGCAAAGCTCATCTTTGGTTTTGTTCCATGGGCGCAAAAACTTTCTTTCGTGGAATTTCCAGTTCAGCATATCAGCACTGTGCCAATATCCCCATTGATTGGTGCTAAACAGGTAGAAATCGCCTTTGTAGTTTACAATAACAGGATCGGCCGTAGCCCGATGCTTGCCCCATTCGGTAAAAGACTCGAAAGGGGTGTAACCGTAATCTACATTGATGGGGTTGCAAAAGGTTTTCTGCTGTGCATATGAGATATAAGTATTGCAGAACAGGGTGAATATGATTAATATTTTGAATAAATGTTTAGCCATTATCCTTAGGTAATTAATTAAAAATGTTTATTCTGGCACAGCTGGAACAACCTATCGACATGCCGCTAACCGTTAAACCGGTAACATGCGACTGGTGCTCCCAGTAAACCCACATATCATGTGCACCGCCTGTTGAAGTTAGTGTAACGGTATAAACATCTCCATTTTCGGGTATCTGGCCGATAACCGTTCCACTTGGAGAATTTGGTTGAATAAAGAATGAGTAAACCCCTCCGCTGGTATTATTTTCTAACTTTACATATACACCATCTGTAGTGGAGTTTGTTGCGGTTACATTTACCGTGGCGAATTTTGATTTTATGGTTTTATGTTTAGCTCCAACTACATTAGTGAAGCCCGAATTAAGGATTACACATCCTATCACTGCTGTTAATATTAAAATTACTTTTTTCATGGTTCTGTAGATTTAATTTAAAATATATGGTGGCTAAACATTTATATACAAATTAATATTAGGGTTGGAACTGGAAATCTAATTTCTCTAAACCATTTCGTACGTCTTCATTTCCCATAAATAACTGCCAGAGTAAGCCTGAGCGGTAATTTTCGATCATAACAACCATTGGCCCCTGGTCAATGCCCAGATACCTTTTAGGGTACCAGTTATCAGTTTCGGAAAAAGCGTCGTAAAAACCATACTTTCCCCAAACTTTGTCGCCCAGATCTTCATAAAGATGCCTGATTACTTTCATCGATTCTTTTGGCGTGTAAGGGATAGAGGATATGGCTGCGGTAGGGGAGATTACGCCAAAATCTTCCTGAAGACTATGGGCAGCATAACCTTTTACTGAATAACTGGCCGTTAAACCCCAGCTATTTTCTCCGTAACCTTTAAATTTTTTTGGATTGGCTACGCAATAATCGTGTATCGCCAAAGTTTGATTAACATTGTTTTGCCAATAATCGGCATACCGGTCCTTTAATCCTTTTGGATTTAAACCTAAATATGAGTAGTGTGCCCAGAATAAAGGACCAACAGAATTTTTTGCGCCTTGATAATCTAACGGGATATGATGCCCGTAAAGATCGAAATTAGCCTTGATTGCCCCATTTCTCGCCCAGCCTTCATGATAAACTTCGGCAGGCACACCATGGGTAGGAGATGAGGCTGCCATGATGTACATGATTAAACATTCGTTGTAACCTTTGACAGGAAAATTCATTTCCCACTCGTATTCCGGCGACCAATGCCAGTATAACACGTTCTGATCACCATTTCGGTACCAGTTAAAATCAATGCCTCTCCAAAGTTCATCGGCTTTTTTGGCTAAGGCCTTTTCGGCATCTGTACCATTTTTATAATATTCTTTAATGCAGATCAATGCCTGTGCAACAAATGATGTTTCTACCAGATCGCCGCCGTTATCTTTGCGCCCGAATGGACGTACTTTACCAGTTTCACCATAAATCCAGTGTGGCCATGCTCCATGAAAGCGATCGGCCCTGGATAGAAAATCCAATATTTTATTTAAACGTTCTAAACCTTCTTTTTTATTTACATAATTTCTGTCAATCCCGCTTAAAATAGCCATTAAGCCAAAACCCGTGGCACCGGTTGCAACGGTGCTTTTATCATTTTCCGGATACACATTATCTACGTGATAACGTTCGCGGCCGGCACCAGATGTAGGTTCTGCACCATCCCAAAAATACTGAAAAGTCTGTTTTTGAACGAGATCAAGCAATTGCTCATCGCTTAGGTTTTTTTTAATGCTGAGATCTGCATGGTAGGTCTGGGTTTTAGCTTTAGAACAAGCACCCAAAATCAACAACGAAACCAGGATTAGGGATAATGAAATTTTTGTAGTACGGGTTTTTAGCATCGCGTAAGTGTGAAAAAAGGGCTGCCAGTTTATCTGGCAACCCTTTGAATTATATTTTTAGTAACCAGGATTTTGCTTAAGCAAACCTCCACTCAAATCAATTTCAGTTTGTGGAATTGGCCAAACTTCATTTTTATTGGCTTTCCATCCTTTAGGACCAAATACAGTCAATCCTCTTCCTTGTCTAATCACATCAAAATAACGATCGTTTTCCATTGCAAGTTCAACCTGTCTTTCTTTCCAGATAGCTGTTCTTAATGCCGTCTGGTCTGTCGTAGTCACATCAGGTAAAATTGCCGGATTTGAGCCTCTGGCACGTCTACGTACTTTGTTTAATGAGGTAAGTGCTTGAGCTGGATTTCCTAATTCGTTCGCAGCTTCCGCATTCATGAGCAAAATATCTGCAAATCTTAGTACCCTGATGTTTTGCTGAGCACCTTCATTGAAACCTGATACTCTTGTGTTAAATGGAACATAAGATTTTTGATTATAACGGGGATTAGGTACAGAAGTAGGAACAAGGTCGCCCTGTGGGGTAGTTTCTCCTCTGAAAAGAATAGTAGCATCTTTTCTTGGGTCTCCTGTTTCATAAGCTGCCTCTAGTTCGGCTGATGGCGTATTAAAACCCCATCCCATAACGCCTGCTACTCCTTGAACCTGACTGTATTGAGAATTAGATGCGGCGGCGTTGCCTTGAATTAACGAAGCTTGTACCTCAAACAACGATTCAACGCTGTTTTCATTTGCTTCTCTAAATCCTTTTTCATAATCAGGAAACAGATCGTATCCCAACGTCATTACCTGATTAGTTAGCGAAAGTACATCCGCCCATTTTTTCTGATACATGGCAACTTTTGCTTTCATGCCTAAGGCAGCGCCTTTTGTTGCCCTACCTAAATCAGTTGCAGGATAAGATTGTGGTAATACAGCCGCAGCCTCTGTAAGGTCTTTCTCGATCTGTGAGTATACCGCAGTTTTATCAGATTGAGGAAGGTTATATTCTGAATTATCTTTAGGGACGTTCAATCTTAATGGAACATTTCCATAGGCCCTTACCAATCTGAAGTAAGAGTATGCGCGTACAAATTTTGCTTCAGCAAGATATCTGGCCTTTAGTGTCGCGTCCATATCAATGTTGGGTACATTATCCAACACCTGATTACAAAGATTTATATTTTGATATTGACCGGTCCAGAAGCCCAACAAAGAGCCCTGGGTAGAAGTTACCGTAAATTGATCAAAAAGGTTAAAGAATGTTGCATCGGTAGGCGTACTGCCTTTATCTGCTTCATCTGAACCAGTACTTTCAATGGCAATTGCATTAAATGCCACGTTATCCCAGCTGCGTAAATTGGCATAAATGGCATTTACACCCTTTGAAGCATCATCACCTGTTTTCCAAAAGGTAACTGATGGTTGCTGTCCTTGTGGCGGAACATTAAGGAAGTCTTTTTTACATGATGCGGTGAAAAGCATTGTACCTAAGGCTGTAGCCACAAGGCAAGACTGTAAATTTATATTTTTTTTCATTTTGATGTCGATTAGAAAGTTACGTTAACTCCGAAATTATAAGTTGCGAACAAAGGATAAACGTTTGTATCTATACCTGCATTGGTTGGCGTTCCACCCACCTCAGGACTGAAGCCTTTATAGCCAAAAATGTTAACAGCATTCTGAGCATTTAAGAATACCCTTAAGCGTTGCATTTTCCATTTATTAACAATTGCAGTTGGCAAGCTATAACCCAGTTGGATGTTTCTCAATCTGATATAATCGCCTTTTTCTACGTAAAAGGAGTTAGGCGCATTGTTAAGGCCACCTGCTAAATTTGCCGAAGCATAGGTATTAGATGTTCCAGGACCATTCCAACGGTTATTGAAGAAATCTTTCGTGTAGTTTTCATTACCAAAACGGTTGCTGAGATTGGCGTTAAATACATCTACATCTGCAACACCCTGGATATCTAAAGTTAAATCGAAATTTTTGTAGGCGAAATTTGTATTTAAACCATAAGTAAATTTAGGATTTGGATTTCCTAAAACAACTCTATCTTTTAAATCAATTACCCCATCGTTATTAACATCCGCATATTTAAAATCGCCTTTTTTAAAGCCCGGCCACGCTGCGGCCTCAGCATCTGTTTGGAAAACGCCTATAACCTGATAGCCGAAAAACTCTCCGATAGGGCGATTATTAACCGTTCTTGTAGATAAATATCCACTGGTTAACCCTGCACCACCTTTGTAAATTGGGTTGGCTCCAGATGTTACATTCATTACCTTATTATTGTTGATGCCAACATTTCCACTAATCGAGTAAGTAAAACCTCCAGCTGTTTTATCTGCCCATGTGGCCAAAAACTCAAAACCACGGTTACGGATATCTGCCTGGTTAGCAATTAATGAACTATTTACAGTACCTAAACTTCCTAATACAGGAATATCGAAAATAGCCTGTTCAGTTTTTCTGTTATAATAATCAGCTTCAATGGTTAACCTGTTATTTAAAAAGCCCATTTCCAAACCGATGTCGGTACCAGCACTTCTTTCCCATAATAGCGTAGGGGGTACCAGGGTTCTGATGCTTGCACCAGTATACGGTATACCACCAAAAATGGCAACCAAGCCTGCGCCTTGATCTACGGTTTGAGTAGAAGGGTTAAAAGGCACACCAGCATTACCAACTTTACCCCAGCTTCCTCTTAATTTTAAATTGCTGAAGATTTTTTGATCTTTCATAAAATCTTCATTGCTGATTACCCATCCTGCACCAACTGAAGGGAAGTTACCCCAAACATTATTAGAACCAAAAAACTGTGAAGCACCGTCTCTTCTAATAGATGCATTGATTAGATATCTGTTTTTGTAGCCATAATTTACCCTGGCGAAATAAGATGCAAAGGTTGATAATTCGCCCCTATCTACTATACTTCTGCTAGCTGCATTACCTAGTGCCAGATACAAGTCTCCTTCTGAAGTATAGGGTACGTTTAATGCGTCGGCATTAATGGCATAAAGCTTATTTCGCTGAGCAGTTTGTCCCAATAAAACCGTTAAGCTATGATCAGCCCATTTTTTGTCATACGTTAACGTATTTTCAATAATCCAGTTTCTGTTTTCAATGCGATCTATGTCCAGTTTACTGTTTGTATTTTGCTGGGTATTACTTGCTTTGTAAACCGGTACGTATCCCCGAACTTCTTCCTGGCCGAAATCACCACCAAAGCTTGTTTTGAAGGTAAAGTTCTTCAGAAATTTTAATTCAGCATAAATATTACCGGTAACTTTATACTTTGTTGTGTTTTGATTAAAGAAATCAAGCGTAGCCTGAGGGTTCATATTACTTCCATTACCCAGGTTAAATGCATTAGGATCACCGTAGCTCCCATCAGCGTTAAACACTGGTACAACTGGTGATGCTGCATATAATGCCCTAAAAATACCGGATGGGGCATCCTTAGATTTACTAGAAGAAGCGGTTACGTTATAACCTACTTTTAGGGGCTCAAAAATTTGAAAATCGTTTGATAACCTTGCTGTGTATCTTTTATAATTATTATTTTTTACGATACCATCCTGATCTAAATAGCCCAGGGATAGGTTATAAGTAGATTTTTCCGTTCCACCGCTTACTGAGAGCTGGTGGTTGGTTACTAAAGCATCCCTTAATATAACATCGTACCAGTTTGTGCCTTCGCCTAAATTGGTATTTGCAAATAACGGAGCTGCTGGTGGATTTAATAGGCTATACGCCTCATTTACGGCAGTTGCATATTCCGATGCATTTGCCATTTCAACCTGATTGGTTACTTTTTGAAACCCTACAGTTCCGTTGTAATTAATAACAGCATCACCTCTTTTTCCCTTATTGGTCGTAACCAAAACTACACCATTTGCAGCCCTGATCCCGTAAATAGATTGAGAAGATGCATCTTTTAAGATACTGATACTGGCGATATCTGCAGGGTTTAAGAAGTTAATATCATCATACCAAACACCATCGACAACATATAAAGGGCCAGTTTTACCGTAAATTGTTCCCGTTCCTCTAATGGTGATGGTAGGTGATGCACCTGGAGTTCCTACATTCGTGATAGAAACACCGGCAACTTTTCCTTGTAATGCACTCACCGGATTTACAGAAGGTTGTTTAGATATATCTTCACCTTTAACATTTGCTACCGATCCGGTTACATCAATTTTTCTTTGTGTACCATAACCCACCACTACAACCTGCTCTAATTGTTGTGTTGATGAAGCTAATGATACGTTAATAGTAGTTTGGTTGTTTACAGCTTGTTCAAATGCTGTGTAGCCTACAAAGTTGAATACTAATGTGGCATTCGCCGGAACACTTAAGGAGTAGTTGCCGTTTACATCTGTTTGGGTGCCACCTTGTGTGCCCTTAATTAAAATAGATACGCCGGGTAATGGGGTTTTATCACCACCATCAACTACCTTACCTTTTACAGTAATGTTTTGCGCTAATGCTACGTTAATTGTTAGCAAACAAATTGCAGCGAGAACAGAAATTCTTGTAAAGATTCTTTTCATGCTTTATTATAAATTTAGTTTAATTGTTAGGTTAAATGTGGGGTTGTTTTTGTAGATGTGCAAGTGTTTTTACCTCTACATTAATACATCATCAAAAAGGATAAAGTTCGGTGCATGAATAAACCGAATGGGATTTTAGGCTAAAAACACAGTTTTTTGAGATTTGAGCAGAATGTTAATACCTATCTAGGTGTAAAAAGTACACCAACTGTTTTGTAGGGTTTAAAAAAAGGTTATGAGAGGTAATGATGTAGTGCCTGTTGGGTACAAAAAATTCAAAAAGTAATAAAACTCTCTTTACATCAATGTTTCTATGATGACGATGTGTGTTATTTCTATGATAAAAAACCTGGCTAAAAATTAATCCAAAGACTATAGTTCCATTAAAAATTCGGTTAAATTTTTATCATGTGGCACTTCGAGTTTTTTGCGTAAACGGTATCTGCGGATTTCAACTCCCCTCAAACTGATATTTAATAGCGATGACATTTCCTTGCTGCTCATATTCATCCGCAGGTAAGCACAAAGTTTTAAATCATTCGGAACCAGATCGGGATGTTGCGCTTTTAACTTTTTGAAGAAACTTTCATGCGCTTCGTTAAAGCTGTTTTCAAACAGGTGCCAGTCACGTTCATCATTCATCCCGTCGTTTATTACTTTCTGTATTTTGCGGGTTTGCTCATCAGAAAGTTTCTTACCATTTTCATCCTTTAACTTGGTGATATCGTCAGCCAATTTTTGGAGTAATTCGTTTTTATAGACCAACGTCATTGCCGAATTGGCCAACTCCCTGTTTTTAGAAGCCAGTTCGGCCTGCAGTTTCTCTGTTTGTAATTTAATAATCTGCTTTTCGCTGATTTCAGCTTCCTGCCTTAATTTTTCCTGCTGCTCGGCTTTTAAGCGATCAGTAATTTTTTGACTGTCGAGTTGTAGTTTCCTTTCGTATATTTTTTTACCCAAGATTAAAACCACTACAAATAGTACAGTATATAATAAAATGGCCCAATTGTTCAGGTACCATGGGCGTAGGATGGTAAACTTATAAATCGTTTCTGCACTAACCGTATTGTCGTCAATTTTTGCCCTCACTTTAAACGTATAGGTACCTGCACTTAAATTGGTGAAATCTTTTTGAGTAGCTAAGGTCCAGTCAGACCAACCGTGGGAGTAACCTTCCAGGTAGAACTGATATTTCACTTTAGCTTGTCTGTAATAAGGTAGGGCATAAGAAATGCGGATATTATTTCTGCTATTCCGGATTTCTGTTTCTTCACCACTATTTCCGCCTTCACTAATTAGGGAGAATTTATCAGTAATATCTTCTACGCGTCTGATTAAAACGGAAGGTAATTTTTTCTTTTCCTGATTAAGCTGTTCGGTGGGATTATAGATTACAAAACCATCATCAACACTGATTAGATAAATCGACTTGCTAATGCGGCTGATATTTTCATAATATTGCACCATCCGGCCATCCAGGATGCTAAATTGATTCGAATCGATTTCTACCTTGCCTGGCTCGCTAAAGTTAACCAGTGCAGTTTTGCCATGATTAATAAACCAGTATTTTTGACTGCCTGCGGGAATGATTTTATTTGACGATTGAAATGAACCTAGCTCTTTATTCAGCGTCACATACTTAGTGAATTTATCACTTAACTCGTCATAAGTGTAAAAGCCCTCGTCAGAAGAAAAAACAATTTTATTTTCTAAGTTGAAAATATTGATGTTATAATTGCCAGGAAGACCATTCTTTTCGTCGAAATATTTAACACTAGTTGCATTGCGGTAATTTTCGCTTAAACTCAATTTGTATAAACCCTTATAGGCATGTGCTACCCATATATCACCTTTAATATCCTGCTCTACATATTTTGATGGCTCATTAAATCCTGCAATCTTTGTCAAAAATTTTAGTCCTGAACCAGAAGATTTCGCAAAAAGTGAAAGGCCGGTATAGGTGCCTTGAATTAGGTAATTTGGATTGGAGTTTAATTTTTTGATGGTCCAGCCGCCTGCCAACCTCGATATCCATTCTATTTTGTCGCCCAAAACTTTGAAGGTACCGCTGTTATGGCCGCAAATTAGTTCATTATCGATAATAGCCAACTCCCAAACCTGACCCTGTGAATTTGGAATTAAGCGGAAATTGAAAGGCAAAAGATTATCTGGCGACCACTCGCTGTAAAATAACCCCTGATTGGTACCGAGGTAAATTTTATTGTTGAAAATAATACTGGAATAAACCGTTCCAAACTGTCCTGTTTTATCAAAATAAAAGTACAAAGGCGAATTGAGTTCTATTCGGTCGATGCCATTATCCAGCCCGGTCCAAAGATTTTGCTCATCATCCGCATATAGGCTTAAAACCGTATTATTCTGTAAACCGCTTGACTTATTGATCCGCTGCACAATTTTTCCATTTTCATCTATAATGATCAAACCGTTAAGGATGGTACCATAAGCGAAATACCTGCCCAGCAAACTTACGCCGTTGTTGAGTTGGTAGGTTTTTAGGTAGTTATTAGCGGGCGTATTTAAAGGTGTAAAATCTTTACCGTCATAAGTAAATAATCCTTGTTTACTGGTTCCAATGATCAGGCCAGTTCCTTTATAAGGAAGAATAGATAATATACCTTCTTTGCCCAGTTTTTCGCTGTTTGGGATATAGACTAATTTGTTGCCCGCCAATTCAAATAAGCCCTTCTCTAATACTTCGACAAAATACCTGTTGTTTACCTTATGCAGAAACAGAAATGAAGCCGGTGATTTTATCACCTCCATTTTGTTGTTTTTATAGATGAAAATTTTGGAGAAGGACTGGAAGATCACCCTGTCCTGATCTACATAAATTTTCCATACCTCATCATCTATCTTTATCCCTTTCGGCAACAGATTGGTAAGTGAATGGTAGCTTAATTTATTGTTTTTAATTGTCCAATAGCCAAATTCACCAAAGCTACCAGTGTAAATTTTTCCATCTTTGTCGGTAGCTACGGCTCTAACAATCTGCCTGTTAGGCATTTGATATTTCTGCCAATAACGTCCATCGAAAGTTAGTAGTCCTTTCGCATTGCCAAAGTACATCACACCGTTTTTATCTTTGGCTATGCTCCAGTTCTGGTTCCCTGATGAATAAACCGCTTTTGGGTAGTTTTCGATATATGGAACGCCAATACTTTTTATTTCTGATGCAATGCTGGTTATGGCAAAGCAGGATAATAGTAGTAAAAGCCTCAAGTAGTTTAGCATAAAGTGTTATTGGGTAAACCCATTATGGCACAAAGTAATGAAAAATTGTTAGAACATGCGAGAGTGCGTAGGGTTGATGGTTTTTTAGTTGATGGTTAATGGACAAATTGCTTAGGCCAGGCTAAGTTAACTTGAAGTTTGATTAACCTCTGTGCTTGATAGTTTTTTCGTCGATGGTTGCAAATTGCCGAGGCAACCGCATCATGACTTTGAAGTATACTTTGATTAAGCTGCATTTATAGATGTGATTATCAGACTATCACCATGTACCATCAAATAATCTTATTAAATCGATGTCTTCAATTTTGATATCATTTTGCAGAGTTGTTCGTATTCCATGTATAGTCTTTTAAATTCCAGTTCAGTAATATAATTTCTTGATGAAGCCATAAAAAGACAGCTAACTACTTCTAATCCAGATCGGACAGAGTAGGTCAGAAATCTTTTAAACTCCGCTTTCGATTGACCCATACAGCCTTCGGCTATGTTGAGGTTTACTGAATCTGCTGCTTTTTTAATTTGGTTGGTGAGGCTGAACAGTTCTATCTTTGGAAAGTTTTTAGCAATAATACCTATTTCATTACTGAGGCTTAATAAAATCTGCCATACTTTTAATTATTAAAATTTGAAAGCAATACCATTGAATTTAGATTAAATATAATCATCTGCTTCAATATTATAAGTTATAATCATTTGATTTAGTTATGTTAATAGCCATAAGCTATCAACCATTAACGAACATACTATCAATTATGCCCCTAAGCTATCAACTATAAAACTATGGGCCGTTAACCAACCTTCACTGCCACCGGCTGCGGAACCTTTACATAATACCCTGTTCCATCATAAGGGCGTTTGCGTGGATTGGTTGTACACGCTACTAAGCAGCAGCCTTGAAGCTTTTCTCCACAAGCATCACATTGAGTAATATGCTCATTACACTCAGGATTGGCACAGTTGATCATTTTAGGCGTAGTAACTCCACAATTATAGCAAACTGAAACTACCGTTGGGTTAACCTGATTTACATCTACAGCTATCCGGTTGTCAAATACATAACACTTGCCTTCAAAATCTTTTCCTCCGGCTTCCTTACCGTATTTAATGATACCGCCATGCAATTGATAAACATCATTAAAACCATGGTGCAACAGTAGGGCAGATGCTTTTTCGCATTTAATCCCACCAGTGCAATAGGTTAGTATTTTTTTGTCTTTATATTGGGCAAGCTGGTTAATTTGCTCAGGGAAATCACGAAAATTCTCAATGTCGAGTGTTACCGCATTTTTAAATTTACCAAGATTATGTTCGTAATTAGAACGTACATCAAGAATGATTACATCATCATCATCCTTCATTTTCATGAAATCAACCGGTTCTAAATGTTTGCCTGTTTTTTTATTGGGATCAATAATTGTGGTATCCCTTAAACCAGAGTGAACAATTTCGGATTTGTAACGACAATGCATTTTCAGGAACGAAAGCTCTTCTACATCATCAACCTTAAATTCTGTTTTGGCAAACCTTTCATCAGCATGTATGGCTTTCATGTAAGCTTCGCAGGCTTCCGGAGTGCCCGACACAGTGCCGTTTAAACCTTCGTCGGCCACGATAATACGCCCAACGAGACCTAATGATTTACAAAATTTAAGATGATCGGCAGCAAATTGTTCTGCTTGTGCTATGTAACTATAGCAATAGTAAAGTAGTGTCTGATATTTTTTCATAACGCTGTTGATACCGTCGCAAACGGCGTTTAAAGCGGTGCAAAGATAGTAAAAAAAGGTTGAAGGCCGAAGGCTTAAGGTGAAAGGTTTTTAACTCCAGCGTTTAGAATCTGTTCTTTTAAGAATATCTGAAATAACTGAATATACCTTACGCCTTGTACCCTACACCTGAAACCTAATTAGAAGCCATAAGAAATCCTAAATCCTTGGTTCAGCTTACGTCCCCCGTCATAAGCAAAGCCGTAGCTCGCACGTAATACCAGGCGTTGTATGCCGAAGTAGAATTCTTTGTAATTTCTTTTTTCGGGAGAAGACAGATAACCACCTCCAATAAACTCTTCAAGTTTTGCTTTGCGCAACAATGGAATTTTATTCATAAAGAAGCCGGCAAAATTATGTTCTAAATGGGCTTCGAAATATTGTTGGTTTGTACTGAACTGATAAAAGTCCAGATATTGAAACTTTCTTAAATTAGGAGGAAAAATGGTTGAAATATTACCTGCGAAATGTTTAAAATCAGGATAATACATGTTTTTGTTGTTCAGGAACTTACCCACTCCGGCCAAAAAAGAGGTATAGCCCCATAATCCCATTCCAATCCTATCTTGTGACACTTCCAGTTTTACAAAATCGTAATCAATATCGCTGTTCAGTACACCATTAAACCCTTTCTTGTACAATAACGTAACTTTCGGAAACTTCGATTCGGTATAAAACTTGCCATCCGGACGGGTAATATACTGCTGTCCGAAAGTATAGGTTAAACTTGCCGTGGCACTAAAAGAATTATAGGTTGGGAAAAGCGGCGTGTCTTCTGTTGGATTAAACGGGTTATTTGAAGTGAATTCGCGGTCTTTCGCATCTATAAATTTAAATGTAGAATTATTGGTTAGGCTTTTATTCCTGCTGTAATCTACAGCCAGACTTCCTTGCAGACCTGATATCAGTTCGCGGGTGGTATTAACATTCATAAAACTCTTTTCGTAAAACTTAGCGAAGTTTTTCTCATAAAATAGTGAGTTGATGGTATTGCCCAGCTGTGTCATAGAGCCTAGATTATTCAAATCGAATATCCCGTTTCCGAATGAGGCACCTATACTGGCGCGTTTAAGTGGGTCGTAATAATAGCTTCCGCTTAAACTTCCTGTGAGCTTTTGGTTGGCAAAACCATACCTCAATTCAGGTCTGATGGAATAAGATCTTCTATTCTCAAAATCTTTTCGGTAGGTAACACCATATTTTATCGCAAAGCCTTCTACTGTATTATAAAATATAGCTTTTAATACGGGGTCGAAACTCCAATATTCTTTATCGTACCGATCATTGATACTTACCCCCCTAAGCAAAAGTTTGCCTATCCCGAATTTATTATTTTCCCTTTCAAGAGAATCGAGATATTTTTTCGATTCTTTGAGCTTCGCTACGCTGTCTTTTTTAACATAATTGATCTTTTCATCTTCCGTTAGTGGGATAGGCCTGTTGTTTTTCCAATAAATGGAATCTTTTTTATTTACCATTTCGGTAACTTTTAAGATTTCTCCATTGAAAAAGTTTTTCGGGAATTTAGGATCAAGGTTATAATTGCTATAAATCCCAACATAATAACCGGCTATTTTAAATCCCAGTACATTGCCCCCAAATTTAAAATTGATGGCTGTTGGCATATAAGCTTCGTTAACCTTGGTAAACTGCTGGCTAATATGCAATGTATCAATAAAGTTGATGCCTGCATTCTTGGTTAGGTATACATCAGTATTGTAAATCCTCCAACTATCATCAATAATATAGATAATCCCCCTAAAAACAGGATCATTTTCACGGCGGGGAATAACCTCTATTTTATGGATAGTTTCTCCATTTTCATTGCTTTCGCCCAGTAATTTATATTTGTAATAAAAAAGGGCATTATCTGCAATTGGTGAAATGTATCCCCTCGCACTTAATTTATTTTCAAGCAGGTAATTATCGTAAAAATTAATGATCAGATCCGATGCCTTATTAAAGCTAAATGTATTGTTCCTCCCGGCAACTTTTGATGAGATCATTTCTTCATGTACCTCATTGGGCCTTCTGAAATTAAACTTGCTTTGCGATTCTGAAAGGTAGATAATACCTCTCCGGTTGGTATCCAGTTCTAAAATTTTCTGTATATCCTGCCCGAAGAATTTTTTAGGTGCTCCCTTTAACCGTTGCACCCCTTTAATATATACATCACAGCTAAACGCTTTCACTTCGTTTAAATGTATTTTTCGTTCCCGGATAGCATTGCGGATAATGGCATAGGCCGGATCTTCGGCATTGGCCGTTATAGTCACATTTTCTAAAGTATAACTTTCTGATGTTAAGGTAACATTGAGCGATTGATCTGCCGATAAATTGATAATATGATCTTGCTGTTTATAACCAACAGCCCTAAAACTTAAAGTGTGTTGACCATTTTTTAACTTCAGGGCATATTTCCCGTCAATATTTGCCGATGTTCCTTTAGTGGTATTTTTTAAATAAATTGTCGCAAAAGGAATAGGTTGTCCGCTATTATCTTTAACAGTTCCGGTAAGGGTAGATTGCTGGGCTAAAATAATATTGGTAATGCTGCAAAAAAACAGGAGCGATAAAATTCTTATCATATGTTGGGTTAGTAAGCTATAAATATCGAATAAGTTTAACACTATACACATAGGTTAGTGTTAAAGTTTGTTAAGATGAGAAAAAAATAATCAGAATAAACGGTTTTTAAGACTTCATCACAGGAATGCTGATCTGACCAGTCAGACATTCGAGTACAAAATATAGGGATAAAATTGCCTTTTTAGGTCAGGAAAGACTTTTTTTTATAACTTTGACGTCAAATCAACCATATCAAAAAGGCCATGTATAAAACACTACAACCTGTTCTCCAAAAGGAACTTGAAGAAATCGAAAACGCAGGATTATTTAAACGTGAACGGATCATCGTTACCCCACAGGGTGCCGATATTAAAGTTAGCGGTGGTAATGAAGTGGTTAACTTTTGTGCTAATAATTATTTGGGGCTTTCATCCCATCCCAAAGTGATAGAAGCAGCTAAAAAAGCAATCGACGATCATGGCTATGGAATGTCTTCGGTACGTTTTATCTGTGGTACACAAGATGTGCACAAAGAACTTGAATCAAAGATCTCTAAATTTTTAGGTACCGAGGATACTATTTTGTATGCTGCTGCTTTTGATGCAAACGGTGGCGTTTTTGAACCATTATTTAATGCTGAAGACGCTATTATTTCAGATGAGTTAAATCATGCATCCATTATAGATGGGGTAAGGTTGTGTAAAGCACAACGTTTCCGTTATAAAAATGCCGATATGGAAGATTTGGAGAAACAGTTGATTGCAGCCAAAGATTGCCGACACAGGATTATTGTTACTGATGGTGCTTTCTCTATGGACGGATCTGTAGCCCCGCTTGATAAGATTGCAGATTTAGCCGATAAGTATGAAGCATTGATTATGATTGACGAATCGCACTGTACTGGTTTTATTGGTAAAAACGGTCGTGGAACACATGAGCATTTTAATGTCATGGACCGTATCGACATCATTACAGGTACTTTGGGTAAAGCTTTAGGCGGTGCGTCTGGTGGTTTTACTTCGGGTAAGAAAGAAATTATTGATATGTTACGCCAACGTTCGCGTCCTTATCTGTTCTCCAATACGTTGGCCCCGGCAATAGCAGGTGCATCTATTGCAGTATTGGATATGCTGATCGAAACCACGTCGTTAAGGGATAAATTAGAAAAGAATACAAAATATTTTCGTGAAAAAATGACAGAAGCTGGTTTTGATATTAAACCTGGTTTCCATCCAATCGTTCCGGTAATGTTGTATGATGCTAAAATTGCACAGCAGTTTGCGGCGAAAATGTTGGAAGAAGGAGTTTATGTAATCGGTTTCTTTTATCCGGTTGTACCTCAGGGCAAAGCCAGAATCCGTGTGCAATTATCTGCCGGACATGAGCAACACCATTTAGATAAGGCCATTACTGCATTTACTAAAGTGGGAAAAGAATTAGGTGTGATTTAAAATCCATAGATTGATATCAACAACAAAAGCCGCTTCAAGCGGCTTTTGTTGTTGATGAGTCCATTTTCTTTTATAATGGCATTGTAAACAGATTATTTGGACCCATCAACCCTAAAATTATTGGATAATTTGCCGTATATTTGAAGCTATGTTACAGGACAAAATAACACAGTATACCGAAAAAATTAATGCTTTCGTAACTGAAAAAGCAGATGAGTTAGAGCAATTTCGCATTAAATATCTAGGAAGCAAAGGTATCATAAAAGAGATTTTCGACGAATTCAAATCTGTTTCTGTTGAAGAAAAAAGATCATTAGGCAAGGTTTTAAACGAGTTTAAACAACTAGCTGAATCAAAATACATTACGCTAAAAGAGGCAACAGAAAATACGGATACTAAAAGTGAAAGTTTGCAATTGGATTTAACTTTGCCAGGCGAGGGTTTTGAGATTGGTTCACGCCATCCTTTAGCCCTGGTGCGTAGAGAAATTGTAGAGATTTTTGCCAAACTGGGCTTTACTGTAGCAGAAGGACCTGAAATTGAAGACGATTGGCATAATTTCTCGGCCTTAAACTTCCCTGAAGAGCATCCTGCTAGAGATATGCAAGATACTTTCTTTATTAAAAAAGGCGGTGAGAAAGGTGATATTGCTTTACGTACCCATACCTCTTCGGTGCAGGTACGCATGATGGAGCAAGGCCAGCCGCCATTCAGGGCAATTATGCCAGGTCGTGTTTACCGTAACGAAGCTATTTCTGCCCGTGCACACTGCTTTTTCCATCAGATAGAAGGTTTGTATGTAGATGAAAACGTTTCATTTGCAGATTTAAAGCAAACTCTATTTTATTTTGTGCAGGAATTATATGGAGAAGGTACCAAGGTGCGTTTCCGCCCGTCATATTTCCCATTTACCGAACCGTCTGCAGAGATGGATATATCTTGTACCATTTGTAAAGGTACGGGCTGCCAGCTTTGTAAATACAGTGGTTGGGTAGAGATTTTAGGCTGTGGTATGGTAGATCCAAATGTTTTGGAAAACTGTGGTATTGATTCAAAAAAATACAGTGGTTTTGCATTTGGAATGGGGATAGAACGTATAGCCAATCTGAAGTATGAAATTAAAGACCTGCGTTTATTTTCAGAAAATGATGCACGTTTCTTAAAGCAATTTAAATCTGCTTTAATTTAATGATGAAATATCTATATCGTATATTGTTGGTACTCCTGGTAGTTGCGGGTTGTGGTAAAGATCAGGGTTTTATTCCTGAAATACCGGTTAACTATAATGTAACGATAACGGAGTTCAGCTTAAAGGCAGTAAACAATGTATTAGTTGTTTCAAATAATGGGGTAGGTGGCTTACTGATTGTAAAAACACCGCTTGGTGGATACGTTGCTTTCGATCGATGCAGCACTGTCAATCCGGAAAAGATTTGCAAAGTAGCACCAGATGATAGCGGTGTAACAGCTACCGACCCTTGTTCGGGCGCTAAATTTTCACTGCTTGATGGGAGCCCGCAGAAAGCACCTGCCGAGAGGAGCCTAAAAGCCTATAATATTTCTTTGCAAGGCAATACACTATTACACGTAAGCAATTAAAATGGAAGCTGAAAAAATAAAAGAAACAGTAAAAAAGGCTGCCAAGGAATTATTTAGAAAATACGGTTATCATAAAACCAGTGTAAATGAAATTGCAAAAAAGGCCCGCATAGCCAAAGCAACCATTTACAAATATTTTGAGAGTAAAGAGCAGGTTCTGGATAGTATTCTGATGGATTACCTGGATCAAAACCTTTATGAGATATTAAATAATAAAGTTAGCTACGCTTCAGAAGAAGAACACTTGAAAGCACTGGTAATGAAAACAAGCCGCTTGTCATTTACGGCATGTAATGAGTTTATCGGCTGGGATTTTGTGCGTGAAAATGCAAACTCGCAAGAGTTTTTGAAACATTTATCAGATCAGTTAGAAGCTTTATTGTTAGCCGCTTACCTGCAGTTGGATAACTTTAAAAATAATCCGGCTAGGAGAGAAGGACTGGCATTTTTGCTGAAAGCCAGTAAAAGTATCGTGTTTTCATTCGCATTTACTTCAGTTAGCGATTCTGACGTTCGTAAAAACTTTGTGAGTTTTCAGAAAGAAATATTGCCATTTTTGGTAAAAGCAGCGCTTTAATAGCGAATTCGTCATCTCTTAAGAAGCATGGCGGAGTTCCCGCTTGTGCGGACACGCCTGGCCGTAAATGCGTGGAGAGATCTTTTTAACCTGAGTGCGATTAATATTTTTGAAATCATAATGAGTATTTAATGACGTTTTACCTTACGCGATCGTCATGCTGAATTTATTTCAGCATCTTTCCTGCAATAAACCCTGAAATTTCTTGTGCATCTATGATTGAAAATTTGGCTTACTGATTATAATAATCTTTAAGTTTAAATATCTGAACCGTTTTTTTTACTTTTCCATCAACGATCTTTTGCGTAATAACCGTAACTACATCGGCAATGCTGGAATCTTCAATGATCGATGAGTCTTCGTAAGGTAAGTTTTTAGCGTTGAATCTGTAGTTTACAGTCTTATCAAAGCAACAGCCATCTTTTTGATGCGTAGCAATTTGTTTTGTTTTTTTATCAATATCAAACATGCCAAGGTTTTCACTAGCCAGTTTGGTTAGCTCCTCGTTCTTTAAAAATTTATTTTCTTTAGATGATAAATAAATATCATATGACGGACTGGAATAGGTTCCCTTATTTCCGTTTCTAATGGCAATATCTTCTAGTCCGTCGAAATTAAAATCGCCGAAAATTAAAGGTGTTTGGTATTTACCAAGTTCCAGCCATCCAAGTTTGGCATTTTGAACCTCTTTTAAACCAAAATCCAGGTCTTCCGAGTGGAAAGTGTCTATTTCCCTGTTTGTTACTTTGTCGTAAACCATAATCGTGGCTTTCCCGCTACAAGCATTTCCTTCACATTTATCAACAAAAATTTTAGCCTTATATTGGTCAGAACTGTTATTTGCCAAAAATTTAAATTGGGCTCTGAAGTACAGGCAATAAGTAAAATACCACAAAAGATGAACAAACTTTTCATTAAATATTTTTGGGTAAAATTACGTCAATATCATCCACTAAAAAGTTAAAAAAGGTTAACGTTTCCTTTTTCGTGTTTTAATATAGCTCTGTACTGCAGCTTTGGTGGTAAGCCAATCTCTGCCTTCTTTATATGCATCAATTTTGCCTTGCCTGGCCAATAAGCTTATATACTCCTGGCCATACGGAACATCAGGTTCTGAAACGATAGTTGATATGGGTTCGTAATCTCCATAATGGTTTCCGGGCAATGCGTTGATGTAAATATTTAACGAGCGCTCTAAAGCCTGGAACATTAATAAACACAGTTTGTGGTAATTACCCTTGTTGGCTTGATTAAGAGCTTCGTAGTATTTCTTTCTGTCGGTTTTAAGGATGATAGCAGGAGGGAAGCCATTTCGCATGAGGAGTAGATTCATGGCAAGCCTCACCGTACGCCCGTTTCCATCAAAAAAAGGATGGATCCAAACGAGTTTATGATGAAAAATACTCGCTAATAAGATATCATTTAAGCCTAATGGGTTATCGTTTATAAACGTAATTAATTGATCTAATAAATCAGAAACCTTATTGGCATTGGGCGGTGTAAAGTTTGCACCAGCAATGCGTACACCTCCATTTCTTAAACGACCTGCGTAATCATCTTCAATACTTCTAAGTACCAAGCCATGAAGCGATAAAATGTCAATGCTCCTTAGGACATAATTTTTATTCACTAAGGTGTAGAGGTAATCAATTGCTTTTTCATGGTTATAGGCTTCAAAATGTTCTCTTAGCGATTTGCCTTTAACAGTCATACCCTCCTGTAAAACCATCTGAGTTTCTTTCAGGCTTAAGGTATTTCCTTCTATACTGTTTGAGTTATAGGTCCACTCGAGGGTAAGATCTTCTCTGATACGGTTTAGGGCGCTATTGGGCAATGGCCTTGAAGTTTCTAACCTGGCTTTTTTTTCATACAACCTTTCTATTTGAGGTAGTAACTCTTCTAAATCGCTTAAATCAAAATCCCACATACCCAAAGATATTAATTATCGGATAGTTTCAAAAATATATCAATCCGATATTAAAATTTTCCTCAAAAAAAATGATAACGTTTAGGTTATCATTTTAAAATGCTTTTAAGCTATCTTATTCCCACTTAAATACTTTTACAGCTACTGCATAAATGCCAACACCCCAGAGTAATAGAATCATGATCTGAAATTTAACATCCCATAGTCCTAAACCTTCAAAAGCTACTTTGCGCATAGCATCATTTAAATAGGTAAGTGGTAAGGCCCTGCTAATTGGCTGTAACCAACCTGGAAAAGCCTCGATAGAAAAGAATGTTCCCGATAATAAAAACTGTGGCAGGGTAATAATGTTTGATATTGGAGGTACCATACTTTCGCTTTTGGCAATGCCAGAAATAATAAAGCCAAATCCCATAAACACAATAACGCCAAGTGTGGCCAGTACAAGCATGTTGATAACCGTGAGTGCGCCATGTACAAGTGTGAATCCAAAAAAGAAATGACCAATTAAAATAATAAATAAAGCGCCAATTAGGGCAAAGCCTATACGGGCAATCCCTTCGCCTATTACAATGCTAGATCGTCTTACCGGGGTAGCAAAAAAGCGTTTGATGACCAAGGTTTGGCGCAGGCTTAAGAATACGAATGCTGTTCCGAAAACACCAGTGCTTAATAGCGAAAAACCCAATTGGCCGGGAAGGATAAAATCAATCGTTTTATACTCGCGGCCTGTAATGGTGCTTTCTTTTATTTCTGCTACTATAGGTTTTAAGGTTTTATCGTAAAAGATGTTGTTTAAAACAGATTTTAAAATTCCGCCCTTATCTCTCGATGCCGAAGTATATACCACATTAACCGAATAGGCAGTAGTATTTACTTTTCTGTGCACATCAATCATAGCATCAACATTGCCCTTCTCCAGTAATTTATCAAATTCAGCTTTTGATTTATCTTTCACCAAACGGATCATTCCTGTTTTTTCGAGCATGCCCATTACCGGATTATTTACATCCGAACCTGGTGTTACACCAACATCAATATGGGTTCCGCCGCCGCCGAGAAAGCCAAAAACGAGGATAAATATCAATGGGAAAGCAAGGGTGAAAACCACCGCCGAAGGACTCCGCATAATAGACCGGAAACTTGCTTTGGCAAGGGCTAGTGTTGCTGTAAGATTACTATAACCCCCGGCACCTGAAGGGGAGTCTGACTTTTTTTTATGTATATCTTTTTGCATATTGGTTCTGCTGAATTTTATTTTAAAAAATGTATGCACACTAGGTTCAAGTTTCCCCTTTTGGAGGCTAAGAGGCTATTCACGCCATTCTTGCCCTGTAAGATTAATGAAAACATCTTCCAGATTAGCCTTTTTAACTTCTTTCTTACGCTCAAAACCACTGTTTACCAATTTGTCTATTAAGTTGTCGGGCGTATCCAAAGCGATAATTTGTCCCCGTTCAACAAAAGCAACGCGGTCGCAAAGCTGTTCAGCCTCGTCCATGTAGTGTGTGGTAATTACAACCGTAGTGCCTGCGTCGCGGATTTCTGTAATCAGATCCCAAAGATTTCTGCGCGCCTGTGGATCTAAGCCAGTTGTAGGCTCATCTAAAAATATAATCTTCGGTTGATTGATGAGGGTTGTAGCGATAGAGAAGCGTTGTTTTTGTCCGCCTGAAAGTGCTTTGTACTTGGCTTTGGCCTTATCCTGAAGGTTTACTTTCTCCAGCATCTCCATTGGTTTGATATTGGCACCATATAAACCAGCGAAAAGTTCAATCAGTTCGATGAGGTTTAGATTGGGGTAATAACCAGCTGCCTGAAGCTGTACACCAATAATTTGTTTAATTTGCTGTGGATTTTGATCTACAGAAAAACCATCAACAATAATTTCGCCCGATGTTTTAGCTCTTAATGTTTCAATAATTTCGAGGGTAGTAGTTTTTCCCGCGCCATTAGGGCCGAGCAGGCCAAAAATTTCGTGCTCGTGAACCTCAAAACTAAGCCCGTGAACGGCCACGAAATCATCATAATTTTTTACCAGGTCTTTGACACTGATTATGGCTTTTTTTGTTTCCATGTTGCGAATGTAAGGAGCTTTAAATGAATAGGAGATGAATTTTGACAGGGATCAATAAAAATGTCGGTGAAATGGTGCTTTGAACAGGCGAAAATGGTTAAAAAAGAAATCTGCGGATCGTTGGCCAGTTTTGCCGCAATCCGCAGATCTATTTATATTGACTGATCATTAGGCATTGGTTTTTGAACTTTCGCCTTAAACCTTTTGCTTTACAGTCTTCTGCCTCAAACCTTCTGGTCTTTTACCTTACGGCTTACCAAACTAATTCACCTTTCATTACTTCAACAAAATCATCGAATAAATAACGCGAATCGTGTGGTCCCGGAGAAGATTCTGGGTGATATTGAACAGAGAATGCTTTTTTACCTTTAACACGGATTCCCTCAATTGATTTATCGTTTAAGTTAACGTGTGTAATTTCTACTTTATCGGAGTTTCTAACCTCATCAGGTATTACACCAAAACCATGGTTCTGTGAGGTAACCTCGCAATGGTCTTTGATAATATTTTTAACCGGGTGGTTTAATCCACGGTGACCGTTAAACATTTTCATGGTGCCGATACCGTTAGCTTCGGCCAATAATTGGTGACCTAGACAGATCCCAAATAATGGTTTATCAACTGCTAAAATTTCTTTGATCGTTTCTACAGCATAAGGCATAACAGATGGATCGCCGGGGCCATTTGAAATAAAGTAGCCATCAGGGCTAAATTTTTCCATTTCAGCAAAAGTGGTTTTTGCCGGGAAAACCTGAACGTAGATATCGCGGTTTTCAAAGCTGCGCAAAATGTTTTTCTTGATTCCCAAATCAAGGGCTGCTACTTTTAAACTTGCTTCAGGGTTTCCATGAAAATAGGGTTCGCTGGTGCTTACTTTAGATGAAAGCTCCAAACCTTCCATTGAGGGTACCTCTGCCAGTTTTTGTTTTAATTCATCAAGATCTGTGATTTCAGAAGAAATAATCGCATTCATGGCGCCTTTGTCTCTAATGTGACGTACCAATGCGCGCGTATCAATATCTGCAATAGCAACCAGGTTATCGTTCTGGAAATAATCCTGGATAGATTCTGTTGCTTCTTTACGGCTATAAACGATGTTGTAATTTTTGCATACTAAACCAGCAATCTTGATCGAACCCGATTCGATTTCATCTTTATGGATACCATAATTACCAATATGTGCATTCGTGGTAACCATTATCTGTCCAAAGTAACTTGGGTCTGTGAAAATTTCCTGGTAACCTGTCATCCCGGTATTAAAACAAATTTCGCCGGTAGTAGTGCCAATTTTTCCGGCCGCTTTGCCGTAAAAAACCGTGCCATCGGCCAGTAATAAAATCGCAGGTAACTTGGTGTAGTTAGTCATGGTAATTACAATATGGATTTTGATTTAAAAAAGAGTTGAAAAAAGAATGGCTTTCGGCATTATAACCGTATTTGTGGGGTACAAAAAAAGATGAAGATATCCCGTCCATTTCGGGGTACAAAGATAGTGGTTAAGATTTGTAATGTAAAGAGAAAAGTGAAATAAGGTAAAAGTTAAGCGCAGAAAGATTAGCGTGTTGAAGCCATGTTAGTATGAAAAATAATTTTAGTTTGACGTTGCCGTGGTCTTTTACCTTTGGTCTTTCAGCTTAATTAAAGAAAAAACAATACTTTTGGCAACACAAAACAAATCCCATGTCTGTACATAAAGAAATCAAACGCGTTACCACGCATATTTTACAGGAAATGAAAGAGCGTGGTGAAAAAATATCGATGCTAACGGCTTACGATTATTCGATGGCAACCATTTTGGATGACGCAGGATTAGATGTTTTATTGGTTGGCGATTCTGCATCGAATGTAATGGCTGGTCATGAAACAACTTTGCCCATCACATTAGATCAAATGATTTACCATGCTGCATCTGTAATCAGGGCGGTTAAACGCGCATTTGTTGTAGTTGATTTACCTTTTGGCTCCTATCAAGGAAATTCGAAGGAGGCTTTGAATTCGGCAATTAGGATTATGAAAGAGTCAGGTGCCCACGGCGTAAAGCTGGAAGGTGGAGAAGAAATTATAGAATCTGTTCAACGCATTATTACTGCAGGAATTCCTGTAATGGGACACCTGGGTTTAACCCCGCAGTCTATTTACAAATTTGGAACCTATACCGTTCGTGCAAAGGAAGAAGAGGAAGCAAATAAGTTAAAAACTGATGTTTTAGCTTTACAGGCCGCTGGTTGTTTTGGCATTGTATTAGAAAAAATACCTGCTGCATTAGGCAAAGAGGTTACAGAAAGTTTACACATCCCAACTATTGGCATTGGTGCCGGCCCACACTGTGATGGACAGGTTTTGGTAGTAAATGATATGATTGGTCTAACCAAAGGATTTAAACCGCGTTTCCTACGCCAGTACATTAACCTATACGACGAAATTTTAAGTGCGGCGCAATCTTACATCCGCGATGTAAAAGGAAGCGATTTTCCGAACGATAAAGAACAGTACTAAGTTTGGAGTTGGGTGTTTTGCGTTTGAATTTGGTTCAAGTCCAGATAAATCATCCAACTTTAAACCAGTAAATAGCTAACCGATTATCCAATCAACTTTCGCATTAGACGATTTGCTTTAACAAATGAACTAATGACGGACAAAGCAATGAACTAACCGATGCCAATTACCGATAACGACATCCTTTTTGAAGACAATCATTTAATTGCTATTAATAAAAGGGCAGGTGATATTGTACAGGTTGATGAAACTGGCGATGAGCCATTAGACGAGCAGGTAAAAAAGTATATCGCTAAAAAATACAACAAACCTAATGGTGCTTTTTTGGGAGTAGTACACCGTTTAGATCGTCCGGTAAGCGGTGTAATTTTATTTGCTAAAACCAGTAAGGCTTTAGAGCGTATGAACGCCGTATTTAAAAACAGGGAGGTAAAGAAAACTTATTGGGCCGTGGTAAAGAATAAACCAGAAAAAGAATCGGCCACATTGGTACATTGGCTGGTTAAAAATCCACAGAAAAATGTGGTCTCTTATTACAATACAGAAGTTACTGGCAGCCAGCGGGCCGAGCTTTCGTATAAAGTAAAGGCTAAGGTAGGAGATTATTACCTGTTGGAGGTAGATCCTTTAACAGGTCGCTCACACCAGATCAGGGTTCAGCTCTCTTCAATGGGCTGTCCGATTATGGGCGATAATAAATATGGTTATCCACGCGGAAGCAGAAAAGGAAGCATTTGCCTGCATGCCCGTAGGTTACAGTTTATACACCCTGTAAAAAAAGAACCTGTTAATATATTCGCCAAATTACCTGTTGATGGGTTCTGGGAAAGATTTGAGAATTTATAAATTAATGCTCAGGATAAGTAAAAAGTAACATGGCCATAGATATTTATTTAATAAATTTTTCTAGAGTTTCCGTCCATTTCGAGCGGAATGCAGCGAAGTCGAGAAATCTATATTAATAAACAATAGATTTCTCCCCCGCCTGTACGGGCAGGCCTGTCCGCACAGGCGGGCACTGCGGTCTAAATGACGAATCGTAGCTTGAGATGACGATGTACTATTTACAATCAATTTTTTCGAAAGTCATCGATCCATCAAACTTCAGTTTGCTCAGGTTTTTAAACTTGCTTTCTCCATTTACTTCCTGTACATCACCAAATCCTTCTGCGAGCTGATTACCCTTTTTCAAAAAGGCCACTTCTCGTACTGAGGTTTTGCCTTCAGATTGAAAGGTGTAATTCGCAATAATGGTATCGCCTTTAATAAGGCCGGCTATCGTACCTGCATTTTTATCTTTTTCGTATAAATTGTAGCCCAGTGTACCTGTTAATTTATTATCCGCTGTTTTTAATGATAGGGTAGCTGTATCGCGGTTTTTAATATATTGGTAACACTGAACCGAATCCGTTGTAACAGATGCATTAGCTACAATAGTGGAATCTATTTTGGCCTGCGTTTTCTTCGCGGTTCCGCCCTGGCAAGACGCCATGAATAAAGCGGTTGCTCCTAGTATGGGAATAATATTTTTCATCACAATATGTTTTTTACTTATCAGCTTGGTTGAATACTAAGCAAAGCCCCTGCCAAAATTATTACGCTGATTCTATCTTCAAATTAAAATTCAGACCATAATACCGCTGGTTATTATAAGCAAAATCTTATATGGAAAAAGTTAAGGAAATGTTAGTGCCTTTTTGTTCTTCAGATTTAATATCAACATCTATTTTATGGAATCGGGCGATACTTTGTACAATGGCCAAACCCAGGCCAAAACCATTCTCTTCTGAATTTCCCCTTTTAAAACGATCAAAAGCATTTTCTACCAGCTCTTTACTCATACCCGTTCCGGTATCGCTGATAGTAAGGATATATTTTTCGCTTTCTGTTTTATCCGTTATGGTAATCGTTCCGTGATCAACGTTGTATTTTATCGCATTGTTGATAATATTGATCAAAAGCGTATGTATAAGTGCTTTGTTTCCGGTAAACTGAAAGTCTTTAGAGAGGTTGGCGCTATAACTAATATTTTTATCGGCTATCCGATCTTCCAGATCATCGTATATATCATCAATTTCTTGTTTGAGGCTAATTTCTTCGGTTTTTAGGTACTGATTGTTTTCAACTTTAGAAATGAGTAACAAACTGTTGATAATAAGCTTTAAGCGGTTCAGTGTTTTTAAAGAGGCATATATTTTATTTTCATGCTCTTCAGGAATGTCTGGAGTGCTGAGCATGTTTTCAAACCGTGTACTCAAAATCGAAATTGGAGTGAGCAACTCATGTGAAACGTTAGCAATAAACTGCTTTTCTAAAGCGAAAAGTGTATTTATCTTACGCATCAAAGAGTTTATGCTATTATCAAGGATTTTAAAATCACTGGTGCTGGTGGGAATGTTTTGATAATTGTAATGAGTAGGATCATCAACAAGGTTGATCTTTTTATCGATAATGCGATAAAACGGTTTAAGTAAAAAGTTAGAAAAAGTGTAATCGGCAATTAGCGTAATCAACAATGCCGCAACGAGTACAATCAACATATAAAAACGGATTGAATTTTTAATTGACTGAAGCGCTGTCATGGTTTCTCCAATCTCCAGATTGTACCAGTTTTTATGATAAGAGAATTTATAGTTTAAAATGCGGTAAACTTCAATATCACCTTCGATTTCTCTTTTTTCGGTATATACCTTTGCAGTAGAATCCTTTTGATTGTCAGGAAGGACGGTTAACACAATAAATTCTTCCTTTAAAATATTATAATCGGTAAATGACTGCTCTTTATTTAAAAGGCTATCAATCTCATTATCATTCAAATGTTTGATGATTTTGTTTTTCTTTTTAATCAAACGGTTATCAAGCTGATTGTAAGCCAATCGATCTAATGAAAATAGAATGATAGCACCCAATAGTAGTATAATGGCAACTTTGGTTACTGCATTGTATAAAGAAAACTTAACCTGTAACTTCATTTAGATGGATGATGGTTTATGTAAGACGGATAAAGGGTTATCTATCTTTAGGTTATTGCGCCCAACGCTAACCGCCAAACGCTCAGCCTTAATTTACTTTAGGTTCATGGTTAAATAAACCTGTTATTTTCGGACCTCTGACTCCTAACTTCCCGATGCTCAACAATTAATTCTATAACCTATACTTCTCACCGTTTCAAACCAATCTATTGGCGTAACCCCAGCGAGTTTTTTTCGTAGGTTTTTAACATGTACATCTACGAAGTTTGAATCAGAATTAACTTCTAAAATATCACCCCAAACGTGTTCCGTTAAACTCATCCTTGAAACCACACGGTTTTTATTCAAAACCAAATAGTTAAATATTTCAAACTCTTTTTTGGTCAGATTTAATCTTTCATCGCCATAAGAAACCGTTCTATTCTGAATGTTAAGCAAAAAGTTATGAATGTTTACCTCGTTTTTCTCGAGTTTATGTTTTCTACGCGTAATGGCATGCATCCTCGCTAAAAGTTCATTCAGTGAAAACGGCTTTGGCAAATAATCATCTGCACCCTCATCAAGGCCCTTTATCCGGTCATCAACAGCACTGCGAGCAGTCAATATGATTACAGCATCATCGCGTTCTTTCATGGCTTTCAACTGTTTTAAAATATCAAAACCATCACCATCGGGCAAGCCCAGGTCTAATAAAATGAAATCGTAATTATTTACAAAAATCTTTTCTTCAGCAGAAGATTTTTTCCATGCATGTTCAACAATAAATCCCTCTTTACTTAAAAATTCATCCATTTCAAGCGCGAGGCTTTTTTCATCTTCAACGATTAATACATTCATTTGAGATAATTTTATTTTGATGTTTTACTGCCATGCGCTTTGCGCTCAGCGCTATGCGTTTACCCTGCAACTAAGTTAATATTTTTTAAGATGGTCTCGCAAGCTTCTTTAATTTCTTCTTTCGTAATAATTAGCGGAGGGGCTATCCGCATAGAATTGCTGCAATGTAAAAACCAGTCTGACAACACACCGTCTGAAATACAGGCATCAATAATTTTCTTATTAATCTCAAAATTATCAAATTCCACGGCAAGCATTAAACCTTTGCCCCTGATTTCTTTAATTGCCGGATGTTGTAAAAACTGTTTAAATAACTCACCTTTTTCTTCTACTTCTTCAACAATATGATCATCTACCAAGGTTCGTAAAGTAGCTAACCCAGCAGCGCAGCAAACCGGATGACCTCCAAAGGTGGTCATGTGGCCTAAGATTGGCGTATGAGATAAAACCGACATGATTTCCAACGAACTGATAAAAGCGCCAATTGGCATTCCGCCACCAATTCCTTTTGCCAATAACAGCACATCTGGTACAACCTCATAATGTTGAAAGGCAAACATTTTGCCACTGCGTCCAAAACCTGATTGTATCTCGTCGAAAATTAATAAGGAGCCGGTTTCAGTGCATTTATTCCTTAAGGCGTTCATGTAATTTAAATCGGCAACTCTTATCCCAGCCTCACCTTGTATAGGTTCAATAAAAACAGCAGCAATGTCTGAAGTGATTTTTTCCAAATCATCGATGTTGTTATGTTCAATGAAACTTACATGAGGTAGGAAAGGGCCATAACCGGCAGAATAAAAATCACTTTCCATTAAACTTTCTGCACCCTGTGTACTGCCATGATAAGCATTTTTACAAGCTATAAATCCTTTTCGGCCGGTATACCTTTTAGCCAGTTTCATTGCGCCTTCTACAGCCTCGGTTCCGGAGTTTAAAAAGTAGCTACAACTTAAACTTTCTGGTAAAATCTCGGCAAGAGCCTTTGCGAAATTGACCTGGGGTGTTTGAATATATTCTCCGTAAACCATCAGGTGCATATAGGTTTCTGCCTGATATTGAATGGCTTTCACTACTGCAGGATGGCAATGGCCAACATTGCTTACACCGATACCGGCAATAAGATCAATGTGTTTTTTATCATCTGCATCGTAAATGTAGATTCCTTTTGCCCTTACAAATTCGAGCATCAGCGGCTCAGGAGAGGTTTGTGCATTGTGTTGTAAAAACAACTGACGTTGGGTAAGCATAGCACAAAAGTACGGAAATGAAGGTTGCCTAGAAACAAAAAAGACCTACATTGCTGTAAGTCCTTTTTGTTATGGCTTTTGGCTACCCCTAAATCTATTGAGCAATTCGCGTTTAAAACCCTCTTGCGCCCGGTAGAATTTGCCTACCACCTTTATTGGCAAAGATGATTTGAGCTTGGTATAGTATTTTTTATTCAGATTAAGCTCTCTTTGTTTAAAGTCAAACTCACTGGTAATTAAGTTCTGTACCTGCGCATCTGTTAAGTTATCGATTTCATCCACTTTTCTGAAAGAGATCATTTTCTGCATACGTTCTTTATGCAAGCTATTTAGTTCCGCCTGCATATCATTATAAATCGGCCAAAAAATCTTAGCTTCCTCTGGTGATAAATCTAGTTTTTGAGTGAAAAAGGCTATTTTTAGCGATTCTATTTCTTCTCCTCTCGGTCTTTGTGCCAGCAGGGTTGTGGGCAACAAAAACATTAAAGTAACAAAAAGTAAATTCTTCATTTCTGTATTAATTGTTTAGTTCCTGAGCTAAATCTCCTGACGAGAAATTGCTCAAGATATAGTTTTCCATTTCTGTATCTGACGCAGAAGTTGTTTTTATATTCGATGAGGTTGCATTTTGCGTTTCTAAATGATCGATGATCGTACTTTCGTCAATATCATATAATAACTGCTCGTTTGCCATCGTTTCTGCGGTCGGCAATTGCTGACTGGCAGAAGTTGAGCCATTTTGGTAAAAGTAAATACTAAATGAAGCCATTAACAAGAAACATGCTGCACTTACATACTTAACCATATTTCGTTTCCATAAAGGAATAACTTTGGCTTCCTTTTTAGGTTGCGATGTAGCAATTCTATCGGCAATTCTATTTTGCAGTGTATCAAAATAATTATCTGGCACTGCAAAAGACTTTTCAGCTTTTGGAATTCCAGATAAGGTAATTTGGGTTTGTATACGTTCCGTTAAATCTTCAAAATAAAGCTGCGGAACTCCAAAATCATTGTTAATAGTTTGCTGCTTTAATCCATCTAAGAATATAGCAGAAAAAATGCCGTCTTCACCATTTTCGAAATATCCATCAGGAACGGAGAAAGGTTGATGTTTCTCCATAGCTGCAAGGGCAGGAGCTTCACTCATCCAATCGTTATTTTCTATGTTTTCGTTCATCACAGATATATGATACAATTAATGTGAAAAGGTTTAATAGTCTATTTCATCATTTGTGATAAAAGCTTCAACTTTTTTTGCAGCAATGTGAAAAGATGCTTTTAACGCACCTACAGAGGTTCCTAATACTTCAGAAATTTCTTCATACTTCATATCGTCAAAATATTTCATATTGAAGATTATCCGTTGTTTCTCGGGTAAGGTGAGGATTGCTTTTTGCAATTTGAGCTGGAGCTTATCACCGTTGAAATAAGATGATGCCACCAAATTATCGGCGAGTTCGGACGATACCTCATCCAAAGGGGTATTGTTACGCTGCTTTTGTTTATTTAAGAAAGTGATAGATTCGTTGGTGGCAATGCGGTAAATCCAGGTATAAAGTTGGGAATCGTTTCTGAATTTATCGAGATTTTTCCAGACTTTTACAAATACCTCCTGCAATAGATCATCGCAGTCATCATGGTTTAAAACCAGCCGGCGGATGTGCCAATATATTTTTTGCTGATATTTTTTTAGTAACAGGTTAAAAGCTTCATTACGCGTGTGCTCAACGGCAAACATGGCCAGAATTTCTGAATCTTCAACTTGTTTCATTGTATATAGATTTGAGATGTGAGAATGGAGATATGAGATTTGATTGATGTCTCAAACCTCATATCTAATATCTCAAATCTATTTTTTTCTGCCCATTACTTTTTGAGCCGCTTCAACAATATTTACGGCATCCAATCCATATTTAGACATTAATTGATCTGGTGTTCCGCTTTCGCCAAAAGTATCGTTAGTAGCCACAAACGCTTGTGGAGTAGGCAATTCAGTTGTTAATAAACGTGCTACGCTTTCGCCCAATCCGCCAAATTTATTATGCTCTTCACAAGTAACCACGCATCCTGTTTTCTTAACCGATTTTAAGATGGCTTCATCATCCAAAGGTTTGATGGTATGGATATTGATAATTTCGGCATCGATGCCCAATTCAGCTAATTTTTCACCAGCCTCAATTGCTTTCCAAACCATATGACCTGTAGCAATAATGGTTACATCTGTTCCTTCGTTAACCATCCAGGCTTTACCAATCTCAAATTTTTGATCAGGATCTGTAAATACAGGGATTACCGGACGACCAAAACGTAAATAAACCGGACCTTCGTACTCGGCGATGGCCATGGTAGCAGCTTTAGTCTGGTTATAATCGCAAGGATTGATTACAACCATACCCGGCAACATTTTCATTAAGCCGATATCTTCCAGGATCTGGTGAGTTGCACCATCTTCGCCTAAGGTTAACCCGGCGTGAGATGCACAGATTTTAACATTTTTGTTAGAATAAGCTACCGATTGACGGATCTGATCGTAAACGCGGCCGGTAGAGAAGTTGGCAAATGTACCTGTAAAAGGAATTTTACCGCCGATGGTCATACCTGCTGCAATACCGATCATATTTGCTTCTGCAATACCAACTTGCGTAAAACGCTCCGGAAAATCTTTAATAAAAGCATCCATTTTAAGCGATCCTACTAAATCGGCGCACAAGGCAACCACATTTTCGTTCTTCTTTCCAGCTTCATGTAAGCCAGCTCCAAAACCCGAACGTGTATCTTTTTTTTCTGTATATGTATATTTTTTCATTATTTCTTAGATATGAGATATGAGATTTTAGATGTGAGACCGATCAGCTATTTGTCTAAGGTTCTCTTATCTATTATTTCAAATCTAGTTTATGATCTGGGCGTTCATTATTTCTTAGATGTGAGAATTTAGATTTGACATTGGACCAAGGTTTGTCTCAAATCTCATATCCATTTTCTCAAAATCTAGTTTAATAGTCCCCTAAAGTTTCTGGTAATTGCGCTAATGCAGCGGCTAATTGCTCATCATTTGGCGCTGTACCATGCCATTTGTGGGTACCCATCATGTAATCTACGCCTGCACCCATTTGTGTGCTCATTAAATTTAAGATCGGTTTACCTTTCCCGGTTAAAGTTTTAGCATAATGTAAACCTTCAACTATGGCTTTCATATCATTTCCATCAGTATTGATCACATGCCATCCGAACGATTCGAATTTAGCTTGTAAATCATCTAAGGCAAGAACTTTACTTGTTGGACCATCAATCTGCTGCCCGTTATAATCAACTGATGCAATTAAATGGTCAACTTTATTAAAAGGGGCAAACATAGCTGCTTCCCAATTTTGTCCTTCCTGTAATTCTCCATCACCTAATAGCGCAAAAATGTAAGATTTATCACCATTTAACTTTTTAGCCAATGCAGCACCAATAGCTACTGATAAACCTTGACCTAATGAGCCTGAAGCAATACGGATCCCCGGTAAATGTTCGTGTGTGGTAGGGTGACCCTGTAATCTCGAATCCAGTTTACGGAAAGTTGCCAATTCGCTTTTATCGAAATAACCGGCATGAGCCAGTGTGCTATACCAAACCGGAGAAATATGGCCGTTCGAAAGGAAGAATAAATCTTCGCCTGCACCTTCCATCGTGAAGTCGGTTTTGTGATTCATCACTTCAAAGTACAAAGCAGTAAAAAAATCTGTGCATCCAAGCGAAGCGCCAGGGTGACCAGATTGACATCCGTGAACCATTCTTACGATATCTCTTCTGATTTGAGAGGCAATATCTTCTAGCTCTTTAATTGTATGTTTCATTAAAATAAGAGGTTGTTGTTATATAGCAAAGTTAATATTTTACCAGCTATATCATAATTAGTTATTGATTAAATTGAGTACTTGCTGGGTTGAGTTTTTGGTGTCAACTTTTTTAATGATGTGGCTAATTTTTCCATCGCCATCAATAATAAAAGTGGTGCGGACCGTGCCCATGTATTTTTTACCATACATATTTTTTTCTGCCCAAACGCCATAATCATTTACAATTTTCTGATCGGTATCGGCCAGTAGGGTAAATGGTAAATTATGTTTGGTTACAAACTTTTGATGCGATTTTTCATCGTCAACGCTCACACCTAAAACAATAATGCCTTTGGCCTGTAAACCTTGATAGTTATCTCTAAAATCGCAAGCCTCCGCGGTGCACCCCGGGGTATCATCTTTTGGATAAAAATAAAGTACCACCGTTTTGCCATTATAATCGCTTAACGAAACTTCGTTTCCACTTTGATCTTTTGATGTAATTGCAGGTGCCTGATCACCTTCTTTTAATTCTGCCATATATAAAATGATTAAATTTTTATGTTCATGGATCTATCAATTAATGCTGCAATGTAAACAGTTTAAGTTACTATCCTGTTCGCAAGAATTTAAAAGATGACATTTTAAAACATTTTTACTATTTATTTAGAAAAATGTATCGCATATCGTCTTGTATTTTCTTTCATATCGGTAACCACCAGTTCAAACGAATGTTTGCCCGATGGCGTTCGCTCATCAAAGCTGTGCCAAAGTGTAGCAGTTTTGGCATCAAATTCCATCAATACCCATTTTCCATCCATGTAGCCGTTAAAGCTTTTAATGCCCGACAAATTATCACTGATTTTAAAAGTCATTTTAGATAAACCTGCCATACTTTTTCCTTCCAATATATTTACAGGTGTTACCCTTGGCGCGATGGTATCAATGGCAATATAAAAGCTCCCAAAGTTTTTTGGTTTAGCCTTAATATAACCGTTCTCGAAAAAACCACCCTGTGATGAGCCGTTTGCATTTACAATCAATGCTTTATCTCTTAATTTTTCGGGAAGTTGATCAGCCTTAATGGAGATGTCGAATCCCGTATGCAATGGCGTATATCTGTTGTGAATCTGATGCACAGCCGACCAGGCATTTCCTGCTGGTTTGGGTAACTTTTTATAGGTGAGGTTTAAATCACTATACAACGTTCCGAGCGGGAAAACTATTTTAATATCGTCGGCAGTAAATTCGTTTACTTTATGGTATGGATAGATTATTCCGCTAGGAATAATAGGGGCTGTAACGGTTGCTACCCCTGCATTTACCGTAAAAGGCAGGACTGAAACGTTTCCTTTCGAGTCAGTAACAATGTAGCGAAGCTGATGTGAAGCACCATCGTTGAAATTGATCTTACCGTTATTTACCAAACCACTATAAATTTTTAAAGGGTTGCCAGGTTCAACAAAACTTTTCTGGATACTTCTTTTCGTATTTAGGTAGGTAGGATAGTCGATGTGTGAGTTGATGGCCTTGCTATTTTCAAAAGCAAAACGTTCCAAAGCTGATGTGTATACCTTTTTTCCATCAACTTCCAATTCAATGGAATAAACGCCATTAGTGCCTGACAACCCATTATGCCTGTCGGTGACCACGATACCAAAGCCAACCTCACCAGTTAAGCTAACTGGTGCAGCGGTTTTATAAATGCCGTTTGCACCGCTAATGCCGATGGCCTGTTTTGGTGTATTTTCATTAAAGCTTTTGCCGTTCAAACGATATACATACAATCCATGGATCACGGGTGGAATATTATCCGGAATGATGATCCCAAAAAACTGTGGATTAATGGTTTCTTCAGTTTTGGTATCTCTGATTTCAAAATGTAAATGTGGACCGCCAGAGCTGCCCCGGTTACCAGACCAGGCAATAATATCACCTTTATGTACAGGGATTAATGTGGCGTCAGGAAATTCATCAATCTCAAATGACTTCTTTTCATATTCAAGGTTTTTAACAATTGTGGCAATTTTTGGCGCGAAGCGCTGTAAGTGTCCGTAAACCGTAGTAAAACCATTCGGGTGATTAATGTACAGTGCCTGTCCAAAACCACTGTTCTGCACTCTTAATCTCGAAATATATCCATCTGCAACCGCATAAACAGGATAACCTTCGCGCTGATTGGTCCTGAAATCGACGCCTGAATGAAAGTGATTGGCCCGGATTTCGCCAAAAGACCCTGCCAGGGCAGGAGGGATAATATCCAGAGGCTGTCTGAAATCGGTAATCGGATATTTATTGTTGCTGAAAATCTGTTGTGCCTGGACAAGGGACGAAGCAATTAAAAGGCAGATAGTAACGGAGAATTTAAACTTGTATTGGATTGGGTTGTTGATCATTCGTTACTTAACATCAAAATTTAAAAGTTGTTTTCCTTCCAGCCAAGCTTCCAATTTATCGCCTTTATTTATTTTTCCAACACCCTGGGGCGTGCCGGTAAAAATTAAGTCGCCTTTTTTTAATGTAATATACTGAGAAACAAAGCTGATTATCTTTTCGAACGAGAATAACAAATCTTTAGTGTGGCCGATCTGACGGCGTTCGCCATTTATCTTTAACTCGAAATTTAAATTGTAGAGATCTTCGTAATCGCTTTTAGGCAAGAAAATACTGACTGGTGCTGAATTGTCAAAAGCCTTGGCAAGCTCCCATGGCAGTCCTTTTTCTTTGTGTTTTGCCTGGATATCACGTGCGGTAAAATCAATGCCCAAACCCACTTCATCATAATAATTAGACGCAAACTTTTCAGCGATGTGTTTACCCTCTTTGCAGATTTTTAATACCACCTCAAGTTCGTAATGCACATCATCAGAAAAATCGGGGAGGTAAAAAGGTTTATTGTCTTTTAATACGGCGGTATCTGGCTTCAGGAAAATGACCGGGCTAGTTGGAACTGGATTATTGAGTTCTTTTGCGTGCTCGGCATAATTTCTGCCAATGGCGATGATTTTCATTCTTAATTATAATATATGAGAAAATAAATGGGGATTAATCCCACATCAATCAAAAATAGAAAAGAAAATGGTGTTATAAAACTGAGATCCGTTTTACCTGGCTTTCTGAACCTGCAATAACACGTAAAAAGTAGATGCCCGGGTTGATCCTGTTGGGGATAACAAAATTTTTAGCATGCTCGCCGGCATTTAAACGTTCGGTCAACAGCGTTGCTACTTCATTTCCCAGTAAATCAATGATTTTAATGGTAGTCTGAGTGCCATCTTTTCCTATAGAGAGAATGATATTCAACTGATCTTCTACCGGATTAGGATATATTTTTAAAATACTTAACAGTTTATCCTTAGCTACAACTGTTGTGTTTTTAGTTACCGTAGAGTAAGTACTAAACATTCCTGAACCACCGGCAGTCATAAATAGTGGCTTGTAAGGTGTGATGTTCGCTTTAATTTCAGGAATCCGGCTGTTTTTTTTTGTCCTGCTTTTTAAACTGATGTGAATGCTATCCGTTTGTTGCGACCAAGAATTTAAGCTGCATAACAAAACAATGCACCATGTGCATGCAAGTTTTGTGAGCAACGTTATCTTAGTGTAGAGTTTCATCAAATTGGTATAGCAAATGTATTAATTTAAAACAAAGAAATTAAACATTTTGTTTAAAACCCATAATTTAACACAATTTAACAATAAAATTTAATTTTCATAGTGTTAAAAATACACAATAATTTGGTTGTTAAATTGTTAGAGTTAGTTTACTTTTGCCGCACTAAATAATCAACGAAGTGTCAAATCATAAAAATGTCAATGCGTTAACCGCCGGCGGTGTTCTAATTAGTTTAGGAATTGTATTTGGAGACATTGGAACATCACCCCTTTATACCTTAAATGCAATTTTTACCACAATTTTAGGCGGGAAGCAGGATATCAATCCATTAAATGTTTTGGGGGTTTTATCCTGTATCATTTGGACATTAACCTTACAAACCACTGTTAAGTATGTGATTATTACCCTTAGGGCCGATAATAAGGGTGAGGGTGGTATTTTTTCTTTATTCTCACTGGTGCGCAAAAAGGCTAAATGGCTGGTTGTTCCGGCTGTTGTAGGTGGCTGTGCATTGCTTGCAGATGGTATCATTACGCCAAGTATCACGGTTACATCAGCCATTGAGGGCCTTACCAACAAATTCGATGTACCGGTTATTCCGATTGTGCTCACCATCTTAACTATCCTGTTCGTTATCCAGCAGTTCGGTACCAATATGGTGGGTAAATTATTCGGCCCGGTAATGTTTGTTTGGTTTGCCGTGCTGGGTGTGTTAGGGGTATCTTATGTAATTAAGGATTTCAGCATTCTCAAGGCTTTTAATCCTTATTACGCCATTCATTTATTAGCTACCAATAAGCTGGCCTTTCTAATTCTGGGCGGGGTATTTTTATGTACAACAGGAGCTGAAGCTTTGTATTCGGATTTGGGCCACTGCGGAAGAAATAACATTCGGATTAGTTGGATTTTTGTGAAACTCACCCTTATTTTAAACTATTTAGGGCAGGGCGTTTGGATTTTACAGAACAGCGGCAGTTATGTTCCGGGGGCAAAAATGAATCCATTCTTCCAGATTGTTTCCAGTCAGTTTCAGATTCCAATGGTAATATTGGCTACAATGGCTGCGGTAATTGCCAGTCAGGCGTTAATTAGTGGTTCTTTTACCTTAATTGCAGAAGCGGTACGTTTAAACCTTTGGCCTAAAATTAAAATTATTTACCCATCGGTTTCTAAGGGCCAGTTATATGTGCCGTCCATCAACTGGATGTTATGGATTGGTTGCTGTGGTATTGTACTGTTGTTTCAAAAGGCCGAAAAAATGGATGCGGCCTATGGTTTATCGATCACCATAGCCATGTTGATGACCACCATCCTGGTGAGCTTTTATTTGAGAAGCAGGCGGTTTCCTAAATATTTAATAGCCTTATTCTTCTTTACCTACGTTATTATTGAGGGTACATTTTTGATTAGTAATTTAACTAAGTTCTTACATGGAGGTTGGGTAACGGTATTAATTGGTTCCTTATTGTTTACGGTGATGTGGAGTTGGTTTGTAGCCCGTAAGATTAAAAACCGTTTCGTTAAATATGTTGAAATTGAAGATTACTACCAGATTTTAACAGAATTGAGCAGTGACGAATCGGTTCCGAAATATTCCTCGCAGTTGGTTTATTTAACGAGTGCCAACTTCAAAACGGAAATCGAATCGAAAATTATTTATTCCATTATTCAAAAAGAACCAAAACGTGCTGATGTGTATTGGTTAGTGCATGTTGACGTAATGGATGAGCCATACACTTTAGATTATAAAGTTGAATTCCTGATTCCGGGCAAATTAATCAGGATCGATTTTAGATTAGGTTTCAGGATTGAACAACGCGTAAATTTATTGTACCGTAAAGTGGTTGAAGAATTGGTAAAAAATGGAGAAATTGATATTACCAGCCAATACACTTCTTTGAATAAACACAAAATTGCTGGCGATTTCAGGTTTGTGCTTTTGGAAAAACATTTATCGAAATTTACCAAATTGAGTTTCTACGAACGACAGATTATGGATTACTATTTTATCCTTAAGAAGTTAAGTTTATCTGAAGAGCGGAGTTTCGGCTTAGATAGCAGTTATGTTGATGTAGAGAAAGTTCCACTGATTTTCGTTACCCCAGATGATATCGAATTGAATAGGTTACCCGTATAATTAAATGAGGAAAGCGATCATGATATTGGGAATTGGCTTATTTTTAGCTGGACCCATAGCAAAAATATATCATCTCGATCATGCCAATAATTACATGATTGCATCTGGATTAGGGCTCGTGATGATTACTGCACTGGCCTTTGTTAAAAAGAAATAAAACATAATCCTCTTTCTGTTAAAGAAGGGGGAATTTTGTTTTCAACGAAACTTATCCTCATTTTTTTTATCGGTTGGTGTCCCACCGACCGAAATAATAACTAGTTTCTAAAATGTGTGAGGATCTTAAATTGATCAACCCCAGTTTCATAAAAGTTTGCACTACTTCACTTATAATCTTCAGGATATTTACATAGATTCCATTTTTTTTATCGGTTGGTGTCCCACCGACCGAAATAATAACTAGTCTCTAAAATGTGTGAGGATCTTAAATTGATCAATCCCAGTTTCATAAAAGTTTGCACTACTCCACTTATAATCTTCAGGATATTTACATAGATTCCATTTTTCTTTAATCGGATTATCATGTATATAATCTAATTTTTGCATCAAAATGCTTTCTTTACTTAATGGAATGGCTAGTGGATTTCTTTTCCAAAACTGAAAAATTCTATCATTCTTTTGAGATTGGTATTGCTTTATAAGCATAGGATTGTTAATCAAAAGATACTTTCTGAACTGATGCGCAGTGAACTTGGTGAAACTTGCTGCAGGAGACTCTTTCCCATTCAATTTGAGCATGATCCAAATTAAATGAATATGGTTAGGCATAATGACATAGCCGTAAACTTCTATGAGTTTTTGATCGACTAAAAATTTTAGTGAATTTATGATGATCATCTTCAAGTGATCATCACTTAATAAATAAACAAAATTACAGATGGTATCAGTATAAAAATATGGATAATGATAATCCATTTGTCCCTGTCTTTTATGAAAGATATGCATAATTTATTCGTATTAGAGTTGCAGGGAAAACTTTAATACAATATACAGATATAATAATTCTCATCAAATTTTTTTCGGTCGGTGAGACACCGACCGATAGAATGGAAGGGCTATATTTCATAACGCTTACAACTGTTCTTGTGCCAACTTACTATGCTTATAACCATAGGCAAAATAAACCACAAGTCCCACAACCAGCCAGATGCCGAAGCCGATCCAGTTTGAGATGCCAAGTTCGCACATCATATATAAACAGCTGATCAAGCCTAAAACCGGAATCAATGATAAGTTTTTAGTGATGCAATAGTAGGTGATAACCACACAGATGATCAGGAAAATCCACATTGGGATTTTGTGTTTAAATAAACCCCAGCCGCTTTCATATTTCTTTTCCATCGGAACCTTAGAGGCCGAAATAAATTGTTCATAACGATCAGCTGGTAAGGCACTAAGGTAAGATTCTGCATCTACCTTCTCTGCCAATACAATCTGTGGTGCAGCATTTTTAACTATCTCTTGTTTAACAATTTTCAGTTCATCGCTACTTAAAGAGGTTACGAAAGTTACAGTTTGAATGGTTTTAGGCGAATTAAAAAAGAATGCTTTGGTTTCTTTTCCATATGTGGTGAATGCAAAAACTAAGGCCCCAATTAAAATAACCGGAACAATAAATTTACTGTTTACATAAGGTATCTTGAATTTCCCACGTTGAACATCGGGTCTGTTCTGTAGTACCAAAACGCCTGCGCAAACCAAAACGAAAGCGAAAAGTGTTCCGATGGAACAAAGATCGGTAACAATGGTGAGGTTCATAAACAACGATGGTACAGCCACTACAAAACCTACTATGATTGTAGCAAATGAAGGTGTTTTGTATTTCGGGTGGATTTTAGAAAAGGATTTTGGTAGCAGTCCATCTCTACTCATGCTCATCCAAATCCGGGGTTGACCCATCTGAAAGACCAAGAGTACACTGGCCATTGCAAATACCGCACTTACGGCGATAATACCGCTCATTAATTTTAAATCAATCTGATCAAAAACAAATGCTAACGGATCGCCAACAGCTAAGGTGTCTGATTTAACAATACCGGTTAAAACCAATGCAATAGCTACATAAAGGATGGTACAGATAATAATCGCCCACATCATTCCCCGCGGTAAATCGCGTTGAGGATTTTTACATTCTTCAGCCGTTGTAGAAATGGCATCAAAACCAATATAGGCAAAAAATACAGCTGAAACACCTTTGAGAACACCTGAAATTCCGTTGGGAGCAAATGGATTCCAGTTTTTGGTATCTACATAAAATATACCTACGGCCAATACCAAAAGAATTACCGCAAGCTTAACCACCACCATGGCGTTACTGGCATTACGACTCTCTTTCATGCCGCGGTAAATTAACCAGGTAATTAAAATGATAATGCCCAGAGCAGGAATATCTGCAACAATATGGAAACTACCGATAGTTGGAGCCGTGAGCCATGCATTATTAGCCAAAGCTGTGGCAGAATCTAAATTTGCCAAGTTTTTGCCAGCGGCTAGAAGTGCTTCAGCATGTTTATGCCCGTTATAAGCGCTTAAATAGTCCATGGTCATCCAATCGGGTACATGGATGCCATCAATACCCAGCGGGGGGACTTTGATGGTGGAAAGTAATCCCGTAAAGTAATCTGACCAGGATATGGCTACCGTAATATTACCGATCGAATATTCCATAATCAGCGACCATCCTATAATCCAGGCCACTAATTCGCCAAAGGCTACATAAGAATAAGTATAAGCGCTGCCCGAAACCGGTACCATGGATGCAAACTCTGCGTAAGCAAAGGCTGCAAAACTACAAGCCACCGCTGTAAAAATAAATAAAAAGATTACCGCCGGACCGCCATCTGCACTTGCCTTGCCAATCGTACTAAAAATGCCCGCTCCAATAATCGCTGCAATTCCAAAAGCTGTTAAATCCCGTACACCTAGCGTTTTATGTAATGTATTTTCGTGGTCGCCATAGCCTTTTGCTGCATCTTGTAATATCTTGGAGATAGATTTCTTTCTGAATAGCTTTTCGAACATCTTTTGTTTGCTTGTTTGTTCAAACTTATAAAAAGTTTGGCTAAAAATGTTTAAAACAGGATATAATTTTCAATACACTCAGTCATGAGCATTTAATTGCAACCTGAAAAAGGCATGTTTATTAGATTAAAGTAAAAAATTTAAATTATATGCTTTGAATTAGCCTTTGTTTGATTGGCATGACCTTACGTGATGTAAAAGTTCTAATTTTGCCGCCAATAATCAATCAGATAAATAAGGTCCATTGATTAGATATTCGATTGGAATATTTTTCAAACGATAATAGTACCACAATGAATGCAGATACCACACAAATAAAACATATTAAAGAACGCCACCAGGGCTTGGCCACTATACTGGCCTTTGCCTTAATTCCATTATCAGGTTTTGCCACCGATATTTATATTCCTTCTTTACCAACGATGGCAGGCGAAATGCAGGTAAGCAGTGTACAGGTTCAGCTTACCTTAAGTATCTTTCTAATCAGTTATGGCATTGCGCAACTTTTTATCGGAAGCGTGCTTGATAGCTTTGGGAGGTATAGGATCTGCTTGTATTCGTTGTTGATTTTTGCAGCGGCAAGTATAGTTATTGCCACAACCCACAACATTTACCTTATTTATTTAATGCGCATTATCCACGGACTAACCGTAGGCGCAATTGTAGTAGCCAAAAGAGCATACTTTGTTGATCTCTTCGAGGGCAATCAGTTAAAACACTACCTCAGTTTGTTTTCTATCATTTGGTCTACAGGGCCAATAGTGGCGCCGTTTATTGGTGGTTATCTGCAAACAGTATTTGGTTGGGAATCTAATTTCTACTTTTTGGCCGGTTTTGCGCTTGTTTTTGCGGTGCTGGAGTTTTTATTCAGCGGTGAAACTTTAAAACATTTCACTGATTTTCAGCTGCAGAAAATAATTGGTATCTATATCGAAATGATTAAAACGGCAAGTTTTACCCTGGGTATTGTCATGTTAGGTTTGGCTTATTGTATGGTAATGGTTTACAATATGACCGGTCCGTTTATTATCGAACACCATTTTAATTTTTCACCAGTTATTGCGGGTTACAGCTCATTGTTTTTAGGTTTTGCCTGGATGGTTGGTGGCTTTATTGGCAAGGCTACTATAAACAAACCTTTTTTTAAAAGACTAATGATCAACTCCCTGTTTCAAGTTGCTTTTGTTGTCTTGATGATTGTGAGCTTAAATTTTATTTCCAACCTTTGGTCGTTAATTTTCTTCGCCTTTTTGATCCATGTGGGAGCCGGATTTACCTTTAATAATTACTTTACTTTCTGTTTGAGTAAATTTCCTAAAAATGCGGGAATTGCAGGTGGATTAACGGGAGGTATTACTTATGTAATTGTATCATTTTTAAGCTACGGATTGGTAAACCTGATTCCGGCTAAAGATGAGCGTAACCTGAGTTATAGTTATCTGATCATGATCTTATTGTCGGTTTTGGTAATGTTTGTAATTCTCAGGATCAGGAAGAAGGATGAGGCTTAATTTATTATTTGATCCGGCTTTGTTCATCAGTTACACTAGTTTTTCGTTCGCGGATACCCTTAACTCTGCTACTGCCGAAAATATAATTGAGGCTTAACCTGTAAACCCTGCTTTCTTGTTTTTGGGTGAGGTTATAATCTAAACCAGATAGTGCACTGCTGATTCTTGCTTTTCTGGTATCAAAAACATCGTTTGCTGCAAGTTTAACATTAAGTTTCTTTTCAAAGAACGACTTCTTGATTCCAAAATCTATTCCATAATAGGGTTTTATTGCGTAGGTGCCATAAATCTGCGAAGAAGCATATTCTCCTGAAAGCTCAGCTGATGTTGATGGACTGAGCGTAAAACTGTGGTTACTATTGATCATAAAATTCACTTTCTTTCTTTTGTATACACCTTCACCTAAGTTTCCGGTTTTGATCTGATTATAGGTGCTGGTAAGTGTATTATCCATGCTCCAGAATTTGGTAATTGTTGTAGGATAGCCGATCGTTAAGTCGTAAGCATATTGTTTATCGAGGTTTTGTACTGTTTGGTATAGTGTTTTCTTCTCATAATCTGGCAGCAAAACATCAATAATTAAGTAGTTGGTGATGCTGTATCCTAATGAGATGTTTAATGTTTTTTTATAATTGTATACCAGTTGAAAAGCATTGGTATACTGCGGGTCAAGAAATGGATTTCCCCGACTAAAAGTATATAGATCAACAAAGTAAACAAAGGGGTTGAGTGATTTGTAATCTGGCCGATCTATTCTTCTGTTATATGAAAAACCGATTTCATGATTAGGATTTAAGCTTTGGTTGATGTTAAAACTTGGGAAAAAATCAAAATAACTGCGTTTTACGATCTTATTGTCGTTTATCGAATTTCCTTTTGAGGTGGTTTGTTCCGTTCGTAAACCAATTTCAACACTAGTCGATTTAAATTCATGCTTTATAGTTGCATAAGCAGCATTAATGTTTTCGTCGTAAATAAAGCGGTTACTTCTGCCTGCATCATTTTTCCAATCAGTTTCAATTAGGTTTTCGAATTGAAAATCATTATCAGTACTAACCCAGCTACTTTTTAAGCCGGCATCTAATTTAGTTTTCGCGCTGATTGGAAGTACATAGTCAATTTTTGCAGCCTTAATTTTAATAAAAGATGGAGTAGCATTTCTAAAGATGGCGGGCGATTTATAGTTCAAGCCATTTTGATCGAAAAAGGAGTTTTGGTAAGTGGTATTTTCCTCACTGTGGTATTTGGCATAATCTAAATCGATAGAAAATTCCTGACCTGAGGTATCAATTACACTTTTGTAATTGAGGTTATAAGCCTGATTGCGGTATTTATTCTTTGCGGGATTATCGCTAAAAATTGATGAGTCGATCTGTGCAAAACTTCGGCCAATTGCAGTAAGACCATTAGATACATCATTACCATTGTTAAAATAACCTGTAGTAAGAAAACCTAAAGTGTTTTTATCGTTAATGAAATAATCAATCCCAGCTTTGTAATTGTTGTTGTGTGTAGATCTAGTCTGTGTATTAGATTGATGAAAATAAATATTTTGATCACTGCCTTTCACCATCCTCAAAATATCCAGGTTTTCGGTAGCTTTATTGTTGTTATTGGCGAAGCTGCCAAAAACATTAAAGTTTTTGTTTCGATGGTTAATGGATATCCCGGCATCGCTTTTCGGATTTTTGCCATATCCGAAACCTAAGTCAACATTTCCATTGGTACCGTAACTGGCGCTCTTTTTTAACCGAATATTGAGTTGCCCTGCATTTCCTGCAGCATCGTATTTAGCAGAAGGACTGGTAACCAGTTCGATCGTTTTTATTTCATTACTATTTAACGATCTTAATCTGGTAGCCAACTGTTCGGCAGATAAATAAGTAGATTTTCCATCAATAAGTACATTGGCACCAGATCTGCCCCTGATACTGATTAATCCATCCTGATTAACCGTTACACCAGGCATTTTAGCAAGCACTTCGAGGGCAGTATTTCCGGTCGAAACGATACTGTTCTCAACGTTCATTATTATTTTGTCGTTATGGCGCTCTATTAATAATTTCCGGCCAGCTATAACAACACTTTCAAGTTCTTTTATATCAGGCTCCAGGCTAAAGCTTAAATTGAGACTCGTTTTGCCCGCATTATTATCGTATATTTCTTTTATAGATTGATAACCTATAGCGTTTACCTCAACAGCAAATTTATCTGCTGGGAAGTTTACCAACACATATTTCCCTTCTTCATTGGTGGTGACTGTTTTAACAAAAGCTGTATCTGCCAAACTGGTAAATTTAAGGCTAGCAGAGACCTTAACACCGTTTCTCGTAATTACTGCACCGGTGATGTGGATTTTTGTTGTCTGCGCAGAAACTACATTTATAAATAACAGAGAAAGCATAAAATATGGAGCGAATATTTTCATTTTAATTAGGGAGCTGATGATTAGTTTTTCCTCTTATCTGATTAAGAATTAAACGAAACTAGATCATCATTTACATTAATGGATAGATTTTAACAATGTTTAACCTAATTAACATTTTTTTACATGCTATAGTCGATCAGTATTGGTACCTAACAGAAGTTCAGCATCCGTAGTAATGGTACTCTTTTTAAATAATCTTGGTTTCCGTGTCCTCCGTGTTTCCGTGGCAAAAAGTTATATGAGGCGCTCATGCTGCTCACAGCATTAAAGTCAAGTCTTCGAGAGACGCTAAGACCAGACAAGTAAGGAAGAAGCAATAGATTAACCGTTTTCAGTATCTATGTTAAGTTGATTTTTCTGGAGAGCAAAGCCTGAGATATAGATTTGGCCTGGTCCTGCTGTACATTACAATCCTTTTGGAAAGTTTTGGATAAAAATCAAATCTTTTCTTCCAAAAGGGATTCCCATTTCCATCAGGTCTATTCACCTGGTACACCGGGTGAAACATTGATTTAGATTGCAGAAGAATATTTTAGTATGTTGATGTTCCGCATTCTTACTTAATTCAGTGCCTTCTGTATTTCCGTGGCAAAAAGTTAAATGAGGTGCTTATGCTATTACAGCATTAAAGTCAAGTCTTCGCGAGACGCTAAGACCAGATCAGTGATACATTACCTGATCCAGGTTGCTATTTTATTTTCAGATAGGTACCTTCCAATGTCGCATTGAATCCGAATTCGCAATCATTTAACTCGTAGGAGCCTTCCTTTGAAATGACTAAAAAACCATTATAAAATTTAATTTTGAATTTACAGGATTTGTTCACCTGAATGATCAGCTGGTTATTTTTTAAAACAACCTTTCCAGATGCATCAGCAATGTTTCTTCCCGGATCATGCGTAACCGAACCAATATCATAACTATAGGTATTGCCGCTTACTTTTTTGATGGTGATATTTCCCTGGTAACCTTTTTCACCGTATTGGTAAGCATATTCTCCTGCCAGCTGATCTGGTTTAAGCGGTGAAAATATTTCCGGCTTGAGATTTTGATTGGTTTTAAAAGTTAATGTGATGGCATAGCTGGTATCGGATTTGGTAGCATACCATCTGCCTTCCAACTTATTTTTTTTAAGCGTAGCATCAATAATCCCGCTAATATTTCCATCTCTTTCAAATTCATGCAGCGAATACTGATTCTGATCTTTCATATGGCCAATAATTTTAATTGGCTGTTTAGATGTGGTATTTAAATATCTAATGTTCCCTAAAATGAGTTGATTATATGTAGAAATGTTTAATTCAACCGGAATTTTTTTATTTATGAAACCGCTTAAGGTATATTTCTGTATGGCATTATTTTGTTGTGCGTGGCTAATGCTTATGGAAAATATTAAAACGATCAATATTGTTTTAAGGAGGCGCATAAGTGTTTTAATTCTAAAAATAAAAAAGTCGCGGGGATTAACCGCGACTTAAATGAATATATTGATTATCCCAATTTCTCTAACTCATCTTTAACAAAACTTGCCAATTCTTGTACATATTCGGCACTGAAATCAAATTTAATGCCTGCGGTTTCATATATCTCATTTATTGGTTTGGTGTAACCCAGTGCAAGTGCATCTAAATATTGCGTTAATGCTTTTCCAGGATTTTCTTTATAATTTTTCCAAACCGCAATAGCGCCTAATTGTGCAATTGCATATTCGATATAATAGAATGGAACTTCGAATAAGTGAAGTTGTTTTTGCCAAACATTTCCAAATTGCTGTTCTAAATCTGTCCAATCGGCAAAACCCGCACCAAAACGGCTGTAAATCTGCTTGAATGTTTCTTCACGGTCAGCCGCAGTATGGTTAGGGTTGGTGTAAATCCAGTGTTGAAATTGATCAATGACAGCAACCCAAGGCAATGTTTTCAAAACGTCAGCCAACTGTTCTTTTTTAGCGCGGTTTAAATCTTCTTCATTATCGAAATAAACATCCCACTTATCCATGGAAATTAATTCCATACTCATTGATGCCAGTTCGGCTACTTCAGATGGACAATGTTTAAAATCGTTGAGCTCTAAATTAGCGGTTAAAAAGGTATGGATGGCATGGCCACCTTCGTGTACCATAGTGGTTAAATCGCGCAACGAATTGGCTGAATTCATAAATATGAATGGCGCTCCCGTTTCAGCCAGTGGGTAATTATACCCGCCAGGTGCTTTACCCTTTCTACTTTCCACATCAAAAAGATTATTGGCTTTCATGGTGGCCAATTTTGAACCCAATTTTTCATCAATGGCATTAAAGCACGCAATGCTTTTATCGATCAGCTCTTCGCCATTATTAAATGGTTTTAAGGCAGGTTTACCACTCACGCTTACTTCTAAATCCCAAGGCTTTAACACCTCTAACGCTAGCGCTTTGCGGCGTTTTTCAGCCTGTTCTTTTAAAATCGGAACAATTTCCTTTTCAATCGCATTAGCAAAGTCATAACAGTCTTGTGGGGTATAATCAAAACGTCCCAATGCCTGGAACATGTAATCGCGATAGTTTTCAAAGCCGGCGTTTAATGCAACCTGATTACGTAAGCCGATCAGCTCATCAAACAAAATGTTTAAATCATCCTTATCAACCAAGCGGCGTTGTTGGATCGTCTTCCATGCATTTTCGCGCACTTCGCGGTTTAAATCTTTAATAAAAATCGAAGCTTGCTCCAAAGTATATTCCTGGCCATTTAGCTCAACGCTCATGGCGCCCGTTATACCCTGATATTGCTGTTGCTTTACCTGAAGCTTAGTAAAAAGTTCAATATTTTCATCGCGGTAAAGTTCTAAGGCTTTTTTAATGGCGCGACTGTATACAAAGTATTTTTCTTTGTCTAAATCATCCATAAATGGGCTTTCAGCAAATTTTTTGTTCAATTCGTTGGCTAACGGCGAAATTTTTGGTTCAATTTCCGTTGCAAAATATTGGAAGTTTTTTACCAATTCCTCATTCGCCGTATCACAGCTCATTTTAATGTATCTCCAGGCAAAGTCTTCTTCCAGGGCAGCCTCTAACTCCGAGCGGTCTTTTAACCATTGCTCTAACTCAACCGTGCTGTTTATTTCGCGGTTTTGCAGTTCAGTGAAAAGTGGTTCTAAATTTTCCCAGGTAATGTTTAGCTCCTGTGGAATATATGTTCTGGGTTTCTTTATTATAGTCATGTTTATATAATTATTGACTGAGAAAAGGAATGAATTAAAGAATGGTTTTCATTCAGTCATTCAGTCATTCAAAATTCATTTATTCACTTATTTTTATTTATGTCTCAAATAGGCATCTATTAAAAAGCAAATTGCAAATACTACTGATGCATACCCATTTAAGGTTTGGAATGCCCTGTTTACTTTGCTAATGTCATTTGGTTTTACCAGCAAATGCTGATAGATCAACATCGAACAGAAAAACACAATACCCACGTAATAAACCCAGCTAAAGGAGGTAAAAAACACAGGCAAAATAACACAGGTAGCTGAAAGTATATGCAATAGAACTGAAACATTCAAAGCATTTTTAATGCCAAGTGCCGATGGAATGGAATACAATTTTTCTTCGCGATCAAATTCTTCATCCTGTAAGGCATATATGATATCAAATCCACTTACCCAGAATAATACGGTTAATGAATAAAGTATAGGCACCAGTGCAAAATGTCCGGTTACGGCAATATAGGCGCCAATAGGGGCAAGGGCCAGGCCCAGGCCTAATACCAGATGGCAAAGCGCGGTAAAACGTTTGGTGTAACTATAAAACAAAACTACAAATAAAGCTACTGGCGATAAATAGAAACAAAGTGGGTTAATAAAATAGGTGGTGATGGCAAATAGCAGGCAATTGATGATGACGAAAGTAAGTGCCTCATTTGCCGAGACTTTTCCTGCAGGGATATCACGCATTTTGGTTCTTGGGTTCTTTGCATCAATATTACGGTCGAGGTAACGGTTAAAAGCCATAGCCGAGTTTCTGGCAAAAACCATACATAGCAGCACTAAAATAAGTTTATACCAGGAAAATGGATTTTCTGTCGTCGTTACGCCTAAAAAGAAGCCAATCATGGCAAATGGCAGCGCAAAAACGGAGTGAGCGAATAATACGAGTGAAAAGTATTTTTTCATTTATTTTAAAAAATGATTATACAGATGATTTGATTACGCAGATTTTAAATGTTGAGATGAAAATTGTACACTGCAGACTGAAAACTGTTTAAAACCTTTTATAGTCTGCCGGAACGACAAAATCTTTATTTACCTCATAAATAAAATTTAGAACGTCATCCTTTCCGATCCCTTTTTCAGCAGAAGTGATAAAGGTGGCGGGAATCTCTTCAAAAAATTCGCCAAGCTTTTTCTTAAAGGCTGCAACATTTTTCTGGGTGGTGGTCATTCCCTGTTTATCTGCCTTGGTAAAAATTAGCGAAAACGGAATCTGTTTTTCACCTAACCAATAGCAGAATTCAATATCAATTCCCTGAGGTTCTAAACGGCTGTCTATTAAAACAAAAACACATTGTAAGCTTTCTCTTTTAGTAATATAAGCGCGGATAAATTTTTCCCACTTCTCTCTACTCGTTTTAGAAACCTTTGCATAACCATAACCCGGTAAATCTACAATATACCAGGCTTCGTTAATTAAAAAATGATTGATTAACTGTGTTTTTCCCGGGCGTTGAGAAGTTTTGGCCAATCCATGTTGATTAACCAGCATATTGATCAGTGAAGATTTACCCACATTAGAGCGGCCAATAAAAGCATACTCAGGCATAAGTGGTGCCGGCAATGCCGAAATCTGTGTATTGCTGCAAACAAATGTTGCCGTTTTGATAATCATAGGACAAAGGTAGGGTTTTGAGTCCGAAGTCCGAAGTCCGAAGTCGGAAGTACAAATTCATATTTCTTAAATCTGATTTTTGACACTATGGTGAACACTTTGCACCAAAGACTTCTGACTCCGGGCTAAAGACTCCCGACTTTTCTCTATCTTTGCTCCATATCATGAATCAGAATATTACCCCATACCAAGTAGAAGATGCAACTAAAAAAGAGCAGGTTGCAACCATGTTTAACAACATTTCTGGCACTTACGATTTTTTAAACCATTTTCTTTCTTTAGGGATTGATGTGTTATGGCGCAAAAAAGCCATTAGGGAACTGGTTTCTATTCATCCCAAAACTCTACTTGATGTAGCTACCGGAACTGGCGATTTTGCTTTTGAGGCCATTAGAAAGCTTCATCCGGAAAGGGTAATTGGGGTTGACATTTCTGAAGGCATGTTAGATGTGGCCAGGAAGAAAATTAACGAGCGTAATTTAAATGAAATTTTTGCCGTTCAAGTGGGCGATTCTGAGGGGTTGCATTTCGAAAATGATACGTTTGATGCCATAACCTGCGCTTACGGAGTGCGTAACTTCGAAAACCTTGAAAAAGGTTTAGCTGATATGTACAGGGTATTAAAACCCAACGGTAAAATGGTGATTCTGGAATTTTCAAAACCTAAGGTTTTCCCGGTAAAACAATTGTATAGTTTTTACTTTAAACAGGTAACACCGTTTTTTGGAAAGCTTTTTTCCAAAGATCATAGAGCCTATACCTATTTGCCAGAATCGGTAGCCGCTTTTCCAGATGGGGAAGATTTTACCAATCTGATGGAAAAAGTTGGGTTTAAAAGTACCAAACAGAGAATTTTAACGTTCGGAATAAGTTCGATATATGTAGGAACCAAATGATCAGAAAATTAAGTCTCTTTTTTTCATTTTTTATTATTGCTACAACCGCCTCCGCGCAAAACTGGGGTGGCGGAATAGATGATGAAGATTGGAGTTTTGGTTTTAATTTTCAGTATATCTCGGCCGAATACAAAATTCTTAAAAAGGCAAATTGGCGATCGCCTTTTTACGAAGTGCCAAATTCGCTTGAACCATCATATGATCCAAATTCAGGCATTCCAATTACTTCAAACTTAAATGCTATATCCAGCAGGCCATCGCAAGGTTTTGGATTAGGCTTTGTAATGAATAGGATGATCTCTGATAACTTTGACATCAGGGCAACACCTTCGCTTATTTTTAGCGATAGGGTAGTCACTTATGAGTACGAACCCATGGAACCGATAGATGTGGGTAACGGACAAACGAAAAATTTCCAGACAGTAGTTGATAAAAAAGTGCAGGCCACGATGTTCGAATTTCCATTAGGCATAAAGGTAAAATCGAACCGGCTGAATAATTTTAGGGTATATTGGTTAGGTGGTGCTAAATATTCGATAGACATCGCTTCTAAAAAGAAAACCTTTGATGAAGGAGAAACAGCCGTAAACAAGTTTTTAAAAAACAGAAGAAATTACCTGTCGTATGAAACAGGTATCGGATTTGATATCTATTTCGAGTATTTTAAAATGTCTCCTGAAATAAAACTGTCCTATTCGGCCAATGATTTGCTACAGCACGACAATACGATTTATGCCAACCCGATAGATAAGTTGAAATTACGTCAATTAACATTCAGTTTAATTTTTCAATAGCCCTGCAATTCAAAAAAACTTACCTTTGTGCGTGTAGGTAAATCAAAAAAGGTATTTTAAAAGTTTTACCGAGACTTAAAATTCATAAAAATGTCTAAAATCGCATTAATTACAGGTGCAACTTCAGGTATTGGTGAAGCTTGTGCCCATACATTTGCGCAACAAGGTTATAACCTGATATTATTGGCCCGGAGAGAAGATCGTCTGGCTAAAATTGCTCATCATTTAGCAGATAAATATGCCATTAATATTCAACAGGTTTTAGCCGATGTTCGGCATAACGAAAGTCTTACTGCTGCTTTAGAGGCCTTGCCGGAAACATGGAAAAAGGTTGACGTTTTGATAAATAACGCTGGTTTGAGTCAGGGTTTAGATCCCGTTGATAAAGGTGACACTGGCGATTGGGACACCATGATCGACACTAATGTGAAAGGTTTGCTTTATGTAACCAAAATTGTTTCCAACTGGATGGTTCCTAATCAATCTGGGCATATTATCAACATTGGTTCTATTGCCGGGAAAGAAGTTTATCCGAATGGAAACGTATATTGTGCCAGTAAACATGCGGTAGATGCTTTGAGCAAAGGTATGCGTATCGATCTACTGCCGCATGGGATAAAGGTTACCGAAATTAATCCGGGTATGGTAGAAACCGAATTTTCAGTGGTGCGCTTTAAAGGTGATGAAAACCGTGCAAAAAAGGTATATGAAAATCTGGAGCCACTTATAGCTGATGATATTGCCGATGCGATCTGGTATGTAGTAAGCAGACCAAAACATGTTAATATTAACGATATGCTAATTATGCCCACCGCACAGGCTACCGCAACGATAGTAAACAGAACTCCCTAGCCCCGTGAAAGGGGAATTAATACCAGGAGGAAATATTAATATTAATTTTTTTATTTTAAACTAATGAAAGGAAAGCCCCTTTAGGGGTTTGTGGTTAAAATGATATCAAACACAATAGATCAGGAAATTAAAAAAGCCATGTTGGCTAAAAATAATGCGCAGTTAAGAGGTTTAAGAGCAATAAAGGCAGCTTTACTTTTGGCAAAAACGGAAAAAGGATCTTCAGAAGGAATCACGGAAGAAGCCGAAATTAAAATTCTTCAGAAACTGATTAAGCAACGCCGCGAATCCGCTGATATTTACAAGCAACAAAACCGCGAAGATCTATACCAGGTAGAAAATGAAGAAATCGAAGTAATTAATCAATTTTTACCAAAACAGTTAGATCGGGAAGAAGTGGCCTCAATTATTGAGGGGGTAATCAAACAATCTGGCGCTACATCGGTTAAAGATATGGGTAAGGTAATGGGTATGGCAAATGCAGCACTGGCAGGTAAAGCTGATGGTAAATTGATTGCAGAAATAGTTAAAGAAAAACTGGCTAATTGAGGTAGAGGGCTTAAAGGCTAGGCTGAAGGTTAACAATCGCCGACCGCTTACCGCTTTACGCCTTGCAAAAGATGTTTTTGTACCGTTTGCGATTTTATTTCAGAAAAATGGTTTATAAATGCATAAATTTAATTTTACTCTACTAACTTAGTGTTACAATACCATCTATAATAGATATGACTTACCCGATAAAAGAAGAAGACGGATTTAAATACATTGAAGCTGGAACAGGCGAGACACTGGTATTGCTACACGGCCTAATGGGCGAACTAAGCAATTGGGAACAGGTTATTGAACAGTTTAAAGATCGTTATAGGGTAATTATCCCGATTTTACCAATTTACGAACTGCCTATTTTAACATTGGGTGTAAAAGCATTGTCGAGATATCTTCACCGCTTTTTAAAGTATAAAGGTTTAAACCAGGTCGTGCTTATCGGCAATTCGCTTGGTGGCCATGTGGGCTTGGTATTTACGGTGGCTCATCAGGAGTTTGTAAAGGCGCTGGTGCTTACCGGGAGCTCTGGCCTATATGAAAATGCTTTTGGAGGGTCTTTCCCTCGTAGAGAAAGTTACGATTATATTAAGGAAAAAGTAGAATTTACTTTTTACGATCCAGCAACGGCAACTAAACAACTCGTTGATGATGTTTTTAAAACAGTTAACGACAGATCACGGGTTATCCGTATTTTAACTATGGCAAAATCGGCAATACGCCACAATATGGCCAAAGACCTTTCAAAAATAACCATCCCGGTTTCATTAATCTGGGGTAAAAATGATAAGGTTACACCGCCTGAAGTGGCAGAAGAATTCCACCAGTTGTTGCCTAACTCCGAATTAAACTGGGTTGATAAATGTGGACATGCGCCTATGATGGAACATCCACAGATATTTAATGCATTTTTAGAAAAGTTTTTAGATAGAATATTGTTAAAGTAAATGTTTGCGGCCGAAATCATATCAGATGCAATTCCATCACTAAGAACCGATGATACGGTACAGAAAGCTTTAGATCGTATGAACGATTTTAAACTAAAGCACCTGCCGGTTGTTAACGAGGTAACCTTATTGGGTTTGGTATCTGAAGATGATTTGTTGAACATTGGTGATCACGATACCCTTCTAGGCAATAATGCCATAAATATACTTCACGTATTTGTGTTCAGTAATGCCCATGCCTACGATGTACTCAGGTTATTTAATCAGTTAAAGTTAACAGCTGTTCCGGTTTTAGATCAGCATAAAAATTATGCTGGCTTAATCCCAATAAACTGCATGGTGAATGCAATGGCCGAACAGTATGCGGTAAATGAACCAGGCGGAATCATCGTTTTGGAAATCAGTAACCGCGATAATTCTTTGGCACATATTGCCCAGATTGTGGAAGCTGATAATACGCAGGTACTCTCTTCTTATGTTAATTCTTTTGAAGATTCTACGCGTTTAGAGGTAACGCTCAAGGTAAATAAAACAGAAATTACTTCATTGGTAGCCGCTTTCGAAAGATACGATTACCTGGTTAAGGAGGTATACAATAACACCCAGATTGATGATGGATCGCAGGAGCGTTACGATTCTTTCATGAACTATTTAAATGTATAAACCTACTTTATGAGGATTGCAATTTACGGCAGAGATTTTAATGACACGGTTTTGCCCTACGTACAAGAGGTTTTTAATCATTTAGCCGAACATCGTATTCAACCTGTTTTATATGCTAAATTTAAAACATCCCTGCATGGCAAGATAAAACTGCCTGCAAATACCATTATTTTTCATAACCATACCGAACTAAAAGAGCGTGCCGATGTGTTGCTTAGCTTAGGCGGAGATGGCACTTTACTCGATACTTTGTCTTTGATCCGCAATTCAGGCATACCTGTAATCGGGATCAACTTTGGCCGCCTGGGCTTTCTGGCCAGTATCAATAAAAATGAAATCGGATCGGCGCTACATGCGTTGATTAATAAAGAATATACCTTAGATTCCAGATCGCTTCTAGCATTAGAATCAGATAATGGTTTATTTGGTGAAGAGAATTTTGCATTAAATGATATTACCATTCACCGCCGCGATAATTCGGCGATGATGATTATCCACGCCTCGATGAATAATGAGTTCATCAACTCTTACTGGGCCGATGGATTAATTATTGCTACCCCAACAGGTTCTACAGCTTACTCTTTAAGTTGCGGTGGACCAATTATTTACCCTGATTCGAAAAACTTTGTCATTACACCTATTGCACCGCATAATTTAAATGTACGGCCGGTAGTGGTACCGGATGGCAATACACTCTCTTTTGAGGTAGAAGCCAGAGAATCAAAGTTTTTGGTTTCGTGTGATAGCCGCACGGTTACCGTAGAACGTTCTGTAAAAATTAGTATAAAAAAGGCAGATTTTTGCTTAAATCTTATCCGCCTTAATAATGAAACTTACTTAAACACGTTAAGGAATAAATTATTGTGGGGTATAGATACCCGTAACTATTAAGTATGGCCGCAAGCAAACAGCTCTTTGTTATTCTCTTTCTCTTCGTGAATGCGCAGCTGGTTCATGCACAGCATACAGTGATAGGAGAGCCCTCCTGGGAAGTTGGGATGATGGCTGGAGGATCAGGTTACATGGGCGATCTAAATCAGAACAATCCGATGCAGATCAGTGGTTTTTCAGGTGGTGCGTATATAAAACGGAATTTTAACCAATATGTTGGTATCCGCCTAAATTATACCTACGGACAGATAAGGGCAGATGACGCCGATTCCGGTAATGAACAGTTCCGCCAAAGAAACCTGCGTTTTAAAACAACGTTAAGTGAGTTTAGCGGACTGGTGGATTTTAATTTCTTTAATTTCAATCTTGGCGGCGGCACCCGTCAATTTACGCCCTACCTTTTCACAGGGCTCGGGTTTCTTATTTTTAAACCGACTGTAAATGTTTATGGTGAAAAACATAGGCTAGACCTATTAGCCACCGAAGGTCAGGAAAATGGATATAATAATGCGGTGTTAACTATACCGTATGGCCTTGGGCTAAGGTATAATTATAAAGATACCTGGAGCGTTTTTACCGAATTGGGGTATAGAACACCTTTTACTGACTATATTGATGATGTAAGCGGCCGGTATCCAACTAATCCCGCTTTTGTTAGAAGTGGAGATAAATGGGTGAATTTATCCGATCCTTCAGCTAACCAGATTGGGGTGCCCGGTACCCAAAGAGGCGATTTTCGAAAAAGGGACACATATCTATTTGTTAGTATTGGCATATCTTTTACCTTTGTATCCTCAAAATGCTATTCCTTTTAAGCTGATTTTGACATAATTAATGGGATTTAAAGAACAAATAGACTATAGTCGCCTGCCAAAGCACATTGCCGTGATCATGGATGGTAATGGAAGATGGGCTAAAGGCCAGGGCAAAGTGCGGGTTTTCGGACATGAGCATGGTGTACTTTCTGTAAAAGATATTGTAGAAGGTTGTGTGGAAGTTGGTATCCAATACCTTACTTTATACGCTTTCTCTACCGAAAACTGGAACAGGCCCAAAGAGGAGGTAGATGCTTTGATGCAGATTCTGATTTCAACCATCAACCGAGAAACCGAAACACTTAATAAAAATAACGTTAAGCTGAATGCCATAGGCAACATTGCCTCTTTGCCCCAGGAGTGTATTGATGATTTAAAAGAAGCCATGGAGAAAACAGCCCATAACGAAAAGTGCACTTTAACACTGGCACTAAGTTATAGTGCAAAATGGGAAATTCTGGAAGCCGCAAAAAAAATTGCATCAGCTGTAAAGGATAATGAGATTTCTTTGGATGATATTGATGAAAACCTGTTTGCATCTAAACTTACAACCGTAAATATACCCGATCCTGAACTCATGATCAGGACCAGTGGTGAACACCGGATCAGCAATTATTTGCTTTGGCAAATGGCTTACACCGAGTTTTATTTTACTGATGTTTTATGGCCGGATTTCAGACGCGAAAATCTTTTCGAGGCTATTGTAGACTATCAAAAACGCGAACGCAGATTTGGAAAAATTAGTGAACAGTTGAACTAATTTTTCTTTTAACACTTTTTAACAAGCGTTTAAACTAACTTAGCACCACTTTTATACGATAAATGAAACCATAGTAAGGGAACAACATAAAGAAAATCTGCTTTATAAAACAACGTTTCCTTTTGGTCATTACTGAACAAATAATTTTAATGAAAAGAATATTTCAGGTTTTAATCCTACTCATTTTAGCCGTTCCGGCCTTCGCTCAAATACGTCCTCAAGGTCAGGCTCCGGTAACCCCTTCTTTAAAGGTTGGTGGCTTAGATCTCGATTATGTTAGTCCAAAAGAATATATTATTGGAGGTACAAAGGTAACAGGAACCCAGTATTTAGATAAAGAAGTATTAATCACCTTGTCTAAATTAAACAAAGGTGATAAAATTGTTCTTCCTGGTGAGGCCACTTCTGATGCGATTAAAACATTGTGGGCGCAGGGTTTATTTGATGATATCAAACTTAATGTCGAAAAATTTGTTCAGGATTCTGTTTATTTTGAAATTGAAGTAGTGGAGCGTCCACGTTTAAGCTCCATCGATTTAAAAGGTGTACGTAAATCTGAAAAAACGGCCATTCAGGAAAAATTAAATGATAAAACGGGTAAAATCGTAAACGATAACCTTTACAATACCACTTCAGCAATCGTTAAAAAGTATTTATTGGATAAAGGCTTTTTCTTTACCAAAATTGATTACAAAACGCGCAAAGATCCAAATGCAGAAAATAGTGTAGTTCTGGAAGCCTATATTGATAAAGGGCACCGTGTTAAAGTACAACACATCGATTTTACGGGAAACAAGGATTTCAAATCAGCAAAACTTAGAAAATTTCTTAAAAACCCTAAACAGTTTGCCTGGTGGCGTTTTTGGGGCTCTGGAAAATTCTCAAAAGAGAAGTATGAAGAGAACAAAATAAAAATGGTTTCTAAAATGCATGAGAAGGGTTATCGTGATGCAGAATTGTTGAAAGATACCATTTACCAATATAACGATAAGAAAGTTAACATCAGAATGGACCTTTACGAAGGCAAAAAATATTATTTTGGTAATATTACCTGGGCAGGTAATGCCATTTATCCGGATAGTATTTTGAACAAAGTATTAACCATTGAAAAAGGCGATGTTTTTAGTGAAGAAAGATTAAATAAAAAATTAAATGGTGGTGGCGAAAACGGCGGGGACATTAACAGTATGTATACTGATAACGGATACCTAACGTTTAATATCGATCCGGTACAGACCCGAATCTATGGAGACACGGTTGATGTAGAATTACGTATGTATGAAGGACCGCAGTATACCAACAACCGCATCACTTTAAAAGGTAATACGATAACAAATGATAAGGTTGTTTTACGTGAAATCCGCACTAAACCCGGACAGAAGTTTAATAAAAGTGATTTAATCCGTACCATTCGCGAAATTGGTCAATTAGGTAACTTCGATGAGTCTAAAACTGTGCCTACACCTCGCCCTAATCCGGCTGATGGTACGGTTGATATTGAATATGCGGTTGAAGAAAAACCTTCAGATCAGATCGAATTATCTGGTGGTTTTGGTGGTGGTCGGATCATCGGTACATTAGGTTTAACTTTTAATAACTTCTCGTTACGTAACTTATTTAATTTAAAAGCATATAAACCCTTACCAAAAGGCGATGGACAGAAATTAAGCTTACGCGGGCAAACCAACGGTAAGTATTACCAATCATATAGCTTCTCGTTCTCTCAACCTTGGTTTGGTGGCGAGAAACCGGTAAGCTTTGGGGTGAGTGCATTTACTTCATTACAATCGAATGGTTTAAGTAATGGAGATGCTTCCTTTCAAAAAATCCGTTTAAATGGGGTAACCGTGAGTTTGGGAAGAAGGTTAAACTGGCCGGATAATTACTTCCAGTTGTCGCATGCGGTAAGTTTGCAGCAGTATATTTTGAATAACTATTCAGGATATTTGTTTAATACAGGTACTTCTTATAACTTGAGTTTATCACAAGAGATCAGCCGCGATTCAAGGGATTCGCCAATCTTCCCTAAATCAGGATCTTTTTTACGTTTCACGGTTCAGGCTACACCACCATTTTCATTGTTAAATAAAACAAACTATGCTACGGCATCTGACAGAGAGAAATATCGTTTTACAGAATACCATAAATGGAAATTTGATTCGCAATGGTATCAAAGGGTTGTTGGTAATCTTGTAGTTAAGGCCCAGGCACAATTTGGTTTCTTAGGTCAGTATAATAAAGCTGTTGGCCAATCTGCATTCGAACGTTTTAAACTGGGTGGTGATGGTATGCAGGGATTCGATTTCTTGCAGGGCTCTGAACTAATTGCCATGCGTGGTTATGCAAACAATGCCGTTATACCGAATGGTTCTGATCCAAGAATTGCGCAACAATCTGGTAGCCCTATTTATACGAAATATGTATTAGAAGCCCGCTATCCGGTAATTGCTAGTCAGCAGGCAACAGCCTTCGTATTAGCCTTTGCTGAAGCAGGTAATACCTGGAATAGATTTGGTGATTTTAATCCTTTCAACGTAAGAAGATCAGTTGGTGTTGGTGCTAGAATTTTCTTACCTATATTTGGTTTATTGGGTATCGATTACGGACACGCATTTGACAGGATTCCTGGCGTTCAAGATGGCGGTAAACAAAACTTTACTTTCAGTATCGCACAACAATTAGGGGGATTTTAATTGATAATGAACAAAAAATTAACTAATTATGCAATAAATCATTGCAATAAGAGTTTAAAGAAAGCTTAGGTTATTAATTATATCGTTAACACACACGAATGAAACCATCAGATTTTGCCTACTTGGAAATAAGCAAGATAAAATCATGATCGCTTCATCGCCTTTAAAACAATTATAAAAGGATGAAAAAGTATCTTTTTATCGCATTCCTGCTTTGCACTTCTTTTGGTGCTTTCGCGCAAAAGTTTGCTTACGTAGACAGCGAGTACATATTGAAACATTTGCCTGAATATAAATCGGCACTTAATCAGCTAAATGTGGCTTCGAAACAATGGCAGCAGCAGGTGGATCAGAATTTTTCTGAAATTGACAGGATGTATAAGGCTTACCAGGCCGATCAGGTTTTACTAACTGATGATATGCGTAAACGTCGTGAAAACGAGATTATAGAAAAAGAAAAACAAGCTAAAGAATTTCAGCGATCTAAGTTTGGACCTGATGGAGATCTTTTTCAAAGCAGGGTGAAACTAATCAAACCTATCCAGGATAAAGTAGCCGAAGCCATTAAACAGATTGCAAAATCTAAATATTTAGACTTTATTTTCGACAAGAGCAGTGAAGCTACAATGATGATCTATGCCAGTAGCAGTTACGATGTGAGCAATGATGTAATTGTAAAATTAGGTTATAAACCAGGGACAGTAAATAATTAGTATATTCGCCCCTGATTTTTGAAGGAAAACAAACAGAAAAAAATAAAAAAGTAAAATAAAACGATGAGAAAGTTAATTAACGTATTCTTTGTAGCAGCGGGGTTATTGTTTACAGCGAATATGGCGAGTGCGCAACAAAAATTAGGTCACATTAATTCTGAAGAGGTTTTTGCAAATTTACCTGAAGCTAAAACAGCTCAAACTACCTTAGAAACTCTAGGTAAACAAAAGCAAGCCGATATTGATGCTATGATCAAAGAATATCAGACTAAAATGTCAGCTGCAGAGGCTAAACAAAAAACGTTGAGTGAAGCGAACAAAGAAACAGTGGGTAAAGAATTACAAGCTGCTGGTCAGGAATTACAGGACTTAGAAAAACGCATTACTGATGCACGTACTAAAGCATCACAAGATATAGGTACCAAACAAGGTGAATTGTTCCAGCCTATCCAGGCTAAAGTTGCATCTGCAATTTCTGCTATCGCTAAAGAAAAAGGCTTGGCTTACGTTTTCGATATCGCAAACGGTCAAGGTGGCAACAATTTAGTATTCTGGGATGGTGGTGATGATATTACCGCTGCAGTTAAAACTAAATTAGGCATTTCGGCTACTGCTGCAAAACCAGCTGCACCTAAAAAATAGTCTAGAGTCCGAAGTCGGGAGTCTTTAGTCTAAAAGACAAAGCGGAATTAAGTTTAACTTAGTTCCGCTTTTTGTTTACTATAGGTTTAACGATGTAGAGTTTGAAGGTTGAAATGTTGGAATGTTTTCGCATCCTGAAATATAACATTTCAACCTTCAAACATTTGAGCTATCTTTATAAGATCCAATTTTCCACGAACTTTATAACGTTTTAACATTTAATTTTCAATAATGCGGGCATCGCCAATAGGTATTTTCGATTCAGGTTACGGAGGTTTAACGGTATTCCGCTCCATTGCCGATCAGTTACCCAATTATAATTATGTTTATTTAGGTGATAATGCCCGTTCACCTTATGGTGATCATGCTTTCGATACCATTTACAAATATACTTTAGAATGTGTAGAATGGCTCTTCGCCAAAGGTTGCCGTTTGGTGATTTTGGCCTGCAATACGGCTTCAGCCAAGGCACTTAGAACCATTCAACAACGCGATTTACCTGCTAAGTATCCAGATAGGCGTGTACTTGGTGTAATCAGGCCTACAGCCGAAGTAATAGATCAGTATACAACTACCAAACAAGTAGGGGTGATGGGTACAAGGGGAACAGTCAATTCTAAATCCTACTTCCTGGAAATCAATAAATTCTTTCCTGATATACAAGTGTACCAGCAAAGTTGCCCAATGTGGGTACCATTAATTGAAAATAATGAGCATGTAGAGCCAGGAGCAGATTTTTTTATACAGGAATATTGCAATCAGTTACTCAACCAGTCAGCTGATATAGACTGCGTATTGCTTGCCTGTACGCATTACCCTTTGTTAATGCCTAAATTAAAAACCATATTTCCCGACTACATCAACATCCTGGCTCAAGGTGATATTGTGGCCAACAGTTTGGTCGATTATCTAAGAAGGCATCCTGAAATTGAACAAAAGCTAGGCAAACAAAGTGAACGATCTTTTTATACCAGCGGTGATCCGGCTGCGTTCGATGAGCATGCTTCTATCTTTTTCGGCGAAGCGCTGAAATCAGGCAAGATGTAAGGTAGTTTATTGTCATTTGTTTTTTGGTCATTAGTCGTTTGTTTGTATGAACAAATGACCGACCTATTTTACGATTGCCCGATCAACTTTTTTAAACATTTAATAATTTTCAGCTCTGAACCGCCAACCGTCGACTTAAAACTGCCAACTAACTACTGCGGTAACTGCTCTACTCTCACCAATACTGTTGGCGATGACAAAGCATCTAAAAATGCAACAACAGCATCTTTCTCGGCTTTGCTCAGCTTTAAACCTTTTAACAATTTATCGTTTTTAGGCAAAAGCGGATCGTTTACCTGTTCTGGTTTCACCCTTTGCACGGGCATGCCTATATTGTACATGTTCATCACACCGTCCATATTCGGAAATAGGCCATTGTGAAACCAAGGCGCGGTTTTCATTACATTTCTTAAACCAGGCGTTTTAAATTTGCCCACATCTTCTGGTTTTTTAGTTACATTATACAGGCCTAAATCCTCGTATTTACGGCCATAATAAGTTAAACCATCATTATGAAATTCGTTATCTGTAAAAAACGGACCATTATGGCAGTTGATGCAGCGGGCTTTGGTTCGGAAGAGGTGTAAGCCCACCAGTTGCTGATCGTTTAACGCCTTTTTATCTTTCCCTAAAAAACGGTCGAAAGGCGTTCGGCGGCTTATAATACTGCGTTGAAAAGTAGCTAAACTTTCAAAAATCCTTTTATTGGTGATTTCTTTTGACCCAAATGCAGCAGTAAAGTAGGGTTGATAGCCTTTGATTTTACGCAGTTTTTTAGGTAAGGTTTCCATATCCTGGTGCATCTCGTTATGTGCTGCAACCGGACTACCAGCTTGTTCTTCGAGACTGTTGGCCCGGCCATCCCAGAACAGTCGTTTGTAGAACCAAACATTTTCTAAGGATGGGGCATTGCGGACATTGGCCAAATGATCATGGCCGATTGAAACCTGGCGACCATCTGTCCAGTGTAGATCTGGCGCATGGCAGCTCGAACAAGAAATCTGGTTAGAGCCCGATAAACGTGGATCGAAAAATAAAATCTTACCCAGTTCCACCACCTTTTTAACCGAATCATTTTTTAAATCAACAGGAGAAGGTGGGAGTTCACCCAGTTCTTGGAACACAGCGCCCGCATCTACCGTAGGTTTTGGCCACTGGCTGGTAGGCTTTGAATAAACTTTGCGTAAACTATCAATACTCAATTCATCGTCATCGTTAAAATTGGCCGATTGAAAAGAAAACAAGATCAGCCCGCTAAGGAATAAGGCAAGGATGACGAAAATTTTATTCATGGTTAAAAATACAGGTTTAGGCTAATGTTAGACGAAAAGCGGTCTTTGCCGGGAGTTGTAACAGTCGACCTGTTTAAGCTTTTTTGGTCGAGCTTTTGTATATAAATGGCATTTATTTTAATATTAGACAGCATCATTTTAAATAGTGGAAGTCCATACTCAACTGTTATTCCGCCTCCTGCAGCAGATGAAGTATTAAACAAATAGTCGTGATAAATCACGTATCTGGTGAAATAAGCTTCATTGCCAGGTTCTACCGTAAGTTTATCACTGAGTGAAAACTGATAGTTTGCAAAAAAGCCAATGCCGAGATAACGGCTGTTTTCTTTGATCCATCTTTTACTTGAGCCAGCCATCAGTAGAACACGGTTAAAGTAAACATCATTTGCCCTGATTCCATCAATTCTTTCTTCCTCAAGATAATCTGCTTTTACAAAGTGGTTAAATATACGTTTAGTGGATTGAGTAGTTAAAAACACTTTTGCCCCGAGGTTGCTGGACAAATACTTATAGTTGTTGGCACCAAAATCGATATTATAATCAGCACCATCAACTGATTGATATTTCACCCGCGCACCAATAGCTCCATTGATAAGCCTTTTATTCCAAAGTAAGTTTATTTTGGAAGTTTTGAGGTTGTATTTTGAATAATCCATAAAGCCAGAACCATTAGCAAAAAAATAGCGCTGATTTTCTTCCATATAATTTCCGAATAAATAAAAGCTACCAAAGTTGCCGGCATCTATATCAAAATATAGATCTAAACCATTGCGTTGTTGGTTGTCATTATATCTTCTATCGTTTAAGATTGGTTTAGTTTCTCCATAGCCATTTACCAGGTGATTATAATACATTGGAAAGCTTGAGCTTTCATAGTACCGGGGATTTTTATAACCAACAGTGATCTTTTCCTGACCGTAACCGTGCCGATAACCAAGCCCAAATTTAAGAAAGGTTGACAATTTATAACCTAATGATGCGTTTAAATTAAACTGGTACTCACCTACAGAACCCCTAGGATCGTTTGTTGAGAAATGATCGCCTACCTTATAATCAGTTCCAATACTCAGATTTAATTTTTCATCAAGGAAATTCTTATTGGCCATAGCCTGAAAACTGTAAACACTTCTTTCATAATGAACATAAGCCGGAGAACCAAAATAATATGGCGAAGAAGTATTGTTTCTGGTTTGATGTGAAAAACGCGTACTATCCTCAAAGGTTTTAGCATAAGAGAAACTCCCAAATAATTTAATCGTGCCAAGTTTAACCGTACCTTCGGTTGATAACTTACCAGCATTAATTTTTGTCGCTCCTTGTGAAAGAATATAGGTCCCTTTATCAAAACTGTAGGCTAGACTGATTTTGCTAAACCTTTCTGGCATCATCGAGCTGAGGTAATAACTGCTCAATTTAGCGAACTTAAAAGTTTCCTGTCTTCCCGAATCTGCATAAAATTGGTTGGTAGCCAATGACTGCTGAAACTCTTTGTCAGTAACTATTTCTTGAGCCAGGGCAGACGATGGGAGTGTCAGCAAAAACAAATATTTCAGAATTTTTCTATTCATGGAAGGTGTAAAAAGCCGGTCGGATGAATCCAACCAGCGATTAATTTTTTATTTAAATCCTCTCGGATTGGCAATGTTGAAGTAATCGAAATCTTCAGTACTGTTATTAGTATCTTTTAGGATGATCCTTCCGTTCACCGTTTTTTCAGTTTTTCTGATTACAGATTGTGAAGTATAAGAACCAAGTGGCACGAAAGTGAATCCGGCATCAAGTGTGGCACCAAATTTTTTCGGTATGCGATCAGTTGCTTCATTTGGCTGTACTTCTACTGCATCTACAATCCATTTTGTTGGTATTTGATAGTATTTGCCCGCTGATGATGATGGCGTAGCTTTTGTAGGATAGTTGTACTGTGGCCAGTCTTTCGGTTTTTGTGTACCATTCACTTTTACTAATACGTATCCGTATCTTCCCGGATTATCCAATATCATATCTGTGCCAAAGTAAGATATCACTTCAAGATTTGGGACATTGGCATTATCAATGTCAGAAGCTAAGGGTTTACTTAAAAATGGCGCATAATAAGCTTCAAAATCGGCTGTGCTTAAATCGACAGTCAAACCTGGGTTTATTACTGTAATTGCTTTTCCATCCACTCCTGTAAACGGACTTTTATGGTTAACTGCGGTTTGGGCAACTACAATACTTTTGCCCGGTGCAACAGGATACTGCTTTCCGTTCCCTGGGATCATAAAAAATGCACGTGCGTATACAAAGTCATTATTGGCATCAATATCAGTTGGCATATTTTGTGATTTACTCCAATCTAATTGTCCGCGGTTCGACAAATGGTATAATCCAGATGTGCTCTTAGTGATTAATCCTGTGGTTTCGGCGAAGTATAAACTATCAGCATAAAGTGTTTTATCGCTATTGTTGTAAAACTCGATAAATTGATCTCTGTAAAGCGCCCCATTAACACGATCTGATCCTGCAAAATAAATCTGTTTGATCACCCAGTCGCCAATACTGCCTGCAATTAAGTTTAAATTGATGGTTTCAGAGAAACCAACAGTAATCTGTTTATTTTTTACCGAAGCATTGAATGTAACTGCTTTTTCCGTAACCGTTCCTGTGATAGTCGAATACTCGGCCGCGCTAAAGTTAGAAGTAGCATCGATGTCGTAAAATCCCGGTGCTAACTTAGAAATCAGAATAACACCTTTATCATTGGCAGTAAATTCCTGCACAGTTTTTGTCTCAATATTGGTAATTTTAAGTTTAGCAATATCAAGCGGTAGTGTATAACCACTGGTTGCCAGGTAATAATTAATTTTAATATTTAAATCAACAGGTTCAATTTCGGTTGAGTTGTTTTTTTTACATGCTGTAAAGGCACATAGGATTAGGAACAGGTAAAGGTGCTTTTTCATGACTTTAAAAATTAGAGTTTTAAGGATATTTCTGCGCCAAATGAGGGAGCTGAATTGGGATAATTATATACGCCGGATGAACTGATGTAATAAGGCTGATAATTGAAAACATTAAATACGTTGAAAGAAAATTTCAGCCTTTTCTTGATGTCCTTTGATAGGGATAAATGAAAATTAGGGATAATTTTAGGCACATTATCCTTATTAATTTCCGACAATGGCTTAAATAACTGTCCGTAATCTGGGTTTGAAGCGTCAAAATTGGTAATGGTTACATACCTGCCATTATTAGTGATGTAGGCAAATGGGATACCGGAATTTTGAGATTCGATTGATTTTTGAGCAATCGAGAAATCTGCAATAAAACTGATCACAAGACTGATCTTTGGAATATGTGTTGCAGAACTGATTCGGCCATTACTTAAATAAGAAATTCTTTTAAGTGGTTCATAAAATCCAATTTTTGCATAGTCATCGCGTGTGATATTTTGATCGGGTGTGTTACCCAATCTTGCGCTGTTGGTTTGGTAATTGGTTCTGAAAATCCCTCCACTGACGTTAAAAGAAGTGGCGATAGCTCTAATTTGTGGTGTATTTAAGATCAGTTCAAGGCCAAGGTTGTCAGAGCTTAGGTCATTGTCGAATCTATGGTACGTAAAGTAATAATTTTTAGTTCCATTTTCTGTAATTAATGGTTTCTGCCCTGGTTGTGGAACTACATTGTATGTAGGTAGTGTTACAATTTGCGGGGTTGCAATGGTGCCAATTCCATTTCTCGACAGTTTACTAAACAAGCTGAGTGAAATATTGAAATCTTTAATTTTAACCTGTGAGCTTAATTCAATGGTTTGGCTGTATGCTGATTTCAGATTTTCTGAATGATGATCATAGCGGTTTACGTATACCAGGTATGTGCTTTCTAATGCGCTGCTGTTATTATAAGAGTTAACCAGGGGGATTTCATAATATGTTGGCCCCGGAAAACGTTGCGCCAATGCCGGAGATTTAAATGAAAGTCCATAAGCTAAACCAAGCTTGACCGACTTATTGAAGGCGTAATTTAAATTAACCCTCGGCGAAAATGAAGGCAAGGCGTTTTGAATATCGTATCTCAAGCCCGCTCTTACATTCAATTCTCGTTTAAAAACTGGGATTTTAAACATATCTTCAGCGTACAAGCCAATATTGTTTTGTGGTACCGCCAGGTTAAAATCATAATATCGTTCAGAACGAGATGGTGTTAAGGAGGTTGTGGTAATTGCTGTGCCGAATCTTGGCCTGTAGGGATCGAGTACCTGTCCCATACCCTTATTGGCTCCATAATCGTAAGCCAAACCGAAATTTAAAAAATGAGTAACGCCCCCTGTTTTGAAATCGGCATTTAAATCCAGTTTTACAGAAGCATTAACAGGCCTGCCATCAATCAGGGTTTGGGCAGTATAAATTCCTCGTACGTAAGCACCTTCGAATATGCCTGTTGAAGTTGCATCGGAGATAATGACATAAGGTTCGTTTTTAAATTCTTCCTTGTATGTTACCTGATGTCCTTCTGAATAGCGTAAGTTAAGTGAAATGTTTTTCAGAAAATTATCATTTAGTCGATAGGAACTTCTGTTGCTTACGCTAAAAGTCCAGCTGTCAAACCTCATCATGGATTTTTTAATATCATCCGGGTCGCTTTTTACGCCATCCAGATTTTTACCATAATCAAGGCTCAAGGTATTTTTTAACCTGGCTTCCTTGCCAAAAGTGTTCGAATACATTAAATTGGTATTGATTCTTTTATAGGCTTTAAGCTTATCACGGTTATCAGCAAAAGAATTTACATAGTTTAGTCCAACATTTACTGCGCCTGCTTTTTGGGAAATTTTAAATCCCTGAGAATAACCGTAAGAAGTAGCGTCATTCCGGAGTTGCATACGAAGATAGCCTGGTGCTTTTCCTGCCTGCCTTTCTACAATAACAGCCCCGTCACTTAAATCTCCATATTTGGCAGGTGCCACACCCGAAATTACCTCGATACTTTCAATATTATCAACAGGAATCTGCCTTAAGTCGGTTCCTCCAAAAGCGTAATCACCTGAATAAGCAGTTCCTGTTGAACCATTTAGCCCATAACGTTCTGATGATAACAGTGAATTGCCAGCACCAAGCATACCTGGGTTATAACTCTGCATATTCATATTGTTGCTAATAGCATTTCCATCAACAATTATGGCTACACCAAAAGCATTGCTCATTTCAAATTCGCCCCTTTGGTTGGTGGTGGGTTCGAACGTAGACCGAAGGTTTATGGTTTGCACGCGCTGAAGAGATGGCGCTACAATTTTTCTATTCGGTATCTGGTTCAGTAAATCGCTTAGACTTAAAGCCGGGGTTTGTTCAATAATATCTCTGGAGATGATTAAAGAAGAGTTTGACTGCCCATCATAATTGCGTTTTGCGTTAATGTCAATGGTTTCTAAACCTAAATTCAATTCTTTTAAAACAATATTGCCCAAATTAACATCACCACCTGAAATTTTGATTTCTCTTTTTAAGCGCTGATAACTGATAAAAGAAAATTCCAATGTTAAGCTCGTATTGGATAAATTATTTAGGCTAAATTTAAAGGACCCATCCTCGGCAGAAGTTCCATATTGATTGGTTTGGACGATTTTGATATTTGCAGAGGAGATAGGCCTGTTGTTTATATCGACCACTTTTCCGGTTACCAAGTTTCCGATTTGCGCTTGCACAGCAAGACAGATAAAGCAGAGTAATAAGGATATGTATAGTTTTTTCAATTTAGACTAAATCTTAATAATACTGCAAAAGTGTGAAATATACACTTGCTATGCAAATTATTTAGAAAGATTCTAATTAATAATACGAGTTGTGCTAAATAATGAAACCCCAATGCATCTGTCAGTCTAAACTCATCAAAATAAAAGAAAGCATTTTTATTTAGGTTGTAATGAGTTAAAAAGATAACTTTGCGGCTTCAAATCCACACAATGAGTGATCAGATAAAACACGAATGCGGAATCGCTTTCATTCGCCTGTTAAAACCACTTTCTTACTACCAGCAAAAGTACGGTACAGCACTTTACGGCCTTAACAAATTATACCTTTTAATGGAAAAACAGCATAACCGCGGCCAGGATGGCGCAGGTATTGCAACCATTAAGCTGGATATGAAACCTGGCAGCAGGTACATTAGCCGATACCGGAGCATGGCTTCTAATGCAGTGGCCGATATCTTCGAATATGTGCAGAATAAATTTGTTGATATCCAGGAGAATACCCCTGAATTAATGCAGGATACAGAATGGCTCAAAAACAATGTCAGCTTTATTGGCGAAGTTTTATTGGGCCATTTGCGTTATGGTACCCATGGTAAAAACAGCATCGAAAATTGCCATCCGTTTTTAAGGCAGAATAACTGGATGACCCGTAACCTGGTCATTGCCGGTAATTTTAACATGACCAATGTTGATGAGTTATTGGAGCAATTGTACGAATTAGGACAACATCCCAAAGAAAAAGCGGATACGGTAACGGTATTAGAAAAAATTGGTCACTTTTTGGATGACGAAAACCAGGAGCTTTTTGATCAGTACAAAAAAGAAGGACACGATAACGTAGCCATAACCCATAAAATATCTGATAATTTGGATATTGCCAATATCCTTCGCCGCTCGGCCAAAACCTGGGATGGTGGTTATTCGATCTGTGGTATGGTAGGTAATGGCGATTCGTTTATTATGCGCGATCCAGCAGGCATCCGTCCGGCATATTATTATTATGATGATGAGATTGTGGTGGCGGCTTCAGAAAGACCAGCTTTACAAACCGCGTTTAATATCCCTTTCAAAGATGTGAAAGAGATCGATCCAGGTCATGCTTTAATTATCAAGAAAAACGGCGAGGTAAGCATGGAGCAGTTCCGCGAGCCAACTGAAAGGTTATCTTGCTCATTCGAGCGCATCTATTTCTCGAAAGGAAGCGACGTGGAAATCTACCGCGAACGTAAACAGCTGGGCCGTTTATTGAGTGATAAAATTCTTCAGGCCGTTAATTACGATTTAAAAAATACCGTATTCTCTTTCATTCCGAATACAGCAGAAGTGGCGTTTTTCGGAATGGTTGATGGTGTTCAGCAATATGTGCGCAGGCATCAGAAAGAAACGCTTTTGCATAAAAAGGAACAACTAAACGACGAGCAGCTGGACGAATTACTATCTATGGCGCCAAGGGTGGAGAAACTTGCCGTTAAAGATGTAAAACTACGTACCTTTATTACGCAGGATGCAGACCGTAGTGAAATGGTAGCACACGTTTATGATACTACTTATGGTATTATCAATAATCACCAGGATACTTTGGTCGCATTAGATGACTCGATTGTACGCGGTACTACCTTAAAGCAGAGCATCATTAAAATTGTAGACCGATTACATCCTAAGAAGATTATTATTGTTTCTTCTGCTCCTCAAATCCGTTATCCTGATTGTTACGGTATAGATATGAGCCGCATGGGGCAGTTTGTGGCTTTTGATGCAGCTATTCAATTGTTAACCGAGCGCGGCATGTGGCAGGTAATTGAGGATGTTTATACCAAATGTAAAGCTTCATTGTTGTTGCCTAAGGAGGAAATTGTAAACCATGTAAAAGATATCTATAAGCCTTTTACACCAGAAGAAATTTCCGCTAAAATTGCCCAGATTATTACACCAAAAGGTACGGTAGCTGAAGTTGAAGTAATTTACCAAAGTTTAGAGAACTTGCACGAAGCTTGTCCGAAAAATAAAGGTGATTGGTATTTCTCTGGAAATTATCCAACGCCAGGTGGTAATAAGGTAGTTAACAAAGCTTTTGTGAACTGGAAAGAAGGAAATAACCAGAGGGCTTATTAAAGGCTGTGTTCCTGAAAAGGATTTAAATAACGAATAGCTCATATCGATGATATGGGCTATTTTTGTTTTTTACCACTGAGTGCACCGATTTTGTGCAGAGAAGGGGGAGCGTTGAGCGATGCTATCAATAACAGAATCCAATTCGGGCGTCATTTCGACTGAAGCCAGCGGGCTTTTCGCGTGCTGCGAAATGGAGAAATCTGCCTCTTTAGAATTCTTGCTTCCGTTAAACTCTAGTCGAAATGGATATTCCATGAGATTTTTATAGCTAAGGCACAAAGCATATTTAGAACAATTGTGAGGTTGGATTCCGTTTATCTTACTGCATTTTCCTGCCGAGACCTAACATTCGCGTAAAGCCCGAAGGCAAATTTTTCATTTGCTGAGGACTTGCAGCATTGGCAGTACGAATGCTTAATAGGATTACTGGCATTGCTTTTCAGAAAAGAATATGATTAAACTAAGGCAGGATAGTATGCGGTATTGGGTTTTATGCGTAAAACTTCAGGTAAGTTTTAATAATGAGCCAGAAGGCAAAAAAGATAATCACTACGCCGGCAATTTTATTCAGCTTTTTAAGTGCATCTTCTTTTATTTTATAACGGAGCTTGCTGGAGTAAAAACTTTTAGCGCCATCAATACTAAGCTGGGTGGCCATTGCAATAAAAAAGCAGACCAGTTTTTCGTTAAGCATATTATTCAGCTTAACAGAGATAATCCCACTCACAATAATCCAGAACATGAGGGTAGAAGGGGTGAGGATGCACATTAAAAAGCCTTTGAGCACATAACTTCTTTTGCTCACTTTTTGAAGCGTGGTGCTATCATAATGCACAGTAATTTTAGAAACGAGGTAATAGATACCTACCGCAAGCAGAAATAGGCCGCCAATACTGCCCACGTATTTATCAAATTCTGCTTTATAACTAACAAACTGGCTTCCAAAAAGAACCAGGCCAATCAGAATAATATCACTTATTATTACGCCAACGGCTAAAGAGAAACCAGCTTTAAAACCTCTTTCTATGCTGGTTTTAATCATTGCAAAAAATACCGGCCCTGTTAAAAACGATGAAATAATCCCTGCTCCTATACCTAGTAATATGGCTTCAAACATGCATTGTATTGTTTATGATATGCGAATATGCAATTTTATACCTAAACATGTAACATTTATTTTTGTTGCATAGGTTGCATAAAAAATACTGGTTATTAGTTTTTTTTATTTAAGTTTAGCCCCACTAAAACTAGATTTATAATATGAATTCAGAACAAACGCAAACCAAGTGGGCGCAGTTTATTCCACTGGTCACTGTATTCTTCTTTTGGGGCTTTGTGGCCGCCAGTAATGACATTCTCATTCCAGTATTTAAAAAGGCATTTGATTTATCGCAGGCCGAAAGTCAATTGGTTTCACTGGCATTTTACATTGCATATACGGTTGGAGCATTAATTTATAACCTTATTTCAGTTATTATAGGTAAAGATATTGTAAATAAACTCGGTTATAAAAATTCATTAGCACTCGGTCTAGTTATTTCTGCAGCTGGAACATTACTTTTTTATCCGGCAGCCAATTTACATTCGTTCCCTTTAATGCTTTCAGGTTTGTTTATTGTAGCTTTGGGTTTCTCATTGCAACAAACTGTTGCCAATCCGCTGGCCATTGCATTAGGACCGATTAAAACAGGTTCTCAGCGTTTGACACTTGCAGGTGGTATCAACAACTTTGGCACAACCATCGGACCGCTTATTGTGAGTTTTGCCATTTTTGGTTCGGCAGCAAATGCAAACACCAACATCAGTGTAGAAAGCGTTAAAATTCCTTATTTAATTTTAGGGGTAGCTTTTATAGCGGTTGCAATTTTCTTAAAAATGTCATCACTGCCTGATCGACCTGCTTTGGTAGAAGCTTCGGCAGATGATACTAAATCGATTAAGGGATCGGCATTAAACTACCCGCAATTGGTTTTAGGTATGATTGCCATTTTCGTTTATGTAGGTGTTGAGGTTTCGACAGCGAGTAACTTACCGGCCTACATGGAAAAGGATTTAGGTTTTGAAATCAAAGATATTGCACCCTATATTTCATTATACTGGGCAAGTATGATGATCGGTCGTTGGACGGGAGCTGTTGAAGCTTTTACTGATAAGGTGAGTACACAAAAGGTATTGCGCTTTATTGCACCCTATTTAGCCTTTGGTATTTTCCTGGTGGTAAATGCAATTGCAAAACATGATCTTGCTCCTTTTTACATTTATGCAGCTATTATTTTAGTGCTAATTTTAGCAGATATGGCCAGTAAAGGTAACCCAGCGAGAATGTTATTGATTTTCTCCGCTATTGGTATTACCGCGTTGTTAATCGGTATGTTTACTACCGGCATGACAAGTGTATATGCTATTACCAGTGTTGGTTTGTTCTGCAGTACTTTATGGCCATGTATTTTTACTTTAGCTGTTAGCGGTTTAGGCAAACACACCAGTCAGGGCAGTAGCTTTTTAATTATGATGATTATGGGTGGAGGTATTATCAGCTGGTTGCAAGGTTTGGTATCTGAATTCACCGGCATCCAATACAGTTATATAGTAGGCATTATCTGTTTTGCTTATCTGGCATTTTATGCTTGGAGGGTAGCTTCTATATTGAGGTCACAGGGAATTAACTTCGACCAGAAAATTTCTGGCGGACATTAATTTTTATTCCAGTATTTTAGCAGCCACAAAGAATTCAATCTTTGTGGCTTTTTTATTTTAGCACATGACAGATAAACCAAGTTTCGATTCGATATTTATGAACCTGGCTACCGATTTAGCTGCTCGTTCACATTGTGTACGTGCGCATGTCGGTGCCGTTTTAACAAAAGACACCCGCATTATTTCGATCGGTTACAATGGCCCGCCTGCGGGTACACATAATTGCGATGAAGAATGGCCGGAGCATGGTTGTGCCCGGGATAGCAAGGGGAGTTGCTCTTTAGCACTGCATGCAGAAGAAAATGCCATTTTATATGCTTCAAAAAATGGATCAAAAATAGAAGGATGTACGCTATATACCACGCTGTCACCTTGTATTGCCTGTGCCCGCCTGATTTTATCATCAGGGATCAAACTGGTATATTATTCTAAATCTTATGCAGCGTACAAAGGTTTACCAAGTGATGAAGGGGTTGATTTTTTAAGAAAGTTTGGGGTAGAGGTAATTTTGATGGAATCTTAGCGGTTCATTGGTAGTCTTTATTTGATAGCACTTGTAAATCTTAAACTATTTGATCTTGACAACTTGACCAGTTTTGTTTATATTTTGGTAATAAAAGATTTAGTTATGAAACAATGTCTGTTGGAGAATTTAAAGCTCACTTTTCTGAAGTACTTGAAGATGTTAAGTTGGGTATTGGCATTGCTGTAACTTATGGTAGAAAGAAAGAAGTTATCGGTTATTTCGTTCCCGATTTGGAAGAAAGTAGTAAAGAGCGTAAAATAGGTATGCTTGATGGAAAAGCTGAAATAATATTTAAAGATGATTTCAAGATCACTGAAGAAGAATTCTCAGGTTTATGATCAACCTTTTAGATACTCATGTACTAGTTTGGTCACTAATGTATTCATCTAAGCTTTCAAATACCTGTATAGAAATTTAAAAGGATAAGAAAAATACAATTTTAGTGAGTGCCATAAGTTTTTGGAAATATCTTTAAAACATTCAATAAATAAGCTAGATATTTTCAGAATTATACCAGAGGCTTTGCCTAAACTCGCAATCGAGGCTGGTTATGAACTTTACCCCTTTTGTCTGATGATATGGTCAATTATCATCATTTAAAAGCAAACTGGCATAGAGATCCTTTTGATAAGATGTTAATATGGCAAGCTATTAAAAAAGATATAACTTTAATCAGTAAAGAAGAAGATATTAATAAATACCGATCAGCAGGATTAAAGGTTGTTGGTAATTATTGTTCATTTACTACCAGGTTATTAGTAATTGCAGACCACAAATTGAAAACCTACTTCGACTTCCGACTTCCGCCTTTTTTCCACTAAAAAATCTCCAATCTTCCGTCTCAAATCTCATATCTAATTGGTACCTTTGCGGATGCAAGAAAAAATCATTATCGTCGATTTTGGTTCGCAATTTACACAACTCATCGCCCGTAGGGTTCGCGAACTAAATATTTACTGTGAAATATATCCATACAACAATCTGCCGGAGGTTACGCCTGATGTAAAAGGTGTTATCTTTTCTGGCAGTCCGTATTCTGTTCGCCAGGAAGATGCTCCTCAAATTGATTTATCAAAATACCATTTAAAATATCCTTTGCTGGCCGTTTGTTATGGCGCGCAATACATTGCCCAACATTCAGGCGGTAGCGTTCAGCCTTCCTCAACGCGTGAGTACGGACGTGCTAACTTAAATTTTGTAAATCAGGAAAACAAATTGTTTAAAGGAATCAACATTGGTTCGCAGGTTTGGATGAGCCACGGCGATACCATTACCGATATTCCTGAAAATTTTGAGCTGATAGCGAGTACCGACAGCGTGAGGGTTGCCGCCTATCACATCAAAGATTCAGATACTTATGCCATCCAGTTTCACCCTGAAGTAACGCACAGTATTGATGGAAAAGTTCTCTTAGAAAATTTCCTGGTTGATATCTGCGGATGTAGCCAGGACTGGACTTCGGCTGCTTTTGTTGAAACAACTATAGCCGATATTAAAGCTACTGTGGGTAATGATAAAGTGGTTCTGGCGCTTTCAGGCGGCGTGGATAGCAGCGTTGCTGCGGTACTTTTACATAAAGCTATTGGTACCAATCTACACTGCATATTCGTGGATAACGGTTTATTGCGCAAGAATGAATATGAAAGTGTTTTGGAGCAGTATAAAGATTTTGGCTTAAATATTAAGGGCGTTGATGCGAAAGATAAATTTTTAGGTCAGTTAGCAGGCGTAGAAGATCCTGAAACGAAGCGTAAGATTATTGGTCGTGTATTTATCGAAGTTTTTGATGAAGAATCTCACCTTATTCAGGATGTGAAATGGCTGGCTCAAGGTACTATTTACCCGGATATCATCGAATCAGTATCAGTAAAAGGCCCGTCAGCTACCATTAAGTCGCACCATAATGTTGGTGGTTTGCCCGATTTTATGAAACTTAAAGTGGTGGAGCCGCTTAAAACTTTGTTCAAGGATGAAGTAAGAAGAGTAGGTACGACATTAGGTTTAGAATCCTTTATTTTAGGCCGTCACCCTTTTCCAGGTCCAGGCTTAGGCATCCGTATTATCGGAGAGGTTACTCCTGAAAAAGTGGCTATTTTACAGGATGCTGATAAAATTTATATCGATAATTTAAAAGAAGCAGGTTTATACGATAAAGTATGGCAGGCTGGAGCCATCTTTTTACCGGTAAGATCAGTAGGGGTGATGGGAGACGAGCGTACTTACGAAAACGTAATTGCCTTGAGAGCGGTAGAATCACTTGACGGCATGACTGCAGATTGGTGCCACCTGCCTTATCCGGTATTGGCTAAAATCTCAAACGAAATTATCAATAGAGTTAAGGGAATCAATAGGGTGGTATACGATATCAGTTCTAAACCACCTGCAACTATTGAGTGGGAATAGTTCAGTTGCGAGTTTTCAGTTTGAAATTTTCAGTTCAAACGTTATAAAAAATGTGATGCTAGCAAGGTGGAATAAACTTTGCTAGCATATTTTGTTAAAAAGGATAGGTATGAATTTGAAGAAAGTTTATGGGTTGCTGGTTTTGTTTACGTTAGTTTTAGGTGCTTGTTCGCCTAAAGTCAGGACACCTAAACCTGAAGCAAGTAAACCAATTGAAAAAGAAAAACCTGCAGATAAAAAACCTATCAAAAAGTTTTCGCAGGCAAGTGTTTCTTTGCTGGTTCCATTTAAGCTTGATCAACTGAATTTGAAAACAGCCACAAAGGCCGAGATCGAAAAATATGCGATGCCTATCGATTTTTACCAGGGCTTTAAACTGGGATTAGATTCTGCCGCGCTGCAGGGTTTAAACTTTAAACTAAATGTTTTCGACACAGAAGATGATAATGCTCATATATCACTTTTATACAAGAATGAACGTTTTAAACAAAGCAACATAATTATTGGTCCAGTTTTTCCAGAAGGATTAAAGTTTATTTCCAGTTATTCGAAAGAGAATAATGCAGTTATTGTATCTCCATTAGCGGCATCAGAGCCTGCTGAATTCAATAATCCTAATCTGGTGTCCGTTGTAAATAACATTGGACTGCACGGAAAAAAGATAGCCATTTATATGGCTAAAAATTACAATCCCGCTAATACAATAGTGGTATTCATCAATCCTAAAAAAACAGAAGACGAAGCTTTTGCCGCACCAATAAGAAATTATCTTCGAACCAACAGCAAATTTGTTGTAAAGGAATACGCATCGGCCTACGCTTTTGAAACAAAGATGATCAAAGGTAAACAATATGCGGTGGTGCTGACTTCTTCTGATCGCGCTTTTGTACTACCAACCATAGAAAAACTGTATAAATTAAAACACCTTAAAACGGGTGGATATAATATTTCGCTTTTTGGTCACCCCAACTGGGTAAAGCAGAATTATCCAGCTGATAAGTTGCAGGACCTGAATACCATTATCAGTTCTTCTTATAAAATAGACTATAAAAACAGCAATGTGATTACATTTATCAAAAAGTATCGCTATAAATATGGTTTTGAACCAGGGGAGTTTGCATTTAAAGGTTTTGATGTCGGCTATTATTTTGGCAGATTACTTGCCAGCTATGGTGAAAATTATAGGGATTATATTGTAAAGGATAAATACAAAGGGCTGCACAATAGCTTTTCATTTATCCTGGATGAAAAATCAGGCTATATTAACACCAGTTTAATGTTGTTGAAGTATAAAAACTTCGCACTAAGCCCGGTTGAGTAATCAATAATTTTTTTTCCATTTAATTATCGCATGAGAGCAGATCACCAGTTACGAGCCTTTGAACAGATTTTAAGTAATTACGATGGAAATTTACCGTTGCATCGTTTTCTGCCTGTTTATTTTAAACAGCATAAGCAGATGGGTTCGTCTGACAGGCGATGGGCGACAAGGTATATTTACAGTTTTTTTAGACTTGGTAAGGCTTTAGCATCATTATCAAATGAAGAAAGGTTGAGTGTTGCAGACTTTCTGTGTCACGATACTTTAAGCCTATTGGTAGAAAAAAATCTGCCAGACTTAAAAGATAGTGTTACTAAACCGCTCGAAGAAAAATTAGTGCTGATTAAAGCCAGATATCCAGATTTTGATCTGAAACAGATTTATTCTTTCCATGCAGCACTTTCGGATGATATTAATGAAGAGGCTTTCTTTACCTCCTTTTTTAAGCAACCTGACCTGTTTATTAGAGTGAAAGCTGAAGATTCGGCAGCAATTATCTCCAAACTGGAAGCGGAGAACTTAGCAGTTAAGGCAATTACAGACACTGCCCTGGCCTTGTCCAATGGAACCAAGCTAGAAGCTATTTTAAGGGAAGGGAGTTATCAGGTTCAGGATTTATCATCACAACATACAGGTTTGTATTTTAAGCCAAATAAATGGGACAAATGGTGGGATTGTTGTGCTGCTTCGGGAGGAAAGACCTTATTATTGCACAGTTTTGAACCGGTAATTGACCTTTTAGTCTCAGATTTACGGGAGAGCGTGCTATTGAATCTGGATGAACGTTTTCGCTTGGCAGGCATTAAAAAATACTACAAAAAAGAACTTGATCTTTTGCAGAACAATGATCAGGTTTTACACCATTACCAATTTGATGGGATTATTTTAGATGCGCCTTGTACCGGTTCCGGAACATGGGGAAGAACCCCTGAGATGCTCACTTTTTTCGAAGAACGTAAAATTGATCAGTTTGCCGCGATACAAAAGGGGATTGCTCAAAATGTAGTGAAATATCTTAAACCAGGAAAACCTTTGATTTACATTACCTGTTCAGCGTTTGCAGCAGAAAACGAGGCTGTGGTGCAGCATTTGATAGATACATTGCCATTGAAACTGGAAAAAATGGAATTGATAAAAGGCTACGAAAATAATGCCGATACCATGTTTGTAGCGAGGCTGATAAAACGATAAGATTAATCAGGATAAAGGATTTAAGAACAGTAAATATCTTCTCGGACGTCATCCTGTACCTATCAGACCCCACGCAGGCGGGAATCCTAATGCTTTAAGATTTCCAATCAAGTTAGAAATGACGAATCTATCTAAAAATAGAAATCGATTCAATACATACTAAGTATGCTCAAACCAGGATGCGAAATTCCTTTTAACGTACTTTATCCCTTCAATTAAAACGGCGATGGCGCCAATAATTAAGGTATATTCTTCAAAGCTGTTCATTGTGTAAGCTTTATATTTAGATGAATATACAAAATTATTGTTACAGGTTAGATTTAAGGAATGTCATTTTGATGAGTACTTTTCTGCGTTCGTCTTCTTACTGAACTTCCGCCCGGCCGGTTGGATGGTGTTCAGTATCCTTTTTGCCTATTGGACCCTGAAATAAATTTGGGGTGACGAATCTTTGAAACGATCTCTATAATCCCGTATTATTCCTGAACAATTTAATGGCAATAGCCAGTAATATCACCCCAAAGGCTTTACGTAAAATATTAAGGCCCGATTTACCAAAAAGTTTCTCCAGTCTGTTGGTGTTTTTCAATACAAAATAGACAAACAACATATTAAGGATAATGCCTACTAAAATATTCTGGGTATGGTATTCTGTTTTTAGCGAAAGTAACGTGGTCATTGTTCCGGCACCTGCAATTAAAGGGAAGGCCAATGGCACTATGGAAACTGTTTCGGGCGCTTCTTCCTTAAAAATGGTTAAGCCCAATACCATTTCCATGGCAATGAAAAAAATTACAAAAGAGCCAGCAATAGCAAAAGATTCTACATCCAAACCGATTACTTTTAAGAGCGATTCGCCAAGAAACAAAAAGAGGATCATTAAACCTGCCGCTACCAGCGAAGCCTTTTCTGATTCGATGTGACCAGCTTTTCTACGGAGCTCGATTACCACCGGGATGGCACCTAAAATATCGATAATGGCAAACAATACCATTGTTGTCGACAGGATCTGGCTTAAGTTGAACGTCATAAAATCAGATTTCATAGCGGCGCAATTTTAAGCAAAGGTAGCTGAATTTGTGTCAATTCCTCAATTGTAAAAATATTTATTAGAAATAGAACTGTGTTCTCAAAGTGAGCACATTATCCTTCCTGTCAGCGGTATAATCTCTAATCTGTGTCGATTCGTTTTTAATGATATCATAATAAATTACCGCTTTAAAGTGTGGGTTAAAATGATGCAAAAAGCCGAAACCAAATGTATCAAAACGAATATCGGCAGGTGAAAGCCCTTTATCAGCCGAAATATCCAAGCCTTTAACTTTTGCGTTAGGATCATACCAGTCGTATTTTAAAATGAGCTGGTTATCTGTACTGTTTAATGTTTGAACGAACGTAAAATAAGCACCAGTAAAAGTTCTGGTATAATAAGGCAGGGCTACCGATTTATTGTCGATAGGATAGGAGCCCGGTGTTGTTGAGGTAGTTGAAGTGCCGGTTTGTAAACCCGAAATTACTTCTGCTCTAAGTTCTGATTTCCAGCTTTTGGTTTTTGTGGCTAACTGAACATCTGCACCATAATATCTTCTTGGCGCCACTTTGCTAACCGTTGAAGTAGCTGAATCCCTAACCATTTTCCACTGATCATTGATTCTGTTCATTTTATAGCTAATTGGCAAACGATGGTTTAACCCACCTTGCAGTGTACTGATGCCACCCGCAATGGTGAATTGATTAAATGCATAAGTTTTATGGCTCAACCTGAAGATGAAATCTTTGCTATTGTCAAACTCACCCGGCCCAGCCAGGCCCTGCCCGTTATAAATGCCGAAATCAAACACCAAGTTTTTAAGGGCAGCATCTTTCCAACGCGGATTTAAGGTAAAAGTAACACCCAGATCACGCTCTGTTTTCATTAAAATCTGCGACATCCGTCCACGCTCTGGCGCTTCCCTAACAGAAGAAGACAGCTGTAATTCGTTTCCGAACGGACGACCTGAAAGGCCAAGTGTTACCGCTAATATTTTCCATTTGTTTTCGTAATAACGTCCCCAGAAATCGCGGATGGCCACACCTTGTTCAGTACCATCAAACTGGAGCACAAAATAGGTAGATGGACTGCCATCTTCAGTTAACATCATATAATCAGCCCGTAAGCGGCCCCGCCTCAATCTGAATCTATTATTGGTAAATTCGCCAAAATTCCCACCCTGGTATTCTGCCTGCGTTCCATTTGATTGCGCAACCTGAAATTGTGGCTGCAAATATCCACTAAATGATAACGAACCATATTTTTTTGAAATGATGAGTAAATGATTAACCGTGGTAGAATCCATTACATCATTAATCGTTCTTTGTGCATGCGCTAATGTGGAAATAAGAAATAAAGCAGTAGTTAAAGAGAAATAAATACTGTTAAGTTTGGCCGGATTGCGGTACATTTTGTTAATTTTTTGCAAAGGTAACTTTATTAACAATTATTTAACATAAAAAAGCCCCGACTTTTGATCGGGGCTTTATAAAATAATGTAGTTTTTGATTACAATTCTGGTTTCGGAGGATCAATAGGATCGACTGTTTTTCCTGTGTTACCTAAAACTGAATGTTTGCGGCTATAACCAAAGTAAATTACAAAGCCAATGGCCAACCAGCCAAATAACCTTAACCAGTTAGTCCAGTGCAGGCCTAAAATCATTAAAGTACAGGCAATGATACCTAAAATAGGTAATAAAGGCACAAATGGAGTTTTAAATTCTCTGTGCAAACCCGGGTCTGTTTTTCTTAGTACAATTACGGCTGCGCATACCAATATGAAGGCAAATAATGTACCAATAGAGGTCATATCTCCCACAACATCGCCTGGTACAAATGCAGCAAATAAAGCACAGATTACGAAGATAATCATGTTTGCCTTATAAGGGGTTTTATACTTAGGATGTAAATCGCTGAAAATTCTAGGCAATAAACCATCTTTACTCATTGAGTAGAATACACGGCTTTGTCCCAATAACATCACTAAAATTACCGAAGAAAAACCAGCTAAAATAGCTACTGTTACCAATTTTGCTAACCAGCCGTAACCTGGCATGTAATCGATAATAGCTGCTACAACAGATGCCTCACCACCTTTGGTTCTAAAGAATTCCACCGGAGCCATGCCGGTTAAAACGTGTGCAAAAAGGATATATAAAACAGTACATACTGCAAGAGAACCTAAAATTCCGATTGGCATCGCTGTTTTAGGATTTTTAGTTTCCTGGGCTGCTGTACTTACTGCATCAAAACCAATAAAGGCAAAGAAAACGGTGCCCGCAGCACCAACAATGCCCCAGAAACCGCCAAAATTATGAGTTAAACCTTCTTTATCAACATATTTTGTTGCTTCAGGAATGTATGGTGTATGGTTAACCGGATTGATGAATGACCAACCAAAAGCAATAATCAACAATACGATTGCCACCTTTGTAATTACAATAAGTCCATTAACAAATGCTGATTCTTGCGTACCTCTTATCAACAAGAGACTCAATAAGAAAATAATAAGTAATGCCGGAACGTTCATGATTCCATTTACACCGCCTTCACTTTGAAATGGTGAGTGGCACCATTCATAGGGTATGGGGCTGGTGTGTATAACTTCCGTGAGTAATTTGTTAAGATACTCGCTCCAGGCGATACCAACTGTAGCGGCACCCACTGCATATTCTAAAACAAGGTCCCAGCCGATGATCCAGGCCATAAACTCACCCATTGTAGCATAGGTATAAGTATAGGCACTACCGGAGATTGGAATAGAAGATGATAATTCAGCATAGCAAAGCCCCGCAAGTGCGCAACCGATGGCAGCTAAGATAAACCCGAAAGTTACTGATGGACCAGCACTTTGGGCTGCTGCATTTGCCGTACGGACAAAAAGGCCTGCGCCAATAATTGCCCCGATACCTAACGCAACTAGGGAACCCGCTGATAGGGTGCGTTTTAAGCTCTTTTCAGATTCAGATGAATCTGCTAAAAGTTGAGTAATTGATTTCTTAAGAAATAAACTCATAAAAGTTAGTTGTTGTTTTGATTTATTGGTGAATATAAGTTTTTCAGCCCCAAACGTAATTAAAAATTACGTAAATGTAAAAGGGATTCTGTTAAAATCCCTTTTATGGATATTTATATCTATGATTTTACAACTAATGGCCTAATGTGTCAGTTATGTTGGTTAAAGTATCGGTAATTGTGTTCCCTTTGGCATCTGTTTTTTGCTCAATCCGGATTTCTTTATGTACTTCTTTATGATGTTCGCCCGCAATTGCCTTTTGTGCGATGTAAGGAGCAATAACTAATGAAACAATAGACATTAATTTGATTAAAATATTCATCGAAGGCCCGGAAGTGTCTTTAAAAGGATCGCCAACTGTATCTCCCGTTACAGAAGCTTTATGTGGCTCTGATTTTTTGTAATGCATTTCACCATTAATCATTACACCCTGCTCAAAAGATTTTTTGGCATTGTCCCATGCGCCACCGGCATTACTTTGGAAAATGCCCATTAATACGCCGGTTACAGTAACACCGGCCAATAAACCACCTAAAACCTCCGGCCCGAAAGTAAAGCCCACAATTACCGGTGTAACTAAGGCGATAGCACCCGGCATCATCATCTCGCGGATGGAGGCTTTGGTAGAAATGGCTACACATTTTTCATATTCAGGTTTTGCTTTGTATTCCATAATGCCCGGTATTTCACGGAACTGGCGGCGCACTTCCTGCACCATATCCATTGCCGCTTTACCAACCGCCTGGATACATAAAGCAGAGAAGATAAAAGGAATCATTCCGCCAACAAACAAACCCGCTAGAACAGGTGCTTTATAGATATCTATGGCAGTAATACCTGCAATGCCAACAAAGGCAGCAAATAAGGCTAGCGAGGTAAGCGCAGCCGATGCAATGGCAAATCCTTTACCTGTTGCTGCGGTGGTATTACCCACGGCATCTAAGTTATCGGTACGCTCACGTACCTCTGGCGGCAATTGGCTCATTTCTGCTATGCCACCGGCATTATCCGCAATCGGCCCGAAAGCATCAATAGCCAATTGCATAGCTGTAGTGGCCATCATTCCGGCTGCAGCAATTGCAACCCCATATAAGCCTGCAAAATGATAGGAAGCCATAATTCCTCCAGCCAACACCAGAATAGGAATTACGGTGGATTTCATCCCAACAGATAAACCTGCAATAATATTGGTGGCATGTCCGGTAGACGACTGTTGGATAATCGAATTTACGGGCCCTTTGCCCATCGCCGTAAAATACTCGGTAACAATACTCATGATGGTACCTACTACCAAACCAACTATAATTGCATAAAAAACATTGATGCTTGAGAATTCGTATCCACGTAGGTTAAGGGTTTCAGGCAACATCCATTTAACAATAAAGAATGAAGCGACAGCGGTGATCAAAATCGACGACCAGTTACCAAGGTTCAAGGCATTTTGTACATTCGATTTTTCATCCTTAATGGTCACGAACCAGGTTCCGATAATCGAAAATATAATGCCTAATCCGCAGATGACCATAGGTAGCAGGATAGGAGACATTCCGCCAAAATTATCGGTTACAATAATTTCCTGGCCTAAAACCATGGTTGCTAAAATGGTGGCTACATATGAGCCAAATAAATCTGCACCCATACCTGCAACATCACCTACATTATCTCCTACGTTATCGGCAATGGTAGCGGGGTTGCGCACATCATCCTCAGGGATACCAGCCTCCACCTTGCCTACTAAATCGGCACCAACATCGGCAGCTTTGGTATAGATACCACCCCCAACACGTGCAAACAGGGCAATGGATTCGGCACCTAGAGAAAATCCTGTTAAAACCTCTATCGCTGTTTTCATTTCGGTACTGTTAACTGAAACCACATTAAAATGCTTCAGGAATACGATAAACAAGCCGCCTAAACCTAACACGGCCAGTCCGGCAACCCCCAAACCCATTACTGTGCCGCCAGTGAATGAGACTTTTAAGGCTTGTTTTAAACTTGTCCTCGCCGCTTGTGTGGTTCTTACATTAGCTTTAGTGGCCGATTTCATACCGATATAGCCTGCAGTAGCGGAAAATACTGCCCCAATAACAAAAGAAATGGAGATGATCCAGCTTGAGTGCATCGGGATACCATTAATTTCGGTAATCGTCCCCGAATAGGCCAGAAGTGCGGCTGTAAAAACAGCAAAAATACTCAATACCCTCCATTCCGCTTTTAAGAAAGCCATGGCACCATCGGCGATATGGCCTGCAAGTTCCTGCATATTCTTGTCGCCTGCATCCTGCTTGTTTACCCAGGTGCTTTTAATCATCATAACTATAATGCCGACAAGGCCTAGTGCCGGAATACAGTAAATTAAATTGTTTTGTAAAAAGTTCATAGTTAATAATTGGTTTTATATTTGGTTAGTGGTTATTTAATTGATTAAATGTTCAAAATCATTCAATGTTTATCAACTGCAAGCACTCGCGTCAGACGTCGAACTTAGCTAATCCATTAGTATACTTTGGACTTCGGACTCCATACTTAGGACTTATAAACAGCAAGTTAATAAAATATTCTGCTTGTGATTAAAATTTTCAATGCCATTACAATAAAATTTTCCTCAATTAAAATAATACACACGAAGCGCACCGATTCTCTTTTTTTTAAATAAATTAGCCACAAACTAAACCAAGCTGAAAAATGAAGACGGAAAAAGAAGGTGTATCCTCTAAAAGAAAATTAAGCCTTTTTGATGCCACGATGTTGGTAATGGGCTCGATGATCGGGAGCGGTATCTTTATTGTAAGTGCCGATATTATGAGGAATCTAGGCTCTGGTTATTGGTTAATTGTGGTTTGGATCATTACTGGAATTATGACAGTGGCAGCTGCAATTTCATATGGTGAACTTTCTTCTATGTTTCCTAAAGCAGGAGGGCAATACACTTACCTGAAAGAAATTTTTGGTAAAATGATGGGTTTCTTGTATGGTTGGGGCCTTTTTACCGTCATCCAGACGGGTACTATCGCTGCTGTTGCGGTGGCTTTTGGTAAATTTACGGCCTATCTCATCCCTGCTTTAAACGATGCTGCTCCAATTTTTCAAAGTGGTGGTTATAAAATTACCTGGATCCAGATCTTGGCTATTGGTATTATTCTACTGTTAACTTATATCAACACAAAAGGCGTTGAGGGCGGCAAGATACTTCAGAATATCTTTACGGGTTCGAAAATCGTTGCTTTAATCGGCCTGATTATCTTAGGTTTTCTTCTGGTAAAAAGCAGCTTCTGGACAGGAAATATGAGCTTTAGCTGGGATGCTTTTAATAACCTTAAAACAGATCCGACTGGCAATTTCCTAAAACCAGAGTGGGAATCTATTTCCGGAATGAGCATAATGGGCGGAATTGCAGCAGCCATGGTGGGTTCGGTATTTTCAAGTGTAGCCTGGGAAAACGTAACATTCGTTTCCGGAGAAATCGAAAACCCTAAAAAAAATGTGGTGCGTTCTATGGTTTTAGGTACATCGGCCGTAATGGTTCTTTATTTATTAGTGAATTTTGTTTACCTCAATACTTTAAACAGAGATAGTATTGCTTTTGCGCTTAATGATCGGGTTGCCGTTGCCGCTTCAGAGCAGATTTTTGGCAGCGGTATAGGTACAGTGATTATAGCACTATTAGTGATGATTTCTACTTTCGGTTGTGTAAACGGAATCGTATTGGCAGGGGCAAGGGTATTTCAAACTATGGCACAAGATGGTATGTTTTTTAAAGCAGCCCTTAAGAATAATAAAAACGGCGTTCCTGAAAGGTCGCTATGGATGCAGGGTATTTGGGCAGCCGTTTTATGTTTAAGTGGGCAGTATGGTAATCTTTTGGATATGATTTCTTTTGTTATCGTACTGTTTTATATGATCACTGTTTTCGGTGTCATTTACTTAAGGGTAAAACAACCTGCAATGGAAAGACCTTACAAAACCTGGTTATACCCAATTACACCAATTATTTACTTATTGATTGGTGCAGCATTTTGCATATTGCTTTTAATTTACAAACAACAATATACCTGGCCAGGACTTATCATTGTTTTGCTGGGGGTGCCTGTTTATTTTCTGATCAATAAAAAAGAGCAAGCGGGGTAGTGATGGCTTCCTGCTGATCTGGTAGCTATCTGATTTGTTTTACAAGTAGAAATCGTATTTTTAATTACCATGTAGCTATACGTGATCCTATAGAAGAATCGTTTCGACTGGAGCGTGCTGATTTTTCATCGGTAGCGAAATGCCCGCCTGTGCGGACAGGCCTGCCCGTACAGGCGGGGAGAAATCTATAGAGACAGGTTTAGCTTCGCTGAGCCTTCGGGTTCTCGGCTGCGTTGTACTCCGCTCGAAAGGACGACTCGGGAGGGCTGTTAATGACATTGATTTTTATAACATAAATTATCCCTCAGGATGACGAAGCTAAGTGATATTTGTTGCGAAAAACTTATAGATTTTTATATTAAATGATATTGATTGGTAACCAGCTTTTAGGTCTCAAATCTCAAATCTAGCATCTCATATCTTTCTTATATTGTAAAAATCAGGCTTCCTTATGAATCAGCCCCGAAAGTCCCGTTATCCGCTTTAATCTCCTGATAGAGAAATCGGGATCGTGTTAGCTGCTACCGGGTTTAATTCACTTAAACCTTTGCAGCACACCCGGCAAATCTAAACCCGAAACAAGGGCTACAGGTCTGTCGTCTAAGGCTCGCGTGTGACCGCCCGAACGAACGGGCAGGTATGAGTATGTGGCGGGACTAATTTGGCCATAGCATGCTGACTTGTTTTTCTAAAATTAGAATTGTTTTGAAAACTTAGTTAGTGAGAAAAAGTTTTCCCTAAACCCTAAACCCTAAACCCTAAACCCTAAACCCTAAACCCTAAACCCTAAACCCTAAACCCTAAACCCTAAACCCTAAACTGTATCATTTCATATACTCATATCCACAAAAATGTATGTTTGAGCAGGGTGTTAGCAAAAAAATCAACAATCCTATTAACCTAGATAGTTAGTTCAAATCCATTTTAAAGCGATCTTAACGTTTACTTTCTCTTATCAGTTTTTCGCTTAGTAGTAGTAAATGAGCTTACTGGCTTGCAATTGGCCTGATATTTGGTTTGATAACGTTGCGGCATAGACTGCGCTAATCAAATTTTTAACCTTTAAATTTTAATACTATGGCTTTCAAAGCTAGCTTAAATTTTTCAGGCAAAAGGTACCAGGTACTTCAGCATGCCTATATATTACAATTTAATATAGATTCCCTCCTATGCGGCACTTCTAAATGCCCAAAGGAAAGGAATGTATAACTTTAATCAATTAGGCGTAAGGATTACGAGAATTTTGTAACCACGTCTTCAATATTTACCTTACTTCTTCAACATAAATTAGTTAAATGAAAATGACGCGCTTATCTGTTCGCTTTTATGTATTTCTTGTTTTTACAGCTGTTATAGTTTGGTGTTTTTCGAGCTGTAGCGGAGGTGATCAAAAGCCAGATCAACAAAAAGGCTATCAGTTGGCAAAGAAAGCTAACACTACCGATAATTTTCTTTCTTACACAGCTGCTTTAACCAAATTGCCTTTAAGCAAATTTGACAATCTGGGTATCGTTCCAACTAACAAAGCATTTGCTGATAAATTACCCATCAGCATGTACAAAGGTGAAGCGGTTGGGCATGATAGCATCATCGTCCATCCCTATAAAATCGGTGAAGTGGCTCACATCAAAGCAGCAATCAGATTACTGGTAGCGCAGTCGATTACAGATTCGTTAACTATAGGAGATTTTACCAGGTACTTTGGGGATATAAAAAAAGAAAAACCATTGATCGGCAATACCGAAACGCCGCTACCGGTCGAAATTACTGTTGATGCCAATACAGCCCTAAAATTAACGTTTAATAGTAATAAAAAGTTAGCGCTTGCCCATGTAACCATGGTTGAGGTTTTAAAATATAGATAACAGCAATGAATACGCTCGTAAAAATTAAGGAATATGATGCGCATGGTGGACCATCAGACGTTAAAATGGGAGATGATGGCCATGCACAAACCTCCACAACTACGGGTAGGTTTGTGATCAAAAGTATAGAAAAACATGTGAGTTATGGAAAATATGCCGAATGGTCAGGGATTGCATGGGGTACCGAAGTTAAAATAAATGGAGACGTTGTGATGGTGAAACATATGGGTACCTGGCAAAAATTAACTGATGTAAACGCAGCATGGGGTAAATATAAAAACGATCAGAAAGGCGTCAAAAATTACATTCTTAAATACCAGCGTGATCTTTACCCCAAATCACCTATCCCGACAAAATGGTTTTTTAATGATTTTGGGCATGTTTCGGTCAAATATTTTAAAGACCTGAACAATGACCGTAAAATGAATGGTAAAGAATATATTATGGGCGATTTTATCCATACTACGCCGCCTGATGAAGCGGCAACCGCTGCGGGTTTGCCCTTTCTATTGTCAGAATCACATGGTTGCATCCATGTTCGTCCTAAGGACATTGATACGATGATCGGGAATGGTTATTTAAAAAAAGCCACAAGCGCTACTAGAACATTAACAGAACATTATGGAAAATAAACTTATTGTAGAAATTAGTATAGAAGATGCAGCAATTGCCCATTTTGCTTCTTTTAATCTGCTACAGGCTTTTAACCAGCATCATTATTTTGAACTTCATTTTAACCACGATCAATTGGGTGCCCCTGGCTTGATCAGTCTGGATGATAGCCGCGATTTTGTTGGCAAAACGTTAACTGCTTCGTTTGGTTATTCGCCAGAAAACCTCCAACATTTTGCTGGACTGGTTACCAAAGTTGAACTGTCGCAAAGTCATGGTTACCATGGCGTACTTATCGTAAGTGGCTATAGCCCTACCATATTAATAGACCGCGGACCGGACTTAGGTTCGTATTTGGATAAAGACCTCGATACCATCGTTAAGCTGGCCACAAATGATACACCCGCTAACGACCTAACCATTGTAAGCAATGCATCAAGAAAAGCAGCTATTGATTACCTGATACAATACCGAGAAAGCGATTTTGAATTCTTGAACCGTTTATCGGGCGAGTATCATGAGTGGTTTTACTATGATGGAAAGCAGCTTAACTTTGGGAAACCCGATAAGCAAAAAGAAGTATCCCTGTTTTACGGTCGGGATGTATTTAATCTTCAATATGCGATGGAAGTTTCGCCCATTAAATATAAACGCTTTGCTTATAACCCTAAACAGGATGAAATGCTACACAGCGAAAGTACAGGCAAAGCAGACGGAAATCCAGATCTGGCACATGCCATCAAGGCATCTAATACCATGTACAGCAAAACTTTCAATCAGCCATCATTAATCAGGGTTGATAACAGCAACGATATCAAAAGCCATGTAGAAAATGAAGAGAAAGCACATATTAGCGAATTGCTAAAAATCAATGCCAGTGGAGATAATGCTCAACTCAGTATCGGTAGCATTGCCGAAATCACCATGAGTATCAGAAAAGAGCTTGCTTTTACCACTGAAAGTCTGGGCAAATTTTTGATTACACATGTGAACCACCAGATAGATGGAACTGGTAAATACAGCAATACTTTCGAAGGTGTGGTGGCTACTACCGAGCGTATCATGGTTAAGAATTACCAAAAGCCACAATCGGATATGCAACTGGCTGATGTGATCGATAATGATGATCCACAAGGGCAGGGCAGGGTAAAAGTTAAATTTAAATGGGAATGCCAAACAAACGATCCTACTGAGTGGTTGAGGGTAGTAAGTCCCAATGCCGGTAGTGGTGATACGGGTAAAAACAGGGGTTTTCATGTTATCCCCGAAAAAGGCGACCAGGTAGTTATTGCTTTCGAAGAAGGAAATGTAGCCAGGCCAGTAGTAATGGGGAGTGTTTACCATGGTAAAAGTGGGGATAGCAGCGGCTTTAAAAACAGTAATACCAAGGGACTTACATCAAGAAAAGGAAGTAGTTTAAGTTTTGATGACCTTAATCACGCATTAAACCTAGGTACTAATGCGGCAAATTTTGTAAAAATTGAAAACGGTCCGGGATCAATTACGGCGCAATCTGCTGAAACAATCTTAATCAAAACCGGACAAAGTAGCATTACTTTAAAGAAAGACGGTACCATTGATATTATTGGCAAAGTGATTAATATTCAAGGTACTCAAGTCATTAATGCAAATGCGGGTGAAAAACCGGGCGATGCGGTAAATATTGGTAAAAATGCCACCACAGCTGTCACTATTGATACGAAAAAAATAGATTCGAAAGCAAGCAATGGTATTACGGTAAATTCACAAACTACTATTTCACAAACTTCAACGGGCGTACAAACCATTACAGGTAGCCAAGTAGATATAAATTAATGATGAGCAGATTTAAATTTTTTGATGACGAAATAAAAAAAGAGGAAACCTCACATAATAAATTGATATACAGGGGTGAACCGAATAATTTAAATTATGTAATAATACAACAGCAAAAAACAGTTGCAAATGACCAAACGATTTCGGATACTGAAACAAAAATGCTCTGGCAGCTTGAAAATATTCTGGTAGATAATGAAGGATATCAACTTTATTTGAATCAAATAGAGCATGATGTGTTAAAAACAAATAGTCAATTGCAGCATTTAGCGGCTTTTGCCAAATTATTTAATTCTCCAACCTCAAGATTGCATCTTAGATTTAACAAAACTGGTAAATTAGTTTCTGTATTAAACCAAGCTGAAATACTTAGCATCTGGCAAAATATGAAAGAAAATGAATTATCATCGCTTGTTAATGCCAACAGTAATGAAAGTAAACTGATTATAAAAGCCGGGGATAATGATTTTGCTAATAGTGTTTCGCTTATTGGCGATGGAATATTATATCAATTACTATTTCCCGCATTTTATGATGTAGGAAATGAAAGCCGGGTAGATAAAGTGCAAAGAGATTTTAGATCAAATATATTTAATGAGAAAAGAATCACTCTTTCTGGAGAAAGAATAGTTGAGGAAGCTGGGGTAGATCAAATAATGATTAAAGAAACTTTTATAAATGAAAAAAAGGGAAATTATACTCAGGAAATTCTAGAAATATATAATTCACAATATAAGCCAATATTAATTGCTGATTTGGATTATGAGTATAGGGTAAACATAAACTATAAAGTGTTTAAAAATTCTGGTGTATTAAAAAATGTTGAATGCGAGGTAGAAGAGCGGTTAAACAATAACTTTTATTTTAGATCGCATTATTCCTTTAAATTAAAAAAAGAAAATTATGACTAAGATATATGTACCTGATCAATCTTATCTGGTTTGCTCTGACGGAATGTCTAAACAACAATTAAAAGTAGGAAGTCAGTCCACTATCAAAATTGTAGGAGGTCGTTTAGCAGGAACAATAGATGATCGAATGGGAGGAAATTTTAATTGTGCGAAGATGGTTATTGCCGGTGCGATAATAGGAGCAATTATTGCGGGGATTATTGCTGCTGCAACAGTGGCAACTGGCGGTGTAGCAGGAGCGCTTATTATAGGTGCTATCGCAGCAGGAGGAGCCGCTGGTGGCGCTGCCTTAGGACTAGGAGCGGGTTTTATGCCATGCATTTGTGCATTATTGACATCAGGAAGTGATTGGGCTCCTGTTCATCCAAAGGTTTTGATTGAAAAGAAAAAAGCACTTATAGAAAGTTCTAAAGTGAGCTGTTTTTTTGGTGGTCAAGTAATGATATTCTATTCGGAAAAAGCTGCCGATGAGGCCATAGATTTAAAGAGAAAAAAAACTTTGGCAGACGTAGGGCTTGTAATGGCTTCTGCTTTTGTTGCTGGAGGAGCTTTTCAAGGAATAGCCGGTGCATTTAGTACAGGATCAACCATTTTGGCCACTTTTGGGAAGGTTGCATTAGGAGAATATGTTGCATTAACATTATTAGGGGGAGCAGGTGCATACGGTGCAGATTTTGTTCTAAGCAAAACAAAAGATCAAGCATATGAATATGCAGGTGTTAAAGATCAAGTTGACGGTTATGAAACTGATATTACTGTTATCAATGAGCAAATTAATAAGCATGAGTCGTACACAAGTGAAACTGTACTGGATCAGGGAACAAAGGGTGTAGATGCTACCGGTAAGGGGCACGAAGTGAGTAAACAAAACATATCGGAATCTAATACTTATGTGTCCCAAGATTATGCAAGGTTAAATGATATAGAAGAATATGGGCAAACTAGGACTTACTCAAGTGTAGATCCTAATGCTATTCAGGGAAATAACCCACAACATGAAACCAGTTATAACCAAAATTCACAATTTGCAGATGGATCCGGAAGTTATTCTGAAGGTCAGATACAACATGTTACAACGAATAATCAATGGTCGCGAGTTTCAAGAAACGATGCGATGAAAGGTATAGGACAAGGTGCATCAAATACATTTAAAGATTATAAAGGTTTTTTACTCGGGCTTATACCAGATTTGTATAAATATATCACCAATCCATTTGTTAAAGATGAAATACAAGATTATATTAAAGCAATGATTAATGATGAGGCCAAAGCAAAAGCGGTAATAAATGTAATCGAAACTGACGTATGAGTTGGTATAAAATTTATAGATTCCCATTGCTTGCAGTTACCACTTGGTTAGTTTTTATCCTATTGCTTTTGATGAATTTTAAACAGTCAACTGTAATTTCCGTTGCAAGGAAAGATATTCATATTCAAAAGAGAAAAAGCGGGACTTATGGCAAATTTAGTTTTACGTTAAATGTATCAAACCATCAGAATAATTACTCCAGATCATTTAAAAATTATTGTATTTCAAATCTGTTCCTCGACTTTAAAAATATTGAAAAAGTTGATTCAGTATATCTATCAATATCAGCTAACCAACTGGCGGATAAAAGTCGAAACAAAAAACTTTATTATGTTGCTAAACATAAACTAAACTTTTTAGAAGAAATGATTCAAATTGTTTCTTATTCGGTTAATAACCAAATCTTGTATTTAGTTGTTCCGCTTATATTAACCTTTATTTTATGTGCAGATGAGTATAAGAAGGGCTATCGCTATATCAACAACTTGCATAAAAAATTATCAAATATAGCTTTTACATTAATCGGTATCTTTATTTTGCTAATCGCTATTTATTAATCGCTATGGAAAAAAAACAACCACTAAGAGGAAAGAAGCTGGTTATATTCAGTGTATTGTTCGCATTATTCATGGTATTTCTAGGATATAAAATGTTATTCGATACTAGTGATCAGGCGAATATTGCGTCCATCGATAGAAAAATAGAAAAGGATAAGGCACTCAGTCAATTTGATAAAGGACTTGAATTTTACGATCAAAAAAAATATGTGGAGGCGAGTAGATATTTCCAGGAATCGCTAAATAATGGTTTTCTTGTAGCTCATGCTTTATTGGGCGAATGTAAATTACATCTTAACGATTTAAAATCCGCAGAATATCATTTGATACAAGCTCTAGCTGTAAAAAATGGTGAAAGCGAACTGACGGGCTATTATTCTGGCGTAGAATTTAATTTAGGCGTTGTCTATCATCTGAAGAAAGATAATAAAAATGCAATAGCACATTTGCAAGTGGCCAAACAATTAGGAAATAGGGATGCTGCCATTTACTTGTCCAAAATGCGATTAAATTAATTAACATTTCTTAAACAATTAAAACATAAATCCCTGTAAAGCTGTTGTACCGCTAACCGCTAACCGCTAACCGCTAACCGCTAACCGCTAACCGCTAACCGCTAACCGCTAACCGCTAACCGCTAACCGCTAACCGCTAACCGCTAACCGCTAACCGCAAATTGTAGGCTCAATCTCACATCTGCTGTCTAATATCTCAAATCCAATCCCGCGTCTCAAACAAAAAACGTATTTTTGTCAACAATGGGAACACTAGTAGATTCAGGGATAAAGGGTTATAAAAATTACGGAACATACCTGCGCGACAAGTATAAAGGGCAGCGCGTATTTAAGGTAATTGTAGATGGTGGTTTTACCTGTCCCAATCGAGATGGGAGCAAAGGGTTTGGCGGCTGCACCTATTGTAACGTCGATTCCTTTACACCAGAGCCATCGCGTCAAAATCCCAATATCAAAGATCAGCTTGTCGAAGGGATGTTCAGGGCTAAAACTTCTTATAAAGCCGATAAATACATTGTTTATTTTCAGCCCAATACCAATACCTATGCGCCTGTACATTATTTAAAGATGATGTATGATGAGGCCTTATCCGTTAATACCGAAGATATTGTAGGTTTTGCGGTGGGCACCCGTCCTGATTGTATTGATGCCGAAAAAGTGGCACTGTTGGAAAGTTATACTGATCGTTTTGATGTAGATTTAGAAATGGGTATGGAATCTATCTATGATGAAACGCTTGACCAGATTAACAGGGGCTGCAGTCATGGCGAATTTGTGGCTGCGGTAGAACTTCTAAAAGACAGTAAACTCGATTTATGTGTACATACCATTTTTGGTTTCCCTTGGGAGACAAGAGAGCAGATGTACGGATATATTCAGGAAATTAACCGTTTTCCCACAGATTAAGTTTGTAAAGTTTCACCATCTTCATGTTGTAGAAGGATCTATCATGGGTGCTAAATACAAAAGGGAGCCCTTTAAATTGTTTTCGCTGGAAGAATATACTGATTTACTTTGTGAGTTAATCCCTTTATTGCGCCCGGATATCGTTATTCAGCGACTTTTTGGTATTTCAGATTGGGATTTATTAATAGCACCTAACTGGGGGCTAAATAAATCAGCAATTCAAACCTATATGGATAAAGAAATTGAAAAAAGAGGGATCGTTCAGGGATCTGCCTATATTTTGTAAAAACTTATTTTTTGTGTATTTTTCATTAAAAACCCGTGAGATTTCATGGGTTTTTCTGTTTTTAGGTGATTTTAAAGCATTTTATAGCTAAATTTTAGTTAAAATAATATTAATCTGGGTTAATATGTGATTTAATTTTTATTAAAAACGTATATCAAAAACGTGGCTATTTTTCGTTATTTTTATTTTCACGCTTAATTTTTGCTTTGTTTTGCAAAAATTTATATTTTTTATTAAAAAAATTCAATTAAATGGTGAAAAAATTACAATATGTACTATTTTTATAAAAATAAATCAAGCATATTTTAATTATTTAAATAGTACAAACAAATTAAGCTAAAAATTATGAGTAAATTCTCCTTTAAACAGTATGCGCCTTTTGCGATCTTGATGATCGTCGCAATTTTCGCTCTATTTATTCCACTTCTTCCTAATTTTGATGAAGGAAAATATAGTGGACCAGACATTGCATTTATATTAATCGCAGCCGCACTTGTATTTTTAATGACTCCGGGCCTTGCATTCTTTTATGGTGGAATGGTTCACCGTAAAAATGTACTGTCTACCATGATTAAAAGTGTGGTGGCAGCGGGTGTAATTACCGTTTTATGGACCGTAGTGGGTTTTAGTTTAGCCTTCGGCGATACCATTGGCGGTTTTATCGGAAATCCATCAACGTTTTTGTTCTTTAAAGGTGTAAATTCTGGAGCTCCGCATCTTCAGGGAGGAGCAGACTTAACCATTCCCCTTTCTTTATTTGCTGTATTTCAGTTAATGTTTGCCATCATTACACCAGGTTTGGTAGTTGGTGCTGTAGCAGAGCGTATCCGCTTTACCTCTTATATTTTATTTATTGTTTTATTCGCCATCTTTGTTTATTCGCCATTAGCACACTGGACATGGCATCCACAAGGTTTCTTGTTAAAAATGGGTGTATTGGATTTTGCAGGTGGTACGGTAGTGCACATCTCTGCCGGTATGGCTGCTTTAGCAGGCGCATTGGTGCTTAAACGCAGAAAATCTCACTTAGAACATAAAGAAGTGCCGCCAGCTAACATTCCTTACGTATTAATTGGTACCGGTTTACTATGGTTTGGTTGGTTCGGTTTTAATGCCGGTTCTGCACTAAGCGCAGGTAGTTTAGCTGTTTCTGCATTTTTAACCACAAATACCGCTGCAGGTGCTGCAGGTTTATCATGGATGTTCTTCGACGTTGCAAGAGGCAAAAAACCATCTGTATTGGGCTTCTGTATCGGGGCTGTTGTCGGTTTGGTAGCCATTACGCCGGGTGCTGGCTTTGTAAGTATTTCATCAAGTGTATTTATTGGTGCCATTGCCGCAGTGATCTCCAATTTAGTGGTTTCATGGAAACAAAAAACCAGTTTGGATGATACATTAGATGTTTTTCCTTGTCACGGCGTTGGCGGTATTGTAGGTATGTTGTTAACTGGTGTTTTTGCAACCAAAACTGTTAATGCTGCCGGTGCCGATGGCTTGTTTTACGGTAATCCCGATTTTTTCGTAACTCAATTAAAAGGCGCAGTCATAGTGATCGCATTCAGTTTCGTCGTATCGTTTGTAATCTTTAAACTGGTGAATCTGATTAATCCGATCAGGGTTTCTGAAGAAGAAGAAGAACTTGGTTTAGATGCTTCTCAGCATGATGAGAAATACTCTCAAGGTACTCTACTGGTAGAAGAACGCGCCATTTATATCGAAAGAAACAGTCCAATAACAGAACCAATCTCTTAAAGATTTTATATATCTAAACTCAAATCAAGCTCAAACATGAAGAAATTTTTAACCGCTATTTTCGCAATGGCCAGCACTACGTGTGCCCTGGCTCAAGAGACCGAATCATCTCCACTTGAAATTTCAGGATCGGTAGATACCTATTTTAAGTATGATTTTGCGAAAAATCCTTTAAATGCCAAAACCTCTTTTGTGACCGATCACAACTCCGTTTCACTTGGAATGATCGATATTGCGCTAAAGAAAAAAACAGGCAAGGCCTCATTTGTGGGGGAGCTTTCTTTTGGCCCCAGAGGACAATCTCAATCTATACCTGATGCTGCGGCCGGCGGTTCATCATTTAATATCCAAAACTTGTATGTCAACTACGATTTTACTGATGAATTTAGTATGACGGCTGGTTATATGGGTACATTTATTGGATATGAGGTGATTTCACCGGTAGGAAACTTCAACTACTCAACCTCTTACTTATTTACAAATGGTCCATTCCAGAATGCTGGTATTAAAGCTACTTATAAATTCAGCGATAAAGTGAGCTTAATGGCTGGCGTATTTAATGATTGGAACGTTTATAGTGCAACACGTGGTGTATCTGCAGTGGGCGGTCAGTTAATGGTTGCGCCGGTAGAAGGCTGGACGGCTTATATCAATGCCTTATCTGGTGCTGGTTTTGGTGGTTATGGAACAATTGTAGATTTAACCACTGCTTATCAGATTACAGAAAAATTTAAATTGGCTTTAAATGCAGCCAATTATGACATTAAAGATAACGCTGTACCAGGAAGCTACGCTGGGGCAGCATTATATCCTCAATATGCAGTATCAGATGCTGTAACTTTAGGTTTAAGGGGAGAATATTTTAAGCTAAAAGAAGCAGGGGTGGTTCCTGAAACAGCATTTACTGCTGTTACGCTTACTGCAAATATAAAATCCGGCGGTTTAACTTTTATCCCTGAGGTTAGGTTAGACCATAATAAAGACAAGCCTTTCTTTAATAAAAGCGGAGGCGCTGCACCAAATGGTGGTCAGTTTTCGCTTGCAGCAGTTTATGCTTTTTAAAAAAATAAATTTGAAAAATAGGAAGCCGTCCTGGTGCAAAATCAGGACGGCTTTTTTTATCTTTAAAATTTAGTTTTATCTATTCGTTTATTTTATGAAATATATCATTCTGGGTATTTTTACCATATTTACAGTTAATTTATCGGCACAGCAAAAACAGTTTTCTAAAGATGATAATGGTAAATTTATCTATTATCAGGTGGTAGATTCTCAATCAGTTAGTAAAGATAGCTTACTCCAGCGTGCCAGGTCATTTGTTACTGGCGTTTATAAAAAGTCTATGAAATTAGAAGGTAGCACTGATTCTTCTATCTTAGCCATGGGAACTTTGGAGATCGATAAGACCATTTTGGTTGCTAGTCACCCTAGCGGGGAGGTCAGTTACAATTTTGTTTTTGAAGTACGCCAGGGTAAATATCGGTTTTGGTTAACTGATATGCTGTTCATTCCTTACCAGAGGGATCGGTATGGTAATTTTGTACCGACTACAACAATTGGTACGCCTTTAGAACGTACACCAGGTAAGCTTGGTGTTGGTGCCTGGAAAGACATTTTAAACAGCACCTACAATAAAGTCGAAAAATTAGGAGCTGAGTTTAAAAAATACCTAGCTACCAATAGGATAGAGAAGACCAAAAAGAAAGCCGAAACCATCTCAACGAAAAAGTGGTAGATAAGACTAAAGCTTACCAAATAATTCCTCCACCTTTTGGTAACGGAATTTAAAAATTTCGTTGATTCTATTTTTCACGATCATGGAATTGGCAACGATTCCGATTGGCCCCCAGCCAATGCTATAATGTAAAATATCACGCATCAGTATTCCGCCTTCTATTTTTTCAAAATGGTGTTGATGGTGCCAAAAAGCAAATGGACCAAAACGCTGTTCATCTATAAAATATTCTTTGTCCTTAACATGTGTAATTTCGGTTACCCAACTCAATTTAATGCCAAACAAAGGAGAAACCTTATAGGTAATGACTAAGCCTGGATACATTTTGGTATTGGTCATGTTTGGTGAGGTTACATCAAAGGCCATGTTCTTTGGGGTAATTTCGGCCAGGTTCATTGGCGAAGAAAAAAAATCCCATGCTGAATTTAAATCAATAGGTAGTTTCTGGGTGAATTCTAATCGGTACGTTTTCACTTTTTTATTTTAAAAGCACAACAACGAAGTTGCAGTTTTGTTGGGTTTAACCGCACAGTTTTTAAATAGAAGCACAAAGCCGGGTATTACTGATTTTCGTGCCTTAGCATAACGATATAGTTAAGTTACCCACAGCGATACGTTGTTATAATCCTTAAAAGGATAATAACCTGAACTTGATAATTATTTAATTAAAATAATATCTCATAAACGTCTAATCCCTAACCAATTCATCATGCTGAACTTCCGCCCGGCCGGTCGGGCGGGTGTTTCAGCATCTTTTTAGCAGGAAGACCCTGAAATGAATCCTATAGCTATCGGATCAGGGTGACGTCTAATTAATTAAAAATGGAGGTATAAGCTACCGAGAGGCAATATTAATAATCGAATTCAGGTTAATGCTAAACTTCGGACCTCCGCCCCCTCATTTCGGGTTAAACCATCATCCCTCCTCCATCACACATTTTTCCTTTTAATGCACCATTTTATCAGCACAGGTAGAACTGGCAAATGCTTCTGGTTTAGCTTTAAAAATAAAACCCATGCTTAAAATGTAACCCATGGCATCATTCAGCGCTTTATTTGATTTAAATGATGGATTGGTATTAATATCGGCATGCACTTCCAGCGCTACATCGTAAATATCAAGTAAATCGCAAATGGAATAGGCCGTTTCAATCGATTTCTGTACTTCCATCAACATTCTTTCTTTGATACTGACCTGCTGTGTGCTCTTCTCCTGGTGGATGTACATAAAACCACCATGATGTTCCCTTAAAAGTACAATTACTGTTGCAAAATCGGTTACTGCACCTTTAACCTGCGAATCGGTACCGATGCAGACTTTAAGTTTATAGCCTTTTTCACTCTCTCTGATAATCGCATTTTCTATTTCTTCTAGGATTGAAGACTGAATAATTTCACCACTAAATTTTTTCCACGTCATAAACTGTTTTTTTGAGGTTAACGAATGGTAATCAGGTTTTTATAAAAATAAGCGCTAAAAATTAAATAAGTGTTAAGCAACGGTTGTTTATTTGCTAACAAAAAGTTAGTTATCAACAAGTTAGTTAAAATAATTTAGATGAAATCTAATTAGCTGAAACAAATCATTATCCGGTCCGTTAATATTTTATACATTCATTAAAATTTGTTAATTATGAGAGCAGAGTTAATCCAGGAGCTCCAGTTATTACAAAATAGCAGAGCGAATAAATTTGTAGATGAACTAACTGACAAAATCTTATCCTCAGTTGATGCAGTTAACGAAAAGGTATTATCTTCGATGTCTAAACGAGGCAGGATGCTAATGTTGCTGGATAAGGGGCTCAATTTTTCTACGCTCCGCAAACTTCGAAGAAAATTTTTCAGACCCTGACCAAGGGTCTCGTTTTTGCCCTAAAGAGAAATGATTACCTTTATGGCGGAATGATAGAAAATGCCTTAAAAAGATTAAATATTTCTGCACTTAACGAAATGCAGGAGTCTTCTGTGAAAGCAGCCAAGACTGGTAAAGATGTAATATTAATAGCGCCAACGGGTTCGGGAAAAACGTTGGCCTTTTTATTGCCACTGCTTTCCAGCTTAAAGACTGGAGTGAATGGCGTGCAAGCTTTGTTTCTAGTCCCGTCCAGAGAACTTGCCCTGCAAATTGAGCAGGTTTTTAAGCAAATGGGCACTTCTTTTAAGGTAAATTGCTGTTACGGTGGTCATGCGGTAAGGATAGAAAAAAATAACCTTGCGCATCCACCAGCCATCCTGATCGGAACACCCGGAAGAATAGCCTACCATTTGGAGCATCAAAATTTTGACGAATCTTTTATCGAAACCTTAGTTTTAGATGAATTTGATAAAGCGTTGGAGTTTGGCTTTGAAAACGATATGTCGTACATCATTGGCAAACTGCTATCATTAAAACAGCGCATACTTACATCTGCTACCAAAATGGAAGAAATTCCGGGTTTTGTAAAATTAAATGCACCTATTGAAGTTGATTTTTCAAAAAATGTCAAAGCAAAACCTGATTTAAAACTCAAAAAAATAACGGTACCTGCAGCCGACAAGTTGGATTATCTTTTCAGATTATTGAGCAAAATAGGCAACAAAAATACATTGGTTTTTTGTAATCACAGGGAAACGGTAGATCGGATCAGTGATTTGCTTTTCGAAAACGGTTTAGGCCATGATGTTTTTCATGGTGGAATGGAGCAGTTCGATCGTGAAAAGGCATTACTTAAATTTAGAAATGGTAGCCATCGGATTTTAATTACAACAGATCTGGCTGCCAGAGGTCTTGATATACCGGAAGTGGAGCATATTGTACATTATCAATTGCCTTATACCGAAGATGCCTATATTCATAGAAATGGCCGTACGGCACGCATGCATGCCAAAGGAACTGCATACGCTATTTTAACCACCGAAGAAAACTATAAATATCTACCTGATGATGTAGATGAGGAGGTTTTAGATGACCATTATGTGCTGCCTGAAGCAAGCGATTGGGTAACTTTGTACCTCGCACACGGTAAGAAAGATAAAATTAATAAAATTGACATTGTGGGTCTGTTTCTACAAAAGGGCAGTCTAGCGAAAGAAGATTTAGGCCTGATAGAGGTAAAAGATACTACCAGTTATGTTGCCGTAAAAAGAAGCAAGGTAACCCAATTGTTAAAAAAACTAAACGGTGAGAAAATTAAAGGAAAGAAGCTTAAATTAGAAGTGGCAAGCTAAGGAGATAAACCTGAAGTTGTGGCGTTTTACAGCATTTTAACTTTCAAACATTGCAACTTCAAACATTCACCAATTCAATCCTTTTTATAATTCAAAATTAAAAATGAGCAACAACGATATATTAAAAAAACTAAGGGTAGCCTTATCACTTAAAACAGAGGATATTATTACCATCTGTGACCTTGTTGGATTTAAAGTTACCAAGGCGGAGCTGGGTGATATTTTCAGAAATGAAGACCATGAGAATTTTAAGCCCTGCGGCGATCAGATTCTGCGTAATTTTTTAAACGGTCTTGTCATTTATAAAAGAGGTCCGAGGGATGAAAAAAAGCAATAATCTATGCTTTTTATTGTTTTTTATACTGATCTTATTTTCCTTTAACGCTCTCGCACAGTCTCAGTTTAAAATAAGTGGTCATGTAATCGATTCTCTGAAGAAGCCTGTTGAAGGCGTTAGCATCAGATTGATTACTCACCAGGATACGCTTCGCACCAATTCTGATGCGAAGGGAAACTTTGCATTCGCAAAAGTACACCTCAATAAGTTTTATCTTTCTATTACTGCATTGGGTTACAAGCCATTTACATCTATCTACGAAATCGAATCTTCAAAAAAAAATGCTGTTTTAGACCCTATTATGCTCCAGGTGGAAACTATCCGTTTGGAGGATGTACAGATTAAAGTAAAAGTAGATCCCATTAAAATCAAGAAAGATACCATTGAATATAATGCAGGAGCCTATACAGTAAGGGAAAATGATAAGGTGGAAGACTTGCTTAGGCAGTTGCAAGGCATTGAGATTGACGCGAAAGGTGCCGTTACCGCAATGGGTAAAAAAATGACCAAACTTCGGGTAAATGGCGAAGATTTTTTCACAAATAATGTAGAAGATTACATCAGGCAATTGCCCGCAGATATTATCGCCAAGCTACAGGTTATCGACGATTATGGTGACGAAGCCAATTTTACCGGTATTAAAGTGGGTACACCGCAAAAAATGTTAAATCTGGTTACCAAGCCAGGTCTGGATAAGGGTGTTTTTGGTGGCGTAGATATAAATTCTGCTACGAGTAATGCACATGATTTAGTTGCTAAAGGAAACATCTGGAGAAACACTAAGCAAATAGGTTTTGGTGGACGTTATGGTATGACCAATAATGAATTTTCCAAATTAAATAATAGCATGTTAAATGGCAATATCAGAGATAAAATTTCGAAAGGATTTAGCCTTCATGGCAGTTACGACTTCAGTAATGGAAACAACAGATCTATTCAAAGTAATTATCTTGAAACATTTAATCCGCAAGGAACCATTTATGATTTAAGGGAGAGCATCAACCATTCCAATTCTTTAACGAATACCATAAACCTAGGTTTAAATGGTTCCTCAGCTAAAAATTATTTCAACGTTTCTCTATCCGGGGAATTAACCGATACCCGGAATGATGCTTCATCTACGTCAAATAAAACAGGGATAATCAAACAGGACCTAAGTTCTAACTCAGGATCAAAAAATAACAACCCCAATCTTAACGGAAGCATCAATTGGTCGCGACGCTTATCCAACAATAAACGCTCACTTTCTATGGGATTTAACTTTGGTTCCAATAGAGGAAATACCAATAGCAGCATTAACGATATGATTCGTTATTATAATGAAACGACCAATTTATTGCTAAAAGATTCAATTTTGAACCGTTTGGTTGAGCATAAGGCTTCAAGTGCGAATTTTGGCGGCAATATTCAGTTTTCTAATTCCCTAAAAAAAGCGAATGATAGTACTGGCTATAATTTTATCAATATATCTTATCGCTTTATGGTAAGCAGAAGCCGTAATCAGCAGACTACCACGGTGAACAATGCATTTGGAAATAGCTTTGTAGTTGATTCACTAGGTCAGGATTATGTCTCGAATTTTATTAATCAGAACGTTAGCATTGGTTATAATGCAAACAAAAGCCGGCTTAGTTATAATTTGGGGGTTAATTTTTCGCCAAGTATTATAATTGGTCAGTATCGTGATACGGGACAAAAACTTAAAAACTATCAGTTAAATTTTTCTCCTCTGGCGAATTTAAGCTACCAGATCAAAGACAATGAAAATTTAAGTTTTGACTATATTGGCTATACCAGTTCTCCCGATTTTAATAAACTACAACCTATCAGAAACAATAACGATGTACAGAACTTAATTATTGGTAATCCTGATCTTAAAGCAACCTCAAGCCACACGGCCGATTTTAGTTATAATAAATTTGGGCTTAAATCAGGTTTGAGCATAATGGCTAATTTATTGGGTACTTTTGCCATTAACAGTGTGGTGAGCAATACGGTTTTTTTAAGGGATACGCTGAACAGTTTGAAACAACAGACCACCTATGAGAATGTAAACGGTATTTATAATATTGGTGTAGGTTACTCTATAAACAAAAGGATATTAGATAACAAAATTTCCTTATCTATCGACGGAAACGTTGCCTATAGCCATAATGTTTTTTATACTGATAACGTGCTAAACCGCAGCAAAGGAATAAATATTTCTAATGCTTTGAAATTTAACCTCAACCAGAAAAAATATTCTTTAAATACCAGTACATCTTATAGTTTCAGTTCCAATACATATTCGGTAATGAACCAGAACATTAAAAATGTACAGGTTGTAGCCCTGAGCGGAAATGCAAGCTGGATTCCCAGTAAACGCTTCAGGGTAAATGCGTCAGTATCTAAAAGTTTAAATTTTGGCTATAGCTTATATGCCGGGAATCCATTATTGGTAAATTTAGGACTGAATAGTTCTTTCCTGAAAGATAACAGACTGTTATTCTCTGTTCAGGCAAACGATTTGTTTAATCAAGGCGCGCTATTCAGAACCAGTATTACCAACAACTCCATTTCAGAAAACAGAACAAGGTTTATCAGTCGTTTTATACAGGCAACATTAAGTTACAACTTAAGGCATTTTGGAAGTAAAAATAGTAACATTAATGCTGAATAATAAATAGTTAAATACAGATTATTTAGTTTTAAAGTTTGATCACATTATCCATTTTAACTCATGAATAAAATCCTTTTTTTTATTTTATTGCTTTTTGGCCATTTTGTATTTGCGCAAGACCAGCAAACAGACTCATTAAATACCAAAGCTGAAAAAGAAAACTTTACCGACGATTGGGCTGCATTGACAAAGTATCAGAAAGAAAATAAACTTTTACCGCTACCCACTAAAAAAGGAAAGAGAGTCGTGTTTTTGGGAAGTTCTATTTTTGAGTTCTGGAAACAGAAAGATCCTGAATATTTTAGACGGAATGATTATGTGGATAGGGGAATAAGCGGACAGATTTCACCACAGTTGCTGATCCGTTTTCGGCAGGATGTAATTAACCTTAGGCCAAAAGTGGTGATTATTTTGGCAGGTAGCAACGACATTGCTGGCAATACAGGTCATGTTACTATAGATAAGATTATGGATAACATTAAGTCCATGGCAGAACTGGCGACATTACACCGTATCAAGGTTGTACTCTGCAAATATCTCCCTGTTTACGAATATCCATGGAACAAAAGCATTAAAGCGGCCGATAGTATTGTAAGCCTGAACGAAAAAATCGAAGCTTATGCCAAAAAGCGGAATTATACTGTTTTGGATTATTGGACTCCTCTGGTAGACGAAAGAAAAGGGCAACGTGCTGAACTAACGGTTGATGGAGTTCATCCTAACCTGGCAGGTTATAAAATAATGGAAGTGATAACGGACGCTGCTGTAAAAAAGGCTTTGAAAAACAGGCGTTAGAAAGTTCATTGGCCATTTGGTTGTATGATGCAGACATTTGAGCGCTCTATATTACTAAATTCTTTTATGTTATTCTGAATACAGTGAGGAATCTTCCTTGGGCTGATAATAGCGTTTGCGAGTAATCAACTAAAACTAATACCTCTTTTATATTGACTTTTCCAAATAGATTTATATTTATTTTTATTTTCAGTAATATTTGAAAATTTAATAAATTTGATCTACTTTTACATAGTAAAAGAAAATTGAAGTATAAATTTTTAAAAATGCCCCAACGGGGCCTATTTTTTTAAGTTATATTTTCAGTTTTTCCTGAAAGTTAAATAATTAAAGCTGGTAGTTATGGATTACAATATTCTCGGCTATGGTATTTTTATAACGGTAATCGCATTCGTTATTGTGGTGGTTGGCAAAACCTGTTATCGGAACGGCAATATCTTTGTAGCCGAACTTATTCCTGATCATTTAGACCTCTGCCAGCAAATTAATAAATCATTACTGGTGTCTTATTACCTGGTAAATATCGGCTACGCTGCCATGACATTGGTAGGGTGGGAGACGATCATTTCCCCACAACAATTAATAGAGATAATGGCTGTAAAAGTAGCCACTATTGTATGCATCCTCTCTGTTCTTCATTACTTAAACATCTATTTGCTTACCAATACCATACATAAATTAATCAAATAACAATCTAAACTTTTTAATTATGGAAGCGACAAAAATTTTAATCGGCTATGCAGTTTATTTGCCAGTTGCACTTTTTCTGACATTTTATGTTTCAAAAACATTGTTCAAAAATAGCAAGGTATATATGTTGGATATTTTTAAAGGAAGGGAAGAGATTGCCAACGCAACTAACAAACTTTTTGAGACGGGTTTTTATCTGTTGAATATTGGTTTCGCGCTGCTCATTATGAAGATTACGATAAGCGCTAATGATTACCGTAATTTAATTGAGGCCTTGAGTTCTAAAATTGGCGGTTTTGCCATTTACCTTGGCATTATGCTCTTTATCAACCTTTATTTTTTCTTTAGAGGCAAACGCAAAGCAAAAGAAAGCCAAACGCCAAATCCTTTTCAACCTGCATAAATATAGGAGAAATCGTCATTCCAACTAGATCCTATAGCTATTGGATGGAAATCACGAAGTACTCATGAATTAAAACTCGCTTGAACAATCATAATGCAATAGGCTTAAAGATTAGCTTCGCTGAGTACATCTTGGTTCTCGCATGCACGGGAATGACGATAATTTAGAAAGTAATTTCGCAATAACACATTTCAAACAAAAAGTCCCGATAAAAATCGGGACTTTTTTATTAATCTAATTTTTTATATCTGATGCGTTTCGGAGTTACATCGCCCAAACGCTTTTTACGGTTTTCTTCGTAATCGGAATAGTTTCCTTCAAAGAAATAAACTTCAGAGTTACCCTCGAAAGCCAGGATGTGGGTACAGATCCGATCCAGGAACCATCTGTCGTGACTGATCACTACAGCACAACCACCAAAATTTTCTAAAGCTTCTTCCAGCGCACGTAAAGTATTTACATCAATATCGTTGGTTGGCTCATCCAGTAGCAATACATTGGCTCCTTTTTTTAAGGTAATGGCTAAATGCACGCGGTTACGTTCACCACCAGATAGAATGCCAACTTTTTTCTGCTGATCGCCGCCATTGAAGTTGAACTTTGAAACATAGGCACGACCATTAACTGCTTTGGTACCCAATTGTATATTGTCCAAGCCATCTGTAATGTTTTCGTAAACGGTTTTTTCCGCATCTAAGTCGTTATGCATCTGATCTACATAACCCAGTTCAACCGTTTCACCTACACGGAAAGTGCCGGCATCTGCTTCTTCCTGCCCGGTAATTAAACGGAATAAAGTAGTCTTACCTGCTCCATTCGGACCAATAATACCCACAATACCTGCCGGAGGAAGAGAAAAATTCAAATTATCGAATAATACTTTATCTCCGTAAGCTTTGCTAACATTTGTGGCTTCAATAACCACATTACCTAAACGCGGACCTGGAGGGATAAAGAGCTCCAGTTTTTCTTCTCTTTCCCTACCATCTTCCGATGCTAATTTATCGTAATTGGCAATCCGTGCTTTCGATTTTGCATGACGTGCTTTAGGTGCCATACGCACCCATTCAAGCTCCCGCTCTAAAGTTTTCTGGCGTTTGCTTTCGGTTTTTTCTTCTTGCGCCAAACGTTTCGCTTTCTGATCTAACCAGCTGCTATAATTCCCTTTCCATGGAATGCCTTCTCCACGGTCTAACTCTAAAATCCATCCCGCAACGTTATCTAGGAAATACCTGTCGTGTGTTACGGCAATAACGGTTCCTTCGTAATTTTGCAAGAATTGCTCTAACCAATCAATACTTTCGGCATCTAAGTGGTTGGTAGGCTCATCCAATAACAACACATCAGGATGTTGCAGCAACAAACGGCACATGGCTACACGGCGGCGTTCACCACCTGATAATACACTAATTTTAGTATCCGGATCAGGGCAACGTAAAGCATCCATGGCCCTTTCCAGTTTTGAATCAATTTCCCAGGCACCCAAAGAATCGATTTTATCCTGTAGTTCACCCTGTCTGGCCATTAACTTATCCATTTTGTCTGGATCAGAGTAGTTTTCTTCCAAACCGAAGGCCTCATTCACTTCTTCATATTCTTTTAATATGGCCGTAACTTCGGCAACACCCTCTTCAACTACCTCGCGAACGGTTTTTTCTGGGTCCAAGATCGGCTCTTGCGCCAGATAACCAACAGAATAGCCAGGTGAGAAAACAACTTCTCCCTGGTAAGATTTATCTAAACCGGCAATAATTTTTAAAAGAGATGACTTACCTGAGCCATTTAAGCCGATCACTCCGATTTTGGCACCGTAAAAGAAGGAGAGGTAAATATTTTTTAAAACCTGTTTTTGTGGCGGGTAAATTTTATTTACCCCAGCCATTGAAAATATTATTTTCTCGTCAGACATGTTGATTTCTTGTATTTAGCTTATTTAAAGGCACTATTGTTTTCGAAAATGGAATTTTCAGTATTAAAAGCTATTTCTTCATAATTATCCAATAGCGAAAGTGGCAGTGCGAAGACCGGTTACAAAGATAAAAACAACAGGCCCATTACAAAATGGTTTGCAAAGTATATCACAACTTTTAATGTTAGGAGTGCAGTATACTTTATTTGGTAATATTCAACCGAAGATTTTCTGTGTCAAAATAAAATCTCATTGTAGAAGAATTGACAAAACGGTCCCGAAAGCTAATGTTTATCCCCTAATACTTGCGCATTATGTAGTGATATTTTTGCCGAGATCGTGACATGATTATAAATCATTCAAACGGGAAATATCTGTTTTCAGCAATACATTGTAAATGAATTTTACATATGCCTCATACTACATTTATCGGCGGTAATGTTTAACCAAAAAAAGCAAAACACTTTAGGTATGATCTAATAATATAGGTTATTTAGCATTCAATGGGGTATTCTTATCAATTTGGCCCCTAAAAATTACCATATTGCCCCTCACTCGTATAGCGATTTTAATGGTTAATTTGTTGCAACCAAATATACTATTGAACATATGAAGAAAACCAAACTATCAAGAACATTCAACTAAACCTCTGCTTACAATTATCTGTGCCAAGATGATTGTTGCCAAATTACCATTAGGCTTTTTTTTAACTAGGAAAAGCTGACGGCTGAGTTTTGCAAAGTAAGAATATCTGCCATCGTAAGGTTTTACCATATGATGGGTGGTAGGCTCATGAATAAACCAATAAACAAACAATTTCAAACTAAAATCAAAAAATGAGAAAAATCTACAAAAAGAAAGCCCAGATTTCGGGCTGCCTGTTTTTCCGTGGAGGCGTATTCCGAACGCTGCTCAGTGTGCTGTTATTTTTGAGTTTAGGCTTTTCGGCCTCTGCTCAGAGTGAAGTAACGGTAAAAGGGGTAGTAAAGGATACAATGGGCGGATTACCGGGCGTAAATGTTAAAGTTTCGGGATCAAGTCGCGGAATCTCCACTGACGATCTGGGAAGATATACCATCCAGGTTCCGCGTTCGGGGAAACTACTGTTTTCTCTGGTAGGTTATAAAGCGCAAACTAAAGCCGTTATCGATTATGAGAAATCAGGCGATGGAAATTATGTCATCAATGTGGTCTTAAAACCTGACGCCAATTCTTTACAGGATGTTGCGGTAGTTGGTTTTGGTACACAGAAAAAACAAAGCGTAATCAGTTCAATTACCTCTATTAACCCAAAAGAGTTAAAAGGACCAACCAGTAACCTGACAACCATGCTGGCAGGTAGGGTAGCCGGTATGATTGCTTATCAACGTAGCGGTGAGCCAGGTGCAGATAATGCCTCTTTCTTTATCCGCGGATTAGGTAGTTTTGGTGCGGGCAAGCAGGATCCTTTAATTTTAATTGACGGTGTCGAATCCACTCAAAATGACATGGCCCGTTTACAGCCAGACGATATAGCATCATTCAACGTTTTAAAAGATGCAACAGCTTCAGCAGTTTATGGTGCAAGAGGTGCAAATGGTGTGCTTTTGATTCTAACAAAGGCAGGACAGGCCGGAGAAACCAAATATTTTTTCCGTGCTGAAACTTCATTATCGGGTAACACCAGAAATTTCAAATTTGCAGATAATGTTACCTATATGAAGCAGGCCAATGAAGCGGCATTAACCAGAAGCAGACTGGCGATATTGCCTTACTTACAAACTAAAATTGATGCTACGGCGGCTGGTGATAATCCGCTTTTATATCCAAATAATAACTGGATAAAAGAGTTAATTAAGGATTACACATTTAACCAGCGTTACAATATGAACGTAACGGGTGGTGGTAGTAAGGCCAGTTATTATATTTCTGGTACTTATAATGTTGATAACGGGGTATTAAAAGTGGCAGATCTGAATAATTTTAATAGTAACATCAAACTCAGAAATTATTCAATAAGATCTACGGTTAATATCAATCTTACCAATACCACAGAAGCTATTGTGAGGGTGTACGGTCAGTTTGATGATTACAGGGGGCCGGTTGGCGGTTTCGATAGTAACGGAAATAAAATCAATGGTGGTCAGAAGATTTTTAATCAGGCACTTTGGTCTAATCCGGTAATGTTTCCTGCGGTTTACCCGGCGAGTTATCAGCCCTACGCTAAACATCCATTATTTGGTAATGCCATTTCACCTAGTGGATCACTATACATCAATCCTTATGCTGAAATGGTTAAAGGATATCAGGATAACAATTCTTCAACCTTGCAAACACAAATTGAACTCAAGCAGGACTTAAAAGATGTATTACCAGGTTTAAGTGCACGTTTGATGTCTTATGTAATCCGATATTCCTATTTTGATATTGCACGTAACTATAATCCTTTTTATTATTCAGCCATTCCTAACCCGGCAGGGGGGGATTTTATGCTCAACTTGTTAAATAGTGGTGCGCCCCCAACTTATGGCCTTACAGGAACTGAATATCTGAACTATTCAGAAGGAACTAAAAGTTTAAACTCTACTTTTTATACAGAAGTAGCTGTAAACTACAATCATACTTTCAAAGAGAAACATGCGGTATCCGGAATGTTGATTACCAATATGCGGAATTATCTGGCTGCTAATGCCGGAAGTCTTCAGTTGTCATTACCATCCCGTAATCAGGGCGTGTCAGGACGTGCAACTTATGGATATGATAATCGCTATCTGGCAGAATTCAACTTTGGCTATAATGGATCGGAGCGTTTTGCTGCAAACAATCGTTTTGGTTTCTTCCCTTCATTTGGTTTGGGTTATCTGATCTCAAACGAGAAATTCTTCAAACCGTTAAGCAAAGTCTTAAGCAATGTAAAGTTAAGAGCGACATATGGTATCACTGGTAATGATCAGATTGGAAGGGCTCAGGATCGTTTCTTCTACCTTTCTGAGGTGAATATGAATAACGGAACTTATGGTGGAACATTTGGCGAGAATAATTTTTATTACAAGGATGGTATCTCGATTTCGCGTTATGCAAATCCATTAATCACATGGGAAAAATCTAAACAACTCAATCTTGGTTTAGATTTGACCCTGTTTGATGCGTTAAGTATTAATATTGATGTATATAAACAAAACCGTTCTAACATTTTAACCGATAGGGTATACGTTCCGAGTACAATGGGACTTCAGGCAGCAGTTAAGGCGAATACCAATGAGATGGAAAGTAGAGGCGTTGACTTTTCGGCAAATTATAATAAATCTTTTGGAAACAGCATGTATTTGCAGTTAAGAGGAAACCTTACTTATGCTACGAATAAAATCCTAATCAACGATGAACCTGCCTACAATGCAAATGAGGCATACCGCACCCGCGTGGGAGTGCCGAGTACACAAGCTTTTGGATATATTGCAGAAAGGCTATTCGTTGACGATGCTGAAGCTAAAAATTCACCTGTGCAATTTGCCGGTAAACCCGGACTTGATTATGGTGGTGGTGATATTAAATACAGAGATGTAAATGGTGATGGTATCATATCAGAGGCTGACGCTGTACCTATCGGGCTACCGCAAGCACCAGAAATTATTTATGGTTTTGGAGGAACATTTGGCTTTAAAGGTTTTGATATATCCGCCTTTTTCCAGGGTTCTGCCCGTTCATCGTTTTTTATCAATCCGCAAAATATTTCGCCTTTTGTATTTAACGGTGGTTCACAAAATGGTCTTCTCGACGTGGTTGCCCAAAGTCATTGGAGTGAAGAAAATCGTGATATATATGCCTTCTGGCCTCGGTTAAGCGATAAATTTATTGCCAATAATAATCAGACATCAACATGGTGGATGCGTAATGGGTCCTTTTTAAGGTTAAAAACGGTAGAGCTTGGTTATAATCTTCCAACCAGAATTCAAAACAAACTCGGAATCAGGGCTACCCGGTTTTATTTAAACGCTAGTAACCTTGCTGCATTTAGCTCATTTAAGTTATGGGATGTGGAAATGGGAGGAAACGGCTTAGGTTACCCTGTACAAACGGTATACAATTTAGGTGTGAGTTTAAGTTTTTAAAGATTGTTAAAGAAAATACAATGAAAAATACCGAAATATTATTTCAAAATAAAAAGAAACCTGGTTTAATGGGGTTGGCCTCCATTCTAATGCTGAGTTTAGTTTTATTGGGTTCATGTAAAAAATATCTGGATATTGTTCCGGATAATGTGGCCACGATAGACAATGCATTTACCTTGAGAAGTGAGGCAGAAAAGTATTTATTTACTTGTTATTCCTTCTTGCCTAAAGATGGTGACCCGTTGAACAATATGGGGTTTATGGCCGGAGATGAAATCTGGTCAAATATCGAAGAACGTGAGTTTATTTCTTATGGATGGCGTATTGCCAGAGGTAGTCAGAATGCTGACAATCCGTTAATGGATGCATGGAACGGACGTTTTCAGGGCGGAGGATTTGGTGATAACTTTGGTTTATACAAAGCAATCAGAACCTGTAATATTTTTCTTGATAATGTACAGGATCAGACCAAAGTTCCGGATCTGAAATTAGATGAAAGACAGCGTTGGATTGCGGAAGTAAAATTTTTAAAAGCATATTACAACTTTCTGCTGCTTCGCATGTATGGTCCGATTCCAATCGTAGACAAAAACCTGGATCTTGATGCATCTGTTGATGAAGTAAGAATTAAAAGGATGCCTTTTGATGATTGTGTAAATTACGTGAATAATTTATTGGATGAATCTATTGCCAACTTACCCACGATTATTACAGATAGGACCAATGAATTGGGGCGTATTACCAAACCGATCGCACTTGCAATTAAGGCTAAATTACTACTAACCGCCGCAAGCCCTTTATTCAATGGAAATACTGATTATGCAGGATTCAGGGATAAAGATGGAGTTGCACTTTTTAATACCACGTATGACGCCAATAAATGGATAAAAGCTAAAGATGCGGCAAAAGCGGCTGTGGATGCAGCCGAAAGTGCAGGATTTAAATTATATCAATTTCCGGGATCTCAGTTTAAACTGTCAGACTCTACATTAAGACAGCTAACGATAAGGGGTGCATTAACGGAAAGAGTTGCTCAAAACTCGGAGCATGTTTGGGCTAACCCGAATAGTCTTTCATTATTTATGCAACAGGTAGCGATGCCACGTTTAATGAAAGGTTCAGATCCAATCCCGGTAGGATTAGCCAGACAACAGTTAGCACCTCCTATTAAAATTGCAGAAATGTTCTACACGCGGAACGGTGTGCCCATTAACGAAG